>NZ_JWHY01000002.1:0-1463653 GCF_000830495.1 Halomonas sp. KHS3 | reverse complement strand
CAACTCCTTTCAAAGCGCTTGTAGCAAAGTACTTGTATCAAAGAACTTTGGCTTCGTTTTTCAGTTTGTCGATCAGCTCGTCTACCGAGGCGACTTTGACGCCGCCTTTGCGCTCGGCGGGCGACTCTACTTTGAGCAGACTGACCTTGGAGGCGACCTCGATGCCGTAGTCGGCGGGGGTTTTCACATCCAGCGGTTTTTTCTTGGCCTTCATGATGTCNCGACTCTACTTTGAGCAGACTGACCTTGGAGGCGACCTCGATGCCGTAGTCGGCGGGGGTTTTCACATCCAGCGGTTTTTTCTTGGCCTTCATGATGTCGGGCAGCTTGGCGTAGCGCGGCTCGTTGAGACGCAGGTCGGTGGTGACAATCGCTGGCAGCGTCAGCGCAATAGTCTGCAGGCCGCCGTCGATTTCACGGGTCACATGCACCTTGTCACCGTCCACTGCAACTTCCGAGGCAAAAGTGCCTTGGGGCAGACCGGTCAGCGCGGCGAGCATTTGGCCGGTCTGATTGTTGTCGGTGTCGATGGCCTGCTTGCCCAGCACCACCAACCCCGGCTGCTCCTCTTCGACCACTTTGGCCAGCAGCTTGGCCACGGCCAGGGATTCGGCTTGCCCAGCACCACCAACCCCGGCTGCTCCTCTTCGACCACTTTGGCCAGCAGCTTGGCCACGGCCAGGGATTCGGCGCGCTCGTCGGTTTCGATATGAATGGCGCGGTCGGCGCCCAGCGCCAATGCCGTACGCAGCTGCTCTTGGGCGGCTTTGGGCCCTACCGTGACGGCGACGACTTCTGTCGCCACGCCCTTCTCTTTCAGGCGTACCGCCTCTTCCACGGCAATTTCGCAGAAGGGGTTCATGGCCATTTTGACGTTGGTAAGATCGACATCCGAATGATCCGCCTTAACGCGGATTTTGACGTTATAGTCGATGACGCGTTTCACCGCGACGAGTACTTTCATAGGTTCCTCGCTTGGCTTGTCGTAAAGCCGTTACCCTGAGACGGCACCCGCCCAGCGGATACCCCTTTTTAAGATGTGTGGTGTATTGAAGACTTACCGGCAATCGCTCAACAGCGATTCGCCTGCCCCAATACAGGCGCTGCCAACAAAAAATGGCGGCGCTTTTAAATTCAATGCATAAAATTCAATCGAGCGTTTGATAGGTGCGCAATTGAAAAACCCTCCCAATTTGCCATAGCCTGCCACAAAGCGACAATACCTAATGCTTAATCATCCACTACGGCCTTAGTCGTAGCACTGAACGAGGGTTAACAAAGCATACCGTCAATAAATGCTCCTTTCACCATCGTAGGCGTGACCTGACACAGGTATTATGCCTATCATGGGGCATAACCAGAAGCAAACGACCGTTTTAAATTAAGGCCGACTTTTTATAAGCTAGTTCCCTGGAGTTAACCTTAGATTAGCTTTGTAAACGCTGGCACTTAAAGAGAATAAGGAGAAACCGGGTGGAAACTGTAGAACGCGATGTAATGGACTTTGATGTCGTCATTGTCGGTGCGGGCCCATCTGGGCTTTCCGCCGCATGCCGACTAATGCAGCAAGCCAACGAGGCTGAGCAAGAGCTCACGGTTTGCGTCGTTGAGAAAGGCTCAGAAGTTGGCGCACATATTTTATCGGGCGCAGTCTTTGAACCTCGCGCACTGGCGGAACTGTTTCCAGATTGGGAAGAGCGCGGCGCACCGCTCAATACCCCGGCGATTCGCGATGACGTTTTCTTGCTCAAAGACGCCGAAAAAGCGCAGAAAGTGCCCAACGCCTTGGTACCTAAAAGCATGCATAACACCGGCGGCGAGCTTACCCGCTATGTAATCAGTGCAGGCAATCTGTGCCGCTGGCTGGCGGAACAGGCAGAGGGCCTCGGCGTAGAAATCTTCCCAGGCTTTGCCGCCCAAGAGGTCATTATTGAAGAAGGCGCCGTGCGCGGTATTCTGATTGGCGACATGGGTGTTGCCGCAGATGGCACCCCTAAAGATGGCCATATGCCGGGCATGGAACTACGCGCCAAATACACGTTGTTTGCCGAAGGCTCGCGGGGGCATTTGGGCAAGCGCTTAATCAAAGACTTCTCACTGGATGCAGGACGCGACCCGCAACACTACGGCATCGGCCTTAAAGAGCTGTGGGATGTGCCTGCCCACAAGCATGAGCCTGGGCTTGTGTTGCATGGTTCTGGCTGGCCATTAGATAAAAACGCTCACGGCGGCTGGTTTCTTTACCATGCGGAAAACCAGCAGGTGGTGGTGGGTTTGATTATGGATCTGGGCTACCAGAACCCGTGGCTCTCGCCCTTCGACGAATTTCAGCGTATGAAGCATCATCCGGTACTTAGTCAGTATCTGGAGGGGGGCAAGCGCGTGGCTTATGGCGCCCGGGCGATTACCAAGGGGGGCTTTAACAGCCTACCCAAAATGACCTTCCCCGGCGGGCTATTGATTGGCTGCGATGCGGGCACTCTCAACTTTTCCAAAATCAAAGGCCTGCACACCGCCATGAAGTCTGGTTTGGTTGCCGCGGAGAGCGTATTTGAGGCGATCAAAGGTGGTGATGAAGGCGCCCAGGAGCTAACGAGCTTTACCCAGAAATGGGAAGCCAGCTGGGCCTACCAAGAGCTTAAAGAGAGCGCCAGCTTCGGCCCCGCGATCCATAAATATGGCACCGTGGGCGGTGGAGCATATAATTTTGCTCACCAGTTGCTGGGCAACAAGCTGCCTAACGTCCACGACACCACCACAGACTATGGCGCCCTCAAGCCTGCAGCCGAGTTTGAAAAGATTAACTATCCCAAACCGGACGGCAAACTCTCCTTCGACAAGCCTACCTCTGTGTTTCTATCGAACACCAACCATGAAGAGGATCAGCCGTGTCATTTGCGCCTGGACGATCCTGAGCTACCGATCCGCGAAAACCTGCCCAAATACGCAGAACCGGCGCAGCGCTACTGCCCGGCCGGTGTTTACGAAGTGGTAGAGGATAGCGCGGGCCAGCCACGCTTTCAGATCAATTTCCAAAACTGCGTGCACTGCAAAACTTGCGACATCAAAGACCCAGCGCAAAATATTACCTGGGTAGCACCAGAAGGCGGTGGCGGACCCAACTACCCTAATATGTAAAGTAGTCGGCTAAAACCTGTGCACTGCTTGCCCTACATTGGCTGTAAAAGGGTAAGCGGTGTCTGTCTGGGCTATTTCTCCCTTTGACAGCTCTCCTCTGCTGATAACGGTCTATTACTATAAAAGCCGTGAAAAGGGAGACTGGAGTGGCTGCCTATGAAATGGGACTGCTCATGAGAAGCGACCCCTTTCGCGAACACCTGCATCCCTAGACGCTTACCCAACTCAATGACCGATGACGATAACTGCTGGTCGCGACGAGTGCCTGATAAGCGCTTAACTAAAGAAGAACTTACTTTTAACGTATCGACAGGCAAAGCGTTTAAGTCAGATAAAGAAGAATACCCTGTACCAAAATCGTCAATGACTATCTTAACCCCGAGTTTTTTAATCTCGGCAAAGATACTCGCCGTACGCTGAACATCCTGCAGCAGCATGCTCTCTGTCATTTCCAACTCAAGTAGCCAGGGATCCATTCCAGTAGTGGCTAATGCCTCCTTGATACTCTCCACAAAGCTGTTGTCGTAAAATTGGCGTGCAGAAATCTTGACCGCCATCGTTAATGCGGGAAACCCTTCTTGTTGCCACAGCATGTTTTGCCTACAGGCATTTTCGAGCACCCATTGAGCGATAGGCATGGCCAAACCGCTCTCTTCAGCCAGGGGCATGAATTGGGCGGGTTCCAGCAATCCAAGCGTTGGATGCTGCCAACGAAGCAATGCCTCCATGCCAAGCGTGCTACCTACTTCGACGTCATGCTTTGACTGGAAGAACAACCTAAACTCATGACTCACAAGCGCACGATGCAGGCCAGACTCCAAGGTTAAACGCACATCCATTTCCGCACTTAATTCATCGGTATAGAACTGGACAGTGTTTTTGCCCAGCAGCTTCGCCTGATACATCGCCATATCAGCGCTTTTCATTAATGTTTGCTCGTCAAGCCCGTCAAACGGATACAGCGAGACACCAATACTTACCGAGACATGGCACTCCTGGCCCGCTAGCATAAAGGGCTCTCTAATGGCTGAAAGAATTTTTTGGGCGATGGGCTCAATCTGGTCTCGTCGACTAACCTTACTCAAAAGGATGACAAATTCATCGCCCCCTAACCGAGCGACGACATCACTTTCACGCACCGAAGTGGTCAGTCGACTTGCTGCTTCTTGCAGGAGATGGTCTCCGGCATCGTGACCCAAGGTGTCATTGATTAACTTAAAGCGGTCAAGATCCAAGAAAAGCAGCGCGAAGGATTCACTATGGCGACCGCCAAGCTTCACGGCCTGAGTAATCAAGTGGCTCAAAAAGGCTCGATTAGGCAAATCGGTTAGCGTGTCATGGAAAGCTAAGTGTTCGACCTGCTGAGCATGTGATACACGCTCTTCCATTACCCGCCGCCGCGCCCACTGAAGTTGCCAGCTCAAACGACCGAGTATAGCCAGAATGATGAGTAGCAGGCCGCTAGTCCAACCGGCCCGCTGCCAATAGCTTCGCGCAAGTTGGTGAGCTGCGGCCAACTGTTCCTGGGCAGAGAGCCCTACCACGATCGAGAGTGGAAAATCATACAGCTCGCGCACCAGCGTGTAACGATCAACCCCTTGCCAGTGGGTCATAAAAGGCGCACTAACAGCATCCAGTGTGCTACTTTTCCAGGCTCCTATATCCATTAACTCGCCTGAATGGATCGCATCTCCAGAACGCCTGACCCGTACGATGCCATCCGCACCGACGAGTGCCAGCATGCCCTGCTGGCCCAAAGATCGAACTTCATAACTGCTCACAAAGTAATTGGCATCAATAGCGATGATGACCCAGCCTGAGCCTCCCCCTTGCGCAGATTCTTGCTCAGGCCTTAATGGTCGAGTAAAGGTAATCTGGTTAGCATCCTTTTCTCCCACGGCTAAGTAATCATCGTCCAGCATTGCTTGCGCAGGAGGCGTTAGGCGCTGCCCAAGCAGCCCAGGATCAGTGGTCTCAACAACCATGCCCTGCGAATCAACAATACTGATGGTAAAAAGCAGTGCGGGAGGCAGCAGCCACTGCTCATTTAACACACTGAGCACGCTCGAGTGATTGCTGCTATTGGCGGTAAAACGTACTAACTTCAGTGTCGTGTCAATTTCCCTGAGGGCCCTTACAACCCTTGCTTCGTAGGTGTCGGTGATTTCACCCACGGACAGCTCTGCCTGACGCTCAATGGACATACGCTCTTTATTGACTAAAAAATAAGTACTTCCCCATATAACCAATAACATCATAAAAGCCACGATGCTGAAGAGTACCAGTGGCTCTACAAGATGATGTGACCATCGATGAATAAAGGCTCTGGATGAGCTGACCCGGCTCGGGCCTCTTGGATCATTGAGACTACTCAATTGTCACCACTCTCAAACGCTCATCAAGAAAGGAAGGGTCTATATAGCCCAGTGCTTTTGCATCACTGACTAATCGCTCTACCACTGCGCGACTATTAGCCAGCGCTTGGGGCGGCTGCCCTCGCCCGGTAAATATCTGCCTGGCCCAGTGTGCCTTGATCTGCGCAGGGGTTTGCCCCGTGTAGCGGGTGTAGAACTCACTTCTCGCTGCCGTACCTTCAGTCAGATCCAAGGGCACCACCTGTGCTCCGTTAACTATTAGCGTGCGGCGCCCTAAATAAACATCCCTTAAATCGCTGCTGGTAAGGCGAGTAAAAGGCGCCTCGGCTGATACCACCACCAATACTTCGGCTGAAGCAGGATGATAAGTCATGCTCAACATCGCCCCCAATAAGAGGCTGATTCCGGATCCAGTTAGACGTTTAAGCATGGCCACTCTCCTTAAAACACAAAGTCGAGCGAAAGGCTGAACAGGTTAATACGTCCACCTGGGGTAAACTCGGGCTGTTGATTAATCAGCCCCCCTGATGTCCCTGAGCGCATATCGATGTGATCATATTGGGCCGTAAGAGCCATACCCGGTCTGAAATCCCAGCGTGCGCCAACCGTTATGCTTTCTTGCTGTATTCCGCTGGATAGTAGCTCATTCAACATCCCGTTAAGGAGCTGGGCACCTTCTGCAAAGGGCGATGGATACAGGGCAGCATTTAGCCCAGGCTCTGACGTATTGCTGGTGACTTTTGCTCGCGCCACACCTACATACGGTGTCCACTCGGCGACACGGTAACCTAACGTCATGTAGGCTCCTTCGCTCTCCCCTAACAGAGAAGGCGACGAAGAGCGTGCCCACTCGCCCATAACAAACCATGACCCAGGGTCATAACCTAACCCTAAACTCAGCAGGCTCGTACGCTTACCATCAACTTCGTAGCGGCTAGCAAGCTGTTCACCGGGTAGACCAAAGAGGCGGTAAACATCGAAGAATTGTGAGAGTTCATCTGCGCTTACTTTCAGTTCGCCGTAGCTGGCAAACAGGGTGGCATCCCCCCAATGAGTACGGTGAGAAACGCCCCAGGAATCGCTGGCGTCGATACTACCCGTTGAGTAATCAACGCTGCCACCACCAAAATTCAACTGCAATTCATTGGTAGTCTCCCCTACTGGGTATCGATAGCGCATATCAACACCGTCAAAATTAGCCACCGGAATTAGACGATAAACTTCTTGCGGAGGCCGCACCCATGGAGTGGCGTAATTAACTTTACGATGTTCAGAAGCCATGAATGAGCTCTGCACCATACGCCCAACGCGGAAACTAAGATTAGGGGTAATGTCGTATTGAACATTCGCCCATTCAATCTCAGGTGCGTAAGAGCCGTCATACCGCTTCTCGCTGACTACTTGAACAACCGAGGAAAGTTTAGGCGTGAGATGCAGCGTAGCTTGAAGCCCTAAGCGGCTATCAACTTCTGCGCTCCAATCATGGCTGTATCCAGCACCTTGTGAAGCAAAAGGGTCATTAACGAAGTCAGCATTTTGCTCGTCAGAGTGAACGACCCCCAGCGTGCCAAAACCATTGAATTCAAGATTAGGTAGGGAGTTATCAGCAAGCAAGGCGCCGCTTTGGGTAACGATCAAAATGGCGCAAAGCCAAGTGACTTGCCTTACCATGCTCGTTCCCTATTTCATTAGTTATATACTATGAGCTGCTGAGTATTAACTCGGTAGAAGTGTGGGTATTAAATCGGCAGGGCGATGCTAAGTCAAACAGCTCTAAAGCTTAATTTGAGTTCAAATGTGAAAGAGTGTGTACTATTAGAAAATCAATGACTTACCCAGCAAGCGTTGAGCCATTTTCGAGTAGCTCAATGGGTGCGCGGCGGGCAATGAGCCGCCTTCGCCCTGCCTGATCAAAACGCACATCAATGACCGGGTCGCTGGCGCTTCCCTCCACCGCCGCCACTTCGCCTACGCCAAATACCGCGTGATGAAGCCGTTGACCAGGGTAGAAATTTGCCTCTGCTGAATAACCCGCTTTGGACTCATCAACCTGTGCCGGCGCAAGCGCAATGTCGTCTCGCCCTAGCCGCATCAGATAGCGTTCAACCAGGCCCACCGATGTCACTTGCAGGGTCGCCGCGGGCGCACTGGTACTGGCCAAGCAGGAGGCGACCCGCATGCTATCCTGCCAGGCGCTTTCGGCAATAAAGCGACTCGGCCGGTGCACGCCCCCATCATGAAGCACTAATAGCTGCTCCTGGGCGCGGGTAATTGCCACGTAGAAGAGCCGCCGCTCCTCCTCAAGCCGCTCATCGCTGAGCGGGTTATCGCGGCTATAGTGAGGAAAGTCTTCTTCGTTAACACCGGCTACCGCTACCAGTGGCCACTCCAGCCCTTTGGCCCCGTGCACAGTGCTAATCAGCACACCACCCGCCTGATTTTCTACCGGGCGCTCAAGAAGTTCGATAAAGGCATCCGGGTCTTGCACGCTTTGCGCTTGTTCGATCAGCACGTCAAGTAGGCGCACATCCTCTTCGCCTTTATCCCGCCGCGCTGCCGCACGCTTAAGCGTTTTTTCAGCATCAATGCTTTCCACCACATGGCGTAGCAACTTCGCGGGAGGCCATGCACTCAGCTGTGGCAACTCACAAAGCAGCAGCCAGCGCTTTTTCAGCGTGCGCCTCTGGATCGGCTTTAACGCCGTTAACATGGCGTCATGCCGCTCGGGCCACTGCTGAGTAGTCGCCAGTTGGTGCGCCAAGCGCTGAAGCCGCTCACGGGCAACGAAGGGGGTCGGCTGTGAAAGCAGCAGTAACAGTTGCTGCGGGTCGCGAAGAAGATCTGGACGACGCGACAGCTTTAAATAGCCCGCCAAGGCCTGCACCAGCGGCAGACGAAACACAAAACGATCCTCGCGCTGAAGCCGAAATGGAATCCCTGCTTGTAGCAGCGCCAGTTGAAACGGCACCGAAAGCGCCCAACTGCGTACCAGCAAACTAGCTTCGTTAAACGCTCGCCCCTGAGCCTGCCAGTCCATCAACGCATCAAGTAGCAAACGGCTCCCCTGCCCGACTGAGACGCGGGTCTCCGGGTTATTAGCCGCTGCAAGGCATAGCTGATTAGGACGCCGCTGGTTAGCGGCAATGGCATGGTTAGCAGCCAGCGCCAACGCATGACCGTGCCGGAAGGTGGTTGATAGTGGGTAATCGGTCGCTTCGCCAAAGGTGGCGGCGAAATTTTCCAGCATGGTGTCGGGCTTGGCACCGCGCCACTCGTAAATACACTGGTTGGCATCGCCAACTGCCATTACCTCGGCACGAGTGCCCACCAACACAGATAAAAGTCGCTGCTGTGCGGCGTTAATATCCTGATACTCATCAATAATGACATGGTCGAGGAACCCTTCGACGCGACCACGTAAAGCACTATCTGCTTCTAGCGCCAACAGCGGACGATAAAGCAGATCGGCATAAGTCATCACGCCTTCCGCTTCCAATAGCCTCTCTGCTTCGGCAAACCCCGCTGGGAAATAGTCGGTGTCTGGATCAAAATTCAGCCGCTCATAGAGCGCCTCGGGGGTGATCATTTCTGCTTTAACCAAGCCGCAAAAGTGGGCTAAGGTTTCTAGCCGATCCCCTTCCAGAGCAGCATCTCGGCGCTCAACGGCATCACGCAGTACATTAATACTTGCCTGACGAAGCAGCCTCTCTAATTGCCAATCGGCGGATAATAGCTGGCGCGGCGCTAGCGCCCCCCAGCGGCATAAGCTTTGAGTCAAGCGGTGCCCCAGGGAGTGGAAGGTGCGGACATCGGGCAATGCCTGCCCGGCAGGTGCCATTGCGGCTAAACGACGCTGAAAATCATCCTTTGCTGAGCGGTTAAACATCAGCACTAAAATACGTTTTGGCGGTACACCGCTGGCCAATAGATGCAGCACCCGAGCGGCCATGGTGGTGGTTTTGCCTGCCCCGGCCACCGCTGCCACGCGCGCATGCCCGGCCTGATGATTAACAACAGCTTGCTGTTCAGCAGTTAACTTCACGGCGCCTCGCCAAGTAATTCATCATCCACCTGACCCAGCGCAAACCACTGACCGGCACTCGTTAGCCCCAGTTCACTCTTGCCACCGGCCACATCACGGCTTTCAGCCGCCTCAACCAACTGGTAATAGACATTGCGGTGCAAGCGGGCAGCTAGCCCAAAACGCACCGGCAGCTGTGGCACCGCCTCACCTTGGGGGGTTGAGGTGACGGTGAGCGGATGCTCGGCATCTAAGCGAACAACGTCGTCAAACTGGGTGGTAAACCACCAGGCACCGTCACGGAAGTCAGCCTCTACCGCCACCAATGGCAGGTCTTCGACCTTTATTCGCCAGCGCTCTACCGGCGTAACCAGGCAGTAACCCTCGTCATCCAGGCGCAGCAGCGTTGCCAATAGGCGTGCCACCTTGGGTCGGGCAAACGGCTGACCTTCGTGCGACCAGCGACCATCGGCGTGAATGATGATGTTCATATCGCCAGAGAGCACAGGCTGCCACTCATTGAGTGGAGGAATAGCGCCAGTGCGCCCTTCATCTCCATTACCTTGCTGCAGCAATCGATCAATATTCATCTCACCCACCTCGCTTGAGCGTATTCAAGGCACTTCAGGCTATAGAAGCCCTGAGTGGGCCAACGCCTCTTTAACGTGTTCCGGGGCATCGGGAGCGGCGGCACGAAAAAGCTGATAAAAGTTAGCGGTCGTCTGCATGGCCACTTCATCGACACTGATACCTCGCTCCTTGGCGATGCACTCAGCTACTTGCACCACCCACGCGGGCTCATTGGGCTTGCCGCGATGAGGAACGGGTGCTAGATAAGGGCTATCGGTCTCAATCAGCAGGCGATCCAGCGGCAGTTGACGGGCAAGTTCACGCAGCGGAGCGGCGTTTCGAAAAGTAATAATGCCCGACAGCGAGATATAAAAACCCAGCCGCACCGCTTCACGGGCCATCGCCAAGTCTTCAGTAAAACAGTGTAATACACCGCCCACTCGCGGGTCGCTATATTCACGTAGCAAGGCCAAGGTTTCCTCTTTGGCTTCGCGGGTATGAATAATCACCGGCAGTTCTAACTCACGCGCGGCGATTAAGTGACGCTTAAAGCGCTCGTGCTGAATCTCGATAGGTACGCTGTCGCGATAGTGGTAATCCAGGCCAGTTTCGCCGATCGCCACCGCACCATACTGCTCAGCGGTGTCTTTTATATCGGCAACGCTGGGTTCATTCTCACTGTGGTGCAGGGGGTGCAAACCAGCGGAAATCGCCACATCGTGATGTTCGCGTGAAATGGCCGCAAGCTGCGGCATGTCTTCTAGGGTAACCGCTACAGCAAGAAATTGGCTGACATGGGCAGCGCGGGCGGCGGCCAAAGTGGCGGCAATATCGCCCCCATGGGTCTGGTCGGATAAACGATCTAAGTGACAGTGTGAATCAACAAACATACGGTTCTCAACAAATAGGTCAAAACAGATAGGCCATAACGACTGGATCAGAAAAATGGCATTCAGAGCGTGAACGATGGAGCTGCTTTATCTAATTGACCGGCAAGCAGCGCCTCAATGCGGTCACGCACGGGATAGTCCTGCTGGCTGAAGTGAAGGCCAATGCCTGGCATACGGCGGCCACTCACCCCCTCTGGAGATACCCACACCACCTGGCCGGTAATTGAAAGGCGCTCGCTTTCACCCGGCAGCGTAAGCAGCAAAAACACTTGCTGGCCAAGTGCGTAAGGGGTTTGAGTAGGTACAAAAATCCCCCCGCGATCCAGAAAAGGCATATACGCGGAAAGCAGTGTCGGAACATCCGGAACGGTAAGAGAGAGCGCTTTCTGAGCTGCCATGACGACCTCGCTGCACTGTTTTGAACAGCCGTGGGGGATTGAATAAACACCACTATGAACGCAGCAGCGCCGCCCAGCGCACCAGCCATGCTTCAAGCACTAGCTGAGGATTGGGGTTTGCCCCCACCGCCAACAACCGTCGCTGCTCGCGGGCATAATCAAGCAGGCGAAACCAATCCTGAACACGACCATTTTTCACCGCCTGGCGGTAGAGCGGTTCTAAATCAGGGTTATGCAACACCGCCGCCTCCCCAGACAAACCTAGACGAATCAGGTCTTCCAGCCAGGCGATACCGTACCACAAGATGGCATCAATCGCCTGGCGATCCAGACGGGCCGCCTCTGAAACGGGCTCGGCACCACGCACCAGTTGTTCGAAACTGTCGTGAATTTGATGGCGTAAAGCGCGCTCTTCAGGCGCTGCCAGCTCCACGGCGAGCAGTGGTAGCCCACCCGCTACCTGCCACCAGAAGTAGGCTTCGTCAGTGCTGCCCAATTGCTCAATCAACCAGCCACGACATGCCTCAAAGGCAACGCTGGGTAGTGACCACTGCTGACAGCGCGAACGGATCGTCGCCAGCATCCGCGACGGCACGTCGGAAAGCAGAATAAACAGGGTTTTGTCACCGGGCTCTTCGAGGCTTTTGAGCAGCGCATTGGCGGCGGCAACGTTCATTGCCTCGGCGGGGGAAACCACAATCACTCGATAACCGCCCTGCTGAGCCGTTTGCGACACAAAGCGATTAACCTCGCGGATAGGGTCAATGCGGATTTGGCGCTTTCCCTCTTCTGGAGAAACCCGCAGCAGATCCGGGTGATAGCCCGATTCCAGCATCGAGCAGCTATGGCAATGGCCACAGGCTTGATCAGCGGGCGAGGCGCATAGCGTTCGCGCAATGAGTGCTTCCGCTAACTGCTGCTTACCCACGCCGTGGGCGCCGTGAATTAACAACGCGTGGGGCATCCGTCCACCATCAGCCAAGCGGGTCAAATGCTGCCAGGTGGCTTGGTGCCAAGGCATTACGCCGGTTAACGCCATGCCGCAACCTTTGTTAATAGGACTTGTCGGATTTGGCTTTGTACCTTATCCAGGGTGTGTTGTGCATCAATCACCGCAAAGCGCTCGGGCGCTTCTTCCGCTCGTGCCAAATAGCCATCCCGTACGGCCTGGAAAAAGTCAGCCTGCTCCTGTTCAAAACGATCAAGCTGCTCATGTCGATCACGCAGGCGCGACTCTAAGCGTTGTCTTGCAGCCTCTTTGGGCATATCGAGCAGTAGGGTTAAATCGGGAGAGAGCCCCTGCTGAACAAAATTCTCCAGCACGGCGATACGCTCCTTGGCAATGCCCCGCCCCCCGCCCTGATAGGCAAAGGTGGCATCGGTAAAGCGATCACACACTACCCACGCCCCTCTTGCCAAGGCGGGGAGTATTTTTTCCGCCAAGTGCTGCGCTCGCGCGGCGAACATTAGCAGCAGCTCAGCGTCGACATGTAGCGGCTCTTGGGGGACAGGATCCAGTAACAGTGCGCGAATAGCTTCACCACGAACGGTGCCGCCCGGCTCGCGGGTACGCACCACTTCCAACCCCTGGGCCTCCAAGCACTCGGCCACAAAGCCCACATTGGTGGATTTACCCACACCTTCGCCGCCTTCCAGCGTAATGAAGCGTCCACGCTTACTCATCATGCTCCCTTACAGTGGTCATCAATCATGGGTGATGTGTCATGGCGATTAGCGATTGCGGATATAGCGATTAACGGCATTGTTATGCTCCCGCAGCGTACGCGAGAAATGGTGCGTGCCATCGCCACGGGAAACGAAATAGAGCGTTTCGCCAGGCAGTGGATTCACCGCTGCCTCCAAGGAGGCACGCCCAGGCATGGCAATCGGCGTGGGCGGTATGCCGTCAATGACGTAAGTGTTATAGGGCGTGGCCTCGCGGATATCAGCGCGAGTAATTTGCCCTTCATAACGCTCACCCATACCGTAAATAATCGTCGGGTCGGTTTGCAGGCGCATGCCCTGCTCCATGCGGCGCTTGAACACACCGGCAATTTCGCGCCGCTCCTCGGGCGCACCGGTTTCCCGCTCGATCAAAGAGGCCATAATCAGCGCTTCGTAGGGGGAGTCAATGGTTAGATCGTCCGCGCGCTCCTCCCACACCTCTTCCAAAATGCGCTCCATCCGCTCCAATGACTGGCGCAGGATATCGACATCGCTCATACCCAGATGATAGCGATAGGTGTCGGGAAAGAACCAGCCCTCAGGAAAGGTGCCTTCTCGATCGAGTAGCGTCATCACCTCAGCATCGCTCAACTCCGCCGTGCGGTGGTCGAGCTTCGGCGCCGCATTGAGTAATTCGCGCATTTGTCGAAAAGACCACCCCTCAGGAATGGTCAGCGAGTAGGTGACGACTTTATTGCTACCCAGCAGTGCCATCATTTCCAGACCGCTCATATTCGGCAACAGCTGATACTCGCCGGTACGCAGCCGCGGCACGCGTTCCGGCTCGACCCGCGCTAGCAGACGAAACGCCCAGGCATTTTCCACGACGCCCTGCTCTTCCAATTGCGCCACGACCTGATTAAAGCCCGCGCCAGAGGGCACTTGATAAAGCATTGGCTCATCGAGCGCTAGCGGTGCCTCTAATCGGCTCTGCCAATAGAAATAACCGCCTGCTGCACTTGCAGCCCCAACCACTACTAACACTAATAAAGCGGTTAATAACCGTTTCACCATGACACCTCTAGAAAATTGCAGAGCGATATCTAAACACTGGCGTTTAAACAACGCCCAATAGCTGATGTGCCAAGCGCTGGAACGGGTCAGGCTGGCTCAGAGGCCAGCGCTGCAGCAGTGAACCATCCGCGGCAAGCAAGGTGGTAACAGGCCATACGCCCTGAACAGAGTTGGCCACCCATAGCCGCTCGACATCAGCAAGTTGATGAAGCGTCAGCGACGCCTGAGCGACGGCACCGTGTTCAAGCAATGCAGCACGCAACGTGCCAGCCACACCGCACTGGTCAAGGAGAGGCGTTAACACTTTTCCCGCCTGCTGCCAAAAAACATTCATGCTGGTGGCTTCTACCACAAGGCCTTCACTGTCGGCGAGCAATCCTTCGGCAATAGTGGCATCGCCCCACTCTTGGCGGGCCAGTACGTTTTCCAGTCGATTTAGGTGCTTGATACCTGCCAACCGAGGCTGACGGGCCAGCCGCAAATCGCAAAGCCGCACTGTCACGCCTTCCTGCCAGCGCTTAACCGACGGTTGAAACGGCGTTCGACGACTGAGCAGCCGCGGCGTGATCTGATCGGACTGGGCATAGCCACGCCCGCCGCTGCCTCGGGTCAGTATCAGCTTAAGCACTTCGAACTCAGCAGTGGGATCGCCTTGCCAAGTGGCGTCAAGGGCCTCCTGGCAAGGTAACGGTAGCCCCAGGCGATGACAGCCTTGTGCCAGACGCTCCCTGTGATAGCGCCATAGCACCGGCTTTCCCGTACGTAATAGCACCGTTTCAAACAGACCATCACCATACGCCAGCCCACGATCATCAAACGGCACAGATTGATCATCACATAACGTAGGCGTCAGCATCGCTAACTACACCTTCTTAAATAGCAGCGAGCCGTTGGTACCACCAAAACCGAAGGAATTTGAAAGCGCCATATCAATGCGCATATCCCTCGCAGTATGCGGCACATAGTCCAGATTGCAGCCTTCCTGCGGGTTATCCAGATTAATCGTGGGCGGCGCGACCTGATCACGAATAGCCAGAATACTAAACACCGCCTCTACCGCACCGGCGGCGCCCAACAGGTGGCCAATCATCGATTTGGTGGAGCTCACTGCCACGCTGCTTGCAGCGCCACCCAAGACGTTCTCAATGGCACGACTTTCGGCCAGATCGCCGGCCGCAGTGGAGGTGCCGTGGGCGTTGATATAGTGAACCGAAGAAACGTCAACCTGGGCATCTTTAATCGCATTGCGCATGGAGAGTGCTGCGCCACGTCCATCTTCCGGCGGTGAAGTCATGTGATAAGCATCATCGCTCATACCAAAGCCCACCAGCTCTGCGTAGATATTGGCGCCCCGCGCCTTGGCGTGCTCATACTCTTCAAGCACCAGCACACCGGCACCATCGGATAACACGAAACCATCACGGTCGGTATCCCAGGGGCGGCTTGCCGCTTGTGGATCGTCATTACGCGTAGAGAGCGCGCGAGCCGCAGAAAAACCACCCAGGCCCAGCGGCGTGGTGGCCATTTCAGCACCACCACAGATCATCACGTCCGCATCGCCATAGGCGATGGTGCGTGCGCTGTAACCAATATTATGAGTACCGGTGGTGCAGGCAGTCGTAATGGCAATGTTCGGGCCTCTGAAGCCGTGCTGAATCGCCATATTGCCCGAAATCATATTGATGATAGAGCCCGGCACGAAGAATGGCGATATCTTGCGAGCGCCACCTTTGTTGAGTGCGTTGTGGTTATGCTCAATCATGGGTAGGCCACCAATGCCTGAGCCGATAGCCACACCGATGCGATCGGCATTCTCTTCGCTGCACTCAATCCCCGAATCTTCTACCGCTTGGGCGCCCGCCGCCATGCCGTACTGAATAAACAGATCCATCTTGCGGGCATCTTTAGGATTCAGATACGGGCTAATATCAAAGTTTTTGATCGATCCACCAAAACGGGTGTTAAAACCGCTGGTATCGAAATGCTCAATAGGCGTAATACCGCTTTTACCGGCCACAATGTTGGCCCACGACTCATCAACGCTATTACCCACTGGGGTCACCAGGCCTAACCCAGTTACCACTACCCTTTTCCGTGCCATCAGCTTTCCTCCAGGCATCCATGGTGACGCGACCCACTTGGGTCATTTGCTGCTTAAATTTGGTCAACAGTATAACGGAGATTGAACGTTATAAGCATTGTGGCAGCAAAGCAAAAAAGCCGTCCTGGAAAAGGACGGCTTTTAAGGCGGGTGGCTAGCACCCCACCCTGGTTCGATGCATCGACGCAGCCCTTACTGGTGGGCGTTCACGTAATCGATGGCTTCTTGAACCGTGGTGATCTTCTCAGCTTCTTCATCGGGAATTTCAGTATCGAATTCCTCTTCCAAAGCCATGACCAGCTCAACGGTGTCGAGCGAATCAGCACCCAAGTCTTCTGTAAAAGAAGAGCTGTTTTGGATGTCTTCTTCTTTAACGTTCAGGCGCTCTGCTACAACTTTCTTAACGCGCTCTTCAATAGTACTCATTAACGTACTCCAGTCGTTCACATTAGCCGTTTTTGATAACCAGCTATTTGGAAACCGCAAGCCAAAAGCTGCGGGGTAGTTTATAGACGCCCTTGGGTAGACGCAACCGCCAAGCCCAAGGCCATCAACGCATATTCATGCCGCCATTCACGTGAAGCGTCTCGCCAGTGATATAACCGGCTGCATCACTGGTCAAAAAACCCACTGCTGCGGCGATCTCTTCCGGCGCCCCTAAACGGGCCAGCGGAATTTGCTTAAGCAGCATTTCGTGCTGTGCTTCAGGTAGCGCTTCGGTCATATCAGTCGCAATAAAGCCCGGTGCCACTGCGTTAACCGTAATCGCACGAGAGGAGACCTCACGCGCTAGCGCGCGGCTAAAACCTTCCATACCGGCCTTAGCTGCAGCATAGTTAGTTTGGCCCAGGTTGCCCATGGTTGCCACTACAGAACTAATCGACACAATACGCCCAAACCGCGCCTTGGTCATACCCCGTAAACACGCCTTGCTAACACGATAGACAGATTTCAGATTGGTATCCATGACGGAATCCCACTCATCTTCTTTCATGCGCATCAGCAGATTATCACGCGTGATACCCGCGTTGTTGACCAAAATAGTCGGCGCACCAAAGCGCTCAGTAATCGTTTTCAATACGCTATCGATACTGGCCTGGTCGGTCACGTTAAGACATAGACCTGCCCCTTCAATGCCGTGCTCTTTCAAATCGGCATCAATTTTTTCAGCGCCAGACTCACTGGTCGCGGTGCCAATGACGATACGGCCCTGGCGACCTAGCTCGCGAGCAATGGCCTGACCAATACCACGACTCGCCCCTGTTACCAGGGCAACTCTACTCTCTTGTGTCATAACGTTCTGCCTCTAACCGTGTAATCAAGCAAGGATAGTGGATTGCAATCTCTCTTGGTCACGCCTTATCAGCCAAGGTTTCACGCGCCAGCTCAAGCGCGGCTTCCAGACTGTCAGGATCATTCACCGCCAATCCCTTGCTACCCTTCACGATACGCTTATTGAGGCCAGTCAACACCTTTCCTGGCCCGCACTCAATGAACACCTCCACGCCTTGATCCGCCATGGCTTCAACACAGGCGCTCCAACGCACCGGCTGATAGAGCTGCTCGACTAGCCGCGTGCTCAATGTCGCGGTATCGGCATGGGCCTGGGCATCGACGTTTTGGATGACACTGTAGCGCGGCGCCCGCAGCTCGATAGTTTGTATCGCCTCTGCCAGGCGCTCGGCCGCAGGGCGCATCAATGCACAGTGCGAAGGCACGGAAACCGGCAATGCCATGGCACGCCTGGCACCGGCCTCCTGGCAAGCAACAATAGCTCGCTCAACGGCTACTTTAGAGCCCGCTATCACCACTTGCCCTGGGGAATTGTAGTTGACCGCTGAAACAACGTCGCCCTGGGCAGCCTTTTCACAGGCGGCTTCAACCGCATCGTCTGCCAAGCCCAGGATCGCCGCCATGCCGCCTTCGCCAGCAGGCACTGCCGCCTGCATGGCTTCTCCGCGCAGACGTACCAAGTTGACGCCTTCGGCAAAGCTCATGACGCCTGCGCACACCATAGCGCTGTATTCGCCTAGGCTATGGCCCGCCATCACTGTCGGCCGCGGCCCTTCCAGCTCTTGCCACACACGCCAAATGGCGACGCTGGCAGAAAGCAGCGCAGGCTGGGTGCAAGCGGTTGCATTAAGCGACTCTTCGGGACCTTCTTGGACGACTTTCCACAAATCGTAGCCCAAAGCATCCGACGCTTCCTCAAATGTCGTTCCCACCACACTATAGCGCTCGGCAAGCTCTCGCAGCATTCCAAGCTGCTGAGAGCCTTGCCCGGGAAAAATGAGGGCAAGGGGTTGAGACATGTCGTTCACCTTTGCTCTTGTAGGCATTTGCTCATATGAGCGATAGGCGAGGTTATTGGCACATCCTGATGCCACCTATAAACCCGCAAAAAAGTTAAATCGTTATTATCTGATCATGGCTGGCCTGTGCCATCGTTTTCACTTGATGGCGCTTGCCAGCGGCCTGCGATCCGCGCAGGTAAGTTATGTTCTACTTCCTGCAGGGCGCGATGAATAGCGTAGTAAAACCCATCGGCATGAGTACTGCCGTGACTTTTCACTACGATACCGCGCAACCCCAATAAACTGGCCCCGTTGTAGCGCACGGGATCAAGCTCTTGCTTTAAGCGCTTTAACACAGGCTTGGCCAGTAGGCTTGCCAAACGACCACTTAGGCGCGACTCAAACGCCATCTGCACGCGTTCAACCAACATACTCGTCAAACCTTCGCTCGCCTTGAGGACAGCGTTGCCCACAAAGCCATCACACACCACCACATCAAGCTGGCCTTTAAACAGGTCGCCACCCTCAGCATAGCCTTGATAGTCGAAAGCACTACCACTGGCATACTCGCGCAGCAGACGATCAGCCTCACGTACGCTCACACTCCCCTTGGTGGCTTCAGCGCCAACGTTGAGTAGCGCCACGCGCGGCACCGCAGTGCCATCGATACACTGCGCCATCGCCGCCCCCATCAGTGCAAAATCGACCAGTCGATGGGCAGGGGAATCCACGTTGGCGCCTAAGTCCAGCAAATAGCAGCGGCGCCCTTGGCGGGCTGGGATCGCGGTACTGATTGCCGGACGGGAAATCCCCTCGACCATCCCCAGTTCGCGCCTTGCCAAGGCAACAAGCGCTGCCGTATTGCCTGCGCTTACACCAGCCACAGCTTCACCCTGGGCGACGCACTGCAGCATGTGCGCCATGCTCGTTGCCTCGCCTCTGCGCAACGCCCAGGCCGCTGTTGCCCCCGGCATTACGCTATCGGGCGAATCACGCGCCACCAAACGTGACATTGCCGCAACCAGAGGCTGCGGCAAGCGCGAAAGCTCAGCAATAATCTGCTGACGCGGGCCAAACAGAACCAGCTCAAGACCGGGGTGTTCTAACACCGCCCTTGCGGAGCCTGCGATAATCGCATGAGGGCCTTGGTCACCCCCCATCACATCAATCGCTAAGCGCATACCGCACTGAGTCCGTTTAGCCGCTTAGTAATGCAATTGAGGCTTATACCTCAACCACTTTACGACCACGGTAGAAACCGTCTGGAGAAACGTGGTGACGCAGGTGAGTCGTACCGGTTTCTTTGTCCTGAGACAGCGTCGGAGCGGTCAGCGCATCGTGGCTGCGACGCATGCCGCGCTTGGAACGAGTTTTACGGTTCTGTTGAACTGCCATGGGGGTTTACTCCAAGGTATTTAAGGTAAAGGGTGCTTATTTTTTGCCTTTCAAGACATTCAGCACCGCGAAAGGGTTCGTCGCTGGCGCTGTATCTGACGCCGCGCCTTCTGTTTTGCTGACCAGCTGCTCCGCCGAGACATGACATTCGGCTTCATCGTGATAGACCACCTGGGGCAGGCTGAGAATCAATTCATCCTCAACTACCGTCAGAAGATCCAGCTGTTCCTTTTCCACCAGCACCGGTTCATGACTAGCAGGCAACTCGGCCGCCAAGGCTTCATCAGTGACCATTCCAAGCAGAAAGTCACTACTCACCTCTTGAGGCAGCGGCACTAGGCAGCGTCGGCAGGCAAGCGCCAACGTCGCTTGCAAGTGGCCACGAATTTCACGACGGCCTTGAGCATCGACACCAAACTCAAGCACGACATGACAGTCGCCGGTTTGGTCACCCGCTTCTTCGGCAAGACGTGGCAGCTTATCCAGCGCTACCAGGCCTTCGATTCGTTCGTGGCGGGCTGCGAGCTTATAAGGCTCCACCCGACTGGGGAGTTGTGAGGTCAACATAGGCGCGCAATGATAGGCACTCCCCCTGCTGGTGTCAAAGCTGTCGGTGTATTTCTTCATCGCTTCCTCAATAAATAACCAACATAGGCCTCAATAAACAGCCGACATGGGCACAATTCGCAGCTTTCGCTACACTCTACTGCTTTGCCGTCCCACTAGCGCAACCACATTAGCCAGGAGTTATACTGTGACCTCACCCGCCATGACCGAGCCATCAAGCACTCAGTCATCAACTGCGCAGTCCTTAAGTACAGAAAATACAGAGCTAGTGCTTGCCTCAAGCTCACGCTGGCGGCGTGAGCTGCTGGATCGCCTACAACTCCCCTACCGGTGCCATTCACCGGATATTGATGAAACGCCGCATAATGGCGAAACACCACACGCACTGGTACATCGCCTAGCACTTAGCAAAGCCAACGCCGTGTCGGCTCACTTCCCCCACCACTGCATTATAGGCTCCGACCAGGTTGCGGTATTTGAAGGCGATATTCTTGGCAAACCACATACCACAGAAAAGGCCTGCGCTAACCTTGCCCGCTTTTCTGGCCAGCGCGTCACCTTCCTGACCGGTTTAGCGCTACTGGATACTCGCCACCAACGCCATCAAGCCCATGTCGAGCCCTTTGAGGTCGTGTTTCGCACTCTTAGCACGCAAGAGATTGAAAACTATGTGACCAAAGAGCAGCCCCTAGATAGCGCTGGCAGCTTTCGTATGGAAGGCCTTGGCATTGCGCTGTTTGAAAGACTGGAAGGCCGTGACCCCAGCGCCCTGATTGGGCTACCGCTGATCGCGCTCTGCGATATGTTGCGCCAAGCGGGCCTGGATCCGCTTGGCGCGCCCTAGGGCCCAGGACGTAAATTGGCGATCAGAAACGAAGCGGGGTGTTAGGCGCCTTAATGCCTAGCACTTCAGCGGCAACCTCGGTAAAACGCCGAGTAAAGCGCTCAAATGGATCAAGACTCGGCGTATAGTCCACCCAGTCGATGTTACCTACTTGATCGCGAGACAGCTGTTCGAGACTACCCAACTGATCGACCAACCCTAGCTCGATGCTCTGCTCGCCACTCCATATCAGGCCTGAGAAAATGTCCGAGCTATCACTGAGCCGTTCGCCGCGACCTGCGCGGACGTCATCGATAAATTGGCGATGGGTTTGGCTCAGCACACCTTGCCAAAACGTCTCTGCATCATCGTCCAGCGGCTGGAATGGATCTAAGAAGGCCTTATTCTCTCCTGCCGTAAGCACGCGGCGCTCAACGCCAATGCGCTCTATCGCCTCCTCAAAGCCAAAACCAGCGTAAATCACACCAATCGAGCCCACTAAGCTCACTGGCGACGCAACAATCTCATCTGCCGCTGCGGCAATGTAATAAGCGCCGCTGGCACCGACATCCTCAATCACCGCGATAATCGGTTTATCACCCAGCTCGCGCAGGCGCATGATTTCCGCATAGATACGCTGAGACTGAACAGGGCTACCACCGGGGCTATTAATGTGCAGCACCACGGCTGCAGCGCTTTCCGCATCCCAAGCTCGGTTTAACCCTTGGATGATGCGCTCCGCATTGGCTGGAGAATCGCTGGCGATTACGCCATTAACCTCAACAATGCCCAAGTGGCGTTGAGCGGGCGTTGCGACACTCGGCGAATCCCAGAACAGGCTATAAAGTGCGGCAGACAGCGCCACCAGCACAACAGCGAGAAACATCAGCCGGAAAAACAGCTTCCAGCGGCGGGTACGCCGTTGCTCGGTCAAGACGCCGCCTATCCAGTGATCCATCATTTCTAGCTGCGCTAATCGCTGGCGTTCGCGCAGGGTTTCGGCATCATCACCTGGCGCCCCAGGGGGCTGCTTAGCCCCCTTACCAGGCGGAACCTCGGCCCCTTCAGTCCAAGGATCTTCCTTGAACTCGTTGGGCTGGTCGCTATTAACCGGGCCATCATGACCCTCTTGTGCACCCTCTTGGCGGGTTGGATCGTCACTCATAAAATGTCCTTATAACCGATCAAAAAGCTCGTCTACGCTATGGGCAATCCACTTGGGTTCGCTCATTGCCAGGCGCTCAGGCGCATGCACCCCATAGCTTACCCCCACCCGATCCATGCCCATCGCCCTAGCCATTTCCATATCATACTCAGTATCGCCGACCATCACCGCCCGCTCGACCGGCACCGCAAGCTCAGCCAGTAACTCTGAAAGCATCTGCGGGTGTGGTTTGGAGCGGGTTTCATCCGCGGTACGGCTGGCATGAAACCACGCGCCGCTACCGGTCTCAGTAAAAATACGGTCAAGCCCGCGACGGCTTTTACCTGTTGCTACTGCTAAACGCTGTTGCTCATGCCCACGCAAACGGGCGATATGCGCTTCGACACCGCTAAAAAACGCCATTGGCGTGGTATCAGCCTGCACAAAATGGTGCGCGTAACGCTCGCGAAGCCGCTCGGCCTGAGCAGGCAATATACCTGGGCAGAGCTTGGCAATTGCTTCGGGCAGCCCCAGACCAATAATATCTTCAACCTCCGCAGCTGAAAGCGCCCCCCACTCGGCCTCCAAAGCAGCCGCCTGCATACACGACACAATCCGCGGCACTGAGTCCATCAAGGTGCCGTCCCAATCAAATATAATTAGCTCGTACTGCATGGCAGCTCCCTGTAAAAGGCAACGCGGTGAAGAAAGAAGTTATTGACGGGCGCGCTTGAGCGCTTCTTCCAGGGCTTCTGGCAGCGGCGCTTTGACGGTAACCGGGCGGCCGTTAGTGGGCTCAGGAAAGGTCAGCGCTCGCGCATGAAGGAACAAACGCCCCAGACCTAACTGCTTGGTGAGCAGACCACTTTCACGGGTAGCGTACTTATCGTCACCTAATAACGCATGGCCTGCGTGGGCGGCATGTACGCGAATCTGGTGGGTACGGCCCGTGACCGGCTCAGCCTCTATAAGGGTTACTTTTTCGAAGGTTTCGACCACCGAAAAATGGGTGCGCGACACTTTTCCGTTGGGATCTACCCTTACCCTCCGCTCGCCGTTACCGGCATCAAAGCGGTCTAACCGAGCACTCTCATAGGTTTTCCGCGCTGGCCAGCGCCCACTGACCAAGGCCAGATAACGCTTATCCATACCGTGCTTTTTCAACGACTCGTTCAGCGTCACCAGCGCATCGCGTGACTTGGCCAGCAGCAAACAGCCCGACGTATCGCGATCCAAGCGGTGAACCAGTTCCAGAAAGCTCAGGTCATCGCGCACTTGACGCAGCGCTTCTATTAAACCAATTTTAACCCCGCTGCCGCCATGCACTGCCAAACCAGAAGGTTTATTAAGCACCATCCAATCGGGGCCTTCCATAATAACGCTGCCTACCAGGAGGTCGCGCAAATTATCACTGACTTCCTTCACCGCTTCGCGAGGCGCCAAACGCAGCGGCGGAACGCGTACTAAATCCCCCGCTTGCAAACGGTAATCCACCTTCACGCGTTTTTTATTAACGCGCACCTCGCCTTTACGTACGATGCGATAAATAAGCGCGCGAGGCGCCCCTTTAAGCCGCGTCATGAGAAAATTATCAATTCGCTGCCCTGCTTGCTCCGGGGCGATATCCACCCACTGCACTTCACGCCCTTCGGACATTACTACTTACTCCTGCTTAAAAACGGCATTCTAGCGTAGACCCAAGGGCATTGCGTCAATTGCTGGTCGTAGTCTTTACTGTTATATTCGAAATCGTTCACCAGCTAAGCGCAGAAAGCTGTCTTGTCTAGCGCTAGTGACTAGCTGTTCGATAGCTAATTGATTAAATTTGTTAGCAGAGAGCATCACCGCTGAGCTTGGTTAATGCGCCTGCCCGACTAACACGCAGGCCTGAACGCAAAAACGGCACCAGTGTACGCATTGCCCGTTTTCCAGTATTAAAAGATGATCTTAAAAATGCAGTAACTCTGCCGCCCGTTTTTTATGCCGGCAGAGGAAAATAAGCCTTGCCCTCAACGGCAGGCAGCAACTAAACAACGCCACGTCCTGAGCAGCTCCGCCTTATTCGTCACAAGGCGATGACTGACTCCGGGCGAAAAGTTCAACGCTGTGCCGGTGGCCGGCGTTGGTGAATCGATGAATGCCAGGTGTTGGCGGTGTCAGCAGGGCCGGATGGACGTGACAGCCACCGGAACACGTCCTGCCTCCGCCACGTACTCAACGCCCTATCGGCCGGGTTGGCGATGATGCCTTCCCGGCTTGACGCGTCAGCATTGCAATGCGCCGAGCACAAGCACGCAGCACCCAGCGATTCGCCTACGTCACCCAATAGGCAGTTCGCCGGCACGCAACGCTATGCGAGACACTATGAAACGGATGCTTATCAATGCGACCCAGCCCGAAGAGCTGCGTGTCGCTTTAGTTGATGGACAACGCCTATACGATTTAGATATCGAATCCGGCGCAAGAGAACAGAAAAAAGCCAATATCTATCGCGGTAAAATCACCCGCGTAGAGCCCTCCCTGGAAGCTGCCTTCGTTGACTACGGCGCCGACCGTCACGGCTTTTTGCCCCTCAAGGAGATCTCTCGCGAGTACTTTGTCAAAGACGTTTCCGGACGTCCGAGCATTAAAGAAGTGCTTAAAGAGGGTCAAGAGGTCATCGTCCAGGTCGATAAAGAGGAGCGTGGCAATAAAGGTGCCGCGCTAACCACCTTTGTCAGCCTGGCCGGTCGCTTTTTGGTATTGATGCCCAATAACCCGCGTGCAGGTGGCATTTCTCGCCGTATCGAAGGCGACGAGCGCAGTCAGCTCAAAGACGCCATGGGTCAGTTGACCGTGCCGGATAAAATGGGCCTGATCGTGCGCACTGCAGGCATTGGTCGCAATCCGGAAGAGCTCCAGTGGGACTTGGACTACTTGGTTCAGGTGTGGGAATCGATCACCACTGAAGCTGCCAAGCGCCCTGCCCCGTTCCTGATCTACCGTGAATCCAACGTCATCATTCGCGCCATGCGCGACTACCTACGCCAGGACATCGGCGAAGTATTGATCGACAGCCCCGAGATTCACGCCGAAGCGCTGAGCTTTATTCGCCAGGTAATGCCCTCGTATCAACAGAAGATCAAGCTCTACGCAGACGAAGTACCGCTATTCTCGCGCTTCCAGATCGAATCACAAATCGAAACCGCCTATCAGCGCGAAGTGAAGCTGCCTTCTGGCGGCTCGATTGTGATCGATCACACCGAAGCGCTAGTCTCCATCGATATCAACTCCGCCCGCGCCACCCGCGGCAGCGATATCGAAGAGACCGCCCTACAGACCAACTCTGAAGCCGCCGATGAAATCGCCCGCCAGCTGCGCCTGCGTGATATCGGCGGTTTGGTGGTTATTGACTTTATCGACATGGGGCCTGCACGCAACCAGCGTGAAGTTGAAAACCGCATGCGCGATGCCCTCAAGCTGGATCGCGCACGGGTACAGATTGGGCGTATTTCACGCTTTGGCCTGATGGAAATGTCCCGCCAGCGCCTGCGTCCCTCGCTGGGAGAAACCAGTGGCGTGGTCTGCCCGCGCTGTAATGGCCAGGGCACCATTCGCGATGTTCGCTCGCTCTCCCTCTCTATCATGCGCCTGATTGAAGAAGAGGCGATGAAAGAGAATAGCGCACAGATTCGCGCCATTCTACCGGTACCCGTGGCGACTTACCTGCTCAATGAAAAACGCAGCGTGTTGGCAGATCTTGAGTCTCGCCAGAATGTTCGTGTGGTACTGCTGCCCAATCCTGATATGGATACGCCCCACTACGACGTGCAGCGGCTGCGTGATGACCACCTGGACGAGGATGACACTCAAAGCCTATCGAGCTTTGAGCTCTCCACCGATACTGAAGTAGGCAAAGAGCCGACACCTAGCTTCGTGCCGCCCGCTCAACGCGCCGAAGCCGCCGTCAAGAGTGTCACCCACAACGCTCCCGCCCCGGCATCGCTGCAAACGGAAGAGAAAGCGCCCGCTGCAGCTCCAGCGGCCAAAGCAGCACCGGTGACCAGCGAGCAACCCAGCGTTATTGGGCGCTTTATCCGCGGCTTCGCCAAACTGCTCGGTAGCGACGAAAGCAATACCGAAGCCACGCCAGAGCCCAAGGTTGAAACACCGGCTCCGCGCAAGCCAAGCGAGCGCAAAACCAATCAGCGCAGCAGCGAGTCGCGGCAAAAATCGTCGCGAGGCGACAACGCCAGCCGTAACGAGTCGCGCAGCGACAGCAGCGCCCGCCCCGAGCCAAAAGCAGAACAGAAAGCTGACCAAAAAGCCGAGCAGCGCAGTAACACGCCGCGCCCTGCCAGTGACGACAGTAGCGATAAGCGTAGCGGCCCCAGCCGTACCCGCAACCGCCGTCGTCACCCCCAGCAGGACGATGCTAACGGTCAAGAATCAGCCAAAGCACCTCGTAAAGAGAACCAGGCTGATAGCTCTTCCAAAGACAGCCCTAGCAAAGACAGCTCCACGAAAGAGGGCTCTAAAGAGAGCACCAGCGGCAAAAGTGCAGCGCAGAAAGAGTCGCGTCGTGATGGTGGTGACAAAAACCGCGACAGCCAGCGCGATGCAACGGCCAAGAGCTCAGAGTCCAAGAACTTAGAGACAAAGCAGGATGACGGCAAGCCGAAGCGTACGCGTAACAACCCGCGTAACCGCACGCGCACCCAGGCGATCAATCCTCAGGCAGAAGCTGAGCAGTTAAAACTGCAGGCCGAGGCTCAGAATGAAGCGTCAGCAGTAACACCAGAGCCGGCCGAAGACCCTGCGGCAGAAGAACAGGTGGGTAAAGCAGCGACAAATGACACAACGATTGCATTAGGATCGGACGCGGGGAATACCGCTGAGCCAGAAGCGGCAGCAGCCGATGCGCCTGAGTCCGACGCCGAGCAAGCGGACGACGCAACGACCGCCGACCGCCCCGTGGCAGAAAACGCTAAAGCGCGCAAGTCGACGCACCAGCGCCGCCAGCCTAAAGCGGCTTCACCGGCGGAGCAAACGTCAACTGCCAGCACCGTTGAGCAGGATGAGGCCGCCGCCAAACCAGGCGAACCGGAGGCCACAGCCAGCGATGAGCAGGCAGCACCATCGGAGGTGACCTCAGCAACAGCCAAGGCGAACGCAGAGCCAGCTGTAAGTGAGAAAACCGACGATAGTCAGCAGCCCAGTGCTAGCGAACAGGCAGCGCCTGAAGCCGTCGAGCCGCCTGCGGCCAACGCGATTGATCCAGCCGCACCTATTGAAGAGGCGGCCTCCCCTGCACCTTTCAATAGTGCGGATACGGATCAAAGCAGCGACGAGCGTCAGCCCGAAGAAGTTTCAGCTAAGACCCAAACTCGCCAGGAAGCGGCAAACCCAGAGGTTGCTGAAAGCACTTCTGACAGCGTTGCCGCAGCCTCTTCAAGCGAAGAGCCTGCCAGCAGCGAGCCAAAGCAAGACAGCGCAGAAAAAGGTGTTGAGCCTAAGAGTGTTAAAGACACAAACTCTGAAGACAGAAGCGTTGAAGAAAAAAGCGCTGAAGAGAGTAGCGCTGAACCTAAGAGTTCTGATGATAGCTCTGACGGCGGTTCTGACAATAGCTCTGAAAAGAGCAGTGACGAACTAGCAGCGACTGAAACACCTGCGACTGAAGCCACTGCAACTGAAGCAGACGCTCAACCGGTCACCAGTGAAGCACCCGCTGAAGCCGCAGTAACTGAAGAAGCGCCTAAACCCCGCCGCCGTCGCACACGGGCCCACAATGACCCGCGTGAGAAGCGCAAACAGGCGCAGCAAGACACACGCTCCGAATAGATCGATTCGGGCGTATTGTAATAACAAAAATCCCCGCTTCGGCGGGGATTTTTGCGTTATGTGCACCTTAGAGGCAGGGCATAGAAATTAACTAATAGAGATTAACTAACAGGGATTAATTAACCGCGGCTCGGGCTCTAAACGCACCCCAAAGCGTGCCTCGACCTGGTCAGCGATATAGCTAGCTGTTTTCATTAGCCCCTGACGATCACCGCCGCCAAAGTGCACCAGCACCAGCGCTTGATGCTGGTGTACTCCGAAGGCACCATCACGCATCCCTTTCAAGCCACACTGGTCGATTAACCACCCCGCCGCCAGCTTTGTTTGCCCTCCTTCCTGGGGGAAATGGGGCATAGTAGGATACTGCTGCAACAACTGCGCTGCCATCACATCAGCTACCAGCGGATTTTTGAAGAAACTCCCCGCGTTGGCCAGCACCTGTGGGTCGGGCAGCTTCTCGCGTCGAATACCACATACCGCTTCGGCTACCGCGAGCGGTGTGGGAGGGCTTGCTAAGCGTGCAGCGAGATCGCCATACCCTAGCCGGGGTGCTGGCGTGCGTGACAAACGCAAGACTAGCTGAGTGATCACAATGCTACCTGCCAACTCGCCTTTAAAAATACTCTCACGGTAACCAAAGACGCACTCTTGCGCGCTTAGCCAATTCACCCGCCCGGTGGCGAGCTCCATTACCTGCACCGCTTGCAGCGTATCGGCAAGCTCAACACCGTAGGCACCAATGTTCTGCACCGGCGCAGCACCACAACTGCCAGGGATCAGCGCCAGATTTTCAATGCCCCACAAGCCGCGTGCAGCAGTCGCCATCACCAGCGTATGCCAATTAACCCCCGCCCCTACATGGGCAAGCACATGCCCTTGACGCTGACTGAGCCAGTGCTGTTGCAAATCAGGCCGCACCACCAAACCTGGTAGTGCCTCGGGAAGCAGAACATTGCTGCCGCCACCTAGCAGCGTGACGGGCCAGCCGTCATGGCGTGCCTCTGCTAGTGTTTGGCGTAGAGCTGTTAATGTCTTTGGTGACGCGAAGCGCTCTGCTTGGCAGGGGAGCCTAAGTGTATTAGCGGCGGACAAATCCACATTGCTGAGAATATTCATCTGTGCAGCCACACCATTAGCCCCATTACAGCTCTCGCTTAAGGTGTCGAATCAGCCCTTCTGATGCAGCTTCAATCATATCCAGAGCCTTCTCAAATCCCTCATCCCCGCCAAAATAGGGGTCTGGGACTTCAGCACCGGGGGTACCAGCAAAATCTAAAAACAGCCCAACATGCGCCTGGCTATTGGCAGGCTTCAGCTCGCGCATGGCGCGTAAATTGTCCTGATCCATGCCTAGCACGTAGTCGAATTGGGTAAAATCGTGTTCGCTTAGCTGGCGGGCATGCAGGTCGCTTATATCGATACCGCGCAGTAGTGCCGCCTGCTGCGCGCGGGCGTCTGGCGCTTTGCCGACATGCCAACTGCCGATGCCGCAGGAGTCTATCTCGACCTCATCGGCCAACCCTGCTCGCTCAAGAGCACGACGAAAAACACCTTCGGCGGTCGGTGAACGGCAAATATTGCCTAAACATACAAATAATACTTTCACGATAGCTCCTTAAAAACTGAGCTGCCCAAGCAAGCGCCCGCCCCTGCGCTAAACCGGCAACGCCCGAACCCGCGCTAGGCCAGCAGCGCCCGAATCCGCGCTAGATCCTCGGCCGTATCAACACCGGCAGGGTTTACTTCGCAGGCCAATGCCACTTGAATAGCGTGACCATTCTGCAGCGCACGCAACTGTTCAAGCTGTTCAAGCTGTTCGAGGCTTGAGGCTGGCCAGTCTCGGTAGGCAGCTAGAAAACCGGCACGATACGCATAGAGACCGATATGGCGCAGCCAGGCATCGGTTGCCAGCATGGTCGGTGGCGCTTTGAACTGCTCACGATCCCAGGGGATAGGGGCCCGTGAGAAATACAGCGCGCGGCCTTGTAGCGTTCGCACCACCTTGACCACGTTGGGATTAAACAGCGTGTCCACGTCATTGATAGGCTCCGCCAGCGTGGCTATCGACGCTCCGGGATCGTCGGCTAGGCGCAGAGCCACCTGGTCGATCAGCGCGGGAGGAATCAGCGGCTCATCGCCCTGCACATTCACCAGCAGCGCATCATCCGTCAATGCCAATATACCAGCCACCTCGGCTAATCGGTCGGTGCCCGAGGGGTGATCGTCGCGGGTCATGATCACTTCGGCGCCGTAGGGCAGCATGGCATCACGAATACGGCTATCGTCTGTTGCCACGACCACTCGGCTGGCGTGGCTTTGGCAAGCACGGCGCCATACGTGAGCGACCATCGGTTCCCCGGCAATATCAAGCAGTGGCTTGCCGGGCAGCCGGGTAGAGCCGTAGCGAGCAGGTACGACGACGGTAAAATCAGGCACCTTGAAATCAACCATGTCATCAAAGACAGCCATTAAGCGTCTCCTAAACGCTCTTGGGAACGTCCTGGAGAGCGTCCTGGAGAAGTAGGCAGCTTTTCATCAGCATCCATCACGCGAGCCTCTTCCGGCAACATCACCGGAATCCCCTCTTTGATCGGATAGGCAAGGCCATCGTAGTGGCAGCGCAGCTCTTGAGCATCGCGATCATACTTCAGCTTACCGTTACACAACGGGCAGACCAGCATTGCCAGCAGTTCCTTATCCATGCGCTTATCTCCTTTAGGAAAGTGCCGACAGCCGCGCTGCCAGCCAGTGCTCAAATTCGGGTGGAAGGGATGCCTCCACATCTAATACCCAACTGTTAGGCGGGGCCAGGGCGTAACACTTAACGGCGTCTTTAGCGGTCATAATCACTGGGCGGGTATCTGCAAAGCTTAGCGCGCCCGCACTAAAGTGCTGGTGGTCGGCCAACGGGTGCCACTCGCCCTCAACACCCAACGCGGAGAGTGTACGAAAAAAGCGCTCGGGATGCCCGATACCTGCCACCGCGTGCACCGGCAGCGTAAACGGCAGCGGCGCAAGCGGAAAACGTGCGCCGTCATCAAGGCGGCGCCAGCGCAGCGGCGCCAGCTGCATAGTAGTGGCTGCCTGCATAATAGACGGAGTAAGCGACAAAGAGGGCTGTGAGTCGCCGTTAATGATCACCGCGTCAACACGCTGCAACCGGCTGGGCGACTCGCGCAGCGGCCCGGCGGGCAGGCAGCGCCCGTTGCCCAATCCACGGTCACCATCCACAACCACCAACTCAATATCTCGATCCAGTGCCAAGTGCTGTAAACCGTCGTCGCTCAAGATAATATCGCAGCCCTTCTCGATCAGTGCCTGAACACCGCGCACGCGATTGGGGTCTGCGGCCACTGGCAGTCCCGTCTGCTGTGCCAGCATCAGCGGCTCATCACCGCTTTCGACAACGTTCGTGTCGGCGGTGACCAGCAGCGGGTAACTGGGCGCATTTCCGCCATAGCCGCGGCTAACGATACCTGGCGACCAGCCTTGGGCCACCAGCCAGCCAGCTAGCCACGCCACCAGCGGCGATTTACCCGTCCCCCCCAAGGTGATATTGCCTACCACGATAACCGGCACCGGCGCCTTCCAAGTAGCTTTTTGGCCGCTAGAGTATTCCCGCTCCCGCCGCGCCATGGCCCACTGATAAAGCGCCCCTAAAGGCCTCAACGGCGATAGCCAGCGGCTGCCCTGGTAAGCGCCTTGCAGCCAGCGCTCCGCCAGCGTTCTCTTGGCAAAGCTCATAACGATAGGCTCATATCAAAAGGCTCATATCGATAGCCTCATGGCGCTTCTTGAAACTGCAGTTGATGCAGCGCCGCGTAGGCGCCATCGGCATCAAGCAGCGACTGATGCGACCCCTCTTCGATAATGCGCCCCTGATCCATCACCACAATCCGGTCAGCCCGCTCTATGGTAGAGAGGCGGTGGGCGATGACCAGCGTGGTGCGCCCTTCACAGACTCGCTCAAGGGCTTTTTGAATATAGCGCTCGGATTCTGTATCCAACGCAGAAGTGGCCTCATCCAGCACCAGTAGCGGCGCGTCCTTGAAGATCGCCCGGGCAATCGCCAGCCGCTGGCGTTGGCCGCCCGAGAGCATCACGCCATTTTCACCCACGGTGGTGGCATAACCATTGGGAAGCTTATCGATAAACTCATGGGCATAGGCGGCTTCAGCCGCAGCCTGAACAGCCTGGGGATCAGGATTGGCCACCCCGTAAGCAATATTATCGGCAATCGAGGCGTTAAATAGCGTCACCTGCTGCGACACCAGAGCAATCTGCTGGCGCAGTGGGCCAAGCGCGTATTCATCAACATTAATGCCATCGATAGTAATACTGCCTTGAGTGGGGCAGTAAAAACGCGGCAGCAAGCTGACCAGAGTGGACTTGCCGCTCCCCGAACGCCCGACTATCGCCACCAGTTCGCCCGGTGCTATGCGTAGATTAATATCGTGCAGGACTTCGGGCTGGTCGTCGGCATAGCGGAAGCTAACATGATCGATCACGACATCGCCGTTTAAACGGCTGGCAATATGTTTGCCACTATCCTCTTCAGGGGTCATATCCAGCAATCCGAAAAGCTCTGACGCGGCCGCCAGGCCTTTCTGAATTTCACCGTTAATCTCGGTCAGTTGACGTACCGGCTTGATCATCAGGGCAGCCGCGGTAATAAAGGCCACAAACTCACCAGGCGTCATGTTCTCCATCAGCGAGGGTGCCATGGCCAGCCAGACCAGTAGCGCCATGGAGATGGCCACCAACATCAGAATCACAGGGGAACTGACCGCACGGGTCATGGCTTCTTTCATACTTTGGCGGCGATTCTCTTCACTGACCCGCTCAAAGCGCTGCTTTTCATACGGCTCTGCGCCGTGGGTGCGCACTACCCGATAGCCCGACAGCGCTTCCGAGGCAATATGGGTGACATCGCCCATGGAGTGCTGAATGCGTTTTGAAATGCGTCTAAAGCGCTTGCTGACGTAGCTTACCACCACGGCAATGATCGGCGTCACGCCCAAAAACAGCAGCGTTAGCATCCAGTTAGTCCAGAGTAGATAGAGCACCAAGCCGACGACGAACAGGCCTTCCCGAAGAATAATCGTCACCGCTTTGGTGGCCGCCCCCGCGACTTGCTCAACGTGGTAGGTCACCCGTGATACCAGTTGACCGCTGGAGTGATGGTCAAAAAACCAGCCCGGCAGATGGAGTAGATGGGCAAACACGTCGCAACGCAGGGTATGAATCACGTAGCGGCCCACATAGGCCATGAAGTAGGTGCTTAAAAAAGTACCTAACCCCCGGGCGGAAAACATAATAATTACAAACAGCGGTAGAAAGAACCGAAACGCCGCATCTGGGTTTTGAATGCCATCAATTAATCGCTTCATCATTTCCGCCAGCGCGGTACTCGACGCGGCGTAAACCACAAAGCCCACTATCGCTAGCGCAAAAGCTCGCCAATGCGGCTTCACATAGCCCAACAACCGCTTATAAATACCCCAACCTGAATCAGTCACACGCGCTCCTGGCCATAGTGTGCAATCGGAGAATTCTACCTGATGGCGACGCGCTTCAACACTGGTTGCGTCGCCCTGGCAATGGTCGCGTTGTTTCAACCTGGATGGGCTGGGCCGCTTTTAGCCAAAAACGCAGTGCGCCGTCATGCGCCGTGTTCCATAGACAGCTGCCCTGCTGGCGAAAACGGCGCACGACAGAATCTACCGGATGTTGAAACGCATTACTCCGCCCGGCGCTAAATATCACATGCTCAGGAGCGATGGAACGTACGAACTGGATACCCGAGCTGGTGCCGCTGCCATGGTGCCCTGCCACCAATACACTAACAGGCGGCTCCACCTCTCGCAGAAAGCGACGCTCTACCTCAGTGCTCACATCCCCCGTAATCAGCAGTCTCTGCTCACCAGCGCTCACCTCAAGTACGCAGGAGCGATCGTTGGCAGATAAATCGTTATCACCCGCGGGCGGCCAGAGAATACGGTAACTCACCCCATCACGCTGCCATGTTTGACCACGCTGACAATCAATACCGGAAATTGGCAGCGCCTCACCTGCAGGAGCCATCCACTGTTTGACCCGATGATCGGCTAACAATGCGCTGATACCGCCCGCATGGTCATTATCAGCGTGGCTGACTAACACTTGATCAAACAACTGCCCCGGTGACCAAAGCGCCTCCAGAGGCATAAAACCACTACGAAAGCGAGGGCCGGTGTCGTAGAGCAGGCGATAATGCGCGCTGCGCAGTTCTATCAACTGCCCCTGCCCCACATCATGGACGCTGACTCTGAGCGCATTGGGGGGAATCGATGACGGAAGCGACCACCAGGGCAGCGCAACGATCAGCGCTGAGGCTGCCAGCCGTAAGCTTGGCAGCACGGCAGGTAGCCCCCAGCATAACGACAGTAGCAACAGTGCGAGGGAGAGCGGATACGTTAACGACCGATCAGGTTCCCATAGTGGCCAGTGCTGCACCACCAGCGTCAGCAACAGGTGGAAAACGCTTAGCGCCTGCTCAAACAGCCACCATACCGTCTCTCCCACCATGGGCAGAGGTGACAGCAGCCACCCCAGCAGTGCGGTCGGCACCATCACCGAGCTTACCCAGGGTACGGCGACTAAATTGATCAATGGAGCAGCGGGTGCCACTCGCCCAAAGGCCACCAATACGGCGGCGGCCATTAGCGGGGCTAGCAGCAGTTGCGATCTCACCAGCGCCCAGCACCAGCCCTTTATCCCTTGAGGGCGCCGCCGCCCCTGCCAAATAATAATCAGCCACGCCACTGCCACAAACGATAGCCACATCCCTGGACGCCATAGCGCTAGCGGATCGACAATAAGTACCAGCGCGAGTGCCAGCCACCAGCCCTGCCAAGCTCCCGGCGCATGCCGACCACTCAGCACCCACAGCCCGATCAATGTCATCACCATCGCCCGCATAGCCGGTGGCGCCATTCCGGCAAGGGTGGCGTAACTGACACAAGCTAGCGCTGCCAACCACCACGGCCAGGTGCGCATACGCCAGTTGGTGGGCGTTGCAAACCGAGCGACTGATTTGGCTAGCAGCAGTACAAATGAGGCCACCAGCCCGACATGCAAGCCTGAAATCACCACCAGATGCGTGGTTCCGGTAGCATTCAGCAGCGACCAGTCGTCTTGGGTAAGCTGTTCGCTATCGCCTAACGTCAACGCTGCCAGCCAACGTTTGGTTCGATCGTCGAGAGGCTGGCGGGCTAAAAAATCCAGCGCTAGCTGGCGCAAAGAAGGGCCCGCAGAAGAAAGCCGAACCGGCGCTGGCTCCTGGCGCAAGTAGCCGGTGGCGTGGATTCCCTCACGCCACAGCCACTGCTCATAATTGAAGGCATCAGGATTGGCAAAGCCACTTGGGGGACGCAAACGAAGCGTCATTTGCCACTGCTCGCCGGGCCTAAAGCGAACATCGCTATAAGCGGTAATGCGCACCTTGGTGAGCGCGGAACAGCTGGGCCGTTGTGCCAGGCTAGTCGAAGAGCTTTGACACTGATCAACGCTTAACAGCAGGCGCGTGGCATTACCCACCGGTTGGGCGGTCAACACGGTTGCCTCAACAGCAAGATCTTCTCCGCTTAGGCCCGTCGGTAAGCGACTCCCCCACTCTTCTTGTACGCCAGTGAAGACCCAGGCGCCGATCAGCAGCCATATACCAAATCGCGGGCACCGCCCCACTACCAGCAACGCGGCTACCAACACCCAGCCAAACGCATTTGGAGTCACCTCTGCGGTGTGGAAATACCAGGCAAAAATACCTCCTGCAAGTGCTGCAAGCGCCGCGGGCATGGCAACACCTAACCGCATAGAGCCCTCCAGCGAATGTTCATTAATGGCCTAGCATAGCCGAAGAGTGGCTCTATATGGATAATGAGCCACATCGATAGGCAAGAGTATCCGCCATGCCGCGCAGATTCCTGCAGCGCTACATGCCCAAACCCGACACTATCAGGAAACAGCGCTCGCTACGCTTTATTGCACCGCTGATTGCAGACCCGGGGTTGTGGCTTCTAACTCGCCGAAGCGTTGCCAATGCGTTTAGCGTGGGCGTGTTTTGCGCGATGCTGCCCATCCCCTTTCAGATGGTCGTTGCCGCGCTAGGCGCGCGCCTAACACGCTGCAATTTAGCCCTCTCGGTAGGCTTGGTATGGATTACTAATCCATTAACGATGCCGCTGATTTTTTACGGCAACTACTGGATTGGCACCTTTATCCTCGGCGCGCCCGTGCGGGAGGCCCCTTCGCGTATTTCAACGCACTGGATCGCCGAACAGATGCACGACATTATGCCGCCACTGATCGTCGGCTCGTTGGTAACAGCGATCATATTAGCCATCGTGGTCAATATTGGCATTCGCTTGATCTGGCGCTGGCACGTCTCCCATAACTGGAAACGCCGCCGCCAGATACGTCGGCAGCGGCGTGCGCAGATAGAAGCAGAATTTGACGATAAGGTTTAATGATTGAACCCGACGGTTAAAGCGCCGGCGCCTGCTCGACCAACTTACCCGCATCCAGTTTAAGCACGCGGTCTTGATGGGCCGCCAGGCTAACGTCATGGGTCACAATCACGAATGCACAGGCGCTCTCTTTGGCCAGTTCATCCATTAGTGCCAAAATAGTCGCCGCCGTGGTTTGATCCAGATTGCCCGTGGGCTCATCCATCAGCACCAAACTAGGATCGGTGACCAACGCACGGGCAATCGCCACGCGCTGGCGCTCCCCGCCGGAAAGCTCACCCGGCTTATGATCCGCCCGCGGCTGCATGCCTACCCGCTCGAGTATCTGCATGGCACGCTTCTCGGCCGCCTTTTTCGACTGACCGCGAATAATCAGCGGTAACGCCGCATTTTCGAGTGCAGTGAATTCCGCCAATAGATGGTGGAATTGATACACAAACCCGATGTAGCGGTTACGAAAGCTGCCAAGCGCCGCTTCATTCAGCCCTGATAGAGGCTCACCGGCGATAACGACGCTGCCTTCACTAGGGCGGTCAAGACCGCCCAGCAGGTTTAACAGCGTTGTCTTACCTGACCCCGAGCTGCCGACGATGGCCACCCGTTCCCCGGCGCGCACCTGCAAATTGAGCTTATCCAGTACCGTCAGATCCTGGGGGCCTTCGCTGTAGGTTCGTGTCAGCGTCTGGCAATCGAGCATGACGGCAGCTTCTTGCCCTGTATTTATCGACATCGTGTCATCCTTATTCCTGAAGCCATTATTCATAGCGCAACACATCCGCCGGCTGAACTTTTGCCGCCCGCCAAGCGGGATAAAGTGTCGACAGGAACGTCAGACCAAAGGCGGCCAATACGATACGACTGACATCATTCCACTGCAGGCGTGAAGGCAGGTCGCTAATGAAATAGACCCCAGCATCCAGGAACTGAATCCCCAGCGTTCCTTCCACCCAGCCAATCAGATCCGCAATGGTCAGCGCCAGCAGCACACCCACGGCCACCCCAACAGCGATACCAATCAGCCCGATGGCCATGCCCTGAACAATAAAAATCCCCATAATCGAGCTCGGTTTAGCACCGATCGTCCGCAGAATGGCGATATCCGCGCGCTTATCGGTCACCACCATAACCAGCGTAGAGACGATGTTGAAAGCTGCCACGGCGATAATCACGGTTAACAGCAGCGCGATCATGCGCTTTTCCATCTGTATCGCCTGGAAAAGATTGCCTTGAGAGAACGTCCAGTCGCTGCCCCGATACTCCGGGCCAAGCTCATTGAGAATCGCTTGGGTCTCGCTACTGGCGGCAAACAGATCATCCAGCTGTAGACGCAGCCCGCCAACCGCATCACCCAGGCGCGCAAGGGTCTGCATATCTTCAATATTGGCGTAGGCCAAATTAGCGTCTAGTTCGGCACCGACGCTAAAAATACCGCTAACGGTAAAGCGTTTTAAGCGAGGAAAAACACCGGCGGGCGTGATTGATGCTTCGGGCACCAGCAGCGTTACTCGATCGCCCACGCCAACGCCCAGGTTGCGTGCCAGCATTGAGCCCAGCACCACGTGCCACTCACCGGGCACCAGATCGGTCAATTCACCTTGGCGCATATGCTCACCAATGATCGACACTCGGTCTTCCCATTCCGGGTTGATACCGTTGACCATGGCTCCCTGATTACGCCCGCCCACGGAGAACATACCTTGTTGCTCAACGTAGGGCGCCGCACCAATGACCCGCTCCCTTTGCATAAGCTCTTCAGCCAGAGCCTGCCATTCAACCATGCCCTCCCGGGACTCAATTTTAGCGTGGGGCACCATGCCTAAAATACGTGTGCGCAGCTCATGGTCGAAGCCGTTCATCACCGACAGCACCAAAATAAGTACGGCGACCCCCAGCATTAGCCCCAACATCGAGGTGAGCGAAATAAACGAAATAAAGTGGTTCCGGCGTTTAGCGCGCACGTAGCGCAGCCCCACCAGAAAAGGCAAACGATCAAGCATGGCGTCATTCCTTATCAATAAGCGCTCATGGTACGGTTTTTTTAGTCTCTCTGCATGTTCAAACGGCCATTAGAGCGGCCTTCGCCGTGAGCGTTCATAATAAAAACGTTACGCTTGCAACTTGCCCCGCCACACCCTACATTGCGCCGATTTACTGCTGACAGTGGGCTGCGCTTTTATGACGTATCGTTTGCTACCCGAATGGTATCCCCAAGATGGGATACAACTGACCTGGCCACGCCCAGACGGCGATTGGGCGCCTCTGCTTGCGCGCATCGAAGCCACCCTCGAACGTATCGTGATGGCCACCGCACGCTATCAGCGCGTGCTTATTTGCGTACCAGACGAACTAACCAAACAGCGCCTGGCCGATACTTTTCACGCCTACGCTGTGCCCGCTGAACGCCTGCAGCTTATTGTCGCACCCACCGACGATACCTGGGCGCGGGATCATGGCCCGATCAGCGTGGTCGATGAAGATGGCCAATGTGTCTTGCTCGACTACACGTTCACCGGCTGGGGTGGAAAATTTCCCGCCGAACGCGATAACTTGCTCACCCAGTGGCTTGCCGATGCGGGCGCCTGGGCCTGCCCGGTGGCCTCGCGGAATCTGGTACTGGAAGGCGGCGGTATAGAAACTGACGGCGAAGGCACCCTGCTCACCACCGAAGCATGCCTGCTTAACCCCAACCGTAACCCCACGCTATCCCGAGCAGAGGTAGAAGCGCAGCTTGGCGAAGACTTCGGCGTTGACCGTGTGCTGTGGCTGGCCAACGGCCATTTAGAGGGCGATGATACCGACAGCCATATTGATACCCTGGCACGCTTCTGCAACCCAACCACCATCGCCTATGTGCGTTGTGACGACCCTCACGACCCGCACTACGCGGCCTTGGCGACGATGGAGCAAGAACTGCAGTCTTTCCGGCAACGCAATGGTGAACCCTACCGGCTTGTTCCACTGCCCTGGCCCCAAGCCTGCTTTGACCCGGAAGATGGCCACCGCCTGCCCGCCACCTACGCAAATTTCCTGATCATCAATCAGGCCGTACTGGTGCCTACCTACGGCGACCCGGCGGATGTCACTGCACTGAACGCGCTAGCGGTTGCTTTTCCTGAGCACACGCTAATTCCGATTGAGTGCGTAAGCGTTATTCGCCAACATGGCAGCCTGCACTGTTTAACCATGCAGCTTCCACAAGGCACGCTTGCCCGGGGCACGCCTGCCACGACCGCTATTTGCTAAAGGAGTCACCATGTCGACAACGCTAACCGTCGCTGTTGTGCAGCAACCCGCGTGGCCGGACAAAGCCCAAAGCCTGTCAGCAAGCGAAGAAGGTATCCGTAGCGCCGCTAAACAAGGCGCGCAGTTGGTACTGCTACAAGAACTGCACGCCACCCACTACTTCTGCCAATTTGAAGACCCTGCCCTGTTTGATCTAGCGGAACCGCTGGATGGCCCTACCGGCCAGCGCCTGGCGGCGCTCGCTAAAGAGTTGAATATTGTGCTGGTTGGGTCGCTATTTGAACGCCGCGCTCCAGGGCTATACCACAATACTGCGGTGGTCTATGACCGCGCCAAGGGCCGGGTAGGTCAGTATCGTAAGATGCACATTCCCGATGATCCCGGGTTTTATGAGAAGTTTTACTTCACGCCGGGTGATCATGACAGCACCCGCGGAGAAGGCTTTACTCCGATCGAAACATCCGTGGGCCGTCTCGGCGTCTTGGTCTGCTGGGATCAGTGGTACCCCGAAGCCGCCCGTCTTATGGCGCTAGCCGGTGCCGATTTACTGCTCTACCCCACGGCGATCGGCTGGGATCCCAATGACGACGGGGAAGAAAAGAGCCGCCAAAAAGATGCCTGGACAGTGATTCAGCGCGCCCACGGTGTCGCCAACGGCTTGCCGGTTCTAGTCGCCAACCGGGTTGGCTTTGAGGCGGATCATTCTGGGGTGGGAGACGGCATTCAGTTCTGGGGCGGCAGCTTCGTCTGCGGACCACAAGGTGAACTATTGGCCCATGCGGGGGAAGAGACTGAACAGTTAGTCGTTCAGCTGGATATGGCGCGCAGTGAAAATACCCGCCGCATCTGGCCCTATCTGCGCGATCGTCGTGTGGACGCTTATGGGGATCTGACTCGCCGCTACCGCGACTAGTAGGCTTGGCCTTAGTCTTAAAGATGAAAACGTAAAAACGCCTGCCTTGGCTAAATACCGAGGCAGGCGTTTTTCATTATATAACGCTCTTTTTATGCGTTCTGGCTTGGCGTGTTATTTCCAGAAATCGCGGATCGATGCGATTCCTTGAGCGCCCACGGCACGGGCATGATTGGCATCAAAGCGCGTCATGCCACCCAGTGCGAATACCGGCATGCCTGCGCGCTCTACCAACTGCTGGAAATCATGCCAGCCGAGCGGGAATACTTCCGGGTGTGACGGTGTGGTGCGCAGCGGCGATAAGCTAACAAAGTCGCAGCCTAACACCGCCGCCTGGGTAAGCTGGGTTTGGTTGTGTGTTGATGCGGACAGCCACTTGCTTTCGGCAATCGGACGACGCTCGAGCTGCATCAAACGCTCGCTGGTCAAATGAATGCCATCGGCGTCAATGTGATCAAGCAGCGTCGGCTCACCATTGAGCAGCAGTCGCGCGCCGTGCTTACGACACAGGCTCAAGGCACGCTGGGCACGAGCCAGATAAGCCGCTTCATCCAACTGCTTGGCGCGCAGTTGTACCAGGCGAATTTTGTCTTCACGCAGCGCGCGTTCCAAAAACGCATCGAAACGCGCCTCATCCAACTCTTCCCCGGTAATTAAATACTCGGTAGGCAACCTTACCGCTCGCAGAATCGGCAAATTAGCCGCCGGGAAGGGGTAGTTGGAGAGCTCGCTCATGGGCACCCAGCGCACCGCCTGCCCTTCACGACCAAAGGGCTCGCCAGCAAACTCATGCACTTGCCATACATCGAGCAAGATATGCTTGTCGGGGTACTCATGGTGGACGCGAATCAACGGCTGGGCACAAACAATCTCAACGCCTAGCTCTTCGTGCAGCTCACGCTTTAACCCTTCAAGACCTGTTTCATAAGGGGCCAGTTTGCCGCCTGGAAACTCCCAAAGCCCGCCATGATCTACGTTTGATGGCCGACGAGCGATCAGTACTTGCTGTTGATCGGCGCTGATAATCGCTGCCGCCGCGACGTGAACCCGTCGTTTTACCTTTATGCTCATAGACTCATATACTCGTTACGTCTTTATCCACTGCGTGCACCAATGCTAAAGGCATCGGTGCTATATCGCTGCGTGTGCCCACTACCCCTGCCAACCAACGCCCCACACAGGGGGAGACTGATTAGCTGCGGTAATCCGCGTTAATAGACACATAGTCATGGGAGAGGTCGGAGGTCCATACCGTGGCACTTTCCTCGCCGCGCCCCAAGTTAATGCGAATGGTAATTTCTGACTCGGCCATGACGGCGCTTCCTGCCGCTTCGGTATAGCCTGCAGCACGCCCGCCATTTTCAACTAGACGTACATCGCCTAAATCAATCACCACACGGTTGACATCAAAGTCGCTTACAGGCGCTCGTCCTACCGCGGCCAAAATACGTCCCCAATTAGCATCTGAAGCGTAAAGCGCTGTTTTGACTAGCGGTGAGTGCGCAACAGTAAAGGCCACATCGAGCGCCTCTTGACGACTTTTCGCTTCGTCGACCTGAAGGGTAACGAATTTGGTTGCGCCCTCGGCGTCGCGAATAATCGCCTGCGCCAGCTCGGTCATTACCCGCTGCAAGGCGTTGCTGAAAACGGCAATCTGCTCATCATCGGCAATGCGGGGGCCTGTGCCGGTCGCTGCCAACATACAAGCGTCATTGGTAGAGGTATCGCTATCCACCGTGATGCAGTTAAACGAGCGATCGACGGTTTCACGCAGTAGCCGATCCAGCAGCGGTGCTTCGATAGTTGCATCGGTCACCACAAAGCCCAGCATGGTCGCCATATTGGGCTTGATCATGCCAGACCCTTTCGTGATGCCGTTAATCGTTACCTGCTGATTGCCTATTTCAACCGTGACACTGGCGCCTTTGGCACGAGTATCGGTGGTTAAAATACCTTGGCCTGCGTGTTCCCAGGCAACACTGTCGCTGGCCATGCTTTCAAGCGCCGGTGCCAATCCCGCTAGCAGACGCTCCATCGGCAGCGGCTCGCCAATTACGCCGGTTGAAAACGGCAGCACGTCCTGCGACGACACACCGGCTTGTTTAGCCAGTTCTGCACAGCTAGCCCTGGCATCCCGCAAACCTGCTTCACCCGTACCTGCGTTAGCATTGCCAGTGTTGATCAGCCAAAAGCGTGGCGAACGGTGTTCTGCCCGGCACTGCTCGAGGTGTTGCTTGGCCACCAAAACGGGCGCTGCGCAGAACGCATTACGGGTAAAGACCCCAGACACCGTCACGGTCTCGGGCAGTTCAATCACCACTACATCACGACGATCCGGCTTTTTGATACCCGCCATTGCAACCCCCAGGCGCACCCCTTTTAGGGGTGGCAACTCTGGAAAGGGAGTGTTTCCAACCGCCATGATTTTCTCCTTTAGACAAAGACCGTTTCACAGACCGTCTCAAAAAACGGTCTCAAAACGGGCGCCGTTAGCTTAGTTTTCCACAGCACTGCTTGTACTTTTTACCCGAGCCACAAAAACACGGGTCGTTGCGGCCCACTTTCGGGCCTTCGCGACGCACAGGGCGGCCATCAACACCAGGCGCTTCCTGCTCAGTTTCGGGCTGCTCCTGGGTCGGGGTGTCATGACGGCTTGCCGCCGTGGCGGTTTCCCGCGCCAGCGCTTCGCGGCGCTGTTGCTCAAGGGCGTCTACTTCCTCGGGCTGACGAACCTGTACGTGGCTCAGAATACGCGTCACATCGGCTTTAATGTGCTCTAACAGCTGCTGGAAGAGTTCAAAGGATTCACGCTTGTACTCTTGCTTGGGGTTTTTCTGAGCATAGCCACGTAGGTGGATACCGCGACGCAAATGATCCATCGACTGAAGGTGTTCTTTCCAACGCGTGTCCAGCACTTGCAGCATGACCTGCTTCTCAAAGCGACGAATCAGCTTCTCGCCAGCCGCCTCGATTTTGGCTGCATAGGCCTCGCGGTGCATAGTCTGCAGCCGTTCACGCAACTGCTCTTCACTAAAGCGATCATCTTCGGCGGCCCATTTAACCACCGGTGCGTCAAGGTTGAACTCCGTCTTCAAGTGCGCTTCCAAGCCGGGCAGATCCCACTGCTCGGGCAGGCTTTGGGGCGGCACGTAGTCGCTGATGGCCGTCTCCATCACCTCTTCGCGGATACCAATAACGGCATCAGCCACATCGTCCGCGGCCAGAATCTCATTGCGCTGGTCGTAGATCACCCGGCGCTGATCGTTGGCAACGTCGTCGTACTCAAGTAGCTGCTTACGAATATCGAAGTTACGCCCTTCAACTTTCTTCTGGGCACGCTCAACGGCGTTAGAGACCATTTTATGCTCAATGGCTTCGCCATGCTCAAGCCCCAATGCCTGCATCAAGCGTTTGACGCGGTCAGAGCCGAACAGGCGCATCAGACTATCTTCAAGCGACAAGAAGAAGCGCGTTGAGCCGGGGTCACCCTGGCGTCCGGCACGGCCACGCAGCTGGTTATCGATACGCCGGGACTCGTGGCGTTCAGAGCCCACCACATGCAGGCCGCCAGCGGCGAGCACACCATCATGGCGCGCTTGCCACTCGACTTTTAACGCTTCAATCTGTTCTTGGCTAGGGTTTTGCAGCTTGGCGACTTCGGCCTCCCAGTTACCCCCTAGAACGATATCGGTGCCACGACCGGCCATGTTGGTGGCGATCGTAATCGCCCCTGGGCGGCCTGCCTGAGCAATGATCTCCGCTTCACTCTGGTGCTGCTTGGCGTTAAGCACATTGAACGTAAGACCCGCCTCGCGCATCAGCTTGGCAAGGTACTCGGATGTCTCAATAGAAGCCGTACCCACCAACACTGGACGCCCGGCTTCGGTCTCGGTTTTGACATCTTTGATGATCGCTTCGTACTTCTCTTCAGCGCTCAAATAAACCAGATCGTTGAGGTCTTTACGGGCCAGTGGCCGATTGGTGGGAATCACCACCACGTCGAGGCCGTAAATTTGCCGAAACTCAAAGGCTTCAGTATCCGCCGTACCGGTCATCCCGGCGAGTTTTTCATACAGACGGAAGTAGTTCTGGAACGTCGTTGAGGCTAGCGTTTGGCTTTCGCGCTGCACCGTGACGCCCTCTTTGGCCTCGACGGCTTGGTGCAACCCTTCCGACCAGCGGCGCCCGGGCATAGAGCGGCCGGTGTGCTCGTCGACGATCACCACCTGACCTTCAGAGATGATGTAGTCGACATCACGGTTATAGAGATGGCGGGCGCGCAGCGCCGAGTGCATATGCTGAAGCAAGTTAAGGTTTTGCGCGGCATACAGCGACTCGTCATCGCCCAATAAACCTTCAGCGCGCATCAGCTCTTCAACTTTATTATGCCCTTGCTCGGTTAACTCTACTTGCTTCTGCTTCTCGTCGACCAAGAAGTCACCAACAACCGTGGCTTCCTCATCTTCAATCTCTTCGCCTTTTTCAAGCTGCTGGGCAAGTTGATTGACGACTTTATAGAGGTCGGTATTCTCATCGACCGCACCGGAAATAATCAGCGGCGTACGCGCTTCATCGATAAGAATCGAGTCAACCTCATCGACAATCGCATAGTGCAGGCCACGCTGAACTTTATCTTCTAACGAGAACGCCATGTTATCGCGTAGATAATCGAAGCCGAACTCGTTGTTGGTGCCATAGGTAATATCACACTGGTACGCATGACGCTTCTCTTCGCCTGTCTGGCCGGAGAAAATGACGCCAATGGTAAGGCCCAGAAATTCATACAGCGGACGCATCCACTCAGCATCACGGCGAGCCAAGTAGTCGTTCACCGTGACCACGTGCACCCCTTTACCCGGCAATGCATTCAGGTACACCGCCAGCGTCGCCACCAGCGTTTTACCCTCACCGGTTTTCATTTCAGCGATGCGGCCACGGTGCAGGGTCATGCCGCCTACCATCTGCACATCGAAGTGACGCATGCCCATAACGCGCTTACTGGCTTCTCGCACGATCGCAAAGGCGGGCGCTAACAGCGAATCAAGCGACTCACCGGCTTCTAAGCGCTGGCGCAGCTCGGCGGTTTTACCTTGCAGTTCAGCATCGCTAATCGCCTCAAGCTCTGCTTCTAATGCGTTAACCTGCGGCACCTTCTTGTGCATGCGTTTGACATCGCGGTCGTTTTTAGAGCCCACGACTTTTCGTAATAAATTATTAAGCATGAAATATCCAAGTATTCACGAGCGTCCCAGCGGACATTGCCCTTTCAATGCATGCTGTTTATCTCTAGAGCATGCACAAAGTAGATGTATTATCGACAGACTTAGCGGGAAGGCGGGCCGCGCTGGGTCAAGACATCCCGGGCGGCGACCAGCATAGCCATCGGGGCTAGCCAGAGACATAGACGCCGAACAGGCGCAAAGCGCTGGGGGCTTTGAGCAAAACGTTGCAGCGCGCGCCGACGCCTGGCCACCCAGTGGGACTGGGCGCGTAAAATCGCGGGCACCCAGAAACAGATCGTGACGCTACGCTCACCGCCGCGGAATGCATCTGCAGGGCCTAAACTGGCGGGTAAAAGACAACTCACCAACAGACCGGCCAGCCACCAACGCGCTAAACCGTAACGGCGATGGCGCCGCGGCAAAGCTGATTGAACATCAAGCGTAGGTGACATGCTGTAGACCGGCTCCTGAGCGTGGTAGAGTTTACTAATCAGCCATCGGCGAAGGTGGCCGACGTCATTAGTAGCGGTGCCTAAACAGCAGCACCCTAGGAATTAAGCGTATGAGTATAAAGGTTAAGCGTTCTCGCGCACAGCCCATCGCCCGTCTGCTCTCCAAGTCGGGTGATATTAATCAGTTAATGCGCCTATCTCGTCTCATCGATCAGGCCCAGCGACACTTGCGCGCCCACTTGCCCGAAGAGATGCGCGAACATATTTTTGTGGGTGGCTTTAGCGAAGGTCGTTTAACCCTGATTAGCGGTCAGGCAAGCTGGCTGACGTGGTTACGCTTCGAACAGCGGCGCTTATTGGAACTGCTCCATCAACTGCCTGGCTTTGAAGGAGCCAGCGGCTTTACCTTTAAGGTACGCCCTGTACGCCCTATTGTGGCACCAAAGCGTAACACGCGTAGTCTGTCGGCCGACGCGGGCAAAACCCTTTCCGAGTGCGCTGAAGATACTACCAATCCAGCGCTAAAACGTGCCTTGGAACGGCTTGCATCTCATGCTCGGCCAGCCAAGTAACGCTCACACCATTTCTCTTCCCATCAGGCTTAGTGCCTTATCGCCACACTCTTAAAAGCATAAAGCACCGCCTAAGCGATGCTTTATGAATCAAAAAGTAAAAAAGCGCTAATATAAAAAGCGAAGCCTAGCTACATCACGCCATTGCAGGTGCGGCATAAGAGATCGGCGCAACCGCCTTTTCCTCTTCAAAGGTGACAATTTCATAGGCATCGGGCTGCGCCATCAATTCGCGACAGAGCTGATTATTGAGTGCGTGGCCAGATTTCACCCCACGGAACTCGCCGATCAGGCTATAACCCAGCTGGTACAAGTCACCGATAGCATCCAATACTTTGTGCTTAACAAACTCATCTTCGTAGCGCAGGCCGCCTTCATTAACGATGCGGTAATCATCCACCACAATGGCGTTGTCTAGACTTCCGCCTAGCGCCAGATTGTTAGAGCGTAAGAACTCTAAGTCGCGCATAAACCCGAAAGTACGTGCACGGGAAACTTCTTTAACGAAGGACGTGGTCGAGAAATCGATCAACGCGGTCTGTTTCTGCTGCTCAAAAACAGGATGATCAAAGTCGATTGCAAAGGAGACTTTGAACCCTTGATGGGGTAAGAACACCGCTTCTTTATCGCCATCGGTCACCGCTACACGGTGCTTGATACGAATGAATTTCTTCGCAGCATCCTGCTCTAAAATTCCCGCTGATTGGATTAAAAACACAAATGGACTCGCACTGCCGTCCATAATAGGCACTTCAGGTTCACTAACATCCACATAGGCGTTATCGATACCCAACCCAGCAAAGGCCGACATCAGGTGCTCAACGGTAGCTACCTTGACCCCGTTAAACACAAGAGCAGTACATAGCTTGGTATCTTCAACCAATTCTGCCCGTGCGGGAACGTGCGCAACGGGATCCAGATCGGTTCTAACAAACACAATCCCAGTATTGGCCGGCGCCGGACGCAGAGCTAAGTGGACTTTTTTGCCAGAATGCAGGCCCACTCCGGTGGCGCGAATGACGTTTTGTAGGGTGCGTTGTCTGATCATGGATAGTAGCCGAGCTCTAATGACGGTAATAACCGCAGGGGAAAAGTTATCAAACAGTGTTCACTTTAACAGCAAACGAGCGTTTTAGCCAATAAAACGCTCGCTCGCTGTTGCAATGAGCCTGATAGCGAGAATCAATCCGCCTGACGGCGTAGAAACGCGGGGATGTCCAGATAGTCATCGGCTTCGGAAGCGCGACGCTTTTCAGGACGCGGTTTTGCGGCCGCTTCGGGTGCTTCAGCGCGTGCTGTTGCCTGCTGACGCATTACCGTTGGCTGTTGCAACTTGCGGTAATCCGAGGACTCTGCAGCTGACCGACGGGCAGGCTCGCGCGCGGCCGCCTTAGGCTTTTGCCCATCCAAGCCGGCGGCAACAACAGTGACACGCAGTTCGTCGGACATTTCCATATCAATGGAGGTGCCGACGACAATGGTGGCATCTGGAGACGCAAACTCCTGGACGGTAGCGCCTACATCGTTGAACTCGCCGATCGACAAATCGGGGCCTGCAGTAATGTTGACCAAGATACCGCGTGCGCCGTGAAGGTCGATATCTTCCAGCAGCGGGCTGCGGATCGCTTTCTCGGCGGCTTCGCGAGCACGATTTTCACCCGTGGCACCACCGGTACCCATCATCGCCATGCCCATTTCAGACATAACGGTGCGCACATCAGCAAAATCGACGTTGATGATGCCCGGGCTGGTGATCAGTTCTGCGATACCTTGAACAGCCCCCAGCAGCACATCGTTCGCCGCACTAAAGGCCGTCAGTAGCGTGGCACTCTTGCCCAGCACAGAAAGCAATTTTTCATTAGGAATAGTGATCAGCGAATCCACGTGCTCAGAGAGCTCTTTCATGCCCTCTTCAGCAGCGCGCATACGCTTTGGCCCTTCAAAGGGGAAGGGGCGCGTCACTACCGCAACGGTGAGAATCCCCAGTTCCTTGGCGACCTGGGCAACCACCGGCGCACCTCCTGTGCCCGTACCACCGCCCATACCAGCAGTGATGAAGACCATATCGGCACCGACCAGCAATTCCGCAATGCGTTCGCGGTCTTCCATTGCGGCTTGGCGGCCCACGTCGGGATTGGCACCTGCGCCTAATCCTTTAGTGATTTCGCTACCCAATTGCAACACCGTCTTCGCTGCACAGCGTTTCAGCGCCTGGGCGTCCGTGTTGGCGCAGATAAACTCAACGCCTTCAATATTGCTTTCGACCATGTGGTTAACAGCATTGCCGCCACCGCCGCCAACGCCAACCACTTTGATGACCGCACTGCTCGAGGGTGCGTTATCTACCAATTCGAACATAAGCCCCGTCTCCTGAACCGCGCTTGCGGCCCTGTCAGAAATTTCCTTTGAACCAGCCTTTAATTCTTGCCAGCGCCGAATGGTCTTCCTTGATATCACGCCGGGCAAGCTCGTTACGGCCCTTATGGGCTGCAACCACTCCCCCGTGGCTTCTTAGACCTTGCCCATGACGCGTTTCCTGCAAGGCATAATGCAGCAGACCAACGCCCGTCGCATAAATGGGATTACAAACGACGTCCGCCAAACCTCTTACATTCTGCGGACATGCGATACGAACGGGCATATGGAAAATCTCTTCTGCCAATTCGCTAACCCCTTCCATGCGCGAGGTACCGCCGGTAAGCACTATCCCAGCAGCCACCATGTCTTCATAGCCACTACGGCGCAATTCGTCTCTCACTAGCGTAAATAGCTCTTCGTAGCGTGGTTCTACCACTTCAGCAAGCGCTTGGCGCGATAGATCACGCGCTGGACGATCACCTACGCTAGGTACTTTAATCATTTCATCGCTGGCGGCTAAATGGGTTAGCGCGCAAGCGTATTTAACTTTGATCTCTTCAGCGTGCTGCGTGGGTGTTCGCAACGCCATGGCGATATCGTTAGTGACTTGATCCCCGGCGATAGGAATCACCGCCGTATGGCGTATGGCGCCTTCGCTGAAAATAGCCATGTCGGTGGTTCCACCACCAATGTCGACCATACAGACGCCCAGTTCACGCTCATCTTCAGTCAGCACGGCCATACTAGAGGCGAGCTGCTCTAAGATAATAGCATCAACTTCAAGACCGCAGCGGCGCACACACTTCTCAATATTCTGCACCGCGTTTAATGCGGCTGTCACTAAGTGCACCTGTGCTTCCAAGCGCACACCGGACATGCCAAGCGGCTCACGAATGCCCCCCTGGGCATCAATCGAGAACTCTTGGGGCAGCACATGCAGCACTCGCTGGCCTTCAGAGATGGCACGCGCCCGCGCGGAGTCAATCACACGTTCAATATCGGAGGGCGTTACCTCACGCTCTTTAATAGCGACAACGCCATCCGAGTTCATTGAACTGATATGGCTGCCTGCCACGCCAACGTATACCGAGTGAATATCACAACCGGCCATTAATTCTGCTTCTTCAACGGCGCGCTGGATAGACTGCACAGTCGATTCAATATTGATCACTACGCCACGCTTCATGCCACGCGAAGGATGCGAACCAATACCTGCAATTTCAATTCCGCCGTCGTCGGTAGGTTGACCGACTATCGCGACGACCTTGGACGTTCCAATGTCCAGCCCGACCACCATATTGGATGCGTTGGGTGAGCCTGCCATGAGTCGGGAAATCTCCTTGCGTCATTGTTAAAAATAAATATAAATAGGGTGGCGCTTAATCTAACGCTTAACATTGAAAGCGTGCTAGCCAAAATAATCAGTGCTGCTTTTCAGACAATCGCTAAGTACCAATAGTCGAAATTAAAAACTATTTAACCCGCTTCTGGCCCATAGTATAGAAACAATAGTCGCAATACGACTAGTACAAATCCACAATAATAGGCTTGGGTAGCAATTTAAAGCCGATTACTGGCTTTTTCAACGATGGCAACCACTCACTTTTACACCTTATTTGCATCAAGTAATAGAAGAGCTACTCATCTTGCACCGTAAATTCACTTTCTCCATGCCAAGCAACAGCAACACCGTTAGGGTAGCGCAGGTCAATATAACGAATCTGATCGCCAAGAGACGACAACTCACGCTGCCATGAAGCCGACAATCGTGCTAAGCGCACTTCATGCTGACGCCGACCTAACATCACCCAAGCGCCATCGTTTAATTGTAGCCGCCAGGCACCGCGCGGCTCTAAACGAAGTTGAGTAAGATTCAACGATAACTGTTCAAAGTGAAGTTTTAACCGGTGGTAATAATCCAGCACTTCTTCACTGCTTCCAGCAGGGCCAGCGAGATCGGGTAAACCTGCAGGTGGTGATAATGGCGCAAAAGCGAAAGGCTCACCTTCAGGGTTAAGCAAGAAGTCATCATTCCAGCGTGCGACAGGCTGCTGTTCAACCAGCTCAAACACCAGTGCATTCGGCCACTCACGGGAAATGCGCACTTCGTTTAACCAACCCACTTGCAGTGCACGGTCGCGTAATTCACCCAAATCAGCTGATAACCAGGTGGCATCAACCACCAGGGGCGCCAACTGAGTACGCAGGTAGTCAGCGCTGACGTACTCCCATTCACCGCGAATAGACACACGTTCAATCGGACGATCCAGCCACAGCCAAAGCGCCCGCCCGCCAGCTCCCATAAGTAGCGCCAGCAGGAGAATTCCCAACCAAGCGTTACGCTTTTTCATAAGGCACTTTTTAAAAAGGCGCTTTTAAACAGGTCATTACTCATGCTGTGAACTGCTCGCCTGCGGTATTGAGTATTCGTAACACTAGATCATCAAAGCTAATGCCCGCATGAGCCGCCGCTTGAGGTACCAAACTATGATCGGTCATACCTGGCACCGTATTGACTTCCAACAGCCAAAAACGCCCTTCACTATCACGCATGACATCAACCCGGCCCCAGCCGACTCCACCGATAGCGGCAAACGCCTGCTGGCAAAGCAATGCAAGCTCAGCCTCATGTTGCGCCGACAAACCGCAGGGCAAGTGATACTGGGTGGTATTAGCGATATATTTGGCCTCGTAGTCGTAGAAACCACCCGGTACTTCAACACGAATCGCCGGCAGCACCTGATCACCTAGCAGCGCAACGGTATACTCTTCACCCACCACAAAACGCTCCGCCATCACGCGGGCGTCGAACTGGGCCGCCTCGTGATAAGCCGCTTCAAGCGCTGCCTGGCTTTTTACAATGCTAATACCCAGCGTCGACCCCTCATGCACAGGCTTCACAATCAACGGCAAGCCAAGTTGCTCGACCACGGCGGACCACTCCGCCGTTGCCTCCAACATAATACTTTCCGGAGTGGGTAGCCCAACTGCGCTCCATACCTGCTTGGTGCGCTGCTTATCCATCCCCAGGGCCGAAGCAAGCACCCCGCTGCCGGTATAAGGAATGTCGAGCAGTTCTAGCGCGCCCTGTAGGGTGCCGTCTTCCCCGCCGCGGCCATGCAGAGCCACAAAGACAAGCGAAGGAGCCAGTCGTTCCAAGCCCACTAGGCCGTTGTCGCGGGGATCATAGCCGCAGGCGTTGACACCTTTACGCTGCAGCGCCGCAAGCACCGCCGACCCGCTTTTCAGCGACACCTCGCGTTCAGCAGAGGTGCCACCGTAAACGACAACGACTTTTTCAAGAGACTGGGGAGTTGCTACGTCAACACTCACAGATCCACCTCGTTCATCGCTAGCTGTGCCTGGGCCAGGCGCAGGGAGATCCCACCCACATCACCGGCACCCTGGGTTATTAAAATATCGCCTGGGCGCAATACGTTGGTTAACAGCGCAGGCAGTTCGTGTTTATGCTCGACAAATAGCGGGTCGACGTCACCACGCTGACGAATGGAGCCCGCCAAGGTTTTTCCTTCGGCACCAGGAATAACCGCTTCACCGGCACTGTAAACATCAAGCAGCACAAGCGTATCGACTTGAGAAAGCACCCTGACAAAATCTTCGTATAAATCGCGGGTACGGCTATAGCGATGGGGCTGATAAAGCATGACTAGGCGACGATCTGGCCAGCCTGCACGAATCGCCTGAATGACCATATCAACTTCACGAGGATGGTGGCCATAGTCATCCACCAGCATGATATCGCCGCCCCCTTGAGGTGCAGGGAAATGACCATGCACCTGAAAACGGCGACCAACACCGGCAAAACCTGCCAAACCACTCAAAATAGCGCTATCGCTCACACCAGCATCGGTGGCTACCACAATTGCCGCCATGGCGTTTAGAGCATTGTGGCGCCCCGGCATAGCCAAACGGACATTTAACTGCGCAGCGCCACCAGGGCGTAGCGCCGTGAACGTCACTTCACCGCCACGCTGGGCAAAATCAACAATCCGGTAATCGGCATCGCTATCAAACCCATAGGTCACGAACTGCCGCTTCACCTGTTCACACAGCACGCGCACATGGGGGTCATCGATACACAGCACAGCCAAGCCATAAAACGGCAAGTTGTGTAGGAATTCGATAAAGGTACTTTTGAGCCGTTCAAAGTCGCCGCCATAGGTCGCCATATGGTCAGCATCGATATTGGTGACAACCGACACCATCGGCTGTAGATGCAAAAAGGAGGCGTCGGACTCATCGGCTTCGGCAACTAAATAGTCGCCCTCACCTAAGCGGGCATTGGCACCGGCACTGGTCAGCTTGCCACCAATCACAAAGGTGGGATCGAGCCCCCCTTCAGCCAGCAATGTTGCCGTCAAGCTGGTCGTGGTGGTTTTACCATGGGTACCCGCCACGGCAATACCGTGACGAAAACGCATTAGTTCAGCGAGCATTTCAGCCCGGCGCACCACCGGCACGCGGTGCTCATGGGCCCAGCGTATTTCCGGATTGGTTTCATCAATGGCGCTCGACACCACCACCACATCAGCGCCCTCGACATTGGCCTCGGCATGCCCGATCGCCACACCAACACCGCATTGCCGCAGCCGCTCCACGACCGAAGAGGTTTTCGCATCACTACCGCTCACGGTGTAACCTTGATTCGCTAACACCTCGGCAATACCGCACATCCCTGCGCCACCAATGCCGACAAAATGGAGTCGCCGAATTCGGCGCATGCCGGGGCCAGCGGCAGAACGTGAGGGTGTCATGGTTTTGTCTGAATCGATCACGCAGAGTCTCCTAACGGCACCATCGCCAAACACCCTTCAGCCAAGCGCTTTGTGGCGTCTAAATGGGCGGCCTGACGTGCATTCGCCGCCATCGCAGCCAGGGTATTTGGGACGAGCAATTGATTTAAAAATTCACTTAACCGCTCAACGGTGAGCTCAGACTGAACCACGCACTTTGCCGCCCCCGCCTTGACGAGTACCTGGGCGTTGATCCGCTGATGGTCATCAACGGCAAAAGGAAACGGCACTAGCAGCGCTGGCTTGGCCGCGGCAGCCAACTCCGCGACAGTCAAGGCGCCTGAGCGACACACCACTAAGTCGGCCCACTCATAGGCAGCGGCCATATCGTCAATAAAGGGGCTAACCTCGGCGCTCACGCCGTGCTGCTGATAATTTTCAGCAGTGGTCTTTTCACGGTTTTTACCCGCCTGATGGCGCACCTGGGGGCGACGCTCAATGGGCAGAGCTGCCAGCGCGGGGGCCAGGCGCTCGTTAAGGGCGACGGCACCGAGCGAGCCTCCCACCACCAGCAACCGCAGAGGCCTTGCAGAGAGGCTCTCCGCATCTTTTGGGGTATTCCCTAAGGCGGCGATATCGTCACGCACTGGATTGCCAATGACGTCGGCACGCGCCCCAAAGGCCTCGGGGAAAGCGGCATAGGTACGCTTGGCGAGTCGTGACAGCACGCGATTGGTCAGGCCTGCCACGGCATTCTGCTCATGAATCACTAAAGGAACGCGCGTCAGCCAAGCGGCTAACCCGCCAGGACCACTGGCAAAGCCACCCAAGCCGACCACCACATGAGGCTTGAAGTCGCGAATAACCGCACGCGCCTGCAGTACCGCACGACTCAGGTTTAGCGGTGCTTTTAGCCAGCCCGTCAAGCCATTGCCGCGCAGCCCACTAACCGCAATGGTATGTAATTTAATGCCCGCTTCGGGCACCAGGCGGTTTTCAATTCCTCTAGGACTGCCCAACCACTCAACGTCGACCTGCTGCGCCTGCAAAGCGTTGGCGAGTGACAAGGCTGGGAACACGTGGCCGCCGGTGCCCCCCGCCATAATCAGTACTCGTCGGCTAACGTTAGTCGTCACATCAAACTCCTGGTAGCACCAAGCGGCATAGCGTTACGATAAACGCGGTTCATGGCGCGATTTATAGGGGGTGGACGCGCGTCGGGGGCGATGACGTGTTTCAGCATCCGTGCGCAGCAGTAGCCCAACCATTACGCCTGTCACTAGCAGGCTAGAGCCGCCATAGCTCATCAGCGGCAGCGTTAGCCCTTTAGTCGGCAACAGCCCGGAACTTACCGCCATGTTAATAAACGCCTGGGCGGCTACGACAAAGCCGATGCCGTAGCTTACATAAGCGCCAAATAGATGCCCTGCCAGTTCAGCTTTGCGCCCTATCCACATAGCGCGGGCAATAAACAGCGTGAACAACAGCACGACGATAATCGCGCCGATCATGCCCAACTCTTCAGCGATTACGGCAAAGATAAAGTCGGTATGCGCTTCGGGCAGGTAATGCAGTTTTTGCACACTGTTACCCAAGCCAGTACCGGTGACGTGCCCCCGTCCGAAGGCGATTAACGCTTGGGTTAACTGGTAGCCGGTTGCAAACTGATCGGCCCAGGGGTCTAAAAAACTGGTCCACCGGGCCAGCCGGTAGGGTTCTATCAACACCATTACCACCGCCCCGGAGCCGAGCAGCAGCCCGCTGCCAACCAGCAGCACCAGCGAAGCACCGCACATCATCAGCATGCCAATCACACAGACGGTAAAGACCACCATCCCGCCGAAATCAGGTGCTAAAAATAGCAGCCCAACCGGTACGGCCAGCACGGCCAGAGGGCGCCACATGCTGAACGCTCGGCGACGCAAATCGTAGGTAAAACGCGACATAAACGCCGCCATATAGAAAATTAGCCCGACTTTGGCAAATTCAGAGACCTGTAAACTCGGCAAGGGTCCCGGCAACGCTATCCAGCGCTTACTACCATTGATCTCCTGACCAACAATCAGCACCAAAACCAATAGAAAAATAGTGGCGAGCAGAATCAGCGCTGCGTTTTGTCGCCACACTTCAAGCGGCACACAGAGCATAAATACGCAGGCGATGATGGCAAGCACAAGGAAAACGCCGTGCTGGCGTGAGTAGTGATAGGTATCTTCCAGCAAGCCAATCGACGCCGAGCTGACCATGACCCAGCCCAACCCAGCCAAAGCAGCCGCCGCTACAATGAGCCACACGTCGCAGGGTAGATCCCGAGTGGTAAGCACCGTGCGCAGACGCTGAATTCGACTCATGGCGCTTCCTCGGCTGTAGTCGATGCTTTATCCAGCACCCAGCGACGAAATGCCTCGCCGCGCGCTGGGTAATTGGCAAATTGATCCAGGCTTGCACAGGCGGGTGAGAGCAGCACACAGTCACCCGGCTGGGCGAGTTCAAAGGCTGCCTGCATGGCCTGGGTTAAATCGTCAACTTGCTGGGTCGTTACGTGCCCATGCAGCGCCTCGGCCAGTAGCGGAGCGTCTCTGCCAAACAACAGCACGTGACGCGCGCAGGCTGTTAAGGGTTTGGCCAACGGGGTAAAATCTGCGCCTTTGCCAATCCCGCCCGCGAGTAAAATCAAACGGCCTTCCAGCGTTGCGCCAATGCCGTTAATCGCCGCCAGCGTGGCCCCAACATTGGTGCCTTTGGTGTCGTTAACCCAGGTGACGCCGTTAATTTCTGCAATCACTTCGCTGCGGTGTACCAAGCCTTTAAATTCCCGCAGCGCGCTGCACATGGGCTCAGCCGCAAAGCCCAGCACCTGCCCCATGGCCAGTGCCGCCAAAGCATTGAGATAGTTGTGCTGGCCGGCCATTTTTAACTCATCAATAGCCAACCAAGGGGTGAAGCCCTGCATTAACGTCAGCTTCTCGTGGTGAAGCGCCAGCCCCCACTCGCTCCCCTTTGAGGCTGCTTGCGTAAAGTAAGTCACTTGGTCAACGGGATATTCAGGCCACGTGTTAGGATCATCGGCATTCACCACGGCGTGCTTGGCACCAATAAAAATACGCTGTTTGGCGGTACGATAGCCGTGCATATCCCCATGGCGATCCAGGTGGTCTTCGGATAAGTTCAGAAAGGCAGCACAACTGGCATTCAGGTGGGGCGTCATTTCAAGCTGAAAGCTTGAAAGTTCTAAGACATAGAGCGCGGCATCGGGATGGCTGGCCAACAGATCCAGCGCGGGGGTACCAAGATTTCCCCCTACCGCCGCATTAACACCGGCAGCAGCGGCCATTTCTCCCAGCAGCGAAGTGACTGTTGACTTGGCATTGGATCCGGTAATAGCGGCGATGGGGGCGTTAGCGGCGCGAACAAAGAGGGCTATCTCGCCCACCACCATCGGCTCACCTGTGCGCGGGTTTAGTTGATCCGCCAGCTCTATCAAGCCCGGCATTCTCGGATCAAGACCAGGGCTAACCACCACCTCATCAACATCACGCAGATCCAGCAACGTTAACGGGCCACAGTGAACTTCAACACCCGGATGAGCGGCTTTAAAGTCATCCAACCCCGGAGGTTCGGCACGTGTATCCGCTACCATGTAGGGCACTTTTAAGCGGCTTAAATGGCGGCATATCGCTCGACCCGACAGCCCCAGCCCCACCACTAGCGTTAATCCTTTAGCAACTCGAACCATCACCGGTTTCCTCTCGCCTCATGCTCTCGACCCGTCGATTCACTTTTGGCCATTTGCATCAACGAACTTTCATTAACGAACCTTGAGCGTTGCGAGGCCGAGCAGCACCAGCACCACGGTAATGATCCAAAAACGCACGATTACCCGCGGCTCAGGCCAACCTTTCAATTCATAGTGGTGATGCAATGGCGCCATGCGAAAGATGCGCCGCCCGGTAAGCTTATAGGATCCCACCTGAAGAATGACCGACACCGTCTCCATGACAAAAATACCGCCCATAATAAACAGCACGATCTCCTGACGCACGATCACTGCCACCACGCCCAACGCAGCCCCTAACGCCAAGGCACCTACGTCGCCCATAAAGACCTGGGCGGGGTAAGTGTTGAACCATAAAAAGCCAAGCCCGGCACCGGCAATGGTGGCACAAAAAACCGCCAGCTCACCGGTACCGGCAATAAACGGAATATGTAAATACTCGGCAAACACGGTATTACCGCTGGCATAAGCAAACACTGACAAGCCCATGGCCACCAGTACCGTAGGCATAATTGCCAAGCCATCCAGACCATCGGTCAAATTAACCGCATTGGAACTGCCCACAATCACTAAGTAGGTGAGCACGATATAGAATAGGCCCAGCGGCAGTGCGACCTCTTTGAACATTGGCACTAACAAGCTGGTTTCGACCGGCGTTGAGGCAGTCAAATAAAGCAGCACTGCCGCCCCAATCCCCACCACCGACTGCCAGAAATACTTCCAGCGGGCGGGTAAGCCACGCGGATTTTTCTCCACTACTTTGCGGTAATCATCGACCCAGCCGATAGCACCAAAACCTAGTGTGACGCCTAACACCACCCAAATATAAAGATTGGTTAGGTCACCCCATAGCAAGGTACTCATGGCAATGGCCAACAGAATCATCGCTCCCCCCATGGTCGGGGTACCCGCCTTGGAAAGATGGGACTGAGGGCCATCGTCACGCACGGATTGACCGATTTGCCCCTCGACCAGTTTGCGGATCATCCATGGCCCCAGCCATAAGCAGAGCATTAATGAGGTGAGAGCGCCTAAAATCACGCGCAGGGTTAAATAATTGACTACCTGAAAATCAGATTGGTACTGCGACAGAAAATTCGCCAAGTGAAGTAACATGAACGGCGTTTACCTTATTTATCCGAACGCAGTGCATTAATGACATGTTCCATGCCCGCACTGCGCGACCCTTTCACCAGCAAGGTGGTGTCCGGCGGCAAAGTATTAGTGACATGACGCGTTAGCGCCTCGTGATCGTTAAAATGCAGCCCACGACCAAAGGCCTCGCTGGCAGCGCGTGCCGCGTCGCCCAGCGTCAACAGCTGATCAATGCCAAGCTCTGCAGCGTAACGGCCAATGTCCGCATGCAGCGCTGCCGACTCGTCTCCCAGCTCGCCCATTACGCCCAATGCACACCAGCGTGGAGCCGGGAAACTTGCCAGCGTATCCAGAGCGGCTTTGACCGCCCCGGGGTTGGCATTGTAAGTATCATCCAGTAGCTTGCCCCCCCGCAAACCGGGCACTACGGTTAGTCTACCCGCTAGCGCTTGCAATGCACCCACGCGCGTAATGATCTGCTCTGGCGGCACGCCCAGCGCTAATGCCGCGGCAGCCGCAGCTAAGGCATTGCTGACATTATGCTTGCCAAGTAGCGGTAAACGCACTTGGCCCAGCGCCTGACCATGCTGCAGTAGCGTGAAAGCATACCGCCCTTGAGGATCACAGGAAAGCGCTGAGGCGCTGACATCTGCCTGGGGATGAAAGCCAAAGCTAACCACTCGCCTTGGGGCCGCACGCGAAGCCCAAAAGGAGTAGTAGCGATCATCGCGGTTCAATATGGCCGTACCCTGCTCGCTTAGCCCGGCGAGCAGTTCACTTTTCGCCTGGGCGATCTGCCCCATGCCGCCAAACTCACCCACATGGGCGCCGGTGACATTGGTGATAATCGCAATATCGGGCTGTGCCAGCGGCGCCGTCCAGGCGATTTCACCCAGATGATTAGCGCCTAACTCTATCACGGCGACTTTGTGCTGTTGGCGCAATCGCAATAAGGTCAGCGGCGCACCGAAATCATTGTTCAGATTCCCCTCGGTCGCTAACACCTCGCCCAAAGGCCTTAGCAGTGCCGCGCACATCTCCTTAACCGTGGTTTTACCACTATTGCCGGTGACCGCTACCAAGGGCCCGTGCCATGCGCGCCGATGTGCACCGGCTAGCAATCCCAGGGCTAAGCGCGTATCGGGACACACCAATTGGGGTAAGTCGCTAGCAACAGGTGCGTCGACCAACGCCGCTGCCGCGCCAAGCGCATGGGCACGCTCGACAAAATCGTGGCCATCAAAATTGACGCCTTTTAACGCGACAAACAGGCAGCCAGGCTCAATTTTACGGCTATCGGTAACAACCGAGTGAATGATTAACTGTGCACTGCCTGATGGCGCTTCGATGCCGAGCGCGGCGGCCACTTGACCAAGAGCCCAATGCATTACTGCGCTCTCCGCTGAGCAAAAGCGCGTTGAATCTCTTCGCTATCGGCGTAAGGATGGCGCACCCCCTGTATCTCCTGATACGCCTCATGCCCTTTCCCGGCGATCAGCACCACATCCTGGGCGCCAGCTTGTTGAATAGCCGCTACTACGGCCTCGCGACGCTCAGCAATTTCAATCGGCTGCACAGCGGTTGAGAACCCGGTCAGAATCTGCTCACGGATTTGCGCGGCGGATTCATTCCGCGGATTATCGTCAGTGACAACGATGCGATCTGCCAACTGCTCGGCGACCCGGGCCATCTCGGCTCGCTTACCCGTATCACGCTCCCCGCCGCAGCCAAACACACACCACAATTTACCCGCGTCCCCCAAGTGAGCACGTAGCGCCTGAAGGGCACTCTGTAGGGCATCCGGTGTGTGGGCATAGTCCACGACCACACTGGGGGCGTCCACATCGCCATAACGCTCCATACGCCCCGGCACCGGAGAAAGTGTTGTCGCTGCATCAAACAGCGCATCGAGGGATTCACCTAACCCATACAGCACAGCCATCGCTAGCAGGACGTTATCTAAATTAAAGCGCCCCATTAACGTTAAGCGCAGCATTTTCTCGCCATCGGGGGTCGCAATCATCGCCTGCTGCCCCTGCTCGAACGCCTGCCAGTCCAGCACCCGCAGCGTAACGGCCTCGTCTTGCCCAGTGGCCAGCACACGTACGCGGCTACTAGAACCAGCCAGCATTAAGCGCGCCAAAGGGTCATCACCATTCACCACCGCCAAGCTAAGCTCAGAACGGCGAAACAGCTTGGCTTTCGAGGCCGCATAGGCCGCCATGCTGCCGTGATAATCTAAATGGTCGCGGGTCAGATTGGTAAACACCCCTACACTAACGTTGACCGCTTCCAACCGGTACTGATCCAGAGCGTGGGAAGAGGCTTCGAGGGCAACGCGCTTCACCCCCTGTTGGGCCAATTCACCCAGCGTCGCCTGCAGCGCCAAGGGGCCAGGTGTGGTTAAGCCACTATCGCTCAGTTCGCCAGGACGCCCCACGCCTAAGGTGCCGACAAGACCCGCAGGTGTTCCCAACGCTTCGCTGAGGGCAGCAATATAGTGAGTAACAGAGCTTTTACCATTGGTACCGGTCACCGCAATGACTTCCAGATCACTAGGCACCTGGTACAGTGCCCTACCTAGCTCGCCTAAGCGCGACGACAAATGCGGTAGCTTCAACACCCGCCCCTCAAGCTGTACATCGCCGTGAGACCCCTGCGCTAAAACAAGCGAAGCCCCAGCCTCAAGGGCTTGCTCGATGAAATCGCGTCCGTCACGCTGGCTACCAGGCACGGCCACAAAAATGTCGCCCTTGGCAAGCTTGCGCGAGTTCATTTCAATGCGCACCTGATCCGGCAGCTTGGGCAGGTCAGCGGGCAGTGGTGACTTGGGCCATACTTTCGCGAGCGCCGTTAATATTTCGCCTGGACTCAGCGTCATGCCATCTCCTTAAAAAACTACTCCGCCTCGTGATCCGGCGGGACGTCCAGCAAGCGTAAAGCATTCCCCGTCACGCTGGAAAAAACCGGTGCGGCAACAGCGCCGCCATAAAATTCGCCTGCTTTGGGGTGATCAATCATTACCACTGTGACAATACGCGGGTCGGAAATAGGCGCAATACCGGCAAAAACGCTGCGGTAGGCATCGGTGGTATAGCCCTGCTGGCCTATTTTGCGCACCGTGCCCGTTTTTCCGCCAACACGATAACCCTCGACACGAGCTCGCCGCCCGCCGGTATAGGCCGCAACGGAAGTTTCCAGTATTCGCAACAGGTCATTGGCAACCGTGGGCTCTATCGCGGGGATGCCTTGGGGTGGCTCAGAAAGGCGTAACAGCGAAGGCGGCAAACGCACGCCATCATTGGCTAGCGCCGTGTAAGCACTCGCCAACTGCACCGCTGACACGGATAGGCCGTAACCGTAGGAGAGCGTCGCCCGCTCGCTGCGCGACCAGCGAACCGGCGCCGGTAAGCTGCCAGTGGACTCGCCAGGAAAACCGGTTCCGGGTGCCTGCCCCAGCCCTAACTGGTTATACTTTTCCCAAATCGCCGTATCGCTCAACCGCAGCGCTAGTCGGGACATCCCCACATTCGAAGAGTGTTCCAGAATGCCAGCCAAATCCAGTTCGCCATAATTACGGAAATCGCGAATGGTGAACTGATCCAATCGCATCCAACCGGGCGAGGTATCGACCACAGCGTCGCGGTCCACCACGCCACTCTCTAACACGGCAGCCATGGCCAGCGGCTTCATCACCGAACCGGGCTCAAATACATCGACCAACGCCTGGTTACGTAATCCACGCGGATCAAGCCCCGCTCGGTTGTTAGGGTTGTAGGAGGGCAAGTTAGCCATAGCCAACACCTCTCCCGTACGGGCATCCATCATCACCAGCACGCCGCCATCGGCCTCATTCTCAACCACCGCGGCGCGCAGCTCCCGGTAAGCCATATATTGAATGCGTTGATCAATAGAGAGGGTCAGTTCGCCCCCCGGCTGGGCTTCGTCAATAACGCCCAGCTCACGCACCAGGCGCCCGCGGCGATCTTTAATGACCCGCCGCTGACCAGGTCGCCCCGCCAGGTAAGGCTGATAAGCAAGCTCCAGGCCTTCCTGACCGACATCGTCAACGTTGGTTACTCCCAGCAGTTGGGCGGCGACCTCGCCAGCGGGATAGTAGCGTTTATATTCACGCTGCGGGTAAACGCCGGGCGTGCGCAGGTTTAGAATCTGCTGGGCCGCCGCGGGGGTCATCTGACGACGTAAATACATGAACTCATGCTCGCTGAAGCGCGCTACCCGCGCCTCAAAGTCACCCAGCGTCATACCCAGCGCCTGGGCCAGCATTACACGCTGTATAGCATCGTCGGGCAGTTCTTGCGGATTGGCCCAGAGGGTGACCACTGGAGTGGAAATCGCCAACGGTTCGCCATTGCGGTCTGTAATCATGCCGCGGTGGGCGGGGATAGTTTCGTGACGAAGAGTACGCGCGTCGCCCTGGCTTTGCAGAAAGGGACGGTCAATGACCTGCAGCAAGGTAATCCGACCAATCAAAATAGCCGATGCCAAGCCAATCGCAAGCAGAATAAACATGAACCGCCCGCTGCCGAGCGGAGGGGCAATCGGCGCCTGACGCGAGGTACCGCCTCGACGTTCGCTTCTCATGGTCGAATCACCTCAACATCATGGACATCGGGGATTCGCATACCCAGGCGATCAGTGGCAATTTGTTCAATACGGGCAGGTGTCGACCATGCGCCCTCCTCGAGCAGCAGTTGTCCCCACTCCGTTTGCAGCTGGTTCTCTTCTTGCTCCAGCTGTTGCAGCTGAGCAAATTGAACCCGCGTCATATGGGTAGTGACAACCACGCCCAGCCCGGAGGCCATGCAGAGTAGAAAGAGTAGCGTAATAGCTACCGGCCAGGCGCGTAAACGCAGCCTGAAAGGCCATTCGGTGCGTAGCGTGGTTGCCCACTGCTCAATCCGATCCATGCTCATGATGACATTTACATCCGTTTGCGTGCAGCCCGCATGACGGCACTACGTGCGCGGGGATTGGCATCCACTTCCTCCTCGCTTGGCCGCACACCTTTGCCTAGCGCTTCAAGACGCCGATTCATTTGATCATCGCGAATCGGCACCCCTCGCGGCAAGTCGGTATCGCCGCGGACATGGTGGCGAATAAAGCGCTTCACGCGACGATCTTCCAACGAGTGAAAGCTGATAACCACTAAGTGACCACCAGGTGCCAGCGCCTCTAGCGCGGCGTCTAAAGCACTGTCTAACTGCTCCAGCTCGCCGTTGACGAAAATACGCAGCCCTTGAAACGCTTTGGTGGCAGGATGGCGTCCCTTTTCCCAGGCGGGGTGGGCTACTTTTAATACCTCGGCCAAATCCACCGTGTGGGTAAACGGCTTCTCGACCCGGCGAGTGACCACAGCGCGGGCCAAACGTTTGGCATAGCGCTCTTCGCCGTAGGTTTTAAACACGTAGGCAATGTCTGCTTCACTGGCCCGGGCCAGGAAATCAGCCACACTTTGCCCTTGGGTAGGATCCATACGCATATCTAGCGGGCCATCGCGCATAAAGCTGAAGCCGCGCTCGGGGTCATCTAGTTGAGGCGACGACACGCCAACATCGAGTAACACACCGGAAAGCTTGCCAAATACGCCCTGTTCACGGGCAAACTCGGCGAGCTGAGCAAATTCTCGCTGGGCAATCTGAAAGCGTGGATCGTCTATGTCAGCGGCCGCGGCAATCGCTTGGGGATCGCGATCCATCGCAAGCAGCTGGCCCTGAGCATCCAGACGATCAAGGATCAAGCGTGAGTGACCGCCCCTCCCAAAGGTGCCATCTAAATAGACGCCTCGCGCATCGTGCACCAGAGTATCGACAGCACCTTCCAGTAGTACGCTGGTATGGCGAAAGCAGTTAGCAACCTGTTCAGCGTCAGGAGAAGGCATGTTTTTCTCACACAAAATGATAGTGACAGCGTAATAAAGAGCGTGCGGACACGCTCTGGTACGTAAGTGGGGGAGTCGGCCGATAAGCCGGGTTCTGTCGTGGACAGCCATTCCTCTAGGCGCTGCGTTACCACAGCGCTCAAGCAACCTACCCGGATCCAGCGCGGGCCACGCCATTGGATCCCTATTTGGTCTTGCTCCGAGTGGGGTTTACCATGCCACGCACTGTTACCAGGCGCGCGGTGCGCTCTTACCGCACCCTTTCACCCTTACCGGCCCCGAAAGGCTTAGGCGGTCTACTCTCTGCTGCACTTTCCGTCGGCTCACGCCGCCCAGGCGTTACCTGGCACTCTGCCCTATGGAGCCCGGACTTTCCTCCCCCAACACCTTTTAAGGGGTATTAGCGGCGACTGTCTGGCCAACTCCGGCGGCAAGCATACCAGCGCCCTCGACTTGCCTCAATGCTCACCTTTGATTGCTTGCAAACGCGCGTACCAGACTTGCTTACGACCACCAAGCATTCGCGCGGCAATTGCAGCGCCCTGTTTCACGCCAACCCCCTCTGCCAGCAGTGCCTCCAGCAAGGCGTCCGCTGATATATCCTGATGTTCACTCTGCTCAACCGGCGGAGCCCCGGCAACAATCACCACGAATTCGCCGCGGGCTTGATTAGGGTCGACAGTCAATTGCTCCAGTAACGATGCAGGCGTACCGTGCAAAAACGTTTCGAAGGTTTTAGTGAGCTCACGCGCCAATACCACATCGCGATCCGCCATTTGCGCCTGTAACGCTTCAAGGGTATGCACGATACGGTGGGGAGATTCATAAAACACCAGCGTCTCTTCGCGGGTTTTCCAACTCTCCAATGCTTGGCGTCGTGCGCCTGGCTTGGCAGGCAGAAAACCGGCAAACACAAAGCGGTCTGTTGGCAGGCCTGCCCCTGACAGCGCAGTAATCAGCGCACAGGGGCCGGGGATAGGCACAATATGGCGATTGCGCGCCCTCAGTTCACGTACCAGCACAAAGCCGGGATCGCTAATCAACGGTGTGCCGGCGTCACTGATCAGGGCGATATCTTCACCTGCGGCGAGATAACTATCCAAAGCCTCTACCCGGCGCACCTCGTTGTGCTCATGTAAAGAGAGCATGGGCTTGTTTAGCCCCAAGTGCGCCAACAGGCGGCCACTATGGCGAGTATCTTCAGCGGCAATTCGTGTCACTTGGCCCAGCACCCGAGCGGCACGCGCGGTTAAGTCATCCAAATTCCCAATTGGCGTGGCAACCACGTACAATGTGCCCGGATTATCGTCTGTCATTGTTGACTCTCAATTCGTTGATGGCTTGCCCTGCTGGTGCGCTATGCTTGTGCAGTGGCTTGGTCAATCGCTGACAAGCAGCGACAGCGCAAATGGAAACCTAAGGAAGGATACATGAAACAGTCATTACGTGGCTTACTCGCCGTTGCCCTTGTGGCATTTCTCGTTGCTGGCTGTGCGATGCAATCGCCTAGCGTGGTAGATCGAGTGCCCGATGAAAACCCTGGCCAGCTACTCAGCCAAGCGGAACAGCAAGCGCCAGAGCAAGCCGCAAAAACACGCCTGGAAGCGGCTAATATTCTGGCCCGTCAAGGTGAGCGCGACAGAGCCTTCGAAACCGCCGATGGGATTGATGAAAGCTTGCTCTCAGAACCCGACCGGGTACGCTGGGCACTGCTATTTTCCGAGCTTGCCCGCGCGTTGAATGAACCCCGTGCCGTGCTGCGCGCCACTCAGGTACTCGGCGACGAGCTGCCGATGCAGGCCAACCAGCAGGAGCGACTTGAAGAGCGCCAGCGATGGGCCCGCGAGGCCCTTGATCAGCCCAGCGGTGCAGTGAGCGTTGCGCTGCCAGAGCTTGAGGGTCAGGAAATACGCCGCATCGTGGTAGCACTGCCCGAATCAGGCCCGCTTAGCAGCGTCGCCAATACTATCGCTTCGGCTATGCGGCAGCACCATGACGCCAAGGGCAGCAACGTCGAGCTGAGCTTCCTGGATACCTCGCGCTACTCGATGGATGAGCTCTATGACCGCGCCCAACAAATGAATGCACAGTTAATTATTGGCCCGCTGGATAAGGATCGAGTTACCCAGCTAGAACAGCGCGATAGCGTGCCGCTCCCTACACTGGCACTCAACTATGGCAGCGGTGATAACAATCAAGCCCAGCGACTCTTCCAGTACGGCCTTTCAGCTGAAGACGAAGCACGCCAAGTTGCCCGCCGCGCCTGGCAGGACGGGCACCGCCAAATGTCCATGATGGTTCCGGATAACGGCTGGGGCCGACGCGTAGGCGAAGCCTTCTGGAATGAGTGGCATAGCCAGGGTGGCGAAATCACCAACGCCGTGCGCTATAACCCGGATAGCTCGGTCTCCAATGCCGTACAAACCGCGCTCAGTGTTAGCGGTGATCGCGCGCGCCTAGGCAATATTGACGCCCTATTCCTGCTCGCGCTGCCCGAGTATGCGCGCCAGGTACCGCCGACTATGGATTACTACTACGCTCCCAACCTGCCAATCTATGCCACCTCACACTTGCATGAAGGACGCTTGCAGACTCGCCTCGATCAAGATCTAAACGATGTCATGTTCGTTGATATCCCCTGGCAAATCCCCGACGCCGCCGTTGGTGGCGAAGAGGCTCTGCCCTTTGCATCTACCTACCAAAGCCTGCGGGATGAATCAGACGCTTCCATGTTCCGCCTGATGGCAATGGGCGTTGATGCATACGAGCTGGCTATCCGCTTTTCCAACCTTGGCGAGCTGAACGGCCTTCATGGCAGCACCGGCACTCTCTACTTAAGCGACGATGGCCGCATCTACCGCGAGCTGCCCTGGGCTAAATTCCAGAATGGCGTTCCATCACCTATTTTAATTCCTAACCTGATCGAAAGTGACGACTAACGCCCATACTGCCCGTGCCCGCGGCGCAGCCATTGAGCAGCTTGCCGCTCAATGGCTGCGCCAACAGGGGCTCACCCTTGTCACGCAGAATCATTACGTAAAAGGGGGTGAGCTTGACTTGGTAATGCGCGATGGCGATATTCTCGTCTTTGTTGAAGTCAAACACCGCACCACGACGCGCTACGGCCACCCGCTGGAAACCGTCACCTATCAGAAGCAACAGCGCCTGGTGCGTGCAGCACGGCTTTATATCGCCCGCGGCGGGCTTTCTTCACCCTGCCGCTTTGATATCCTGGCCATAACGGGTAAGCCGCCCAACCTGGAGTTTCACTGGGTAAAAGCTGCCTTTGATGCCTTTTGACTGTTTTTTAAAGCTGTTTGTATAAACTGGCTTTAAAAACGGTCTTTAAAAAACACTCTTTATCACTATTCAACCAGGAAGCCCTGATGGACTTTCAATCTCGGATACTCGGCCACTTCAACGCTAGCATCGACACCAAGACGTACGCCAGCGAAGTACTTCCGCCGTTCATTGAAGTGGCTAGCCAAATGATGGTGCAGTGCCTTGTCAGCGAAGGAAAAATTCTTGCCTGCGGCAATGGCGGCAGCGCTGGTGACAGCCAACACTTCTCCTCTGAACTGCTCAACCGCTTTGAGCGAGAACGACCTAGCCTACCCGCACTGGCACTCACCACTGATACGTCCACGCTCACTTCAATCGCAAACGACTATAGCTACAACGAGGTGTTTTCAAAGCAGATTCGCGCCCTCGGGCAGCCCGGTGATGTACTCTTAGCTATCTCCACCAGTGGCAATTCGGGCAATATTGTGCAGGCCATTCAAGCCGCCCATGATCGCGATATGACCGTAGTTGCCCTTACCGGCCGCGACGGTGGCGATATGGCGTCACTGTTAGGCCAGGATGACTGCGAGATTCGCGTCCCGGCGACATCAACGGCCCGCATCCAGGAAGTTCACCTGCTGGTGATTCACTGTTTATGCGATCTTATCGATGAACAGTTGTTTGGCAGCGCTTAGTCGCCATTTGTACTGTGTTAACAACCACGATGTCTTTAACTGCTAGCATCAAAGGAGTCATACGATGACCCAACGCCTCTCCCCCCGCGGCTTCATGGCCGTTGCGCTTTGCGCGGCACTCTTCATTACCGGCTGCGCTAACAACTCAGCCTCCAATCAGTCCAACTATGCTCAGCGTAGCGACGATGTTGAAGCCATCGACACCACCATTGAGCGTGAAGTTGATGACGCGTTAAAGCGTGCTGACGCCCGGCTAGGCGATGCCCGCATTCGTGCCCACAGTTATAACGGCGTTGTGCTCCTGGTGGGCCAAGTACCCAGTGAAGAGCTTCGCGATATGGCGGGTGAAGTTACCAGCAACCTACGCGGTGTTACTGACGTCCACAACGAACTCACCATCGCCGCTCGCCTACCGGCCAGCCAGCGCCTGACCGACACATGGCTCACCACGAATGTCGTCAGCCACCTGGCAACCAACGACCGCATCGACTCTTCAAAAATCAAAGTCACCACCGAAAATGCCAGCGTATATCTGATGGGCCGCGTGACCCGGGAAGAGGCTGACCGTATCGTCAATGCCGCTTCCTCGGTTGGTGGTGTACAACGAATCGTAAAAGTATTTGATTACCTAGACTAATCCACTGTTTTCCCATTGCGTTTTAGCAGCCACAAAAAAGCCTCGCTTAATAAGCGAGGCTTTTTTGTGGGCGGCACACCCCAGGGTGTTATTTAACGACCCGCAGGGTGGGTTTTTTCTTCGTCTTGCTCTTAGCTTGAGACTCTTTTTCAGACGTATCCGCTGACGCCGTTGAGTCACTGTCACTCTTTTCGGAGACGGGCTCTGTGATCGACAGCTCAGGCTTACTAGAGGGCTTCTCTTCGTCCTCAATAGCGCCAAAAGAGTCGGCTCCATCACCTAGCTCAGGCTCATGACCAAAGACCATTCCTGCACCGTTCTCACGGGCGTAAATAGCGATTAAGGCCGGAGTCGGTATCATTACCTGCATAGGCTGCCCGCCAAAGCGCGCATTAAAGCCTATCGCCTGATTCTCCATAAAAAGATCACGTACTGCAGTCGGCGCCACGTTCAAAACGATCTGACCGTTTTGAACAAACTGACGGGGCACCTCAACGCCAGGCAAGGTAGCATCAACCACCAGGTAAGGCGTTAGCTCATTATCCAGCAACCACTCATAGAGTGCTCGGGCGAGATAGGGGCGACTCGATTTCATCTAGACTCCCTCCTCCTTACAAGAAAGGCTCCCTGCCCTTATCAAGCACAAAGGAGCCAAATGAATTCAAGCGCGCATCTCTTTTTCACGCTCACTTAAAGATGCCTTGAACGCTTCACGCTCGAATACTCGCGACATGTAGGACAGCAGCGGCTTAACCTGCTTCTCGGGCAATTCGATATTGAGTTCCGGCAAACGCCACAATACAGGCGCTAAACAACAATCCACCAGCGTAAACTCTTCGCTCATGAAGTAAGGCATATCCTCGAAAATTGGCGATATGCCGATCAGACTTTCACGCAACTCTTTACGCGCTTTATCTGCCTCTTTCTTTCCACCACTGCGAATCAGGTCGACCATTGGGCACCACTCGCGCTCAATGCGGTGCATCCATAGGCGGCTTTGCGCACGCGCTACTGGATAAACAGGCAATAGCGGAGGATGCGGGAAACGCTCATCCAGATACTCCATCATAACTTTGGACTCATACAGCACCAAGTCACGATCTAACAGCGTCGGTACGCTGTTGTACGGATTGAGGTCTGCCAGCTCTTCCGGTGGTTTTTCGTCGAGTACATCGACGATGTCGACGGCAACCCCCTTCTCGGCCAGCACAATGCGCACACGATGACTGAAATGATCATCACTGCCTGAGTAAAAGATCATCGACGACCGTTTGGCCACAACACCCATGAAAGCATCCTCACATCAAAACAATCTTGGATAATAACACGCCAGCGCTACCTTAGGGGAAGCCAGCTTGCTTTGCTTTACTGCCATGCTGACAAGCAAAAGGCGCACGACTTACGCCGTGCGCCCCACTGACCATCAGCTACTGCTAATTAGTGGATATCTCGCCAGTACTCGCGCTTGAGCAGGTAAGCAATCACACCAAAAATGAAAATAAAGATCAGTACTTTAGGTGCCAGCGCCTGTGCTTGAAGCTTGGAGGGCTCACCTACATAAGCCAGGAAGTTAGTAAGATCATACATCGCCTCCTCAAATTCCGCAGGTTCGAGCTCCCCCGGCTCGGTCACTTGCAGCACGTTACAAGACTGATACTTGCCCGATAACGCATCCGGTTCTTGCCCTTCTACCGGGTGATCGGTTTCAGCACATACCAGCTCTTGCACGCCCTGCAGAGGCTCTAACACGTTCGGCATTGCCACTAGGTCAAACACCGTATTGTTAACGCCCGTGGGACGGCTAGGATCTTTGTAGAAACCGAGCAAATAAGAGTAAATCCAATCGGTCCCACGCACACGCGTCTTGAGCGACAGGTCGGGCGGCGGCGCACCAAACCAACCCTCCGCATCACCGCTGTTCATGGCGTTATGCATTTGATCGTTGTAAGCCAAATCTGACGAGAAAATCAAATTCTCTTCAACCAAATCCTGAGGCATCCCCAAGTCGTCTGCCGCACGCGAAAAGCGTTGATAGTTAAGCGAGTGACAGCCCATGCAGTAGTTAACATAGAGCTTCATGCCATTTTGCAACGAGGCCTGATCATGCAGATCAGGATCCATCGAGTGAGGCACACTTGCGCCCCCCGCAGCCATCGCGGTTACTGGCACTAAGGCGAAAAGGAGTCCAAATAGATACTTTTTCATTAGCCAGTCACCCTTTCCGGAACGGGTTTAGTCTTCTCCAGCTTGGTGTAGAACGGCATCAAGACAAAGAAGGCGAAATAGATCACGGTGCACGCCTGGGCTAGCAGTGTTCTACCCTCTGTCGATGGCAACACACCTAAAACACCCAGGATGACAAAACTGATAGCAAACAGCAGCAGCATGACTTTCGACATCCAGCCTTTGTAACGCATAGAGCGCACGGGGCTACGATCCAGCCAGGGCAGAACAAACAGGATTGCAATCGCCGCGCCCATAAAGATAACCCCTAGGAACTTGGCGTCTAAACCAAAGACCGAGAAGGTAATGGCGCGGAGAATGGCGTAGAACGGTGTCATATACCAAACGGGGGCAATGTGATCTGGTGTCTGCAGCGGGTTCGCCTGATCAAAGTTAGGCCGCTCAATAAAGTAGCCACCACCTTCGGGGAAGTAGAACACCACTACGCAGAAAACGAAAAGGAACACTGCCACACCGACAAGGTCTTTCACCGTGTAGTAAGGGTGGAAAGGAATTCCATCCAACGGCACACCAGCCTCATCCTTCTTCTGCTTGATATCAATGCCGTCCGGGTTATTCGAGCCCACCTCATGCAAAGCAATGATGTGCAGCACAACCAGTGCCAGAATAACGATTGGCAGCGCAACCACATGCAGTGCAAAGAAGCGGTTTAGGGTAATGCCTGAAATCAGGAAGTCACCACGCACCCACTGTGCCAGGTCAGGGCCGATCGCCGGAATCGCTGAGAACAGCGAGATAATCACCTGCGCACCCCAGTAGGACATTTGCCCCCACGGCAGCAGATAACCCATAAAGGCTTCCGCCATTAGCACCAGGTAAATAGTCATGCCGAAGACCCACACTAACTCGCGCGGGGCTTTATAAGAACCGTACAAAAGGCCACGGAACATATGCAGATAGACAACGAGGAAGAAGGCGGAGGCCCCCGTGGTGTGCATATAGCGAATCAACCACCCCCATTCCACATCACGCATGATGTATTCGACGGAATCGAAGGCACCTTCAGCTGAGGGGTTAAAGCTCATGGTCAACCAAACCCCGGTGAGGATTTGGTTGACCAGCGCCAGCAGCGCTAACGAGCCAAAGAAGTACCAGAAATTGAAGTTTTTCGGCGCGTAATATTTGGAGAGGTGCTCTTGCCACATCTGAGTAGCAGGGAAGCGATCATCCACCCAACGCATGAGGCCTTTTTCCGCCTTGGCTTTATTCGGATTACCCATTAGGCAGTCTCCTCATCTTCGCCGACGATAATGATATCGTCATTCTCAAAGCGGTAGGGTGGAACCTCAAGATTGGTCGGCGCAGGAACGTTGTTAAATACGCGACCAGCCAAATCAAAGCGGGAACCGTGGCATGGGCAGAAGAAACCACCCGGCCAGTTATCAACGCCTACGCCCTCTGCGTCGGGTTCAGGCCGGAATAACGGCGAACAGCCTAGGTGAGTACAAATACCGATCAACACCCCAATCTCGGGCTTGATAGAGCGCAATCCACCCTCGATATAAGCGGGCTGTTGTGGCTCTTCCGAATCCGGATCGGCCAGTTGCTCACCGCTCAGCGACTCAGTACGCTCGATCATTTCCGGCGTGCGATTAATGATCCATATTGGCCGACCACGCCACTCAACGGTCATACGCTGCCCAGGCTCAAGCTTGGAAATATCTGCTTGAACGGGAGCACCCGCCGCTCTTGCTTTGGCACTAGGCTGCCAAGAAGCCACAAAGGGTACCGCTACCCCGACAGCACCTACCGCACCCACAACGGAGGTGGCGCCTACGAGGAAACGGCGTCGGCCTTTGTTTACGCCGTTATCTGCCATTTCAGGTTTCTCCCATCAGCTTACCCGTTCCGCCACAAAGGCGTCTTGCGGCGACGAATATTAATTACGCTCTATGGTAAAAAAACAAAGCGCTGTGCACAAGAACAACCGCTCGTGACCATAGTGGTACGAGCAATATAATTTTTTGATATTCCAATAAAAAACGCCCAGGTCGATGACCTGGGCGTTTTTCCGCATAGCGTAAAAATTAACGCTTCGAGAACTGCGGACGACGACGCGCTTTGCGCAGACCGACTTTCTTACGTTCAACTTGACGTGCATCACGCGTTACGTAGCCAGCGGCACGTAGCGAAGGACGCAGGTCTTCATTGTAGTTCATCAGGGCACGTGTAATGCCGTGACGGATCGCACCAGCTTGAGAAGAACCACCACCACCAGCGACAGTCACGAAGATGTCAAACTGGTTCAGGGTTTCAGTCAATTCAAGCGGCTGGCGAACAACCATACGACCGGTAACACGACCAAAGTAGAGGTCAAGGTCTTGGTTGTTGACAGTAATTTTGCCAGAGCCCGGCTTCATAAACACGCGAGCGGTGGAAGTCTTGCGGCGCCCGGTACCGTAATACTGCTGTGTCATGGCGAAGATTTCCTCAGAGGTTCAGTTCAAGCGGCTGTTGGGCAGCATGCGGATGCTCGTCGCCAGCGTACACTTTCAACTTCGTGTACATGGCACGGCCCAAGGGACCTTTCGGCAACATACCTTTAACGGCAGACTCAATGATACGCTCGGGCGCATGATCAAGCATTTTGTCGAATGTCATAGAGCGCAGACCGCCCGGGTAACCAGTGTGGCGGTAATAGGTTTTAGCCTTCGCCTTATTACCAGTTACGTGGACTTTCTCTGCGTTGATCACGACGATGTAGTCGCCAGTATCAACGTGAGGGGTAAATTCGGGCTTATGCTTGCCACGTAGGCGGCGAGCAATCTCGGTTGCCAGACGACCGAGCGTTTTGTCCGTAGCGTCGACTACATACCAGTCGCGCTGGACGGACTGCGGCTTAGCACTGAACGTCTTCATGGATGAAATCACCAGATTAAATGTATTGGGTGACTTACACCGTTGTACGGCGAAGCACCATCCCTATTCTTTTTGGTTGCTGGTTTAACCCAGCAACATGCAGCGAGGCGGCATTCTACAGTAAGGCTACTGACAAGTTAAGCCGTATCGTGACTTTTTTACTGAGCCGACATCCCGTCAGGCTTTAAGGCTTATGCGCCAACGCCAAGTACTCCTTGGACTGCATCTCTTGTAGGCGCGACAAAGTCCGCTGGAACTCGAACGTTAGCTTGCCATCGCTATACAGCTCTTCAATCGGCGCTTCCGCGGACATCAGTAGTTTGACGCCACGATCATAAAACTCATCGACCATATTGATGAAGCGGCGTGCCTGATCATCCTGCTTGGCATTCATACGCCTCACATTGGAAACCAGCACCGTATGAAATTCCCTGGCCAGTTCAATATAGTCATTTTGACTGCGCGGCCCGTCACACAGCTCAAGAAACTCAAACCAAGCGACATCATCATGCAGCCGACGCGTTTTCAACACACGGTGGTTTACCTCTAGCGACGCCTCTGACTCGCCTTCGTGCCCGGCTATTTCCCGAAAGCTGCGCGATAGTTCGCGCTCAGCCGCTTCATCCAGCGGCGAGTAGAAGATGGCCGCACGCTCCAATGCGCGCAGTCGATAATCCACCCCAGAATCGACATTAACCACCTCACAATGACGATTCACAAGCTCAATGGCTGGCAAAAAGCGCGCCCGTTGTAGGCCATCTTTATATAAATCATCAGGTACGATATTAGAGGTCGCCACTAATACCACTCCGCGCTCAAATAACGCCTCTAGCAAGTTGGCAAGAATCATCGCATCGGTAATATCTTTGACGAAAAATTCATCAAAGCAAATAACCCGCGCCTCAGTAGCAAACTTACCCGCGATTAGGGTCAGTGGATTCTTTTCACCTTTATAGTGGGTCAGCTCGTTATGGACACGCTGCATAAAGCGGTGAAAATGGGTACGCATTTTGTCGGGAAAGGGCAAGGCTTCATAAAAGGTATCGACCAAGTAGGTTTTGCCCCGCCCTACCCCACCCCAAAAATAGAGGCCTTGGATATCGGGCAAGACAGGCTCATCAGCCAATGAGGATTTCTTGCCCATGAAACCCGCCATCTTGGCTTTTAACCCTTTATGGAGCCCCTTATTCGCAACCAGAGCTTTGGGAACGGTTGTTGGCGCAGCGACAAGCTCATCATAGAGCCGCTGTAGATGCTTTACGGCCAACTCCTGCGCTGCATCATATTGAAAATCATCGCGCTCTAAGTCCGCCCGATAGCGCTCTATAGGCGATGCAGGGCGCGTTTTTAACGATGCCCTACTCGCAGTTGTTGATGACATGCACTCGCCTCCCACAGCATGTAAGGCAGCCGCCAGTACATGACTGGCAACCTTGAAAAGGTTGTGATTATACCTGTAGAGACATCTAAGCGCATGAGCGGATTGACCCAACCGGCTGAGTGACGCCTATAATGGCAGCCTGTTTGATTCTTAAGCTGCTAGCATATGCAGCCTCTAAATCATTATATTCAAGGCGCCAGGGAGAACACTGTGGACGCGAGCTCACCATTAACGTTTGCCATAATCGGTTTTATCGTCGGCCTGATCATTGGAGCGGTTGCTTATCGCCTCTTCAGCAAAAGCCAGCGTGAAGCGGCTTCCATGCGCCAAAAGCTACTCGAACGCGAGCACCAGATTGCCGAGATGAAGAGCAGCGTGGGCAGCCATTTAACGGGTATTTATCAACGCCTAAGCAATATCCGCGATGAAGCCAACCAGCTTGAGCTTCAACTGAAAGAGGACGCCGCGGAGTGGGATATTCGCGACGCTGCTATTCAGCCTAGCCTTGATCTCTCGGGTATCGATCCAGCGCGCGAGCAGCAGACGACGGCAGACGCCAGCACCCCTGCGACGCCACGTGACTACGCGGATGGTAAGGGCGGCACGTTGTCAGAAGACTTTGGCTTGAAGAGCAACGAGGCGGCAACACCCCAACCGCCGCGCTACTAATAATGATTGATCAGCCCCGGCTTCTGTTATCGGTGATCCGGGGCATTTAATGCGTTAAGCGGGATTATCAATATCCACAAAGCGGTGCTCAACGCCATACTCATCGCTTAGCCACTCGCCCAGCGCCTGTACTCCATAGCGCTCGGTGGCATGATGCCCGGCGGCGATATAATGAATACCCATTTCCCTCGCCAGGTGAGTGGTTCGCTCTGATATCTCACCCGATACAAATGCCTGTGCGCCCGCCTCAAAGGCGTCGGTGATCATGTCCTGCGCACCACCGGTACACCAGGCGATGCGCTCAATATCTCCCACCTGCGGGGCCTCAATAACCAACGGCTCGCGCTGCAAGGTTTGCGCTATTTGCGCTGCCAAGGCGCTGACCGAATGCGGCTGAGGTAACCGGCCTGACCACAAAAGCCCTTCCCCCAGCGCGCCATCAATGCACCCCTCTACTTTCCACCCCAAGTGACGGGCTAACTCCGCGTTATTGCCCATCTCGGCATGCGCATCCAGAGGCAGATGATACGCTAACAGACTAATGTCATGATCAAGCAGGGTTTTAATCCGCCGCTGCTTCATACCAGTAATCGCCACGGGCTCGTTTTTCCAAAAGTAACCGTGATGCACCAGCACCATATCTGCCTGCCAGGCAACGGCTTCGTCCAGCAGCGCTTGGCAGGCAGTAACACCGGTCATGATGCGCTTGACGTGTTCACTGCCCGCCACCTGTAAGCCATTAATGGTAAAATCTTTAAACTCTGCCGCACGTAACTGATGGTCACAAGCCGCTACTAGTTGATCACGATGAATCATATTGAGTCCTTTATTGATTTAACCGCACCCGTGAGGTAGCTGCTAAGAAAGTGTTACCATAAAACCATTGTAAAACTCGCTGCTTTATATCGCGAACAGCGAGACTGACCCGTTAAGGAATTGATTGCATGCGACGCTACGTGCTGCCTTATCTCTGGCCTGTTATCACTGGCGTACTGCTCGCGGTGGTGATTCTCTTCGCACTCCCCGAGCAGTTGCCCAACCCGTTTCGTGACTCGTCGCCTCAAGCCCCCCAAGTCGCCGCGCCGGTCATCTCGACGACACCAGAAGTGGTAGAACCCAACCCTAGTCGCCCTGCGCCTGAAATTCATCAGGCAGCGCCGCTTTCCCGGAACAAAGGCCCCGTCAGCTATGCTCAGGCAGTGGAGCAAGCCGCGCCGGCGGTAGTAAATATCTACTCATCGCGCATCGTTGAGCGCGACCAGCACCCACTGATGTCAGATCCATTTTTTCAGCAATTTTTTGATAACCAGGGAGATGACGCGACGACCCATCAACGCATGCTCTCAAGCTTGGGCTCTGGCGTTATAGTCAGTGAGGACGGCTACGTACTAACCAATCACCACGTCATCAACGGCGCCGATGAAATCCAGGTCGCTCTGCGCGACGGACGCGAAACCCTGGCAGAGGTGATCGGCACAGATCCTGAAAGTGATTTAGCCGTGCTAAGAATTAACCTGGACGATTTGCCAGTCATTGAACTCACAGACTCAGCCGACGTAGCGGTAGGCGACGTAGCGCTCGCTATTGGCAACCCTTTTGGTGTCGGTCAGACGGTCACCATGGGTATTATTAGTGCCACGGGGCGCAATCATTTAGGGCTAAACGCCTATGAAGACTTTATTCAAACAGATGCGGCTATCAACCCGGGTAACTCAGGTGGCGCGCTGGTCAATCCTGAGGGCGCCATGGTCGGCATTAATACGGCTATTTTCTCGCGCTCAGGTGGCTCCCAAGGCATTGGCTTTGCCATTCCTGCCAACCTTGCCCACAGCATTCTGGATGAACTGGTCACTCAAGGACGGGTAATTCGTGGCTGGTTAGGCATTGAAGCGCAAGCACTATCACGGGAACTGGCAGCCTCTTTTGGACTGCAAACACCCCAAGGTGTGATCGTCGCGGGGGTTGTCAGCGGAGGGCCTGCCGCGGAAGCGGGGCTAGAGCCAGGCGATGTGCTTCTCTCTGTCAATGGCCAGCCTATTCTGGATGCCCGCACCACGATGAGTGAAATCGCCTCTATCGCACCCGGCACCTCGCTACCACTCACCATCGTCCGTAGCGGCGAGCGCCTGGAGATGACCCTCGAAGTGGGCGAACGCCCACTCCCTACCATCCCAATTAATGAAGAGACTCCTGGCCCACGCGACTCGTAGCCTGTTTACAAAACGCGCTGGCGTAGCGCAAAGCGCATTGGCAGTATCAATCGCGAATCCGGTACTCCGCGGAGCGGGCGTGGGCGGTGAGTGATTCACCTCGCGCCAATACCGAGGCGATTTTGCCCAGCTCAGAAGCACCGTCTGCGGAGCAGTGAATAATCGAAGAGCGCTTCTGGAAATCGTAAACCCCCAACGGTGAAGAGAAGCGCGCCGTGCCAGAGGTAGGCAGCACGTGATTTGGCCCGGCACAGTAATCACCCAGCGCCTCGGCGGTGTAACGCCCCATAAAGATTGCCCCGGCATGACGAATATCGTCTAACCACGTCTCGGGGGCAGCCACCGAAAGCTCCAGGTGCTCAGGAGCAATCCGGTTAATCAACGTAATCGCTTCTTGGGCGTCCTGGCAGAGCACTAACGCTCCTCGCTTACGCAGCGACTCACGCACGATCTCTTTGCGCTCTAAGGTCGGCAGTAGCCGCTCAATTGCCGACTCCACAGCATCTAAGTGTCCGGCATCCCAGCTCACCAAGATCGCCTGGGCATCTTCGTCGTGTTCGGCTTGAGAAAATAGATCCATTGCCAGCCAATCGGGATCAGTCTGACCATCGGAAACCACCATAATCTCCGAGGGCCCGGCAATCATATCAATTCCCACCTGACCAAATACTGCACGCTTCGCCGTGGCCACATAAATATTGCCCGGCCCAACTATTTTATCGACTCGAGGAACACTTTCAGTGCCGTAGGCAAGGGCGGCTACGGCCTGAGCGCCGCCGATGGTAAACACATAGTCGACTCCCGCCAAGTGAGCCGCTGCCAGCACCAACTCATTGAGCACGCCATCCGGCGTAGGCACGACCATAACGATTTCGCGCACGCCGGCCACATGAGCAGGAATCGCATTCATCAGCACTGACGAGGGATAGGCAGCTTTGCCGCCAGGAACATAAATACCGGCGCGATCCAGGGGGGCAACTTTCTGCCCCAGTACCGTGCCGTCTGCTTCTTCGTATTGCCAGGAGCTGGGCTTCTGACGCTCGTGGTAGCACTTAATCCGCTCGGCGGCGCTGGAAAGCGCCTCGCGCTGCTCAGCAGGCAAGTTATCGAACGCTCTTTTCAACTGCTCGGGCGTTAACTGCAATTCGTCCATCGAGGTAGCCGCAAGTCGGTCAAAACGATTCGTGGCTTCCACTACCGCAGCATCGCCGCGCTGCTTTACACTGGCAAGAATTTCTTCGACCCGCGCCTGCACCGCTTTGTCAGACACCCCTTCCCAATCTAACAGCGCATCAAGTCGATGGTTAAAGGCATCATCGCTTGTCGATAGGCGTGAAATCGTTGCAGTCGTCTGTTTGCTCATGGGTTCACTCATGGGTCACCTCACATCATTCGGCAAGCTGGGTCTGACGCTTTTTGACCGCACTGTCCAAGCGCTCTAGTAACGGCTTAATACGCTCATGCTTCATGGTCATGGCGGCCTTATTCACCACCAGCCGGGTGCTGATATGGGCAATAAGCTCACGCGGCTCCATACCATTCGCCCGCAGGGTATTGCCAGTATCGACGATATCGACAATTTCATCGGCGAGATTCATTAACGGCGCCAGTTCCATAGCGCCATAAAGTTTGATCACCTCAGCCTGAATTCCCTGCTCGGCGTAGTAGCGTCGCGCCACGTTAACAAATTTCGTTGCCACCCGACGCCGGGCACGGGCTGGCAACTGGCCGGTCACACCCGCGGTCATCAACTTACAGCGGGCAATTTCCAAATCCAACGGCTCATAAAGCCCTTCGGCACCGTGCTCAAGCAGCACATCTTTACCTGCGATACCGACATCGGCTGCCCCTAGCTGAACGTAGGTGGGCACGTCGGTGGCACGGATAATCACCAGTTTTACGTCGGGCAAGTTAGTATCAAATAGCAGCTTACGACTTTTGCTTAAATCCTCTGCAGGTGTAATACCCGCATCGGCCAGTAGTGGCAGCGTCTCTTCCAGAATACGGCCCTTCGAGAGGGCTAAAATCAGTTGCTTACTCATCGTGTTGCCCAGTGGTTATTAGCATGCAGGGGCTTAGCAGCAGAGACTCAGTAGAAATGGTCTAGCCAGGAATACGGCGAATGCGCGCACCCAGCAGCTGCAATTTCTCTTCGATACACTCGTAGCCACGGTCAATGTGATAGATGCGGTCTACTAGAGTTTCCCCCTCGGCCATCATGGCCGCAATCACCAGCGAAGCCGACGCGCGCAGATCGGTTGCCATTACCGGTGCACCGGAAAGCTTCTCGACCCCCTCGATCAAGGCGGTGTTGCCCTCCAGCACGATATTGGCGCCCATGCGGTTAAGCTCTTGAACATGCATAAAGCGGTTTTCGAAGATCGTCTCGACCACCCGAGAGTGCCCCACGGCCACTGCGTTCATGGCCACGAACTGCGCCTGCATATCGGTAGGGAACGCTGGATAAGGCGCAGTACGAATATTCACCGCCTTAGGCCGTTTGCCGTGCATATCCAGGGCGATCCAGTCGTCACCACTGGTGACTTCCGCACCCGCCTCTTCCAGCTTGGCAATGACCGCGTCCAGGATATCGGCCCGGGTGCGCTTGACCTTCACCCGTCCGCCAGTCATGGCGGCGGCAACTAGAAAGGTGCCTGTCTCGATACGGTCGGGCATGACATCGTGCTCGCAACCGTGCAGTTTTTCGACGCCTTCGATAGTAATGGTGTCAGTGCCTTGACCGCTGATTTTAGCGCCCATTTTGATCAAGCACTCAGCCAAGTCGACAATTTCAGGCTCGCGGGCAGCGTTTTCCAGAACGGTTTTGCCATCGGCTAGGGTCGCCGCCATCAGCAGGTTTTCGGTACCGGTCACTGTCACGGTATCAAAGTAGATAGTTGCCCCTTTTAGACGACCGTCCACCCGCGCGCGGATATAGCCAGCCTCAACGCGAATCTCCGCCCCCATGGCTTCTAAACCGCGAATATGCAAATCCACCGGGCGCGAGCCAATGGCGCAACCACCGGGTAGCGATACATCGGCTTTACCGAAGTGGGCAAGCAGAGGGCCCAACACCAGTATCGAGGCACGCATTTTCTTAACCAGCTCATACGGTGCGTGACACTGAGTGACTTGGGAGCCATCCAACTGAATACTCAGCTTTTCGCCCATCACCGGCTCAACGCCCATGCGGCCGAGCAGCTCTAAGGTGGTAGTAATATCCTGCAAGTGCGGCAAGTTACCAATCACCACGGGGCCATCGGCCAACAGGCTGGCACATAAAATAGGCAGCGCCGCATTCTTAGCGCCACTCACCCACACTTCACCGTCTACCGACCCATTGCCGGTAATGATTAATTTATCCATGGGGCGACCGTTATTGAACGTTTTCCGGTGCAGTTTGCCACTGCACCGGGGTAAACGTTTTGATGCTAATAGCGTGGAGCGCACCCGAGGCGATCTCATCGCTCAGCGCAGCGTAGACAAGCTGCTGACGTTTGACCGGAGAGAGACCTTCAAAGGCATCGCCAACCGCAATCACCTGAAAATTACAGCCTTCACCCTGGATATGGAACTGACATCCGTCGATACGGGATTCAAGCAGTGCTTTTACCTCGTTGGGTTGCATGGCGCAGAAAACTCCTTTGGGGTCATCGTTATTAATGAACGTAATTGGGTCGACATAATAAAGAAAAGCAGTGCGCTTGGCGATGCCGGAGCGTTAAACGGCCAGAGTAGCCGCAGGCTGATCGATCAAAGCATCCAACTCAGCCAGGGAGGCAAGTCGGCGTAGCGGCGCTGAAAAAAGAATGGCTTGGATATGGATACCGCGCTGCCGACAAATTCGAAGCCATTCAAACAGCACGCTAATGGCAGCGCTGCTAGCCTTCTCAATGCGACTAAAGTCTAAGCTAAGCGAAGTTAGCTCGGTGTGCTTGAGCCATTTAACACCACAGGCGGCCAAATCGGCCGCCAAGGATACCTCCACATCACCTTCCACCAGCAAGGTAGTGTTTTCTACACTAACCGTTACACTGGGGCGTGAAAACAGCACTGTCACGCATCGCCTCCCTGCTCAAGCTCTTCAACGCCCACTTCAGGTGACCATCCGTCAATAACCGCGTCATAATCACGATTGTTATCGCGCATGGCTTGGTCAAACTGATTGCGGAACGTCAGACCCAGATTAATACCGTTAACGATCACGTTAACCACCCGCCATTCGCCGTCGGAGAGTCTCAGGCTATAGCTTACGGGGTACACCTTGCCGTTATTGGCCACCACTTCCATGGCAACGCTGGCCTGGTCGTCATAGCGCTGAGCCTGCTGGGCATTCAGCACCCGCAGCTCATCATAATCAAACGTCACTAGCCCACGAGTATAAGTATCAATCAGCGTTTGGCGAAACACATCGACAAAACGACGGCGCTGTTCCGGGGAAGCGTTGCGGAAGTAGTTCCCCATCACGCTGGCCCCGATATAGCGGAAATCCGCCACTTGTTCGAGGTTGCTATCCACTAACGCCTCAAGCTCGCTAAGATTATTGGCGTAATAATCCTTGCGACCTTCGAGCTCCGACATCAGTGACTCAACGTTATCGCGAATCATTGCTTCTGGCGTCTGAGACTGCGCCTGTGACTGCAGTGGCACCATTAACGCCGCCATCATCATTACCACCAATAACCAACGACCCATCATCAAGTTCACTCCATTCATAACCATCATCTCCCCACCCGGTATTGCACTGGGCCCGTTATTACACTGGATTAGTGCCTGCCGTTTGAAACACTAGTTAGTTGCCATATTGGACACAAACTGCTGGATAAGTTCTTCCAACACCAGCGCCGACTGGGTGTCACGAATCGTATCGCCATCCTCCAACATTTCAGGGTCGCCGCCCACGCTAAGGCCAATGTACTGCTCACCTAATAAGCCTGCGGTCAGGATCGAGGCAATCGAGTCTTTGGAGAGCTGACCCTCAAGTTCGCTATCCAGGCTAAGAACGACCCGCGCATCGAACCACTGCGTATCCAGTTCAATGGCTTCTACCCGCCCCACTGTCACACCCGCCATGGTGACCCTGGCACGGGGTTTTAAACTGCCAATATTGGCGAAGTTGGCCTCTAACTGAAACGACTGCGTGGGCGCTGAGAGCGTCAGTCCACTCACACGTAGGCCGAGGAACACCAGCCCCAGAATGCCCGCCACCATAAACAGGCCCACACCGAACTCCATGGTTTTACTGCGTTTCATGAAACTGCTCCAGCCATTAAAGGCCGCCAAACATAATGGCGGTCAACACAAAATCAAGCCCCAATACTGCAAGCGACGAATACACCACCGTGCGCGTAGTAGCGCGGGAAATACCTTCAGAAGTGGGCACCAAATCATAACCTTGAAATACCGCGATCCAGGTCACCACCAAAGCAAATACGGCGCTTTTGATCATGCCGTTACCGATATCACTGATAAAGGCTACATTGGCCTGCATGTTGCTCCAGTAAGAGCCCTCGAAGACGCCTAGCCACTCCACGCCCACCAAGTAGCCGCCCCAGATGCCCACGACACTAAACCCAACCGTTAAAATAGGCAGTGACACAAAGCCTGCCCATAGGCGTGGCGCCACCACGCGGCGCAGTGGGTCAACACCGATCATCTCCATGCTGGTGAGCTGCTCTGTCGCTTTCATTAAACCGATCTCGGCGGTGAGCGCAGATCCCGCCCGGCCAGCAAACAGTAGTGCTGCCACCACTGGGGCTAACTCCCTCAATAGCGACAGTGCCACCATTTGTCCCAGCGCCTGCTCAGCCCCGAAATCGACCAAAATGGTATAGCCCTGCAGTGCCAGCACCATGCCGATAAACAGCCCCGACACCAATACAATGGCTAACGAAAGCACGCCCACAAAGTGCATCTGGTGCAACCATAATCGCCAGCCTTCCCGGGAAGGCACGCCGACCACCGACTGGAATAGAAACACGCCCGCTCGACCCAATGCTTCCATTAAGTCGCACCCTCGGCGCCCCAGCCGTGTAACACGTGCGGCGCTATTAGAGAACTTTGACTGCATTAACTCTGCCCTTTATTTACCCTGCTTTGGTGCATTTAAGCGCCTTATGTCACCCACTCTAGCGGTTCTATTTAACCGGAGCCCCGCCCAGAATATCGCGATAAAACGCCTCAGCGGGGTAGTGAAATGGTACCGGCCCATCAGGTTCGCCATGAATAAACTGGCTAACCCGGGGATCTTGATTTGTGTCCAGGGTTTGCGGTGTGCCATGGGCTACCACCTGGCCATCGGCGATCAGATAGAGATAGTCCGCAATGCTCAAGGTCTCCTTGATATCATGGGAGACCACCACCGAGGTTAGCTGCAGCGCTTGATTAAGGCGCTTGATTAGCTGCACCAACACGCCCATAGAGATGGGATCCTGACCAACAAACGGCTCATCATACAAAATCAGTTCTGGATCCAGCGCCACCGCACGAGCCAATGCGACCCGGCGCGCCATCCCTCCGGACAGCTCCGCAGGCGTTAAGTGTCGCGCTCCACGCAGGCCGACCGCCTGTAGCTTGAGCAACACCAGGTCACGCACCATAGTATCGGGTAAATCCGTATGCACCCGCAGCGGAAAGGCAACGTTTTCAAACACATCCAAATCAGAAAACAGCGCACCACTCTGAAACAGCATTCCCATCCGCTTGCGTAGCGTGAATAGCGCCTTCCGGGACAGTTTATGAACATTCTGCCCATCAATGAGTATTCGACCACTCTCCGGGGTTAGCTGGCCGCCGATCAGCTTCAGTAGCGTGGTTTTACCGGTACCACTTGGCCCCATGATCGCGGTTACTTTACCCCGCGGTATGGTCATATTCACACCACGGAAAATTTCGTGATCACCACGCGAAAAGTAAAGCTCTTCAATTTCTATAAAGGGTGCATCTGTCATGGATCAGTTGACTCTTAACGAGGCGCGACTAAAGCTGTATAGCATACCCTACTTGCGGCTATCGCAATTAGAAAACAGCGTTTCTAAAACATTATCGAACATTGTACTATAACGCTACAAGGCATTACTGCACGAATGGGCTTTCCTATTGTTCAGGGTTATCAAAGTTGCAAAGGCTTGCTTACCCTCGCCTAAACCTGCTCTCGGCCCTGGTGATGCGGGTATGCCCCCCAGGGAGTCGCCTCAATTACTGCCTATTAGAGGTGTCGAGATGTTATTCTTACCGGTTACTACTTTTATATTTTCATTTGTTAAGAGAAAACGCTATGCGCCAGCCTATCGCCCCCTCCAGCCTACTACGTGAAAGCGCACTGCGTACGCTACAAATCGAGCAGGCAGCGATTGGAGGCCTTCAGGCTAAGCTAGACGAAAGCTTTGATCGCGCCTGTGAGCTAATTCTCGCCTGCCAAGGTCGTGTAGTGGTGACCGGTATGGGCAAGTCGGGGCATATTGCTGGCAAGCTAGCGGCGACACTTGCCAGTACCGGCACGCCGGCTTTTTTCGTTCACCCCGGCGAAGCCAGCCATGGCGATCTAGGCATGATTACCCGCGCAGATGTAGTGTTGGCGCTCTCTAACTCGGGCGAAACTGCCGAAGTCACTGCTCTGCTACCACTGCTTAAACGCCTGGGCACACCGCTGGTCAGCATGACGGGGCGGCCCCACTCCACGCTTGCCAAGCACGCTGATGCGCACCTAAACAGTGGCGTCGAGCGTGAGGCTTGCCCGCTCGATCTAGCCCCCACCAGTTCCACCACCGCTGCCCTCGCCCTGGGTGATGCACTGGCGGTTGCGTTACTGGAAGCACGCGGCTTTACCGCTGAAGATTTTGCCCTCTCCCACCCCGGCGGCAGTTTGGGCAAGCGCTTACTGCTACGCGTTAGAGACCTCATGCACGACGGCGCACGCCTGCCCCAAGTCGCATTGGGCAGCCCGCTGCGCGACGCATTACTCGAAATTACCCGGCAAGGGCTTGGCTTTACCTGCGTAGTGGATAGCGAAGGACGATTAGCGGGGGTCTACACCGATGGCGATCTACGCCGCACGCTGGATCAATTCCATAATCTGCGCGACGTGCGCGTTGATGATGTCATGACCCGGCCGGGCAAGCGCATAGGCCCCGATATCCTGGCGGCCGAAGCGGTACGCATCATGGAAGAAAGCCGTATTACCGCGCTAGCGGTGGTTGATGAACAACAGCGCCCAATTGGGGCTCTACATATGCACGACCTGCTCGCCAGCGGCGTTATTTAACCCAGCGGCGCCAACACGACCTGCTTTACGAACTGATTGATATGGAGGTTCTATGACCCTACCTGCCTCGCTACTCGACCAACTCCGCCGTGTACGCCTGCTAGCACTGGATGTTGACGGCGTCCTTACCGATGGGCGCCTCTACTTTCAGGCCGATGGTATCGAAATCAAAGCATTCCACACCCAGGATGGCCACGGGCTAAAGCTTCTCAAACGCGTGGGCGTACATGTCGCGTTGATTACCGGGCGCGACTCCCCCATGGTTAGCCAACGCGCGGCGGCACTCGGCATTGACCATGTTCACCAAGGCTGTGAAGACAAGCTGGCCACACTGCGCGGGCTCTGCCAGCGCCTCGATATTGAACTAGAGCAGGTGGCTTATTGTGGCGACGACCTACCCGACCTAGCGGCTATCAAACGTTGCGGCGTCGGCATTACCGTGCCAAACGCGCCGGACTATATGCATACCCACGCCGACTGGACTACCGAACGCCTGGGTGGCCACGGTGCCGTACGTGAGATCTGCGATACGCTGCTTGAATCTCAAGGACACTGGGGCGCGGTGCTCGACACCTATCTGCACGGCCGCACGTAAATGTTTAAACGCTTTAAAGTACGCCTCTGGTTAGCCGGGCTAGTCATCGCGCTGGGGATTCTGCTGGTATGGCTTGACCCCCGCGGGCCTCAAGACACCAGCATCGATCCCGAAGCACAGGCTCAGGAACCTGGCCACGTGCTGGAAAATGCCGAGATTACCCTATTCGGGGATAACGGCAGTGTCATGCAGTCGCTAAAAACACCGCGCCTTATCCATACCCCGCAGCGCAGCGAAACCTGGACGGAAGAGCCCGAGGCAGTACTGTATGACAGCGAAAACCGTCAGTGGCTGGCCAGCGCCGATGTAGGCACGCTCAACACCGCTACCCAAGCCCTGCTGCTGTCAGGTTCGGCTCGACTGTTTGCACCAGATGAAGGCTGGCAGCTAGATACCGAGCTACTGCACTATGATGGCCTCGAGCAGCATGCCTGGAGTGACACACCGGTATTGATGCAGCAACCGCCGCAGCAAATGAGCGCTTCACGTATGGACGTTTGGCTTAACACCAGCCAGGTTCGCTTAACGGATAATGTGCGCGGCACGCACCCCCCGGCCACACAACGCTAATAGGAACCGCCATGAAAGCCATGATTTCCCCAGCCCTGCTCTACACTGCACTGTTCGGTTTAGCGATACCTTTATCAGTGTTAGCCCAAACCAACTCATCTTCCCAGGCCCCAGTGGAAGTGGAAGCCGACCGTTTAGATCTTGATCAGCGGGCAGGCACAGCTGTTTATACTGGGGATGTGGACATTCGCCAAGGCGAAATGCAACTGCGCGGCGAGCGGGTAGAGATCGAACGCAACGACGCGGGCGAACTCTCGACAGCCACCGCTACCGGTGAGCGCGCCTACTTGCGCCATCAAGGCGAAGGGCAAGAAGGCCCCACGGAAGGCTGGGCGCGGCGGATTATTTATCACGTCGCCGAGCGTCGCGTAGAGCTGATCGACCAAGCCGAACTGACCCAGCAAGAGGACACCTTTAGTGGCGGTCGCCTTGAGTATTTTATTGACCGAGAAGTGATTCAAGCGCGCTCTGACGTTGATGGCAGCGAGCCCCAGCGCATACGCATGACCCTTCAGCCTGAACAATAGGGAGCCTAGCTGTGGCCACTGCTGACACTGCGCCGATCAAAACCCTTTATGCCCACCACCTGGCTAAAAGCTACAAACGCCGCCGAGTGGTCAAAGACATCAATCTGGAGATATCCCAAGGCAGTGTCGTTGGCCTTTTGGGCCCCAACGGCGCGGGCAAAACCACCTCATTTTATATGATTGTTGGGCTGGTCAAATCCGACGCTGGCAAGGTGGGTATCGACGATGTGGATTTAACGCGCGCCCCCATGCACGAGCGCGCAGCCGCGGGGATTGGCTATCTACCTCAAGAGGCGTCTATTTTCCGCAAACTCTCGGTTGCCGAGAATATTATGGCGATACTCGAGACCCGCAAAGAGCTTAACCGCAGCGATCGCGAACAGCGCCTGGAAGCGCTACTCGAAGACTTCCATATCACCCATATTCGCGACAACCTGGGCATGAGCCTTTCGGGCGGCGAGCGCAGGCGTGTAGAAATAGCCCGCTCGCTAGCCACAGAGCCCGCTTTTATTCTGCTCGATGAGCCTTTTGCGGGCGTTGACCCCATCTCGGTAGGTGAGATTAAAACCATCATTCGTGCACTGAAACAGCGCCATATCGGCGTGCTGATCACCGATCACAACGTGCGTGAAACACTAGACATTTGCGATATCGCCTATATCGTCGGCGATGGGCAAATCATCGCCAGTGGCTCGCCCGCCTCGATTCTCACCAACCAAAAAGTAAGGGATGTGTATTTGGGCGCCGATTTTCGCCTGTAATGTTTTTGCCTTAATCGCCCCTAAATAGCGCTTTAAAACAACTTTACGACCAATGGCATGCTTATTGCACTTGCGCCAAGCACTCACTCGCACTAGGGTGGAGCATTCTGATTAACGAGTGGTTCTCAGATGGTCATGAAAGCTTCTCTCCAACTGCGTATCGGCACACAGCTGACCATGACGCCCCAGTTGCAGCAGGCCATTGCGCTGCTGCAACTCTCTACGCTAGATCTTCGTCAAGAAATTCAGCAGGCCCTCGATGCCAATCCCATGCTGGAGCAGGAAGATGAATTTAGTGAACAGGCTGTCAGCGAGCCTAAGGAAGAAGAGTGGTCAGAGAGCATCCCTACTGAGCTCTCGGTAGATAGCGACTGGTCAGATACCTATCAAGATATGGGAAGCCAGGGGGGCAGCAGCGAAGGCCCCGACTTTGAGCGCCAGGCAGCCGGGCAGAGCCTTCATGGCCACCTGCTGTGGCAACTCGCCATGACCGATTTTAGCGCTCGCGAGCAGCTTGTCGCGGAAAGTTTAATCGACGCGCTAGACGCCAACGGCTACCTGACCCAGCCGCTCAACGACATCCGTGAAGGGCTTCGTGCCCAGGGCATTGACGGGCTAAGCCAGCGCGAAGTGGAAACCATTCTACTCAAGCTCCAGCAGTTTGAGCCGACCGGCATATTTGCCCGTGACTTGCGTGAATGCTTGATGCTGCAGCTCGCCGCTCTCCCCGATCATACGCCACTGCTGGTTCCCGCCCGCCGCTTGGTGCGGCAGTTTCTCGAAGCGCTTGGCAAAGACGATATGCGTCTGCTGAAACGCCGTCTAGGGCTCGACGACGAACAGCTGGCCGATGTCATCCTGCTTATTCGCAGCCTAGACCCACGCCCAGGCAGCGCCTACGGCGACACCGATGACAGCTATGTCACCCCCGATCTAGTCGTCCGCCACGATAATGAAGGCTGGCATTTAGAGCTCAACCCCGAGGCCCTGCCACGGCTGCGCATTCAGCCCGACTACGCCAGCTTGATTAAGCGTGCGGATAAAAGCGATGACAACCAGTTTCTCAAAGAGCACTTGCAGGAAGCGCGCTGGTTGATCAAGAGCCTCTCTAGCCGAAACGATACGCTGCTGCGTGTTGGTCGCGAAATCATTACCCGCCAGATTGGCTTTTTAGAGCACGGCGAAGAAGCCATGAAACCACTGATACTGGCCGACATTGCCGAAGCCGTGGAGATGCACGAGTCGACTATTTCACGGGTAACGACGCAAAAATATATCCATACACCCCGTGGTGTGTTTGAACTCAAATACTTTTTCTCAAGCCAGGTGAGCGGTCAAGATGGCGACAGCCACTCCAGCACCGCCATCCGTGCACGACTCAAGAAACTGATTCAAGAGGAGCCGCCCGGCAAGCCGCTTTCAGACAGCCGCTTAGTGACGCTATTAGGCGAAGGAGGGATTCAAGTGGCGCGTCGTACGGTGGCGAAATACCGTGAAGCCATGGGCATTCCCTCTTCCAGTGAACGGCGTCGTTTGCGCTAACTTCGTTAACGTTTCAGGGAAACTCTCGACAAGGGCTTTGCAACGCGGCAAAAAGGGTTACAATCGAAGTACAGTCCGATGGATAAGGAGCACGTCAATGCAAGTAAATATCACTGGTCATCACGTAGAACTGACTGACGCCTTGCGTGACTATGTCAACGAGAAGCTTGAGCGTGTAGAGCGCCATTACGACAATATAACTACGGTGCAAGTCACCTTATCAGTGGAGAAAGAGCGCCAGCAGGCCGCCTGTACGCTGCACGCCGCAGGTGCTGACTTACATGCGGAAGCCCTAGACAGTGATATGTACGCCGCTATCGACGCACTAGCGGACAAAATCGACCGTCAACTCGTTAAACACAAGGAAAAAGCACAAGCTCGCGCCCAAGGCGCCGGTGTGCGTTAATTCAATGACGTTGGAAACCATACTCCCCCCGGAACGCGTTCTGTTCGACGTCCCCGGGGGCAGCAAAAAAAGGGTGCTGGAGTTTTACAGCACCTTTATCGCCCAAAATATCCCCAGCCTGGACAGCCAAGAAGTGTTTAGCCGTTTAATCGGCCGCGAGCGCTTAGGTAGTACGGGTATTGGTAACGGCGTGGCTATTCCTCATGCGCGTAGCCCCCACTGCAACGCCCCTATCGCTGGATTTTTGAAACTGGCTGAAGCGATCGATTTTGACGCTATCGACGGCGACCCGGTAGATCTGGTGTTTGTCCTGTTGGTACCCGAAGAGGCAGATGACACGCATCTCTCACTACTGGGTCAGGTAGCGACCATCATGAATGATGCGGACACGCGCCAGCAACTGCGTAAAGCAGCCAGCCAGCGCGAACTGCTTGAGCTGATTACCGCCAAAATTCGCGAGCAATCAGCGGCCTAAGGGTCTGAAACCCTGTTCAGGGCAGATCACAGCAGGTTATCCGCTCACCACCCTCAACGCAGCTTGATCAAAGCAAAGAGAGACTCTATGCAACTGGTGATCATTAGCGGCCGCTCCGGGTCAGGTAAATCTATCGCCTTGCAAGCGCTGGAAGATCTTGGCTACTACGCGATTGATAACCTCCCAGCTATGTTGCTGGGGTCGTTGGTGGATGAACTGCGTGACCAGGGCGACCGAGCACATTTAGCGGTGAGTATTGATGCCCGCAATTTGCCGGGAGCTCTGGAGCGCCTGCCCTCTTTATTAGACGAGTTGCGCCAGCGTAAAATCGACTTTCAAGTTATTTACCTGACCACCGATGCGCGCATACTGCTTGAGCGTTACTCAGCAACGCGTCGCCGTCATCCGCTGACCCGCGATAGCGAAATGACGCTGGAAGAGGCGATCAATAAAGAAGAGACGACGCTAGAGGATATTCGCGATCTGGCCGATCTATTGATCGATACATCACGATTATCGGTGCACGATTTACGCCGTCGCATTACCGACCAAGTAGCCCATCAGCGGCGCGACAAGCTGACGCTAACGCTGGAATCGTTTGGGTATAAACGCGGCGTACCGTTAGACGCCGACCTGGTCTTCGATGTGCGCTGCCTGCCAAATCCGTACTGGGATCCAACGCTGCGCCAGTTCACTGGCCGCGACGCGGAAATCGTGGCTTTTTTGAACAGCTATCCGATTGTTGATGCCATGAGCGACGACATCTTGGCCTGGCTAGAGCGTTGGCTACCCGCTTACCAGAATAGCCAACGTAGCTACATGACTATCGCGATTGGCTGTACTGGTGGCCAGCACCGCTCGGTCTATATGGCCGAGAAGTTAGCGGAAAAATTGACTCCTAGCATGGGCGAAGTTCAACTTCGCCACCGCGAACTGGGTCTGCACTACACCATAAGCGAACAGTTGGCCGCTCCCCTCGTCAGCGCTTCCACACCTAACGAGCGGCCAGAGACCTCTTAAGCGCGTCTATCCATTAATGACACCACTCGGCGAAAAGGAACCAGGGTGCCAGAACGCATACTTACACTTACCAATCAACGCGGGCTACACGCTCGCGCGGCGACAAAACTGGTCAAATGCGGCCAACAGTTCACGGCAAAAATACGCGTTTACAAACAGCAACAGGCCGCCGACGCCGCCAATATCATGTCACTGCTGATGCTTGCCGCACCTTGTGGCACCGAGCTTAGAATCACCGCCGAAGGCGATGACGCCGAACAGGCGCTTGAAGCGATTCAAGCGCTGTTCGACGCCCGCTTTGAGGAGGATCAGTAAGCCGCCGCTTGGCTTGTTAGTCCCCCGCCACGGTCATGGCATCAATCAACCAGCTACCCGTGTGAACACTGCCACGGGTATCAGTGTCATCGCCAATACCTACTAAGCCAGCAAACATCCGCTCCAGGTTTCCGGCAATGGTGAACTCTTCGACCGGGTACTGCACCTTTCCATTTTCGACCCAAAAACCTGCTGCACCGCGGGAATAGTCACCGGTCACACCGTTGACACCTTGGCCCATCAACTCAGTCACCCAAATACCCCGCCCCATCTCTTGCAACAAGCTTTCGCGTGATTGCAGTGGCGTTGCTAAACGCACGTTACGTGCCCCACCGGCATTGCCCGTGGTTTGCATATCGAGACGACGAGCGCTGTAAGAAGAGAGCATATAGCTGGCAATGCGTCCCTGATCGATAAAGCGATTATTGCGCGTTTGCACGCCCTCGCCATCAAACGGTGAGCTTGCCGTGGCGCCAATCTCCATTGGCCGCTCTTCGAGACTAAACCAGTCGGGAAACAATGGTGTACCGAGCCGGTCGCACAAAAACGAGGCCTGCCGGTAAAGCGCACCACCGGCTAACCCACCGAGCAGGTGGCCAATCAAGCCACTGGCCAACGATGGGTCAAACAGCACCGGAAAGGTGCCCGTTGGCGGCCGTTTAGCACCTAGCCTGCGCAGCGTACGCATCGCGGCTTCGCGCCCCACCTCAGCGGGGTCACGTAGCGCCTTGGGGTCACGGGCAGAGGTGTAGTCATAATCACGCTGCATACCGCTCGCGTCTTGGGCAATCAGCATGCAAGAAAGAGAGTGACTACTGCCCTTTTGGGTACCTAAAAAGCCGTGGCTATTGGCGTAAACGCGCACCCCTTCGCCACTGGAGAGAGACGCGCCATCTGACTGTGAGATGCCGTCAACGTCTCGCCCCGCCTGCTCGCAGGCAAGCGCTAACTCAATCGCCTCATCCGTTGTGAGCGCCCAGGTGTAGTGCACTTTTAGATCGGGCAACTCAGTAGCCATAAGGGAGGCATCGGCCAGCCCTGCGGCCGGGTCTTCGCCGGTATAGCGGGCAATCGCCAGCGCTTTCTCTACGGCTGCCTGGATCGAGGCACTGCTGGCATCAGTGGATGAAGCGCTGCCTTTACGTTGACCCACGTATAGCGTGACGGCAATGCCTTGGTCACGGGATAACTCAACCGTTTCAACTTCGCCCAGGCGTACGCTAACGCCTATACCCTGATCGACGCTTGCGCCTACTTCGGCAGCATCCGCGCCCAAGCGCTTCGCCAGCGCTAACGCCTCTTCGGCGCGCGCGGTCAATAGCGACTGCTGCGCGGATGCATCAAATGCCTGTGCCATATGGCCTCCTATTTCAACCGAATGCCTCTCAACCAAAGTCTTGCAAGAGAGTGTCATCGGCGAATCAATGTTGTACTCGCAGCTGGTATAATGCCGCCACGAATCTTGTCTGTGAGTCACACTATGCGTAAGCAACGTCCCGATCCCGTTGAAGTAGAAGAACAGGAAGAACGCCCTAGCAAGTCGCAACTCAAACGCGAAATGCATGCCTTACAGGCACTTGGGGAAACCTTAATCGCCATGCGACCGGCGGAACGCGCCCGTTTCCCCCTCTCTGACGATATGCTACGCGCTATCGAGGAAACCTCGCGTATTCGCTCCCATGAAGGTCGCCGCCGCCATATGCAGTATGTCGGTAAGCTGATCCGTAAAGAGGATCTTACCGCCATTCAAGCCGTGTTCGACTCCATCGACCAGGAGCAAGAGCAGCGCGACCACGCGTTCCACCGACTGGAAAAATGGCGGGAACGCTTAATTGACGAGGGCGATGCGGCAGTTGACCTGTTTATGGCGGAGCACCCCGACGCCGATCGCCAGACACTGCGTCAATTGATTCGCAACGCCCAGCGGGAACGCGAACAGGGCAAACCGCCGACCAGCTCGCGCAAGCTCTTCAAACACCTGCGCGAAACCCTTGCACTTTAAAAACAGCCTCTTTAAGACGGTTTTTCAAGACCGCCTATCAAGACTGCGTGCCGCCGACGGTCAGCTCATCCAATTTCAGGGTGGGCTGGCCCACACCCACCGGCACGCCCTGCCCTTCTTTACCACACACGCCAATGCCGGTATCCAGCGCCATATCATGGCCAATCATGGAAACACGCTGCATCGCTTCCGGCCCGTTACCAATCAAGGTGGCGCCTTTCACCGGCACCGTCACCTTACCGTCTTCAATCAAGTAGGCTTCGCTGGCAGAGAACACAAATTTGCCAGAGGTGATATCCACCTGCCCGCCCCCAAAGCTCACCGCGTAAATACCGCGCTTAACGCTTTTGATAATATCGCTGGGCTCATCTTGGCCCGCAAGCATGACCGTATTCGTCATGCGCGGCATCGGCAGGTGGGCAAAGGATTCGCGTCGCGCATTGCCAGTGGGGGCCATACCCATTAAGCGGGCATTGAGTTTGTCCTGCATATAGCCAGTCAAAATGCCGTCTTCGATAAGCGGCGTGTATTGGCCCGGCGTGCCCTCGTCATCCACGCTCATCGAGCCACGGCAATCCGATAGTGTCGCATCATCGACAATCGTCACACCTTTTGCGGCCACGCGCTCGCCCATTTTGCCAGCAAAAGCGGAACTGCCCTTACGGTTGAAATCCCCTTCCAAACCATGGCCGACGGCTTCATGAAGCAAAATTCCCGGCCACCCCGACGCCAGCACCACAGGCATTTGCCCCGCGGGCGCATCGACGGCTTCCAGGTTGACCAGTGCCTGACGCACCGCCTCTTTGGCGTACTGCTCGGCAACTTGGTCATCGCGCAGCTTGGCCATGGAGTAACGGCCACCGCCGCCCGCACTGCCGCGTTCACGACGACCATTTTTAACCGCGATAACGCTGACATTAAAGCGCACCAGCGGGCGAATATCCGCCGCCAAGGTGCCATCGCTTGCCCTCACCAGCACTACTTCGTAGGTACCTGAAAGAGAAGCACTCACTTGACTGATGCTCGGGTCTGCAGCACGCGCGATTTTGTCAGCCTGTTTTAGCATGGCGACTTTGTCTTCCGCGCTTAGCCCGGCCAGGGGGTCGATTCCCGCATAGCGCGACATGGCGGATACCGGGCGCACCAACTGTCCAGGCAGACGTTGACCGCTGCGGACGATGCCTGCCGCCGTGCGGCCGGTGTCCATTAGCGCATCGGCCGTTATTTGGTTGGAGTAGGCAAAGCCAGTCTTTTCACCTGCCAGTGAGCGTACGCCGACGCCACCGTCAATATTGTAGCTGGCCTCTTTTACCTCTCCATCCTCCAGTACCCAGCCCTCTTGCCAGGTACGCTGGAAATAGAGATCGGCATAGTCAATGCCCGCGCCCATGGCGTAGCCCAACCCCGTTTCCAGAGCCTCTAAATCGAGCCCTCCGGGGGTCAACAGAATGGCGGCGGCCGTATCTACATCACTTTTATATGCGGTCATTGGGGGCCTTCTAAAGTAACCTGCGGCGAAGTCCAAGGGCCTCGCACGCGATAATGGAGTGTCGTGGCGCGATCTAAGGCGTCGCCAAACAGCTGGTCAGCAAGGAACAGCGCGCCACCCACGATGGGTGCGCCAACGGCAATCGCCGCGATCGGTAAACTTTGCGTCACTGGTAGTGTGACGCCAAGCCGCTGGTCAAGTTCACGCGTCACCAGGTTGACACTGCCGGTAAGCGTTAGGGTGGTGGCCGGAGTATCAATTTGCAATGGCCCGCGCAGCGTCAGCAACTCACCAGTAACATCAGCCGTCCCCTTAACACGGTCAAATGCCGTGCCGCGGCCGGTAACGTCGGAAAAATCCAAGCGTAGACGACGTAAAATATTATCGAAATTGAGCAAGCCAATTAAGCGCGCAGGTGCCGATTCCAGAGTGACAAAGCGGCCATCACGAATGTCGGTACTGATATAGCCATCTGAGCGGCTTAACTCCAACTGCCAGGGCGCCCCCGGCCAATCAAGCGAAGCAGCCACATCGGTACTTCGGCTACGCATGGCCACCGGTTGGTCAAGACGCTCAAGGGCGGTGCCGATGTCGCCACCCTGAATCGTAATGTCCGCACGGGTATGACTGGAAACAGCGTCCCCCTCCCAGTAAAGCTCACCTCGCGCAGAGAGCTGACCCAGGGTTAAGCCAACGGGGGTAAGCGAAAAACGCTCGCCGTCAGTTTTCCAGTAAGCAGTCAAAGGGCCGAAGCGGCGCGGCCCCATAGCAATTTCGGCTAAGCGTAATCGTCCATTGGGCACATCGGCTAGCCAATCAGGAATGGCCACAGGCACCTTGCGCTGGGTATCGACCGTTTCCATCCAGGAGTCTGGCATCGGAGCATCGCTGTCGTGTTCAACATTGGCTAACGCCAGCAAGCGATCAAGCGCCAGCGCTTCAATGGCCACATCTAACGGTTGCGGTGATTGGGCATCGTACAGTAAATGCCCAGTGACCAGATTACCGCTTAGCCCCAAATCGATCCGGCTATCGTTCACGCCTCCCGACGCGTTAAGGCTGCCTAAACACTCCCTTTGGTAAACCACACAGGGTGTGGCTAACGAGACCGCCAACGGTATTTGAGTACCTCCACCCGACGCACTGAGCAACCCGCTGGGCATTAGCGGTGAAATCGCCTGCTGCCACGCTAGCGGGTCAATGCGAGGTAGGGCAGCATCGATACTAACCCCTGGCTGGGAGGGCCAGTCGGGCAGGCGCACCGCCTGGCTGCCTAAATTTAGCGTCCCGGCAAGCGAGCCATTAAGCTGTTGCAGTCGTGCAGAAGCGATATCGGCTAGGCGGCTTTCGATACGTTTTGTGTCCATATCGGCGGTTAATGTCCAGGGCCAGGCCTGCTGTGACGATTTTGCAAAGGGCTCGGGAAGATGACTGGTGACGCCGACTAAACGACTCTCCAAGCGCAGGATGGGCGTTGGCGTTAGGGCGACACGGCCCTGCCACTCTAGCGGTCCTTCTAGCGGCATACGCCCTTGACTATTCAACCCTGCAAGCCCAAAAAGCGCCCCAGTGGTGACACTCCCCTGCAGCTGTATGTCGTTGCGTTGAGTATCAATATCAGCGTTGATAGGGCCTCCCAGCAACTGCCCACTAACCTCACCGACGAGACCTGAACTCTTCCCGTTTTGAAGCCAGGCGAGATCCCCCTCAACCGATTGAAGACGTAGATCGAGCGGTTTATACACCACTTCCGGAAAGCGTGGCCGAGCATTGATTTCCAGTTGCAGCGCTTCAGGGTTTGCCAACGGCAACGACAACGCAATATCGCCGTTAACGCCACCCGTTACGCGCAAATCACTTAGTGGGGAAAGATCAATCTCGGGCATTGCCTGTAAAAATGATATCAGCGCTGGCCCATCCGATTTTAACTGCCCCGAAAGGTTGAGCGTCTCATCCTCCATCACCACCTCACCCTCTGAAGCAGTGATGCCATGGCTCTGGGCGTTATCAATTTCAGCTTCTAACACTCTGTTTTGCCACTTTAAGCGCCCCTCGACGTCGTCAAGACGTGGCCAGCCTGGCGCGATCGGCAAATGTCCTTGGGTCACCGCCAGAGCGAGCGTTGCAGTAAAGTCGTTGGCGGTCGCCCCTTCGCCTAACGGTTGGCTAAGCTGCAGAGAGCCCTCGCTCACGTAGCCACCAATATCATTAAGCAGCCATTCGCGAAGCTCGTCATCCATGACGCTGAGCGGCAACCACTGGGCCAGCGGACGCTCAACAGCATCCACGTCACTGAAATTGAGGTCTAAACCAAAATGCCCGCGCTGATTACCCGTCACCAAACCAAAGCCGCCCGCTATCTGGGCGCCGTCCCAGTCGACGCTTAGACGCTTGCCACTTACCATGGTATTGGGGCCGTCGTATACCCACTCCACTTCCCCTTCAGCACGTCGCAGTTGCATGGGAGCGGCAAAAAACTCAGGAAAGTAGAGGGTGCTTTCACCGTTGCTGCTAAACAGCACGCGGCCGCGTAAATCCCGCGCCTGTACCCAGGCATCCAGCGGGCCTCCGCCCGGTGCCTGCTGCCACGGTGAGACCTCCACGCCGGTTAGCGCCGCATCCACTCCCCAGTGGCCATCCTGCTGCCCCACGTGCAAACCCTCGACTTGCCCACGGGGAGCGAGGGTTTGCAATACCCGGGTGACGGATTCAGGGAGCAATACGTAGTCACGCCAAGCGGTCAGCGAGGCAAGCTCAAAGGCGCTGGTGCTCACTTCCCACTGTCCTGGTTGGTGGGTGGCATGCCAGTGGCGTGGCAACGCTGGCCCAACGTTACCTCCAGGGGGCTGGGCCCACTCAACGCTCTCCGCGTCGCCGCTTAGCCACGCCTCACCACCTTCGCCGTCGCGCTTCCACAGGCCATTGGCCTTAATATCTCTTAACACCGCGTACTGAACCTGGTGGCGAAGCGTCAACTGTGGAACGTCGACGGCAACACGAGCTTCCTCAAGGCGTCCAGCGCTCCAACGCCCCCATAGCCGCGCACTGCCACCGGCTTGCTCTAAATAGGCGGCATGATCAGGTCGAAACATATCCGCCAGAACCACTAACTGATCAAGCTGAATATCCAACTGCAGTGCTGCCGAAAAATCGCTAAAACCTCGTCGGCCGGGCTGCATTTCGACCTTCATTTCCGCCGCAGGAAGGTCTATATCGCGAGCCTGCTCTAACGATGGGGCAATATTGATGGCGCCCTCTAACCTTGTGCGCCGCTCATCACCGGTCAGCAGCAGTGTCTGAGCATGCAGCATCACGGTGTCGTCTTTGCCGTGCAGTACAACCCGCGTGTCATCCACCCACAGGCGTTGGCGTAGAATCAAGCCCGCCCAGCTATCAATTGTGGCCAGATCCACATCGGGTTCTGCCGCCATCAATAGCGGTAACTCCGCAGGCTCAGGCCACTGTAAAGACCTCCCCGAACCTTGATAGAGGTGAAACTGTGTACCACTGATACGCGCATCACTAAAAATCGGTGCCAGATTGGCAAACGACGCCCAGGTATCTAAGCGCAGCCCCGCATGCTCAAGGGAAAAGAGTGCTTGGCCATCGGGGGTTTCCGCGTTCACCCCGTCAAGCCGTAGCAGTAGATCGCTACGCGCTAGCGATAGCGATAAGCGCTCGATGGTCACCGGCACGCCAATGCGCGCCTCGAGTAACGCTTCAATGTGGGGGGTAAGGGCATCGGATTGGCTGATCGCTAGACGCAGCAGCAACAGCAGCACAGCCGCGCTGCCCAAAAGCCAGGCCGCTATCAGCAAACTCCAACGCACCAGCGAACGAGTCAGCATGGTTACATCAGCACAATATCGTACTGCTCTTGGGAGTAGTGTTGCTCAACCTGAAAACGGATCGTTTTATTGATAAACGTCTCCAGGTCAGCCACTGCCGCTGACTCTTCATCTAGTAAGCGGTCAACAACGGGCTGCGATGCAAGCACCATATAAGTTTCAGCACTGTAGGCACGCTCTTCGCGCAGAATCTCACGGAAAATTTCGTAGCAGACGGTTTCTGGCGTTTTAAGTGTGCCGCGCCCACTGCAGGTTGGGCACGCTTCACACATCGTTTGCTCTAGGCTCTCCCGGGTGCGCTTGCGGGTAAGCTGAACCAAGCCAAGCTCGGTAACACCGGTACACTTGGTTTTAGCGTGGTCGCGCTCTAAGGCTTTTTCCAATACTCGCAACACTTGCCGCTGATGCTCAACATCGTTCATATCGATAAAGTCGATAATGATGATACCGCCCAGGTTGCGCAACCGAAGTTGGCGGGCAATCGCCGTGGCCGCCTCAAGGTTGGTTTTGAAAATGGTCTCTTCAAGATTGCGGTGACCCACATAGCCGCCGGTATTAACATCAATGGTGGTCATTGCCTCGGTGGGGTCAATCACCAGATAACCACCGGATTTCAGCTGCACCTTGCGACCCAAGGCTTTCTGGATCTCATCCTCGACACTGTAGAGATCAAAGATGGGGCGCTCACCTGGGTAGTACTCAATCCGCTCAACGGCATCGGGCATAAACTCTTCGGCAAACTCGACCAGTTTGACGAAGTTTTCCCGCGAATCGATACGCACTTTTTCAATATCGTCGCGCATTACGTCGCGCAGAGTGCGCATAAAGAGCGGCAAATCATCATAAATGACGCTTTGTGGCGTCGCGGTGACTTTACGCTCACTCACCTTACGCCACAGCCGCAACAGAAAGTGCATATCGCCTTTTAGCTCTTCGTCACCTACGCCTTCCGCGGCAGTTCGGACAATAAAGCCCCCCGTCACTTCCAGCGTCTGCTCCGCCACGCTGTTATCCAGCAGGGCTTTTAATCGCTCGCGTTCACGCTCATCCTCGATGCGTTGCGAAACGCCGTGATGCGGCGAGTCGGGCATATACACCAAATAGCGGGAAGGGATCGAGAGGTGCGTGGTTAAGCGCGCACCTTTACTTCCAATAGGGTCTTTGGTCGCCTGCACCACCAACGCCTGGCCTTCATGAAGTAACTGGCCGATGGTCTGCTGCTCATCGAGCGGCGTGCCAGGTGGCATCACTTCGTGGGCATGAATAAATGCCGCCCGCTCTAAGCCAATATCAACAAAGGCAGCCTGCATACCAGGCAACACACGCACTACTTTGCCTTTGTAGATATTGCCCACGATGCCACGCCGACGGGAACGCTCGATCAGTGCCTCTTGCAAAACGCCATTTTCAACCAGCGCGACGCGGGTTTCCATTGGCGTTAAATTGATGAGAACTTCACCGCTCATGCAAAATTCCTTGTTGGTTGACGTATTCCTTGCCAGCGATACAGGCGGCGTTGCCCTCTATTCTAGAGAATTAAACACGCTGCCAGATAGGAACTCCCTGTCGGCATAGCAAGTGCGTCGTCTCATACAGCGGTAGCCCTACCACTGCTGAGTGACTGCCTTGAATCTGTTTTACAAATATGGCGGCTAACCCCTGTATTGCGTAGCCACCAGCCTTATCAGCAGGTTCACCCGTGCGCCAATAGGCAACGATTTCATCAGCGCTTATCTCACGCATTGTCACCTGAGTAGCCACGCAGGAGGAGAGCATACCTTCTGGCCCACTTACCGCCACAGCGGTAAGCACCTCGTGGCACCGCCCCGAAAGCAGCCGCAGCATCTCGGCGCCCTCCTCAGCATTCGCTGGCTTACCTAGGATACGCCCATCGACCACCACAGCGGTATCTGAACCTAGGATAGGCAAGTGGGTAAAAGGGGCTGCTGCCTCGGCTTTGGCAGCTGCTAAGCGCTGCACATACGCTTGAGCCGACTCACCCACCTGCGGTGTCTCATCAATATCACAAGGGTGAACCGTGACCGGAACACCAATGGATGCCAGCAAAGCTCGACGGCGTGGAGAGGCAGACGCTAAACACAAAACAGGCGCAGTCATGAAGCGGCCAACCGACGTTCTAATGCCTGGAACATCGTCGCTAGCCATGGCCATAGCAATGCACTGATCAGCGCGGGAATCAAAAAGGCTAAATGAATCGAAAAATCACCCACGATAGTGCGTAGCCATTGAGCGACTAGCTGCATCAAGCCCAACAGCACCAGCACCAGCGCGGATTGCTGTACCAGTGAATAAGCACGGAAGCGGGGATAGACCAGCGCACACAAGAAGGCCAGCAGTGCATAAATAAGCGCATGCTGGCCCAGCACGGTGCCTTCAATTAAATCCATCAAAATCCCCAGCACAAAGCCATGAAAAACGCCGACTCTGTCGGGTGTGCGCATACACCAGTAGATCAGCATCAGCCCTAACCACTCGGGGCGATATACCTGCCAGCCATCGGCCAGCGGCATCACCTGCAAGCAAAGAGCCAAGACCAAACTAAACCAAATAATCACTAGCGGAACAATCGGTGCTCGTGGCATCAGGGCACCTCTTGAGATGATGCATTTGAGTCGTGCAACGCATTGTTGGGGCTTGTTGAAAGCTGGAGCGAAGAGCGCAAGGCTTCTGCGGAGATATCCAGCGTCTCATCCCAGGCATGCTCTTCTACCTCCTCTCGCGGGGGCGGAAAAAGTAGCAAGAAATGACGCGAGCGCTGCAGTTGAGCCATCGGTTCGGCCGTCACGCGAGCAAAAGGCTGCCCCGGATCGTGAAACACCTCGGTGACTCGCGCCACGGGGTAACCCGGAGGAAAGCGTCCAGCCAAGCCCGATGTGGTCAGTAAATCACCTTCACGGATATCCGCCGTATCAGGTACGTGCATCACATTAACGCTGCTGTAACGCCCCGCTCCTTGGACGATAAAACGTAAGCCATTGCGGTTTAACTGAACCGGCAACGCATGACTGGCATCAGCTAACAGCAGTACCCGACTTGAGTAGGCAGAGACCGCGGTAATTTGCCCCACCAAGCCCGAGGCATCAATCACCGGCTGCCCCACGTAGGTGCCATTGCGATGGCCGCGATTAATCACCATCTGATGACTAAAGGGGTCGTTATCAAGCGACAACAGTTCGGCGGTGATATAAGGAATATCACGCCGCTTAGCGGCTTTTAGCAATTCGCGCAGCTCGCTGTTTTCCGCGGTCAAATTCGCCATTCGCTGACCACGATGGGAAAGGGTGAGAATCTGCTCACGCAGGCGACGGTTTTCATCCACCAACGCCTGCTGGTCAGAGAGCGCAAGCGACCCCCAATTCAACAGGTCGCTAGGCACACTGACGACCCATTGAATAGGAGCAACGACCATCGACATTTGCGCGCGCACTTTCTCCATACGCGTGAAATGCTGGTCGACAAACATCAATGCACTGGCGGCCAAGACGCAAAAAAACAGCCGGTAGCCCGGCAGTGGCCCGTGCGAAAACAGCGGTTTAATAGGCAATCCCCCCGCAATTAACCGCTGCGATTAGTCGCTCGACAGCAACTCAAAGGTGTGCTGATCAATCATTTCCAGCGCCTTACCACCGCCGCGAGCAACGCAGGTCAACGGGTCTTCGGCAACAATTACCGGCAACCCTGTCTCTTCAGCGATCAGCTTGTCCAGGTCGCGCAACAGCGCCCCACCGCCCGTTAGCACCAAGCCTCGCTCAGCGATGTCGGATGCCAACTCAGGCGGTGACTGCTCAAGGGCGCTCTTAATTGCGGCCACGATAGAACCCAGGGTTTCTTGCAATGCTTCCAGGGTTTCGTGGGAATTGAGCGTGAAGCTGCGTGGAATGCCTTCGGCCAGATTACGACCGCGCACGTCAATTTCGCGCAGTTCGCCACCGGGGTAGGCGCAACCAATCTCTTCCTTGATGCGCTCGGCTGTCGCTTCGCCTATCAGGCTGCCGTAGTGACGACGTACATAGGCGGTAATGGCCTCATCAAAGCGGTCGCCGCCCACCCGAATCGATTCGGAGTAGACCACGCCGTTGAGTGAAATAATCGCGATTTCAGTGGTACCACCACCGATATCCACCACCATCGACCCCTGCGCTTCATCAACCGGAAGGCCAGCGCCAATTGCCGCCGCCATGGGTTCTTCGATCAAGAACACCTCGCGGGCACCTGCCCCTTCGGCAGACTCACGAATCGCCCGACGTTCTACTTGTGTTGACATGCAAGGAACGCATACCAGAACGCGTGGACTGGGGGTTAAGAAGGTGCTTTGGTGAACTTTACGGATAAAGTGCTGAAGCATCTGCTCGGTGACGGTGAAGTCGGCAATAACGCCATCTTTCATCGGCCGAATCGCGGTAATATTGCCGGGCGTACGCCCCAGCATTCGCTTGGCATCAGTACCAACTGCCGCGACGCTGCGCATATTGCCAGACTGGCGGATAGCAACCACGGACGGCTCATCGAGCACGATACCGCGACCGCGAACATAAATCAGTGTGTTGGCCGTACCCAAGTCGATCGATAGATCGCTGGAAAACAGCCCCCTCAAACGTTTAAACATGGATGTTGTTACCTAGTGCAGACCGGGAACCCTGTGCGGATGCAAACGGTATCACCGCAACCCCCTGGCAGCAAGCACGAGTCGCGCCTAACACTGCCCGTTAAGGCCAAGATGTGGTACCTTTTGCGGCTATTTTCCACGTCTGCAACACAAGACGTTTTTTTGATATCGGTATGTATACCGCTTAAAGCCGATTATGTTCCATCACGTTTATGAGGAAATATCGATCATGGCGCTTGAAGAATCTCATGTGCGCCGGGCCGCTCACTTGGCCCGACTCGCTGTCAGCGATGACCAAGCCAGCGGCTTTGTAGACGACCTAAGCCGGATTCTGGACATGGTCGACCAGCTACAAAGCCTCGATACTGAAGGCGTTACGCCGCTCGCCCATCCGCTAGATGCGACCCAGCGACTGCGCGCCGATGAAGTGACGGAAACCAACCAGCGCGACACGTTTCAGCGCTGTGCTCCGGCAGTGGAAAATGGCCTGTATCTCGTGCCCCGCGTCGTTGAATAAGTACGCTGAGTAACAACGCACGAATATTTAATCAAGCCACCACTATTGCCTCTTTTTTTCTCCCCTGAACGGAGCTTCTGGGTCATGTACGAGAAAACCTTAACGCAACTCGCCGCCGCGCTAAAAAGCGGTGAGTTCTCAAGCCGCGAGCTGACCGCTCACTATTTGCAGCGTATCGAACAGGCTGACGGCAAGCTGAATAGTTTTATCAGCGTGACCGCCGAGCAAGCGCTGAAACAGGCTGAAGTAGCCGACAACGCCCGAGCGGCGGGCAACGCCGGGCCGCTGGCAGGCATTCCCCTAGCGCTCAAAGATATTTTTTGCACCCAGGGCGTGAAAACCAGCTGCGGTTCAAAAATGCTGGATAATTTTATCGCCCCCTACAACGCCACAGTGGTTGAAAAGCTCAACGCGGCGGGCACGATCAGCCTGGGCAAAACCAATATGGACGAGTTCGCCATGGGCTCCTCCAACGAAAACAGCTACTACGGCCCGGTCAAAAATCCCTGGGATCTGACAGCGGTGCCCGGCGGCAGCTCCGGCGGCAGCGCAGCAGCAGTCGCGGCTGGTTTGGTGCCCGCCGCCATGGGTACCGACACCGGCGGCTCGATTCGCCAGCCCGCGGCATTTTGTGGCATCACCGGTTTAAAGCCCACCTATGGTCGTGTGTCGCGCTTCGGCATTATTGCCTACGCCTCAAGCCTTGATCAGGCTGGCCCCATGGCGCGCAGCGCCGAAGATTGCGCCCACCTACTGGGTGTTATTGCGGGCCATGACGGCCGCGATTCCACCAGCGTTGCCCGCGGCGTACCCGACTATGTGGAAGGCCTCAATGCCCCCCTTTCGGGCCTCAAGATCGGGCTTCCCAAAGAGTATTTCGGCGATGGTTTAGACCCTGATGTCGAAAAAGCCGTCCGTGAGGCGGTAAAAGTTTACGAATCCCTAGGCGCGACGGTTCGTGAGGTCAGCCTACCGCATACCCACTATGCGATTCCGGCCTACTACGTGATCGCCCCCGCGGAAGCCTCTTCCAACCTGTCCCGCTACGACGGTGTGCGTTTTGGTCACCGCTGCGACAATCCCAGCGATTTGATCGATCTCTACACACGTTCGCGGGCTGAAGGCTTCGGCGAAGAAGTTAAACGACGCATCCTGATCGGCACTCACACGCTCTCTGAAGGCTTCTTTGACGCCTACTACACCAAAGCCCAGCAGGTGCGCCGTTTGATCCGTCAGGACTTCCTGGACGCCTTTGAAGACGTCGACGTGCTGATGGGCCCCGCCTCGCCTACCCCCGCGTTTGACCTGGGTGCCAAAAAAGATCCGGTGTCGATGTACCTGCAGGATATCTACACTATCGCGGTGAACCTAGCGGGCATTCCCGGCATCAGCGTGCCGGCGGGTTTGGCCGGTGGCCGCCCCGTTGGTCTCCAGATTCTGGGCACCCACTTTGCCGAAGCGCAGCTGCTTAACGTCGCTCACCAGTTTCAGCAAGCGACCGACTGGCACTTACAACGTCCTGCCTTTGCCGAGGAGTACGCCTAATGCAATGGGAAACCGTGATTGGGCTTGAAGTCCACGTTCAGCTCGCAACGCGTTCAAAAATCTTTTCCGGTGCCTCAACGGCGTTTGGCGCCGAGCCAAACACCCAGGCCTGCGCGGTGGATTTAGGCCTACCTGGCGTGCTGCCAGTGCTCAATGAGCAGGCCGTGGCCATGGCCGTGCAGTTTGGCCTGGCGGTGCATGCGGATATCGCCGAAGTCTCGGTGTTTGACCGTAAAAATTACTTCTACCCCGACCTGCCCAAGGGTTATCAAACCAGCCAGATGTACCATCCCATCGTCGGCCCTGGCGATGTTGAGATTACGCTGGAAGATGGCAGCACCAAGCGTATCCGCATTCACCATGCCCACCTTGAGGAAGATGCCGGTAAATCGCTGCATGAAGATTTTCACGGCATGACCGGTATCGACTTGAACCGTGCTGGCACGCCGCTACTGGAGATCGTCTCCGAGCCGGATATGCGTAGCGCCAAAGAGGCCGCGGCGTATCTCAAAGCGATTCACTCGATCGTTACTTACCTGGGCATTTCCGACGGCAATATGGCGGAAGGCTCCATGCGTTGCGACGTTAACGTCTCGGTACGCCCCAAAGGTCAGGAAGCCTTTGGCACCCGCGCTGAGATTAAAAACGTTAACTCTTTCCGTTTTGTCGAGCGCGCCATTGCCTTTGAGGTTGAGCGACAAATTGAGCTGATCGAAGATGGCGGCAGCGTGGTTCAAGAAACCCGCTTGTTTGACCCAGACCGTGATGAAACCCGCAGCATGCGTACCAAGGAGGAGGCCAACGACTACCGTTACTTCCCCTGCCCTGACCTGCTGCCGGTGGTGCTTGACCAAGCTTATCTTGACCACCTGCGTGGCCAGTTGCCCGAGCTGCCAGCAGATAAGCGTGAGCGCTTCCAGAACGAGCTGGGTCTGTCTGCTTATGACGCCAATGTCATCTCCGCCAGTCGCGATATGGCCGAATTCTTTGAAGCGGTGCATAGCGAGTGCGGCGATGCCAAGCAGGCAGCTAACTGGGTACAGGGTGAACTTTCCGGGGCACTTAACCGCGAAAACCTGAGCATTGCCAATAGCCCGATCTCAGCGCGCCAGCTAGGCGAGCTGATCAGCCGCGTACTGGATGACACCATTAACGGCAAAGCCGCTAAAGAGGTTTTTCAGGCGTTGTGGAACGGTCAGGGTGAGTCCGCCGACGAGGTGATTGACGCAAAAGGCCTCAAGCAGGTGACCGACACCGGCGCCATTGAAGCAATGATCGATCAAGTGATTGCCGACAGCCCCGCTCAGGTCGCCCAGTACTGCGACTCGGAGCCGGAAAAACGCGGCAAAATGATCGGCTACTTTGTTGGTCAGGTGATGAAGGCGTCACGCGGCACCGCCAACCCACAGCAGGTGAACGGCTTGCTAAAAGAGAAGCTCGACGCGCTGCTGTAACAGCAGTTTTGGACGATCCGAACAACTCTTGGCGGGGGCGCTGTAAACCCTTCCCTGGGCGCTACTTTCGCCATCCCTGGCGAAAGACCCCCGCTACGAGCTGATTCGGATCTGAAAGTTTCCAAATACTAGCGGCTGCCTAGGCAGCCTTTTTTAATGACACACATTTGAACTAGGCCAACTGGCTGGGCTGGGTAAATCGCTTCAACTGCGCACAACCTGCCGCCCATACGTCGGCCTCAAGCTCGGCGATGGCGGCGGTAGGGAAGCCAAGCCCCTGGGCAGGGCTGCCCTCTACTAACAACCCCGCCAGTTCGCCTACCAGCGGCATATGGCTGACCAGCATGATCGGCGCACCTTCAGGCTGTTCAAGCAACCAGTCGCTTACTGCATGGGGCGAGTCATCCGGAGTGATAAAATCCAGCGTTTCCAGCGAGGCTCCCAGCGCATCACATAGCGTTTGCGCGGTTTGCTGCGCGCGAGAATAGGGGCTGGCATAAATTCTCGGCATAAACAGCTCCCCATCAGCCACGCGCTCAGTCAGCCAACGGGCCATTTTTTTGACCTCCTGCTCACCATGAGGCGTTAATCGACGCGCTTGGTCGGGATACCCCGGTGCGGCCTCAGCGTGGCGCATAATCAACACATCAGGCATCCCTGCCTCCCTTGTCCTTAGAAACCTGGCCCTTAGAAGCCTGGTTCTTAGAAGCGTGGTTGTGAGGAGCTTGGTCTCGATGGGCCTGCTGTACGGCTTCACGGGGCAGAATAAACTCTACATCGCTACTCTGCTCACCCATCATAAGGGTACGCGCCATCTCCTGGGCAGGCACGCCATCAAACAGCACATGATTGAGGCCTTCCGCCAGCGGCATATAAACACCCATTTCACTCGCTTTAGCGCATACCAGCTTAACGGTATTCACCCCTTCTGCGACCTGGCCAAGGGCATCAACCGCCTCTTCCAACGTGCGCCCTTCGCCCATGGCGTAGCCAACACGGTAATTGCGCGATAGGTTAGACGAGCAGGTAACGATCAAATCCCCCMCCCCCGCCAGTCCTAAAAAGGTCATCGGGTTAGCACCCTGGGCAACGGCAAAGCGGCTCATTTCGGCTAAGGCGCGAGTCATCAGCATACTGCGGGTGTTTTCGCCCATGCCCAGCGCCGCCGCCATACCGGCGGCAATCGCATAAATATTTTTCAGTGCACCACCCAGTTCAACACCATGACGGTCATCGCTAGCGTACACACGAAAGTAACGGCAACCCAATACTTGCTGTACGCGGGTGCGGGTAAGCGGGTCAGCGCTGGCAATCACGGTAGCAGTTAACTGCTTATCGGCAATTTCAGAGGCCAGATTTGGGCCCGCAATCACGCCAATGTGACTAAAGCCCGTTTCCTGCTCGAGTACTTGGCTCATCAACAGAAAGCCTTCTTGCTCGATCCCCTTGGTGGTACTGACCAGTATCTGCTCGGGCCTCAACCACGCTTTCGCCGCCTGCACAACGCTGCGAAAGGCCTTTGATGGAATAGCGATGAGTACTAGCTCCGCGTCGGCCAGCACGGCTTGAAGGTCGGTTGAGGCCTCCACGGCCGGATTCATTGCATAGTGGGGCAGATAACGACCGTTACGGTGCTCTTGGTTGATTTGTGTGACCAGCGTTTCGTCACGCATCCACTGACGAACGCGGGCACCATTATCGGCGGCAATGCTCGCTAGCGCCGTACCAAAACTACCGCCTCCCAGCACCGCTACGTTGGTTGTCACTGGGACATTGGTTTGCTGCTCAGCCATGACGATATCCTGATCGTTAGTCTCTTACATTTACTGGGTACTTTAGCATCTTCACCCATAGCATCTTCACTAACAGATGCGGCCCGCTTGGAAATCCAAGCGGGCCGCATGTCTGACGTTATTGGCTCATTAAGCCGTCAAGACGCTATTCAGACGTTTCACGTAGGCAGCCGGGTCATCCAGATGGCCGCCCTCTGCAATAATTGCCTGATCGAGCAGGATGTGGGCTAACTGTCCAAATTGATCGCCTTCAGCCCCTTCCAAACGCGCTACCAGCGCGTGGCTAGGGTTAAGCTCAAGAATCGGCTTCACCTCGGGCAGCGGCTGACCGGCGGCTTCCATAATGCGGCGCATCTGGTAGCCCATTTCATGCTCGGGTAGCACGACGCAGGCCGGTGAATCGGTAAGGCGGTGAGTCACTTTTACCTCTTGAACACCATCGCCCAGCGCTTCTTTTACGCGCTTCACCAGTTCCTCTTTGGCTTTAGCGGTCTCCTCCTGAGCTTTTTTCTCTGCTTCGTCTTCCACATCGCCAAGATCAAGCTCGCCCTTGGCCACATCAGCAAAGGTTTTACCGTCGAATTCAGTCAGATGGCTCATCAACCAGTCATCGATACGGTCAGACAACAGCAGAACTTCGATGCCTTTTTTGCGGAAGATCTCGAGGTGAGGGCTGTTTTTCGCCGCATTGAAGCTATCAGCTACGACGTAATAAATCTTCTGCTGCCCCTCTTTCATGCGCTCGACATAGTCCGCCAGCCCGTGCTCCTGGGCAGCCGTATCGGTATGGGTTGAGGCAAAGCGCAGCAGGCCAGCAATTTTTTCCCGATTAGAGGGGTCTTCGCCCGGCCCTTCTTTCAACACGCTACCAAAGGTATTCCAGAACGTCTGGTACTGCTCTTTATCTTTGGCCAGCTTCTTCAACATATCCAAACCGCGCTTAGTAAGCGCCGATTTGATCTTATCAACATTGGGATCCTGCTGGAGCAGCTCACGGGATACGTTTAGCGACAGCTCGCGGGTATCCAGTACGCCTTTGATAAAGCGCAGGTAGAGCGGCAGGAACTGTTCGGCGTCGTCCATAATAAAGACACGCTGAACGTAGAGCTTAACGCCCCGGGCACCGTCGCGCTCAAACAGGTCAAAAGGTGCCCGACCCGGTACATAGAGCAGGCTAGTGTATTCGAGCTTGCCTTCGACCTTGTTGTGGCTCCAGGTCAGGGGGTCAGAGAAATCGTGGGCAACGTGCTTGTAGAACGCCTTGTACTCATCGTCGGAAACCTCGCTCTTGGGACGCGACCACAGCGCCGTCGCCTCGTTAACGGTTTCCCAGGTAGTCACTTCACTACCCTCGATAGGATTGCCCTCATCGTCCTTCGCCGTTTCTGTTTTCGGCATGCGCACGGGGACTTCGATATGATCCGAGTACTTACGAACCAAGCCCTGCAGCCGATAGTCGTCAGCAAACTCTTTGGCGTCCTCTTTCAGATGCAGAGTGATTTCTGTACCGTGCTGAGCACGCTCAATATCGGCAACGGTAAATTCACCTTCCCCTTTCGAGCGCCACTCAACGCCTTCTGAAGCGTCTGTACCCGCCTTGCGGGTGCGCACCGAAATTTCATCAGCGACGATAAAACCCGAGTAGAAACCAACGCCGAACTGACCGATTAGCTTGGCGTCTTTCTGCTGCTCACCAGAGAGCTGCTTGAGAAACTCAGCGGTACCGGAACGCGCAATGGTACCCAAGTTGGCGATCACGTCTTCCCGGTTCATGCCAACGCCGTTATCACGTAGGGTGATAGTGTTGGCATCGCGGTCGTGTTCGATTTCAATGCGTAGTTCGCTGTCGCCTTCGTAGAGCGCATCGTTATCGAGGGCCGCGTAACGTAGCTTATCGCAGGCGTCGGCGGCGTTTGAGATAAGCTCGCGTAAGAAAATCTCCCGGTTAGAGTACAGGGAGTGAATCATCAAATTCAGCAGTTGCTTAACTTCCGTCTGAAAGCCTAGCGTTTCTTCGTGGTTAGCCGATTTATCAGTCGCTTGTTCGTGGGTAGCTGTAGTCATGCGCTTAGCCCTTATCAATCACGTTGAGTCGCATCCCTCTGCGTTAACATGCAGCGGGATAAAATGGTTTCGTGGAGTAGATATGGGGATAGGCAACGATTTTTCAAGCAGCCTTGGTGAAGAAGCTACGGGGATTAACAAGCCGCTGAGGTCAAGAAGGCGTCATATCGGGATCGGTAAATTTCCAGGCCCGATAGTCTTCCAGGCGCTGATCGATGCGATTGAGCAACCAGCCGACAATCAGCACGTCATCCACCACGCCGATTAGCATCAGAAAATCGGGTATCAGGTCGAACGGCAGTACCAAATAACCCAGCGCTAATGCCATCATGCCGAATGCCGACCAGGGAATAGGCCGAAAATCGCCACGCATGACGTCTCGCGTCATGGGGATAAACAGTTTTAAAGCACGCACTATACGTTTTGTCGCCCAAACGCGTGATTTGAGTCGACGCAGCAACGACCAAGTGGATAATGGGGCCATAGGTAATTAAATCCTTTTAGTATCTGGGCTGTCAGATCATGACGGCTAATATTCGTTCAGTATAGCGGTTGCACCGCAAACTGCGTGGGCTGCTCCCGAGCCCCGATTAAGTGACACCGATTTACAGAGAGAGAGCACCATGTTGGTTTCGCCATTTCGCCATACCGCCCGCGTGCTGTGTACAGCACTACTGGCGGGATTACCTGCACTTTCGTGGGCCGCATCCGATAGTGAGTTACGCGATGCCCTCGCTGCTGCCCGCGAGCAGCAGTGGGCACGGGTCGATGAGCGCTCAATTGAAGACCACCCGCTGCGTGGCTATGTGGAGTACCACCGCTTAAGGGGGCAATTGCCTAACGTGGCTCCTGAAAGGGTGCATCAATTTATCGACCAGCACGCAGACTCTCCTCTAGCAGGGTGGCTGCGTGGTCAAGCGATCGCAAAGTATGGCCATGCGGGTCGCTATAGCGACCTGCTGGCAGTGGCCGATGGCGAGCCTGCGGGCACGGTTCGCCAGTGCTACTACTACACGGCGCTGCTGGATGAGCAGCCTCAGCAGGCGAGCGAAGCGGGGTTGGCTTTATGGCGCGTAGGCAGCTCGCAGCCTAATGCTTGCGACCCGCTATTTGCACGCCTGCGGGCCAATGGCACTATTGATGCCACAGCTATTTGGGAGCGTAAAATGCTCGCTTGGCAGGCGGGAGAAACGCGCCTATCGAGCTATCTTGGTGGGCTATTAAGCGGTCAGTGGCAAACCGCTCTAGAGACGGTGGATAGTGTCACAGCACGCAGCAGCGCCATTACCCAGGCGCCCAGTTGCCTAGGCCCCGAGTGTGCCGCCACGGCAAGCTTCTACCGGGCCGCCATGCAGCGCTACACCCGTGAAGATACGCCTGCAGCCTTTGCCGCCTGGCAGACGCTCTCGTCGCGTTTAAACCTGCTGCCCAGTGACCGTCAAGCTATTGAAGAAGAACTGGCTTTTTACGCCCTGGTGCGCAATGTACCGGGCACGCTAAGCTGGGTTGACAGCGTGCTACCGGGCCTGGAAAGCGAGCGCGTATTAGAGCTACGTGTCCGCAATGCGCTGGCTAGCCGGGATTGGAACGGAGTGCTCTACTGGATTGCCGAAATGCCCGCTATCCAGCAGGAGAATAGCCGTTGGCAGTATTGGCTGGGCCGCGCCAATGAGCAGCTTGGCAACCAGGCGGCCGCCGAAGCACGCTACCAACAGGCTGCGCAGGATCGCAGTTTTTACGGCTTTGCAGCAGCAGAAAAGCTCGGCCAACCCTATCAACTGAATCTTGAACGCAATCATTTTGACGAAGCGTCGCGTCAACGTATTGCCCAACTACCCGCCGTTCAGCGCACCGAGGCCTTGCTACGCATTGGTGAGGATGGTCTCGCCAACAGTGAGTGGCTGCACGCGGTGCAGAGCGGTTCGCCGCAACAGGCACGAGCGCTAGCCGACTATGCCGCTCAACAGCAGTGGCATGCGCGCCTGGTGCAAACCACCATTGCCGCTGAAATGTGGGACGCCTTGGATTGGCGCTTCCCCCAGGCCTACCACGACAGCTTTCAACATTGGGGCCGTCTCACCGGCGTGGATCCATACCTATTGATGGCCATTACCCGGCGTGAAAGCGCTTACAACCCTAACGCCCTTTCACCGGCCGGGGCGCGTGGATTAATGCAGCTAATGCCCGGTACCGCCAGCCAAGTCAGTCGCGAATTGGGCATTAGCGATCCTGGCCCCTACGGCGTTCTCGACCCAGAGCTTAATATTCGCCTGGGCAGCACCTACCTGCGCGACAAGCTGCAACGCTACCAGGGCAATCGACTGGCCGCCGCAGCGGCTTATAATGCGGGCCCTGGCCGCGTCGATCAGTGGCTGGGCGATGGCGTAGAGGCCTTTGATCTCTTTGTAGAGAGCATCCCTTTCCGCGAAACTCGCGACTACGTGCAGGCGGTGCTTAGCTATCGGGTGATTTTTGAAAGCCTCGCTAACGGTGGCAGCAGCGAAGGCGTTTCACTACTTAGCGATAACGAGCAGCAGGTACGCTACGACCGAGCCCTGCTGACCCGCCGCTAAGCCCTTCTCTACTTACCATATTACCAGCGCCTGGTTTATACCGGGCGCTGTGTTAATGCCAGCCGAATACCAAACACCACCAATACACTGCCCGTCACGGCATTAAGCGCTTGCGCAAAACGTGCGTTAGCCAACCATTTGCCGGCGCTTCCCACCATCATGACCACGCTGATTTGCCAAATATTGGCGATGATAAAGTGCACCCCTGCCAGCCATAGCGACTTCAGTAGCGCAGGATCCCCAGGAGCAATGAACTGAGGCAAAAAAGCCATGTAGAACACTACGGTTTTGGGATTCAACACATTGGACAAAAAACCCTCTTTAACCGGCTGCCAGCGCGAAACGGCAGGCACACCTTCTAGCACACCATTAACCGGCAGTGGCTGGCCTTTCCGCGCTGCTAACAAGCTGGTAATACCCAGCCAAATTAGGTAGCCCGCCCCCAGCAGCTTCAGCATATGAAACGCCCAGGCCGACTGGAGCAGGATCAACGAAATGCCCAATGCAGAAATCGTGGCATGCACAAACAGGCCGCAGCAGATAGCTAAACTCGTGGTGACCCCATCGCGGATGCCTCCACGGGCCGTATTGCGTATCACCAGCAACGTATCAACACCGGGGCTTATCGTCAGCAACGTGATCGCTACCAAAAAGGAAATAAACTGCGCATCAATAAAACCTAACTGCATCATTTGTGCTTGCTCGCAACCAAATAAAAAATCTTAGGAATGTCGCTGGACGACAGCCGTGTTTACATCTAGAGTAATTGTAGCGGGTGGACAATAGAGTTGCCCGTGATTACTAAGCACGTTAAGGAAATAGAAAATGGCAACTGGCACTGTTAAGTGGTTCAACGACACTAAAGGCTTCGGCTTCATCTCTCCTGATGACGGCGGAGACGATCTGTTCGCCCACTTCTCCGAAATTCAAGCTGAAGGCTTCAAGACCCTGCAAGACGGTCAAAAAGTCAGCTTTGAAGTGACTCAGGGTAAAAAAGGCCTTCAGGCTTCCAACATCCGCCCAGCTTAATTGCTAACGGATGGACAAAGGCCCGCATACGCGGGCCTTTTTTATTGCCTGACTATTGGCTAAAGAGAATCACTCAAGCGATCCTCTCTCACTCCGCGACTCTCCATTAGCACCGGTTTCCTGGCTATCTCCAGCGCTATCGACATCACGATTATCAGAATCACCGCTATCGGAGTCATTGCTGTCAAAGTCATTGCTATCAAGCTCGCCTGACGGCTCGACCACAGCACCACTCTCCGCCTCACGATTCTCCAACTCTTGGAATTGTTCCTCAAGCCGCTGCTGCGCTTCTTCAAAGCGACGTTCGGTGTCTTCAATCAAGGCGTCAACATCGGTTACATCACTGTCATCCTGCAAGGGTGTGCGCTCGGGCAGACTGCTTTCGGTGTCCCAGCTAGGCGGTACATCCTCGTTCTCCATCGGCTCCAAGGTCGGCGCCTGCTGCTCTACCTCCTGAAACTGCTCTTCCAAACGCTGCTCGGCCTCTTCAAAACGGCGTTCAGTTTCGGCAATGATGTCATCTACATCGGAACGTGTAGCTTCACCCGGCATAGCGCTCTCTTCATCGAGCACCTCTTCAGGATCCGCCGCCAGGGTGTCTTCACCAGCCTCAACCTCTTCACCGCCAGCCGTCGCACTGCCACTAGCCTGAGTGTCGCTATCCTCGCGCAGCGCTTCCGCTCGCTCAAGCTCCTCAGCAGCTTGGCGCTCCTCAATATCATCCTCTACTTCTTCAGGACTGGACATCTCAGTCGCGTTTTCAGCCGTGGCCGACGCTTCTTCGCCCGCCCCCTCATCGCGAGCCGTTTCTTCATCCGTCACCGCAGCATTATCATCGGGTGTCACGGTGGGATCTTCCTGGGAGTCACCGCAGGCACTCAGCAAAAGTGCCACGGCGGCGAGCGCGGGTATCCACACGCGATTTGCCATTTAATTCTTCTCCTTTATAACGTTAACAATGTGAGCCAAAAGAACTAAGGCCGGCTGGTCGAGGAGAGCAACGGGCACTCCTCAGGCAGTAACACACGCAGAGCAAGGGGCACTACTTCCGCGCAGAACTGGTCATAGTAGCGCGCTTCGCCGTCTAACGTGAGTGGCCAGGGCGAACCATTTGCCTGGGTGGTCACGGTTAGTTGGGTCGTGGTGAAGTAGCGCACGAATCGCCCGTCATAGGGGAAACTCTGCAGCTCGCTAATGAGTTTGGTCAGTTCCGTTATCGACCGAAAGTCTTTGACCAGCAGCACGTCCAGACGGCCATCATCCAGCTTGGCACGCGGCCCCAGTACCTGTCCCCCGCCCGACTGGCGGCCATTACCTAGCGCCAGTAGCAACAAAGACGCACTCTCCTCTTTTTCGTCCCAATGGAGCGTGCCGCGATAGCTGCGGTGGCGCCAAGCCTTCAGCGCGCCCATCACTGAGTAAGCCCCGCCCCCGAGCAGCCGCTTAAGCGTTTTCGGTGTCGACGAGGTAACTTCAGCGCCAAACCCACCGGTGGTCATGTTGATATAGTAGCTGGTGGACGATTCGCCACCTGCACCTGCGGTCACGCGCACAACATCAATGGGATAGGCGCTTAACTCCCGTGCAGCGGCCAAAGCGGCGCCTGGCTCCAGCGGTAAACCAACGGAGGTAGCAAAATCATTGGCACTGCCTAGGGGCACAATGCCCAACGCAGGACGCCGGTCATGAGGCAAGCGCATCAGCCCGTTCATGACTTCGCTGACGGTGCCATCGCCACCACAGGCAATCACGTGGGTAATGCCCATGGCTCCAGACTGCTCTGCAATATCCGCAGCGTCGCCCCCTTCCCAGGTAGCGCGAACCGTAATCAGCATCCCTGCCTGACGTTGTTCATTGACTGCTTCACGCAATGCCGGGTTACCGGCGGATTTACCATTGATAATCAGTAAATAGTGTTGCTGTGAGTCTGTCACTATTGTTATTCCTTTCCATGGTTTAACTGCGGTTGTTCACTACTGCGCTAAACGCTTATGCCAGTGCTTTCTCGACCACCTCGTATACATTTGAAGATAGCGGCTGTTGTTTGATCCGCTCAAGCTCAGACCGCATTAGTGCTTGGCGGGTTTCATCAAAGCGCTGCCAGCGGGTTAACGGGGTTATTAGCCGCGCGGCAATTTCCGGGTTAAGCCGGTTGAGCTCGATGACCACATCAGCCAGCAGTTGGTAGCCTTGACCATCCAAACGGTGGAAATTAACCCGGTTCTGAGCAAAAGCGCCGACCAATGCACGGACTCGATTGGGATTCTTGAGTGAAAAGGCGGGATGCTGCATCAGGTACTTCACCCGCTCAAGCACATCTGGCTGTGGGCGCGATACCTGGACGGTGAACCACTGATCCATCACCAACGGGTCATGCGCCCACTTCTCACCGAAGGCTTTGAGTGCTGGCGAAGCCAGGTCGTCGCGGTCGCTGTGCACCAGCAGGGTGAGCGCCTGACGCACATCGGTCATATTGTGGTCAGCAGCGAATTGGCTTTCACACAGTGCCAAGCCCTGCTCATCTTCAATCGACATAAGATAAGAGAGAGCCACGTTTTTCAGGCTACGCTGAGCTATTTGCTCCGGTGTCGGCGCGTACGCTTCTTCCGTCACATTGGCTTCATAGATAGCCAGAAACTCATCCCGCAGAGCCACGGCTAATGACTGACGGACAAATTCCCGCGCGGCATGGATAGCATCTACATCCACAATGGGCTGCTGCTCGGCGATATATGCTTCAGAGGGTAGCGTCAGCATCTCTGCCAATACCGCCTTATCGCTCATTGGCCCGCTCAGCAGCGCTCTAAAGGCATCGACGACGCGGCTATCCATGACCTTTTCGACGCCATTCCTATGGGCAGCAATCAAGTCATCCAAGGCCAAAAGCGCTAGGCGTTGCCCCGCATCCCAGCGGTTGAAACCATCGCTGTCATGGGTCAATAAGAAGGCGAGATCTTCCCTTGAATAGGGATAATGCAGCTTCACCGGGGCGGAAAATTCGCGTAGCAAAGAGGGCACCGGCGCTTCGGCAACATCGGTGAATACGAACGTCTGCTCATCGTCACGTAGATGAATAACCGCGTCTTTGCCGAGCTTTTCGCCATTGAGCGTCAGGGTGAGATCCTGCCCCGACTTGGTACCTACCAGCCCCATACGCACCGGGATATGCAACGGCAGCTTATCTGGCTGGCCGGGTGTTGCAGGCGTACGCTGACGCAGCGTCAAGTGGTACTCGCCCTGAACATAATCATACTCACCGTGGGCATCAATATCCGGCGTTCCCGCCTGGGAGTACCAGCGCATAAACTGGCTGAAGTCTTCACCGGAGGCTTCAGCCATACAGCCGACAAAGTCTTCAATGGTCACCGCTTGACCGTCGAACCGCTCGAAGTAAAGGTCTGAACCGCGACGAAAGCTCTCCTCCCCTACTAAATTACGCAACATGCGTACGACTTCGGCCCCTTTCTCATAAATCGTCAGGGTGTAGAAGTTGGTAATTTCGATAAAGTGGTCGGGACGAATCGGATGCGCCGTGGGGCCAGCATCCTCGGCAAACTGGGCCGTGCGGAAAAAGGAGACATCCTGAATGCGCTTAACTGGCGCTGAATTGGTATCCGCCGAAAAGCACTGGTCACGAAAGACCGTAAAGCCCTCTTTCAGCGAGAGCTGGAACCAGTCGCGGCAGGTGACGCGATTACCCGACCAGTTGTGAAAGTATTCGTGGGCGACTATGCCTTCCACGTTTTGGAACGCTGCATCGGTGGCGGTCTGGGGGTGGGTCAAGACCGCGGCGGAGTTAAAGATATTGAGGCCTTTGTTCTCCATCGCTCCCATATTGAAATCATTGACGGCCACGATCATAAACAGATCCAGGTCGTACTCGCGCCCATACGCCTGCTCGTCCCACTCCATGGCACGCTTTAACGAGGCCATGGCATGCTCGGTCTTATCCAGGTTCTCTTTTTCTACCCAAATCTGCAGCGTGACATCCCTTCCGCTCATGGTGGTGAAGTGATCTTCTACGCTATGCAGGTTGCCTGCCACCAAAGCAAACAGGTAACAGGGCTTGGGGTGCGGGTCTTCCCAAGTAACAAAGTGGCGACCGCCCTTCAGCTCGCCGCGCTCAATCGGGTTACCGTTAGCCAGCAAAATCGGCTCTTGCTGCTGATCGCCGATCACAGTGACCTTAAAGGTCGCCATGACGTCTGGGCGGTCAGGGTAAAAGGTAATCCGCCGGAAGCCTTCGGCCTCGCACTGGGTGCAGTACATACCGTTGGATTGGTACAGCCCCTCTAACGCCGTATTCTCCTGTGGGGCGATCTCCACCTCGCTCTCCAACACAAAACGCTCGGGCACCTGAGCAATGCGCAGGACTTCATCATCTAGTTCATAAGCAGCGACATCCAGCGGCGTTGCATCAATCGCCAGGGAGATAAGCTTTAGGTGCTCGCCATTTAAGACGAGCGGTGCCTTAGCGTCAGCTTCTGGATGTCGCTCAATCAACAGTCGCGCTTTCACACGGGTCGCGGCGGGGTCAAGATCAAACGTCAGCTCGGTATGAGTTACCCGGTAGGCGGGTGGCTGGTAGTCGCTTAAATAAACCGGCTGCGGATCAGACATAGTGCGTGACTCCTGTATAAAACGAATATTACATACTTCAAAATGTTCGACAGCTTAACACCGCTACCTAGTCGCGGAAGTTATCGAATTGGAGCGGTAAATCCGGCCCCTCTTCGCCGCGCAGCAATGCCATAACAGCTTGTAAATCGTCGCGCTTTTTACCCGTTACACGCACTTTCTCACCTTGAATTTGCGCCTGCACTTTGAGCTTGCTGGCCTTGATGCGCTTGACCACATCTTTGGCTTCCGCCGCGTCGAGCCCCTCCTTGAGAGCGACTTCCTGGCGTGCTTTCACGCCGGAGAGCACCGGGTCTTGAACATCCATACAGCGGGCATCGATACCCCGGGCGATTAAACGGGCTCGCAGCACATCGAGCATCTGCTTGAGCTGGAAATCGACTTCCGCCTCTAGCTGCACTTTGTCACCTTCAAGGGTGAAGCTGGCATCGACCCCCTTAAAATCGAACCGTGACTGCACTTCCCGGTTAGCTTGGTCTACGGCGTTAGCGCCTTCGTGTTTATCGAACTCTGAAACAATATCAAATGAGGGCATGATGTAATTCCTGAAAAGACATGACCACCTATTCTAGAGCAGCCAGCCCCCTAGGGGCCAATCCTGTTCTTTTTTGTTGGATTTTAGGGTGCATTATTGAGACAAATATTCACAAAACACCGAAAATACCTGTACAAAAATTATCTTCAAGTACCTCCATAAAGATGTTCAACCCTGTGCTGATAGCTTAGGCTAGCGGATTATGAATATTGGCTATTTTTCAGCTTTCCGCTTTATCAGGAGATACCATGAGTGACCGCGACACCCGCCACAAAGCCTCTATGGAGAAGCTTAAAACGCGCGTAGAGGAGAAAGTCGCCAGTGCTAACGAGCAGCGCGGCCTAATCATCATTAACACCGGTAACGGTAAAGGCAAAACAACCGCTGCCTGGGGCACGGTCACCCGCGCTTTGGGTTATGGCTATAAAGTGGGCGTAGTGCAGTTTATCAAGGGGTTGTGGGAGTGCGGCGAACGCAATCGATTGGAGGAGGATGCCAATCTAGAGGTGGCGATAATGGCTACCGGTTTCACCTGGGATACGCAAAATCGCCAAGCGGACACCGACGCCTGCCAAGCAGTGTGGAAAGAGGCTGAGCGTATGCTCGCAGACCCAGAGACCTATCTGGTGGTGCTCGACGAAATCACCTATATGCTCAAGTTTGGCTACCTGGAGATCGAAACCGTTAAACAAGCACTGGAGAATCGTCCTAAAGAACAGACAGTGATTATTACCGGCCGCAACGCTCACCGCGAACTCGTCGCTATGGCCGATACAGTGACTGAAATGCAGGAAGTGCGCCATGCCTTCAACAATGGCCTGCAGGCGCGTCGGGGTATCGACTTTTAAATAGCAAAAGGGGCAACTAAGTTGCCCCTTTTGCTCATCTGCTCACTAATGGCCCGCTTAAAGCGTGCTTAGCTATCGAACGGGTTACGTAGCACGATGGTTTCCATGCGGTCTGGACCGGTGGAGATAATATCGATACTGGTACCTACCTGCTCTTCAAGGTAACTGATATAAGCGCGGGCATTGGCAGGTAAATCCTCTACCTTTTTAGCCCCTAGAGTCGACTCTTTCCAGCCTGGCAGGTCTTCGTAGAGGGGTTCAACAGCTTCATAGCCTTCTGAATCCACTGGCGTTTCCAGCACGTCACCATCTTTACTGCGATAGCCAACGCACACGCGGATATTTTCCAGCCCGTCCAGTACGTCCAGCTTGGTCAGGCAGATACCGGTGACCGAGTTGATTTGCACCGCGTGACGCAGTGCCACAGCGTCAAACCAGCCACAGCGGCGGGCACGGCCAGTGGTAGCACCAAACTCGTGGCCACGCTCGGCAAGGTGGCGGCCATCGACATCGAACAGCTCAGTGGGGAACGGGCCTGAACCAACACGGGTGGTATACGCCTTGGTGATACCCAGCACGTAGTCCAAATAGAGCGGGCCGACGCCAGAGCCGGTGGCTGTGCCGCCTGCGGTGGTGTTAGAGCTGGTTACATAGGGGTAGGTACCGTGGTCGATATCCAACAGCGAGCCCTGAGCCCCTTCAAACAGGATATTCTCACCGGCTTTTCGCAGGTCGTGCACCATACTGACGGTATCGCACACCATGGGACGCAGCTCTTCGGCCATTTGCATCGCCGTGTCCAGCACTTCCTGGAAGTCGACCGCCGGTTCACCGTGGTAATTCACCAACACGAAGTTGTGGTAGTCGAGCACTTCGCCCAACTTGGAAGCGAAACGTTCGCGATGAAGCATATCGCCTAAGCGCAGGCCACGACGGGCGACTTTGTCTTCGTAGGCAGGCCCAATGCCCCGGCCAGTGGTGCCAATTTTGGCAATGCCACGGGCTTTTTCACGGGCCTGATCCAGGCGCACATGGTAGGGCAGGATCAGCGGACAAGCTGGCGACAGACGCAGGCGTTCGCGTACTGGCACACCTTTGGCTTCCAGCTCACGGATCTCTTTGATCAGCGCTTCCGGCGAAAGCACCACACCATTACCAATCACGCAGGTTTTGCCTGGGCGCAAAACGCCAGATGGAATCAGGTGAAGAACGGTCTTTTCACCGTCGATGACCAGCGTATGACCCGCGTTATGGCCACCTTGAAAACGCACCACGGCGGATGCGGATTCAGTCAGCAGGTCAACGATTTTACCCTTGCCTTCGTCACCCCATTGGGTGCCCAGCACTACGACATTCTTACCCATTATGATGCACTCGTCTCTTGTGTCAGGGCCGTTGGCTGCCAACGACCATCGATAAGCTCAAGACGGCGGTCACACTCATGTTCCGCCGGCCCAGTACGCTGCCCTGGCAGCGCTTGAATCACGCGTTCCCCCTGCTCACGCAGCGCGACAATGGCAGCGTTGAGCGACTCATCCTGCACAGCGGGCGACCAAATAGCCCCGCGACTCGGGGAGGCCAGCGCCAGCGACGCCAGCTGTTTCAGATCCATCGAGAAGCCGGTGGCCGGGCGCGCACGACCAAAGGCCCGCCCGGTATCGTCATAACGTCCGCCTTTAGCCAGCGCATGTCCATAGCCCGGCACATAAGCGGCAAACATCATACCCGTGTGGTATTGATAGCCGCGCAGTTCAGCCAAGTCAAAGTAGAGCGATACATCAAAGCGCGCCAGCACCCCTTGATAGAGCGCATCCAACTGATCCAGTGCCGCCGTGACCGAGGCCGGCGCGCCGGCAAAACGCTCCCGCGCCTGGCGTAAAACATCCGCACCGCCGTGCAGATCACCCAGAGCTAACAGCATGTCCGCTAAGGCCGGGTCGCTGACGCTGGCATCTACATGCTGCGCCAGTTGACTGGGTGATTTTAGCGCTAACGCCTCAAATAACGCACGCTCCTGCTCGTCACTGAGCACTGCCGCTTCTGCAAGGCTTCGATAGATACCGATATGCCCCAACGCCAAGTGAATCTCCTCAGCGCCCGCGGCCTTCATACTGGCCAGCGCCAAGTGAATTATCTCACTGTCCGCTTCTAGCCCGGCATGACCAAACAGCTCAGCGCCCACCTGCACCGGGCTACGGCCACCCTGATGCTGGTCTGCCTTAGCACGCAGTACATTAGTGCAGTAGCAAAGGCGCACCGGCCCCTGACGCTTTAGCGAGTGGGCATCCATACGCGCAACTTGCGGCGTAACGTCCGCCGAGGCGCCCATCATGCGACCCGTTAGCTGGTCGGTCAGCTTAAAGGTCTGAAGATCCAGATCCGTGCCGGTGCCTGTTAACAGTGAGTCCAGAAACTCCACTGGGGGCGGCATTACCTGGTCATAGCCCCAGCAGTGGTAAAGATCGAGCAGCGCGCGGCGCAGCTCTTCCATACGGCTTGCCTGAGGCGGGAGCACCTCATCCATGCCGTCGGGCAGTAGCCAGCGGTCAGCGATGGTCATGACGATTGCCTTGAACTTGAAGAAATAGGAGCCACAAAAAAACCGGGCGACGCCCGGTCAACAAATTCTATCACGTTTATTGGCCGGGTGAACCCCGCTTGGCTATCAACAAACCAAGACGAGGAGCACCGGCCAACGGCGGTTTACTCGCCGCTGTCTTCACCGCTTTCTGGTTCAGCGCTGCGCAAATAGCGGAAGAAGTCGCTACTCGGCTCCAGCACCATCAGATTGCCATCGTCGGCAAAGCTTTCGCTATAGGCATTAAGACTACGCCAGAAAGAGTAGAACTCCTGATCCTGACCATACGCTTCAGAGAAAATCGCAGCGGCTTGGGCATCACCTTCACCGCGCAGCGTCTCGGAGCGCTCATTGGCCTGGGCAAGCAGTACTTGGCGACGACGATCCGCATTGGCGCGAATACGCTCAGCCTCTTCCTGACCCTGAGCACGCCATTCACGAGCTTCACGCTCACGCTCGGAGCGCATCCGCTCAAAAACAGCGGCTGATACGTCTTCGGGCAAATCGATGCGCTTGATACGAATATCGCGAATTGCCACCCCGAGCTCTTCACGCATCAGCTCGTCGAGTTCTGCGGTGGGGCCCGTCATCAGGTCATCACGACGCTCGGCGATAATTTCCTGAAGATTCAAGCGACCAAATTCATTACGCAGGCTCTCATCCACCCGCGGCTGAATCAGGCGAATGGCCATCAACTCATCGCCGGCAGTCGCCTCGTAGTAGCGAGTAGGATTAACCACCTGCCACTTAACATAGGAGTCAACGATAACCGCTTTCTGCTCAAGGGTCAGATAGCGGCTGGTATCGGTGTCCAGCGTCAACAAGCGCGTATCAAACTTACGAATCGTTTGCGCGATCGGCACTTTGGCATGCAAGCCAGGCTGAATATTCTCTTCAATGACTTCACCAAAGCGCAGTTTAACGGCACGCTCGGTTTCGTCTACCACGTACAGAGTGTTGCTTGCCAGCCACGCCACGGCAGCTAGACCACCAACAATCAGCAGGGATCGATTATTAATCATTTACCGGCCCTCCCTGCGGATGGAGCTACTATTGGTATTCGATGAAGAGCTGGAACTGCCCTGGGTGTTGCGTAACCGCTCAAGCACACTCGGGTCTAGCTGTTCATCGCTATTGGCGCTTCCGCTGGAAGAGTTATTTCGATTACTGCTCCCACCGCTAAGCTGATCGAGGGGCAGATACATCAGCGGCGCGTTTTCGCTTACATCCAACAACACCTTCGGCGAATTACTAAACACTTCTTCCATTGTGTCCAGGTACATACGTTCACGCATGATATCCGGGGCATTTGTGTACTCGGAGAGTAGCGAGTTAAAGCGGTTGGCCTGACCCTGCGCTTCAGCGACTACTGACTCACGGTAACCCTGCCCCTGCTCAACAATACGCTGCGCCTGACCTTGCGCTTCCGGAATAATCGCGTTGGCGTAAGCAATACCCTGGTTGATCGTACGCTGACGATCTTCACGGGCCCGGATAACGTCATCGAAGGCGTCAATCACTGGCGCGGGCGCCGAAGTGGACTCGATGTTAATGGTTTGCAGGCGAATACCGGCACCGTAGTTGTCGAGATAGGACTGTAGACGACTAGCAACCGAGCTACCCAGAATCTCACGGCCAGAGGTTAGGATATCGATCATATCGGTACCGCCGACGACGTGACGTAGTGCCGAATCCAGCGCATTCTCAATCGAGATAGCAGGATCGCGTACGTTAAGCACAAAATCGCGTGGATTAGCTACTTGGTACTGAGCAGAAATTTCCACTTCGACAATGTTTTCGTCGCGGGTCAGCATCGACTGGGTCTGCGACAGAGAGCGCACACGGGTCACATTGACCATACGTACATCGTCAATCAGCGGCGGATTCCACTGCAGGCCTGGATCTACGATGCCCTGAAACTCACCAAACCGCAGCACAACGCCACGCTCGGATTGATCCACGAGGTAGAAGCCCATTGCAGCCCAAATAGCCAGCGCAACAATAATCAGCAGGCCTGGCAGCGCGAAAGGGTTGCGGTTCTTATCACTACCGCCACCACCGGTTTTCTTGCCGCCGCCTTTTTTGCCGCCACCCAACATGCTGTTGAGCTTGTCCTGAAACTTTTTCAGCGCTTCATCCAGGTCAGGTGGACCTTGGTTGTTGCCCCCTTTATTGCCATTGTTGCCGCCGCCATTATTACTGCCACGGTTTCCATCGCCGTCGTTTCCACCGCGTCGGCCGCCACTACTCCAAGGGTCGTGCTGGTTGCCACCACCAGGCTCATTCCAGGCCATACTTCGTCTCCACTAAGGTATTCGCTAACGCTAATGGCATCACACTTAGGCGGCACCACCGCGTTTTGATATTATTGCTCTATAAACCTTGTACCATTTTTATACAAAACTGCATACATGCAGCGTACTAGGATGGGTAATTAAGTCGCTTACCACTCATTGGTTTCACGCAGCGCTTCAGGTAAATAGGTGTTGGCTCGCTCGCCCAGTTGGGCCATCAACTGATTAAAGTCACGCCGCGGCAAACGCACATCAAGCACTGAATACCCCTGCTCATCAAAGGCTTCCTCGCGAACGGCATTGAGCTCGTGCAACCCTGCCCGCAGCTTACCCTGCTCGGGAGTCAGTGTCAGCGAAAAGCCAATGACATCATTTGCCAAGCGCTCGGTCAGCGCCTCATGGAGCAGCTCAAGCCCCTGGCCCTGCTGGGCCGAAAGCCAAACCACTTCGGGCACACCATGCCCATCACGCTCTATACGTGGGGCACTATCGAGCTTATCAATTTTATTCATGACTTTGAGTACCGGCACATCATCGGCGCCGATCTCTTTGAGCACTAGCTCCACCTGCTCCACGTTTAACTCGCGGTCAGGATCTGCGGCATCGATCACGTGTACCAACAACGACGCTTCAGAGGCTTCCTGGAGCGTCGCTTGAAACGCCTCAACCAACTTGTGCGGCAAGTGGCGAATAAAGCCCACGGTATCGGCCATCACTACCGGACCAACGTCTTCAATCTCAAGCCGCCGCAAAGTAGGGTCAAGTGTCGCAAACAGCTGGTCGGCTGCATACACCTCAGAATTGGTTAAGGCGTTAAATAGCGTTGACTTACCGGCGTTGGTGTACCCCACCAGCGATACGCTATGAATTTCCGCGCGCGCACGCGCTCGGCGATTCTGGTCGCGCTGGCTGCGCACTTTATCGAGCCGTTTGTGAATCGATTTGATCCGACCACGCAGCAGACGACGGTCAGTTTCTAACTGCGTCTCGCCTGGGCCGCGCAGGCCAATCCCACCTTTTTGCCGCTCTAGGTGTGTCCAACCACGCACGAGGCGAGTCGACATATATTCAAGCTGAGCAAGCTCTACCTGCAGCTTACCTTCATGGGTTCTTGCCCGTTGCGCAAAGATATCGAGGATCAAACCAGTACGGTCGAGCACTCGACACTTGAGCTCTTGCTCTACATTGCGCTCTTGAGAGGGACTTAAGCTATGGTTGAAGATCACCAGCTCTGCCTCATGAGCCGCGAGCAGTGCCCGCAGCTCTTCCAACTTACCTGACCCAATAAAGGTGCGCGAGTCAGGTCGGTGGCGGCTAGCAGTGAGAAGAGTCGCAGGCTCTGCACCAGCAGAGCGTACGAGCTCTAAAAACTCACCCGGGTCTTCACGTTTTTGTTCATCATGAAAATCGACGTGAACAAGAACTGCCGTTTCACCGGCGTCTGGGCGTTCGAAAAACAATCAATACCTCGTGGACTCTCTTGCTTCTCCAGCGGTGTTAAATCTCCGCATCCTGCTCTGCCGGGTCTTGCGCAGGCAAGCGTACGTTGCGAGATGGAACAACCGTGGAAATAGCGTGTTTATAAACCATCTGACTAACGGTATTGCGCAGCAGGATAACAAACTGGTCAAACGATTCGATCTGGCCCTGCAGCTTAATGCCGTTGACCAAAAAGATAGAGACCGGAATGCGCTCCTTGCGCAGAATGTTCAAGTACGGGTCTTGAAGGGACTGCCCTTTGGACATGTTGCTCTCCCTAAAACTGTCGTTGGGGTTAATTATCAAATGGCGTGCCCTACTGGTGCTACGCCGCACTATTTTATTACTGCCCGAAAGGCCGAATGATGCCCGAAGAGCCTAGTGATATTCGAAAGGCTCAAACACCCAGCCAATCGAAAACACACTACCTAAATTACCAGCTTAGCGAACTATCTTACGCTAAGCACTGCTGTCACGCACGAGTTTCAACACCTGATCCAGTGCATCTGAGCGCGGTGAATCTACCCAGTTAAGTTTTGGCCAGCTTCTTAACCAGGTTAATTGTCGCTTGGCTAACTGACGAGTTGCGATCACGCCTCGCTCAACGAGGGAGGCATAGTCATACTCACCTTCCAGGTACTCCCACACTTGGCGATAACCAACACTCTTCATCGCCGGTAGGCCTAAATGTAAGTCATTACGCTTTTTGAGGGCGGCGACTTCATTTATCAAGCCCTCACCCAACATTACTTCGAAACGCTGGGCAATGCGTTGATGCAGCAAGCTGCGATCACTGGGCGCCAAAGCTATCGACAACACGCGCCAGGGAAAGGTTTCCGGCTGCTGCTCCGCCCACAGCTCACTCATTGGCCGCCCACTGGCGTAGTACACCTCCAGTGCGCGCATGACGCGCTGCGGGTCATTGGGGTGAATGCGCTGGGCGGATAGCGCATCCACCTCTGCCAGGCGTTGATGTAGCGACAATAGTCCTTCGTTTTGCCACTGTGCTTCAAGCCGCTGGCGAATAGCCGGGTCGGCAGAAGGCAAGTTTGCCACCCCTTCGACCAGCCGCTTGTAGTAAAGCATAGTACCGCCGACCAGCAGGGGGACTTTGCCCGCCGCGCTGATTTGTCGCATAAGAGAAAGCGCATCTAAACGAAAATCGGCCGCCGAATAGGGCTCAGCGGGATCGCGGATATCGATCAAGTGGTGAGGCGCACGGGCAAGCTCACTCGCGCTGGGTTTGGCACTGCCAATATCCATGCCGCGATATACCATGGCCGAGTCAACGCTAATCAGCTCATGCCCCAGGCGCTCGTGTAGCGCCATCGCAGCATCGGTTTTCCCAGCGGCCGTGGGGCCCATTAAAAAAATCGCCCAGGGGCGGGTATCAGCCATGCGCGGTTCCATTAGCTAAGAAAATGGTGATTACTGATTGCGCAGCTGTTGTTCAAGCATCTATTGGCCGCGCAAGAAGAGCCGATCAAGCGCTTTGAGCCCCATCTGCGTCCAGGTGGGACGACCGTGATTACATTGGTCGCTGCGCTCGGTGCGCTCCATGTCGCGCAGTAGCGCGTTCATCTCGTCGATAGTAAGCCGACGGTTGGCACGCACGCTGCCATGACAGGCCATAGTAGAGAGTAGTTCATGCACCCTAGCCTCGACTTGATGGGTACGCCCATAGCGCGCCAGCTCTTCCAGCATCTGACGCACCAGCGCCTCAGGATCAGCCTGGGCAAGTAACGCCGGCAGTTGGCGTACCAGCAGCGTCTCTGGCCCGGCGATATCCAGCTCAATACCCAGCTTGGCAATTGCCTCTTGCTCGCTCTCTGCCGTGGCCACTTCGGCCCGGCTAGCAGCAATGGAGACAGGCACTAGCAGCGGCTGCGCATCCAACCCTTTGGCAGCGGCCAGCTGTGTCTTCATGCGCTCATAGACGATTCGCTCATGGGCGGCATGCATATCCACCAGCACCAATCCCTCAGCGTTCTGGGCCAGAATATAAATGCCGTGCAACTGCCCTAGCGCAAACCCTAGTGGTGGTGGCGCAGTGGGATCGTTATCAGGCATCGCCAGGGGCGCTTCACGCACCTCACTACCTCGCTCACTGGGAGGGCTCGGCTGAGGCGTTAACAGCGTTTCTTCGTGATTGGGGTGTAGCGCCTGATAACCCTGCATAAAGCGGCGCACGCGCTCAGCACCGGGGTGGCGATCCGGCGAGTGGGTCAGCGCAATCCCCTGCTGCTGCCAGCGGGGTTGTTCGGCACCCACTTCTGAAGCTTCGCCCTGTGGCGATGCGCCTGACGTATCAGCCACCTCGGCATCATGCTCCTCTGCACTCTCAGCGGGTTTAGCCGACGCCAGGGAGTGATGGAGGCTCGAATAGAGAAAATCGTGAACCATACGACCATCACGAAAGCGCACTTCATGCTTGGTGGGGTGGACGTTGACGTCCACAACGTCTGGATCAAGCTCCAGATAAAGCACAAAGACCGGATGACGGCCGTTAAACAGCACATCACGATAGGCCTGACGCACCGCGTGGGCGACCAAACGATCACGCACCACGCGTCCATTGACAAAAAAGTACTGTTGGTCAGCCTGTGAGCGCGAGTGGGTGGGCAAGCCAACCCAGCCGCTTAGCCGAATACCGCCCGCTTCGCGCTCGATATAGCGAGCATGCTCGATAAAATTCTTGCCCAGCAGCGAGGCAATACGCCGCTCCCGGGCCGCCGCAGAGTGACCGGCGGGCAACTGGTGAATGACTTTTTGGTTATGGCGCAATACCCAGGCGATGTCGTAGCGGGATAGCGCCTGACGGCGAAATGCCTCTTCTACATGGGCAAATTCGGTCTTTTCTGTGCGCAGAAACTTGCGCCGGGCGGGGGTATTAAAAAACAGATCGCGCACGCCAACGCTGGTACCACGGGGGTGTGGCGCAGGTGTCACCCGTGCTTCCATGCCCCGCCCTTCCGCAACCACCCGCCAGCCATGGCGGGGGTCGTCTTCGGCATTGGAGATCAGCTCCAGCCGCGAGACGGAGCTAATCGATGCCAGCGCTTCACCGCGAAAGCCTAGCGAACTAACGCCCTCTAAGTCTTCCAGGCTGCCAATCTTACTGGTGGCATGGCGGGCCAGGGCCAGCGGCAAATCCTCTTCGCCAATGCCAATCCCGTCATCGCGCACTTTGATCAGCCGCGCGCCCCCTTGCTCGATCTCTACTTCGATACGCTGGCTGCCCGCATCAATAGCGTTCTCTATCAACTCTTTGGTGACCGATGAGGGGCGCTCAACCACCTCACCGGCGGCAATCTGGTTGGCCAACCGTGGGTCGAGTACCTGTATACGCGGTGCGATAGCGGTTATATCAGTCAACACGGCACCTCATGAACGGGGAATCTGTAACACTTGGCCAACGCGAATCACGTCACCATTCAGGTCATTGGCCTGCCTCAACTGATTAACCGGCACGCCATGACGCACAGCAATCGCTGACAGGGTGTCTCCCGACTGAATACGGTACTCGTTACCCGAAGGGCGACGCTGATTATCACGCTGCCAGGCAAGCAGGCTGGCCGGCGGTGGGAAGCGCTCGAAATGCTCGCGCAAACCGCTGAAGATAGCCTGAGAAAGCCCTGATTGGTGGACTGGGTCGCGTAGCCGACGCTCTTCGTCAGGGTTAGAGATAAAGCCAACCTCGATCAACAGCGAGGGGATATCGGGAGACTTCAGTACCATAAACCCAGCCTGCTCGACCCGCGACTTATGCAGCCGGTTAATGCGGCCTAACTGCTCCAATACCTGACCACCGATCGAGAGCGAGTCATTCAGCGTGGCAGTCATGGTCAAATCCAACAACACGCCGCGCAGCACCTGGTCTTTATCACGCAAGGAGAGACTGCCATCGACACCGCCGATAAGGTCGGAGCGGTTCTCACTATCCGCCAGCCACTGGGCGGTTTCCGAGGTGGCGCCGCGCTGAGAAAGCGCATAGACCGAGCTCCCTTGGGGTCTTGGGCTGGTGAAAGCATCGGCGTGTATCGAAACAAAAAAGTCGGCTTTCTGCTCACGTGCCAGTGCGGTACGCTGACGCAACCCTATATAGTAGTCACCATCCCGCACCAGCACGGCTTTAAAGCCCTCAGTACCGTTCACTTCAGCGGCTAGGCGACGGGCAATTTCCAGCACTACGTCCTTTTCCCGTGTGCCTGAAGGGCCAATCGCCCCTGGGTCTTCACCACCATGACCGGCGTCGACGGCAATAATAATATCGCGCCTTGGGTGCGGCTTGGCTTCCTGCACTTCTGTCGGCGCTGCCTCGCTAGGCGGCGCCACGCTGTCCGACAGCTGGCCTTGAGCAGATGCCCGCTGGGCCTGAATTTCCTGGTCCCGAATCATCGCCTCAATGGGGTCAATCGGATTCTCGACGGCACTCTCACCAGGATATTCGAGATCAACGACCAGTCGGTGACCGTACTGGTCGTTAGGTGTCAGGGTAAAATGGCGTGGCTCAATTTCTCGATTGAGTTCAAGCACTACCCGCAGGCCCCCACCCTCCCGCACGCCGGTACGCACCGAGGTAATTGCACTGTCGTGCAAAGGCAGCGTACTGGGGTCGGTATCCATTTGGGTATCATCTAAATCAATCACCAACCGCGCCGGGTTCTCCAGCGAAAATACGTTGGCATTAGTCGCAGCGGAGAGATCAAACACCAGCCGGGCATGATCTGGCGCCGCCCAAAGCCGCATGCTCTCTACGCTGGACGCTTGTACATCAACCGCCGCCAGGGCAAAAAAACCGGCGGCTAATAAGCGATATACACCTGCCGCTATGCCCTTCATTTCCATTGAATCACACCGTTCTCCAACTGGTCAGAACCTTCTTTACTGACTGCACTTACCTTACTTCGCAATAATTCAAGCATACGCTGACCGTTATCACTACCCGCAGCTAATGAGACTAAACGCCCTTGCGCCACTACTTCCAAGGTTAGGCGCAGGTCAGGCGCTGGCAACCACCCTTCACCGCGGCTGGGCCACTCAATAATGGTGACTGCATCGTCGGCCAGCACGTCTCGACCACCAATAAACTCAAGCTCTTCTGGATCCGCTAAGCGGTATAAATCCAGATGATAAACCCGCTGATCGTTCAACTCATAAGGCTCTACCAAGGTGTAAGTGGGGCTTTTAACCGCCCCTTGATGGCCGTAAGCCCGCAGGATGCCACGCGTTAACGTGGTTTTACCGGCACCTAGCTCACCCTCTAGATAGACGAGCCCGCGTCCTTGCAATACGTGCCCGAGAGTTTCGCCAAAAGCGACCTGGGCCTCTTCGTTGTCTAATTGCACCTGCATGTGGGCTGCCTTCACGGATTAATCAATTTTCGCGCATAGGATGCCAGATCGCTGGCCAGCAGGCCACGCTCGCCTTCTTCCGCTGCCGCGCGATCGGCCGCTAACGCATGCACCATGGCACCTAGCCAGACACTAAACTCCACCTCGCCCCGCTGAGCAACCAACGCCCCCAGCATGCCGCTAAGCACATCGCCCATGCCGCCGCTGGCCATACCGGGGTTCCCGTAAGGGCACACCACCAAACCGCTAGGCCCAGCAATTAAACTGCCCGCGCCTTTTAAAATCACCACACCACCCCGAGCGCGTTGCAGTGCCTGGGCAGCAGCGGGCCGGTCGGATTGGATATCGGCAACGGAACAGTTCAATAGTCGCGCGGCCTCACCGGGGTGTGGAGTCAAAATCCAGTTATCACGGCTAACCTCCGGCCACTGGCGCGCCAGGAGGTTAAGCCCGTCGGCATCTACCACCAGCGGCTTATCTGCCTGCAGCGCACTCTGCAGCACCGCCTGCCCCCAGGCAGCTTGGCCAAGCCCTGGCCCGACCACCACAACGTCAGCGTTACTGGGCAGTTCAGCGGCCTCAGCGCCACCGCGTACGCCATGAGCCATCACCTCCGGGCAACACACCAAACTGGCGGCAATATGTTCTGGGGCAGTCGCCAAGCTTACTTTACCCGCCCCTAAGCGGGCAGCAGCCTGACAGGCCAGCAGCGCGGCACCTCCGAAACCAGGCGCGCCGCCCATGATCAGCACATGGCCCATGTCGCCTTTATGGCTGGTACGCAGGCGTGGTGCAAAAGCCTCTGCCAGCAGCGAATCATCCAGCCGCCAAGCCGTGGGGGGAATATCGAAATAGGCCTGGGCTTTGACACCTAGGGGTCGAAAGTCGATCTCGCCAGTATAGGCAGGGGCATCACCTGTATGTAATCCAACCTTATCGCCAATAAAGGTCACCGTGCAGGAGGCCTTCACAGCAATACCCGGTACCGCACCGGTGTCGGCAACCAATCCAGAGGGAATATCAATCGCCAGGACTGGCTGCTTTGCAGCGTTGATCGTTTCAATAGCACGCTTGAAGCGCCCCTCTACTTCACCGGTCAACCCGGTACCCAGCAATGCATCAACAATCACTTCGCCGGTGAGCTCAATCCCAGCGTGCCACTCCTCGCAGCCCACGCCCGCGGATGTTGCTAATTCTGCGGCACGGGCCGCGTCGCCGCTGAGCTCTTCGACGGACTTAAGGGTTATCCGCTGCACTTTGAGGCCCGACTGCATGGCTAGCGCTGCCAGCACGTGACCATCGCCACCGTTGTTGCCACTCCCACATAGCACGGTGATACTACGTGCTTGTGGCCAGCGGGAGCGGAAGCTGTGCCAGGCGCTTGAGGCGGCGCGCTGCATCAATGCAAAGCCATCGATACCCCCGGCGATCGTGCGCCGATCGAGTTCCTGAACCTGGGCGGCTTTATAGAGGGGGCGTAGCATGGAAGTATTCGGGACTGTCACGATCGCTCCTTTCACATGTTTTGATGGCTGCCAATGCGTTAGCATAGCGCGCTTAATGCCTTGCTGTTGATTGACTATGTCGAATTCCACTGCCTTTGCACGTTCTGATGGTGCAATGACTGACCAGAAACTTGCTCGCCTTGCCGACCTGATTAAAACCTGGGGGCGAGAGCTGGGTTTTCAGCAGGTGGGCATCACCGATACTGAACTGTCGGCTCATGAAGACCACCTCGACGCGTGGCTGGAAAAGGGCTACCACGGCGAAATGGGCTTTATGGCCAAGCATGGCACCAAGCGCACTCGCCCAGAGGAGCTGGAACCCGGCACTCAACGCATTATCAGCGTGCGTATGGATTACCTGCCCGCCGAGGTGGAGAGCACCAAGGTGCTCGGTCAGCCCAACCGCGCCTATGTATCGCGCTACGCCCTTGGCCGTGATTATCACAAGCTAATCCGCAAACGGTTAGCCCTATTAGCAAAAAAAATTGAGCAGGAAGTCGGCAGCTTCGGTTACCGCGCTTTTGTCGACTCAGCGCCGGTGATGGAACGCGCCCTGGCTCAAAAAGCGGGGCTCGGCTGGTTTGGCAAAAACGCCATGCTGCTCAACCCCAAGGCGGGTTCGCTGTTTTTTGTTGGCGAACTCTATACTGACCTTCCATTGCCCATTGACGCACCGTTTGAGCACGAACACTGCGGTAGCTGTAACGCGTGCAAAGTGGCCTGCCCCACCGGTGCCATTGTTGACGATAAAGTGATCGACTCGCGCAAGTGCATTTCGTATCTCACTATTGAGTTGCACGGGGCGATTCCAGTCGAGTTTCGTCGCGCCATGGGCAACCGTATTTACGGCTGCGATGACTGCCAATTGGTATGCCCTTTTACGCGTTTTACCCATATTACCCAGGAAGATGACTTTGCGCCGCGCCATGACCTGGATCGCGCATCGCTTATTAGCCTGTTTGGCTGGGGCGAAGCGGAGTTTCTGGATAAAACCGCTGGCAGCCCCATTCGGCGCATTGGCTACCAGCGCTGGCTGCGCAATATCGCCATTGGCCTGGGCAACGCGCCCTGGAGCGAGGCCGTTGAAGCCGCGCTCTTGGCGCGCAGAGCCTACCCAAGCTCGCTGGTGCGTGAACACGTCGCCTGGGCGCTTGAGGAGCAGCGCCTCAAACGCGGTGAGCTAATTACTACTGACGGGCCTTAAGCGCTTACTCTTCTTCGTCGCTGCGCTGATCAACGCGTAAAAATGTATTGCGGTAGTGGGCCAGCTCAGCAATCGACTCTTTAATATCGTCCATGGCCAAGTGCACATTCTGTTTACTAAAGCCCGCCAGCGCACCGGGGTTCCAGCGTTTGGCCACTTCTTTTATGGTAGACACATCAAGATTGCGGTAGTGGAAAAAGTTGAGCAACGCAGGCATTTCACGCTCGAGAAAACGACGATCCTGATGGATGCTGTTGCCACACATGGGCGACGAACCTGCCACTGCGTACTGCTGCAAAAACGCCAGGGTTTGCTGCTCAGCTTCAGCGGTTTCCACTTGGCTTGCCTTCACGCGTGCGACTAAGCCTGATTCGCCGTGGGTTTTCTGGTTCCAGTCATCCATCTGCGCCAGCAGACTATCGGGCTGCTTCACCGCAATAACCGGCCCCTCGGCGACCACATTCAAATCCGCATCTGTAATGAGCGTGGCTACTTCAATGATGCGCTCTTTATTAGGATCGAGACCGGTCATCTCTAGATCAATCCACACCAGCAGATCATTCCGCGGCGCTGTTTTTCCTTCTGTTGCACCCGTCGTATCGTTGCTCATTACCGTTATCCTTTTGCCTAAATGGCTATTCAAATCATGCCATTGTGCCTTAAATTTACGCTTACAGTTAAACAAGGGCCTGTGGACGTTTCAGCGTGAATCACGACGAAACGTCCACAGGCCCTATAAATTCTCGCACTTTAACACGAGAGGAAACAGTTCCGCATCTGCCGCTGAAGCTATATCATCAGCAAACTATGCCGTTTTAATTATGGGTAAAGATTCACAAGCAGATCTCTGATTTAATTGGCATTTAAGTAGAAACAATGTTCACAAGATCGCCGTCACCCTTGGAAAGTTTATTAATATTGCGTGCCATCGTTAACTGGCGGCGCTTTACCGTACCGTGTGTCCATCCTGACATGTGCGGGGTCATAATCACGTTGTCTAATTCATGGAAAGGAAGAGAAGCGGGTAAAGGGTTAGACTCTGAGCCTGCTGGATAGACATACCAAGTATCTATGACCGCGCTAGCAATTCTCGACTCATTTAGGGCATCAAATAACGCTTTCTCATCAACCACGCGGCCACGACCAACATTGACAAAAACAGCGCTCCTCTTCATATCTTTAAACTCTTTTTGACCAATAAAACCTTCAGTATCTTTAGACAGCGGAAGCGTATTAACGACAATATCGACATCTTTCAACATAGAAGATAGATCATCAAAAGCATAATATTTTTTTATTTGGTTAGACGCTTCAACTATGCTCCTATTTGCTATTGAAACATCCATTCCAAAAGCATGAGCTCGACTTGCCAATTCTTTCCCAATATGTCCAAAACCGATGATACCTATGGATTCAGAAGATAGCTCAGTGCGTAGGCCTGATGCACCACCAGCCCAATACTCCCAGTCACCATGTCTTAATTTTTTATCAGCATCCGCTAGAGGAACATGTCTCAGCAGCAGAGCTGATATAATATACTCAACGATGGCTTGCTCATGGCCAAAACAATTACAGACCGTTGTTGTGCTTGGAAGCAGAGAGAGGTCTAAACCGTCATAACCAGCGCCTGGGACATGAAACAACTTTGTTTTTGTTAAAGTAGGTAGCGATGAATCATGTTTGACACCAACAATGACATCGGCACCGGCATAGCAAGCAATATCTTCTTCGGATTCGAGCGTATCTGGCAACAGTTTTATGGTGTGATCGTCCTCAAGAAGGGATTCAAAATTGCTAAAAAATGTTTGTGCATTTTTGCCATGAAAGACTATGTCCATGGAAGCTCCAGTATTGTTATTAAATTAAGGTTGTTTAAATTCCATTCTTACATCAAAGACACTAGGAGGTAATTCATCGCTTAAAACCGGCAACATATCTTTCACAAAGTCAATAAGCTTATCAGATGCCAGTGCGGCTTGTTCTGGCTTACCGGAAAGTATGGCATCCAGGACAGCGATATGACCTTCCACGGTACTATCAAGACTTTCCCCACCGGCAGTATAGGAATGATAAACCCAGCCAATTCTTCGAAAAATAGTATGCAGAGGTCTAAGCGTATACTGTAGAAAAGGCTCACCGCACGCGGAAAGCACCATTTGGTCTATTTTGCTATCATAAGCATTGAATTCAGAGATAGTTAAAGACTCACTTGTTTTTAACAAGTTAGCTATGTGGCGAAACTGTCTTCTTTGCGCGTCGCTTGCCCTTTGACTAGCCAGCGATATAACAAACCTTTCAAGGTCTCGACGTAAGTCAAGCAGTAATGAAGCACGAGACAAGTCTATTGGTGAAATCTGGACACCTTGTCGCGGATGAATAATCATTAACGTATCAGCAGCCAAACGAGTTGTCGCCTGATACACCGGCATTCGATTAAAGCCTGTCATCGTTTGTAAGTCTTGAATCCTAAGATGGCTGCCTGGCTTTAGCTCGCAGGTGACAATGAGTTCTTCAAGCTTATCATAGGCGAGATCAAGCAGGTTCTGACCCGCATTACTAGTTTTATTGCTCATATCTATTCAGCCATTGTTATCGGACAAAACTTGCCTATTTTTCCATACATAAGCTCGCCAAATAAAATATTATACTTGGTAAATAAACAAAAATACTCATCACACCTTTCATAGCAAATACAAATCTAACATTCAATCAACCTCTATCAAAAAAAGCACAACAAATTACCATGTAAAAACTCATTTTCCGTCAAAATCAAGCTGAACTTTCATGGATTTTTCACGCAGAGAAGCTAGATCGAAAGCAGACTTTGCCTCTCCAAAAGGTATAACTGAAGATACGAAAGGTTTTAAATCAACCACCTTTCTATCAATAAGATCAGCTGCCTGGGAAAATTCCTCGTCAAAGCGGAAGCTCCCCATCATCTTAACCTCCTTAGCAACCGCTAAATTTAAGGGAAATGAAATCTCACCACCTAAACCGACCAAAATAATAATACCGCCGGGCTTAATAATCTCTAATGCCGACGCAAGTGCTTTGGGGCTACCCGAGCATTCAAAGATAACATCTTGGCTACCCTTCCCGTGAGCAAGGGAGGTCAACGCATCTGGTTGGCTATTGAGATTAACACTACGATGCGCACCTAATTGAGCCGCAATCGCTAAAGGAGCATCAGAAAGATCTGTCGCGGTAATATATTGAGCCCCAGCACGAGCAGCAGAAAGTACCGTTAAGCAGCCAATCGGCCCGCATCCCGAGACTAATACGTTACTCCCGACCAAAGAGCCTGCTTGGCGTACAGCATGGAGGCAAACGGCTAAAGGCTCTGCGCAAGCAGCATATGTCAGGTCAGTATCGGGTTGTAGCGGGTAGAGTTGTTGGGCTGGAATCGTTACATTTTGGCGAAACAACCCCTGTTGATGAGGAAAACGCATGGCACTTCCAAAAAAACGCATGTCTTCGCATTGGTTTCGTTGGCCATTTTGACAGTACTGGCATATGCCACAAGGCATAGAAGGATTCACAGCCACCTTATCGCCCACTTTCAAATGTGAAACACCTATGCCAAGTTCCGCGACAACACCAGCTACTTCATGCCCTAGAACCATAGGCTCTTGCAACCTTACCGCACCAAAACCGCCGTTATGGAAGTAATGAAGGTCAGAGCCGCAAATACCACCTTTACTAATCGTTATTTTTGCTTCACCTGAACCAGGCGGATGCGCTTCTTGATGCTCTTCGACGCGCAAGTCACCGGGGGAGTGTATAACTATTGTTTGCATAAAGGCCCCCTATAGCACTGATATCATGCCGCCATCAGCATAAATTATTTGTCCATTAACATAGGCTGAAGCAGCGGAGCTAAGGTAAATGGCTGTTCCTGCGAGTTCCTCAGGCTTTCCCCAACGACGGGCAGGTGTTCGGCTTTTTACCCATGCATCAAAATCTGGGTTTGAGGTTAGGGCTTCATTCATATCAGTCAACATATAACCAGGCCCAATGGCGTTAGCCTGGATACCATGCTCTCCCCACTCAGCAGCCATGGCTTTAGTCAGCATTTTAACGCCGCCCTTGGCTACCGTGTAGGGAGCAACCGTTGCCCGGGCTAGCTCACTGGTTAGGGAACCTATATTAATTATCTTGCCGTAACCACGCTCAATCATTCTTTTTGCCGCTTCTCTGCCGACAACAAAAGCTGAGGTTAAATTAGTATCTATTACACGGTGCCAATCGGATGTTTCAAGCTCAACCATCGGCTTTCTAAACTGCACTCCGGCATTATTAATCAAAATGTCAATATTGATACCAGCTTTATCGAATTTAGCGAAGGCTGATTTAACCTCGCTTTCATCGGTGACATCAAAAGCAGCGATTTCGACATGATAGCCACTCTGAGTCATCTCTCTTTCAGCAACTTCTAGTCGCTCTCGGTTCATTCCGTTAAGGATGATCGAAGCTCCAGCACTGGCAAGCCCCTCGGCAAAAGCGCGACCCAAGCCCCGTGAAGAGCCGGTAATGAGAGCGGTTTTGCCTGTTAAATCAAAAAGATTCGTTGCCATGGGTATCTCCTTTAAAGTGACGTTTTTCTCACGCTCAAATCGGAGCGTTTAAAGAAAGTGGGCAGAAGCTCAACGCCAAGCCCTGGCCCCTCCATGGGGTATACAAAGCCATTCTCGATTTTGGGTACAACCGTTACCAACTCGGTGTACCAGCCTCGATAAAAAGCTCTTACACTCTCCTGAATGAGCGTGTTTGGCTGACTAAACGACATATGAATGGCGGCCACAAATCCAACCGGGCCAATACAGTCATGAGGAGCAAAAGGGCGATGCCAGGTTTCGGCAAGGGAGGCTATTTTGCGCCCTTCTGTTAACCCCCCAGTCCAGCAGAGATCGACCATAACCACATGGGTTGCGTCACGATCCAGCATGTCTTTATAGGGCCAACGAGAACCAAGCGTTTCACTGGCACACGTCCAAACAGAGGTAGAAGCGGCAAACTCAGCAAGTGCTTGCGGTGAGTTCATTCGGATGGGGTCTTCATACCAAGTGGGATTAAATTGCTCCAATTCCTTAGCAATATTTTTTGCAGTAGGTAAATTCCACTGAGAATGGAACTCAACCATAATGTCCATATCATCGCCAACGGCCTTACGTATTTCTTCGAAGGGCTTTATGGCTTTTTTCATTTGCGGTGAGGTGATGTACTGGCCACGCGTTTCAGCAGCAATAGGGTCAAATGGCCAGATTTTCATTGCCGTAATACCCGACTCCAGGAGATTTTCAGCTAACTGCGCTGGGCGGTTCATAAAGCCGTCCAGATCCTCATAAGGCCCCTCTGAGGCACCTATATTCCAATTTGAAACCGGCTTGATATTGTTGGTTCGAACGTAACGATAACCTGCGCAAGTGTTATATATACGAATTTTCTCCCAACAAAGCCCCCCTAACATTTGGTGGACTGGCTGGTTACATACTTTACCAAAGATATCCCAGAGAGCTATGTCGATAGCAGAGGCTGCGCGGTATTCAGCGCCTGTTGAAGACTGTGCCATGGGGAGTGATACCATCTCTTTGTGCAAAGCCTCAATATGAAGAGGATCTTTGCCCAACAATCGCTCGGAAAGTGTTTCGTGTATATGGGCCTCTACAGCCCCAGCACCATAAAATGTTTCACCTAAACCGACGATACCAGCATCCGTTTCAACGTGTACCCAAAGCACATTGAAAAATTCTTTTAGTCGATATGTTTTTATCGCTGTTATTTTCATTTTTAATCCTTTTTAGCTGAGTGCGGCAGGCAACCAAAGTGCTATACCAGGAAAAGCCAACATAAATACCAGTATTGCTATTTGTATAAGCATAAATGGCCAAAGCGAAGCGTATATTGTTTGAAGGCTGATCTCAGGTGGGGCAACACTTTTTAAATAAAATGCAGCCGGCCCAAATGGAGGTGACAAAAATGCAACTTGCATCGTTAGTGAAAAGAGCACACCAAACCATACTGGGTCATAACCTAAATGAGTTACAATTGGTACAAAAATAGGAATTGTAAGAAGCAGTATTCCAATCCAATCCATAAACAGTCCAAGCACAAAAAACACTAGCATCATAACCAAGATTGTTGCAAAAGGAGAAATACCTAGCCCAGCAATAAAGCTAGTAACATACTGTTGCCCCCCTGAGAGATTGTATATTCCAATTAATACCGCTGCGCCAAAAGTTACCCATAAAATGATACCGCATGACAGGAGCGTCCTTTTAAGCGCTTGCCACACTAACTCTTTGCAAAGCTCTTTGCGCGCATATATCACCATAAGGGTGGCGCCCACAGCGACCCCGGCTGCTTCTGTAATTGATGTTACTCCTCCATAGATGCACCCAAACACGATAAAAATTAGCAACAGAAACGGAAGGAAACCATGAATGATGTCCTTCCAACCAATGGCTTCGACTTCTACTTTATCGGGCATTGGGGCTAGGTTTGGATTTAACGTACAACGAATATAGATATAAGCATAATAGGCAAGCGCTAATACAAAGCCTGGAACAAATGAAGCGAGAAACAATTTATGCACTGAGACTTCGGCTGTGAGCCCATAAACAATTAGCACAATTGACGGAGGGATCATTGTCCCCAAGGAACCGCCAGCACAGATCACTCCAATTGCCAGTTTTTTATCATAGTTAAGCCTCAACATTTGAGGTAGTGCCACTAGACCGAGCAGAACAATCTCACCACCTATGATACCGCTTATGGCAGCCATAAAGATGGATATAACAAGCGTAACGGTCATTACGCCACCTTTTCGGTGTCCAAATAGTTTATTGAGACTATTGTAAAGGTCGTGGGCTATTCTCGATCTTTCTAACAGCGTTGCCATAAATATAAACAACGGAATAGAGAGTAACGCATACTCAGTAGCCAGCCCATATATCGTTTTGTGGGCAATGGCGATGACGGGAGTACCATAATTAAAGTAAGCGATTGTGATCGCAAGAGAGCCCGCAGCAAAGGCCAGCGGCACACCTATGGCCATCAGAAATAGAACGCCAAGAACAAGTACTAGGGTAATTAACTCAATCGACACGTCCCTTCTCCTCAGCCAGTGAGCGAGTGTCGATCCCCCGCATATTGTTGACGAAATTGATAATCGCGTAGATCGCTATTATCAGTGCTGCGCACACTATGGCAGGCTTGACTGTCGCAGGTATGGGAGGGTTCCAAGCGGTACCAAAGCGCTCCCACGTTGACAATGCTTTCCATGAACTGGGCCAACCGAACCAGGATACCGCCAAGCAGTAAGTAAGCACGCAAATAAGCTGGATACAGTCGAATACTCGCTTTAGCCAAGATGGCGAAGCGTCATATAAGACGGTAATACGGAGGTGTTGGTCGAGCTGCATTGCATAGACACCTGCCGCCGCATAAAGAATCGCAGATAACCAAAGTGCCAGCTCATTGGCCCAAAGGGTGGGAGCTTTAAATATATACCTGGCTAACACTTCGTAAAAAGTGACGGCCACAATCACGAGTAGCAGCAAAGAAAAAAGTGCCGTTATTGTTTTTGCAATCGATGACTTATGCTTAGCAGGTGGCATAGAGTCTCTCCTTGAGTAAGCCGAGGCCTAATGGCCTCGGTTTATTGGCATTTTCATCTATTCAAGGATGCCTATTTTCGTCATATAGGCGATATGTGAATCGTACGCGGCTTTCGCTTCAGGACTACGTGTCGACCAATCTTCCCACACTGCTTGAGCTGCTTCCCTGAATACCTGACGGTCTTCCTCGCTCCAATCGTGTAGAGTTACACCTTCTTGTCTAAGTTCTACTGCTGCTTGACGATCGAGCATCGTGGAGTCTTGAACTATCTCCAATGCAATGGTATCCAGAGCAGAACGAAGTATTTGTTGCTCTGCTTCACTAAGGCTATTCCACTTTTCAAGATTCATCGCCACGTGCTCAATGGGCATTGAATGAAAACCCGGATAAGTAGCATGCTCTGCTATATCGTAGAGACCTAAACCTTTATTCACTGCCAAGGTGGATGCATCCGCGCCGGAAACGGTTCCTGTGGACATCGCCGTAAACACTTCACCAAAAGGCATTACAACTGGGCCAGCTCCCAAACTTGCAAATATTTCAGACTCCATACCAGGAGGAGAGCGGAACTTCCAACCATCTATATCTTCTATCCCCGCTAACTCAGTAGTCGAGCTGAGCGCTTCAGGAGTCGCGACAAACACTCCAACCAAGTGCATATCAAACTTGTGATATAGTTCGTTAGCTAGCTCTAATCCACCTCCATCTTTATACCAACCGATTAACTCGTGAGGTGTGTTGTACCCTCCCATGATATCGCCATAAAATTGAAAGGCTGGATTTTTACCCGTTATATATCCTGCCCCTGTTGCATCACCATCAATAATTCCCATGCTGGCTGACTCAAATGCCTCAGACGCTTTCACTACTGCTGAGTCAGTATGCATTTTTATATCTAAACTACCGCCTGACATTTCGTTTGCCAAATCGGCAAATCTAATAAGAGCCTCCCCTTGTAGCGATGAGGAACTATGATGCGTTTGAAAGTTAAGCGTTGTTACATCTTGCGCGTAACTGTTGGTTAAAGGCGTGAGTAAAGCAATGCCAAGCGCTGCTACGATAGATCTTTTTATAGTTTTCATAAGCTGCTCCATGTTTGCGATGCATGCTGTGATATATCACAAAATATTAATAGCAGCCCTCAGATTGCTGTGTCAAATAGCCCTTGGTGAAGATTTTTTAAAGACCCATAAAAAGACTAGTGAGACCTATGCTTATACAACCCTATAATTCATCCTGGCTCAGAACATAAAATGTATAAGAATACATTTTATGTTATATAAAACACTTCCTTACGAGAGCCACTCCGATTTCAGGTGCATACGACATAAGGTCATCTGATTTGACGCCCACAGTAAATGCGTAGTGAGCAGCTACAATGCCTTATACTAATTGATGAGTGCTCTTGAGACATTTCACCAGACAGAGCGAGCGCACAACCTTCGCGAATCTCACCTTTAGCACGGTTACGATACCTTGTAATGCTTAGCCTTTAGGTGTTGATGAGAGCACTGCAATGAGTAGCAGAATTGAATGCAACCTGAATAGTGAAAAACAAAATAATACTTAAGGAGCCTCTGATTAACGTAATGAGCGAAGGCCAGACAAGGCAAAAATCAACGAAAAAGCGGAGTTTACGGGTTGTAAATGAGCATTTTGATCGGACTCGCGCACGAGACGATTTTTAACGCCGTATGGCCGAGCGCAATAGTTAATCAGAGGTTTCTTAAATAACACTGTAAATAGACCCATCAAGCAGCTACCAAGGAGAGCTTGGCTACTTGATGGCATCTTTGATAAGTACAATCACACCTTTGATAGGTACAATGACATCTATTGTAGCGATCATCAGGTGGTCATGAGCAAACGTAAATTAAGTCGCCAGCAGCAGTGGCGAGTCGAGAAAGTCCAGGCGGAACGTGCCCAGCGCGCCGAAAAGCGCGATGTGCAAGACGCTGAAAAACTCGCCGCCGGTGAATACGGTGCCGAACAGCCGGGCCGTGTCGTTGCTCACTTTGGACGCACCCTGGAGGTGCGCAATAGCGATAATGAACCGGTGCGCTGTCACTTACGCGCCAACTTGGATGGCCTAGTTACCGGCGACAGAGTGATATGGCGCGCAGGGCAAGAAGGCTCCGGCGTGGTGGTGGCACGGGAAGAGCGCGACAGCGTGCTAAAGCGCCCCGACGCTCGCGGCCTGCTCAAACCGGTGGCCGCCAATATTGATCAGCTATTGATCGTATTTGCGGTCGAACCCGCACCTCACGCCAACCTTATCGATCGCTATCTGGTCGCCGCCGAGGCCACCGGTATAGCGCCAGTGCTGGTGCTCAATAAAACCGACCTGCTGCCAGAAGATGGCGGCGAGTTAGGCAAATTATTAGAACGCTACCGCGATTTGGGCTATCCCGTCGTACGCACCACCACCGCTACCGAAACCGGGCTGGATGATCTGCGCAGCCAGCTTGAAGGCCGCACCTCGGTATTCGTCGGTCAAAGCGGCGTGGGCAAATCTTCGCTAATCGACCTGCTGCTACCCGATGAAACCCTGCGCATTGGCGCGCTCTCGGAAGACTCGCGCAAAGGTACTCACACCACCACCACGGCACGCCTCTATACCATGAGTCGCGCTGAAGTGGCCGACGGCGATCTCATCGACTCACCGGGTATTCGCGAGTTTGGCCTGGTGCACCTCAACGAGCAGGAAGTCACCGACGGCTTTATTGAGTTTCACGACTATATTGGTCACTGCCGCTTCCGCGACTGCCGCCACCGCAATGAGCCAGGCTGTGCTTTACTCGCAGCGGTCGAGGCAGGCAAGATTCATCCAGCACGCTTTACCAGCTACCGGCGCATACTTGATAGCTTGGATAGCTAGGATTTAGAGGAGTTACTCATGAGCACCGAAAGCCAATCGTCGGAATCCAACCTGCTGCCGCTAATCGTTGAGCCTGAACAGCTGCAGGAACATTTGGATGACCCACAGCTGCTGATTATCGATGTACCGGTCAACGGCGATAGCTATCGCCAGGGCCATGTGCCTGGGGCTATCTTCCTCGATTTTCGCTACTTGATGCGCGGTGAAGGGCCTGTGCCCAGCGACGTTCCCAGCGTCGAGGCGCTATCAAGGCTGTTCAGTGCCCTGGGCTTAACCCGCGATACTCACGTGGTCGCTTACGACGACGAAGGCGGCGGCTGGGCGGCACGGTTACTGTGGACGCTAGACCTGATCGGCCACACTCGCTACTCCTATTTGAACGGCGGCATTCACGCCTGGCGCGATGCGGGCCTGGAAGAGAGCACAGAACCGACCGCCCCAACCCCCAGCGAATACCACGCTGAGTTTCTCAACCCCCAAGCCCTGATTACCTGCGACGAAATCAAAGAAAAGCTCGATGATAGGCAGTTTGCGGTATGGGATGCGCGCTCCAAAGATGAGTACGATGGCTTACGCGGTAACAACAAGCACCTGGGCCATATTCCGGGGGCGGTCAATATGGATTGGCTCCATGCCATGGATCGCAACCGCGCGCTACGTATACGCGATTACGCCGAGCTGATCACCGAGCTAGGCGCCCTGGGCCTCACGCCCGACATGGAAATTGCCACCCACTGCCAAAGCCACCACCGCAGCAGCTTCACCTGGCTGGTCGGCAAGGCACTGGGCTTTAATATGCGCGGCTACGCGGGTTCCTGGGGTGAATGGGGCAACCGCGACGACACACCGATTGAGAAGTGAAAATATTACTGTGACCCTTTCCCAAAAAGCCTTTTCACTACTCCAATATCCGCTGCCTCACCACGCGATCTCGCGCCTAACCGGGCAGTTCGCCCAGTGTGACAATCCCTGGGTGAAAAACACCTTGATTGAAACGTTTATCAAGCGCTTCAACGTTGATATGAGCCAGGCGCTAGAGCCAGACCCCACCGCCTACGCTACGTTCAACGACTTTTTCACCCGTGCGCTCAAAGCGGATGCCCGCCCACTGGGCGATGGCATCCTCAGCCCCGCCGACGGCACGCTCTCCCAATACGGACGCCTACAGGCCGGACAACTGGTGCAGGCCAAAGGCCACACCTACTCCGCGCAAACCCTGCTCGGCGGCGATACGGCACTGGCAGAAGAGTTCTTAGGCGGCAGCTTTGCCACCGTTTACCTCTCCCCTCGGGACTACCACCGGGTGCACATGCCGGTGACGGGTACGCTTAGGGAAATGATCTACGTGCCGGGGCGACTATTCTCGGTCAACCAAGCCACTGCCAACTGCGTGTCAGGCCTCTTCGCCCGCAACGAGCGCTTAGTATGTATCTTTGATACCGAGCACGGCCCCATGGCGATGGTACTGGTTGGTGCGATGATCGTCGCTGCCATCGAAACCGTCTGGTCAGGGCAGGTGACGCCGCTTGCGGGCTGCCCTCAGCGCACACAATTTAGCCAACCTATCACACTTGAAAAAGGCGCTGAGATGGGCCGCTTCAAGCTCGGCTCAACGGTGGTGATGTGTTTCGCCAAGCCGCCCAATTTCGCAAACAATCCGCTGGGCAGCATGGTGCAGATGGGGCAAACGCTGGGAGCTTATTGATGACCTTTCCCCCTGAACGACCTAGGTCGAAGCACTAGCCGCACCTGAGAGGAAGAGCTCGACACAGCGTCGAGCTCGAGCGTTGCACCGCGTCTCGTCAAGACGCACATGGCGACCAAGCAGAGCGTCAATGTGCCATTCACCAAGCAACATTCCCATAAACATACCGGCCGCTTCACGCGGATCGTAGAGGTCAAGACGGCCGCTATCCACCTGCTCGCTTAAGTAAGCAGCTAGCGCCTGACGGGTCTGGTCGGGGCCGCGAGTGAGAAACAGCTCACCAAGCTCCGGAGCCCGTTCGGCCTCAAAGGCTAAGCCGCGAACTAAACGGATCACGCCCGGCTCGAACACCAACGTCAGCATTCGGCGGCCTAGCTCGTACAGCACCTGCTCTAGGGCTTGGTGATCCCGTCGCCCCTCCTCCAGCACTGCCCAAGCGGTGGAGATATGACGCTCCATCGCCGCTGTGAATAATCCCTCCTTGTTACCGAACTGCTTATACAGCGTCGCCAAAGATCCGCCGGCGCGGGCAACCACTTCGTTAACGCTGGCACCGGCATAGCCCTGTTCAAGAAAAACATCCCGGGCAGCGTCCAGCAGACGTTCACGGCGCGCCACGCCGCGCGACGTTACGCCATCAGTTATGTTGGGATCTGGCGTGGTTGAGCGTGGCATTGACACTCCTATAGAGGTATATAAAGAAGGATTAATTATAAAGACGCGGCGCACAGAAGTAATATTTTTTGCCCTGGAAATGTAATGTAGCATTCATTACACTATTTGTCTTTTTCCCAAGGGAGGTGTCTTTGCCTCACAGGGAGCCCCTAGCAGGAGCGCTATTGCCTTAAGGAGTGGTCATGACATCGAATACTAAGCCGGGCGAGCCCCCGGATGAGCGCCAAAGCAGCCATACCGTCGCGGGTCAAGATGCCCACTCCAGCGGCAAAACTAGCCGCAAGTTACTCGCTATGGTGGCGGGGGTTATCGTCCTGGCGGCGCTAATTTGGTGGGGCATGGGCTGGTGGCAAACCGGGCGCTTCATGGAAGAGACCGACAATGCCTATGTGCGCACCGACAGCGTCGCGGTACGCGCCGAGCTATCAGCGCGGGTCGTCGAGGTGGCGGTAGATGATAACCAAACGGTCAAGCAAGGCGATCTGCTGATACGTCTAGACGCCGAGAGCTACCGCGACCAGGTGACCCAGGCCGAGGCCCAGCAGGCAGTGGCCGCAGCCTCAATCGCCCAATCACACCGCCAGGTAGATTTGCAGCAGGCGGCTATCGATCAGGCCACGGCTCAGCAGCAGGCGGCCCAGGCTAATCTTGACCAGGCGCGCCAGCATCTGGAGCGCTCCTCATCGCTTGCCGCCAACAACTATGGCTCCCGTCAGCAGCGCGAAGATGACCAGGCCGCACTGAGTGTCGCCCAGGCAAAGCTTGCCGAAAGCCAAGCAGCGGTTGTCTCGGCCAGGCGGCAGCTAGCCGTTGCCGAGAGCGACGTGACCCGCGCTGAAGCCAATCTGGACGCCGCTAGCGCCGATCTTGACTATGCTCGCCACCAGTTGGATAAGACCCGCATCGTCGCCCCCCGGGACGGCGTGATTGGCAATCTACGCGTTGAGGTCGGCACCTTAGCGCAGCCGTCGCTGACGCTTTTGCAACTGGTACCCATCGAGTCGGCCTACGTGGCAGCCAACTTTAAGGAGACCCAGCTCGAACGGATTCGCGTCGGCCAGCCAGTCGCGGTGCATTTGGATGCCTACCCGGATATTACCTACGAAGGCATCGTCGACAGCCTGTCGCCAGCCACCGGCACCGAGTTCAGCCTGCTGCCCCAGGACAATGCCACCGGCAATTTCAACAAAATCGTCCAGCGGGTGCCGGTCAAGATCCGCGTCACCGGCCCCACCGAGGCGCTGAGCCAACTGCGCGCCGGGCTATCGGCCGTGCCCGAGATCGATACTCGTCATCTTGAACCACAAAATGACTCCCGCCCTGCCAAGCAGTTGGCAGCGGAGCGGCCCAAGTCATGAGCGAGACGGCCGCCGGCTCGGTGACGGGCGTTAACGACATGCCACCCTGGCCACAGCGCATTGGCTTCATTGCTGCGGTGTTTGGCATGTTCATGGCAATTCTGGATATTCAGATCGTCGCCAGCTCGCTCAACGAAATCCAGGCGGGGCTCTCAGCCAGCGAGGATCAAATCTCCTGGGTGCAGACCGCTTACCTGATCGCCGAGATTGTGATGATCCCGCTGTCGGGCATGCTGATGCGCATTCTCTCCACTCGAGTAGCCTTCACCCTGTCGTGCGTCGGCTTCACCCTGGCGAGCCTGGGCTGCGCGCTGGCCACCTCGATCGAGCAACTGATCGTGCTGCGCGCTATTCAGGGCTTTATGGGCGGAGCGATGATACCCATTACCCAGGCAGTTAGCTTTTCGATCTTTCCCCGCCGGGTGATGGGCAGCGTGCAGGCGGTGATCGGCATGGTTGTCACCATGGCACCCTCGGTGGGTCCCACCGTGGGCGGCTACATCACCGAGACGCTCAGCTGGCACTGGCTGTTCCTGGCCAACGTGATCCCCGGCGTTCTGGTCTGCTGGGCCGCCTGGACATTTCTCGATATCGACAAACCCAACCACGCGGTCGCGCGCCACCTGGACTTGATCGGCCTGGTATTGATCGCGGTGTTTTTGGGCTCGCTAGAGTTTGTGCTTGAAGAAGGGCCCGGCGATGACTGGTTTGCCAGCCAGCGAATCTTGCTGTTCAGCCTGACCTGCCTAGTGGCGGGAGCCTGGTTCTTCATCCGCACCCTGCGCAGCGACCACCCAATCGTCGATCTGCGCGCCTTTACCAACCGCAACTTTGCCATCGGCGCCGGAATGGGCTTTATCATCGGCATCGCGCTCTACGGGCTGGTCTACATCATGCCGCTGTTTTTTGGCTATGTGCGCGGCTATTCGAGCCTGCAAATTGGCCAGGTGATGTTCGTCACCGGGCTGACGATGTTTCTTTGCGCGCCTATTGTCGGTCAGCTGTCCAACCGCCTCGATCTGCGCATTATGCTGTTTATGGGCCTGCTGCTGGTCGGCGTGGGCACCATAATGAACGCCAATCTTACCGTGGAGTCGGGCTTTTGGCAGTTCTGCGTGCCGCAGATCGTGCGCGGCATGGGGCTGATCTTGTGTATCATTCCAGCCTCGCGTATTGCCCTAGGCACCCTGCCGCCGAGCGAGGTAGGCAACGCCAGCGGGCTTTTTAACGTGATGCGCAACCTGGGGGGTGCCATGGGACTGGCGCTGATCGATACGGTGCGCGACATCCGCGAGGACTTTCACTGGAATCAGCTCATCCCTGCTATCGATACTAGCCGCGAGGTCGTGGTAGCGGAGATCGCCAAATACCAAGCGATGCTCGCCGGCTCGGTGCCCGATACCTATCACACCGCCGTCGCCATGCTGGCGCAACGCGTCTCTCAGCAGGCACAAGTGCTGGCCTTTAACGACATCTTTACTTGGATGGGACTGATCTACATTGCCAGCGTACCGCTGGTATTCCTACTGCGGAGGATTTCGGCTTGACGGCTTGCAGCCTGTTAGCGACTAGCCGCTAACAGCTGGGCGTTGAGAATGTAAGCACGTCTTCCAGGCGTGCCTTGCCGAGTGCCAACTGAATCAAGCGATCTATCCCCAGCGCCACACCGGCGCCTTCGGGCATTCCGTGCTCAAGTGCGGCCAGCAGCCGCTCATCCACATCCACTTCCGGTAAGCCCAAACGGCGGCGCTCAGCGTTATCTTCAGCAAAGCGCGTGCGCTGCTCAGCCGCATCGGTCAGCTCATCGTAGCCGTTAGCCAACTCAATACCGTTAAGATAGACCTCAAAGCGGGAAGCCACCCACTCACCATCTGCATCTTGATGGCGCCGAGCCAAGGCTGCTTGGCTAGCCGGATAATCAACTACCACGCTTAGCTCCTGCTGGCCTAACTGCGGCTCGATCACCACGCTCATTAACAGGTCAAGACAGGTCTCGCGGCCTTCATCAGCTAAGGATTGGGCAGACATTTGTGCCCGCTCGGCAGCTATCGCCCTCAGCCTATCCAGAGACGTCGTGAACGGATCAACCTCTACGTAAGTATGAAACAACTCCCGGTAGCGGTAATGCACAGGTGGGCCGGGGAAACTGGGCAACAGTGACATGATGAGCGTCGCAGTCTCATCAATCAGTTGATCCAGCGTAAACTGCGGCCGATACCACTCCAGCATAGTGAACTCAATATTATGGCGAGCGCCGATTTCGCCATCGCGAAAACTGCGCGCAAGCTGAAAGATCGGCCCACTGCCCGCTGCAAGCAAGCGCTTCATATGGAATTCAGGGGAGGTTTGTAGCCATAGACGGCGCTGCCCTTTGTCCGTGCGCGCCAGAGTGTGCAGCGACACCAAATGGATATCCGTGCTTCCCCCCTGCCCCAGCACGGGCGTTTCCACTTCCAGCACGTCACGCTGGGCAAAAAAAGCGCGCACTTTGGCCATTAACTGCGCCCGTTCGCGCAGCGTTTCAAAGGACGCTGAGGGTTGCCAATCAATGGCCATAACGACTCCTTGAAAAAATCACCTTAAATAATAATGGCCACGCACAAAGCGTGGCCATTAAGACATACAAGCACCCTGGAAAGCGATCAAGCGCGTGAGACGTAGTCCCCACTGCGCGTATCGATTTTCAACACTTCGCCCTGGTTAATGAAAAGCGGCACACGCACCACAGCGCCAGAAGACAACGTCGCAGGCTTAGAACCACCCTGTGCCGTATCGCCTTTCAAACCGGGATCTGTTTCCACGACTTCCAACTCGATAAAGTTAGGCGGCGTCACGGAAATGGCTTTATCATCCCAAAGCGTAATGATATAGGGCACCTGCTCTTTCAGCCACTTGATGGTATCGCCTAGCGCTTTTTTCTCTACCGCATACTGCTCAAACGAGCCATCGGTCTTCATGAAGTGCCACATATCACCATCGGTGTAGAGATACTCCATTTCTAAATCCATGACATCGGCACCTTCCAGCGAGTCACCGGATTTGAAAGTCTTCTCACCTACGCGGCCAGTCATCAAATTCCGCAGTTTAACTCGGTTAAACGCCTGCCCCTTACCGGGCTTGACCAGCTCGTTCTCAACGATCGCACAAGGATCGCCGTCGAGCATTACTTTCAGACCGGCCTTGAATTCGTTGGTAGAATAGTTCGCCATAATGTCTCTCAATCATCCATTTCAGTTATTTGTATCAACAGGTGGTGCGCGAAACCATACTTTGCCGCTGTCAGCAGGTTTATATACCAGTAGCTATATGCCAGCAGCGTTGCAAATGGCGTCGTTAAATAAGTGCGCGCATGATAACCCGAAGGAGGGCTTTTTTGCAGGAGAACATCATTATTGCCGCGTCTGAAACGCAAAGCCATCGCGACTCACTGGCGCATTCCACTTGGCAGCAGCAGCTTTCTCATGCCATTCGCGATCCGCAAACACTTTGCGAACGGCTGGGCCTAAGCCACGACTGGTTGGCGGGCGCCAAGGCTGGACATGCACTGTTTGACGTATGTGTGCCTGAAGCGTACCTCAACAGAATAGCCTATGCCGACATAAACGACCCGCTGCTGCGCCAGGTACTGCCGCTTGGCGAGGAAGCACTAACGCCACATGGCTACGTCGTCGATCCGCTTGAAGAAGCCGAACATCGGCCCACCAAAGGGCTGATCCATAAGTATGCTGGCCGAGTGCTGCTTATCGCCAGCCCCAACTGTGCCATCAACTGCCGCTACTGCTTTCGTCGACATTTTCCCTATAGCGATAACTCACCCTCCAGAGCGCAGTGGCAGGAAGCGCTGGATTACCTGCGCGCTGACACCACTATTCACGAGGCGATTCTGTCTGGTGGGGATCCGCTGGCCGCCAGCGATCGTCAGTTGGCATGGCTGGTGGAGCAGCTAGAAAGCATCCCGCACCTAAAACGGCTACGCATTCACACCCGCCTGCCGGTGGTGATTCCCGACCGAGTCGATGACGCCCTGCTTGGTTGGCTCTCAGCTACACGCCTGCAAAAGGTGGTGGTGTTGCATATTAACCACGCCAATGAAATCGACCAGGCGGTGGTAGACGCCTGCGCGCGCCTTAAGCAGGCGGGTGCAACACTACTCAACCAGAGTGTACTGCTGCGCAATGTGAACGATAGCGTCACCACACTTGCCGCGCTTTCTGAACGGCTATTCGAAGCGGGTATTCTGCCCTATTACCTGCATGTACTGGATCCTGTGCAAGGCGCCGCGCATTTTGATGTGCCGGACAGCGAAGCACGCGAGCTGGTTGCTCATCTTCGCGATCATTTACCCGGTTTCTTAATGCCACGCCTAGTGCGAGAAATTCCTGGAAGGGGAAGTAAAACGCCGTTGTGACGCATGTTGAAACAGCGGCACTGAGACGCTTGAATGGCCCAGTGCTGAAGCCTTAAGCCACAAGTTAGTTATACCCTCCGAATAGGCCCAGCATACTGAGCCACCAGCTCATCCGCAGTAAGCAGCAAAAATCCCTCAGCTTCTGCCTGAGCCACCAAAATTCGATCAAAAGGGTCTTTGTGGATGACTGGTAAATGAGCAACGTTAAGTGTATGCAATGAATTAATAGAAAGTTCTAAATAACCGTTATCCAGCAGCCCACGACGCAGCAAGTGCGGGTCAACGTGAAAATCAGGGCGTTGCAGACTGTTCTTAATGACCACTTCCCATATGCTGGCAGCGCTAAAATAGAGCCTGTTATCTTCGTCATTAATCATAGCTCGCGCATCAACAGAAAGCCTCTCCGGCGCTGCCGCCGCCCAGAGCAAAACATGCGTGTCCAGAAGTAGATTCACATCAACCTCCAAACATCTCGGCTATTTCCTCCTGTCCCATACGATCAAAATCATTAGGTATCTTAAACTGGCCTGCCAGAAACCCCAGACGCTTTTGCTGTCCAGAAGTAGGGCTATCAATGGCCATCACGCGTGCCATCGGTTTGCCTGCTTTGGCAATAATAAACCCCTCCCCCTCGGCAGCCCTCGCCACTAGCTGAGACAACCGTGTTTTAGCTTCGTGAATATTGATAGCCTCCATATAAAATCTCCTAAAAATGCGACTTGGTTAGTAAGCTTAGTTTAATAGGTCTAGTTTAGCTGAGACGAACGCTTTTACAATGCCTCCCCTTCATTGAAAAAACAGCGCTGGGTGTTGCTACAGTTAATCAAGACATGTCACCCAGATCGTAAAAATATCGTTTTCTGCTAAAGTTATAGTGCTAACGATTTCTGACGTTGAATTAGCCTCAACGTTGGGCATCTCACTCAGCAGGAGGCCATAGCGTTATGTCACCATCTCTCTCGTCCAGACCGGGCGCTTTCGTCCTCTTAATAGCCTCGCTTGCCGGGCTGGCCATCGCTTTATATGCCTATTTCACACCACTAACCGGCGTCACTGGAACGCTCGGGGCACTGGTCGCCATTGTGGCCTGTCTCGCCCTTGCGGTGATGGCGTTACTTCTCTTTAAAGTCAAAAGGCGTGGTGCTTCCATCGTACTGCGGATACTCATCCTGATCGGGCTTGCCGGTACATTTTTCGCCGGAATGCTGCTGCATCAGTGGTGGATCAGCGCAGCCATGGTAGTCGGTCTGATCGGCTTGATTGTTGATATGGTTCGCGCAACCCATCACGCCCGTCTCACCCACACCTGAGGAGCCGCCCATGCCGACATTATTACCCACCCCGTTTAAATCGATAACCCCAGGCTTAGGCGCAGTCACCGCCCTGGCGATCTGTTTTACGCCCTTGCCGTTACTGGCTCAGGGTCAACCCAGTGAGCAGGAGAATCCCGAGCAAGAAGAAGCGCCCAGTCGCGCTCCCATCCCGCTGGTGCCTGGCGAGCCGACCTGGAACAGCTTCCATGGCCAGCTTAATGCCCAAAAATATAGCCCGCTTGATCAAATCAATACTGATAACGTTGGCGAGCTGGAGAAGGTATGGGAAGTGCATACCGGCGATGTCGCGGATGGCTCAGGTGAGTTGCCAGCCACCGTTTGGTCAGCGACCCCGGTGTTTGCTAACGATACCCTTTATATTGGTACTCCCTTCTACCGCATACTCGCGTTAGACCCCGGTAGTGGCGAAGAGAAATGGAGTTTCGATACTCAATCCTCTCTGGAAGCGCTAACTCAACCCGCCTTGAAAAACCGTGGTGTGGCCTATTGGGAAGCCGACGATCCGGTAGCAGGCGAGCCCTGTCAGAAAATTATCTATATGGGCACCATGGATGCACAGCTTTTCGCGGTTGATGCCGATAGTGGCGAACAGTGCGCCGACTTTGCCGATAACGGTGTGCTCGACGTCAACCAGTGGAACGACACCAACGACCGCTGGCCGCTTTCGCTACTACAACCCCCTACCGTGGTGGGAGACCACTTGGTGCTCGGCTGGGCGGGGATGGACTGGGCATACGAACAGGCGCCACCCGGCACCGTTTACTCAATTAATGCCCGCACTGGAGAACGTCAATGGACGTTCCAGGCACTTTCAGATGAGATGCGCGATCAAAGCGGCACCGCCAATGTCTGGACACATATGTCCGCGGACGAGGAGCGTGGTTTAGTCTATCTGCCGGTTTCCTCACCCTCGCCGAACTACTGGGGCGGCAATCGCACCGAAGAAGTGCCTCTGGGCACATCCACCACTGCCCTGGATATCGAGACCGGCGAAGTGGTTTGGTCGCGGCAGTGGGTACATCACGATATCTGGGATTACGATATCAATGCCGCACCAACGCTGATGGACATCACAGTAGATGGTGAAGAAATACCGGCACTCATCCAGGCAACCAAAATGGGCTTTCTGTTCGTGGTTAATCGCGAAACAGGCGAAGACGTTTGGCCGATTGAGGAGCGCCCGGTACCCAGCGGCGACGGCAGCGTTGAGGGCGAAGTTTACGCGCCGACCCAGCCTTTCCCGACTAAACCGGAACCGCTGTTAGATCAGTCTGAAAAGCCCAACGTCTGGGCGCTGGCCGACGCGGTTAGCTTCGGAGAGTGTTCCGCATTGTGGGACGATCTTCACTATGAAGGCATGTACACCCCACCGACGACCCAAGGCGAAGGCACCCTTGGCTTTCCCATCAGCGCGGGTGGCGTTCAGTGGGGCGGCGTAGCCTTCGACCCCGAAAGCCAGACAGCGATCGTCAATACCTCGCACATTGTGCAGTACATAAAACTCTATAATCGCGAAGATTATGACAAAGCGGATAGCGGCTCCGGCAACGAAAGCGGCTTCGCCCCTCAAGAAGGCGCCCCCTACGGGATGCGCCTTGAGGTAGCGCTTAACCGGCTAGGCATGCCCTGCTGGGAGCCCCCCTTTGGCGAGCTTGTCGCCCTGGATATGACCAGCGGTGATATCAAATGGCGTCGTCCGGTGGGTGCATCGCAACAGTATGGCTTTTTTATGCCTGAGAGCTGGGGCTCGCCCACCATCGGTGGCCCGGCCGTAACCGCAGGCAATATTATCTTTATTGGCGCTTCCATGGATGCCAAGGTGCGTGCCTACTCCCTTGAGACCGGCGAGGAGCTCTGGTCAGACCAGACCGAAGCACCCTCCGTCTCGAACCCCGCGGTCTACGAGTACAATGGCCGCCAATATGTCGCCTTTGTTTCCGGTGGCAATACCATTCTGAAAGACCAGGTGGGTGATCAGATCGCGGTCTACGCGCTGCCAGAGTAACCCTTAGCGTAAAACGGGGCGGCCTCAGAGGCTGCCCCGTTTACGTTAACAACTACTTTCTCTCACTGCTTCAGCCAAGATCACGGGTCTGAGGCTTGGTACGCCTGGCTAACTGATTGTTTGCCGCCCTAAAGCATACCCGCATCAGCGGCACCAGCAGCCACAGTATCGGCGTAAGTAGCCAGCGGTAAATAAAGCGCGCAATAAAGAGTACTGGCAGTAGCACGATGAGCCAGATAAGAAACTGACCCAGCCAAACCGGCCAGCCAAGCCAGGAAGAGAGATTGGCGCCAAGTGCGCTTACTAAGCTTGGGTGGCGAACCACCACATAAGCGGTACCCGCCACAGCGGCAACTTTGGCCATGCGAGGCAACGCCGCAAAACGCCCACCACCACTCATTAACGCGCCTTGGCGCAAACCAGTACGAGCGCCCTGTGCTTCTACGTTGCCCACTCGGGCAGCACGAGCGGCCTTGCCTGCCCGCAGCACCTTCACGGTGCTGGCCATCACCAGTAGATCGACACCGGCCCAGCCTAGATCAGCGGCGCCAATGTCGTCGCCCCGCCGCCACTGGCTTTCCAAATCGCGTAAACCACTGGTGAAGAAATCGCCCAGGCCCGCAACCAGACGCTCACCCTGTAGCCACTCCACGTCGCTTTGTTCACTAACCACAAACTGGTTGAGCAGCGCGTGGCCATTGGCATCCAGCAGCGCAATACCCATCTGCCCGCGGCGGTAAGGGGTGAACGCTGAATCCGCATCTCCCTCCTCATCGCTCCACCAGCGGCTGAATTGCTGATAACGCTCACCGACCCAGTACTGAGCCTTTAGCGTGGCCACATCGTGGTTGCGAAAGTAGCTAATGGGAAGTACGGCGTCAGCCCCATAGCGCACCAGTACTCGCTGAAAATTGGGCAGTAAGCCGTACTCCACTAATACATCGCGGGCCATATCACCGTGGCGCAAAATCGCCAAAGAGGCGCTCATCCACAGCGCCTGATCGTCAGCATAACTGAGAAACAGCGCATTGAGCTCCGGTGTTTCCTGCTGAAGCGACGCCTCTAGCGAGGGCAATGCCCGCTGAGCTTCCAATCGTACCAGTTTGGACTCAAACGACTCATGGGAGGCCAATGTTGATGCTAGCCCGGCGATCACTATCGCGGTTACTACCATTATCTGCCAGGGCCGCATCGCAATCCACCTCACTCAACTGGTAACCGCAGGATTACCCCAACGTCTCTGCCGTCACGTTGGCCGCCGCAGGCTGGGTGGAATGGTGGCGATTGATCGCGCTCAACACCCCCTTCATCGACGCGCTGGTAATGCTTTCATCGTTGCCTACACCGAATACCGCCTTGCCGTCGATACGCACTTCCACATAGGCGATCGCCTCAGCGTCAGCGCCCTGCCCGCGGGAATGCTCGTGGTAGTCGATAATCTCTACATCGTGCCCTGCGGCTGCCAGTGCTTTAACAAAGGCCGCTAACGGACCGTTGCCCTCGCCCTTTAACGTTTGCCGTGTGCCGCTCTCCTCAATCACGGCGTCCAGCGTGACTTTGGGGCTGTCAGGTTCAGACGACAAACGGTGGTTAACTAATGCAAAGGGCACTCGCTGCTCTAAATACTCATCCGAGAACGCCTGATAGATCATCTGCGAGGTGATCTCACGCCCGGTGCGCTCTGTCACTTCCTGAACGACCTGACTAAACTCGATGGAAAGCCGGCGCGGTAGCTCAATACCGTGTTCCTGCTCAAGCAGGTAGGAAACACCGCCTTTACCCGATTGGCTGTTAACCCGAATCACCGCTTCGTAGCTACGGCCCACGTCCAGCGGATCGATAGGCAAATAAGGCACATCCCAAACGGCATCAGGATTGGCGCGACGATCTGCCATGCCTTTTTTGATCGCATCCTGGTGAGAGCCGGAGAAGGCGGTAAACACCAAATCGCCCACGTAGGGGTGGCGCGGATGCACCGGCAGTTGGTTGCAGTACTCCACTTCGCGCATGATGGGCGTGATATTGGAAAAATCGAGCTGGGGGTTAACGCCCTGGGTATACATATTCATCGCCAGAGTGACGATATCAACGTTGCCGGTGCGCTCGCCGTTCCCAAACAGCGTGCCCTCAACGCGATCAGCCCCGGCCATCAACGTCAGCTCTGCCGCCGCTACGCCGGTACCGCGGTCGTTATGGGGGTGAACGCTGACAATCAAGTGGTCGCGGTTTTTGACGTGGCGACAGAACCACTCGATCTGGTCGGCGTAGTTGTTGGGCGTGGCGACTTCTACCGTGGCAGGCAGGTTCACGATCATGGGCTTATCGGCGCGGGTGCCATAAGCGTCCATGACCGCTTCGACGATCTCAACGGCAAAGTCCATCTCGGTGGTAGTGAAGAGTTCCGGCGAGTACTGGAACGTCCAGTTGGTTTCTGGTGCGGCGTCCATCTGCGCGCGAATCTGCTGGGTTGCTTCGACGGCGATTTGCACGCATTCAGCTTTATCGACATTGAACACTACCCGGCGAAACATGGGATCGGTAGCGTTATAGACGTGGACGATAGCGTTTTTGGCGCCTTGTAGCGCTTCAAAGGTGCGTTCAATCAAGTGCGGACGTGCCTGGGTTAGCACTTGAATGGTCACATCGTCAGGAATTTTATCCTGCTCAATCAGCGAACGAACGAAATCGAAGTCGGTTTGGGAGGCTGACGGAAAGCCCACTTCTATCTGTTTAAAACCGACACTTAGCAGCATGTCGAATAAGCGCTGTTTGCGCTCCTGATCCATAGGGTCGATCAGCGACTGGTTACCGTCGCGCAGGTCAACGCTACACCAGACAGGCGCCGTCTCGATACGCTTGCTCGGCCACTGGCGGTCGGGCAGATCAACGGCCACAAAGGGGCGATACTTTTTGGCAGGATCAGTCAACATCATGGCGGCTCTCCTAAAATCAGTCAGTTGTGGGCTTATCACTGTGCTTACCGCCCGCGTCATTCTGGTGTGTTGGGGCTGTCGAGTATGCTTGAGAGAGCGCTGACTCCATACGGTCAAGCTGCGCTTTCAGCCCGCGAACATCATTGCGCAGCGACTGCAGCTCGGCTTCTTCGCCTTCGCCGTTGTCCAGCGCCATTTGCGCGCTCTCTTTCTGCATCACGTCCAGCACAATACCAATCATCATATTGAGAAAGATAAAGGCGTTCAAAAAGATAAAGGTGAGAAAATAGATCCAAGCGTAGGGGTAGACCTCCATGGCCGGATACAGCACAGCGGTGGCCCAGCTCTCAAAGGTCGCCACCTGAAATAGCGTTAGCATGGCCAGGGAAATATTGCCCCACAGCCCCTCGTCTACATTGTGAAACAGAAAGCTCCCAATGGCAGCGTATATATAGAAGATGATAAACATCAGCAGTACCACATAGCCCATCCGTGGCACCGACTTCACCAGGGCGCTAAGTAGCATCTGAAGTTCAGGAATCATCGACACCAGGCGCAGTACCCGGAAAATGCGCAGCAGCCTGGCCAGTAGCACCATTTCCGAGTCATCCATGGGGATGAGACTGGCAGTCACAATCAGGAAGTCAAAAACGTTCCAGCCTTTTTTGAAGAAGTCGAGCAGGCTGCGCTCCGCGGCCATTCTGATTAAAATCTCAATCAGGAAAAATATCGTTACCGCGATATCGAGATAGAGCAGCCACTGCTCAACCTGAGTGGTTTCGTCGTAGGTTTTTGCCCCTATCACCAGGGCGGAAATGACGATAATGGCGATCACCATCGCTTCAAAAAACTTGTTTGACCGTAGCTTTTCAAAACGGGCCTGCCAGTTAGTAAAGGACTCACTCATGTAACAAAAAATCTCTCAACGGTTAATTCGCACACTTTATACTAAAATTACACACCTGCTACACAAGTGATATCCTGTTGTTTCACTTGATGTATCCTACGCCACCAGAACGCCTCTTTAGACGCCCTGTTGGTACTCTTTTGACTTTTTTTACTTTAGCCGCTGGATGATCCCCATGACACTGCTTTGGATAGCCTTATTGCCTCTGCTAGGCGTACTGGTGCCGGCACTCACCGCACGGCGCGGGCGCGGTTTCTGTTCCCTTGCAACGGCGGTGCTGCCCGCTACCGCCCTAGTAATGACGCTACTCAACGTGCCAGCTCTTTTAGATGGCGAGCAGCTACGTTTTTCGGTCACCTGGATGCCGGAACTGGCACTGAACTTGGCGTTCCGCCTGGATGGGCTATCGCTGCTGTTCAACCTATTGATACTCGGCATCGGTCTGCTGATTATTCTTTATGCTCACTACTATTTAGCCAAAGACGAACCCTATGGCCGATTCTACGCCTTCCTGATGCTTTTTATGGCGTCAATGGTGGGTATTTCAATGTCGGACAACCTGATTCTGCTATGGCTCTTCTGGGAGTTAACCAGCCTCTCTTCGTTTTTGCTGATCGGTTACTGGTCGCACCAGTCGGATGCCCGTAAAGGCGCACGCATGGCGCTAACAGTCACCGGCGCGGGCGGCCTTGCGCTATTGGCGGGCTTACTGCTGTTGGGCGATATGGCGGGCAGCTTCAATATGGGCGATGTACTGGCTAGCGGCGAAGTGATTCTGGCGGATTCCCGCTACCCGCTTATGCTGGGTTTGGTACTGCTGGGGGCGTTTACCAAATCAGCACAGTTCCCGTTCCACTTTTGGTTGCCCCACGCCATGGCGGCACCCACGCCAGTATCAGCCTATCTGCACTCGGCCACCATGGTTAAAGCGGGCATTTTTCTGATGGCACGACTGCACCCAGCCATCGCGGGTAGCGAGCTGTGGAGCGTGGTGGTCTCCCTAGTGGGCATCGTGACGATGCTATATGGCGCTTGGTTTGCACTGATGAAGACCGACCTAAAGGGTATTCTGGCGTTCTCCACCGTTAGCCATTTAGGCTTGATTACCGTGCTGTTGGGTATCGGCAGCCCCATGGCGATTTTAGCTGCCCTGTTTCACATTCTGAATCACGCCACCTTTAAAGCCGCACTGTTTATGAGTGCCGGTATTATCGATCACGAGACCGGCACCCGGGAGCTGAAACAGTTGGGCGGGCTGAAAAAAGCCATGCCAGTGACGGCACTCTTGACCACGCTAGCGGCTGCCTCAATGGCGGGCGTACCGCTATTTAATGGTTTCTTATCCAAAGAGATGTTCTTCACCGAAGCGCTAGCGACGCCCGTGTTAGGCGGCCTTAGTTGGCTATTGCCCGCGCTGGCAACACTGGGCGGTATCCTCTCTGTGGCTTACTCGCTGCGTTTGGTGCACGCCGTTTTCTTCAAACCGGCCCGTGAAGCACCACCGAAATCGCCCCACGAGCCGCCGCACCTTATGCGTTTGCCGGTAGAAATATTGGTAGCCCTGTGCGTGGTAGTGGGCCTGTTCCCGGCTTTTATGGCAACGGGATTATTAGAGCTCGCCAGCCAAGCGGTGATTGGTAGCCCACTGGATTTCCACCTGGCTATTTGGCACGGCGTGAATCTACCGCTCATCATGAGTTTGCTCGCCTTCGTGGTGGGTATTGCACTCTATTGGCGCTATGGCGAGGTGCGTCGATTTACCCAGCAGTTTGCCGGGGTCGATGCCCGTCGGGTGTTTGAGCGCATGCTTGTCTCCATGGGCTATCGCGCCGAGCAGCTTATTGCCAAGCTTGAAGGCAATTCGCTACAGCGTTATGTGGGCTGGCTCTGGCTAGGCGCATTAGTCATGGGTGGGATCGGCCTGGTTCAGATCACTGACTTAACGGGTGCTGCTGGCAATCAAGAGCTGGATGGTATCCTCATACTCGGGGCGGGGATGCTGATGTTTGGCGGCGTGGCCACCGCTGCCACTCACCGCTACCGGCTGATCTCTCTGCTGATGCTATCAGTCGTCGGGCTCTTTGTGGCGCTCACCTTTGCTCGTTTCTCAGCACCCGATTTAGCGCTGACACAGCTTTCGGTGGAAGTGGTGACCATGATCCTGTTGATGCTGGCGCTATTTTTCTTGCCCCAAAAGACCCCGCGCGAATCCAGCCCACTGCGCAACGTTCGCGATATGTTGCTGGCAGGCACGCTAGGCTTGGTGATTGCCAGCCTTAACTACGCGGTCATGACCCGCGAGACGCTGTCGATTTCCAGTTTCTTTGTGGAAAACAGCAAGCCCGGTGGTGGCGGCTACAATGTGGTCAACGTGATTCTGGTCGACTTCCGGGGATTCGACACCTTGGGTGAAATCACCGTACTCGCCATCGCTGGCCTGGCGATCTTTAAGCTGCTGAACCGCTTACGCCTGTTTATGCCGCACAGTGACGGCGAAGGCCGGGTATGGTCACCTGACCGCTACCCAGCGGTACTCACGTCAATTTCAATGACGCTGCTGCCACTAGCGCTGTTGGTATCTGCATTTATCTTCCTGCGCGGCCATAACCAGCCAGGGGGTGGCTTTATCGCGGGGTTGATTACTGCGGTAGCCTTGATCCTGCTGTACATGGCCCGGGGTGTGGCGTGGGCGCAAGAACGTTTGGACTTCCCTTTCCAACCGGTAGCCGTCATTGGCGTAGCGATAGCCACTCTAACCGGGCTGGGTAGCTGGCTATTTGGTCATCCATTCTTAACATCCGCATTTGGCTATTTCAGCCTACCGCTCATCGGCACCTTTGAACTGGCCACCGCGCTGCTCTTTGATCTGGGTGTCTACTTAGCGGTGGTGGGCGCTACGCTGATGATTCTTGCCAACCTTGGTAAGGTCACCACCGCTCACCGCCCGGTGACCGAAGCAAGCGAACAGGATGCTGACGCCAGCGCCGCCGCCACCTCTGCCAAGGAGCCTCGTTAATGGAACTGCTTTATGCGATGACCACCGGTGTATTGACCGCTTCTGGCCTCTATCTAACGTTACGCGGCCGTACTTTCCCGGTCGTGGTGGGCCTTACGCTGCTCTCTTACGCCGTGAATTTGTTCCTGTTTTCGATGGGGGGATTAACCACTGATGGAGCTGCCATTGTCTCCGAGGGTGCAGGTTTCGCCGACCCGCTGCCCCAGGCGCTAGTGCTCACGGCCATAGTGATCGGCTTTGCGATGACGGCGTTTGTGGTGATCCTGGCCATGCGGGCGCGGAGTGAAGTGGGGAACGACCACGTCGACGGTAAAAAGGAAGACCGAGAATGATGCAGCATCTAATTGTTTTCCCTGTCGTTCTGCCGCTAGTCGCGGGCATATTGCTGCTCTATCAGCGCCAAGGATTAGTGCGTTACAAGCGCAAGGTGAGTGTTGTGGCCACGGTGCTACTGCTGCTGGTTGCGATAGGCCTATTACGCCAAGCCGCCAGTGGGGAGATCACCTACTACGCGCTGGGTGACTGGCAAGCCCCGTTCGGCATCGTGTTAGTGCTGGATCGCCTCTCGGCGTTAATGCTGCTGCTGACTGCCGTATTGGCCGTTGGCGCAGTGGTGTTTGCCTGCGCTGGTGACGATGAAAAAGGCAGCAACTTCCACGGCCTTTTTCAGTGGCAACTGCTGGGCATTAACGGTGCTTTTTTAACCGGTGATTTGTTTAACCTGTTTGTCTTTTTTGAAGTTCTGCTGCTGGCGTCCTACGCCCTGCTGCTTCACGGCGGCGGTAAAGCGCGCATTCAAGCCAGCGTCCACTACGTGGTGCTCAACCTGGCGGGGTCTTCGCTGTTTCTGATTGCAGTGGGGATTCTGTATGGCGCAACAGGCACGCTCAATATGGCCGATATGGCGATCCGGGTAGCCGAACTACCCGAAGAGCGTGACGGCTTAGTGAGCGCTGGGGCACTGATGCTGCTGGTCGTGTTTGGGTTAAAAGCCGCCATTCTGCCGCTCTACTTCTGGCTGCCCAAAGCTTACGCCTCGGCCCCCGCGCCAGTGGCGGCGCTGTTTGCCATCATGACCAAAGTGGGTATTTACGCCATTCTGCGCGTCTACTCGCTCATTTTTGGCGATAGCGCTGGCGGTTTGGAGGCGCTGGAACAGCCCTGGGTGTGGTGGCTATCGCTCGCTACCCTGGCTGCCGCAGGCGTTGGGGTAATGGCCGCAAGGGACTTACGACTGCTGGTTGCTTATTTAGTGCTGGTGTCAGTGGGCACGCTGCTGGCGGGTATCGGCATGCGCTCGCCACAGGCGGTCTCTGCACTACTCTACTATTTGATCCACACTACGTTGATCACCGGGGGTCTGTTCCTGCTAGCGGAAATGATTGGCCTCCAGCGTGGCAAAGCGGGTACTCGCATAGTCAAGGGCCGCCCTATGGTGCAGGGCGCAGCACTCGCCATGTTGTTTTTTGTCGGCGCTATCGCCGTCGCAGGCATCCCGCCGTTCTCCGGCGCTTTCGGCAAAGCATTGATGCTCAATGCTGCCGAAGGCACCCAGCGACTATGGCTATGGCCGCTGCTGCTGCTAACCAGTTTAGCCTCGCTGATAGCCCTCTCCCGGGCTGGCTCTACGCTGTTTTGGCGTAGCCACCGGGGCACGATCAGCGGTACGCCGCTTTCCCATTGCCAGTGGTTTGGGGTTATTTGGCTGCTGAGTGCAGCCCCTCTATTAGTCGCCATGGCCGGGCCAGTGAGCAGCTACACTCAAGCCACGGCTGAGCAATTAGCCAACCCCCAGGTGCTGATTCGCACGCTACTACCTGATGCTGGAGATGCCCAATGATTGCTCCGCGCTCCTGGCTACCCACGCCTGTTTTATCGATACTACTGCTAGTCGTTTGGCTGCTGCTGGTACGCAGCTACGCCTTTGGTCAATTCGTACTCGGTGGCTCGTTAGCCATTTTGATCCCACTGCTGACCCACCGCTTTTGGGATGCGCGACCGCTTATCGCCAAACCTTTCACGCTTTTGCGGTTTATTTTCCGGGTGCTGGGCGACATTATCATCGCCAACTTTGAAGTGGCTTACTTGATCGCCAACCCGTGGCGCAAGCTTAAGCCTCACTTTATTGAATACCCACTCATGCTCGAAGAGCGCTTCACCATTACGCTGCTGGCCAGCACGATCAGCCTGACACCGGGCACCGTATCAGCCAATCTACGCATGGATGGCAAGTCGCTGCTGATTCACGCCTTAAACGTGGACGATGAGGAGGCGCTGATTAACCAGATTCGTGAGCGCTATGAACGCCCGCTCAAGGAGATTTACGAATGCTGAGCATTGCGCTTTATATCACCTTAGCCCTGGTGGTGATGGCACTGTTGATGAATCTCTACCGGCTTACCATCGGCCCCAGCCTGCCCGACCGGGTACTCGCCCTGGACACTATGTACGTCAACTCGATTGCACTGATCGTGCTGCTGGGACTATGGCTGAACAGCAAAACCTATTTCGAGTCGGCGCTGCTGATCGCGATGTTAGGTTTCATCAGTACCGTTGCGGTGTGCAAATATATTCTGCGCGGAGATATTATCGAATGAGTACCGTGATCGTCGCCTCCATAAAGAGGCAGCCGCTATGCCAGGAAGGCTCATGCCAGGGGGCGTTATGTCAGGAGTAATAGAGGCGGTTATTTCGCTGCTGCTGGTTGCTGGCGGCATCTTTGTGTTTATTGGTTCGCTAGGGATGGCCCACTTGCGTGACTTTTATATGCGCCTGCATGGCCCGACTAAGGCCACTACTCTGGGTATCGGTTGTATGTTGATCGCCTCAATGATGTATTTCTGGAGCGTGGATGGCAAACCCGATATTCAGGAAATGTTGATTACGCTCTTCCTGTTCATTACCGCCCCCGTTAGCGCCCACTTGCTGGCCAAGTCCGGCTTGCACCTGCGTTTAAAGCACGCTGATAAAACCCAGGGTAAACCGGTAGAGCTGCGTCCAGAAGAAGTCGGCGATAAACCGGTACCCCACCCGGATAAAGGCCATGGCTGAAAGCTAAGCAACCTCGCTTTTGTCATTGCGAGCGAAGCGCGGCAATCTTGGGTTGAACTGCGCCTGCGCAGGTTGAGATTGCCGCGTCGCAGGCTCCTCGCAATGACACTTTGCGCGACTGTGCCAAAGCAGAATTTACGGGGTTAAATCCTGCTGGTGATAGCCCAGTAGATAGAGCACGCCATCAAGGCCCGAGGTTGAAATCGCCTGGCGCGCCTGGGCACGCACCAGGGGCTTGGCCCGAAACGCAATCCCCATGCCCGCTTTGGCAAGCATTTTCAGATCATTGGCGCCATCCCCTACCGCAATCGTTTGACCCAGGGTAAAACCTTCACGCTGAGCAATGGACTCTAATAGTTCGGCTTTGCGCTCGGCATCGACGATCGGTTCACTTACTTCGCCGGTTACCTTGCCATTTTCGATGATCAGTTCATTGGCATGGATCTCGTCAAAGCCCAGCTTCTCCTGTAAGTGGCGAGCAAAGTAGGTGAAGCCGCCGGAGAGGATGGCGGTGCGAAAACCTAAGTGCTTCAGGTTAACCATTAAGCGCTCTACGCCTTCCATTAGCGGCAATTCCTCAGCGATCTCCGCCAGCACGGACTCATCCAAACCTTCAAGTTTACTCATCCGCTCACGAAAGCTCGCTTTGAAATCCAACTCGCCGCGCATGGCACGCTCGGTGACTTCTGCGACTTCATCACCCACACCATGGCGGCGGGCCAGTTCGTCAATCACTTCAGCTTTGATCAGCGTGGAGTCCATATCGAAACACACCAAACGGGGCTGAACGTGATCGCGAGTATTCGCTTGGACAACAATATCGACACTCAGGGTTTCGCTCAGTACCAATGCCGCATTGCGGACAGCTTCAATATCCACCTCACCTACCAGACGGTACTCAATACAGTCGATGCACTTATTCTGCTGTAACGAGGCGTCGGCAAGGCGCTGGGTGCTCTTTTCTTGTAGGCCAAACTGCACGATCAGTGCATCTACCTGGGATTGAATATCTGCGGTTAAACGTGCCGCTAAAACGGTTAGGATCAAGTCACCGCCTGCCATCACTTAGCTCCTGCCATTATTTACTCTCCTGCCTCTAAACGGTCGACTTTCTGGAAGCCACGGGGCAACTTGCTACCGCGGCGGCCACGCTCGCCACGATAATAAGCTAAATCGTCGGCTTTTAGGGTTAGCTTGCGCTTACCAGCATGAATCATCAGCGCATCACTGGCAGCGAGAACCACAATGCCGGTAACAAACTCCTCCCGGCGGGCAGCGCGTGGGCCAGGGATATCGAGCATCTTATTGCCTTTGCCCTTGGACATTTCCGGTAGTTGATCCAAGGGAAACAGCAGTAGCCGGCCTTCGTTTGAAACCGAGGCAACCCACAGCTCGTCGCCCTCTGGCACTTCAACCGGCGCCATCACATTGCAGCCTTTGGGCAGGCTAAGCACCGCTTTACCGGCTTTGTTTTTACCGGTAAGTGTATCGAGCCGTGCCACAAAGCCATAACCGCCGTCAGTGGCGAGCACGAAGCGCCGCTCCGGCGGTGCGAACATCAGTCCCGCCATTTTCGCCCCAGCGGCAACGTTCGCGCGACCGGTGACCGGCTCCCCCTGCCCCCGCGCACTGGGAAGATTGTGAGCAGACAGCGTATAGGCACGACCGGTGTCATCCAGCAGCACCAGCGGCTGATTGGTTTTACCTTTCGCCGCCAGTTGGAAGCTATCCCCGGCTTTATAGGAGAGCCCCTCGGGGTCGATATCGTGCCCCTTGGCCGCCCGAATCCAGCCTTTATCGGAGAGCACCACGGTAATCGGGTCAGCGCCCAGCAGCTCCACTTCAGACAGCGCCTTGGACTCTTCGCGCTCGACCAGCGGTGAGCGACGCTCATCGCCATGCTCTTTACCTGCTGCACGGATCTCTTTTTCAATCAGCGTAGTGAGCTTGGCTTCGCTGCCCAGCAGCCCCTCTAGATATTTGCGCTCTTTTTCCAGCTCATCCTGCTCGCCGCGAATTTTCATTTCTTCGAGCTTGGCAAGGTGACGCAGGCGTAACTCTAAAATGGCTTCGGCTTGGCGCTCAGAGAGACTAAACGTTGCTATCAGCGAGGCTTTAGGGTCGTCCTCCTCGCGAATAATGCGGATCACTTCGTCCAGATCAAGGTAGGCAATTAGCAAGCCTTCCAGGATATGCAGCCGGTCTTCGACTTTGCCTAAGCGGTGCTCTAAACGACGACGCACCGTGCTGCGCCGGAACTGCAGCCACTCACCCAGCATTTCGGGCAGCGGCATCACCCGTGGGCGGCCGTCCAGGCCGATCACGTTCATGTTCACCCGCACGTTCTTTTCCAGGTCGGTGGTGGCGAATAGGTGCGCCATCAACGACTCTACGTCAATGCGGTTGGAGCGTGGTTCGATGACCAGGCGAGTCGGCTCTTCGTGGGTCGACTCATCGCGCAGGTCAGCCACCATGGGCAGCTTTTTGGCCTGCATTTGCGCGGCAATCTGCTCCAATACTTTGGCACCGCTGACCTGATAGGGTACGGCGGTGATAACAATATTGGCTTCTTCGCGGATGTAGCGGGCACGCAGCTTGACCGAGCCACGCCCGGATTCGTAGAGCTTCCGAAGATCCGCGGGCGGGGTAATAATTTCTGCATCGGTGGGGAAATCGGGCGCGGGCACGAATTCCATTAAATCAGCGGTGGTCGCCTTGGGGTTGCGCAACAGATGACAGGTGGCTTCGACCACTTCCGAGACATTATGGGGAGGAATATCGGTGGCCATGCCAACCGCAATCCCTGTGCCACCATTGAGCAGCACATGGGGTAACTTGGCCGGCAGTACCAGCGGCTCTTGCATGGTGCCGTCAAAGTTGGGCGCCCAATCGACGGTGCCTTGGCCTAGCTCGCCCAGCAGCACTTCGGCGAACTTGGAAAGTTTGGCTTCAGTGTAGCGCATGGCGGCGAAGGATTTGGGGTCATCGGGGCTACCCCAGTTGCCTTGGCCGTCTACCAGCGGGTAGCGGTAGCTAAATGGTTGCGCCATCAACACCATGGCTTCGTAGCAGGCGCTATCCCCATGGGGGTGGAATTTACCCAGCACGTCACCGACGGTACGCGCCGACTTTTTGTACTTGGCGTTGGCGTGCAGCGCCAGCTCACGCATGGCGTAAATTATCCGCCGCTGCACGGGTTTCATGCCGTCGCCAATATTGGGCAAGGCGCGGTCGAGAATGACGTACATCGAGTAGTCGAGGTACGCTTTTTCGGTGTAGTCGCGCAGGGAGAGACGCTCGACGTCTCCTTCCGCTACTTGAATATCCATGTCGATCATATCCTACCTTGACAACAAAACCGCCCCTGTTGGGGCGGCTGATAAGCGGACACGCGGCCACTTAACATGGCTCGCTATGTTAATTGATACCTTTCGTTTGATGCATTAGATAGCGCTGCCGTAGATGACGCTTCTTGAGAACTACCGTGAAACTCGTCTAACAGCCCTTTTAAGCGCTGAGCCTGTAATGACAGCTCATTGGCAGCACTCGCCGCTTCGCTAACCAACCCGGCATTTTGCTGCGTCACCGTATCCATTTGCGTGACCGCCCGGTTGATCTCATCAATACCGTTGGTCTGCTCGCCAGACGCTTGGCTGATTTCGCTAATACGTGCAGTAACCTCTTCAATCGCCACCACGATATCTTTCATGGCGGATTCAGCTGCTTGAGCATAGCCACTACCGGTGGCAATCTGCTCTGAGGTGGTTTTAATCAGCCCATTAATGTTTCTGGCAGAAGCAGCGCTACGCGACGCCAGCTCACGTACTTCGCTGGCCACTACGGCAAAGCCACGCCCATGTTCACCGGCTCGCGCCGCCTCTACAGAGGCATTTAACGCTAAAATATTGGTTTGGAAGGCAATGTTTTCAATCACATCGACTATCGAAGAGACCTCAGTAGAGCTTGCGTTGATAGCCTCCATGGATTGCGCCAGCCGTGATACCTGCTCTCCACCCTGTTTCACTTTTTCTGCTGACTCTTTCGCTCGCTGATCCGCCTCTTGAGCGTTATCAGCATTGCGCTTCACCGTAGCGGCCATCTCTTCCATCGTAGAAGAAGTCTCTTGCAGAGAAGCCGCTTGCTGCTCAGTGCGGCTAGAAAGCTCGGTATTGCCCGCGGCAATTTCCGTCGATTCACTGGCAATGGCATCCGCTACGCCACGCACATCACCAAACAGGCGCTGCAACTTCTCCGCGTAGCGATTCACAGCACCGCGTAGCTCGCCGATTTCATCATCGCGATAAATGGTCAGTTCACGACTGGAACCGCCCTGGCCCAGTTGATCAATCTGCCCAGTAGTGCTGCGAATCTGACGTAACAAGATACGCCCACCCCACCAGCCTAGCGCGAGCAGCAGCGCCAACAGCGGTAAAATAAACATCAATAAATCACGCGTTAAGGTGCGCGCCAAGGCTGTTACCTGTTCGCTAGGCGTTACCAAGCCGAGTGTCCAGCCAGTGTCTGGCATATCAAACAAACGCACTGCCGCAGGCTCGTCCAATACGCCCGCACTTTCTACATTGGCCTCATCACGGCCAGCCTCAACGGCCTCTACAACGGGCTGAAGCCAAGGCATATCCCCCACTAAATCGCCCAGGCCGCGCATTTCATCCGACGCTTGCTCAACGCCCGGCAGGTCAATCACGTTGTGATCTTTATCCAGTACAAAGGCATAGCCGCCCGTTCCACCACCATTTTCGGCGAGAAACTCAGCAACACCGTTTAACTGCATATCAATGGTGGCCACACCGGCAAAGTCATTATTGAGGTAATAAGGCACACTACAGGTCACCATCGCGACACCGGTCGCCGGATCGCGATAAGCAGCAGACCAAACACACTGCCCAGGGGTCGCATCACGAGCACTGCTGTACCATGCCTCATCATGATAGGCGGCAATATCGCTTGCGTTATAGTCATCCAAAAACTCCAGCTCGCCCTGGGCGTTGCGTGCCCAGAAAAAGCTAAAGCGCTCGACACCTGAGGAAAATGCGCCGGGCTCCGGCCAAATACCGCCGCCCGCCACCGTTGCATTGCCGTTGTCATCAACGACATTAGGCAAGGCTTCAAGGTAAATGGCTTCTTCACGCGGCAGCGATTCGGCCAAAGCCGCCAAGCTCGATGTATTGCCTTCGACCCGGGCTAATTGACCATTGAGCGCATTTACAATCGAGCCCCCCGTACGCTCTATCAATGACTGGCTCGCATCGATAACCAACGGCTGACCTCGCCACGCCATTACGCCGTAAATGCTGGCCGCCATCAGAAGCATGAGTACGAATGCAGACAGCGTTAACTGTCGAGATATCGTGTTAAACAAAAGCCTTCCCCTTATGTATGAATGTACGTTTATTACGTCTTTTTAGTATGTAAGCTCTACATCCAACTATCGGCTAAAGTACGCGTTACTGTAACAACGGCTTGTTAACGCTTGTCTGCTTTTACCTACACTTCGATATCGGCAAGATTGCCGTAATCTTCCAGCCATTTTTTGCGATCACCGGCACGCTTCTTGGCCAGCAGCATATCCATCATTTCCATGGTGCCGTCGCCGACGGTCAACGTCAGTTGCACAAGGCGACGGGTTTCCGTCGACATGGTGGTTTCACGTAGCTGTAGCGGGCTCATCTCACCCAGACCTTTAAAGCGCTGCACATTAGGTGTGCCACGCTTATTGGCCAGTTGCTTGAGAATGGCGGCTTTTTCGCTCTCATCCAGGGCGTAGTGCACTTCTTTACCCAGATCGATACGGTAAAGAGGTGGCATGGCGACATACACATGGCCTGTGTCTACCAGGCTCGGAAAATGGCGTACAAACAGCGCGCACAGTAGCGTGGCAATGTGCAAGCCATCGGAGTCGGCATCGGCGAGAATACAGATCTTGTGATAGCGCAGCTTTTCCAGATCAGCGCTGCCGGGGTCAGCGCCAATGGCGACGGCGATATCGTGCACCTCCTGGGAACCGTAGATATCGTGGGTTTCCACTTCCCAGGTATTCAGGATCTTACCGCGCAGGGGCAGTATCGCCTGGGTCTCGCGGTTACGCGCCTGCTTGGCACTGCCGCCAGCGGAGTCCCCTTCGACCAAAAACAGCTCACTCTGGGCAGGGTCTTGGCCGGAGCAGTCCGCTAGCTTACCGGGCAAGGCCGGGCCGGACGTGACCTTTTTACGGGCGACTTTTTTGGCTTTTTTCTGGCGATTTTGCGCCGCGCTGATGACCAGCTCGGCAATCGCTTCGGCTTGATCCACATGGTGGTTCAGCCATAGCGAGAAAGCATCTTTAACCACGCCGGAAACAAAACCGGCAATCGTGCGCGATGACAGCCGCTCTTTGGTTTGCCCGGCAAACTGCGGGTCGAGCATCTTCACTGAGAGCACAAAGGAGGTGCGCTCCCAAAGGTCATCAGCGGTGAGTTTGATGCCGCGGGGCAACAAGTTGCGGTATTCGCAGAATTCCCGCAGCGCGTCCAGCAGCCCGGAACGAAAGCCGTTTACATGGGTACCGCCCTGAGGGGTGGGAATAAGGTTAACGTAGCTCTCCAGCAGCGCTTCGCCGCCTTCTGGTAGCCATTGAATCGCCCAATCGACACCGTGCTCGTCGTCATTGAAGTGGCCTACAAAAGGCTCCTTGGGCAGTACTTCATAACCATCGGTGGCTTCAACTAAGTAGTCGCGCAAACCATCGGCGAACACCCACTCTGTGGAAGTGCCGTCAGGTTCTACCAGCGTGACTTTCAAGCCGGGACACAGCACCGCTTTGGCACGCAGCAGGTGTTTCAACCGGGTTAGCGCTAACTTGGGGCTATCGAAGTAGCTCTCATCCGGCCAGAAACGCACCAAAGTGCCACTTGCCCGCTTGGGGGCTTTACCAATTTCATGCAACTCTTCGACTTTCTCACCGAACTCGAAGGCCATGGCATGGCGTGCCCCATCCCGGGTAACTTCGACATCCAACCGGCGCGATAGCGCATTAACCACCGAGACACCTACCCCGTGTAGGCCGCCGGAGAAGCGGTAGCTAGTGGAGGAGAATTTGCCACCCGAGTGCAATTTGGTAAATATCAGTTCAACGCCCGAAACACCGTGTTCAGGGTGTAGGTCGATGGGCATACCACGGCCATTATCCTGCACCTCAATCCCGCCGTCGCTATGCAGCACGACGTTAATCATGGTGGCGTGGCCCGCTAGCGCTTCATCGACGCTGTTATCAATCACTTCTTGAGCAAGGTGGTTGGGGCGTGTGGTGTCGGTATACATACCGGGACGCTTACGTACCGGCTCGAGGCCCGACAGGACTTCGATGGAACTCGCGCCGTACTGAGAGGCATCAAACTGGGTCATGTAACGTCGGTTCCCTGAAAAATCGTACTGGCAGCCATATTGATTGCTGAAACGAGTGATTGGCGGCTTGCAAAGAAGCACAGGATAGCGGAAAAGCAAAAAGCTGTATATCTAGCCATGTTTATCAAGAGCAAGGTGGTAAAGGGCTACCCCATCAATGAGACTTAGAGGGGCGCCTTTACTTACTCGCTTACTCCTTTTCCACCGCCCAAAACGCCTCAATCAACCCACGGCTAGAGGCATCCATCCGCGATAGATCTCCCTCATGGTCGATAATCTTTTGGGTATCAGTGGCAATCTGTTTGCCTAGCTCAACGCCCCACTGATCGAACGGGTTGATATCCCAAATCACCGCCTGAACAAAGACTTTGTGCTCGTAAAGGGCGATAAGCGAACCCAGGGTCGCTGGGGTGAGCTGGTCAAGCAGCACCGTCGTCGAGGGCTGGTTACCCCGATAACGCTTGTGCTCTGGCCGTGGGCCGTCGTCTTCCAAAGCGTCATCACCAAGCATTAATACGCGGGACTGCGCAAAACAGTTGGCCAGTGCCAGGCGATGCTGGGTTTTAAGGTGGCGGCGGGTATCTGGATCTTCCACCTCATCGTAGCGCTTGAGCGGCGCGATAAAATCACACACCACCGGTTGAGTGCCCTGATGCAATAGCTGATAAAACGCATGCTGGGCGTTGGGGCCAAGCTGCCCCCAGAGCACAGGGCAGGTGGAGTAGTTAATCGGCTGGCCTTGACGGGTAACCGACTTGCCGTTGGACTCCATCTCAAGCTGTTCAAGATAGGCGGCGAAATACTCCAAGCGCCCATCGTAGGGCAGAATGGAGTGCGCACGGATATCCAGGAAGTTGACATTCCAGATTCCCGCTAACGCCAGCAGCACGGGCAGGTTCTCCGCCATTTCTGCCTCAGCAAAATGGCGATCCATGGCGTGCGCACCGGCTAAAAACTCGCGGAAATTCGCCATCCCAACCACCAGCGCAATGGGTAAACCAATGGTGCCCCATAGCGAGTAGCGCCCGCCTACCCACTCCCAGAAGGTTAATTGATGATCGTCAGCAATGCCCCACTCGGTCATTTTCTCAGGGCTCGCCGACACACCAATAAAGTGCTGACGCACCACCAACTCAGCGCTAATCGGCGTCGCACCATGCTGGGTCAAGCGGCTAAGTAACCACTCCCGTGCGGTGTTAGCGTTGGAAAGTGTATCAATGGTGGTGAACGACTTGGATGACAACACAAAGATAGTGGTTTCAGGATTCAACCGGCTCAGATAGTCCGCTAACTGGGAGCCATCCATGGTGGAGGCAAAATGCACCTCAACCGGATGAATATCTTTGGGTCGGAAATCTGCCAAGGCATGGGTGACCATTAGTGGGCCTAGATCTGAACCGCCTACACCCAGGTTAACCACATGCCGAATCGGCTTGCCGGTGGCACCACGCCACTGCCCTGCGTGCAGCCGGCTGACCAAGCGCTCCATTTGGGCAAGGCTTTCATGCACGGCAGCGACGATATCTTCCCCCTCAACCTCAAGCGTCGCATCGGCGGGTAAACGCAGCGCCGTATGTAACGCCGGGCGGTTTTCGCTGACGTTCACTCGCTTACCGCTCAACAGCGCCTCAATGGCAGAGGGTACGCCCGCTTCACTGGCCAGCGTAAACAGATGCTCGAGCGTATCGTCATCCCAGCGCTGCTTGGAAAGATCCAGCGTCAAGCCCGCCACCTGGCGAGTAAAGCTCTCCCACCGGGAAGGCTCGGTGCCAAACAGCGTTTTCAAGTGAACGTGCTGCAGCGTTTCAGCGTGATGCTTTAACGTCTGCCATGCCGGTAACGTATCGGGTGTAGCGCTTGATGCTGAGGCCATTTAGCTTCTCCAGTGGCGTCGATCCTTGCAGCGGGGTTCATTAAACAGGTTAATAACCTTAAACAGGGCTGTTCTAAACGAGTCTGTGCTAGACAGGCCTGTTCTAGTCAATTAAGGGCGCGTAAACTAGCACGCCTTTTCCATGATCCCGGCTTGCCCATGAGTGATGCATCTTACCGTGACGCTATCTTTTCGACACCCCTTGACCGAGTCGCGCGGTTCTCTTTCGACGAAAAGGTGGTCGCCTGTTTCCCTGACATGATCCGCCGATCGGTACCCGGCTACGGGCAAATTCTCGGCATGTTGAGCTTAATTGCCCAGCGCCACCTGCGCCATGGCGCCCATGTCTATGATCTAGGCTGTTCGCTGGGCGCTTCCGGCCTTGCGCTGGCAGGGGCGCTGGCGCCTGACGCCTTTCGCTATACGGGCGTTGACCTATCGCCCGCCATGGTCGCCCAGGCTCGGCAAACCTTTGCTGACGAGTGCCCAGCGTACGCTATGCAGGTCGAAGAAGCCGACATTCGTACCCTAGAGTATGCGTCTTCGGGCATGATCATTCTCAATTTTACCCTACAGTTTCTACCCGCCGCCGACCGCGATGCACTACTGGCGCGGCTTTATGCAGCGCTGGAACCCGGCGGCGTGCTGATTCTCTCGGAGAAAACCGTCGACGCCGACGAGCGCGACAACGCCTGGCGGGTAGAACGCTACCACGATTTCAAGCGCGCCAATGGCTACAGTGATCTGGAAATCAGCCAGAAGCGCACCGCTCTTGAGAACGTACTGGTGCCGGATACCCTCGATGCACTTCATGGTCGTTTGAAACAAGCAGGTTTTCCACGTTCGATGACCTGGTTCCAGTACCTTAACTTTGCCTCGCTGATTGCGTTTAAGGAGGGTTAAAGGTGGCGCCACTACCCGACGATCATCGCGCAATTTATCAGGCGTTTTTAGATCAAGCTACGCTTGATGCCTCACTAACGCCCTGGTTAGCGAAGCTTCCCGAGCAGTTAGCTCACGGGCTTGACCGTAACCGCCACGGCGATTTATCCGCCTGGGAAAAAGCCGTGGCCAAGCTTCCGGTGCTGCCCGCCGAGCGGCGCGTGGATTTAAACAGCGACACCGTCAGCGTTGATCTCGATCTTAGCGATAGCCAGCAGCGCCAATGCTTTAACCTGCTTAGAAAGCTTGCCCCATGGCGTAAAGGCCCTTTTCAGCTAGGCGGCATTTATATCGACACCGAGTGGCGCTCTGACTGGAAGTGGCAAAGAGTGGCGCCACACCTGGCACCGCTAAAATATCGCAAAGTGCTCGATGTGGGTGGCGGCAGCGGTTACCACGCTTGGCGGATGGCCGGGGCAGGGGCTGCTTTCGTATTAGTAATTGACCCTTCGCCGCGCTTCTACTGGCAATTTCAGGCGGTACGCCACTTCGTCGGCGATACCGATGACGGCAGAACTCAGTTTTTACCAGTGGGTATAGAAGATGTGCCGGAGAACCTGGGCTTTTTCGATACGGTATTTTCCATGGGCGTGCTCTACCATCGCCCTGCCCCGTTGGAACATCTTCAGCAGCTAAAAGCCGCGTTAGTTCCGGGCGGCGAGCTGGTGCTAGAAACCCTGGTAGTCGAAGGCGACGAGCAGACCGTATTTGTGCCCGGCGAACGTTACGCCGCTATGCCCAACGTCTACTTCCTGCCCTCTTCTCAAGCACTCTGCCACTGGCTGGAGCGCTGCGGCTTTACCAACGTGCGCGTGGTCGATGAAGCCGTTACCACGTTAGACGAGCAGCGCTCGACGGAGTGGATGACCTACCAATCGTTGGCTGATTTTCTCGACCCCAACGACCGCACCCGCACCATTGAAGGCTACCCTGCACCGCGGCGGGCGGTGATTTTGGCGAATAAGCCGGGCCAATTAGCCGTTAGCCAAGTGTGCGAAGAAGGTGTCAAAACCGCCCCGGCGTCCGCCAAGCCGCCGCATTGAATTGCCCCCCAAATATTGACTTATACTAAAACTCATAGTAACAGTAACTTTTCCGAGGGGTGCCTGTTATTCAGGCTGAGATGGAGTTATCCAAACCCTTTGAACCTGATCCGGCTGATACCGGCGTAGGAACGGACATAAACCATATATGAATCTGTTTTGACACCTACGCCTGTATTATCCGAATCTCAATGCAGGAGTGTATCGTGTCGCAAGGTAACTCAACGCCCGCTAACGCATCTACGCTCAGTAGTACCTCCCCTTTTAACACGTCTGATAAAAACCGCCTGAACTCCGTACTTGCCAAGCCACGCTTGGCAGCAATCGCCGTAACTCTGCGTAATAATGAAGTTCTCCTCGTCCAACGCAGTAAAGAACCTCAACGGGGCACTTGGGGCTTCCCCGGAGGATCAGTGGAACCGGGAGAAAGCCTACATTGTGCAGCAAAGCGCGAATTAATGGAGGAAACCGGTATCACAGCATTGGTAGGACCGTTAATTGATGTAGTAGAAGTAATCGGATATGACCCAGAGGGAAGTCACCACCACTTCGCCTTGGTTGCCCTTTTATGTCACTACGTTGATGGCGAGCTACGGCCTGGTGATGATGCTGCGGACTGCCGCTGGGCGAAAGTTATAAACGGAAAACTCAACTTCAATGAAGCCTTAGCTGATCACGTCGCAGATACTGTCGTGAAAGCCTTTAATTTGCACAGTTTGATCGTCAAAGAAAAATCAAACGCGATTCACAGCTCCAATTCAGCTTTTTAAACTACTCGCCATCATTCGTATCAGCAAAATACGCCTCTTTGTCCACCGAAAGAGATGAATATAATGATGCACAAACATTATACGAATTTCACCAGCCTCTACAGAGATACACTGCATAAAATCTGCTTTGAATATGAATATGTTAACTCACCTAGAGGAAATAAAGAGCGAGAACTCATTGGCTTCAATATCCGACTCGACAATCCTCCTGATCGTTTTTGTCTAAGCAAAATACGCAAACAAAATATTGTTTTTAATTATGCAGAAGCGTTATGGTATTTATCAGGTAAAAACGACTTAGCATTTATTTCCTGGTACGCCCCTTCAATGCAACGCTACAGCCCAGATGGTATAAGCTTACCTGGTACTGGTTACGGAGCTCGTCTTAAAAACTTTGGTGCAGACACGCTCGATCAAATCGAACGAGTGATTGATATCCTTAAAAATGACGATCCCGATAGTAAGCGCGCTGTCCTTCAAATATTTAGTGCGGAAGAAGATCTTTATCGACGCAATATCGACGTTTCATGTACCTTGGGTCTTCAGTTGCTACTCCGCGAAGAAAAGTTGAACATGGTCAGCTATATGCGTGCAAATGATGCCTACGTTGGCATGCTGAACGATATTTTCTCTTTTACTTTCTTGCAAGAGTATATTGCTGCCCGCATAGGCTGCAAAATCGGTCACTACACACATCAAATTGGTTCTATTCACGTCTATGAAAGCACACATGAGCGTGCGCTTGAACTTTTGAATAGTAATGAAACTATACCCCAGCCAGGCACAGTACCTTTAATGCCAATTGGCACCTCCCCGACTACCATACGCAAACTATTGGAATATGAGTCAGAGATCCGTAGCGGCTTGTTGACGTTTAATGATATGGCTAATCTTAACCTAACGACGTATTGGCGAGATGTGCTGATGTTGTTCTGGATCTATCGCCAAATCAAGATAGGGAATGCGCTGCCTCAAAAGGCGTTAGAGATAATTAACCCCTACTATCAACCGTTTCTTATTAATCGCTGGGGATAGTACAAGCATTCATACATGAGCAAATATTAGGGGATTTATTTTTATGAATACTAATTGGACTGAACAAAATATCGCCGAGCTTTTTGACGCTTATGATGATTGGGTGGAGAATGCTTTTGGCTATCAACCACTCATCGCGGAGTTAACCTGCTCTTATGGCAAGGGAATTAGTGTATTGGACTACGGCTGTGGCAGCGGCAAAGTGTCCAGAAGATTAAGAGACGACGGATTCGACTATGTCACCGGTGTTGACATCTCTCCAACAATGATTGAAAAAGCAATATCCGCAGGCACTAACCGTCTTCGCTTTGAGCAAATCCATGGTCCAAATTTGCCATTTCCTGATAACAGTTTTGAAGCTGTCATTAGTTGTTTTCTGTTTATTAACATTCCCGAAAGACGTGAACTAGTACGCATCACTACGGAAGTAATGCGCGTACTTAAACCTGGCGGCTCCTATTACATCCTCGACACTCATCCTCAAACCACCGGAGTCGATTATCCGACCTACCGCAATGGAGAGCATGGTATTTCCTATCAAGACGGAGATAATCGCCCAGTCTACCTCACGATACCGGGAAGGCAGCAACCATTAGAGATTGTCGACAAACAATGGGGTTTATCCACATATCGAAATACATTCGCCGCAGCGGGGCTTTCACTAACCACAGAACGTAATCTACCATTTGACAATTCGCAGTTGCCAGTTCATACGAATGAATTCCGCACTCTACAGGACACAAAACCCTATATTCTACTGCGCGCCACAAAGCAATAAAGACAGACAATAGGTATTAACTAAGTGCCTATGAAAAAGTAAATCAGGTATAAATATCTAGTAAGCTACTGATTTTTTTATAACCTTTAATGCACGAAAAATTATGCATAGACACTTAGTGGCACTGAAAACACAGCTTCAATACACGCTCACCGCCGCAAAATCACCAGCCAGCGCCCCAGGTTCATAACACTGGCCAGCGAGGCGGCCACGTAGGTAAACGCGCAGGCGGTGAGTACGTGCCGGGCACCGGGCATATCGTAAGGCGGGACGTACTCTTTCAAGAGCGGCAGCGCCCGGTTAAAGCTGGCATCAAACTCAACTGGCAGGGTCACAAAATGCACCAGCGCCGCGGTGCCAAAGCTGATCACCGCCATGGCAATTACAATGGCTAAACCACCCGGCAGACGCGTCAATAAAAACAGAAAAGGTGCAGCCATCATCAGTACAGCGCCGAGTTTCTCAGCTTTTTGGGCAACGCCGACTAAGCGGCTACGCGCCAGTAGCGGCGCGTAACCCTGGTGATGCTGAATGGCGTGCCCTACTTCATGGGCAGCCACCGTGACGGCCGTTAGCGAACGCCCATCGTAGTTATCCGGAGAAAGACGTACGCAGCGGGTTTCAGGATCATAATGGTCACCGAACTCAGTGCGCTCAACGCTTGCACCCTCAATCCCCAGTCGGCGCAGCAAGTGATCGGCAAGCTCTGCACCCGTCCCCGGGTAATCGTCACGACCGCGGGTATGGCGTTTAAGCACCCACTTGGCCCAAACATTGGGGAGCACAAATACTGCCAGCGCAAAAATGATCAGCACAACAACCATGGCAGCCCCTATCTACAAATAACCGTCGTTAAACACACTTCTTCGTAGCGTACTTTTACCATGGGGACTGACTTGGCAACAGCGTTATGCGGGATCGTTGCGGTGCTCCTCAACTTCGCGCTGTACTGCCGCTAAGCCGTGGGCAGAGATATCGCCCTGGGCGTGGGCGTGTTCGGCAATCAGCACGCTATCCGCGGCGAGCACTAAATCACACTGGGTGCCGGCCAACTCATCCCGCAACCGCTGGATCGCCTGCTCGCGCTTGGGGTTTTTATCCACTTGACGAATATAAATCGCTTTAATCCGATCTGGGTAGGCTTTCACTATCTCGGTATACACTTCTGGATCGTGTTGACCGCTATCGCCAATGAGAATACACGGCATATCATTATAAAGCGTCAACATACGGTCGATCAGTTCGCGCTTATGCTCTTCTGCACGGCGCGGCCAAGGCTTGCGCAAAGAGATGCCCCATTCGCGTAAAAAGATAATCGGCCCAACGGGGATGCGGTTGATCTGAAAAAAGGTTTCGAGCATTTCGTATATCGCCCAAGGGCCACGGGATACATACAAAATGGGCCGCTCAGCGCGTTCACTAACGCCACGATGTAAAGCTTGATAAAGCGGCGCAACACCGGGGAAAGCGGTGCGGCGATGAGGTTTTTTAACAAATAAGCGATAAAGCATTTTGAGCTTTTCCGCCACCCCGGTAAACATAACGGTGTCATCAATATCACTGATGATCAGCAAATCCGCCTCTGACGGAGGTACATAAACTTCTACGTGAGTACGTACCGGCGTCTGCCCCGAGCAATGCACTAAAATATCGGCGCGGTGCCAAGAGACATCAATGGGCAGGGTGTGACTAATCGGTAAGTGGACGTCGAAATAGCCATCTCGATCCGTGCCGACGCAGAGCTTATTTTCGCCGATGTGAATTTCTACCTGCGCATCGGCCAGCCCCTGGCGTAAAACGCGCCGCGCCACGTCCGCAGTATCGCGTAGCATGCCATGGCGAGGAATGGCTCGACCTAGTGCGGCTTGGCGAAACACCCGGCCCATGACAAAAACTTCACGTTGGGAACCATAGCCGCGGTAAGGATGAACCACCATTCCGCCGCGGCTACTGTCTCCTTTGATAGGTTTGGCAATAACGTGGACAAGCCTTTTGATAAAGCTTGTCCACTGACGCAATACGCTCATCAAGCGTGTTGACCGGAGTGACGCCCTTCCTGCAGCTCTTCGAGTAACTTGGCGTTAAAGGCATCCAAGTCCTTCGGCGTACGGCTGGTCACAAGACCGCTGTCCACAACAACTGGCTCATCGACCCACTCAACGCCGGCATTGCGTAAATCTTGCGCGACGCTGTGTACCGAGGTCATGCGGCGGCCTTCAACCACGCCCGCATTAATTAAAATCCACGGCGCATGGCAAATAGCAGCAACAGGCTTACCTGCCTGGAAAAACCCTCTTACGAAACTCAACGCATCGTCGTTGATGCGCAGTTCATCGGGGTTGAATAAACCACCCGGCAGTACCAAGGCGTGGTAGTCAGACTCACTGGCATCAGCAAGGGCTTTATCGGCTTCATAGGTGTCGCCCCAGTCGGTTTCCGCCCAAGCGCGGACTCCTTTACCGTCGGGGGTGACCACATGAACCTCAACACCCTCTTTCTGTAAGGCGGCGCGCGGTACGCTCAGCTCAGACTCTTCAAAACCAGCTGCGGCTAAAATAGCAACACGCTTACCGTTTAGTGCTTGTTTCATCATGCTCTCCTTTTCGTGATGATTTGCGTTAGTAACGCCCCACTAGTGTGGCGTATATTGAATCAGGGTCAAGCTCTCCTACTGACGCCGCAGGTTAGCGAATAGCGCGCTAGGCGTTATGCACAATCCTTCCTAGTTCAGCAATATCATAACCTCCTAACTGTGTTGCCCTCTCGGCAAAACGCGCTTGATGAGCAAACGCCAACAGGCGCTGTATTGAAGGTTCGAAATAACTGCGCCGCTGCATAATTAAATCAAACGGCTCATCGCAAAGTGTAACGAAGCCAAGGTGCTGGCGATGGGCGGCGGCTTCAACCCCCAGCCCAACATCTGCCTCACCCTGCCCAATGCTAAGCGCCAAATCATCTTCACTTAAGGAGGCATGGGGCGCCCAGTTGATCGCCGAGCTTTCAATGCCTGCTTGTTGTAGCAAACAGTGCAGCAACCGTGCTGCTCCAGCGTCGGGCTGGCGATGCGCCACGCGGATCCCGGGCCGTTTTAAATCATTTAGCCCAGAGATGCTCATCGGGTTGCCAGCGGGTAAAAGCAGCCCTTGGCGGCGCTTTGCCCAGTGCACTATCAACAGATCACGCATGCCGCTTAAGCCGAGCGCGCTGGGTTCGTTATAGCGCTGAGTAGAAGCATCCAGCAGATGAATGCCCGCCAACATCGCCTTGCCGTCAAGCAACCGCCGCACGCCGTCGCCACTGCCTTGGCAGAGCATCGCCAAATCAGAGCCGCTTTCCCGAATAGCCCACTCCAACAGTGGATCCTGGCTACCGGCTGCTACTAGCGGCACTGATAAACGCTGCGCCTGATCGCCTTCTAAATGGTTCAGCACCCATAAATCGATCTGTTGGCGGGGAAACAGCAACTTTCCCGTTACCCGACTACAGGGAATCTGGCCTTGGCGCACCAAGTCATACACCTTGCGCTCTTTTAAACGCAAATAGTCAGCGACTTCTGCGGTGGTCAGGTAAGTATGTGGTTCAGACATCGCAAGGTAGCCTCGCTGGGTAAAATGCAAACCTCTTTTGTATTTTAACTGCATATGACTGCATAAATTTCAGGACGCAGTGCATTAAGTCATTTTTCGATACATCATGCCAATTCTCAGATAACAGTTTTCCTACAACAGCTCTTCATACAAAAGTGAAACCGACGCTCAATGCTCACCAGTGATAATGCTTTTAGTACTGCTCTCACCCTGATCCTGAGTATGGATAGCGCGCTAATCTCCATCGTGATGCTCTCGCTGCAGGTATCGCTGATGGCGGTATTGATTGCCAGCCTGATAGCCCTGCCCTTAGGCGCTGCTCTGGCGCTATGGCGCTTTCCTGGACGTAACGTCGTGATTGTCGCCCTCAATGCCCTGATGGGCTTACCGCCAGTCGTGGCAGGGCTTTGTGTCTACCTACTGCTTTCGCGCGCAGGCCCACTGGGTGAATGGGGGCTGCTGTTTACGCCAACAGCGATGGTGATAGCCCAAGTGATTCTGGTACTACCCATTATTGCCGCCCTCACCCGCCAGCAGGTTGAAGCGCTTCACGGAGAGTATGCCGAGCAGTTGAACTCACTGGGGCTAACGCGCCTACGCATGATCCCCACCCTGCTATGGGACGCACGCTTTGGGCTGTTAACGGTGATCCTGGCAGGCTTTGGCCGCGCCAGCGCCGAAGTGGGCGCAGTGATGATTGTGGGCGGGAACATCGACGGCGTCACCCGCGTGATGACCACCAGCATTGTGTTGGAAACCAGCAAGGGCAACCTGCCTATGGCCCTTGGCTTAGGGATCATTCTGCTCGCCCTGGTCACCATGATTAACGCGATTGCCCACATAATCGGCGAAACGGCGAAAAGGCGGCTGGGATGAACGCACATCATACGCCCCCCGTCGCCACCCTTGAGCTCGACAGCGTGAGCTTTATCCATCGCGGCCATACCCTGCTTAGTCCCACATCGATGCGCCTTGCAGGCTGCCAGCGAACGCTAATAATGGGGCCGAACGGTGCGGGCAAAAGCCTATTAATGCGTCTAGCTCACGGCCTACTAACGCCCTCCAGCGGTTCGGTTCGCTGGCAAGGGGTTCAGCCCGCGCAAGCCATGGTTTTCCAACGCCCTGTGCTGTTACGCCGCTCAGCGCTGGATAACCTGACCTATGTGCTAGCCATCAATAAAGTGGCGCGACCAGAACTGAAAGCGTTACCTCGAAAAACCCAGGCGATGAGTGCCCTTGAGAAGTTTGGCTTAGCACACCTAGCCAAACGGCCTGCACGGGTGCTTTCCGGCGGCGAGCAGCAGCGTTTAGCATTGGCACGGGCCTGGCTGCTCAATCCCCAAGTTCTGTTTTTAGACGAACCCACCTCGGCGCTCGACCCCGCCGCCATCAAGGCCGTTGAAGATGCCGTACTGGAGTTTCATCACAGCGGTACTCGTATCGTTATGACCACTCACGACTTGCACCAAGCACGCCGCTTAGCCAATGACGTGGTGTTTTTGCATAACGGTGAATTGCTTGAACACACCCCTGCCTGCGACTTTTTTACCGCCCCCACCTCACCTGAGGCGGGGGCGTTTATTCGCGGCGAGTTGGTCTGGTAGCTCCAATATGAGTGAGCCCTAGGATTGAAGTAAAACGATTTATGAAAAGCGATCAAGGAGCAAAAATGAACAAAACTACCGCACTTATCACCGCTGGCACCCTAGGGCTGACCTTCAGCGCTACGCTGATGGCGGCCGATGACTACATTACCCTGGCCTCCACGACCTCTACCGAAAACTCTGGCCTGTTTGACGCCATCATCCCCGCATTCAGCGAAGAGACCGGGATTGATGTGCACGTGGTCGCCGTGGGCACCGGCCAGGCGTTCGAAATTGGCCGCCGTGGCGATGCGGATAGCTTGTTGGTTCACGACACCGCAGGTGAAGAAAAGTTTGTGGCCGATGGCTACGCCACAGAACGTCTGAATGTAATGTACAACGATTTCGTGATTGTTGGCCCGAGCGATGACCCTGCAGGCATTAGTGATAGCGAAACCGTTACAGATGCCATGCAGCGCATTGCCGAGAGCGAGTCCCCCTTCGCCTCACGCGGGGACGATAGCGGCACGAACCGCGCGGAATTGCGCTTATGGGAAGATGCTGGGGTCACGCCACAGGGCGAGTGGTACCGCGAGCTGGGCAGCGGCATGGGCCCTACGTTGAATACCGCCGCGGGCATGGACGCCTATACGTTTACCGATCGCGCCACCTGGGTCGCCTTTGACAACCCACAAGACCTTACCTTGCTGTTTGAGGGCGATGAAGCGCTATTCAATCAGTATGGCAGCCTATTGCTCTCGGCAGAGCGACACCCGCATTTGAAGCACGACCTCGCCGCCCAGTGGCACGAGTGGCTGGTTTCTGAACAGGGCCAGCAAGCGATTGCGGATTTTGAGGTAGATGGTCAGCAGCTGTTTTTCCCTAATGCTGAGTAAATCTAATCACCTACCGCCATTGCGAGTAGCTTGCGACGAAGCAATCTCATACCGGCGATGGCACTAACTTTGATATTGCCGCGCTGCGCTCGCAATGACAAAAGCAAGATTGCCGCGTCGCTTCGCTCCTCGCAATGACATAAGGAGAACTCCTCGCACGGATGTGAGGAGGCTCATGACCGGAGCTTATGCCGGTTAGCGGCTGAATAAACCGCTGATATCTTTCGCTTCCCAGTGAGGGAAATGCTTACGCACCAGGGCATTCAAATCACGCTCAAAGTCGGCCCAATCGGTGGCGTTTGAAGCATTGCCTGGGGCGCTGGCGGTACCGCGGATCATACCGGCGCCTACGGTCACGTTGGTCAGCCGATCAATGATGATAAAGCTACCGGTACCGGGGCTGGTGCGGTAATCATCCACGGGAATAGCAGCTGTCAGTTCCACGTCGCAGCGGGCAATAGCATTTAGCCCCAGCGAGTGAGTGGCATGCTTCTCCAGAGTATTGACGTCGATTTGGTAATCAATCGCACTGATCTGACCGGAAAGATCGCGGGTCGCCAGTTTGAAATCGTAGAGCTTACCTGGCGTTAACGCCTCTTCCTGCATCCAAACAATATCGGCTTTAAAGGTGTTGGAGAGCGGCAGTTCGCTATCCGCTGCCACCAGCCAGTCGCCACGGGAGATATCGATTTCATCTTCCAGAGTCACAGTGATCGCCTGACCTGGATAAGCGGCCGCAAGGTCACCATCAAAAGTGACAATCCGTGCAACCCGCGACGTTTTACCCGATGGAAGTGCCTTAACGGCTTGACCAGGACGTAATACACCCGCGGCTAAGGTACCGCAGTAACCGCGAAAATCAAGGTTCGGGCGGTTAACGTACTGAACCGGTAAACGCAGATCGCTGAGGTTCTGGTCGCGGGTAATCTCGACACTCTCTAATAGCTCGATCAGTGTTTCCCCCTGGTAAGCATCGCTAAAATACCAGGGCGTTTGTTCGCTGCGATTGACCACGTTGTCGCCATTCAGGGCCGACATCGGTACAAAGCGAATGTCAGGTGCTTGCAGATTGGTGGCAAAGGCTCGGTACTCATCGACTATCTCGTTAAAGCGCTGCTCGGAGAAGTCCACTAGATCCATCTTATTGACCGCAATCACCAGGTGCTGAATACCTAGCAGGTCGGCAATAAAGCTATGGCGGCGAGTCTGGGTCTGCACACCGTAGCGGGCATCGATCAGGATAATCGCCAGGCTGGCGGTTGATGCCCCCGTGGCCATATTGCGGGTGTACTGCTCATGCCCAGGCGTATCGGCGATAATAAACTTGCGCTTATCGGTAGAGAAAAAGCGGTACGCCACATCGATGGTAATGCCCTGCTCACGCTCTGACTGCAGCCCATCCACCAACAGCGCCAGATCAACGGTATCACCAGTAGTACCACTGGTTTTAGAAGCCTGAGTGATCGCCGCCAGTTGATCTTCAAAGATCATTTTCGAGTCGTGAAGCAGACGGCCAATCAGCGTCGATTTGCCGTCGTCTACGCTACCGCAGGTGATAAAACGCAGCAGGTCTTTGTTTTCGTGCTCGTGCAGGTACTGCTCGATATTATCGGCGATTAAATTAGATTGGTGAGACATCAGAAGTACCCCTCGCGCTTTTTCTTCTCCATCGAACCCACCTGATCGCGATCGATGGCGCGGCCACTGCGTTCACTGGTTCGGGTCAGCAGCATCTCTTGAATAATTTCCGGAAGCGTCGCGGCTTCGGATTCCACCGCGCCGGTTAGCGGGTAGCAGCCAAGCGTTCGAAACCGTACCGACTTCATTTCCGGCACTTCGCCAGGTGCTAACGGCATACGGTCGTCATCGACCATAACTTGCATACCGTCGCGCTCGACTATGGGCCGCTTGGCCGAGTAGTAGAGCGGCACGATGGGAATCGACTCTAAGTAGATGTACTGCCAGATATCCAGCTCGGTCCAGTTAGAGAGTGGGAACACGCGGATCGATTCACCTTTATTGACCTTAGCGTTATATACGTTCCAAAGCTCAGGGCGCTGGTTCTTGGGATCCCAACGGTGATACTTATCGCGGAACGAGTAGACGCGCTCTTTGGCACGCGAGGCTTCTTCATCACGACGCGCGCCACCAAAGGCCGCATCAAACCCATACTTATCCAGCGCCTGCTTGAGCGCCTGGGTTTTCATGATATCGGTGTATTTGGCGCTGCCGTGGTCGAACGGGTTGATATTGGCTGCCCGCCCCTCTTCGTTGGTGTGCACGATCAGTTCCATACCCGCCTCTTCAGCCATGCGGTTACGGAACTCGATCATTTCGCGAAACTTCCACGTGGTGTCCACGTGCATCAGCGGGAATGGCGGTGTACCGGGGTAAAAAGCTTTGCGCGCCAAGTGCAGCATTACCGACGAATCTTTACCGATGGAGTACATCATCACCGGGTTGGCGAACTCAGCGGCAACTTCACGGATGATATGGATAGACTCGGCTTCTAATTGCTTGAGGTGGGTCAAGCGCGCGGCATCAGGGGCATTAAAAGCCTCCCCCTGCGTCGCTGAAGATGAAGAACGCGTCTCTGAAGACCGCTCTTTTGACGACAATGTAGACAATTGGGTCATGGCCCCTTACCTCACAAGAACAAGCTCGTCACACAAGCTAAAATCAGCGTACGTTATAGATAAATGTACGTTCGAATGTGAGTAGGGTAACGCCGAGCCGGTAATAACCCAAAAGAATTAATAACTATCTTTTTATTCCTAAAAAACCTATCTAGAAATAAGAGAGCAATTAACGTCTAATCAATGCGCTCTATCCAGCTCTGCCACTCGCTTCCCTGGGCATCGCTATACGCCAAATCGATAACCCGATAGCCAGGGCGGGAAGCTTCATCAATGGCAAACTGCTCGGCACCGGGCAGAAACTGATCGGCCATCGCCGGGCAGCCATAAACATCAATAGTGGCCTCACCTATGCCTCTACCTGTGCCTAAAATATGATGCTCGGCGTAGGCTTGGTGCGCGTGACCAAACAGGATGATCTTGACGTGCGGGTGTTTACTTAGCAGTTGCCAAAATGCGTCGCGATCTTGTAGGCCAATGGCATCCATCCACACCGCGCCGACGTCCACCGGCGGGTGGTGCATGGCTATCAGCGTGGGCCGGTCATCGTTCTCTAACTGTTCAGCGAGCTTAGCTAGCCGCTCGCTTCCCAGTTCACCGTGGGGTTTGCCCTCCACCTGGGTATTGAGCAACAGGATGCGCCACGAATCCAAGTCCACTTGTTCAACCATCGGCCGCTCGGCCGCCATGAACTCGGGCTGATCGTGATTACCCGGCAGCCAGTACCAGGGGCAAGGCAACTGCTCCAGCGCCTGCATCGCCAAGGCGTAGGAAGCGGCCGATTCATCCTGGCTAATATCACCAGTAAACAGCACGATATCGGGCTTTTCGGCGACAACGGCATTCAACACCTGCTGAAACTGCCGCCAGGGTATGCCCGCCCGGGAACGCGCTTCGATATCCGCATAGAGATGGGCGTCGGTAATTTGCACCACACGCATTAGGGCATCTCCGGCACGTCGACCGTGTGACCGTGAGCAAGGCCATGAGCCAGCCACTCGCCCAAGAAGCGGTTGAGTTGAAGCTTCTCATCCGGCTGATGCATCCGGGCATTGGGGTAGCGGTAGCGGCCACTAAAGTGGCGCTCGCGCTGAAAGTCGGTCACTTCCGCCATGCGTACATCGTGATAAAGATGTACGCGCATACGCGGCCCTTCCAAAACGGTATCTAGTGGGCCGGTCTGAGAAACATTCACCATGGTGGTGTAAGGCGCCTGCTCTTGAATATACAGATGCAGATCACCGAAATGCTGTTTATCACCGCGCAAGGCAATATCGCGGCGCTGGCCGGCCTCCATATCGCCCACCAGGCGCACCAAACGTAAATAGTTGGCGCTGCACTCCCCTTGGAGCGATTTTAAATCGGTGACATAGGCCGTTCTCGCCATGTTCACTCCTCGTCGGTTTCGCTTTGCGTCAAAGCGCGCTGCGAGGCAGCACGCAGTGAGGCTCGCTGACTATTCAGCCAATGTAGACCAATTAAACACATGGCGTTGTCGAGTCGCCCCTTCTCTAAGAGCTCCCAAGCGTTAGCGAAAGGCATGACGTGAACACGAATATCCTCATGCTCTTCATCTAGGCCATGAATCCCACCTAATCCTTGGGTATCTACCAAACCACAAAATAGTGTCACTTGCTCGCTGCAGGCGCCAGGGCTGGGATAATACGTGTGAAGTTTGGTCAGTTGGGCCACTTTACAACCGGCCTCCTCCCACGCCTCGCGACGCGCCACATCTTCCAGCGATTCGTCTTTTTCGACCAAACCAGCCACGAGCTCGAGCTTCCAGGGAGAAACGGAATCATCAATGGCGCCGGCACGAAACTGCTCAATGAGCACCAATGAGTCGCGTTCGGGGTCGTAGAGCAGCACACCCACTGCATCAAAGCGATTATGCACTTCACGACGCATGGGTTCGCTCCAACCGCCTTCAAACAGCCGGTGACGAAGCTCTAAGGCTTCCAGGCGGAAAAACCCCTGGTGTAGCGTCTCCCGCTTAAGCAGCTCAACATCATTGCGCTTTAAGTCTGGAACGCTAAGAGCCGTGTTTTTAAAAGGAGGGCGCTGAAAATTAGGATTCTGAACAGCATCGTGCTTGGAGTTGGACGCCATGAGGCACTCCCGGTGGTGATAATCGATCTATTATCAATGCTTGCCACCGGGAATGCCAATTCAGCGGGGGATTTACAGCTGCTTAAGCAGCGCTTCGGCATCACGGCGTAGCGCTTCATCGGAGGCTTGCCGGTTGTCTCGAGCGGTGCCGTTAACCGCTCGCTGGGCGTGCTCGCGAGCGGCCTGCTCATTGCCCTCTTCTTTCAAAAAGGCAGCGTAGTAGTAGTTCACATCGATGCCGTCTGGGCGGATCTCCAAGGCACGCTGGAACATGCGTTCAGCGGTATCACTATTGCCAAAACCGAGTGGCCGTCCCGGAGCGCGATCGTAAAGCGCACCTAGCGTGACGTAGGCGGAACCATTCAACCCCTGAGGATCTATTTCAATCGCCTTTTCTAACGCGTCACGCGCATCACCTGCGATTCCTAATGCGCCTAAACCACCGCGCTCACGGGCATAAGAAGCCAGAACTATTCCCTGCCAAACAAGTACATCAGCTTCATCGCTGTACTGCTCGGCCAACTGCTCCGCTTCACCTGCCAATGCCTTTAACGTGCTCTCGCGCTCGTTGGCGGGCATCTCAGTCACGGTATGCTCCCACCTGTTTTTAAGCGAAAACAGCTCGCCTTCAAAGGCAGAGGCGGTTAGCGGAGACAGCATCAGCGCGCTGCCAATAGCGGCGGCGATTAATGAGCGCGGTAAAAACATACGTGGAAAAGAGTGAGTTCGCATACATGCTCCTAACATTATTGTTGTCCTACTTAGACCCACCAATGACGGGCCTCTAGCCCAATATAGCAAAAAATGTAACGAACGTTTGAATGATTTACCAGTAGTATGCTGCTTGGTTGCTTCGCGCAATTAACGTAAGGTGGGTAGCTCGAAACACGATGGGGAATAGGTAATGAAAGGCCGCAACATGACCCGCTGGCGCGATCCAGCCAAAGATCCGCGTCAAGCCCCTAAGAGCAATCTGATTACCCCAGAAGGGGCGGCTCGCTTGCGCGCTATCTTGGATCACCTATCGCGGGTTAAACGCCCGGATATTTCAGCAAAAGTCGGCGAAGCAGCCGCCCAGGGCGACCGCAGTGAAAACGCCGATTACACCTATAACAAGAAAGAGCTGAACCGCGTTATCGCCCGGATTACTTACCTGACGAAACGCTTGGACGAACTGCAAATCGTAGACCGCCTGCCAGCCGATACCAGCAAGGTGTTTTTCGGCGCTTATGTAAGCCTGGAGGATGAAAGTGGCGGTGAGGTGCATCTCAGGATCGTTGGCCACGATGAAATCGACACCAAAAAGCGCTGGATCAGTATCGATGCACCTATGGCTAAAGCACTGCTCGGTAAACAGGTGGGTGATGAAGCAAAAGTGCTCACGCCTAACGGTGATACGTTTTATACCATCACCGCCATTGATTACACTGGCTAATCCCTGCGCCATTAACGCCGCCTAGGGCCTAATCTTGTAAGGAGTAGTCCACCGTAGTGACAACGCGAACACGTTTGGTTTGCGGCGTGTAGCTGTCCAAGTCCTCGATGGAGAAGTAGCCCTGGGTCGCCTGACGAATCTGGCCCACTTGGCTACCGGAATCTTCGGCAAACTGCTGTGCGGCGTTACGCGCATCCGCAGTGGCCGCCGCAATCATTTCAGGCTTGATCGCATCAAGTCCGGTAAATAGAAACTCCGTGCGGTATTCGTAGCTAGGCGAGAGCAGTACGCCCTCTCGAACCAGTGAAGTCGCATTGGGGATTGCCTCAATCACGCCCTCAACATCGGGGGAGCGCAGTAGCAGTGTTGCTTCGGCGCGATAGCGCTCATCCGGGCGCTGACCACCGTACTGATTGCTATATTGGTCGGTAATCCGCGGCGGAGTGGAGCTAACATGCTCTGATGCAAACCCCTGGGCCTCCAGAAAATCGCGAATTGCCTGCTCGTCACTGGACAACTGCTGCTCAAGGTCACTCAAGCTATTAGCGCTGACACTGTAATTGAACGGCCACAGCACCAAATCTGCCGGCACTTCTCGCTCGGCTAAGCCACGCACCGTGACGCTACGCGACGACTGCTGCCACACTTCTGCGGCGCCCTTGATATAACTACCGCTCCATACCAGCCCTAGCGCCAGCAGCCCGCCCAGCAGAACGGCACTTCCCAGTACCGCCGTATTTCGAATATTTCCCGCCATTGCTGCCACTCCTATTCACTACCGTTAAATTAACGACTACTTATTTGCATCATAGTCCTTAACGATAGACCTTACCGGTAAATTCGTCGGCGGCTGAATGTGGCAAGTTTGAGGAAACGATGCAGAAGTGTTAATGATCAATCGATATCATGGCCTTGATAACCTGATTAGCGGGGTCACACCACTGGGGCATCTGGGCAGGCACGTCAGCAAGGTAAGCACGGTGGGTAATCATTGCTTCAGCATTGATGTCCCCACTATCCATCAGTGACACCACACTATCAAAGTCTTCCCGAGTGGCATTACGGCTGCCGATCAAGGTCAACTCTTTCTTGTGGAAATCAGGATCACTGAAGGTAATATCTGCTTTGACTATACTCACCAGAACATAGCAACCGCCATGCCCCACCAGATCGAACCCAGCCTCCATAGCACGAGGGCTCCCTGTGGCATCAAACACCACATCTGCTAACGCACCGCCATTTAGCTTGCTGATCTGTGCAGCCACTTCCACTTCCTGAGGGTTCGCCACCGCATCGGCACCCAGTACGTCACGGCAAAAAGCCAGACGTGATGGATTGGTATCCACCATCAAGGTACGCGCCCCCTGGCTTTTAGCGACCTGGAGTACGCCCATACCAATAGGCCCCGCACCCACGATGACGGCTAATTCATCCGCTTGTAGCACGCTACGCCTTACAGCGTGAGCACCAATTGCCATGCACTCCACCAGGGCCAATTGATCGATGCTAAGGGTTTCAGATACCACTAAGTGAGTGGTAGGTACGGCCAGGTACTCCGCCATGCCACCATCTTGATGTACGCCAATAACCTGCATGTTCTGGCAGCAGTTGGTTTTATGCTGCTGGCAGGCACGGCATTCACCACAATGCAGGTAGGGTATGACATAAACCTGCTTGCCCAGTAAGTGCTGGTCATGGTCATCAGCGACTTCGACTATCTCACCGGCAAGCTCATGGCCTAACACCCTGGGATATTCAAAATAGGGTTGATTGCCACCATACGCATGAATATCCGTTCCGCAGATACCGATACGGCGTATCCGTACCACGGCATGCCCAGAGGCACACTCTGGCTTAGAAGCGTGACGCAGCTCCAGATGTTGCGGCTTTGAACAGATAAGCACTTCCATAAGCGCGCTTCTCCTCGTTATGTTTAGGCCTGAACGACCCGCTGCCGCTGCACACCTAAGCCCTCAATACCTAAACGCATTTGCTGTCCATCACGAAGGTAAACGGCGGGCTTCTGGCCCATACCCACACCGGGAGGTGTGCCGGTGGAGATAACATCGCCAGGCTGCAAACTCATAAAACGGCTCAAGTAACTGATCAGAAAAGGCACTTGATACACCATGGTGCGCGTATTGCCGTCCTGGTAACGCTGGCCGTCTACCTCAAGCCACATACCTAACTGGTGTGGGTCAGCAATCTCATCACGGGTAACTAACCAGGGCCCTAAGGGGCCAAACGTATCGCAGCCTTTGCCCTTGTCCCAAGTACCACTGCGCTCCAACTGAAACTCACGTTCAGACACATCATTAACTACGCAGAACCCCGCCACATGTAACATCGCCTCAGCTTCATCAATGTAACGACCACCCTTTCCAATAATTACCCCAAGCTCGACTTCCCAATCGGTCTTTTTGGAGCCACGGGGGATCTCCACATTGTCATTGGGACCACAGATAGCGCTTGTCCACTTATTGAAAATGACCGGCTCAGGGGGAACCTCGGCGCCGGTTTCTGCTGCGTGATCGGAGTAGTTGAGACCAATACAAATAAACTTGCCCACCTGACCAACACAAGGCCCCAGACGTACATCAGCCGCGACCTCTGGCAATATAGAGAGATCCACATCGCGAAGTTTCTGCAACCCTTCGTCGCTCAATACATCACCGGCAACATCGCTAACGAGAGCGGACAGATCACGCACCTTACCCTGACTATCGAGAATGCCCGGCTTTTCCTGGCCCAGCGTTCCAAAGCGTAAAAGTTTCATATTGTTATTCCTTCTGAAGTAATCAGTTAGCCCAACCACCATCGATCAATTGCGTGGTGCCGGTAATAAACTGCGATTCATCACAAGCCAGGAAAGCCGCCAGCGCAGCCACTTCCTCCACTCGCCCCAGCCTACCCATTGGCTGACGGGCAATAAAAGAGGCTAGCACCTCTGCATCACTGCGCCCCTCTTTACGTGCCTGCTCAGCAATACGCTGTTTGAGAGAGGGAGACTCAACGGTGCCAGGGCAGATCGCATTGCAGCGAATTCCCTGGGTCATAAAGTCGGCGGCGACTGACTTGGTCAGTCCGATCACCGCGGCTTTAGAGGTACCGTAAGCGCAGCGATTAGCAACTCCCTTAATGCTAGATGCCAGGGAAGCCATGTTGATGATGCTGCCACTCTCTTTTGCCAACATGCCCGGTAAAAAAGCCTGCAAGGTATGAAACATTGAAGTGACATTCAGATCCATCGATCGCTGCCAAGTGGCCTCGTCGCATTCGAGTACGCTGCCACCTGCCACCATACCGGCGCAGTTAAACAGTACATCCAAGGCTGGCAGTGAAGCGGCTAAATGGTGGATCGCTTGGCTATCCGTGACGTCCAGGCGATAAGCTTCAACACCCGGTATACCTTCTAAGCTGGCAATATCGATATCTGTCGCGAATACGCGTGCGCCCTCGGCAACAAAGCGCTCGACGCTAGCACGCCCAATGCCGTTTGCAGCGGCGGTGATCAGTGCAGTTTTGTTCTTGAGTCTCATGTTATTTGCACATCCCTAACGGCTAAGGCGCGCCCCTAAAAGCTGTGGCACGACCTTGAAAAGAATGGGAACATACATTAGGCCAAATCATCCAGACACCTAATGGCCTGACCAATGAGCCGAGTATGAGCGAGAAACTTTGACCCTGACAAGCCTCAAAAGGCCAAATAGCAGCTTTTGGGAATAAACTTTAGTAGCCATCAACTTTAGTCGAAAAACACCAGTGAAACGGATAGGAAACACCACGAATGCCGATTCAAACCATCCGCTCGCAGCGCCTCTATCGCCAGATTGCTGATCAATTACAGCAGTTAATCAATGATGGTGAGTTTCCCCCAGGAACGCTGTTACCCCCCGAGCGAGAGCTTGCCCAAGCTCTTGGCGTTAGTCGGGCTTCAGTGAGAGAGGCCTTGATTGCTCTCGAAGTGGTTGGGCAGGTAGCTGTTCGAGTCGGCCATGGTGTCGTGGTGCTTGAATCGCGTTCCACTCCCATGGAGTCGGTGATGCGCGCAGCCGCTCGAACCGAGCCCTGGGCAATAGACCCAGAGTTCGAGAGCGAAATTGAGCTCAATCTGGACGAAGAGATCCCGCCCTTTTCACTTCTCCAGACGCGCCGCTATCTGGAACCGGAAATTGCCGCGTTAGCAGCCATGAACGCCACTGAAGAGGATATGAAAGCGATCCGTTTGGCATTTGAGCGGAATGTGTCTGACAACGCCAATGGCGGGCGCAACTGCGCCGGAGATCGATTACTGCATATTCGTATTGCTGAGGCCTCAGGCAACGCGGCCTACGCACTTGTCATCAAGCATCTGCTTGGCCACAAGTACGGCGCCATGTTTCGTCGACTCCAGGAACTCTTTATGGAAACAGATATGCCGCAGCGCTCCCAGGATGACCATAAGCGCATCGTTGAAGCCATTGAAGAACGTGACCCGGCGGCTGCTCGTCGTGCTATGGAAGTGCATCTGGATCACGTACTTAATGTTTTCTTTGCTGAGTAAGTACCTCATCAAATGCCGTAGATCTAGCGCTGTAACTTAATCGCACCGTAAACCTTGAAGCGGCGATTATCCGCCAGGGTCTGGAAGTCTTGAAATGCCCGCTGCAAGTGGTCTGGATAGGGCAAAAAGCCATTTGCCACCAGGATTAACCGCCCGCCCGCATTGAGATGCTCTGGCGCTGCGCTGATCAAACGCTGGCTAGGGCCATAACTGATATCACGCTCTTTATGGAAAGGCGGGTTGCTAACAATCCAGTCAAACTGCTCACCTTCAAGTGCACTGAATACATCACTGCAGAGTACCCGCCCCTCTAGCCCATTCGCCGCCAAAGTGCGCTTACACGCCTCTACCGCAAAAGCGCTGACGTCCACCGCGGTCACATGATGGCCACGCTGGGCCAACCAAGCGCTAATAATCCCATCGCCACAGCCCATATCCAGCACTTTGAGCGGTTTTTTCGGCAAGCTATTCTCAATGCTTTCCAACAGTAACAGCGTTCCTTCATCGACTTTGCCGTGGCCAAATACGCCCGGGTGGCTGTTCAGCGTCAGCCCTAATGTCTCGAATTGCTGCCAAGCGCTATCGCTAGTCGAATCCAATGCCACGGTTTGGGTGGCAAAGAGTGAACAGCGCCGGGCGTTGTCGCGCTTATCCCAAGGCATCCCCAGCTCTTCCAGCATCTTGGGAACGCGTTTAATGCCACCTTGATGCTCGCCGACAATTTCAATGGGTGTGCCTTCAGGTAGCTGCTCACATAACCACTTGAGCCACCAAATACCTAACTGATGCGCCTTCGGCCAAAACAGCACCATCTCTTTGCCGAATGGCTCACCCGCTGCTAAGTCAAAAGGCGCTCGGGCCTGTTTGCCTTTAGCCTGCCACTCACGCAGCACGTCAAAATCGCCACTGACCACACCCGTCGATTGATCAATAAGCCAGCTATCGACTGGCGGGCCAATGACCCACAGCGCTACATAGTTATCTTTTTGCCGCTCTAACAGTTGGCACGCTGGGGCTTGGGCACTCATTCAACGATCTCCGGTTTAATTAATGTATAAAGTAGGTAGCGGCCTAAGCGCCAATGGGGGTCATGGCGACAATACTTTTTTTCCAGCGCCAGCAGCGTTTCAGTTTCTACTGGCGTGGCGGGAGGGTGGCGCAAGTAATCTTGAAAAACGCGGATACCGGCGACTGCATCTATCACTAAGCCGTTATCTGCACTCCACTGCTCAACCTCGGCATGACTAACGGGCGAAATAGGCGTCAATCGTTGTCGCTTGCCCTTCCCCGCTAAGCGGTCGCTCAACGCCTTCTCAAGATTGCCTTTGACCGCGTTGGAAAAGCGCAGTGCATCGCGATTAAACACCATCAAGCTAAGCTGGCCACCCGGTGTCAATAAATGACTCAAGGTAGCCAGTGCTGCTTGCGGGTCGCCCAACCACTCCAACACTGCATGGCAGGTAATAAGCGGCCATGGGCCAGGAGCTTGTTCTGTTAACAGTTGTAGCGGCGCCTGCAGATAAGTAATAGCCTCTTCCGGTAACGTTTTAACGTCCCGGTGCCAGGTTTTGGCGTAGCTCAACATATCTGCTGAGGGTTCAGTCATCGTGACATCGTGCCCCCGCTCAGCAAACCATGCCGCCTGCTGGCCCAGGCCACCGCCCACGTCCAGCACGCACTGCCCCTCTAGATTCAGCATTTCCGGTAGCAGGTAGTCGAGCATTGCGAGACGCAGCTCGCCCCGGGGCGCCTGATAGAGCGAACGGGAGAATTTCTCGGCTAGGCCATCGAAATAGCGATCGCCAGACGGCGTTAATTCATAGCTGCTCGATTGAGAATGGAGTGATTTAGGGTTTGAGGGCATGCCGCGAGCATCGCTGTAAAAGAAAGCGTGCAGTTTACCTGATTATCCCTACCCGGCCGAATGGCGGCCTGGCCTGCATCAAACATAAACAAAAATTATCAAATCATTACAAATGACTCTTAAAATCGATATAAATAGGTTTGCAAACTGGAGCGAAATAATAGCTAATCGACACAGGAAAAATGTCCTATCATGGTAGGAGTGACAAGCAATAGAAGCATATAGCAGTCACCACCAAGTCGATATTAATTATAACAAAATAAATACGGTGGATTTTATATGATTATCAATACGGCGAACCAAAATACCACTGGGCAAATAATACGGTCTTTGCTAAAAAAAGAACATACTATTTCTATTTTTTCAAAAGAAGCGGCCTACGCAATAGAGGCGAAGGCTATTAAGATAGAATTGGACAGTGGTAAAATAACGTTAGCGATACATTACACAGGTAGCTCGCTTTCTCCTTATTTGCAAAACGACACCATTTGCTTTGACATAGAAGCTTCCCATCCTACGCCAGGTATAGAAGAAGAAATTTATAATATTGAACAAGTGCCGGCACACGTCATTAAAATAGATACCTGCACTTACCATTTAGAGTGCCAGCTTCCCGGCTCTATTTTTTCCTCCGATAATCGAAGAGCTTTGCGTGTACCCTTCATTCTGGGTATGCACGCACGTGTGCACTTGGAAGTATTTGCCCATGAGCTCAACGTGGAAGGTAAAGTGCGTAACCTTTCAGTAGGTGGCTGCATGGTGTATGTCAGACTGGAAGATAGCATGGCTCTTAGCATTAATCAGGTACTGCCGGAGGTCACTCTCGAGTTTCCAAACGGAGAAATATTCAACACTCAAGGACGTATTTGTCATATGCGACCTTTTGGGAGCCATGACTATGCGGCTATCGGTATTGAGTTTATTAATATGTCAGCCACGATGACTGAGACTCTTTTCCATTATGTATCGGAATCTGAGTTCGAAGCTGCTTTTCGCTCAGGTATACAGGATAGCTCCTCTCGAGCTAAGTCACGGCTTTTCATCGCAGATGTCAAAGAGAAGAAAATGCAGCACAAAGAAGAGCATGATCAAACCAAGAGTAGCCAACGATCTCCTCTGTTACGCGGTGTTCTTGAAGTCGCTCACCAGCTACAAGTCATGTTAATGTTTACTAAAAACAAGGATTTATTTCCAGAAGAGAGCCTCTATGAATGTGTCGACAGCCTTCTTTATATGGTCACTCAAGACCGAAGGGGGCTTCAGTATGCACTGGCTTTTTTGCATGATGAACCCGAGTGGGTGCGCCATGCCATACAAGTGAGTAGCCAGCTAGCAATGATCCTGATCAGTCGTGACCCATACGCGTCACAGACACGGGAAACAGTGGCGGGCGCCCTACTACACACTATGGGTAAACCACTGCTGATTAGCGAACAGCTCCCCTCACTTAAAATTCGCATGTCTCCATCGCAAGCCGAGCTACTCAAAGAACATGTTGTTGCACTGAATAACAAGCTAACAGCACTGGGCTGGGTCGCCAGCCCAGCCTGCCATGACATTATCCTCAATGCCAACGAACGGCTCGATGGCAGCGGCTATCCAGCAGGAAAGCAGGCTGCAGAGTTATCCGAGCGTGTTCGACTAATCAGTGTTATTAAAATAATCAATAAATTAACCCATGAGCGAAATGGTCAGCATCCGCGGCAACCTCTTGATGCCTACCGCTGGGTTAATAACTGCCCAACTATTTATGAAAAGTCATTACTTGTAGAGTATATCCAACACTTTGGCTTATACCCTATCGGTAGCTTAGCAAAGTTCTCAAACGGTTTCTTAGCATGGATAATGGATGTAGATGCAAAGGGAATGCCGTGTAAAGTTAACGTTATTAAAAACCTCTCCTTTAGAGACACATCTATTGACACGGTTCTTGAAAATAATGACTTTACTCAAATTGGACGTCTTGAGGGCACGGTGAACCCCACAGACTACAATATTCATATGGCCAATCACCCTTAGCGGCTCGCACGCCGTTGCTTTTGGCCTAGCAAACACCCAAAATTGAGCTACTTTCATTCCGTTAATCACAATGTAACGGAAGACACTTTAACGCAAAACGCTATTTATTTAAGCACTCTATTTTAAAGTACACTATGCCACCTACACCGCGCCGTTCCACCATTCTTGAAGTAGCCCGCCTCGCTGGTGCCTCTAAAACCAGCGTATCGCGCTATTTTGGCGAAGAGCGTGATCGGCTCTCGCCCTCACTTCAAGCGCGCATCGCCCATGCGGCAGGTACCCTTGGCTACCAGCCAAATCAAATGGCACGCGGGTTAAAAGGTGGTCGCTCTAAATTGTTAGGTATGTTGGTGGCAGATATCCGCAACCCATTTTCAGTGGCTATCACACATGGTGTAGAGCAAGCGTGCCGCCAATACGGCTACTCATTGGTAGTATGTAATACTGATAACGACCCAGAACAGGAGCGCCAGCATTTAGACCTGTTGGGTGCCTATCAGGTGGAAGGTCTCGTGGTAAATGCATCCGGCAGCCCTGAACGCCAACTACATACTTTCATCAGCCAGGGGACACCCATTGTGCTGCTAGACCGCGAAGTCGATCATGTGGAAGCGGAGGTGGTTGGACTCGATAATCACCTGGCGATCGATATGGCGCTAGAACACTTGGCCGATCAGGGCTACCAGGCCGTGCTGTATGTCAGCGAAGCTCCCCAGCAGTCAAGCACCCGACAAAAACGCTTGGCCCGCTTTAACCACACTGCCGAGCAGTTGGGGCTTATTCATTCATCCTCCCTGCTTGCTAACTCAGATGGCACTGCAACGCTTCAAGAATTAAGCGACTTTTTAGCCACCCACCAACAGCACGCTTGCGCTGTCTTGTGCGGCAATGGCACTGCCACCCTAACCGTGACCCGCCTGTTTCAGCAGTTGGACTTACTGCTTGGCAAGGTAGGCTTGATGGGGATTGATGAACTCGATTGGTGCGCTTTGATCTCTCCCGGCATTACCACGCTTGCCCAACCCACCGATGCAATGGGTAAAACGGCTGTTCAATGCTTGATGCATCGCATTGCGCCCCACGTATCATCAATGCCAGCGGCGCTGAGTTTTTCACCTACTCTGATCGAACGAGGTTCTACTCAACGCTAATTTTTTTAGTCGGTGCTAAAAAATTGCCACAAAAATGGTATCGTTCCCATTGGATGATAATGAACAACTCGAAGAGATTACTGACTATGCCTCACTCCTTCTCTAACCCACCAGAAATTCTCACCTTCGGCGAAGCCATGGCTATGTTTGTCGCTGATTCACCAGGCGACTTATCCAACATTGATCGTTTCCACCGCCGCTTGGCAGGCGCCGATAATAATGTCGCTATCGGCCTCTCCAGGCTGGGTTTCCACGTGGGCTGGTTAAGTCGAGTGGGAACCGATAGCTTTGGAGGGTTTATTCAGGCGGCATTAACAGCGGAAGGTATCGATGATCGCTATATTCACGCCGATGCACAGCACCCCACCGGGCTGCTCTTTAAAGAACGTGCCCAGAACGGCGCCGACCCGCGAGTAGAGTATTTCAGACGTGGCAGTGCCGCCAGCCATCTCACTATTGACGACGCCCTGAGTGTCGACTTTCAGGCGCTTAACCACCTTCACGCGACGGGTATTACCCCAGCGTTATCTGAAAGCGCCTGCCAGCTTAGCCATCATTTGATGGAAGAGGCCCGCGCCCACGGCGCTAGTATTTCCTTTGACCCCAATTTACGGCCGTCACTTTGGCCCAGTGAAAACGTTATGCGGTCGACCCTTAATGAACTCGCAGGTCGCGCCGATTGGGTGTTGCCTGGGCTTTCAGAGGGCCAGCTTCTCACCGGGCAGAAGACGCCTTACGACATAGCAGGCTATTATCTGGATCAAGGTGCCTCGGCTGTGATCATCAAGCTGGGCCCCGAAGGTAGCTATTACCGTGGCAACCTGGATGGGCAAGAAGAGAGCTTTACAGTGGCCGGTTGCCACGTTGCTGAGGTGGTGGATACCGTAGGTGCAGGCGATGGCTTCGCCGTCGGTGTCATTAGCGCCCTGCTTGACGGAAGAACGGCGCGTCAAGCCGCCCAACGCGGCAACCTCATTGGCGCCCAAGCCATCCAGGTAGTGGGTGATATGGAAGGTCTGCCTAATCGCGAGCAACTACTAGCGCTTGAAGTCGACCAACCCATTGGCTAATCGCCACACACTATTTTTTAAATAGCAGGTTTTAAATAACAGGTTTTAGATAACAGGCTTTTCACCATGGAGATAACAATGAAAAAACGTCTAGTGATTCAAGGACGACTCAGCGACGCTCAACAGACTGAACTTAGCGATTTGTTTGAAGTGGATGTGTTGCCGAAAACCAGCTCGCTTGATGCCCCTGAAAATCGCGCTCTATTAGCGGAGACACACGGCATTATCGGTTCCGGCTTAGCCATTACCCCCCAGTTGCTGGACGCAGCGCCCAACTTGGAAGTCATCGCGACCGTCTCTGTTGGCTATGACAACATTCCCGTTGATGAACTGACCAAGCGCGGCATTATGCTGTGCAATACGCCTGATGTGCTTACCGAAACCACTGCCGACACCGGTTTTGCGTTGATCATGGCCGCGGCGCGCCGGATGGTTGAACTAGCCGAGTGGGTCAAAGCGGACAAATGGCAAGCCAGCATTGGCCCGGCGCTGTTTGGCAGCGATATACATGGCAAAACCCTGGGCATGGTGGGATTTGGCCGTATTGGCCAAGCCGTTGCCAGGCGCGGAGCCCTGGGCTTTGGTATGCAGGTGCTCTACTCCAACGCTTCACCCAAGCCCGATTTAGAGAGTGAGCTTGGCGCGCAGCGCCGCGAACTCAACAAGCTATTGGCTGAAGCCGATTTCGTCTGTGTCACTGTGCCGCTTACCGCCGAGACCGAGCATTTGATCGGTGCCCAAGAGTTTGCGCTGATGAAGCCTTCAGGCATTTTTATCAATATCGCCCGCGGCAAAGTCGTCGATGAAAGCGCCTTAATACACGCCTTGGAAACCAGCGTTATTCAAGCAGCCGGGCTGGATGTATTTGAGCAGGAGCCACTACGCGCTGCATCACCGCTGACGAAGATGCCCAATGTGGTCGCCCTGCCGCATATCGGCTCTGCTACCCATGAGACCCGCGACGCCATGGCCCAGCGAGCGGTGGATAATATTCGTCTAGCACTCCAGGGTGAGCGGCCAATTAGCTTAGTCAACGAGGAAACCTATCAATGAAGCCTGCCACGCCCCTATGCTTACTGTTCGATTGCGATGGCACCCTGGTGGACAGCGAAATACTGCTTGCCGAGGTAATGGGGGATATTCTTCCCGAGTTCGGCTTACCCTTTTCAGCGCGTCAGTATATGGATGAATTTCGCGGGGTGCGTTTCCAGACGATCGTCCAAACCCTGGAAAAGCGTTTTCAAACATTAGCAGAAGATGCATTTTCCCAGCTTGAGGCAGGTATGCGGGCGCGTATGGAAGCCCGTATGCGTGCCGAGCTGGTGGCGATTCCTGGTATGGTCGCCGCACTGGAACAGTTAAGTAGCCACCCCAAGGCCGTGGTCTCTAATGGCCCCGAGCGCAAAATTCGCTGTGCGCTGGAAAGCACCGAACTAGGCCATCACTTTGCTGACAAGCTCTTTAGCGCCTATACCCTCAACGTCTGGAAACCCGACCCCGAGCTGTACCGTAAAGCTGCCGCCGCTATGGGCCATGCTCCTCAGCAGTGCGTGGTGATCGATGACGCGGCGGTGGGTGTGGAAGCGGGGCTAGCGGCGGGCATGCACGTGATTCACCTCAACCACTTCCCTAATGAAGAACTCACCCCCGAAGGGGCGATTGGTATCCACCACGCCAGCGAGCTTCCCACCGCCATTGCGCGCCTACACTTCTGATCGCGGTTGCTTGGTTAACTGATTAACCGCCGCTAATCAACTCTCCAACGCCCGCCCTCGACAGGCATGTTTCCCGTGCCTGCCGACGACACCGCCTGCGTGCTTATAACCCCCTCTCTCTGTACTGAAAATATGCATCGCGACCAATGTCGCATAGCCCAAGCATTGACCTATGCAGGAATGACGTTAAGCTTGGCCTCACATCAAATATAAAAACAGATTTTATATTTGAGAAAATATCCATCGCATCGCAACAAAAACATCACAATAAAACGGAGAACCTTCCATGCGCCTAACCCACTTAATGATGGCCAGCCTCGCTATTGGCTTCACCACATCGCTCCAAGCTGCCGATTTCACCTTCAAGTATGCTCATTCGCAAACCGATGAGGCGCCGCGTTCTGAGTCCATGCGCTACTTCAAAGAAGCGCTTGAAGAGCGCAGTGATGGGCGTATCGCTGTCGAACTCTATTTCAATGGCACCCTGGGGAAGGAGGAGGACGTACTCCAGCAAGTCCAAATGGGGCTTATTCAGGGCTATCGCGGTGGCTTGTTTGCCCAAGCTAACCCCGCCTACCTGATCTATACCATGCCGTTCCTGTTCACCACACCAGAACAGGCCATTGACGTTATGGAAGGCGAGCTTGGCCAGGCCATTAATGAAGGCGCACGTGAAAGTCAGCTGCACATACCGGTGACCGGCGTTGCAGGTGGTATGCGCCAGTTAACCAATAACGTTCGCGCCGTTAATCAAGTTGATGACCTCCGTGGCTTGAAGATTCGCACCCCGCCACTGGCTCCCACGCTGCGGGCGTTTGAAGCGCTGGGAGCCTCCCCCCAGCAAGTGCCTTACACCGAGACCTATATGGCGTTACGCACAGGCGTGGTCGATGGGCAAGAAAACCCGCCCTCCAATATCGCCGATATGAAATTCCATGAAGCTCAGGAGTACATGTCATTACTGAACTGGCAAATCCATCCTGATCCCTTCTTTATCAGCGCCCAGTGGTACGACCAGCTCCCTGAAGAGCTGCAGATGATCGTTGACGACGTCGCTCAAGAGACGATGACTCGCTCCAACGAAATTTGGCTAGCTTCCGAAGCCAACTACCTCGAAACACTGGGCGAGCACATGAGCATTAATGACATCGCCGACGAACACCGCCAAGGCTTTGTAGATGCCGTCGTTCCTGTCTGGGAGCACTTTGTTGAGCGTGGTGACTTTAGCCAGGAGCAATTAGAGCAAGTGCTCGCACTGACTGATCAAGCCGAGGTACTGGAGTAATGAATCCACCTCCACTGGCGCAGCCGATGGCGGAAGATACCGCCTTGATGCGGGTAATGCGCCGCTTCGCTAGCCTGCTGGAAAATCTGATCGCCGCATTGATTGCGGCGGTTTTCCTGCTCTGCTTGGCACTGGTGATACTGCGCTACGTATTCAGCATTGGCTTTGCCGGTGCTGAAGAGGTGATGCGTTTTCTCTTTGTGTATTCCACCGCACTGGGGGCATCGGTCGCCATTTTGCGCGGCGAGCATATCCGTATCAGCGTGCTTGTGGATGCACTGCCTACGGCAATAGCCGTCTGGCTGAACCGCTTACGCCATTGTCTCGTGATGCTATTCAATGGCTATTTGGCATGGCTCAGCATCAGCTGGATTGGGCAAGTCGGTCGCTTCCGCTCCGCCGTACTGGATGTGCCCAATTGGGTAGTGCAAATCAGCGTCCCTATTGGCGCGCTACTGGTCATTCTATTTTCTTTGGCGGTGCTAATGGGTGGCGAGCGGCCCTCCGCTCAACGAGAAGACGCGCAGGAGGGCCAGGCATGATTTTACTGCTTGTTAGCCTGATGGTGCTGTTGCTGATTGGGGTACCCATCGCCTACTCGCTAGGGCTTTCGGGGTTGGTTTACTTTTTGATCATGCAACCAGGCTTGATTGGCGTGCTGCCCCAGCGGGTACTGTCCGGTATGGATCTGTACACCATGATTGCCCTGCCCCTGTTCATTTTGATGGGACTGGTGATGAACGCCTCAGGCATTACCGCACGCCTTATCGACTTCTGTTTGATGTTGGTAGGCCGTTTTCCAGGTGGGCTGGGACACGTCAATATCTCGACATCGATGATCTTTGGCGGCATATCAGGCTCTTCTGTATCGGATACGGCGTCGGTGGGTTCCGCCATGATTCCGGAGATGGCACGCAAAGGATACAGCGTCGAAACCGCCAGCGGCATTACCGTGGCCTCTTCCACCATGGGCATGATCATTCCCCCCAGTGTGCCCATGGTGATCTACGCCGTTACCGCGCAGCAGTCTATCGGCACCATGTTTATGGCGAGCCTTATCCCAGGTCTACTTATTGGCCTGCTGATGATGGGCATCATTGCGCTAATGGCCGGTCGTCAAGGCTACCCCCGTGCCCACGCAGGGTTAAACCCGCAACAGCGCCGTCAGGTGATCCAGCGTGCGGTACTCGCGCTATTAATCCCCCTGTTTGTAGTGGGTGCAGTGGTCGGCGGTGTCGCTACGGCCACTGAGTCTGCCGCGTTAGGCGTGGGCTATGCGCTGTTTCTGGCCTTGGTGGTATTTAAAAGCCTCAAACTGCGTGAACTACCTGCACTGTTTCGCTCTGCCGTAATGACCAGTGCAACGGTGATGATCATTATCGCCATGAGTCAGCTGTACGTATGGATTCTCTCGATGGAGCAGATTCCCCAGCTGTTGGCAGGCTTTTTAGGCGAGCTGGATCTTACCCCGATATTGCTCCTGCTGGTGATTGCAGCTGCCGTGCTACTGATCGGCACCTTTATTGATGTGACCCCCGCGATTTTGCTGATTACCCCAGTGGTGCTGCCGGTGCTTGCCCTGGCCAATATTTCACCTGTGCAGTTTGGTGTCCTGTTGATCAGTGGCCTAGCTATTGGCTTGGTCACGCCGCCGGTGGGCATGTGCCTGAACGTCTGCTCATCCATCACAGGCCTCTCGATTGGGCGTATTTTCCGCGGCGCCCTCCCGTTTCTGCTCGCAAACCTCCTGGTGATGCTGCTGGTCATTACCTTTCCGGCTATCACCCTGTGGCCGCTCACGCTGTTCTCGTGAGCCCATTTACTTTTACTATTAAAGGAAATTCATATGGATATTCGCCAAGCGCTTCATAGCGATCATTTTAAAACCCTCGATACCCAGGGCCTGCGTGACAAAATGCTGGTCACCAAGATTATGGAGCCTGGGCAACTGTCGCTAACCTATAGCCACGTCGACCGCATTATTGTCGGTGGCGCGGTACCCACTGATTCGCCGCTTACCCTGAGCGGTGGCAAAGAACTTGGCGTTGACTATTTTCTAGAGCGGCGGGAAATGGGCGTTATTAACATTGGCGCGCCCGGGCGCATTACTGTCGACGGTGAAACGGTCGATCTGGGCACCCACCACGGCTTGTATATTCCCAAAGAGAGCCGTGAAGTCAGCTTTGAGAGCCTCGATGCGACCAAGCCCGCGCGCTTTTATATCAACTCAACGCCTGCCCATGTGCGTTACCAGCTTCGCCATATCCGCCCGGAAGATGCCTCGCCCACCACCCTTGGCGACCCCGAAACCGGCAATGTGCGTACCATTAATAAGTACCTGCATACCGATGTACTGGATACCTGCCAGCTCTCCATGGGGCTTACCCAGTTAGAGCCCGGCAGTATGTGGAACACCATGCCCTGCCATACCCACGAACGGCGCATGGAAGTGTACTTCTACTTTGACTTGAGTGAAGACGATGTGGTGTTCCACCTGTGTGGCGAACCCCAAGAGACCCGGCATATCGTGGTTGCCAACGAACAAGCCGTGATTCACCCCAGCTGGTCGATTCACTGCGGCTTTGGCACTCGCCGCTACACCTTTATTTGGGGTATGTGCGGTGAAAACCTGACCTACGATGATATGGACTTTATCGCTTCTAAAGAGCTGCGCTAAACCACTACCCAAGGAGAGTGACCAATGAAGCTATTTTCGCTAAACGGCCAAGTTGCCATGGTGACGGGTTGCAACAAAGGGCTGGGCCAGGGAATTGCCATTGCACTAGCACAGGCGGGTGCCGATATCGTGGGCGTCAACCGCAGCCCTGCTGGTGACACCCGCCAGCAGGTGGAGGCTCTAGGGCGCCAGTTTTACGACATTACAGCTGAGCTGGGCAGCCAAGCGCCTAGCGAGATTGTCTCACAGGCGATCGCGCAAGCGGGCAAGGTGGATATCCTGGTCAACAATGCGGGGATTATTCGTCGGGCAGCAGCCGTTGAATTTTCAGAGCAAGATTGGGATGACGTCGTTGATGTTAACTTGAAAGCCGCTTTCTTTCTCGCACAGCAGGTTGCCAAACACCTTATTGAGCGCAAAGCACCGGGCAAGATCGTCAATATTGCTTCATTACTGTCGTTTCAGGGCGGCATTCGTGTGCCCTCCTACACCGCCAGCAAAAGCGGCATTCTCGGTCTAACGCGCCTGCTCGCCAATGAGTGGGCGGGCCATGACATCAACGTTAATGGCATCGCCCCTGGCTATATGGCCACCGACAACACCCAAGCATTGCGCGACGATCCCCAGCGCCATGCTGAAATTCTTGGCCGAATCCCCGCCGGACGCTGGGGCACGCCAGAAGACTTAGCCGGCGCTGTGATATTCTTATGCTCCGATGCCGCCCGCTACGTGCATGGACATACCCTGGCGGTAGACGGCGGCTGGCTGGCACGCTAACCAGGCGTTTTGGTTAACGCCACGATCAACGAGCGATTGGCAATCACGTAAGGGAGCTTGAATGAAGGAGAAGGCTGAAACGCAGTACCACGCCCCTGCCTTAGAGAAAGGGTTGGATATTTTGGAGCTGCTTGCCCAATCTTCCCAGCCGCTAAGCACCCAAGCGATTGCCGAGCAGATCGGCCGTAAAACCAATGAGATGTACCGCATGCTGATGGTGCTGCGGGATCGTGGCTACGTCAGCATGGATGATAGCGGTAGCCGCTATCAGCTAACGCTAAAGATGTTTGAGATGGCCCACCGCTTCCCGCCCACCAAGCGGTTAGTACAGGCCGCGCTACCGCGCATGGAAGAGCTGTGCCATGAAATCTCCCAGTCGTGTCACCTTAGCGTTGCTCGTCCTGGTCATCTATTGGTAGTGGCCCAGTATGAAAACCCCGACAAGATGGGCTTTGGGCTGCGCCTGGGGGCCAACATCGATATATGCGGCTCCGGTTCTGGGGCCGTCATGCTGGCCTTTCTGGATGAGCCACGCCGGGAGCGCATTCTCGCCGCCAGCGATGCAACGCAACAAGAGGTTGACCGAACGCGGGCGCTATTTGATCCGATTCGCCAGCAGGGCTACCACGTGGGGCCAAGCCCTCAAGTCCAAGGGTTAACCAATATCAGCTTCCCTGTCTTTGGGGTTCATGACGTTATCGAAGCCGTTATCACCATCCCTTATCTCACTCTGATTCCAGAAGCGATGCATCGGGAAGTTCCCAGCATCGACCGCTGCCGGGAACAGCTAGGGGAGCTGGCAGACGCCCTGACACTGGCTATTGGTGGGCGCCTACCAGCAGGTACGACGAGCTAAATGATGTTCTCTATAACGGTTTTCTCAATAACAGGGCGCTAAAAGTAGGTCGCCATACGCTCTTTAACGTTTAGTTGATCATCCACTAACAATATCTGGCGCCATTTATCGAAGGTTAAACAAGGATGAGAGGCGCCAAAGGCGACAATATCGCCGACCTCGACATCCTGCCCCTCTTCGGGAAGGCGCACAAAAGTGTGCTGATCCATAATTTTCGTCACTTCCCAACCAGTCACCGATAATGGCTGCGAGGGATCACCTCCTTCTCGGAACCGACGCAGCGCAATCGGTAGCTGGTCATGGCCAATATCACGCTTACCTAGCGCCACTATGGCAAGCCCAGGTTCGGGAAGCGACTGTACCTGGGCAAAGACTTCCAGGGCCGGCTCGAGCCCCTGCTGCAAATCCGGCCGACGGTCTAATACCGCTGATTGCGCTTCACGATAAAGGCCATGGTCGTGGGCGACGTAGCAACCTGGGCGGAGTACGGGGGTAAATCTCCCCTGAAGCGGTGCGCCCTGAAAGGCCTCCGCAATCACGTCATACCAGGCGGAGCCCGATGCAGTGACAATCGGGTTCTCTTCAACAAAGCGTCCAGCAGCTTCGAGCTCTACGGCAACATCCACCAGGTATTTAGCATAGGTACGAATACCAGATTCGGGATTATCCCCGTGAACCACACCCTCATAGCCCTCCAGGCCCACCAGAGAAAGTGCTGGTTCACTAGCAATCACCTCCGCCAGCGAAAGAATTTGCTGCTGATTGCGGCAGCCACAGCGGCCACCCTCCACGCCTATCTCAATAAGCACCGATAACATCAAGCCCCGCTCAGCAAAAAAGCGCCCAAGCTGGCGTACGTTCTCCTGGCTATCGACCACACAGTAAAACGCAGCGCCCTGTTCGATCAGACTGGCGATAATGGCCATATTTGCCTGACCCACCAGTTGGTTGGCCATCAATATTCGGGTAACGCCATTGGCGAAAGCCGCACGACACTGGGGTGCAGTGGCAAGGGTAATTCCCCATGCCCCTGCCTGAAGCTGACGATGGAAAAGCGCGGGCGTCATGGTGGTTTTGCCATGGGGCGCCAGGCGAGCACCGTGAGCCTCTGCGAATCGTTGCATCCACGCTACGTTATGAGCCAGTGGGCCTTCATGCACCACGGCGGCGGGAAGGCTGACACCTGATAGAAGGTTTGATCCCAATTCCTCACCGCCTTTATCCATCGCTAACGCCATTGTCTGCATTCGCCCATGTCCTCTTTTTTAATAAAGCATCTATGTTAGATACTTTCACAACTATTGACTTAAGGTTAGAAACTAACATACTTTTTAAATCAGGCAACCATTAGGAGTCCACGGTGAGCCAAGAAATCGACATCTTGTCACGCATTACCACTGACTTTGCTGCCCTGCGCGAAGCTGAAAAGAAAGTCGCCGAGCTGATATTTGCGGACATCGAGTTTGTCACCGAAGCAAGCATCGGTGAGATCGCCCAGCGCGCGGGGGTCAGTGATGCCAGTGTCACCCGATTTGCACGCGCTATCGGCTGCACTAATGTGCGCGACTTAAAAACACGCTTAACCCGCGCCTTAGCCGCTGGCCGCCGTTTTATTCAAGAAGCAACGCCTGAGGACAGTTCAAGCGTGGTGTATGACATTGCTACGCAAACCCTCGCGCTTAACCGCGACTTACTCGCCCAAGCCGATGTGTCCGGGGCAGTTGAACAGTTAGATAAAGCGCGCCAGATACTGGTGTTTGGCGCCGGTGGTGGTTCCAGCATTCTCTCCCAAGAACTTCAGTTTCGCCTGGTACGCCTTGGCTATGCGATCTGTGCTTACCCTCAAGCGCTGCTACCCCGCATGGTGGCGTCCACCCTTGAGCCTGATGACGTCGTCGTCGTGCTGTCGGTGACGGGTTACACCCCGGAGATGGTGGAGTCAGCACAGATTGCAAAGCAGTACGGCGCCAAGGTGATTGCGATAACCGCAATGAATTCTCCACTCGCCGAAACATCCGACATTGTGCTGCCGATCACCTCCCGGGAGACCGACTTTATCTACCACCCTTCGGCTTCCCGCTACGCCATGCTGGCAGTCATTGACGTATTGGCGCTTGAACTTGCCATGCGCCATCGCGAGCGCTCACGGACTAAATTGCGCCGCCTCAAGCTGAGCCTGGATGACCATCGCGGTGGTGATAACCGCCAGCCACTTGGAGATTAGGATGGTTTACGACCTGCTGATTCGTAATGCCAACGTGCTGGATGGCTCAGGCGCTGCTCATTTTCGTGCCGATGTGGCTATTCAGGGAGAGCGTATCTGCGCTATCGGCGCAATGCCCTATGCCACCGCAACGACGATTATCGATGCCAATGAGCGCTATCTATCCCCAGGCTTTATCGATGTGCATACCCACGACGATACCAACGTCATTCGTGTACCCGAAATGCTGCCAAAGCTGACCCAGGGAGTCACCACCGTAGTCGTAGGCAACTGCGGTATCAGCGCAAGCCCGGTGACACTGACCAGTGAAGTCCCCGATCCAATGAATTTACTGGGCAAGCTGGAGGATTTCCGCTATCCAAGCTTCGCCGATTACGCTAACGCCGTAGACGCCGCCTCGCCGAGTATTAACGTTGCCGCTTTGGTGGGGCATACCAGTCTGCGCAGCCAGGTAATGGATAACTTTGCCCGCCCCGCTTCTGCAGCAGAAATCGCCAAAATGGAAACCCTGCTTCGCCAAGCGCTTGAGGAAGGCGCGCTGGGACTGAGCTCTGGGCTTGCCTACCGGAATGCGATACAGGCGCCGACCAGCGAAATGGCTCCCCTGGTAGCAGCCGTCGGCAAGTCAGGCGGTGTTTATACAACACACCTTCGTGATGAGTTTGCGGGCCTGCTGGGGGCCATGGACGAAGCGTTTACCACCGCTCGTGATGGCCAAGTGCCGCTAGTGATCTCGCATCTTAAATGCGCCGGCGCTGGCAATTGGGGCGGTGCAAGCAAGGCACTGAGTAGACTGGAAGCAGCCGCCCAACACCAACATGCCCATTGCGACTGCTACCCCTACACCGCAGGCTCCTCCACTCTCGACCTGGGCCAGGTAACGGACGAAATAGAGATCACCATTACCTGGTCGACCCCTCATCCGGAGCAGGCGCGTCGCCCGTTAAAAGAGATCGCCGCCGAGTGGGGGATATCCCTACTAGACGCTGCTAGGCAGCTACAGCCGGCGGGGGCGGTTTACCACAACATGAGCGAAGCGGATATGCAGCAGGTGTTAGCGCATCCGCTCTCCATGGTCGGTTCCGATGGATTACCGAACGACCCGCACCCCCACCCACGCCTTTGGGGGGCGTTTCCGCGTGTGCTGGCCCACTACAGCCGCGATTTAAAGCTAATGCCGCTGGCCGAAGCGGTGCGCAAAATGACCAGCCTTTCAGCGGCTAATTTTGGCTTAACGGATCGCGGTGTAATTCGGGTAGGCGCCTATGCAGACCTCACCCTGTTTGATCTCGCGGTGTTGGAAGATACGGCGAATTACGAAGTCCCGATTGCGGCGGCTAAAGGCATCGACTTGGTTGTAGTGAACGGCAGCATCGCCTATCACCAAGGCGAAATTTCAGACCAGCGCGCTGGCAGGATGCTGCGCAGAACAGAGCGCATTGCTCAATCGATCCCCACCTTTCAACCCAACCAGGAGAAAACATCATGAGCATTACACGATACGGCACGGAAGGTGGCGTAGGCACCGGCGGTCAGAAGCTGCCCTTTGCCCGCGCCGTAGAGGCAGGTGGCTGGCTATACGTCTCCGGACAAACACCCATGACCGACGGCGAAGTCGTTGAAGGCGGCATTGTTGAGCAGACCCGCCTCGCCTTCGATAACTGTCTGGCCATTATGCAAGAAGCCGGTTACGGCGTTGAAGACGTCGTGCATGTCACCACCGTGCTCACCGATGCGCGCTATTTCACCTCGTTCAACAAGGTGTTTAAGGAGGTCTTCGGCGACAACCCACCGGCACGCATCTGCAGCGTTCAAGACCTGGTGGTGGATTGCAAAGTAGAGGTTGACGTGAAGTGTTTCAGAGCGGATCGCGTTTAAACACCGGCTCTAAAAAAAGCGCCGCGCCCCGGCAAGGGCGCAGCGCCAGATTACCGCGTGATTAGGATAAAAAAAGCCCCGCGGCAATCGCTTCCATTGCCTACCTTCGGCCGCGGCAACGGCCGGATAAACAACGATAAGAGGTTAACATGAACAGCCAACTATTCCTTACCACCTTTGTGCTCTACATTGTCGCCATGATTGTGTTTGGCTGGTGGGTTTCAAGACACAAACGGGGCAGCGGCGACGACTTCCTACTCGGCGGGCGAAGCGTGCCGCTATTCCTTACCGTGGGTACTACAGTGGCGACCATGGTGGGCACCGGCTCCAGCATGGGCGCCGTTGGGTTCGGTTACGCCAACGGCTGGGCGGGTGCCTTATACGGGCTTGGAGGCGCCGTGGGTATTCTACTGCTCGCGGTCTGTTTTGCTCCCGTACGTAAACTTCGCTTTATGACCATGAGTGAGGAACTCGCCTATTACGTCGGTGCGAATCGGCTGGTACGTAATGTGGTCGCGCTACTTATCTATATCGCCTGTATAGGCTGGCTGGGAGCACATATTCTTGGCGGTGGTCTCTACCTCTCCTGGATGGCGGATATCGATCTAACCACCGCACGTATTCTGGTGGCGTTAGGCTTCGGTATTTACTGCGTGGTGGGAGGGTATTTTGCGGTTATCTGGACTGACACCATTCAAGCAGTCGTGCTGTTCGCTGGTTTTATCTTGATGGCAATATTGGCACTGATCGAGGTTGGCGGCTTCTCAGGCCTAACAGCAGGTATGGATGCGGGGGCCACTAGCTTTCTAGGTATTGGTCAAATTGGTGCGCTGCCAGCGCTGTCACTGGCTGCCGTCATTGCCATTGGCGTGCTTGCTACGCCCTCCTTTCGTCAGCGCATCTATTCAGGCAAATCAGTCAAATCGGTACGCCGCTCGTTTTTAATCACCGGTGTTCTTTACCTGGGCTTTTCGATCATTCCCGCGATTATTGGTATGGCCACCCACGCCCTTAACCCTGGGCTTGAAAATAGCAACTTCGCCTTCCCTTTCCTGGCCACGGAGATCATGCCGCTTGGGCTGGGTTTACTACTATTGGTAGCGGGCCTTTCCGCTACGATGTCTAGCGCGAGCTCCGATGCCATTGCCGGTGTTTCCACGCTGATTCGCGATCTGTATGTGCTGGCAACGGGCCGCACGCCCTCAGCGCGAAATGTAGTGCGCTTCTCGCGTATTGCGCTAGTGGCAACCATTGGTCTGGCGCTGCTGTTCGCGCTGGCCTCAGACAATGTCATCACCTACATCACCCGTATGATCTCGACGATTCTGTCAGGACTGTTTGTGAGTGCCATGCTGGGCCGTTTCTGGTCGCGTTATAACTGGCAGGGTGCCATTGCCACGCTAATTTGCGCCTCGGCGACCTCCTTAACGATTATTGCCAATAGCGACTGGACAGCCTTCTGGGGTAACCCAAGTATCCCCGCTGTGCTAGTAGCGCTGGTAGCGGGTGTGATTGTAAGCCTAGTGACGCCCGCCTCACGCGTGACTTCTGCCCAGGCACTGGCAATTCTTGACCAAGAGCGCAAGCGTATGGAGCAAGTGCCCGAACCGACTCTCACGAACGCTGAAGCGCCCGCTGCACCTCGCTAATCGTTAGCCATTAGTGCGCAATAAAAAACCCCACTGATTGAATCAATCAGTGGGGTTTTGAACTTAACGGGATTATAAGCCCGCTAGTGCCTCACGCAGCCCGCCCTGGGTTAGTGTTTGATATGCCACCAGCACCGCCTGTGCAAACGCATCGTCTTGTGCCAATGCGTTTGGCACCACATCGTCCATGGCTAAATAGGCCGCTACCAGCGCGCGGGGATCGCTACCATGCATCTGGTGCAGCTCTGCAAAGCGCTTGGCTAGCGGATCATCCACGGGATAACTATTTCCTTGTAGGTCTTGACTCGCGGTATAGCGAATCCAGGCCGCCACTCCCAGCGCCACGCAGGGCGAAGTTTGACCAGCGGCACTACGTTCCAGCGCGCCGGAAAGCCAGCGCTGAGGGAGCTTTTGGCTACCATCCATAGCGATCTGCTGCAGACGATGACGCAAACTGTCATTGGCAAAGCGTGCCAGCAGCGAGTCAGCATAAGCGTCTAAATCGATTCCCTCGGGCATCTCAAGCGTAGGCGCCGCTTCTTCAAGCATATAGCGGCGCAATAGCGCCCGAAGCTCGACGTGATTGATGCCGTCATAAACCGTTTCGATACCTGCAAGCGCGCCAAGATAGGCAAGCAAGGAGTGGCTGCCATTGAGCATGCGCAGCTTCATGGTTTCAAACGGCGCCACATCTGCCACCATCTCAACCCCCTCAGCTTCCCAGCCGGGTCGCCCCTGGGGGAAGTTATTTTCAACCACCCACTGCGTGAACGCTTCGCATACCACGGCGTTTGGATCGGTAACGCCCAGTGCCGCTAAGCGCTCAAAATCGGCGTCGGTCATCGCAGGGACGATGCGATCCACCATGCTGCAGGGAAACGCCACTTCTCTGGCAATCCAACTGGCCAATGCTGCGTCTCGATGCTCGGCCAGTTGGACCACCGCTTGGCGTGTTCGCTTACCGTTATCCGGCATGTTGTCGCAAGAGAGCACGGTAAAGGGAGCAAGACCAGCCTCACGCCGCTGAGCCAACGCTTCTACCAATAGTCCAGGGGCAGTTCGCGGCTGTTGGGGCGAGGCCATATCGCCGATGATCATGGGGTCATCGATTTTTAACTCACCGCTCGCGGGGTTTAAAAAGTAGCCCTTCTCAGTGACTGTTAACGTAACAACACGGGTATCCTCAGAGGCCATTCGCGCCAGTAGCGCCTCTCGGTCTCGGCCCCAGCTATCCATACCTTCGTCCGCGCCATCACGGCCCGAGAATAGCGTCTCTTCAATAACGCCAATTTCACGCAGCGTGACGCTGTCACTATCGGCGTACTCCGCTACATGATAGCGCTGCCCTGCCGCACGTAAGCCGTCGACTAAACCAACGCTAGAGCGTAAATTCGCGCTGCAAACGCCCCACTCACCATCGCCACTGCGTTGACGATAACGTTCTAAATAGACCGCTTGGTGGGCGCGGTGAAAAGCGCCTAACCCCAGATGGACAATCCCGATCCGACCACTTCTTGGCTTTGCTTCAATAAGCTTTGGAGCCATCATCAACTACTCTCCCATCAGCAAGTTAGGCAACCAAAGCGAAATCGCGGGGACATAGGTCACCAACAACAGTACCGCCAAGTTGCACAGTAAAAAAGGCACGATGGCTTTTGCCACCGTCAACATAGGTAGCTTGCCAATCCCCGCTACCACGAATAGGCAGACCCCCACCGGCGGGGTTGTCAGCCCAATCATCAGGTTCAACACCGCGATTACCGCAAAGTGAACCGGATCGACACCCACGCCAGTGGCGACTCCCACCAAGGCCGGGAAAAGAATAATCAGCGCGGCAATGGTCTCCATAAAAGCGCCAACAAACAAAAGAATCAGGTTAAGGATGAGTAAGACAATGAGCGGGTTATCGCTAATGGAGAGAATCAGTGAGGCTATCATCTGAGGGATCTGCTCACTGGTGAGTATCCAGCCAAACAGGTTGGCTAACCCCACCATCAGCAGTAGTGCCGAAGAGGTTAATACGGTGTCTGACAAAATCGCCGGAAGCTTTTTCCACGACAGGCCTTTATACACATACATGACGACGACCAAGGCATAGAGGCAAGCCACAATAGAAGCTTCGGTAGGGGTAAAGAACCCGCCGATAATGCCATAGAGAATAATCACGGTCATCAGCAGTGCCCAGAAGGCCGTTTTGGCTTCGCGCAGCAGCTGCAAAAACGGTACCCGCTGCTCTTTGGGATATCCACGCCGAACGGCCAGGATATACACCGTAATCATCATGGCGAGGCCCATTAGAAGCCCCGGTACGGCACCTGCCAGGAACATCCGTCCGACCGAAATCCCGCTGAGCGAACCGGCAATGATCATGGGTACGCTGGGCGGTATAATCGGCCCAACGGTTGACGAGGCGGCGGTAACCGCAGCAGCAAACGGCTTGTCATAGCCTGAGCGAGCCATACCGGGAATCATCACCGAACCGATGCTGGCTGAATCTGCAACCGCCGTGCCGGAGATACCACCGAAAATCATCGACCCTGCCACATTGGCCAAGCCAAGACCGCCGCGAATGTGGCCTAACAGAGCATTGGAAAAACGCACAATATGATCAGTGATATTGCCCACGTTCATTAAATTGCCGGCCAGCACAAAGCCGGGAATACACAGCAGCACGAAGGTGTCGATACCCGCATACATGCGCTGCGGCACGATGGTTAATGAAATGCCTTCAAGCAGCAGATAAGAGAGCGAGGCTAACCCCAGCGCAAACGCAATGGGCATTCCCACCAAGAGCAAAACCAAGAAAACGCTAAAGAGGATAATAACTTCCATGCTTACGACTCCGGAAGGGAGGCAGAGGAGCGACACATTGCGATAATTCCCTCAAGACACCCCAGCAAGCTGTAAACCAGGAGAAGCGCAAAGGTGACTACCGTTGAGAAAAAGATATACAGCATGGGAACATGCAGCGTTGGCGAGGTTTGCCAAGCGCCGTTTTGCGCATACTGCCAGGCGTAAGGCAGCACCAAAAAGGCAAACAGCCCAATCAGCGCACAGATCAACACTTGAAAGGCTGCCTGTATGCGTGGGCCCAGTAGATGATGGAAAAGCTCAACGCTGATGTTTCGGTTCTGTCGCAGCACCACACCAACAGATAGTGCCACCATATAAATAAACAGATAACGCGAGAGTTCTTCGGTCCAGGCTATCGAAAACGGCAAAAATAGCCGTGAACAAATTTGCAGCAGTACCGTAGCGGCAATCGCAATCAGCGCCGTAACGGCCAACGTCAGAAAGCACGTGTCCACCCAGCCAATCATGCGCCCAATGGGGCCTTTAAATTTAGGCACCGCCGACATTGAATCCAGACTCTCCAACGCTTGCTGTTCAAGCGCTTTGTGATCCGAGTTCATAACCGTATCCTCATGGGCAAGCTGCTTGTATCGTTAGAAAATGGACTGGCGCACGGCCAGCCCATCGTCATTATCAATTGACCACAAATCCAAACTTACAGGCCTTGGATAGCGTCAAAGAGTTCACGCTGCTCTTCGGTTAAGGCCTCCAGCACGGCGGGGCGAGCTTTCTCTGCGAACGCATCGACATCGACTTCCACGAACTCCATGCCACGCTCCTGTAGCGCTTGCTCAAGACGTGCTTGGTCATCAACGAAAAGCTCGGCTTGATACTCCTGCATCGTTTGAGCAGCGTCTCGCACCACTTGCTGAAGTTCTTCCGGCATACTTTCCAACTGGTTACGGCCAATCACCACGTAGATCCAGCTGCGCACATGGCCGGTCATGTTGAGGTAGTCCTGCACCTCATTAAAGCTGGCGCTTTCGATCAGACTAAGCGGGTTCTCTTGACCTTCCAGGGTATTTTGCTGCAGCGCAGTGAACACTTCGCTAAACGCCATTGGGGTTGGACGTGCCCCCATTGCCTGCCATGTATCAACGAATAGCGGCACGTTAGGAACGCGAAGACGTAACCCATCCAGCTCATCAGGCGTGCGGATAGGACGATTAGAGGTCAGCTCACGGGGGCCGCGCTCAAACCACGCCAAAGGTACCAGGTTAGTGCGTTCAGTGATTTGCGCTTCAATCTCAGCACCAATATCGCCGTTAACGGCGGCATGGAGGTGTTCGGAATCTCTAAAGGCGTACGGTACCGCCATCATCGCGGCTTTCGGCGCCCAGTTTTGTAAGCTTTCACCGGTGATGGTCATATCCGCTGTGCCCAGCTGGATACTATTGATCACGTCCATTTCGTTGCCAAGCTGCTCACTGGGGTAGAGGCGTACTTCGATCTGCCCGTCAGAGTTTGCTTCGACCTCCTGCTTAAATTTCTCGGCGGCCTGGTGCCAAATGTTCTGCTCATTGGCTAAATGGCCAAAACGCAGGGTAAAGTCTGCCGCCATTAGTGAGTGACTGCCTAGCATGGCGGCCCCAAGAACAGCGCTGGTGATAAGTTGCTTGATCATTGTCTTTCTCCTGCACACGGGTGTTGTTAGTTGTTTATTGCAGCTATTAATTTCGCGTGGGTTGGCGTGGGTTGGAGTAGCACCCCTCAAGCACTGATTTGAATCAGCACCTTGCGGGCCTCTTCTGGCCGGTGATCAAGCATGTCGATGGCGCTGGGCATGTCGCTTAGCGGCAACCGGTGGCTGACTAACGCCAACGGATCCAACTGCCCACTTGCCATTAGCTTTAGCACCTCCGGAAACTTACGGTTGTTGAGCCGCGACCCGACCAGGGTCAGCTCTTTCTTAATCACCTCTAACTGCACTAGTTCGCTGGGCTGAACGCTAAAGCCCAGTAGACCAATGCGCCCTGCTGGCGACGCTAAACGCAGCATTTGCGGTAACAGCGCTGGCACGCAGGCCGCATCGGCAATCAGCGGTACGCCTTCCCCCTGGGTTAAGGCAAGCACCTCTTTTTCCACATCCTGCTCGCGGCTATTAAAGACCTGCGTTGCCCCAAGCTGTTTTGCCGCCACTAATCGCTCGTTAATAACGTCAGTGACGATGACCTCTTCAATCCCCTTGGCCAGGGCCATTTGCAGGATCGTAAGGCCGATAACGCCGGCGCCCAGAATCATTAGTCGATCACCAGGGTGCGGCTGCATACGATCAAGTACGTTGGCGGCAATGGTATAAGGCTCAACTAAGGCAGCGGCGTCTAGCCCGATATGCTCAGGTAGGTGGTGTACGTTAGCCGCGGGTACGGCCACAAACTCTTCAAAACCACCATCGCGATGCACACCAATCACTTCAAGCGAACTGCACACGTTGGGACGGCCAATCCGACAGGGGTAGCACTCACCACAGCTGATAACAGGGTCAATGCACACGCGATCCCCAACGGCTACGTCAGCCACGCCTTCCCCTACCGCCTCCACTACCCCGGCGAACTCATGGCCGGTGATGCGCGGAAAGCGCACAAAGGCGTTGTCGCCATGGATAATGTGCATATCCGAGCCGCAGATACCGGCAAATGCTACGCGTACCAACGCTTCACCAGCGGCCACCTTGGGCGGATCAACTTCCGCGACCTGGTAGTCATGGGGCGCCTTTACCTGGAATGCTTTCATCTAGATGAACTCCTTCACCAGTGCCACAAGGTGCCGTCTTCTAACCGGTTCACCGGCAGGCTGGCGCGCTTATAGGGGTATTGCTTGGCTAACTGTTCATCGATATCAACACCATGCCCCGGCTTTTCACCAACGATGAAATGCCCGTCCTCAAAGCGATAATCGTGGGGGAATACCTCGTCAGTGGCGCTGGTATGCGGCATATACTCCTGGATGCCGAAGTTGGGTACCCAGGTGTCAAAGTGAATCGCCGCCCCCAAGCAAACCGGCGAAAGATCCGTTGGCCCGTGGAAGCCGGTACGCACATGGTAAAGACCCGCCAAATCGGCAATGCGCCGTACGTGGGTGATCCCCCCGGCGTGGGTTAAAGTGGCGCGTATATAGTCGATCCACTGATTCTCGATCAACGCTTTGGCGTCAAACAGGCTGTTAAAGACTTCGCCTACGGCCAGCGGCGTGGTGGTGTGCTGGCGGATAAGACCAAACGCCTCCTGATTTTCAGCCGGTACGCAGTCTTCGAGCCAAAAGAGATGGTAGGGCTCCACTTCTTTACCTAAGCGAGCAGCTTCAATGGGCGTCAGGCGGTGATGAACATCGTGTAACACGTGCAAATCATCGCCGAAGCGCTCACGTACGGCGGCAAATAGTTTAGGCACATGGTTTAAGTATTTACTGGTACTCCACACATGCTCTGCGGGCAAATCAGAATCTGCAGGTTCATAGGGCTCACCCTCTTTTTTGGCGACACCATAGATGCTGGCAATGCCTGGCACACCAGCTTGAACGCGTACCGCTCTGTAGCCTTCATCCACATGGCGGGCGACCTCTTCCAGACATGCTTCAATATCACGCCCTGTCGCATGACCGTAGACCATCACCCGATCGCGACTCTTACCACCCAACAGCTGGTAAAGCGGCATACCCGCAAGCTTTGCTTTGATGTCCCATAGGGCTACGTCCACTGCTGCAATAGCCGTCATCGTTACTGGCCCACGCCGCCAGTAAGCGCCGCGATACAGAAAGTGCCAGATATCTTCAATGCGGCTAGCATCGCGACCAATTAATGTTGGTAACACATGTTCTTCCAGGTAAGCGACCACCGACAGCTCGCGGCCATTTAATGTGGCATCGCCGATCCCATACACTCCTGATTCGGTAACAATTTTCAGCGTGACAAAGTTGCGGCCTGGGGACGTTACGATTAAATATGCATCGCTAATGATCATGGTAAATCCATCACAAGAAGTAAAAAGAAGTTAACGCTCAAATAGGTAGCGCTGCACATTGTGGTAGCACACCGCACGAACCAGCTCGCCGACCCGGTCAATATCGTTGGGTAACTCGCCGCGGGTCATTTGAGCCCCCAGCATTTGGCAAAAAATACGCCGAAAATACTCATGACGAGAAAACGATAGAAGGCTACGAGAATCAGTCAGCATGCCTACAAAGTGGCGCAGCAAACCAAACTGCATCTGGGTAGTTAGCTGGCGTTCCATGCCATCACGCTGGTCGTTAAACCACCATGCGGCTCCAAACTGCACTTTTCCGGGGATTCCATCACCTTGAAAGGAACCGGCCAGCCCAGCGAGCATTTCGTTATCCCGCGGGTTGAGGTTATAAAGCACGGTGCGCGGCAGTTGATGCTGGCTATCCAGCGCATCCAACAGCGCCGCTAAAGGTTCTGCGTAGGTGATATCGCCAATCGCATCGAAACCACTGTTAGCGCCTATGTCACGACGCCCCCGCTGGCTTAAATCGCGCAAAGCGCCAATGTGAAGCTGCATGACCCAGCCCCGGCGTGCATACTCCTTGCCGAGCCATAGCAGCACTGCTGTGGTAAAGCCGTGCACTTCATCACTGCTCAGTTCATTTCCGCGCTTTCTGCGGTCGAGTATCCGATCCAGCTCATAAGCTGCAGGAGGCTCAACAAAAACGGGCTGCTCAAGGCTATGATCGGAAAGGCAGCAACCTAAACTTTCGAAATGTTCGAGACGCTGGTACAGAGCAGCCAGCAAATCATCGAAACGCTGTATCGTCACGCCACTGGCAACTTCGAGCGTAGCGAGATAATCGACAAACGCTGGCTGTTCTATTTTGAGAACCGCATCAGCTCGAAATGTCGGCAGCATAGTCGGCCCAGTGTTCGCCTTTGCGTGCCGTTGATGGGTTTCCAAGCTATCCACAGGATCATCCGTGGTACAAATAGTACGCACGTTAAAGCGCTCCAGGATCCCTTGAGCACTAAGCTGTGGAGCTGTTAGCCGCTGTTTAGATAGGTGCCATATCTCCTCAGCTGTCTGTGCAAAGAGGAGAATATTGTCGATCCCTAACGGCTTCTTCAGCTCAAGATGAGTCCAATGATAGAGTGGGTTGCCTAAGCAGTCGGGTACGGTTTCCGCCCATGCTTGAAAGCGTTCTCGGTCACTGACATCTCCGGTTATACGCTGCTCAGCAACACCCGCGCAGCGCATTGCACGCCATTTATAGTGATCCCCTTTTAGCCATAGCTGGGTTAAATTATCGAACTGGGTATTATGAGCTATTTCGACTGGATCTAAGTGCGAGTGATAATCGCAAATCGGCATGATCGCTGCGTGCTCATGATAAAGCCGTTGGGCTGCTTCATTTTCTAACAGAAAGTCTTTGCCCATGAACTCAACATTATCATTAAACTTCATCATCGCTCCTTCATTATGAGAGTGTCATAGGCAGATTTAGCCCAGTAGTAAATTAGGCAAAAACAGCACTACATTGGGGAAGAAGAGAATGCCCAGCACAACCACAAATACAGCAAAGGCAAAAGGCAGTAACTCACGGCTATACTCATAAAAAGAGCATCGTAATATTCCGCACACGGTATACATTGAAATACCCACAGGAGGCGTCATGCCACCAAACGTAACCAGCGTCATCATTAACAGCCCAAAATGAACAGGATCAACACCTGCGGCTTTAATAACGGGCACCAAGATGGGGGTTAACAACATGACAACAACCGTGGCTTCTAACAACATACCTAGAAAAACAAGTATTACGGAAACTGCCAGCAACAGTGTTATATGACTAGAGAATACGCCGAGTGTTAGCTCTGCTATTGTTTGCGGCACCCTTTCGAAAGAGACGACATAACCAATAATGCCTGAGAACATAATAATCAGCATTATCATGCCAATATCTCTTACGCTGGCACGCATGGCATTAAGTATCTCTTTCATACCCATTTCTCGGTGTATGACACAGCCCACCAACAAGGCATAAGCAACCGCAAAAGCACCTGCTTCGGAGGGGGTAAAAAGTCCATAGCGAATACCCACCAAGAGCCATACGGGGAAGAGAATTGCCCAGATACTGCCACGTAGGGCCTTAAGCACTTCACGGCCGGTGGGTAACCGTTCCCTTACTGGCTGATAGCCCCGTCGTTTAGCCATGATGTAAGTGGTCAGCATCAGCGCCACCATTAGCAAGAAGCCCGGCACGAGGCCTGCGATAAATAGCCGCCCTATCGAAACTTCGCCAAGATAGCCGTAAAGGATCAATCCGATACTCGGTGGAATGGTCGCAGTAATCAGCCCCCCAATAGAGAGCACCGCCCCAGTAAACCCCGCTGAATAGCCTCCCTTGATCATGCTTTTTCCCAGCACCCTGGATTGCATTGCGGCATCCGCCACGGCAGAACCGGAAACCCCGCCCATTAAGGTGCTCAACACGATACTTGCCTGGGCTAAACCACCGCTCATCCATCCTGCTAATAGAGTAGAAAGGTGAACCAAACGGGGAGTAATACCGCTGGCGTTCATTAAATGGCCGATGAAAATAAACAACGGCACAGCTAATAGTGGAAATGATTGCGTCGAAGATACAATGCGCTGGACGGCAATGCTTGTCGGTAAAAATGTTTCTGGCAATAAGAAATAGGAGAAACCCGCAATTCCAATAGCAAAGGCAACGGGCATACCTATCGCCATGAGAAGCAGGCCGAATCCTAATAACAGAGCTGCCGTCATAGCGCCTCCTCCACAATGTCATCATCGTCAACAACCAAACTCCCGATGACGCCCTTAGCGAACAAGCGGCGTACCAGTGAAAGCATCATTAACAATGCCCCGACAGGAAGTGCCAGAGTGATATACCCATAACTAAGTCCTGCCACTCCCATGGGACGCTGCCAGTTTGAAGCTGCTAGAACGAAGCCATACCAGATTAAAAGAGCCAGAAAGAGCATCATCATCCCAACACATAGGCCGGTAATCATGAGCTGTAACTTAAGAGGTAAACGAATGACAAGGGCATCAATTCGCACCTGGCCTCCCTGGCGCAGGGTAATATCAGCCCCTAATACAGCAGTCCAAATAAACAAAAATTGTGCAAGCTCAGCGCCCCCTGCAAAAGGATTTCCTATTGCCCTAGCCGTTGAGCTAACTAACATGGTGAGAGAGGTACCACCGAGTAGCATAATAGCCAGCCACTCCTCACCTTTATCGTACCAATGCCACATACAGCATTCCTCGCCCTATACGGGCATCCGGACAGTTAAGTAATAGCAAAGAGGAAAAAAGAGAAGCCTCTGCCCTAATGGGCAAAGGCTGAGACTCACTCTGAAGAAAGCAATTGATCACGATACTGGTTGTAACCTAGCTCTTCATAAACGCTGCCCATTCGATCTCTGAATACGCCCATATCCACTTGAGAAAACGTAACGCCCTCCGCTACCATCCGCGCGCGCACTGAGGCTTGAGCCGCTGCGGTTGCTTGACTAGCAGCTTCACCAGCTTTTAGCAGTTCTTCATCAAGAATAGAGCGCAGCTCATCAGGTAATGCTTGATACCACTGTTCAGAAGTCGCAATACCGGTCATCAAATGAATATGGTTTGTTAGTGCCACATGAGTAATAACTTCATGCAGATTTTGGCCTTCAGCGGCGGTTAGTTGTGCTTCAGCCCCGTCGATCGACCCTAGCTGTAGCGCTGAGTAAACTTCTGACCAAGGCAGCGGTGTTGGAGTAGCGCCCATCGCTTCGACGGTTTTCACCCATACTGGTGAGTTGATAGTCCGCACACGCACACCACTCAAATCATCAGGTGTCTTCACTTCATTTTGAGTCAGCATCTGCCGTGACCCTTGAAACCAGTTATAATTGAGTAATCGTAAACCACTGGTTTCTGCCATACTTTCGACCCAATCAAGGTAAAGCGGAGATGTTGTGATTTGGTCATAATCACGATAGTCTTCAACTAAATAAGGGGCACTTAAGATACCCAACTCAGGTTGATACTCTGATAAACGCCCCGCATCGACTAAGATCGCGATATTGGCACCACTACGAATTTGTTCGATCACGTCTTCGTCAGAACCAAGCTGGCTGTTTGGGAAAATCTGAATGGTCAGCTCTCCCTCTGAGCGCTCATCAATCGCCTCTTTAGCGCTCTCCATCGCCTGAGCAATGGGATCCTGAGGACTCAACGCAATTGAGACATTAAGCTGGTAAGCAGCGTGAGCCGAATGGCTTGCGACAACCAATGCAACAGCAGGCAGTAATTTTGTGAGTTTCATGTAGGGCTCCTAAAGACATCTATTTATTGTTGATAATTCACCAGCCAGTTCTGGCTGGATCTACTCCATGCAACTTGTGCAGCGTTGTTGTACTCATTAGTGGGTTTTATATAGTTAGCGCATGAACATTCATGCTCACACCTTCAAACAGCTCCGGAAAGCGATGCTCTAATTCAGGCAGAGAGTGGAGTATTTCACATTGATGAATACTCATTGCCTGAACTGCCGCGTCAGTATCTCCAGCAGATATCGCATCCACGATGGCCTGATGCTGATCGGCCAATTTCGGAATAGGCGTAGAATCAGGAATACTCAAATACCGTACTCTGTCTAATTGTGCTTTGACGTCTTCAATCACATTCCACGCCATGGTTTGTCCCGTAGCCAATGCCAAGGTGCGATGAAACATTTCATCAAGAAAGAAGAAGCGGTCATGGTCTTGTCGCTCGATGCAGCTACGCTGTCGATCAATAAGCTCGTTAAGCTCCATTAGCACGCCAGACTGAAGGGGTTGCTTGGTGGCTTCGCGTACGATTGACACCTCAAGCGACTCACGAATAAATCGTGCCTCTAGCACCGCTTGGCGCGAAATGCGTACAACATAGGTTCCCCTTTGAGGGCGAACTTCCACCAAGCCTGACTCTGAGAGCCTTATGAAAGCTTCCCGCACTGGCTGACGGCTCACCGAAAAAGTGTCGGCAAGCTCCTTTTCCGATAGCGCCTGCCCCGGCGCCAGTACCATCTGAATAATCGACTGCCTCAGCACATGAAATAGCCGTTGGCGAACCGATTCCCCTTCGTGGGTTCCCTGCCAAAGCGTTTGTAATGTCGTGTGCATTGCACCTGATCCTAATTAGAGAAGCCCGAGACGATAGCGTCAGAAGCTGATATGACTAGTATGGTAGTTGAATTGAGATAAAAAAAGGCTCATCGCTATACCCTTTAGTCGCATGTCGCGCCGGACATCTAATAGCCAACTTCTTAGCTGGTTCTGAGAAATATCTTACATAACCTCTCGGTTTAGCGTATTTTTTGAACTTTGAGCTGTAATAAAATCGGCATTCAAACGCGAGTATTTAGCAGACGAATCACCTAAAATGGTTTGAGACAAACGACTGAATACTGCCCAATACGGCAATTGCCATGGATGGCTCACGGCTGCTGCAAGCTAAATACGCGTAAGGAGAGAATAATGCAGGCCATCCAGGCAAAGGATAATTCGAAAGACCTGGTCTTAACGACAGAATTACCGTTATTTTTGATAGCTGATCTACTCAAGTGTCCAAACTTACCTACCCTCCCTGCTGTCGCCGTTAACGTTTTAAAAGTGGCGCGTACTGAGCATCCGTCGGTAAACGACTACGCCAATGCTATCGAGCGTGATCCTGCCTTGAGCATGCGTATCATTACCCTTGCCAATAGCGCTTTTTTCTCACGTAGTCATATAAAGGTACATGCGTGCCAAGAAGCAACGGCACGTTTGGGGTTAGACACCACGCTGGCAGCGGTAATGAGCTTCAGCCTGCTTCAAAACAGAGGTATTGACGCCCATTACCAGCGGGTATGGATGCGCTCTATCATCGCCTCGTTAGCAGCACGACACCTTGCCATACAGCTTTGCCCGGACATGGCGGGGCCCGTTTTCACTGCCGCCTTACTACAAGACATTGGCATCATGGCTTTAAGGGCGACATACCCTAAAGAGAGCAATGAGTTGTATGCTGAAGCCGCACTCTCTCATCGACAGTTATCCGAGTCGGAACAGCGCCTTTTTGGCTGCGATCACTCTCAAGTAGGTGCTTGGCTTGCTGCCAAATGGGGTGTTCCAACACCGCTCGCTCAGCGTATCTGCGATAGCCACAATGAGTACGACATTACCGCCGCCGATAGGCTTTGCATTCAGCTGTCTGGGCCCATCGCCGACGCCTGGCTCTCTTCACATCCTGCACAGTCGCTCGTCGCCGTGGTACGAGAGTTTGAAACCTACCAGGGCGCCCATGCGATCTCATTACGGCTTTTGTTAGAGAATATTCAGGAACAGTTGCCAGCGCTGGCGGACATGCTGCAAATGACGGCCCCCCCTTTGCAGGATAACGAATCGTTGCTTGCCGAGGCTCAACAACTGCTGTTCCAACAGACGTTACAGCTCAAAGCGCGCTTTGAAACGCAACAAGTAGAGCTCGCCTCCCTGCGTCAACGACAAGATGAGTTAGAAGAGCGTTCACGAACCGATATGCTCACCGGTCTTGCCAACCGATCCTGGCTTGAAGAGCAGATGCATAAGCGCTTTGCCTTATGCCAGGAACAGTCTCGCATCATGTCAGTGGTATTTATTGACCTTGACCACTTTAAGAAGCTCAACGATCAATACGGCCACCAAATGGGCGACAACGTGCTGCAAAAATTCGGCAAAACGCTGCAGTCGCTTATTCGTGAAGGCGATCTTGCGGGGCGCTGGGGAGGCGAAGAGTTCCTGGTCATTTTGCCAGATGAAGATGCCCAGGCAGCTCAAGTATTCGCCAAACGTATTGCCCAGCGTTTAGAAAAAACGCCCATGGCTCACAACGACCAGCACCCTATCTATGTCTCCGTTTCGATTGGCATTGCCTGCCTGAACGACGGCGGATTTGGCGATGCGGGCGAGCTTATTGATGCCGCGGATAAAAGTATGTATTTCATTAAACGCACGGGCAGGGGTGGAATAGCAGTATATGGGGAGCGCGGCGCGCCAGGGGCTCCAAACTAGCATCAACTAGCCTCTACCTTAATGGACAACAAAGGCAGCCATGCTGGAATTTCATCAGGTACATAAAACCTACACGACGCCACAAGGGCCGCTGAACGTGCTCAACGATGTCTCCCTTCGTCTCGCGGCAGGAGAAAGCCTGGCGCTAATGGGAGAATCTGGGAGCGGCAAATCCACCCTACTGCATCTTGCCGCCGGTTTAGATCTTCCCGACCAAGGAACAGTTAGCTTCGAAAACCAGAATGTCGCGTCTCTACCTGAGCCCACGCGCGCCAAGCTACGCCGCGAGCAACTGGGTTTAGTCTTCCAGCAATTCCACTTAGTGCCCAGCTTAACGGTCATCGACAATCTGCGCTTACAGGCGCGCTTAGCCAATCGCGACGATGCCGCCTGGGCAGACTACTTAATTGAGCGGCTTGGGCTGCATGGCATGGAAAAACGTTATCCGGAGCAGCTCTCTGGCGGGCAGCAGCAGCGCTTAGCTATTGGTCGTGCTCTGGCGCCGCGCCCACCTCTGCTGCTTGCCGATGAACCCACGGGCAATTTGGATGAAACCACCGCAGGTGAAGTGCTTGAACTGCTATTGAGCCTGGTTCGCGAAACTCAGTGCGCCCTGCTCATTGTCACCCACAGCCCCCAAGTGGCGGCTCCGCTTGATCGCTGCCTACGTCTAAGCCACGGTCATCTACTAGAAGCGGCACTATGACCCGGGTGCTATCCACGCTACTTAGCCACTACCGGCGCCACCCCGGCCAACTGATAATGCTGCTGCTCGGACTATGGGTGGCTAGTGCCCTATGGAGTGGCATCCAGGCGATCAACGCCACCGCTCGCGACAGCTACGCCCGCGCCGATGCGCTGTTTGACACCCAGCTGGATCAGCTTGAGCGGCGCGATGGCATGCCATTCAGTCGTGCCGAGTATCACGCCCTGCGTCAAGCAGGCTTGCCCGTATCGCCCATGCTAGAGGGTGAAGTCGTTACCCAAGATGGCACCCGGCTAACTCTGATCGGCATTGACCCACTGACCCTTTCCAGCGATAACGCGCTGGCTCAAGCCAACACCTCCGCGTCGTTAAGTGACTTTCTAACGCCCCCGTGGCAAACACGCGTAGCGCCTGATGCTTTGGAAGCCCTAGGGATAACGCGCGAGAATGCATCGGCTGCCACCCCGACCTTGGCAGATGGCAAAACACTCCCGCCGCTCATTTTAGCGCCAGCACTACCGCCGGACACGCTGATCATGGATATTGCCGCCGCAGCGCGGTTGCTTGAAAGCGGCGACCAGCTTACGCGCATCGTGGCCGCCCCGGGGGCACTCACTGAAGCGCCCCCGGTATTAACGCTCACCCGCGCCACCACGCTTGCCTCCCCTGGTCAACTGACCGAAAGCTTTCACCTGAACCTTACCGCACTGGGGCTACTTGCCTGGGTCGTGGGGCTATTCATCGTTCAAGCAGCGCTAGGCCTAGCGTTGGAGCAACGCCTGGGCATGCTGCGCACCCTGCGAGTGCTGGGTGTATCAGGGCGCAGTTTAGTGCTAGCGCTCAGCTTAGAGCTGCTCCTGCTCGGCCTAATCGGAGCGCTTGCCGGTATTGCCAGCGGCGTATGGCTGGCACGCTTGTTACTACCCGATGTCGCGGCAACCCTGGGCTCACTTTATGGCGCAGGCATCGGGCAAGAGCTCAACCTGCCCTGGCATTACTGGGTCGGTGGGCTGGCGGTTAGCCTTGGCGGACTACTGCTGGCAGGCAGCGGCGTGCTATGGCGCGCGGCCCGCTTAAACATGTTGGAGTTAGGTCAGATGCAGGCCTGGCGTAGCGGTTACCGCCGCCAATTATCGCTAATGAGCATCGGCGGCGCTTTCGCGATGGGCGTTGCGCTAGCATTGTATGTTTGGCTTCGCTTTCAGCCCCCTGGCGATGGATTAGTGACAGGCTTTACGCTGGTAGCGGCGTTACTTCTGGCTAGCGCCCTGTGGCTGCCGCCCTTTTTAGCACTGCTACTAAAAGCGCTGACGTACCTCGCCCGGCGGCGCCCACTTATTCACTGGGCACTGGCGGATATGCAGCTTCAGCTACCTGGGCTGTCACTGGCCATGATGGCACTACTTATCGCCCTGGCGACCAATCTGGGGGTCGGTAGCATGGTCGGCGGCTTTCGCCTGACGTTTTTAGACTGGCTCGATCAGCGCTTGGTCGCCCCACTCTACTTGAATGCCCCCGCCGAGCAATATGCGGATATTGATGCTTGGCTGGCTGATCGCCCGGAGGTTTTCGAGCGCCTGCTCACACGGCGTAGCGATGCAACACTACAGGCCGCTACAACGCCGGAAGGCAGCCGCTCGATAGGCACGCCTATCGAGCTTTACGGCATTACCCCTGGCGAATCACTCACTCCGCACTGGCCGCTGCTGGCAACCCAACAAGACCGCTCATCCGCCTGGGCAGCCTTTAGTGATGGCGCGATTTTTATTAACGAGCAACTTGCCACTGCAGAGAACCTCTCCCCCGGTGATCGCCTGACGCTGAACGCGCCCGGCGCCAATGAAACGCTGACCATCGCCGCTATTTATCCCGACTACGGCAACCCCAGCGGGCAGGTGCTAATGGCATCGCCCCAGCTTGCCGCTCGTTTTGATGCGCCGCCTAGCTCCATAGGGTTAGTGCTGAGTGACGATGCCAATGTTGATGCCCTGCGTACTGCCCTGCTCGAACGCTTTGACCTCGGTAGCGATGCGCTGAGCGATCAACGCGAGATCAAGCGTATTGCCACCGAGATTTTTGAGCGTACCTTTACCATTACCCGCGCGCTCAATGCATTAACCCTAGCGGTAGCGGCACTAGCGCTTCTCGCCAGCCTGCTGACCCAGGCACGCAGCCGACGCCAACAGTTAGCGCCGCTATGGGCGCTGGGCGTTCCCCGAGCACAGCTGGCACAATTAAATCTGGCACAACTGAGCGGTGCCGCATTAGCCACCGGCCTGCTGGCCATTCCACTGGGTATCGCGATTACCTGGGGATTAGTGGCGATTATTAATGTGGCCGCCTTCGGCTGGCGACTACCGCTCTATCTATTTCCTGGGGAAATGGCCGTTACTCTGGCCACCGCCGTTGGTGTGGCACTCCTGGCAGCAGCCCTGCCCACGCTGCGTTTCTGGCGCGCCTCACCGCGGGCCTTACTAGCAGAAGAGGCCAATCAATGAGCTTAAGGCTTCGACTAACCTTGCGTCTTCTACTGATAGCCACTGTGGCGCTGACACTTTTCGGCTGTAGCGAAGAGAATCAAACCGAAACCAACAGCACAGGCTTTGCCGGTTTAGGACAAGACGCCGATGGTTTTAGGCATGCCGAGCCTAATCAGCCGCTCAGTTTTCCACAAGAGCACGCCGCCCACCCGGACTACCGCATTGAATGGTGGTATTTAACCGCCAATTTAGAAGACGCCGACGGTGAGCCACTTGGCCTGCAGTGGACGCTCTTTCGCCAGGCGCTGATGCCTCCCAACGAACGCCCTGAGCCAACGCCCTGGGCAGCCGATCAACTGTGGATGGCCCATATGGCGATCTCTCAGGGCGAGCAACACCAGGTGGCCGAACGTTTCGGGCGCAGCCATTCACAGGCCTCATTGAATACTCCTCAGGACAGCCAAGCAGGCGTAATGATTAGCCCCTTTTATGCCTGGCTGGATGATTGGCAGCTTAAAGCTAACGAAGAAGCCGATAGCAGCGATTTTAATCACCTCACACTAACCGCCTACAGCGGCGAGGGTGCATCGCGTTTTGGCTACCGTTTAGAACTGACTGCAGAGGGGCCGCTGGTGCTTCACGGCGAACAGGGTTTTAGCCAGAAAGCCGCCAATGGCCAGGGCTCCATGTACTACAGCCAGCCCTTCTGGCAGATAAACGGCGAAGTAACCATCAACGGCGAGACAAAAACCGTTAGCGGGCGCGGCTGGCTGGATCGGGAGTGGAGCAGCCAACTGCTTGATGCCCGCCAATCAGGCTGGGACTGGTTCTCGATTCACCTTAATGACGGCCACAAGCTGATGGCGTTTCAACTACGCGGTGGCTCCGCTCAAAACGCCGACTACCGCTCCGGCACCTGGATTACTCCCCAAGGCGACGCCACCCCCTTAGCATCAGATGACATTACCCTAACGCCGCTGGCAACGTCGGCTGTCGCCGGTCGCAATGTGCCCACCCAATGGCGGCTGGAAATACCGTCAGTAGGGATCGACATCAACATCGAAGCGCCCCACGCCAACCGCTGGATGACCACCAGCGTGCCCTACTGGGAAGGTGAAGTGGTGGTCAACGACCGCGCCAGCGGCGAACCGCTTGGCGAGGGTTATTTGGAAATGACCGGGTATTAATTAGCCGAGATCAAAAATCGCATCTTATGTATAGCGAATGTCGCTTTATGACAACTAATGTCTGCACACGGCGACACACTAGTAAGCGAATAAACCGCTGACTAGAGAGCACGCCATGAACCGCAATGTCATTCTTACCTGTGCCGTGACGGGCGCGGGAGATACCACCGCAAAAAACCCCAATGTGCCTGTTACACCCAAGGCCATTGCAGCTTCCTGCATTGAAGCGGCGCATGCCGGGGCCAGCATCGCGCATATCCATGTTCGCGACCCGGAAACCGGCGGCATCAGCCACTCTACTGAGCAGTTCCGCGAAGTGATGGAGCGCGTACGCGAAGCCGATGTGGATATTGTGATGAACATCACCGCTGGCGGCGGTGGCGACTGGATACCCGATGCTACCGACCCAACGCGCGGCGGCCCAGGCACCGATATCCAAACACCCGCCGAGCGTCATGCCCCGGTCGGCGAACTGCTTCCCGAGCTGTGCACGCTGGACTGCGGCAGTCTCAATTTTGGCGACATGGTGTACGTGAATCCCGCTGACTGGCTGCGTGAACACGCCCGCCTAGTTCAGGCCGCAGGCGTTAAGCCGGAATTGGAGTGCTTTGATTTGGGCCATGTCTGGTTTGCCCGCCAGCTTCAGCAAGAGGGCTTGATCGATGGCGACCCGCTTTATCAACTCTGCCTGGGTATTCCCTGGGGTGCTGAAGCGGACACAGAAACGATGCTGGCCATGCGCAACAAATTACCTGCCAATGCTAACTGGGCCGCCTTCGGCATTGGTCGACATCAAATGCCCATGGTCGCCCAAGCGGTGCTGCTGGGTGGCCACGCTAGGGTTGGGTTGGAAGATAACCTGTTTTTAGAGAAAGGCGTGCTGGCTAACAACGGCCAACTGGTCGAGAAAGCGTCGACCATTATTGAAAACCTCGGCGCCCGAGTAATGACGCCTGCAGAAACCCGCGCTCATCTCAAACTACGCGACCCGATGACCGGACGTATCATGGGTAACACAGCAGGAGGTGACAAATGAGCCGCTTAGCCGTCATCGGTACCGGCGTGATTGGCAACGGCTGGATTGCCCGGGCCCTCGCCCAAGGGTGGGACGTCGTGGCCTTCGACCCAGATCCCAAGGCGCCAGCGCGCACGCAATCGTTTATCGACAATGCCTGGCCCTCGTTAACACAGCTCGGTTTAGCTCCCGATGCTAGCCCTGAGCGATTAACCTTTGTGGATACGATTGAAAAAGCCGTGGATGGTGCGGACCTGATTCAGGAAAACGTGCCCGAGCGCCTACCGCTAAAACAAGAGATTTTAGCCGCGATTGACGCTGCTGCCTCACCGGACGTCATTATTGGCTCGTCTACCTCCGGCTTTAAGCCCACCGACCTGCAGCAGCAGTGCCAACAAACGCCTGGGCGCGTGATCGTCGCTCATCCCTTCAACCCGGTGTATTTACTGCCATTGGTAGAGCTTGTTGGGGGTGAGTCCACCCAGCCCACACAGATCGCCAGCGCCCAGAGGCTGTATCAGGCCCTCGCCATGCGCCCACTGGTGGTTCGCCGTGAAATTGAGGGCCACATCGCCGACCGCTTAATGGAAGCGCTGTGGCGGGAAGCCCTGCATCTGGTTAACGATGACGTGGCGACCACCGAAGAGATCGATGCCGCCGTGGTTTACGGCTGTGGACTCCGCTGGCCGTTAATGGGCACGTTCTTAACCTTCCACCTAGCGGGCGGCGAGCCAGGCATGCGCCATATGCTGGAGCAGTTTGGCCCAGCGCTAAAACTGCCCTGGACCAAGCTGGAGGCCCCGGAACTCACCGATGAACTGATTGATAAAGTCGTCGAGGGGTGTGAGCATCAAGCGGCAGGACGATCAGTGGCCACCCTTGACCGGCGCCGGGATGACTTTTTAGTCGAGCTGCTCGAGGTAGTGCAAAAATATTGGCCGGAAGCCGAAGGCTTACAGGGGCGCATTTAATGATTATTTATAAAACCCACGTCGCTCCCGAGTGGGTCGACTACAACGGGCATATGAACGACGCGGAGTACGCCCGCGTCTTCTCTCTGGCCTGCGAGGCGCTTATCGACACCATTGGGTTGGATGAAGCGGGCCGAGAACACTATGGCTACACGATCTATACCTTGGAAACGCACCTCTGCTACCGCCGCGAGGCCCACCAAGGCCAAGCCCTGAACGTCAGCCTGACACTACTGGATAGCGACACCAAGCGCCTGCACGTCTTTTTCACCCTGTTCGATGAAGAAGATAACCTGATAGCGACCAGCGAGCAGATGTTGATGGGCATGAAACAAGCCTCTGGGCGCCCAAGCCCGTTTCCAGAAGCGGTCGCAAATCGCGTGACAGAACTACCCCAAGCCCATAAAGACGCTTGGCCCGGGCTTGCCAGCCGCACCATTGGTATTCGGCGCTAAGGGTTACAGTAGCGATGAACGTGGACGACTTCATTCAGCGCTTTAGCGCCGGGCTGGCAAAGATAAAGGAGCTGCCATTACCTCAAGCACGGCGCGCCTACGTTGAGCTTTGCCAAACGTTCGCCCCACCCGACCCGGCAGGAATGCGGGTTAAAAATAGCGCTTTGGGTGGTATTCGCGTGCGCCGTTTTATTCCCCAGCAGCGCACACCAGGCCGCGCGCTGTTTATCCATGGCGGCGGTTTTACCATCGGCTCAACAGAGAGCCACCATGGCCCCGCCGCCAGCTTGGCCCAGATGCTTGAGCGTGAAGTGGTAAGCGTTAACTATCGGCTGGCACCAGAGGTGGATTACCCCACCATGTTGGCAGACTGCCGTATGGTGCTAGAAGCGATTCAACCTGTCGCGCTGGTGGGTGATAGCGCGGGCGGACGAATAGCCATTGACCTTGCCCATCAGCAGAATGAAGCTCCGCCGCTAGGATTGATCTACCCAACCGTTGGCGCGCTTTCCCTTGAATGCTTGGGAGAAGATGCGCCGCTACTTTCACGGGATGACGTACTCGGCATTCGTCAGCAGAGTCCTGACATCATTGCTACCCAGCGTGATCGCCGCCCTCCTGCCGCAAGCATTGAAATGCTTACCGTGGAGAGGGATCCACTGACACTACCCATCGAAGCCGCAATAGCCAATTGGCGCGAGGACGGTGCCTCGGTAGGCTATCGCTGCGCCCCGAACATGGTTCACGCCGCCCTTCACGCCCACGCCCTGCTACCCGATATGAGTGCGGCTTGGCAGGACTTTTGCCAAAAACTAAAACAGCGCCTTAATTCATAAGGCGCTGTTTGGCGTTAATCGCAGCTTAGGCTTTACGAATCGTGTGATTAAGAGCCGTGCTATTAACTTTTAAGAGCCGTATCGGGCCCGAACTTGCTCGATGGCGGGTTCGCCATCGCGGGTTTCAACACCCTCCAGCCACTCGGCAACGGTATCCAGGTTGTTGCCAATCCACTCATTAGCCACTTCATCCGCCGGGCGCTCTTCGTAGCTATACTCATGCACCCAGTCGTTTTGATCTTCGATATCGATCACGTACTGAGACAGGAAGCGGTGAACCTCAGGCGCTTCTTCCGCCAGGCTGGCAGGGGTAATCGTCCATACCGTGCTTTCAATGGAGGCCACACCTGCATCATCGCTATCGGCTAAATAGGCCAGATCGAAGCTCACGTTCATCCAGTGAGGCTCCCAGCCGACAAAGGTCACCCACTCTTCATCGGCCATTTTTTGCTCAGCCTGGGCCAGCATGGCCGAAGTCGAGCTTTCACGGAGCTGCCAATCGCCCAAACCTGCGAGGTCGTTATCGATGGCATTGAGAATCGCATCGTTAATGCCGGTGCCCGCTTCAATCCCCTGAATTTCACCATTGAAACGGTCATGGTGTTCTGCCAGCTCAGCCACCGTAGTGACGCCTGCATCGTAAACATACTGGGGAACCACTAGCCCGGAATTGGCGCCGCGGATATTGGAAACCACTTTTTCGACTTTACCGTCGGCCACCAGGGGTTCGACCATATCAGTCTGAACGGGATACCAGCCGCCTAGATAAATTTCCAAGTCGTTCCGTGTTAAGCCTTCGAGGATAACGCTCACGGCTAAATCTTGCTGTCGGGTCTCGTACCCCATGGTCTCAAGTAGCTGGGCCGCCACTTCAGACTTTACCGTCACCCCAGGCCACGGCGGCACCCCAAAGCGCAGTTCATCAAGCTCTGCCATGGCGGGTGTGGCAGCAAACGCAGCGAGTAAAAAGCTCGCTGTCAACGACAGCGTCTTAGTAGTGGTAGGGCTGGTAGTGGCAGAGCTAGTGGTGGCGAAGCTAGTTGTGACCGACATTTGGCTAAACCTCTTTATTAGTTGGGTTTAGCTAGTATGCGCGGCTACTCCCCTATCACTAGACACTAAGCGACGCTTATCAGACATTAAGCGACACTCATTGCGCTTTAAAGGTCTTCTCCGCTATGGCAGAACGCACCTGCCGAGGCGAGTAGCCGTAATGGGCACGAAACGTACGCGCAAAGCTCGAAGACGAACTAAACCCACAGGCCACGCCCACTTCTAATACCGCTAAGTCAGTCTCGGCCAGCAGCCGCCGGGCGCGCTTAACGCGCAACTGCAGATACCATTGACGCGGGGTCACGTTTAGCTCCTGCTCAAACAGACGCTGCAACTGGCGCACCGATACCTCTACTTGGCTGGCTATCTCGTCAAGGGGGAGCGGTTCCTCCAGGTTCTGCTCCATGAGCGCAACCGCCTCCACAACGCGCCGGTTATGCGTACCTAAGCGCTTCACCAACGCCATGCGCTGCTGATCGCTGCGGGTGCGAATTCGGTCATGGATCAGTTGCTCGGAGACATCGATAGCCAACTTTGCGCCATGCCGCCGGGCAATCACTTCCAGCGCCATATCCATCGCCGCTGCCCCACCCGCACAGGAGAAGCGCCGCTCGCCCAACTCGTAAAGCTCATCGGTAGTGTCAATACCCGGAAAACGCTCACGAAACGCGGGCAGACTCTCCCAGTGCAGTGCCACCCGCTCGTGCTTTAACAACCCGGTGGCGGCGAGCAAAAATGCCCCCGTATCGATGCCCCCCAAACAGCAACCGGCCTGATCCAACTGATGAAGCCAGGCCATTAACGGGCGGGTAAGATGCGCCTCGGGGGTAAAACCGCTGCATACCGCCAGCGAGGGCAAATGGTGAACATCCGCCGTTGCGTGATCCACCATCAAGGTCATACCGTTCGACGCCGTCACCGGCCCACCATCAGCGCTAATCAACGTCCAGTCGAACAGCGGTCGATGGGCAATGCGGTTGGCAATTCGCAGCGGCTCCACCGCCGCAAAGAAAGCCATCATCGAATACTGCGGCAATAGCAAAAACCCCACCATTTCAGGCAGCGGGCCCTGGTAACTAAGACGCATAGCAATGCCCAAGGTCATTTAGAGTATGTCGGTATCAGGTCAACCCAAGCAGCGCTTCAGCCAGCTTAACGTCATCATAACGTTGGGTATCAGCATTCTCCGGCGCAAGATCTAGATCAATGATTTGAATACCCATTTCATCGCGTAGCGTCTCAATCTGATCAGCCGAAACACTCAGAAGCTGCGAATCAAACAGTAAAAAATCGATTGAAGACCGCTTAGACGATAAGGGTTCGAGTGTGCCAGACAAATGCTCATTGAGCACTTGAACCTGATCCACCAACGTCATGCCAAGCGTTTCAAGATCAGTTCCCAGGCTTGGCACATACACCTTGGGTGACGGATTTTTAGCCAATGCCTTATCAACCCCCTTGGGCAGCAGGTTGGCAATGACACTGCTATAAAAACTGCCCGGCGGGAAAACCAACAGCTCTGCCGAATCAATGAGCTTACGGGTCTCTTTACACACTTTGGAGGCATCCAAGGTATCGATATCGTCCGCCTCGCCTGATAATTTTATCGCTCTGATGGGCGAATCGATTTGAGCCGTCTCTTTGCCGGTAAAGCAGTGTTGACCAATAATCGTTCGACCGTTCTCTAACAATACCTCCAATTGAAGGTTGGCATCCGTCGTTGTCCGAACGGTGCCGCGGGTCTTGATCAGTTGACCAAAGAGAAAGGCGATCGGATCCAGAGAGCGATCATGAATCAGATAACCGCCGGTCAAGATCAGGTTCCCCACACTGGCACCAGCGAGGTTAAAATCTTTGGGCATATGTTTGTAGAATGCGGCGATATAGCTCTGGATCAGCGACCGCATGGGCTCAGCAATTGCCTTGAGCAGCGGATGCTTAGCACTGACAAGGGCCTGCAGACTTTGCTCAAGTGCTGTCTTTGCCGTCGCGTCTTCCCCCTCCCTTGCCGATAGCCGATGTGAAAAAAGCGCAGCCACCTCAGGGTGCCCGGTGACAGAATCATCAGCCAGAGCAAGCAGGCGTGCCCTTAGGTCGCCCACCGCAGGCATCGCGAAGGCCCGGCGTAACTCTGCCGAGCTGCCTCCTGAATCAAAGGGGGTAACCAGATGAATGGAATTATGGGTATAGTCCGTCAACACCTCAGAAAAATGTCTTAGTGCCGTGCCGCCACTAAAGAAGAGTATTTTCGGCCCTAGCTCGGGGGCTTTTCGGTATCTGGCCAGACGCAGATCCCGCCCCTTGCCAATCTCACGGGGCAGACACATTCGGGTACCGATAAAACGTCTTTTTTTCATACAACTCTTTGAACTGTAAGAAACATGTAACGTAAAAGATGGCACTGTTACTTATACTGTTGACTCTCAGAAGCAGTAACCACCTAAGCGCACGTTATCTTGGTGAGGCAGCGTATCAATACGTCGATTTTGGAGCATTTCTATTTTCTACGATTCGAAGTTGAAAATCACTTCGAGTTAGTTGAAGTTTATGTGACTCAGCCAAGTGAATCCGTTTCTCGGCGCCTGATCAATCGCAAAGGCTATAGGAACACGCTGGTGGAGAAAGTTGAGCTCGCCGTCGCCATGGATGTGCAGCGACGCAAAGTCGATGGGCAGGGTTTTCAACAATCCAAATCCCTTGAGCGCTTAGCCCGACTACTTGACCAGTTAGGCCAATCCTGCCTTGAATTCACCGCCATCAAGGCCCTAAAGCAGCTTCCCGATAAATCGCGAAAAGAGTACGCCAAGCTCATTCGATTGGTGGGTAAATCATTGAAGCTGGTGATCATTAATATCGATGATGCAAACACTCGCCAAGGCCTGAAAATTGGACGCCGAATTCCCAAAATAACCGCCCGCTTAACCACTGCTTTTGAGCAGGACGCTTCAGGCATGCGTAACAGCGCCGTGGTGGATTTTCAGCTTAACCGTATGATCCATCTGCTTTCGGAGCTTGCCGACGCCCTACTCGCCGCCAACTTCGGCCCTGCCGTACGCTTGCAAAACTACAAGCAACTGAAAAATGCCGCCCACGCGATGACCGCCCAGGATGACGAATTTACCGTTGAGCGGCTGGCACTTACCCGCAGTGGCAGCACCATTGCCACACTGAGAGCCGAGCACGCCACCTCTGGCAAGATGATGGCAGTCTACAAAGAGGGTGAAAGCCAAAAAGTCATTGAAGAACTTTACGGGGTAGATCAATGGAAACGGGTCTATCCGAAGGTGGCTCCAACGGTTCTCTCGCACCATGTCGAGCAGGGGGATGAACTGGGTTCAATGGTGATCGAACACCTCCCCGGCCGAACGCTTGAGTCATTACTGTTAAACGACCAGTGGAAATCCGCCAAGCAACTTGCCCACACACTCCAACGGACGTTGAGAAAGATCTGGAAGACATCACGTACTAACGAGCCGGCTCAGCCCGAGTATATGCAGCAGTTGCGCAAACGTATGCCCGAAACCCGCCACACGCACCCGACACTATTTCATACACACCAAACCATTTGCGGACTACCCCGCCCCAGTTTTGATGAGTTGATCGATCGCGTAGAGCCCCTAGAGCGTCAGCTTAGGGCGCCATTTTCCGTGCTGATCCACGGCGACTTTAACGTCGACAACCTCATCTATGACGAACTCAAAAATCGCATCTACTTTATCGACCTACACCGCGCCTCCTATTCTGATTATGTTCAGGATTTATCCGTTCTGATGGCGTCAATTTATCGGCTGCCCATTATGGATGCGGCCCCTAGAGCCGAACTAATGGGATTGATCAGGCAGCTCTATCAGTTTGCGCGCCGGTTCGCCAAAGAGAATAACGATGTAAGCTTTGATGCGCGGCTAGCCATCGCGCTAGGGCGTTCCTTTGCCACCTCTACGCGCTTTATTTACGACAAACGTTTTGCCAACCGACTCGCCCTTAGAGCGAGCTACCTGCTAGAGGCCATAACACTTCTACCCCCTGAGAAAATAGAGAAGTACAGGCTTCCCCTAGAGGATATTTTTAGTGATTAATAAGCGAATTGCGGTCATCGGGATACCTGGCAAATGGTCAACCGAAGTATTGGCGAATCATTTGGAACAGCGCACCGGCTACCGCTGCGTTATCGATATGGCTGACGTAGTGCTAGAACTTGAAACCGGCGAGTTACGTTATCGGGACACCCTGCTCAACGCGCTTGACGGCGTGATCATCAAAAAAATAAGCGAAACCTACTCCCCAGCCGCCGACGACCGATTGCGCATGCTCAAAACCCTTGAAGGGGACGGGGTGCGCTGTTTCAGCTCGCCAAGCCAGGTGGGGCGACTAATTAATCGTCTTGAGGGCACCGCCGCCCTGGCATCCGGCGGTATCCCGCTGCCCGCGACGCAAGTCACCGAGAGCACTGATGCAGCGCTGGAGGCTATCCAAACGTTCGGGAAGGTGATCCTAAAACCGCTCTACTCAACCAAAGCCCGCGGCATGGTGGTGTTAAAAGCGGCAGATGGGGTTAAAGCCAACACCCAAATACTGAATAAATTTAAGGCTAAGCATGGCCTTTTTTACCTTCAGAAATTCGTCAACCTGGGCGGTCAAGATCTAGGCATGGTATTTCTAGGCGGCAAGTACCTGTGCACCTATGCCCGTGTCGGCGATGACAAGTCGTGGAATACAACGATACACAGCGGGGGCAAATATCGAACCTTTGATGCAAGCCCTGAGCTGATTGAGCTTGGCCTAAAAGCCCAGTCATGCTTCGACCTAAGCTTTACCACTGTAGACATTGCATTGACCGATGAAGGGCCCGTGGTCTTTGAGGTCTCGGCCTTCGGTGGATTTAGCGGCGCGAAAAAAGGCTGTGGTATCGATGCTGCTGAGAAGCTGTGTGATTATGTGCTTAGCCAGCTTGAGGCCGAGACAGCAGAGACAGAGACAGCAGAGGCAGGTGAATGATCAACCTTTTTGATAATCAGCAAATCAATCAGGCAAAGGCCGCCTGCACATTTGCGTTACCGCTGACGTTCAATGGTTTAACAATTCGCGTGCTGGCCGACCACCCAGCCATTCTTGACCATCTTGAGGTTTACTATGCTGGTTTAACGGCCTCTGGTTTGCTCCCGAAAGAAGTCCATACCCTTGACCAGCCAGAACTACCGGTATGGCTGTTGGATCAGCAAGCGGATACCAGCGGCCGCGAGTGGACAGCGGTAACACGGGCCAAAACCAGCGCTCTGGGGCTGAAAGAGGCCTACGTGGATACGCCTCAAGGGCGCTGGATTCATAAAGTGCGCACGGGGATGGTGCTGTTCCAATCGTTAACGGCGCCGGTCGCGATTGGCGAGTTAAACAAGCACTCATCGCAAGTCATCAACTTTATTAACAACCAGTTTCTCAATCATCATCAACGCGATGGTTACCTGCTCGGCCACGCCTCGGCCTTTGATATCGATGGCAACGTCACGGCCATTGCCGCCAGCTCCGGTGGCGGTAAATCGACGCTAATGCTGAAAGCGCTGGAAACCGCAGAGGCGCGCTTTCTCTCCAATGACCGGATTCTGTTTAAGCCCGACAACGACCAGGCAAGCGTTATCGGTGTCGCCAAGCACCCCCGCGTTAACCCAGGCACGCTGATCAACTCCCCGCGTTTGAGCGACATACTGCCCACTGACGAGCGCGACCGATTTACCGGCATGCATAAAAGCCAGCTATGGAATATTGAGCAGAAGTACGATGTGTTGATTCCTAACGCCTATGGCGAGGGTAAAACCGCCCTCTCCGGCACGCTCAAACACCTAATACTGCTGGACTGGGCATTAGACGCTACCGCCCCGACAGCCCTGAGTCGCGTGGATATCACCCAAACACCTGAGGCGCTTGAAGGCTTACGCAAAAGCCCAGGGCCATTTTTTCAGCACGCGGATGGCCACTTTCCCACCGAGCAAGCCCAATCTGCCAAGGTCTATGCCGAACATCTAGCGAGCGTTGAGGTGCTGCGCCTCACCGGTGCCATCGATTTTGAGCGTGCGATTGCGCTGCTCCAAGCCAAAGGCATTCTCTGATGGTGGCACTGGCGCTGATTCGGCACGGTGAATATTCTCAACTGGCGGATACACCCAGCGCCCTGCAGCCCTACCCGCTCACGGAAAAGGGTGCGGAAGACGTTCGAGAGCAGGCGCGGCGATTCGGCGCGTGGCTAGCCACTTCAGGCTATCAGCTCAATGCGGAGATACACTGCTCGACGCTGCTAAGAGCCTGGCAAACGGCCGAAATCTTCCGCGAAGAGCTAACGCCGCTGTTTGCAGAGCCACCCCGTTCGCGCAGCTTTTCGGCCCTTTGTGAACGCAGCGTTGGGGCGCTGGCCAATCTGAGCATTCAGGAAATAGAACGGATCGTCACCCTCGACCCTCGCCTTGAGCCCTTACCTAAGGGCTGGAAATCAGCCAGCGATTTCAGACTGCCCTTCGACGGCGCGGAATCGCTGTTGGAGGCAGGTGCAAGGGTCGCTGCTCATTTACAAGCACTTTTAGAGCCACAGCCGCGACCTGAGACAACGAAGCAACGGAATCAGCTCAAGCAACTCAATCACCTAAATCAACTACAGCTGGTGGTGGGCCACGGCGCCTCCATTCGCCACGCAAGCTATCATTTAAATGTCATACCCTTCAGCGATATTAAACGGTTAAGTATGTTTCATGGTCATCCGGTCGTTTTCGAGCGGCATAACCAAGGCTGGCACCGACTGTACGGAAACTGGAAACAGCGCCAGCCAGCAGACCCTCTCGATTAGACGATAGCGATGAATAAGATGGCTTCTATGACCGCGTGCAATGTTATTCCAAAGGTAAGCAAACAACCGTATCACAACGCCATCTTGACGCGCCTTCCGACAGAGTGGGCGCCCTGGCCCGATGACGCGACTTCGGTCAATCACGATGAGGCGCTAAGCACCTTTGTTAAGCGCTCGCGAAAAAAAGGCTTCGCCTGGCCCAAAAAGCCAGTGGCATTCATCTCAGATCCCCATGCGGACGCCGAGGCATTTGAAGCCTCGCTAATTGCTGCAGGCGTGATCGAACGCGAAGGCTCCCACCTATGTGAATATGCACTGACGAAATTCGGCAAAAAAGCCGAAATCGTGGTGGGCGGAGACTGCCTGGACAAAGGCCCCAGTAACCTGATGATGCTGCGCAGCCTGGCCCATTTATACCGCCTCAAAGCAGATATCACTCTGCTGGCCGGTAACCATGATCTCCGCTTGCTGATGGGGCTGCTATCGTTGGAACGCGACACTGACGCCGGTAGCCAACATCTCTTTGTGCGCATGGGCAAGAAGGTGATACCGCTGTTTAAAGAGGTATTCGATCAATACCTGGCCGATACCCAGTGGGACAAAGGATTACCGTCCGAGGCGGCGTGCCGACAGGCGCTGTTTCCAGGCAACGACTGGTTCGAAAACTTCCCCTTCTATGCCGCCGGGTTTCTCACCCCCGAGGGTATAGAGCGTGAAATTAGCAAGATGACTACCAAGGCGCAGAGCTTCGAGGCGCACTGTGCAAAAAACGGCCTGTCGCTCACCCAAGTCTATGCCGCCGCGATGAAGTGTCGTTCGCTATTTCTTAACAAATCGGGGGAATTTAGCTGGTTTTTCCGACGCATGCAGCTTGTTAAAAAGCGCGGTTCCTTTCTGTTTCTGCATGCCGGCCTCGATGATCATATGGCCGAACTGCTGGCCAAATACGGCGTAAAACATGCCAACCGCGCTTTCAAAAAAAACCTAATGCACCAAAACCTGTTCAGTTTTTATTATGGCTCTTTGGCCAATACCTTTAGAACCAAATACCGTAAAGCCGATCTCCCCCTTACGCCTCGCGGCGCCTATATTGCCCGGCGGGCAGGCATTCAGGTGCTGGTTCACGGCCATATCAACCAACACTTTGGCCAGCGGGTCACGCTCAAAAACGGGCTTATCCATATCGAAGCCGATATCACCCTGGACGCTCACTCGCGTAAAAACGAGGGGCTCGATGGCTACGGTGTAGGGGTAACGTTAATCGACAAAAACCGTGGGGTGATCGGCCTTAGCTGCGATTACCCTCAGGCAAAAGTGTTCAAGCCCGGCCGCAAAGGAAAACTGGTGGAGCCCGCTAAATGAAGTCAAAAACGAAATTCAGTCACGATTCGCTGCTGGATCGTCAATCAACCCAAGAGTTACTGATTACCCTGGCAAATGCGATCAATAAAGGCGAGTTAGCCTTCCAGGAAAGTGAAGGTGAGCTGGTACTTTCCCCCCAGCAGTTGCTGCAAGTCTCCCTGCGCGCCAGTGATGAAGGCGATAAACAGGAGGTAGAAGTAAAGATTAAATGGCGCACTAAAGAGAAAGAGCTTTCCGACACGCCTCCCAAAATTAAAACAAAAGCGGGTAAACGTTAAGAGCTGCCTCCCCGAGCCCTACCCACATGTATGTGGGTGTATGATGCCCATGTTCGTGCCAGAGCCCTTTCGGCTCACGGAAGAAAAGTTATAGGAGAAAGACTATGGGAGCGGGGAAATGGACATTACCCATTTAGAGCACGTCATTATCGCTTTGATCATTCAGCTCTCACTATTGCCCTTTGTTTCTGCTTACGTGGCCGGTGTTATCCCGGTGGCGATACTGCTTGGCCGCGAGATCGCACAGCACGAATACAGGCTAGGCATCCAACGAGGTTGGGCATGGGGCGAAACGCTACCGGTCGGTATGTTTGAGGGCGTCTGGCGTGGATGGACGTTAGACTCAGTGCTTGATGTTTTGCTGCCAGCACTGGCGTGCGGGCTGCTAGCGGTTATGATTGGCTTTAAGAAAAGGCATACAACCAAAAACAGCTAGGCCCTTGGCACCCAGTGGCTGGCCTGGGTGGCATCAAAGGTGTCAGCTAGTCATTATCGAGATGCTCGGTACGGTATAACTTCCACTCATTTTCAACCCGGCCATCAGGCAAGCGGCAATAGCGGCCAGTGCCTAGGCTACTTTCGCGAATTTCATTCTCCCCGCCGACGCTTCTGCAGTATTCAGCCGCGTATTGGGTCATCTGGTTTTGAGAATGAGGGTCTCCCCCGCCCGTGGCACAGCCGCCGAGCAGCAGTAGCGCTACGATTGGGCAGTAGCGGTATATAGATCCTGTTAGCATTGGAACCTCCCTCCCTGAGCATACAGTTCAGCGTCACTTTGATTCTGGTGAGTAACCGCGGACACATCAAGCAGGATGTTACTGGGCAAGAGATATGATGATTCCATAGAGCGTTTGCTGATATGGAAAATGGTAGCTAGGCTGTAGCTAGTCATCTTCGATGTACAAGCATTGTCTATGACTATTTCAGTATCTAATTCATAAGGCCAGGATCGTATTCATAAGGAGAGTGACGCTATGTCCAGCCCGGAACATAAGCAGAAGATCTGGAAGATGATCAAAGATATCAAAGTCGGCATGCTGGTGACGTTGGATCACGACACCCCACGCGCCCGGCCAATGCATCTGGTTCAAGATGAGTATGACGGCACCTTGTGGTTCTTCACCCGCCGCAGTGCCGAAAAGGTATTTGAAACCGAAAGCGAACACGATGTGTGCCTTAGCTTCTCCGACCAGGAAGATGGCGTCTACGTTTCACTATCGGGTAAAGCCAACCTGACAGATAACCGCGAACTGATTGAAAAATACTGGAACCCTTTCATCGCCGCCTGGTTCCCCGAAGGTAAAGACGACCCAGACGTTGCGCTGCTAGAAATTAAAGTGCAGATGGGTGAGCACTGGAAAGCAAAAGAGAGCAAGACATTTCAGCTCTACGAAATTGCCAAAGCCAACCTCAAAAAGGACGCCACGCCGAACCTTGGCGAGAATGAAAAGTTCGGTGGATAACGTCCTTCCCAAGCGCCCCGCTGCCGGGGCGCTTTACGGCCTGACCGTTATCATGTTGCTTATGGGTTCATTCAGCTTATGGGCCAATGATCAAACCCAGGGTGATAATGCTCCCCCACAGGGCGAATGCGAACTGAACGATCAGCAGCAGGAAATGCTGTCTCAAATCAACGAGGCGCGCAGCCAAGCGCGACAATGCGGCGACCAGCAGTTTGAGGCCGTAGGGTCGTTAGCATGGAGTTGCAAGCTGGAAGCAGCGGCCAAAAGCCACTCCCAGGACATGGCCGAGAATGACTACTTTAGCCATACCGACCCGGAGGGTGCTGGTATCGAGCAGCGTGTGGGTAATCAGGATTATGTGTGGCAAGCCGTGGGTGAAAATATCGCCGCTGGCCACACCTCCGTTTCCGCCGTGGTGGAAGGCTGGCTAGACAGCCCCGGCCACTGCCGCAACATCATGAATGACGCCTTTACCGAAATGGGCATGGCAAAAGCCGAGGATTTGGAGGCGCGCTACTCAACCTACTGGACACAAACGTTAGGCAACCCGCGCTAAGCGCCCACGAGTCAATTACTGCCCGCCTCCTAACTCACCGTAGTGGACAGCCGTAATCGCGTTTTTAGGCGAGCCATCGACCAGCTTGGTGCTATAGGTCAGGTACACAAAGGTCTGGGTTTCGGCGTCATGCATACGAACGACGCGCATATTCTTGAACAGCGCAGAGCGGCGCTGACTAAAAATCACCTCTTGCTCCTCTACTTCAGCGGGGTCGAAGACAATCTCTCCTGTCTGCCGACACGCCACGCTCGCCTCACTGGCCTCCTCAGCAAGCCCCACCGCCCCAGTGATCCCGCCAATCTGTGAGTAAGAGAGATAACAGGAGATGCCCTGAACCTTCGGGTCATCGAAGCGCTCCACTTCAATGGTGTTATTCGGGCCCAGCAGCTTGAACTCGGTACGCACGCTGCCAATGTGAGCATCCTGAGCGAATAGCGTGGGCGGCAGCAGGGCCAACATACCAATGAGCGACGTGAGGGCAACGCGTTTTGGGAAAAACATGGGTAACTTCCTTGGCAATGGTCAGCCGCGTGAGGGGCAAGCGAAGAGCATACCTGATGCGTGCAGTTGTTGGAGAAGAATCGGAAAGATGGAGGCGTAGAACGGGGGTAAAAACAAAGCGAGTGAGGCGCATAGCGTCCCTGGCAGGAGTCGAAATTATCATATAAAACCATGATTTTAATAGGCTTAACAAAAAAACATAAAAAACGATATACCAGCCTGTATACCAGAAACATCACATGCAAACCGTTAACTCCTTACCCCTGCCTGTCATCAATTTGACTGCTTCAAACAAAAAGAGTCTGTGCAGTGAGCACTGGGGTAAAACAGTACTCACCGTTAATGAAAGGTCGATAAGATCAATATATGATTATTCAGTGAATCTTCAAACTATGTCGTTTGATGACACTTTATTTAAACTTCGGATGAATATTTCATTTTTTGTATTTTCCAATAGTACTTCCTTTAGCTTATCCCAATATTCAGATGTTGTTGACTTAGCAATACCTAAGCAAACCTCGTAAGAAAGTATTTCTTCAAAATTGACCCAACTATCAGACATAATTATTTGAGTTCTGGAAGAATTCAAGTCTAAATCCATATCTCCACAAACATCAATAACAACTAATATCGGAAGAGGCCAATCTAGTCTGACTTGATTCTTCTTCATGCGCCAAGAATCTGGAAATAGAGAAAAGGGCACCTCAATTCCATGTAGTGACAACCTAGAAATCGATTTATAGAGTATGTTATAGGAATCTGATTGATCGATCTCACCATTTTCATCAATTGTTATTGAGGAAGTAGACTCATGAATTTCTTTTCCGTCCATAGTAATACTTTTTTCTAAATTATAAGAGTTCCCCTCTATTTCTACCGATTTAGATGTCATTTGAACTTTATTATCCGGCAATCCATGACTTTCTAATATAGCGACAACAGCAGACCCTACAAAGCCCGTCCCAACGCCCTTAAACTCAAGATTGATTTCTCTTATGTTGTCGTGCTCATCCCATGTGTGATTTTTCAGAGACGTTGCCTTAATTTCATCAAAACTATTTTCATCTTTTGTCTTACGGTGTGATTCAGTCTCAATCTGAATTTCAAATGGAGGATTTGGGATTACGTTTTCAACAGACTTAATAAATTCATTTTCACTCATCCTATCCCATGGATTTCTACTTTTTCTTAGAAAAAGCTTAGTAGAAGTTCCAGGTAATTCTCTTTGGCCAGGCTTAATCCAAAAGATGCTGTCTTGACCTTCAACTCTTAGATTAATTGGCTCACTAGATTTATGAGGGCCATAGACCCTTCTTGTGTCAACTACTAATGTATCAGCAACCATAAAACATGAAAGTATGCCTATTCCAAACCTAGAGGTTGGTGTGAACTTTGCGTTTGATTGTGATTTTAAATCATAAAATTCAGACGATTTATAAAATGACGATCCTACCTTTGAATAATATGAATCAATTATCTTTTGATCCATACCGGTTCCATTATCGATTATTTCAAGTATATCTTCTCCATTTTCAGTAGCATATCTTATCTTTATTATAGGTTTATAAGTGGTTCCCCAACTATGCTCTTGTGCGTTTCTAAGTAAACATGCGTCAATCGAATTCTGTAAAAGCTCCCTTAAAGCAACCTCTGGATCACCATATAATTTAGTTCCCATCAACAAATCAACCACTTGATTTTTACTTAAATTGAACTGAGTTTCCCGATACAAATAAATTGGTTTTCCATCAATATCTTTTTTTGTTTCAATTTTTGAACGCTCGACTTTAAGAGGAACTTTAATATCAATATCCTCACCTCTATTCCTACTAAAATCATTTATTGATGAAATTATGTTATTACATGCAATTAACTCTTTATCTATTACATCACAAAAAGAATGAATTGAGGCCTCAACTGCAGGATGATTGCATTTCGCGTGGAACTGAATGACTTTATCGTTAATAGTCCATGCTTCTATAGAGCGATGCTTGTTCCATTCTGAAATAGACACAGGGTGTCTAACAAATAAATGAGAGAACAAAATAGCCGGTGTTCTTTTTGCGTCAAAGTCAAGCAGATCTGAAAGCCTTAAGATTACAGCCACTAATTGTAAATTAGCATATATGCTTGGCCCACATAGGTAATTGTTATCTAAGTCAAAGATTGAAAGCGGGTCTTCGTTATGACTAAAGCATATTCCCGCAAACTCAACAGTCAGATCGTTATCTCGATATTTTATTTTTTCAATCCAATCTTTCTTAATAATTTCTCTAGCACGCGCTGCATGAGATATTCTTATATAGTCTGCAATCAAGTAATTTTTAATCAAATCAGCCTGACTTATATCTCCTTGCATAATAGAGGTACTAATTTTAGACATTATTTCCGGGTTAGCTAAACAATACCTATGAAATTTATTAAATTCATTCTCATCATTATCATTAGAAAATATCGGAGCAACATCCCATACTTTCTTCCAAGAAAGAACATCTTTTTCTTCAGGAGCCATTCCGATATCATGAAAAAAGGCACTTAGAATAAGTAACATCAATTCAGGAACGCTTAGCTTTTCTACCTTTTGAGAAGAAAGAAGCTTCTCCATTAATGTTAAAACTCTAAACAAATGATCCCCATCATGAAGGGTAAACTCTCCCATGTGAATAAGAATAGTTTTTGTCTTTTGATAAGCGTAAAAAGTCGCATCGTCAACCAGTTGCATTACTTGGCTACCAGAAGCATCATCCTGACATTTTTCCTTTAACACTTTGTATATATGGCTTTTGGCTAATCTGGTCTGCGTTTCATCACGCCAATCATCATGACTCATACTTATTCCTTAATTTTTTGCTTTTAATTTAAGTACATATAACTCTAAGTGAACCAATAACCCCTATCACTGCAGGCAATCAATCTCTAAAAATGCTTTTTATTATACTGAAGAAATGCATATATCTACTTATTATTTCCGATTATTTCACATAGAAATTGAGTCAAATCAGACTCGATGACTTCCTCCCATTCATCTATTTTCATTTCATGAAAAACATCAAAATTATTTTTCTCCTTAATATTTTTCGCCGAATCAAATTCTTTCTTATATAGTTTTATAACATTACGAGCATCATCATCATCGGCTATACGAGGAAAGCTATTTTCATCTAAACCGTATAACCGCTCAAAGGCCCTAGGATGGTAATAATTTTCGAGGCAGCTTTTCTCGATCACATAGGCCTTCCCTTTTTCTTTATTATTTACAAAATTTTCAGCTCTAGTTATTTGCTTTTTGAAATTGTCTTTATGTTTATCGCTGTCTATTATAAGAAATAGCTCTCTGCCAGAGTTGTCGAAGTAGTCAATATTCAAAAAGCTATCAATATCTTCACCACCGCCAAATGGTAATACAAGAATTTCATCGTTCCCGATTAGTGGTTTCCCAATTAGGTTTCTACAAATCATGTCGTAAAAATTAGCATCATTGTGGCTTTCAACAAAAACAATTTTTTCGTGAGTATCCCGCATATTAAAAGAAGGCTTAATACCAAGTTCACTAATAATGCTATTTAAGAACAGTTCTCTACCGTTGTCTTTATAATTTTCATACTGAGAACCATTCTCCTTTTTACACAGTATTACTGATTCTATATATGTTGCCCCTGCAAACACAGGGCTATGAGTAGTAATTACCACTTGATTATCATCAGATAGTTCTAGAAAGGCATCCAATAGATCATTTTGTGCCGAAGGATGAAGAAATGTTTCAGGTTCCTCAATTAAATAAATGACATTTAATCCTTTATTTTTTTCCGAGAGATATCTAAAACGAGCGACCATAAACAGGCGGCGATAGCCGGTGCCTTTATGACTCATAAGTATAGGCCGAGAGTCGCCTTCAAATTGAAATGAAACATCGACACTCTTTATCGCATCTTTCCATGAGACAGAAGGCTTAATCTCAACCTCTTTAAGGTTCGGCACATACTCACTCATATAACCTTTTACCGAATTCGCTTCTTTCTTCATCTCCTCAGCAATTTCAGATTCAACGAGTGCAAGCTTATTTCCCTCTTTACTTTCTTTTTCAAGATAGTCAGCTACCTCACTTACTGAGCTAGTTTTGAAGCGAGTATCTGCCTCTAATCCATAATCAGCTCTGAAAAGTTCTACATCTGGCAAAGTGGACGATATTTTGAATTCGTCCTCAATAAATCTTGGCTTTTTTCTAAAGTCATTAGAATCACAATACTCCTTTATATATTTAATTTTTTCTAGCTTTGAGTTCCTACCTTTTCCTTGAGAAGGAACTTTAATCCCGTAATCTTCTAAAACCTTATTTAGTTCATCGTCAGACTTTACATATAAAAATTGAAAGCTTTCATCATCATAATCAAGAATCTGTATTTTTACAGAATCAAAACTTTTCTTAGGAAATACTGCAATTTTTTGAACAGTAAGTTGGCTATCAAACATTACATCATCGATAAAGTCATCCAAACCTTCTGATTTTTTTATTTTAGATTTAAACTTTTCCTGTAGAATGTCTTTCAAACCATCGAAAGCAAAAGAACATACCATTTCAATTTCTTTATCGTTGTTATTGAAATCGGTGATTGTAACTGGATTGTCCTTTGGGTTCAGGAATGTTGCAATAGCATTCAAAACTATTGATTTTCCAGCATCGTTTTTTCCAACAAACGAAGAAAACCTATTAAGCGGTATCGACTGCGTTTGAGATATTCCACGGTAATTGCTAATAGTAATATTTGTAATTATCAAATTTTATCTCCAATAAGTAGTTAAGCTTCAATTTTTAATTTTTTCAATTCGATCTCTAACAGGAGTGAGGTTATTAATCTTTTCGTTGATGAATTATCAAACGTTTTCTTTAGTTCGATAGCTGATTCTAACATCAGGTACAGTGGTTTATATTTAAATCTGGATAAAAAAGCACGGGGCGCTCTTGTGACAAACCACTGGCTTGGCCCTTGGGCGTCATCAGAGGTGATCATTGATCCGTAAATCAATGCTTTCAGCGAATTCTTGTATCATCAACCACTTAACCTCGATGATTTTTTTATATTAACCATTATTAACCATTCTCTTTGAAATGTACCACCCAATTATCTAGAACTTTAGACCACTCTGCGCCGCTGCTCTCTGGAAAGCCCCGGCACAACAAGGAATTATCAGGAATGCCTTACTCCACTATCGGCCAGCCAATGGCTTAGCTTTAAGATATGTCTCTCTGTCTTACCCATTAAAAGCGCATAACTCTGCATGAATTCGCATAATTTTCATGCACCCATTTTTCACCAGCCAGCCCAGCAGCGGCGCGGCTTGGCGGCGGGCGCAGGGGTGCATAAAAACCACTACATTTAGCGCGCGGGCGGGGCGGGGTGTCGAGTGCGCGGCGTGGGTCGCGGCCGGTGTGGGGGTGGATGGTTGGCAACATCGCCGCATGAGGCCCTGTAGGCGCTCGCACAAGGCTGGCTCCCCTTCCGCCCTCTCTCCCTCGCCTAACACGACAACGCCCCGCACAAAGGCAGGGCGTTGGCCATACGCTTGAGAATGGATTGGTTAGGCTTGGGCGCTGTCCAAGTCGTCCAGGCTCGGTACATACTCCATTTGCGCTTCTAGTTCTTTCAACCGGCGGTTAAAGCCAATGGGCGATGGGTATTCACGTTCGTCGGCTTCGCAGGCGAGCAATGACGGTATCTGTAAAGCCTCTGGCGTGGGCACCGGTTTGGCTTTGGGCATGACGTCCATCAATAGTTTGCCCAATGCAGCATGTTGGCGGCGCTCAATCTCTTCGCTAGTCCACCGTCGACTAGCATTATCCATCAAGGGATCGATACTGCTCCCTGGCTGGCTTGATACGTCAATTCCTAACCTCGCCATGTGAGCATAATCGTTGTAAGTCCCTTCATGAATGCGTTTAAACAGCCTTGGCAGCTCAGCGCTCAAGGCGACCATTTCCTCACTGTTGCTCATATTCTTAAGACATTTCATCAACCTCTTGCGTGATGAAATTTCCGCCATACGACCGATAGCTCCCTCCAGCGGTTGCCGGGCCAAATGCGTTTGCATCTTGAGCCATTCCTGTTGCGGCTCAAGCAGCTCGATCATTTCCTGGGTCTGCTCGGCTTCAGACGTCAGCTGGCCTTTTTGCTTAAGCTGGTCACGTACCGCCTTGCTCTGCTCCCCGAACCCTTTCACGAAATCTTGCCGCCAAGCATCCTTCGTTGTGTTCGTCTGTTGCTGTAGGGCACCGAGCGTTTTCCGTAGCTTGGCCAACCTGCCAGCCGCGTTTTCGAGCTTCGAGCGCCGGGCGAGGTAAGTGGCGCGTAGCTGCTCGATCTCCGTCTCCAGCTCGGTTTCAGTTTCACCGCTCACGGCAGCTTCGGGGGCTTTGAAGTGCTTGTTATCTGTTGCTTGCATGGTGCATTGCTCCTGCTCAGGTGCTTGGGTGGTGGCTGGTGTCTGCTCAGTCATGTTGGCCTCACTGTTGGCATGGGTGCGCGGGTGAAACGGTGGAGCCAAAGCCCCACCAACGGGAAATGTTTAGCTGGGTGAAAAACGCCTGCCAGGAAGGGAAAGGGGTCGACTGCACTAGGCTGCTTGAAATTGTTCGCAGTGCGAACAAGATCCTTCCCCCTGTGTGTTTCCACCCTCTAGGTCGCAAAAATCGTGGCAACAAGGCAACAGAGGCTATTACACTGATTTTAATAGTTTTTTTAGTGGCAACACTGTTGCCACGGTTTTTTGAAATGGCAACAGACACACAACTACATAGGTACATAAAGATATGTGTTGCCATTGTTGCCACCTCTCTTATTACTAAGGCAACGCTAGAACCCGCGTGGTTACTGGCCGTTGCCTTGTTGCCACTGTTGCCACAGAAACTAGGTTCACGCGTAGTTAGGTTCATGAGCTTATGGGCCGAAACTCCTCTTTCCTGGCAGGCGTGATTTTCCCCTCTATATAATTCCTCTCTCTGACACACGAAAAAGGCGGCAACAAGGCAACAGCCATAAAGCCTATTATTTTCAGTGCTTTGCAGGTTGCCATCCGTAGCCGCTATTTTTGAGACGGCAACAGATAGGGAGAGAACGCCAGAATTCGCCCATAACGCCTGGTTTTTCATGCGCTCCTCCGCTCTGTCTCCAGTTTGTCGGGATCAATGACGAAAAAGCGCGTGCTCCCTCCCCCTGGCAGGCGGTAGTTTTTCTGGCTGCGGCCGCTATCTGTCTTGGCCAACACACCGTAGGTTTCCAGGGTGCGGATAACACGCTCTCGGCCATAGCCTGAGGCGGCCTCGCTCAATGAAGCGCGGTTGAACAGGTAAAGACGTTTTAAGCCCTCTATTTCGTAGTAACCGGCACGGTGCTTAACATTGGGATTAGGCAAGGTAGCGGCGATGTCGGAAAAGCGGCTGTCACCGTGCATAGCGATAAAATCCGATAGCGCGCTAAGTATTTGACGGTCTTCGGCATTACCATCACCGACCGTAAGCAGCCACTCCTCAAACAGTTGGCGGCAAGCACTAGCAGCATCGTCGGCCTTCCAGGGTAAAAGCCCGTAACTAATGGCTATCTCCCCCGCCAGCGCGATAATGGCGAACCGATCCGCCACCCTGCCCGCTTGCGGCCCTTCAGCTTGAAAACCATCACGTACTTCAGCAAAACGCTGATAGAAAACGTCAGGATCAGTCTCTTTAATCAACCGCTCCACGAACGCAGGCCCCACCATGCCATAGTGGTGCGCGGTTGCTGTTGTCAGCTTCCTATGGAATGCAGCGCCACTCATGCCGTGAACATCATCAAAGGCGCGATAGGTGCGGGTGCCTGCGTTTACGTCCACCATGCGCAGCTCTGCCCCGGCGTGGGCGGCATTGCCTGAAATGGCTGCATGCTCAGAAAGTGACCGCTCCCCACTGGAAAGCGCCAAAACCCGCCAGTAAAGCTTGGGCCGCCCTTCCCGCTCCCGCGTCATGGTGCCTTTACCGGTGCCGTTAGCGATGGCATAGGCCATTTCTTGTACCCGCTTGGGATCGGCGCGTTTGATCTCGTCCAGAATCAGCACCGTGTCATTGCGTGACGATGCCTCGATCTCGATACCACCCCGCGACATATCCCAAGAAGCCGCAAAACGGCTGGGGTCGCCCCACACTGAGGCGGCGATAGCCTGAGCCAGTGACTTACCGCTTGAGGAGTCCCCCACCAAATGCACGCCACCGCCGTTTACGCCTACCTTTGAAAGCAGGGGCCCCGCCAGTGCGCAGCAAACAGACAGGATCAGTACCGGGTTTCCCTGACAGTAGTGCGCCAGTTCGCTTTGCCAGCTTTCCAGCGTGCCCCGTTCAGAAAATAGGTGGGCACCCTTGCCGCTGTCCTGAAAGCGCACATCCTGGCCGCCTAAGATTTTGCTAGGCAATACAAAGGCCCCGCTTGCATCGTGCCAGCCCGGTTTCGTCGTGGTGGCCAGCACTCGGTTTAAGTCGTGATGACTGGCGATATAGGCAGGCACATAGCGGCGCTGGTGGTACTCCACTTTTAAGCCCTGGCGGAAAAGGGCTTTTAATATCTCCTCGCCCTTCCCGGCCAGTGCTTCCATGGGCATGACGTATTCAATGACCTTTCCCCGGTGCTTGAACCGCAATAAGCGGCCTACGCTGCCGTCATCGCTGTTTAGCGTTTCAGCATCCACATGCAGTGGCGCACAGATCCATAGGTCAAACGGTTGGCCGATATCATCGCCTTGGCCCTGCTTAATACCGTGGAACCATGTACCCGCCCGAAACAGCTTCCCATCCACCAGGGTTTGCCCTTCGTAAACGGCGTAGCTTGGGCGTTCTAAGGTGTCGATCTCCGGCGCAGTGGGTTGGCCAACTAGCGCAAGGTGGCTTTGCTGCTCGCGTTTTTTCTCACTCATGGAGGCCCCCTTGTTGGCGATACCAGCACGCCAAATCGTTAAAATCAGTCAAGATATGCGGGGCTTCTTTCGGCCAAGTCGGGAACAGCACCAATGCCCCCACCGCTAACGCGGCGGCATTGGCGGCCGTGCGGCCAGGGTTTCCAGGGGTAGCGCGGTCATCGTCGCCTGCAATGACCATTTCTAGGTGGCCATAGCGCTCACATAGGCCACGCGCCACCGGCTCTAAATTGCCCGCGTGCATGGCACACGCCACTGGCTCGCGGGTGTGGGCGTGGATCGTGGCCCCGGTAGCCCAGCCCTCACAGACATAAAGGGTCTTTCCAGGCATGACACGGCCAAGCGGGGAGTAAGCGCCCAGCACCTGCCCTCCTTTCAAAAACCGCTTATTCCCTTGGGCGTCGATCAGTTGCACATTGACCAGCTCACCCTCCGCATAAAGCGGCACCATTAGCTGGCCTTTCGGTGTTTGTCGCAGCCGGTAAGGGCTAATCCCTTTGCTCACCAAATACGCATGGCCAGGGCAAGCAGGCTGGCCATTGAGCCAAAGCTGCTTGGCCAGTTGGGCGGCTTTGTGTTGAGCCGCTAGGCGCTGCGCTTCCGCATGCTGGCGTAGCTGGTTTTTGGTGGGTGTAACGGCAATGGGGGGTGAGGCTTGCGCCTCACCGTTACGATGAAAAATACCCAGCCCCAACCGCTGATCGATCATCATGGCGGCGTCTACCTGCCGACAGCCGCGCAGGTAGCTAAGCAGCGACACAAGGTCGCCACCGTGGGCGTCAGGATCAGCAAAATCGTTCCACTTGCCGCTGGCCAGTGACACACCAAACGAGCCTTTCCCCTGGTCGTCGCGGGCCGTGTTGCGTGCTACCCATTCGCTGCCCTGGCGCGCACCATCGGGCAGCCATTCAGCCACTAGCGTTTCAGCGTCATTAAGCGAGGCAATAGCCACTTGCTGGATTTTTTGAACGGTCGTCTTAGCCATGACGCGCCCCCCTCTTGGCAGGCGGTATTTGGCGGTTGACGGTTTTGCGCGCCACAAGGAAAAGATCAGACGCATCGGCCAGTAAAATACGCGATGCGATAGCCACGTTGGCTAAATCACGCGCATCAGCGCTGGCCCCTGGTGTATCCAGTTGGCAGAGCGACAGCATCAAATTGCTGACTGCCTCCAGGCGCATCTCTGCGTGTTCAAACAGTGTGTCGCCATCGGCGCGTGGGTCGATCAACATGCACTCTGCCTCTGTCAGGCAAACGGCATCTTCAAGGCGTGGGGGGATGGATGAATTAAGCATTACCCACCTCCTCGACGCACAGGCGTTCAAGCTCGATAAGTAATTGGTCGTGTTCTTGATAAGAGAGGGCGTGTAGCGCGGTGGCCATGCGTGCCATACCCAACAACTGGTGAAGCTGTTCAGGCTTACGGTTAACACGGTAGGCAATCAGTTTTGCACCGATTAGCGCAGTAGCGATATGCGAGGGGGAAATTTGGGTGTGCGTGTACGCACCTTGGCTTTGATTGGCCATGGGTAAGACTCCTTTGTGTTTGGAGTCACCAACAACCGTTCTCACGCGATTGGAGGCGACTGTACGCAGGGTGAGAAACCGGTCACAAAGGAAACCGGCCACGCCGAAGCGTGCCCACGCACAGCCGCCATAACGACGCACTACAGGCATGAAAAAAGCGCCTGCAATGGTAGGGGCGCTGTAGCGCCTTTGTGAACTCGGGTTCTCACGCCCGGCTGTAGATTTTGCTACAGCACCACCATCATAAGCATTCCCTAGTGTTCCTCGCAAGCTTTTCAGGCAGCAAATGTTGCTCAATTTGATAGGCTTCATGACTTCCCTTTGATGTAACTTCGCTTGGCCCCAGTGCTCCCCGCTCTGGGGCCTTTTTTGCGATCTTTGGGCAAAACTTCCCCATACCCGCTGGGCTTGGCCCAGCAGCGTTATGCCTATTTGACAGGGTTAGGGGGTTAGCAGTCGGTAAGGATCTCGGTGGACGGCTGGTGACGGTTGAAGCGCTCCAAGCCATCGCCCTGGCCATCTAACCATTTAGCGCTAATATCACCGGTCGAACCTTTGCGGAATGCTTTTCGGCTGGGTGATTTGGTGGCGTCTACCATGGCGGCCTCAAGCTTGACCACATCGTCAGCGGTGAGCTTTAGCGTGGTGCCGTTGATAGTGAATTCAAACTGGCTCATGCGTGGCGCTCCTGTTGGTGTGTGGTCATGCGTAGCGGTGCGGGAATGCCTTCCAGGCGCTGGCGTTTGCGTTCTTCCAAGCAGTTAGCGATCCAGCTATCCACCTCCTCCTCTAGCCACGCAACGCTTTTGCCGCCAATCGGCACCGGGGCCGGGAAAGTGCCCTGGCGAATACCGTCATAAATGGCAGAACGGCTTTTGCCGGTTTTCTGCTCGACCTCCTTGCGACGCAACAGGCGGTTACCTAGCTGGATCTTGTTCACCGTTCTGAATGGCGGTGTGTGAGTGGTGAGTTCAGGCATTGATTTGTGTCCTCGCTGTGTCATTCCAGGCAAGTGCCCTAGTGGCCCTATGAAGCTTGACGGTTATCGAAATGACGCGCCATCGATGCGCGTTGTGCCACGATTCCCGCACAACGGGATGGCACGCGAACGATTTTTGACAGCTAGCCGGGTATCCAAAGCGGCTTTGGATGACAAAGGAGCGATTGGTTTTTGATGAGCCATATGATGGGTTCCTTTAGCTAGTGGCGACGCTGCAAGCCTTACGCTTGAGACACCACTAGCTTGACGAGGAACGGGGAGGACTACCAGAAGGTGTTGTTGTAAGAAAAGTGCTTTTCTACAACAAAAACACATCAACATGATTTGACTTTTCAAACTGTAAACATGCGCTACTTGGCTAGTCACCACTGTAGAAAACAGGAGAAAAAAGCAGCATAGTGTTTAGCAGGTATTAAAACCTAAAAAGACAAGCATGGCTTAATTTTGCATCTTTATTCTTGTTGTAGAAATGACAAAATCTACAACAAGAAGTCTCACTTTTTCGCGTATTGACTAATTTCAAGGCTAAGGTCAGTGTCGAATTTTGCCCTTTCCCCCAACGCTTACGCTCTCCTCAATTGCCAGGAGCACCATGGAAGTGTCTACGACGGCCGATTGCCCATGGTGAAGGTTTGTCATAGCAATGATATGTGCATATTCAGCCGGAATATGCGAACCATCGTAGGCATACTTTGAGAACGCGTAACAAGCATCATCAGGCACCCAGACAGTAAACCCCAGGTTACGCGCCGTTCTTACCGTACCCTCAATTGATCCATCACTAGTCGCGCCACAGATAACCAACTGCTCTATACCGCGCTTCCTCAACCAAGACTCTAACTCAGTATTCAAAAAAGCATCGGGTATGCTTTTATCTATAATGTGCTCATTGGGTAATGGTTCAAAGGCTGGTTGGAAGTTAGAGCCTGGACAGCCAGGAGAAAATTGCGACTCTGGGTCTCTTGATAGGTGACGCACATGGATAACAGGTAATGAGTGCTCTCTCCAGGCATGTAGCACCTTAAGCATATACAACTCTGCTTTAGGGTTATTACGTTTAAAACGAAACGAGCACAGCGCATTAGCATTTTGCTGATCGATAATAATCAGTGCGCATTGGCTTGGTTCCAAACCATCAAGCCCGAAAGGCTTAAGAGGATCCTCGCCTGTGGAGTCAGTGAATGTTTCTTCAGTTTTAAAGCGCTCACCACATGCCTTGTTTTTACACTCTCGATGAATGACGTAATAGCCGCTCGTCATTTTCCGACTTGTGCGAATCCTAGTCGGAGTGTCACACCTTGGGCAATGAACAGGGATTTTGAACCTCATTCCAACCTCGCTGCTATTTTATCTAAGTAATCCGCCCAAAACTGCATCATAGCGGGCCGCTGCTCCGGGGCCATGTGCTGGGCATGGGTGTAAACGCCTTCGATCCCTGGCAGCTTGTGCGATAGCTGTAGCTCTATCCATTCCCTGGGGTAGCCCAGCTCTTTTAAGCCGGTGGCCACCACATGGCGGGTGCCGTGGGGTACGTGCCTCCCCTCATACCCCATACGCTTTAGAGCCATGCCAAAAGCGGCATCGGAGATTGGTTTTCGTGGGTCATTACGGCCAGGAAAGAGCAATTTGAAGGGGGCTGTTAGTTTGTGAAGGTAGCGAAGCTCGTCCACCGCCTGGGCAGGCAGGGGCACTTGATGCGCCCTGCCCATCTTCATGCGTTCGGCGGGGATCTTCCAAACGGCTGCATCTAAGTCGAACTCAGTCCACTCAGCCCGGCGTAGCTCTCCAGGCCGAACGGCTGTCAGTAGCAACAGCTTTAGCCCAATGCGCACCATGGGGCTTTTATCGTACGCCTCAATATCGCGCACAAGCTGTGGAAGCTCACTTTGGGGGATATGGTGGAAGCTACCCCGCTTGTAGGGCTTGAGCGCCGTTTGAAGGTCGGTAAGGGGGTTGTAGCTGGCTCTACCCGTAATGATGGCAAAGCGGTAGATATCACGACAAAAGGCGTGCAGGCGGCGTCTCTGTTCAAATTTCCCTAACGCTTCAAGCGTGCGCAGTATGTCCAGCCATTCGAGAGGCAGAATGCTCTCTATCGGCCGATTCCCCACTTTGGGGAACACATACATTTCAAGCACGCGCCTGCTGTCATTGGCACGCTTAGAACTCTCTTTCCAGCGCGGCACCATGGCGGCGTGCCACTCCATGGCCAGCACTTCAAATGTGTTTTCAGTTGCATACTGGCGTTGGCGTTTGTCGCTCTGCTTTTGCTCTATAGGATCAATGCCTTGGGATATTAGACGCCTCATATCCGTCCGCTTCTCCCTTGCTTCAGCAAGGCTCACTTCAGGGTACTGGCCAAGGCTGATCATGTTGCGTTTGCCGTTAGGGCGTGTGTAGCGCAAACGCCATCCACGGCTGCCATTGGTTGAGATCCTAAGTTCTAATCCCATGCCATCTGAGAGGGTAATAATTTTCGTGCCGGGCTTAGTTGCGTTTATTTGTCGGATAGTTAGCGCCATGGAGGTATACCGAGTATTTCCGAATGGAGGCATATACCGGACTGTATACCACTTGAAAGCGGGATTTGGAAGGAACTGTGAGGAACAACGAGGAGCTAAAAAACCATGTATTTCAGAGTATTGTACTCTTTTTTAGGCCTTCCCAGGACTTGTAAAGAACCCCAGTTGGCGTCCCTGGCAGGAGTCGAACCTGCGACCTGCCGCTTAGGAGGCGGCTGCTCTATCCTACTGAGCTACAGGGACTAACGTCGTCCAAACTTGCGGGCGCGTAGTATAACGCGTCAGCTTAGGCAGGGCCAACCGAGTTGCGCTATTCAACTCTATATCCAGCCGAGTAAACGCAGCGCAAAGACGCCCAGCGTAACGGTAATGCTCGCCATCAGGGTGGTAATGGCGATGATATTGGCGGCCAGAGCCACATTGCCGCCTATTGCTTTGACCATTACAAAACTTGCGGCAGCGGTGGGGCTGGCAAAGAACAGAAACAGTAAGCCCAGCTGTTCGCCGGAAAAGCCCACCAACCAGGCCGCCACGGTGGAGAGCACCGGTAGTGTTACCATCTTCATCAAACTAGCGCCAAGTGCCACTTGGCTGCTGTCACGCATGCTCGACACGGAGAGCGTCGCACCAATACAAATCAGCGCCAACGGTAGTGTTAACGAGGCAAAATAGTCCCCTGAGGTCATCACCCAACTAGGCAGTGGGATCGAGAGCGCGGTAAAAGGTAATGCTGCAAATACGGAAATAATGAGTGGGTTTTTCGCTACATGTTTGAGCAGGCTGCGCCAATCGGTGGATTGACCTGGTTGGTAAAATGCCAGCACGATGACCGAAAGCGCGTTATACATCACGATGACCACGCCCAGCAAAAGACTGCCCGCTGACAGGCCATAGTTACCGTACATGCCCGCCGCTAGCGCCAAACCCACTATCCCACAATTGCCGCGAAACGCGCCTTGAACGTAAATACCACGATCCTGAGGTGCTACACGGTAGCGCGCCCAGCCCCAACTGAATAAAAACTGCCCCAGCGTTGCCACAGCAAAAAACAGCATCAGCGAAACGTCCAGCGCAACGCTTAGGTCAGCTTTAATCAAACTAAGGAAGATTAGCGTGGGGAGTGTTGCTTTGAATACCAGCGCAGAAGCGGTCGAGACGAAGGCACTATCAATCCATTTCAAGCGCTTAAGGCCCAGGCCTACAAACACCATCGCAAAGACAGGCAGCGTGACATCCAGCGTGCGGGCAAACAGTTCAAGTAGGTTCACAACAGTATCTCAGTCAGCCTTGATTTTAAAAACTGGCTTCTAACGACAAGTTCAGCATCTGCTTATACTCTACTGCTGGACATGTTTTGTCGACTGCTAAGCACGCCAAGCCACTGCACAGGCTTAGAGTGCTTATATGAGAAACTATTTGGGCGAATCGAAAAGCGCCATTACGTCATCGTTATTGTGAGGCATATTGACAACTACCCCATCGCGTCCCATCCCTTTGGCTTTGTAACTACCGGCATCGGCCCGTGCCAAAACGTCAGACACATTAGAATCCTCTTCATCAAAGGTGGTAACGCCAATACTGAGTGTAACCATGTACTCTTTGCCTTCATGGGTAACAGAGATTTCCCCTACCGACTGACGCAGGGATTCAGCGATTCTCCTTGCCTGAGCCAAGGTGCAGCTGGGGAGCAGTACACCAAACTCATCTCCCCCTTGGCGCGCCACATGGTCGCTACGGCGGACTTCCCAGGCAACCACCTGAGCAATGCGGCGCAACATCTCATCGCCTAGAGCATGGCCACCTTCATCATTGATGGGTTTGAAGTGATCCAAATCAAACAACAAAAGAGCTGAAGGCGTGCTGGTTTTTTGGAAATCGGCAAAGGCTTCTTCTAGGCGGCGCTCAAAGCCTCTGCGATTCAACAGGCCGGTTAACGGATCATGTTCTGCTTCCCAGCGCTGTATGGCTTCCTGCTCCCGGCGCTCAGTAATATCCTTAACTACGCCCACTAAACCAAGAGTCTGTCCATCTTGAGAAAGCGTGACTACCCGAGCATGTATATCTAGCCAAAGAAGTTCGTTATCGCTGCGCAAAAAACGCAGTTGGCGAACAAAATCACTACCGGTGCGCAGGCTATGTAGCCACATGTCTTTAGCTCCATCACGATCAGACGTGTGGATCTGCTTAAGCCAAGACTCCATAGGCGAGCCTGGAAAAATGCCCAGCATCTCTAGTAGCGCAGGGTTCATGTAAGTAATGTCACCTTTAATATTAGCGACAAACATACCCTGCGGCGCTGCATTCAGTACCGAGTCAAGAAACGCCTCGCGCTCTTGAAGATTGCCTAACAACAGCTGTCGTTCATCTTCCACTCGGTTAAAGGTGCTCGCCACCTGCTGTAGCTCTTGCATCTTGGTAGCCAAACTGACGCTCTCACGGTGCCCTAAACCCACCTCGCCAATCTGCTTCTCCAAATGCCTCAAAGGTGTAAGCACTCGGCCCAACATCCACCACAGCAAAGGGAACATAAGTAAAACAAGTACAACCCATGCCCACCAAAGCTGCCTGATAAAATCTGCTAGGGGAAGTTGTACTTGGGAAATAGGCATGTAAAGGCCAACGACCCATCCAGCAGGCCAAATCTGCGCATAAGACTGTAGCCCCATTTCCCCACTCACAAGCCGACCTACAGCATCACCTTCCCAGCCATCCAGCGCCAAGTCCAGCCATGGGTTCAATGCCTTACTGGGCACAGAAGCATTAATTAACGAATTATTAGGATGGTATAAAACCTTACCCGAAGCAGTAGCAACACCAGCATAGCCTTTTTCACCCAAGCGCACTTTAGCTAAACGGCTAAATATCCCTCCTGAATCCAAGCTAAGGATACCTCCAATAAAACCGTCAAACTCGCCTTGCTCGGTAAAGCGTGGCACGCCCACTAGCACCATTGGCATGCCGCTCGCACGACCGACAAAGGGCTCACTAACATAGGGACGGCGAATACCGCGAAGCATACGAAAATACTCAAGTTCAGCGGTTTCGAGCCCTACGCGACCAACGATTGCAGGCCAATCAGCAATAATCTCGCCATCACTGTTGGCAACCACAATCCCCTCAAACCAAGCTAGCAGGCTATCGTTCTGCTGCAGTTGATAGCTGATCCAACTCGCATCCTCGGTGGTGCCGATCATTTCGTTTAAGCGCTCTAATGCTTGGAAGCGCATCTCGATTTGTTGGGTTACCTCATCAGCAAGTAGAGTGGCTTCATAACGTAAGTGCGACATATTAGTCTCTTGCACCATAGTCTTTCCGACTTGCCACGCCATACCCAGCACCAACGCGATCAGCAACAGCAAAGTAAAGGAGAGCCCCAGCAAAAGGCGCCCCTTTAAGGAACTGAAAGAAAATAGATTTTTTAGCAGATAGGCAAAGCGCACCGATTATCCTTTTTTATGCATACTTTACTTAATTCCAGATCCTGAAGAGCGGTATCAAGGGTACATAGAGTGGGCGAATCTACCAAAAAAGTGACGATCATGCGCGTTGAATAAATCAAACTTAAGGTAATTTTTTTTATCATGCAAATAGTTGCTGTGGGTAGAAAAAATAGTGAGCACTCACAATGCCTGAATTGATAACCCCCTCCAATTGACGTATGTTCGCCCGCCTACCCCTGTTACCTCAAGCGGCCTTATGTATGGCGAAACGAACGGCAGGTTACACATCCCCAGGTATTCGCAAGCTGGCTACCTTGCCTGCACTGCTGCCCGAATTTGACCAATTCGTCCGAATAAGCTCCCTTAAGAAAATGCCCGAGGCGGTGATTGGCTGGGGGCTAAAACCCACTAGTGTAAGCGCTAGGCAGTATGCCCAACGCCATCAACTGGTCTATATCGCATTAGAAGATGGCTTTCTACGCTCGTTAGGGCTAGGCGTAAATGGCTTTCAGCCGCACAGTTTGGTAGTCGATGAGACCGGCATTTATTACGACGCCTCACGCCCTTCTGATTTGGAAAACTGGCTCAACACAGCCAGTTTCAACAATGAAGAGTTAGAGCAGGCTGAACGATGCATGGCATTGATCGCTCGCTATCGGCTCTCCAAATATAACCACTCCCCCGATCAGCCGATTAACGATGCCAGCCGGGCGAGTGTATTAGTGGTCGACCAAACCGCTGGGGATGCCTCAATTCACTACGGGGGCGCTAGCGCGAGTAGCTTCAACCAGATGCTTGAGGCGGCGTTAATAGAGCACCCCGACGCCGAGATATTAGTCAAGATCCATCCTGACGTTATCGCGGGTAAAAAACAGGGCCACCTACTTAACGCCGCAGACCACCCGCGCTGCAGGGTCATCGGTGAAGACCTCAACCCCTGGGCGCTATTTGACCAGGTTGACCACGTTTACGTCGTGACCAGCCAGCTCGGCTTTGAAGCACTGCTGGCCGGAAAGCAGGTGCACTGCTTTGGTATTCCGTTTTATGCAGGTTGGGGGCTTACCCATGATCAACTGCCCTGCCACCGCCGTCGTGTAAAGCGCACCTTAGTTGAGGTCTTTGCCGCCGCCTATTTACGCTATTGCCGCTACGCTAACCCTTACACTCAGCAGCCTGCCACGCTGGAAGAGACCATTGCCTTGATCGCCGATCAAAGGCGCCAGCAGGAGCGCTATCGGGGAAGCTGGCGAGCATGCGGGTTCTCTACTTGGAAACGTCGCTTTATTGGTGACTTTCTAGGTGCCTTCGCACGTGTGAACTATCAAGCGAAGCTTCCCGAGAGCGAGCAGCCCGATGAACGGCTGCTGGTATGGTCAAGCCGTATTGATGCAGACTTTAAATGCCAGCACGCCCAACACATGGAGAAGCTATGGCGCATGGAAGATGGGTTCATTCGTTCAGTGGGGCTGGGAGTCGATCTTACTCAGCCGTTGTCGCTGGTGATTGATTCACAGGGTATCTACTACGACCCCAGCCAACCCAGTGATTTAGAGACGCTGCTCAATAGCGCCCCCTTTAGTGACGACCTGCTGCAACGTGCGCTGCAGTTACGTAAGCGATTAGTGGCGCTCAAACTCACCAAGTACAACGTACGTGGAAAGGCAGGGATCGAGCTGCCCAAAGGGCGTTACACCATACTGGTGCCTGGCCAAGTAGAGAGCGACGCCTCGATTGCCACCGGCTCGCCGCACATTAATACCAATAGCGGGCTGCTAAGCGCCGTACGTGACGCGCACCCGGATGCTTATATCGTCTACAAAGCCCATCCCGATGTATTGAGCGGTGCGCGTGTAGGAGCACTCGATACCGATGCCAAACGCCTGTATGATCTAGACGCCAGCGATATCGACATCGCAACCTTGTTAGAGCGCGTCGATGCAGTGCATACGATGAGCTCTTTAACCGGCTTTGAAGCACTTTTGCGCAAACGAGAAGTCAGCACCTACGGCCTACCGTTTTATGCTGGCTGGGGCTTAACTCAGGATGCGCTTAGCTGCCCACGCCGTACGCGTTCACTCTCGCTGGATGCCTTGGTCGCCGGCACCCTGATTCTCTATCCCGGCTATGTAGACCCAACGACCCGCCAGCTATGCAATGCTGAAACCGTCGTCAGCCTGTTGGAACAGGCAAGAACACACAAAAACACCCTTACATGGAAACAGCATATCTACCGCTGTTATCGTAACTTGTTGATCGGAAGGCATTGAGTTGAAGCATCAGAAGCGTGCATTCTTATTTTTGCAGGGCGTTTGCTCACCTTTTTACCAGCGCTTAGCCAAGCGCTTGGTGAACGATGGGCACCGTGTCGTTAAGGTCAACTTCAATGCGGGCGATATCGCCTACTGGCAGCGCACCCACGGTCAAAGCCATCTGTTTCGTGGCCCTACCGCTGAACTACCTGGCTATATCAAGTCACTCTGGCAGCGGTACGCGATCACCGACCAAGTAGTATTCGGAGATCGTCGCCCGATTCATCGCCCAGCAGTGGATAACGCCGCCGCGGCCGGTGTACGCACCCACGTATTTGAAGAGGGCTACTTTCGCCCGTTCTGGATCACATTGGAGCGCGAAGGCGTTAACGGCCACTCGCTACTGCCCCGTGACCCAAGCTGGTTTTATGAAACCGGCAAAGCACTGCCCGAACTACCCGCCCCCGTGCGTTTTCGCTCCTCGTTTAAAATTCGTGCCATGCACGATGTGGGCTACCACTTGGCCGGGCTAGCCAATCCGCTGGTTGCGCCGCACTACCGCAATCACGCACCGATCACCGCCCCGGTCGAGTACGCGGGCTACCTGAAGCGTTTTGCTCAGTTAAAAGCCGCTTGGAAAAAACGCGATGCCGAACGCATCAAAGCGTTGATCGAAAGTGGCCGCCCCTATTTTATGCTGCCGCTGCAGCTAAATAGCGATGCGCAAATTCGCGATCACTCCCCCTACGCCAATATGCAGGAAGTGATGGACGATGTGATGGCCTCGTTCGCCAAGCACGCGCCCAGCGATTCTCTGCTATGTATTAAAAACCATCCTTTGGATATGGGCTTGGTCAATTACCCCAAAGTCATTAAGCAACTTGCCGAACGCCACGGCCTGCAAGGGCGCATCGTCTATCTAGAGTCTGGGGATCTCAACGCCCTGCTCAAACACGCCAAGGGCAATGTCACCGTTAACAGCACCGTGGGCATTGTTTCGCTGGAGAAGAACTGCCCCACCTACGCGCTTAGCGACCCGATCTATAATCTGGATGGGCTAACCTACCAAGGTGACTTAGCGGATTTTTGGCAGCAGCCGCAGCCGCCTAACAGCGAGCTATTTGGTTATTTTCAAAAGACCGTGATGCATGCCGTTCAAGTTAACGGTGGCTACTACTGCCAGCCCGGTATCGATTTAGCCGTGGATAACGCCGCCCGCATACTCGAAGCCTGCCCATCGCCGTTGGAGAAGCTTCTGTGAACGTTGTTGTGAAAGAAGCTGCAAAAGAGGCTGAGAGCCCATCTCTACACTCACGCTGCGTGCTGATCACTGGCGCCACCGGCGCGATTGGGGGCGCCCTGGCAAACGCCTATGCCGATCCCAGCACCCACCTGGTATTGCACGGACGCCAGCAGGAGAAGCTAGAGGCGCTTGCCACCACTTGCCGCCAACAAGGTGCCCAGGTCACCCTCTCAACCATCAATCTAACCGATGATCACGCCCTGAAAAGCTGGCTAGCCGAAGTCTGCGCCCAACAGGTACCGGACATCTTGATTGCCAATGCGGGCAAAAACACCCACCCCCAAGGGCCTGATATCTTAGAGCCCTGGGCAGACGTGCAGGCGCTGTTGGATATCAACCTGAAAACCCCCATCGCCATGGTGCAACACCTAGTGCCAGCCATGCAGACCCGCGGCAGCGGTCAACTGGTGCTGATCAGCTCGCTTGCCGCATGGCACGGTTTACCGACCACCCCCAGCTATAGCGCCAGCAAAGCAGGCATCAAAGCCTATGGCGAAGGGCTGCGCGGGCTACTTGCGCCCCACGGTATCGGCGTCACGGTGGTCATGCCCGGCTATGTCACCTCACCGATGTGCGAGGCCATGCCCGGCCCCAAACCCTGGGAGTGGCCGCCCGAGCGCGCGGCCAAGGTAATTAAACGCGGTATCGCCGCAAACCGTGCGCGCATCAGCTTCCCCTTCCCACTTAATTTTGGCACCTGGTGGCTGGCGGTACTGCCCGCAGGGGTTTCGCAATGGTTGATCAAGCGACTGGGCTTCAACCACTCAGGAGAGACACCCCATGATTAGCGCGCTGATATGGCCGCTACTCGTGGGGCTTTTGATCAGCGGCCTGTTTGAAGCCCTGCTTAGCCCTCGGCCGCGCCCATTTTGGCAGCGTGGAGCAGCGGCCAATAGTGTCCACCTTGGCTCATGGCTTCTACTTTTCGGGCTGTTGGTGTTGTTACTCCAGCGCCCCTGGTTTGCGGTGATGGTTTTTCTCTCGCTGCAACTGGTGGTGGTGCAGTCGAGCAACGCCAAATCGCATACGCTCAACGAGCCGTTTATCTGCCATGACTTTGAATACTTTTGGGACGCTATCCTGCACCCGCGCCTCTACGTGCCCTTTTTCGGCGTAGGTTTGGCGATTGCCGCCAGCAGCGCCGCCGCGGTGGCGATTGGAGGGTTCTTTTACTGGGAAGGGTCGCTGGTCACTAGCGAGGGCACCAGCCGCTTTCTAACCAATGCGCTGGGGTTAATAGCCTTGGGCACACTGCTGCTTGCTATTAGTGTCCGCAGGCTGCCCGCCATCACCTTACAGCCCATAGACGACATGTACCGTTTAGGACTTTTCGCTAGCCTATGGGCCTACGGCGTAGCGCTAATGCGCGCTCCCGTTCCGACGCCAAAGCAATCGCCCTTTCACGCCTTAACGCCGGTGGCGAGCGCGCATCAGGGCAAGCAGCCACTGCCCAACGTGGTGCTGGTGCAGAGTGAATCGTTTTTCGACCCGCGCCCCTGGTGTAAAGAGGTTGATGCCAATCTGCTTCGCCATTTCGACACCACTCGTGCAAACGCCACCCTGCATGGCGCATTAAACGTGCCCGCCTGGGGTGCCAATACAGTGCGCACCGAGTGCGCGGTATTAACGGGCATTGCACCCGGCCTCTGGGGCGTTCGCCAGTTCAACCCTTACCGCACGCTTGCCCGCCATCCAATGCCCAGTTTAGCGAGCGCGCTAAAAGCAGCAGGCTATCGCACGGTTTGTGTGCATCCGTACCTGGCGAGCTTCTATTTTCGTCACAAGGTGATACCCCAGTTAGGCTTTGACCACTTTATAGATATCAATGCCTTCCAGAGCAGCGACAAAAACGGTCAATACGTTAGTGACCAGGCAGTGGCACGAAAAATTGGACGGCTGCTTGAAGATGACGATAATAGACCGCTATTTGTATTTGTTATCACCATGGAAAATCACGGCCCGTTACATTTAGAAGCACCGAACCAAGCAACGTTAGCCGATACGCTGCCCGGCGCTCCTTGGCCGTTACCCGATCATCTGCGTGACTTAGCGGTCTATTTGCAGCATTTAAGTGAATCCGACAAGATGTTGGTAAGCGTTAAAAATTCGCTGAATACTGCAAAGCGACCGGGCCTGCTAGGCTGGTATGGGGATCATGTTCCCATTCTGCCTGAGGCGTATGCACACTTCACGCCGCCTGATGGCCGCACTCCCTACATGGTATGGTCAACAGAGAGTTGGGTGACAGCAGGGGTAGGGGCAGCAAACGCTTACGAGCCATTTGAGCTAGCCGCAAACGAACTTGGTGTCCAGTTATTCAAACAGGTGTTTGGACACGATATAAGTAGCGATGTGATCAAGGTAGAACCAGAACCTCAGGAGCAAGAATGACTAAACGCGTTGCCATCATCGGCGCCGCCCATCGTTTCCCCGGCACCACCCCTGAAACGTTCTGGCAGGATCTGCAAGCCGAAAAAGATTTAGTGACTGAAGTGGCCGCTGACCGCTGGAGCCACGACGTTTTTATGCACCCGGATAAGCGCCACCCGGGTACCAGCGTGACCTTTGCCGCCGGTAGCCTGGGCGACATCAGCGGGTTTGACGCTGAGTTTTTTGGTATTTCGCCCCGTGAAGCGGCCAATATGGATCCTCAGCAGCGCATGCTTCTAGAGCTCGCCTGGGAAGCCATGGAAGACGCCAGCATTCTGCCCAGCTCCCTGCGCGGCAGCCAGTGCGGGGTATTTTTGGGCGTGGCCAGCCTCGACTACTCTTATCGCATCGCGGACGATATGGCAGCGATTGATGCCTCCACCGCCACTGGCAACACCTCCAGCATCGCCTCGAATCGATTGTCTTACGTGTTTGACCTGCACGGCCCCAGCATGTCGCTGGATACTGCCTGCTCGTCCTCCATGGTGGCCTTTCACCAGGCCTGCCAATCGATTCGCAGCGGAGAAACCAGTATGGCGCTGGCAGGCGGCATTAGCCTGCACCTGCATCCCTATGGCTTTATCATCTTCTCTAAAGCCAGCATGCTCTCACCTACTGGCCGCTGCCAGGTATTCGATGAGGCGGGTAACGGCTATGTGCGCTCCGAAGGGGCAGGCATTTTCCTGCTAAAAGATTACGATCAAGCGGTTACCGACGGCGACAATATTATTGCCGTGGTGGCAGGCTCCGCGGTGAACACCGACGGCTACAAATCTGGCCTAACGGTGCCTAACCCAAGTGCCCAAATTGATCTAATGAAGCGCGCCTATGAACAGGCGGGCATCTCGCCGGATGAAATCGATTACCTGGAAGCCCACGGCACCGGCACCGCCGTTGGCGACCCCATTGAAACCCGCGCGATTGGTGAAGCACTCGGCCAGCAGCGTAAAACGCCGCTGCTGATTGGCTCGGTAAAGAGCAACCTGGGCCACCTGGAAACCGCTTCCGGCGTGGCGGGTCTGGCCAAGGCGCTCTACAGCATTCAGCACCGCGAAGTCCCGGCCACGATTGGCATCCGCAAACTCAATCCGCGCATCAAGTTTGATGAGTGGAACATCTCGGTGGTCACCAAAGGCCAGCCGCTGAAAAAACAGGGCCGTCTGGTTATCGGCGTGAACTCCTTTGGTTTTGGCGGGGCCAACGCCCACGTTATTTTAGAGAGCCCGCCCGAGCGAACAAAACCCGAACCGCAGGCGCCAGACTCACCGCTACCGATCCACCTTAGCGCCCGCAGCGAAGCCGCGCTCAGCCAAAGCGCCGAAACGCTCGCCAACTACCTGCGCGAGAACGACTTACGCGAAAGTAGCGACATCAGCCTGTACGACATCGCTTATACGCTGTTCCACCACCGTGACCGGCATAGTCATGGCGCGCTGCTGTTTGCACAAACGGCTGAAGAAGCCGCCACGCAACTCAGCGAGTTTGCCGCGGGTGAAACCAACGGCGTTACCACACTCGAGCGCTTACCCAATGCGGTAGGCCCAGTGTTTGTTTACGATGGCAACGGCTGCCAGTGGGAAACCATGGGGCGCGATCTGCTCAGCGATTCGCCAGTTTTCGCCGCGGCGATTGATCGCGTCGACGCACTCTTTCAGCAGCACGGGGACTTCTCGCTACGCGCCGAACTGGAAGGCCGCAATGGGGAGAACCGTTTCCCGCTAACTGAAATCGCCCAGCCAGCGCTGTTTGCACTGCAGGTGGCACTAACCGAGTGGCTGCACGACCAAGGCATTACGCCCACCGCGGTCTTCGGTCATAGCGTGGGTGAAGTGGCGGCGGCCTGGGCCAGCGGTGCGTTGAGCCTGGAAGATGCGGTCAAAGTGATTTACTACCGCAGCGACTACCAGGGTAAAACCCGTGGCCTCGGCGAAATGACCGCGGTGGCCATGAGCGCTGACGACATCGCCGCGTGGCTAGAAAAGTCCGAGTTCAATCAGGTATGCCTGGCCGGTATTAACAGCCCGAAAGGCATTACGCTGGCGGGCGATAGTCAACAGCTCAGCGCTCTGGAAGCCGCCCTGGGCGAGCAGGATGTATTTGCCAAACGCCTGCCCCTGGACTACGCCTTCCATAGCCCCGCGATGGACAGCATTCAAGCTGGGGTCATTGATGCGCTGGCCGATATTACCCCGCGAGCCACGCAGATCCCCTACTACTCCACCGTGACCGGTACGTTGAGTGACGGGCTTGAGCTGGATGCCACCTACTGGTGGAAAAACATTCGTGAGCCGGTGCTGTTCGACGCCGCCGCTAGCGCGCTGATCGAGCAAGGTAATAACGTCTTTGTAGAGATTGGCGCCCACCCCATTCTGCGCCGCTACCTCAATGAGTCACTGCGCCAGCTGGAACGTCCTGGTTTGGTATTTGGCACCATTGAGCGCCACAAGCCTGGCCTTGAAGGTTTGCAACGTAGCCTAAGCCAACTACTGCTGAGTGGCCTTAGCCTGGCTAGCCGCCACTTCCCGGTGGTCGGTCAGCGTGTGCCGCTACCGCGCTATGCCTGGCAGCGCAGCCACCATTGGGTACACGGCACCAATGACGGCCAAGGCCTGCTGTCACGCTATTATCAGCACCCACTGCTGGGCTACCCGTTAGCGCAGCACGAACACACCTGGGAGAGCCAGCTCGACACCCAACGCCAGCCCTGGTTGGCCGACCATGTGGTGGGCGAAGGCGCGGTGTTCCCCGGTGCCGGTTTTGTGGAACTGACGCTGGCGGCGGCGCTGCAGCTAAAAGACAGCCCGTTGCTGGATATCGAAGAGTTGGAAATCCGTGCCCCGCTGCTGCTGGACGGCCCCTATGGCCGCACCATGCGGCTTAGCTACCTACCGGAAGATGGCCGCCTGGAGATCCACTCCCGCGAACCTGCCACCGGGGTAGAGTGGCAGTTAAATGCCGTGGCCCGCACCATGCGTGAAAGCCGTGGTTTCCTGCTCAACCGCACAGCGCCGGTGATGCCTACTCGTGCCCCGGACTACACGCTGGAAGATCACCTGCAGATGGCTGAGCGTATTGGCCTTCACTATGGCCCTGCCTTTCAGGCTATCTCCAGGGGCTGGATTGACGGCGATGCAGTGATTGGTGAAATAGCCCTGTCGGATGAAGTCCAGGCGCAGCTCAGCACATTGCACGTGCACCCCGGCATTCTGGATAGCGCCTTCCAGATGTTTATCCCGCTGCTCGCGCAACATAGTGAGTTTGCCACCCAGCTCGCCTTTGTGCCGGTTCGCGTGGAACGTATTCAAGTGAATACCCAGGCAGGCGTGCCGGTTCTCGCCCGCGCCGTGATGGGTAAGCGCGCACCGCACTCCTTTACCGCCGATTTCGAGCTGTATGACGCCGCCGGTAACGCCGTTGCAGTACTGAGCAAAACCCGCTTCAAAGCGATTCGACTCAACCGCGCCCATCATCAGCACTTCAGCTATTTGGATGTGGAACTGACGCCGGCGCCGCTACACGCAGAACCGCTGGCACTACCTGCCGATGCGCTTGCTCGTCTTGCAGATATCGCCAGCGTTTACGGCGAAAGCACCGGCCAGCGTTACGGCAACGAAGTCGCCCCTCTGCTCGATAGCCTTAGCGAAGCCTTTGCTCAGCAGGGTCTCGGCGTCGATAGCGAAGAAGCGCAGCACTCGCCGGACGTTATCTGGCAACTGCTGGTGCAAGACTACCCCGACTATTTTGCGCCCATTCACCTGGTGGGCCGGTTAGGGCTTCACCAACAGGCGCTGCGTAGCGGCACCAGTGACCTGGAAACCCTGGGCATTAGCCACGACCACTTGGCGCGATTAAACCGTGTGTTAGTGGGCGAAAGCGGCTGGCAAGCGTTGGCAGGCGAGTTAGCCGAGTTAATAGATGCGCTGATCGCAGAGCTCCCCGCCGGGCAGCGTTTGCAACTGCTCGAAGCAGGCCCCAGCGCGCCAGCGTTGGGCGAACGCCTACTGGAACGCAGCGCTCAAGCGCTGTATCACGACCTTACCCATTACCGCGTGATCACCACCCTCGACAGCACGCGCCATCAGGCAGAACAGCTGCAAGAGCGTTTCCCGCTGATGGATATGCAGCACCTTGGCCAAAACGAGGTTGCTGCGCTAACCGCCCCCATCGGTGTTGAAAAGGCTCAATTGGCGTTTGTAAGCGTGGATATCACCCACCCGGCCGCCACGCGTCAGTTAATCGAAGCATTACCTGAGCAACTCGCCCCTGGCGCCCAGGTCATGCTGATTGGTATCGCCCCAAGCCGCTGGCTGGATGATCTGCTGGCCACGCCCGGCATCGACCAAACCGCCCTGGAGCAAGATACGCTCATTAGCTGGCTAAACGACCAAGGCTTTGTGGTTTCCGCGCCGATGGCGCTGGAAGAGAGCGACAGTGGCGCTTACCTGCTCCATGCGCACTACCCTTTAGAAACGGCTGCGAGCACATCAAACACGGCGCAACGGCGTCACTTGGTGGTCGCCGACCACAACAGTGAAGCGCTGGCGGCCAATCTGGTCGAGGCACTGCAATCGCAAGGCGCTTCCGCGCTGCTCAGCGTTAGTCAGAGCGCGCCTGCTGAGCTGCTGGCTCATGCATTGGCTCAACCTGAAATGGCCCAAGCCGCACCTGATAATCAGGGCGAGCTAACCCTCAATGTAATTGACCTGCGTGGCCTGGGCGCGAACAGCACTGAAGCGCAAACCGCCCGCTGTAATCACGCTCTGCAGTGGACGCTGGCCTTAGAGCAGCACTCACTTGCTGCCTCTTTATGGTTGGTGACCAACGGGGTAAGCGCTTTATGGCAGACAACGTCACCCGCCAGCGCGACAGACGCCCCTGGTGATGCCGTGCTGTGGGGCTTTGGCCGCTCGCTAGCCAACGAAGCCGTCGGCCATAGCGTCTACCTGCTGGATATACCGGCAGCCGTCAGCGAGCCTGCGTTACACGCCTGGGCCACCCTACTGACTCAACCAGATAGCGAAAACGAAGCGCTGATCGATAACCAGGGCCATCGCTTTGCGACGAGGCTGCGCACCCTGCCCGCGCCGCACCCAGCTGCGGAAGGGCAAACTAATGAACAGACCAAGCAGCCGCATCAGGCGATGTCACTGGGCTTTGCCATGCCCGGCCAGCTGCGCCAATTAACCTGGCGCCCGCGCCCGTTGCCACAAGTCAGTGCCGACGAGGTGGAAATCAGTGTTAAGGCCACCGGGCTTAACTTCCGCGATGTGATGTACACCCTGGGTTTGCTCTCCGATGAAGCGATAGAGAACGGCTTCGCCGGCCCCACCCTCGGCCTTGAGTTTTCAGGCGTGGTCAAGGCCGTGGGCAGCAACGTCACCCACGTGGCGCCGGGGCAAGCCGTGGTCGGCTTCGGCCCTGCCAGCTTTAGCGACAAGGTCATTGCCAACCAGCACGCCGTTGCAGCACTGCCGGAAGGCATTAGCTTTGCCGCCGCGGCGACGATTCCGACGACCTTCTTCACGGTCTACTACGCGCTCAAGCATCTGGCGCGAGTCGAACCTGGCGAAAAAATCCTGATTCACGGCGCCGCGGGCGGCGTGGGCATTGCAGCGCTGCAAATAGCCCAGTGGCTGGGAGCGGAAATTTACGCCACGGTGGGCTCCGAAGAGAAGCGCGACTTCCTGCGTCTGATGGGCATCGAGCGACTCTATGACTCGCGCTCGCTCACCTTCGCCGAAGAAATCCTGGAAGACACCCAGGGCGAAGGCGTGGATGTGGTGCTCAACTCTCTGGCCGGGGAAGCGATCAACCAGAACCTGCGCGCCCTGCGCCCGTTCGGCCGCTTCCTGGAGCTGGGCAAACGCGATTTCTACGAAAACACTCATATTGGCCTGCGCCCGTTCCGCAATAACCTCAGCTACTTCGGTATCGACTCCGATCAGCTAATGAAGGTGCAGCCTGCGCTGACACAACGCCTGTTTGGCGAGATGATGGCGCTATTTAACGACGGTACCTTAAGCCCGCTGCCGTTTACCTCGTTTAGCCACACCCAGGTAATCGACGCCTTCCGCTATATGCAGCAGGCGCGCCAGATCGGCAAAGTGGTAGTGACCTATGAACAACCCATAGCGCCACCCAAGAACGAGGTGTTGGGCACGGCAGCGATGCAGGTCTCCGCAGATGCCAGCTACCTGGTCACCGGCGGCCTGGGTGGCTTTGGGTTAAGAACTGCTCAGTGGCTGGTAGAGAAAGGCGCGCGGCAGTTGATCCTACTCAGCCGCAGCGGCCCTACCAGTGAAGAGGCTCAAGCAGCCATTGCGTCGTTTGAACAGCAAGGCGTTACGGTACTCGCCGCCGCCTGCGATATTACTGACCGCACTGCGCTGGCCGATGTGCTGGAGCGCGCCAAGGGTGAACTAGCACCGCTGCGGGGCATTGTGCACGCCGCCACGGTGATCGACGACGGACTGATCCGCAACCTGGATGCCGAGCGCATTCAGAAAGTGTTAGCGCCCAAAATCGATGGCGCCCGCCACCTGGACGCACTCACCCGCGAGGCGGAACTGGAGTTCTTCGTGCTCTACTCATCGGCCACCACCCTGTTCGGCAACCCCGGCCAGGCCAACTACGTGGCCGCCAACCACTGGCTGGAGGCGTTCGCCGCCAATCGCCGTGCCGCGGGTTTACCAGCCACCTGCATACGCTGGGGCGCCATTGAAGATGTCGGCTTCCTGGCTCGTAACACCCGCACCCGTGATGCGCTGCAAGAGCGCCTGGGCGGTTCCGCGCTACGCTCGGATGACGCGCTGAAAGTGCTTGAGCAGATGCTGCTGGCCCCTGGGCCAAGCCTAGGTGTGCTGGAACTAGAGTGGGGTGCGCTTGCTCGCTTCCTACCCACTGCCGAAGCGCCGCGCTTTAACGAAATTGCCCGCGCCAGCGACGACGACGGCAGCGCGGATGCAGATGACGACATCAGCGCCCTGCTCGCCGACCTCTCACCCGAGGAGCTGCACAGCACGGTCACCGATCTACTGCGCGCCGAGCTGGCCAGCATTCTGCTGATTGATGAAGAGAAGCTCGATATTCACCGCTCGGTCTACGATATGGGCTTCGACTCCCTGATGGGCGTTGAGCTAATGACCGCTATCGAGAACCGCTTGGGCGTTCAGGTGTCAGTGATGGTGCTCAGTGAAGCATCGACACTCGACAAACTGGCGGGCGTGCTGATTCAGAAAATGCATCAGCACGACGATGTTGAAGACGCTCCGCAAGATGCGATAGCCTCACTGGCCGCACAACATGGCACTGAAGATTTAGGCCCTGAAGGGCTCACCACTGAGCCTGCGTCCGCTTCCTCATCACCCGCGACTGAGACTCCATGACCGCTAAGCGCTCTGAACTGAAACAGCAATTGTTGGAACAAGCACGCCGGCGTACTACGCCGCGTGCTGCCAGCGCCACGCCCTCTTCCAATGGGCAAGGCGGAGAGCAACGCACGGTACCCGAGCGCTTCACGCGCTTTGATGCCCAGCCGGGCTATCAGCAAATCGCCATGATGCGCCAGGCCGCCGATCAGCTGGGCCTGGTCGACCCATTCTTCAAGGTCCACGAAGGCACCGCCGGGGCGACCAGCGTGATCAATGGGCAGACCTGCATCAACTTTGCCAGCTATAACTACCTCGGCTTTTCAGGCGACCCGCGTATCAATCAGGCCGCCTGCGATGCCGTGGCGCGCTACGGTACTTCGGTCTCCGCCAGCCGCGTGGTCTCCGGCGAACGGCCTATCCACCAAGAGCTGGAACAGGCCCTCGCCACTGCCTACAACGTTGAAGATGCGGTGGTGTTTGTGAGCGGTCACGCCACTAACGTCTCCACACTGGGCCACCTGCTGGGCCCTAAAGATTTAGTGCTCCACGACGAGTACATCCATAACAGCTCGTTGGTTGGCACGCAGCTTTCCGGCGCCAAGCGCATGTCGTTTAGCCATAACGACCCCGCCGCGCTGGAAGCCCTGTTGGCCCGGCATCGGCATCAGTTCGAACGCGTTCTGGTAGTGATCGAAGGGCTCTACAGCATGGATGGCGACATCCCTGAGCTGCCGCGTTTTATCGAACTGAAGCAACGCTATCAAGCCTGGCTGATGGTCGATGAAGCCCACTCCTTTGGGGTCATGGGCGACACCGGCCTTGGGCTGCGCGAGTATTTCGATATCGACCCGCGCGACGTGGATATCTGGATGGGCACCATGAGCAAAACCATGGCAGGCTGCGGCGGCTATATCGCAGGCAGCAAGCCGCTGGTGGAAACACTACGCTACCTGGCCCCCGGTTTTCTCTACAGCGTGGGCATGCCCGCCCAAGTCGCCGCCCCCTCACTAGCCGCGCTGCAGCTGATGCAGCAAGAACCCGAACGGGTTCAGCGCCTGCATGCTATTTCGCGCTACTTTCTTGAACAGGCCACTGCCCGCGGCTTGGATACCGGCAAAAGCATCGGTGCCGCGGTCGTACCGGTGATTATTGGCAGCTCCGCGGCGGCTGCCCGGCTTTCTAACGCATTGTTAGAACAGCACATCAACGTACAGCCAATTCTGCACCCAGCGGTACCCGAAAAAAGCGCACGGCTGCGCTTCTTTCTCTCCTGTGAGCATACCCAGGCGCACATTGACCAAACGCTTGATGCACTCACCGCGCTACTGCCATAATTTTGTAACGCTTTTCCAGACGCAAGGATGATGGTATGGATGTTTACAATGACCAGGAGGGCGCAGCAACGCCCGCCTGGTACGTTATTCAGTGCAAAGGGGGCGAATCATTTCGCGCTGCCGAACACCTCGCCAACCAAGGTTATGAGGTGTTTCATCCTGTCCTGAAGAGCCAACGCAAGCGCCAGGGAAAGCTCACCACGGTGACCGAGCCGCTCTTCCCCTACTACCTGTTTATCTGTTTGGATCAGTTGGTCAGCAACTGGCGTCCGATTCGCTCTACTCGCGGGGTGCTACGCCTGCTGACCTTCGGTGACAGGCCCGTCGCCGTGCCCTCACAGCTTGTCGAGACCCTACGCGCTCAGCCGCACAGCAAGGAAGGGGTTCACACCTACTTCAGCGCTGGCGAGAAAGTCACCATCACCGACGGCCCCTTCAAAGACCTGGAAGCCATCTTCACCCGCCTTAAAGGCGAAGAGCGCGCCATCGTCCTGCTCAACGTGCTCAATCGGCCACAGTATTTGGAAGTACCGCTAGACACCCTAAGCAAGTCGTAGGCTGCCCCACCGCTAATAACGATGCGCTACAATGGGCCTTTATAAGCCAATTATTTTGCATGGAGGCACGGGTGGCAACCTATCGACGCGCGCATGTTCCTGGCGGCTGCTACTTTTTTACAGTCGTCACCTACGCACGACAACCCCTGTTGGCGGATCGTCTCAATATTGAAGCCCTTGGTCGTGCCTTCCGCACAGTTCGAGAAGAGCGCCCCTTCGTAATGGATGCGTTCGTACTTCTCCCCGACCACCTCCACTGCCTCTGGAGACTGCCTGAAGGCGACGCGGACTACTCCTCACGCTGGCGGGATATCAAAAAATACGCCTCACAGGAATTCTTCTTCCCGCCCGGCACCCATAACGCCTGGCAGCGCGGCTTCTGGGAACACGTCATTCGCGACGAAAACGACTGGCAACGCCATATGGATTACATCCATTACAACCCCGTCAAACACGGCTGGTCTAGAGCGCCCCGCGACTGGGAATGGTCAAGCTTTCAACAATGCGTACAAAAAGGCTGGTACACCCCCGACTGGGGCACCCAACAAGCCCCCGACGTCGCCGGCATGGATTGGGAATGATGGCGAAAACCCCGGCACCGCTCCGCGATGCATCCGCGGGTGCGCTTCGCTTACCACGCGCTACTAAATCTCGCATGCACATGAAGGTGAGGATTCCACCGGAATCGAGTGATTGTCGTAGCGCGTGGTAACGAGAAAGCGAGCTCAGCGAGCGTTTTGAGGCACCCGCGGGAGGCGTCGGGACGACGCCCAATGGCACCGAACCTTCATCGCCTACACGGGCCAAACCCGGCACCGCTTCGCGATGCATCCGCGGGTGCGCTTCGCTTACCACGCGCTACTAGATCTCGCATGCACATGAAGGTGGGGATGCCACCGGAATCGAGTGATTGTCGTAGCGCGTGGTAACGAGAAAGCGAGCTCAGCGAGCGTTTCGAGGCACCCGCGGGAGGCGTCGGGACGACGCCCAATGGCACCGAACCATCACCGCCTACACGAACCAACCCCGGCACCGCTGCGCGCTGCTTTCGCGGGTGCGCTTCGCTTACCACGCGCTACTAAATCTCGCATGCACATTGAGGTGAGGATTCCACCGGAATCGAGTGATTGCACCCGTAGCGCGTATATGGACTCCTCCTCGTCTGCAAGCACAAAAAGTCATAGCGGCACGGTCGACTGCTAGCGTATATCCGGTCTCGTAAAAGATGCCTAACGTGTGGGCATCGGACCTTAATGGGCTATTCGCACGTCGGGTACCCTCAGCGTAAACGAGCTCTATGGCTCTACGCGCTACACGGTATGGCCCGACGTCGGTTCGACCTGTTCGCCATCTCTCTTTTGGTGGTGCGGTCGGGGCGGTAGGAACACCGGTTAAAGGTTCAACATTGATGGTCGCGTCGCCTGCTTAAGCGGCGGCGGACAACTCAGGGTTATACGGGACCTCGTAACGTGTGACGGCCCACGCCATACGCGCTGTCTTATTGGCGAGAGCCACGATCGCCACGTTGCGATGTTTGCGCACGGCAAGGTGCTTGATCCACTGGCTGAGTCCGTCGTCTTTTTTCACCGCATAACGAAGGACGGCGCGGGCGCCATGTACCAGCAGCTTGCGTAAGTAACTATTGCCACGTTTACTGATCCCCAACAGGCGCTCTCGTCCGCCCGTGCTATGTTGACGCGGGGTCAGCCCTAACGAGGCGGCAAAGTCGCGTCCTCGCTTGTATATAGCGCCGTCACCCAGCACACCCGATAAGGCACTGGCGGTGATGGGGCCAATGCCGCGGAGGGTCATCAAGCGCTTGGCAACCGGGTCGGTATTGGCATGCGTTTCAATGGCGGACGTTAACTGCGCAACACGCTCGTCTAAATAACGTAAGTCATCCGCTAAGTCGGCCAATAGGCGGCGAAAGCGGTCACTGAGCCCGTTGGTGGCATCCTCCAGCCAAAGAGGCAGCGCCCGCCGTAACTGCTGAATACCGGTGGGGGCAATAAACCCATACTCACTGATGAGGCCACGGATTTGATTGGCCTTCGCTGTGCGCTGGCTAATCAGCTCTTCACGGATCCGGTGGGTGGCCTGGCTGTCCTGTTGATCAACGGTTTTTACGGCCACGAAGCGCATCGTGGGACGGCCTAATGCTTCACAAATCGCTTCAGCATCTGCCCGATCATTTTTATTCGTTTTAACGTAAGGCTTCACGAATTGGGCCGCAATGAGCTTCACATGGTAGCCACGCGCTTGAAGTTCGCGCGCCCAATAATGCGCCGCTGCACATGCTTCCATGCCGATGGTGGCGCCTTGAGGAACGCGCCGACAGACAGCCTCCAGCCACTTGGCCCGGGTATATTTACCTCGCCATTGAGGCTTCTCATGCCGGTCAACGCCATGTACGTGAAAGACAGACTTTGCGATATCCACACCAACTCGGCTAATGTTCATATGGGCTTCTCCTGACTCTCAAGCTGATAGTTTTCCAACCACCTACCAGTATGGCGCACTGACGCCGGAGTAGGGTGAGGAGGAGTCCATCCCATTGGGTAACGAGAAAGCGAGTTCAGCGAGCGTTTCGAGGCACCCGCGGGAGGCGTCGGGACGACGCCCAATGGCACCGAACCATCATCGCCTACACAGGCCAACCCCGGCACCGCTGCGCGCTGCTTCCGCGGGTGCGCTTCGCTTACCACGCGCTACTAAATCACGCATGCACTTGAAGACGGGAATTCCAAGGGGGTGTGCACGTAATCACCCCGCCGAAATTGAGTGCGTGCACAAACCGTAGCGCGTGGTAACGAAGAACGCGAGTTCAACGAGCGTTCGTAGGCACCCGCGGGAGGCGTCGGAACGACGCCCCATGGCACCGAACCATCATCGCCTACACGGGCCAAACCCGGCACCGCTTCGCGCTGCTCCCGCGGGTGCGCTTCGCTTACCACGCGCTACTAAATCTCGCAGGCATATGGAAGTGGGGATTCCATGGCCATGTGCATGTAATCACCCCGCCGAAATCGAATGAGTGCACCCGCGGATGGCGGCGGAACGACGCCCATTGGCACCCAACCAACCTTGATGTCAAAACTTAGATCGGTGGCGCCTTGGCTTAATGCCCCCACACTACAAAATAGGGGTTGAGCTTTTCGCTGGGGTTGGCGTAGCTAAGTGCAGTGCCTTCCAGGGTTTCTACCCGGCCGCCTGCTTCGAGCACTACCGCATGAGCGGCGCCGGTATCCCATAAACAGGTGGGGCCCAAGCGTGGGTAGGCATCGGCGAAACCTTCGGCAATGATGCACAACTTTAACGAACTCCCCATGGGCAGCATGGTGTGCTCACCCAACTGTTCCAACCAAGCGGCCAAATCAGGGCTGGGGTGCGAACGACTACCCACCACGCGCCACGTTACGCCCTCTTTAGGCTTGCCTGCCACGGAAATGGCCTTACGACTACCATCGGCTTCAACCTTAAACGCGCCCAGCCCCCGCGCGGCCACGTAACCAACCTCAAGCGCAGGCGCGGTCACTACGCCAAGCACCGGCTTACCGTTTTCAATCAGGGCAATATTGACGGTGAACTCACCGTTACGCTTGATGAACTCTTTGGTGCCATCCAGCGGGTCGACTAGCCAATAGCGGCCCTCAGCATCAGCACCGGAAAAGCCCTCGATGTCCTCTTCAGAAAGGATCGGGATCTGCACCGGCAGCGCCTGTAAACCGCGCATAATAACGTTGTGCGCCGCTTTATCAGCCTCTGTTAACGGGCTTTTATCTTCCTTCTCTTCCACGCTGAACTCGCGGGCGTAAACACTCATAATGGCGTCGCCAGCTTCGCGAGCTATGCCTTCAACGGCATCCAGCAGTGCTTGATCAATAAGCGCCATAATCTAATCCCTCTATAAGACTTTGTCCTTAAAGACTTAGCCCTTAAAGATTTAGTCTTTAAGACACAGCCTTTGCATAAAAAAAGCTGCCAAGCAGCGGCCAACCTCGCCACCACCTGACAGCTAGCGCATTCAAATCAACTAATCATTCCGCGTTCGCGCAAGGCTGCGATCACGGCGTCGGCCGCTGCTTCCGCGTCCATTTCGGATGTTTTCAGATGAACATCCGGCGCCTCAGGCGCTTCATAAGCGGAATCAATGCCAGTGAAGTTTTTCAGCTCTCCACGGCGGGCCTTTTTGTAGAGGCCTTTCGGATCACGCGCCTCGACGACATCCAGCGGAGCATCGACAAAAATTTCGATGAACTCACCCGCTTCCAACAGATCCCGCGCCAACTGGCGCTCGCTGCGGAAAGGCGAGATAAACGCCGACATCACAATCAGCCCGGCATCCACCATCAGCTTGGCGGTTTCCGCTACCCGGCGCACGTTTTCAACACGGTCGGCATCGGTAAAGCCTAAATCACGATTCAAGCCATGGCGCACGTTATCTCCATCCAGCAGATAAGTATGCTGTCCATGGGCAAAGAGTTTTTTCTCGACCAGGTTAGCAATGGTCGATTTACCCGCCCCGGAAAGCCCGGTAAACCACAGCACGGCGGGCTTCTGGGCTTTTGCCAACGCACGTGCCTGCTTATCGATATCCACATGCTGCATATGAATATTCTGGCTACGCCGTAAGGCAAAGTGCAGCATGCCTGCGCCAACCGTATTGTTGGTCATACGGTCGATGAGGATAAAGCCGCCGGTATCGTGGTTGTCCTTATAGGCATCAAAGGCAACGGCACGGTTAAGGCTTAGGGTACAAATACCAATACCGTTCAGATCAAGCTGCTTACTCGCCGTGTGTTCCAGGGTATTCACATTGACCTGATACTTGATATCCGTCACGGTCGCCGAAACCGTTTGGGTGCCCAGTTTCATCAAGTAAGGGCGGCCCGGCAACAGCGGCGCTTCGTGCATCCACACCAGGGTGGTTTCAAACTGATCGGCAGTGTGGGCTGGCTCATCTACGCCGGAAATCACATCGCCACGAGAAATATCAATTTCGTCTTCCAGCAACAGCGTGATGGATTGCCCGGCAACCGCCTCTTCCAGATCACCATCCAGGGTATAAATCCGCGAAACAGTGCTGGTTTTTCCAGAAGGCTGAACGCGGATTTGATCACCTGGGCGAACCACACCGCTAGCCACCATACCGGTAAAACCGCGGAAATCCAGGTTGGGCCGATTGACCCACTGCACGGGCATGCGGAAAGGAGAGCGCTGAAGGTGCTCCGCATCCAGCTCGACGGTTTCCAGGTAACCCAGCAGCGTCGTACCGTGGTACCACGGCATTTTAGCGCTGTGCTCGATGACGTTGTCGCCCTTCAGCGCCGACATGGGAATGAAGGTGATGTTCTCCAGCCCCAGCTGTTTAGCGAAAGCACGGTACTCTTCAACGATTTGATCAAAACGCGCTTTGGAGTAGTCGACCAAATCCATCTTATTAATGGCCACCACCACGTGGCGCATGCCCATTAACGACATCAAAAAGCTATGGCGGCGGGTTTGCGTCAAAATGCCGTGGCGTGCGTCGACCATCAGAATAGCCGCGTCGGCAGTAGAAGCCCCTGTGACCATATTGCGAGTGTACTGCTCGTGCCCAGGGGTATCCGCTACGATGAACTTGCGCTTTTCGGTAGAGAAGAAACGGTAGGCCACGTCAATGGTAATGCCCTGCTCGCGCTCGGCGGCCAGGCCATCCACCAGCAGCGCAAAATCCATCTCGCCGCCCTGGGTGCCGTATTTTTTCGAGTCCGCTTCAATGGCCGCCAGTTGATCTTCAAACAGCAACTTGGACTCAAACAACAGTCGGCCAATCAGGGTACTTTTGCCGTCGTCCACGCTGCCGCAAGTAATAAAGCGCAACAAGCCTTTGTGCTCATGGGCTTTCAGGTAGCCTTCGATATCGCCAGCAATCAGGTCAGATGAGTGAGACATTAAAAATACCCCTCTTGCTTCTTCTTCTCCATGGATGCCGCGCTATCGCTATCAATCACTCGGCCCTGGCGTTCCGATGTTTTGGTCAACAGCATTTCTTGAATAATGGCAGGCAAGGTATCCGCTTCTGACTCAACCGCACCGGTGAGCGGATAGCAGCCCAATGTGCGAAAACGTACTTTACGCATCATCGGCACTTCACCCGGCTCTAACGGCATGCGCTCGTCATCGACCATAATCAACGCGCCATCGCGCTCCACCACCGGCCGCTCAGCCGCATAGTACAGCGGCACAATGGGGATATTCTGCAGATAGATGTACTGCCATATATCCAGTTCGGTCCAGTTGGAGATCGGAAAGACGCGAATCGACTCTTTGCCATTCTTACGGGTGTTATAGAGCTTCCATAACTCCGGGCGCTGATTTTTAGGATCCCAGCGGTGCTGTGCGGTACGGAACGAAAAAATACGTTCCTTGGCGCGAGACTTTTCCTCATCGCGCCGGGCACCGCCAAAAGCCGCATCAAAGCCGTACTTATCCAGCGCCTGCTTCAAGCCTTCGGTCTTCATTATGTCGGTATGAATCGCCGAGCCGTGGGTAAACGGATTGATGTCCTTCTCGACACCTTCCGGGTTGATATGCACCAGCAGATCCATACCAATCTCTTCCGCCATATTGTCGCGGAATTCATACATGGCCCGGAACTTCCAGCGAGTATCAACGTGCAGCAGCGGGAACGGCGGCGGCGAAGGTGCAAAGGCTTTACGGGCCAAGTGCAGCATGACCGCCGAGTCTTTGCCAACGGAATAAAGCATTACCGGGTTTTCAGTCTCGGCAACCACTTCGCGCATGATCTGAATGCTTTCCGCTTCCAGTCGCTGTAAATGGGTGAGTGATGTCATCATCTGTCCCAACAATTGTGTGAAAAAACATAGCGTGAAAAAGTTTGCTTTCAAGTGCTAGGCTCTGTCTGAAAAGTCGGCTAGCGAAGACCAGACAAGGCAAAAATCGGCGAAAAGACGGAGTTTACGTAGTGTAAATGAGTACTTTGAGCCGATTTTTGACGCCGTATGGTCGAGCGCAGCCAGTTTTCAGACAGGGCCTAGGAAGCCAAGCCCATATCGGCAGGCACCGGCACTAACCAAAACATCGTTTGTTGCGCCAGCCAAGCCATTACTTGCGGGCTGGCTGACAACCAAGCGCCATGAAATACCAAGGCGACTGGCCTGTTGCTTTCTTCACTCTTGCCAATGAGCGCCTGCATCGCGGCCAGATAATCATCTGCCACGGGTGGGCACTTAAAACAACGCATCCACAACCGGCCACGGGGGCCGTGAAAATAGAGCTGATAAACCGGACGCTGTGGATGCGCTACCCGGCGCACACCGCCCTGCCAACGCTGGCTAGCCTCTTCTAACCTGTCAAACCGCGGCGCAACGGCCTGCCGATACCACCGGCCCCGCTGCGAGCGCTGCTTAGCCAGTGCGCTTAACGGCCAGGGTTCATGCTTCAAACCTTGGCTTTCCCACCAGTGTTCAATGCCGCGCTGGGTCAACTCAACGCCATGCTCATCGCGTAAAAAAGCCACAAGGTCAGCGCTGCTCCAGCCTGGCTGTTCAGCGGGGGGCGAGGCATAAAGCGCCTCCCACAACCGTTGTTGAATAGCGGCATCAAGCACATTGGCCTGCCCTTTTAAACGACCGCGGGGGCGTACCGGCACTGCCGCCCAGCCACCTTCACGAAACGCCTTCCAGGCCGCCGAAACGGTCGGGGAAGAAAGCCCGGTTTGTTGGCTTACCAACGCAACCGTGACCCCATCCAAGCGTAGCTTTACGGCTTGCATGCGGCGCTCATTGAGTGCTTCAGGCGATAAATGTTTAATGCTCAAAATTATCGCTAACCACCTGTATTAAATATAATTTTCAATAATTATCAGATCAAAAATTGGCAATCATTAGACACCATCATAAAAGCCTGCGTAAAATCCAGCAAGTGAACCATGAAGTTACCGCTTTTAAGGACCCACCATGACCCCCTGGGCCGTTCTGTTTTCTATCGCAATTTTATTAGCGCTGTTAATTAGCGGACGCGTAAAGCCCGCCATTGCCTTTGTCACGTTGGCCGCTATTTTTTTGCTACTAGGGTTTGTCGACACCGCTACCCTGCTTACCCAATACACCAACCCGGCGCTCGCCACACTATTACTCTTACTGCTGGTATCGCTGGCGCTTGAACGTTCGCCGCTGCTGGACTGGCTTTCGCGCCACTTATTAAAGGGCCACCCGCGGCTTGCTACCGCACGCTTAATGGGTAGTACGGCGGTACTTTCCGCTTTTTTGAATAACACGGCCGTGGTAGCTGCATTTCTCGGCGCTATTTCGCGTCAGCAGCGTATCGCGCCATCCCGGTTATTAATCCCGCTCTCTTACGCCTCCATCTTGGGCGGTATTACTACGCTAGTGGGCACTTCCACCAACCTGGTGGTGAACTCGTTTAACTTGAGCGCCAGTGGCAGCGAGTTGGGCATGTTCCAATTCAGCCTGGTGGGCATCCCTGTGGCGCTGGTGACTCTGTGCGTTCTAATGTGGCGCGCCAATGCCCTGCCACACCACCAACTGGAAAACACCAATGAAAAGCTCTCCTACTTTTTAGCGGCAGACCTAGAGTCCGACTCGCCCATGATCGGCAAAACCATCGAAGAGAACGGCCTGCGTAGCTTGGAGGGGCTCTACTTACTGGAAATAGAGCGCCACGGACGGCTAATTAGCCCCGTGGCACCGGACGAACAACTCCTGGCCAATGACACGCTGGTGTTCACGGGAGAAGTCGGCAAGGTGCAAGCACTGCAGCGTTTTCCAGGGCTGCAGCTATTTGGCCATCAGGCCGACAACCTGTTAGCGACGAATTTGGTAGAGGTGGTGATTTCCCACGAATCCGAGCTTTCAGGTAAAACCCTGCAGGATGTGGATTTTCGCAGCATGTTTAGTGCGGGAGTGGTGGGTATACGGCGGGGAGAAAAACGTTTGGAGGGGCAGTTGGGGAAAATTCCACTTCGCGTGGGGGACTGCTTGCTGTTAGCGGTAAGCGCTGATTTCCGGCAACACCGCAACCTAGACCGCAACTTTCACTTACTCAGCGGCAGTTTCACCAGGCCGCAATTGAGTAACAGAGAGAGCCTATTCACCGTGGGCGGCTTTGCAGCGGTGATTGCCTTGGCTACCGCTAATCTGCTGCCACTGTTCCACGGGCTGCTGATACTGCTGGGCGGGCTACTGCTGATGAAAGTGATCAGCCTGGCGGAACTGCGCCGCCGTTTCCCGTTTGAGCTATGGCTGATTATTGGGTCGGCGTTGGCGATTGCCCAAGCGCTGGAAAACTCAGGCGCGGCGGGCTTGTTAGCCAGCGGTATGCAGGGGCTGTTCAGCGGCTACGGTATCTATGCCGCATTTGTGGGTTGTTATCTACTAACGCTGCTACTCACAGAAACCGTGACCAACAACGCCGCTGCCGCGCTGGCCTTTCCGGTGGCCTGGAGCACCGCCCACGCCTTTGGTGCCGACCCACTGCCGTTTGTGATGGCCGTAGCGTACGGCGCCAGCGCCTGCTTTCTAATCCCGTTTGGTTACCAAACTCACCTAATGGTGTATTCACCCGGCCGCTACCGCATCACGGACTTCCTGAAGATCGGTTTGCCGGTTAGCGTCACCTACTCAGCGGCGGTATTGCTGATTACGCCGTGGGTGTTTCCGTTTTGAGATTTGGGTGAATCGTGAATCGTGAATCGTGAATCGTGAATCGTGAATCGTGAATCGTGAATCGTGAATCGTGAATCGTGAATCGTGAATCGTGAATCGTGAATCGTGAATCGTGAATCGTGAATCGTCAGGAGTATAGGTCTTGTAACGCGCGGTAGCGAGCGTTCGAAGGCACCCGCGGGAGGCGTCGAGACGACGCCCTGTGGCACCCAAAATATTGCCTGCACGAGCCAAACCCCGGCACCGCTGCGCGATGCTTTCGCGGGTGCGCTTCGCTTACCACGCGCTACTAAATCTCGCAGACACATGAAGGCCGGGATTCCAAGGGCGCGTGCACGTTATGCACATGGCCGTGGCACGTAATCACGCCACCGAAATCGAGTGAGTGCCCCCGTAGCGCGTGGTAACGAGAAAGCGAGTTCAGCGAGCGTTTTGAGGCACCCGCGGGAGGCGTCGGAACGACGCCCAGCGGCACAAAGCCCAACCACCACCGCGGGTCTCTACCCTTTCAACACCCCTGCCAATAACGCCTTGGCATTTTCGATCAGTTCATCCAGATGCTGGGCGCCTTTGAAACTCTCGGCATACACCTTATAAAGCGATTCAGTGCCACTTGGCCGAGCAGCAAACCAACCGTTGTCGGTGGTGACTTTAATGCCTCCGATAGCGGCAGCATTGCCGGGCGCCGCGACCAGCACAGCGGTGATTTCATCGCCTGCCAGGGTTTTCTCGGTGACGCTCTCAGCGCTCAGGTTTTTAAACGCCGCCTTCTCTTCAGGTGAACAAGCGGTATCCACGCGCTTATAGAAAGGCTCGCCGAAGCGCTCGGTGAGCGTGCGGTAATATTCGCTGGGTGTTTTTCCGGTCACTGCCATAATTTCAGCCGCCAGCAAACACAGCACAATGCCATCTTTATCGGTGGACCACGCCTTACCGTCGCGGGTCAGCAAGCTGGCGCCGGCGCTCTCTTCACCGCCAAAGGCCAACCAGCCTTCATGCAGGCCATCGACAAACCACTTAAAGCCCACCGGCACTTCATAAAGCTCGCGTTGATGTGAGGCGACGACCCGGTCAATCATGGAAGACGACACTAGCGTTTTACCCACTTTTAGCGAAGCGGCCCACTCCGGGCGGTGGGTCATCAGGTAATCAATGCACACCGCTAAAAAATGGTTCGGGTTCATTAGGCCGTTGGCATCAACAATGCCGTGGCGGTCGGCATCTGGGTCGTTGCCAAAGGCAATATCGAAGCGGTCTTTAATTTCCAACAGGTTAGCCATTGCGGCGGCGCTAGAGCAATCCATGCGGATTTTGCCGTCGTGATCCGGTGGCATAAACGCAAATTCAGGATCAACTGCGGTGTTTACCACATCCAGGTTCAAGCTATAGTGCGCCGCGACCGCCTGCCATACCGGCAGCGCGGTACCTCCCATTGGATCAGCACCCAACCTCTGGTTCGCCTTCTGAATAGCGGCAATATCAATCACGTCGCCCAGCTGAGACACGTAATGCGCCGTGTAATCGTACTCTTGTGCATGGGCAATCGCCTCTTCAACCGGAACAAGAGGCACGTCTTCTAATTGCCGCAGCAGGTAAGCATTTGCACGCAACTCAATCCAACCGGTAGCGTCGGTATCCGCTGGGCCGCCATGATGCGGGTTGTATTTAATGCCGCCGTCTTCGGGAGGATTATGCGAAGGAGTAATGATTAAACCATCTGCCAGTGCCGCACCAGGCGCAGCCTGACCTTCAGGGCAATTGTGCTGCAAAATAGCGTGGCTGATGAGCGGCGTAGCGGTGAAGCCGTGATCTTTCTCGACAAATACCGGCACCTTGTTGGCAGCCAACACCTGCAGTGCACACTCCCAGGCAGGGCGAGAAAGCGCATGGGTATCAAAACCTAAAAACAGCGGGCCTTTATAGCCCGCTTCAAGGCGGTAATCGACAACCGCCTGGGTAATAGCGAAGATATGAGATGCATTGAAAGTGCGCTCGGTCGCTCTACCGCGATGGCCAGATGTACCAAACGAAACCCGCTCGCCAACAACATTGGCATTAGGCTGTTCTTGATAAAAAGCGTTAACAATAGACTCCATGGTTCCCTCTCCCTGCTCATATTACTGCGACAAAGCATCGCTGCGTTGTAGCCAGAACTGCACGGCGGCCTCTACGCCACCTACCTTTTTTGCATCAATAGCAGCTTGTTTAGCCATCCGTGCAGCGGCTTCGGGGTTTTCTAATAAGTGCTCTAAAGCGCTTCGCCATTCGATGGGCGTATCATTAACAAGCAAACCGTTTTCACCATGATGCACCACCTCAGTATAGGGGTAGCGATTTGAATAAATGCCCACCCCCCCCATGGCGGTAATATCCAAAAACTTTATCAATGATTTGCCACGATTGAACGGGCTTTCTAACAGCGGGGCCAAACCTATATGGCAGTGGTGCTCTCGCTGATAAACCTTAAACGTCTCCCAGGGTAAAGGAGAAGGCGCATTTACGCGAGGCAGTGCAACGAGGCTTTCTGGCGTGTGTGGCCCCAGCATAATCTCCACCTGGGTATCCATACGCTGAGACTGAATTTGCTGGATGGCAGGAGCAATGTGCACGAGATCTGTTAAATGCGCTCGCGTGCCGTAAAAGCCGATTCTCCAGTTAACGGCGGCAGTTGGTGGTAGTGAGAAATGCTCAAGTGAAGGTAGCGGAGCAATAAGAGGCGGCGTAAGCACTTGAACATTGTCGTGCTCGCTAAAAAAGCAGCGGGCCAGTTGCTCACTAGAAGCCACCACTTCATCAACCAGCGCCAGCAGCCGAGGCTGGTATGTAGCAATACGCGCCATTCGCTTACGGTAGGCGGCGGGCAACGCGGAGTCATTGGCAGCCGCCGTAATATCATCATCAATCAAATAAGCGATATAGCCAAAGGCGTTACGATGGCATTCCAACCACCGCAGCCAACCCAGCGGCAGCGAGCGGCAAAGCAGCAGGTTGGCGCCTGCATAGCGTTTAAGCAGAGCACGACCATGCAACCGGCTAGCCCCAAAGGAGCGTGAAACAGCTACCCGCTCAACCGCGATTCCCTGCAGGCGTAATTCAGACGCAGCAGACGCCAAGAAATAAATATCCTCGGTAGGCCGCGCCCCATCGCTAAGAACAACCCACCCAACGTGGCTACTCACAATACATCCCTTTTAACGATGGTTCTGCTCCTTGCTTCAAAAGCTTTATCAGTGCCGCTGCGCGATGCTTTCACTCCGGGTCGCGGTTGCGCTTCGCTCACCACGCGCTACGAAAACCACGAAATCAGGTGCGTGCACATACCGTAGCGCGTGGTAACGAGTCTGCGAGGAACGAGCAAACGAGGCACCCGCGAATGGCGTCGGAACGACGCCCCGTGGCACGGAACCAACTCCACCTGCACAAACCAGCCCAGACACCGCTGCGCGCAGTGGCAGGATTATTGGCTTGTATCAGAGCGCAGTTTGACCTGTTGATATAACGTGTAGATACGGGCGCGCAGCAAGGCGGCTTCTTCCGAACGCATAAAGTGAGCGACGTCCAAACACTGGAACAGATAGGTGAACACCAGGGTACCCAACTGTTGATCCACTCTTTTTACAGCCAACGGTTCTACTTCACCCCAGGGTAGCCCCCGCAACAAAAGCGCAGCATCAAATCCTAACGGCAAATACGCCCATCGATCCCAGTCGACAAGCGCTACCTGCCGACGCTGAGTATCAATGAGCACGTTATTACGATGCAGATCCCCATGTGACAAGACACGTGGCAAGCGTGCGGTAACCCGCATCAAAAAGATAAAAAAGGACAATTCAAGCTTACTACCCCCACCTCGTAATGCCTGAAAGAACACCGATGGGAATAATCTATGCAATAAGCTTTTAAAACGACTGGAACGGCGCTTTAAAGCGCTGCGCCTTGCTTCACCAGCTTGCTGAAGCGTAAGAAGTTGCGCCATGACTAAGGGCACCCAAGATTCCCAACCGCTGCCCATCTTATCCAGTGTAGTGCCTGGCTGAAAAGCAAATATCTGTATCACATGCTTGTCTTGAGAGATCGCGTCCAATAAAGGCGGCGCGGCTATCCGGCTAGGCGTTATCACTTTGTCATAAAGCTGCTTCACGTTTGAATGAGCCGTCGGCTCCACATCAAAACGCGCCATGACAGGCGCCTGGTTAGCAACGTTAAGCACAGCGCCAGCCATTTGTCGCTCAGCAGACAATCCAAACAATGGTTTAAATCGCTCTACCGACAGCTGATCAGGAAGCCTAGCAAGTGCTTTGTACTCTGCGTGGTGATGGGAAATAGCCATAGGTAACCAATCGCTTTGCTCGGGGTGCTTATAGAGCCATGGGCTATTCCGCAATGACACGCCTTTGTCCGTTACAATCCTGACGATATCCCCATGCTCCAGCGCCAACTGGCCACGAAACCCCACATTGCCGCTCAACGAATGCCCTGCCTTTTTCACATCCGCTCGTTGGCGGTCACAAAACAGTCGGCAGCGTTCTCGGCCATTTACCAAAACAGTCACGTAAGGCGCTAGGCTCCAACCACTAATTACCCCCTCACTCACCCGATCTATAAAACCAGATACAGTTGGTTTTTTTATTACTTTCAACATAAACGTATTATTTCAATATCCGGTAAAGATTGTTCTCGGGTGTAGCCCGGTTTCTGATAACCCCCCACTGCATGGTCACCTTCAGTTTTGTACCTAGATATTCAAGCGTTTATCGCAACGAAAAATCTTCATGTACAAGCGTAAGGTTGGGGTTGTAAGCAGGGTCGCAATCTAATCGATTGGCCCAGGTAGCGCTCATATGCGTCACTTATTTGGATACACGCGAACGCTTCTTCGAATCATGATCCGCACCACGGGCAATGGACTCGTGGGGATAAAGCTCCGCATCTTATTTTGATTCAGACCCTTTACTATAAATCATGTTTTCTATGCGATCCTTGATCTTTATAATACCTTTCCCACTTGGACGCTTTTCATTCGCCAAATTAATTATAAGCAAGGCATCGTCATAGTAACCTAATCTCTCAAGCATTAATGCGATTTCACGCAAGTAATCAGCACTTTCACTTTCAGAGCTAGCTAACGTTTTCAGGACCCCGCCAGGCAAAACATTTTTCAAGGATGAGGGTTCATTAAAATCAATATTTAAATAATCTAGAAGTTTCAAAAAGGCATATTCATCTCTACCTTTGTCTCGTTGTCTTTCAGCTTCGTCAACTATTGCTGCAAAAACCTTAGGTATTTCATCTCGCAAGGTTTTAAGAGGACGCAGAAGATCAATACTGTCTTGACCTATACCCCTCGAAGCAGAAGGCATGGTCGTTGTCTCAGCTAATTCAGGAAAGCGTTGTTTCACTTCTGACATCTGGTGAGAAAGACGACTTGAAAGCTCATCCATTAATGGCTTAGGGATATCAGCAATTTCGTAGGGACGTTCATCCAGTGCTCTATCGGAATAACCTTGCAAACACCAATCAACATTATGGGAAAATGATTCAGGTAAATCAACAAGCACCGTATTTAGCAAACGCTTCACTTCAAGCGCTGATTGTACGTAGCTACGATTAGTAACTTTAACATCACCTACCATACGTTTAGCGCTTCTTTCGTCTATACCCAGCATTCTTAAAAAAGTCACCTCTAATGGCTTACTTTTATCAGGTGCCTGGTAAGGAAGGAAAGAACAGTTTTCATCACCAAACTCATCAGCCCAGTGACAAAAGGGAATACCCACCAAATGAGGCATTGGCTGATTTAACATCTCCGGTATAACTTGATTAAGCCGTTTAGTCATCATATGCCGCTTAATGCCTTGATTATGATTCCCAAGCAAATAATCGAGTGGATGACGCAAAAAACCAACAATCTTAACGTTTAGTCCATGGCATAAGCTAGCCATATTTTTATGCTGACCATAAAAAGCCTCCGCCGAGAGCAGGAGTGTAAGGTTTTTACTTTTAGCAGTTTCTAAAAAATCATCAAAACGTTCTTTTGCAAATTCATAGTTATTCTGAATTAACGCCCCAGCGATCTGAGTATGACCACCAGAAACACCATTTTTATCCAGCGGATGGTCAGGATAGTAAAAACCTAACGACTTTAAATTCTTATGGTTCTCAGTGCAAAAACGTTGCAGCGCTGAAGAGCCCGTTTTAGGTGCACCAACATGAAGAATAACATCATAACACCTAAAATCGTCATCTTTACTAACTAAGCGAGAAATACTTTTTTTAATCATCACATACTCACACTATTAAAAAATTGACATAAACATGAGAGGCAAATACGAATTCAAGGAAAATATTTTATACTTCACAAATTTATCATATCGCATAACATAATTACTATAATCATTCCTTATATACATCACCGTAACGAAAAATCTTCATGTACAAGCGTAAGGTTGGGGTTGTAAGCAGGGTCGCAATCTAATCGCTTGCCCCATGTAGCACGCATATACGTGACTTCTTTGGAGGCACGCGAACGCTTCTTCGAATTATCATCCGCACCACGGGAAATAGACTCATGGTGGTAAAGCTCAGCATAGGGCGTCCATAGGTTCCGGTAACCCGCTTCACGCACCTTCAAACAAAAATCGACATCGTTAAAGGCAACGGTCAGCTCATTTTCATTCAGCCCCTTTACCTGCTCAAAGACCGATTTACGCACCAACAAACAGGCAGCGGTAACCGCTGACATATTCTGAACCAAATGCAAACGCGTGAAATAGCCACTCGCGTTACGGGTAAAATATTTGTGCGCGTGGCCAGCAACGCCACCAATCCCCAAAATCACACCCGCGTGTTGGATCGTATCATTGGGGTAATACAGCTTAGCCCCCACGCAGCCGATCTCAGGGCGGCATACCTGGCTAACCATCTCCGTCAACCACTCAGGATTGATCGGCTCAATATCGTTATTCACTAACCCAATAATTTCGCCTTTCGCGTGCTGGGCACCAAAATTATTGATAGCGGAGTAATTGAACGGCTCGCACCAGGGCAGTACACGCACCCTCTCATCGCGTTTTGCCACGGCTTCCATATACGCCAGGGTTTCAGAACACGTGCTGCCATTATCCAAAATCAGCAGTTCAAAATTTTGGTAGTCCGTACGGTCTAAAATCGCATCAACGCAAGGCTTTAAAATCTCTACCCGATCCCTGGTAGGAATCAATAAGCTCACCAACGGCGGAGTGGCAGGAATGGGCCAGCATACGCGATACGTGTTGGGGTAATGGCCATGTTCCGCCACGGCACCGCGGTGATGCTTCTCTACGTGGCTAGCCACTGCCTTAAGCCCCGCCTCGGCGGTATAGTCTTTTTGGGTGCTGTTCATCGCCGTGGAGCCTTCCGTAGCGCGCCAGTGATAAAGCACCTTGGGAATATGAACAATACGGTCGGCGGAGATTTCCGCCGTTACCCGGAGCACCAAGTCGTGATCCTGGCTGCCCTCATACCCCTCACGAAAGCCACCCACCTGGCGCACCAATTCAGTACGGTACACGCCCAAGTGGGAAATATAGTTTTGACCGAGTAGCAGATCAGGATTCCAGGCAGGCTTAAAGTGGGGATCAAACCGCTCACCACGCTCATTTAGCTTGTCTTCATCGCTATACAGCAGCGCCGCATTGGGTTTTTCCTGCAATGCAACAACCACTTGATACAGGGCATCCTCATTGAGAGTGTCGTCGTGGTCGAGCAGCGCGGTAAATTCACCTTTTGCGATTTCCAGCGCATTGTTACTGGCTGCACAAATATGGCCGTTACGCTCTCGCATTACCACTTCAATGCGAGGGTCTAACTCGGCATAACTGTTTAACACATCCTGCACCCGATGGTCGGTAGAGGCGTCATCTGCCAAGCAGAGCTGCCAATGGGGGTACGACTGCGTCAGGACTGAATCAATACAAGCGCTTAAAAGCTCAGGATTAGGGTTATAAACAGGAACAACAACCGAAATAAGCGGTTGGTATTCCGCCTGTGTTAAAAATTGCTGAACCTCTCCCCTGCTTGGCAACACCTGGTTGCTCAACCATTCTGGGTAACTCTTGCCAGTCGTCATGCGTTCAAAGGTGGCGTTATATTCAGCCATGGCAAGGGTACGCCAATGGACACCCTGCTCGTCCGCAAGCTGCTTTAACGAAGGCACCACCTCTTTTTTCTCACGCCCACGCCAACGGTGATGCATGCGCGCCAAGCGTTGCGCCAAGCGGTCATGAGCAAACCAAGGAGTCAACCATACAAACCGCAGATGACGAATTGTAAAGAGACCTTCTGACTCCAGCGGGTCAAAGCGTATTGCCTTAACGCCCCAGGGCATCCAGAACAGGCGCTTTGTGATACGGCCAAGTTTTAAAGGTAAGTAAACACTCGACTCTTCTTCAAAACCGTTGCCTAAATCAAAGTATAACTTGATCGCTGCGCTGGGCTGGTTATGGATAATATCCGCCTCAAGCATTTGCCAGCCAGGCAAAGCCCAACCACGGGGCACGACGAATTGCGGATCCTCATTGAGGGATAACCACTCAAACTGTGCGTTCTCGCCTTCCATCCGTTGAAGGCCACTGACCGGCTCATATTTAGGTTTTTGTACAAACAAATTCACAAGAGCCTATGCCTCATATTCATTAATCGAGCGTGCAATCTATTAAGAAGTAAACGTGTGTTGACCTAGGGATTGCCCCGTTTGTGCAACCCAACACTCCACTACATCACCTTTTCTTAACGGGTTTGAAAACTTAAACTTAAAACCAACATATCCTTTGCGAGGCGGTGAAATTCTCAGTAAGCCAGGTCGCAAATCTTTAGCGACACTCATTCCAACTATCTCCCCATTTACTGTTACCTGAACCTCTACAGGTTGTTCTGCTGAGCTATACCATGCCCAACCAACAACCTCAGCCTGCTTAACGTTTTGTATTTCGCCATGCACGAAAGAGTAGCCTTTCTTAAACAATTCCGACCTAACATTCAACAGATTCTTTGCATTATTATAAAGGCGAACATCCTCCTCATTCAATGATTCAATTTCTTCTATCATTTCTTTACTGATCTCATTCTTCTCTTCAGGGCCACGATTTAATTCGAGCGAATGAATATTCAAATTATAAAAATGGTTAATTTGATGAAGGCTATTTTCATATTCCTCTGTCAAACCAATAAAGCCAATAGCCGTTAGTGGAACATCTTTCAACCAACGTAAAAACCTATTGATATAATTTGAAGTTGTATAAAAAGTGCGAAAATCTTTATCATACCCTTTATGGGTCACAAAATGGTGGTACTCAGAAATCACACGCTGAACAGGGTCACGCAAAAAAACAATCGTATTAGCAACTCCCATCAGATGTAAGTATTTAGTAGCAGGCACATGACCGCATAAAAATTTTACTTCATTCTCTTTCATGTACTCACTAAATTCTAGAAAGTCTCCATCACCATATATAACATTCTTAATAAATGGTGCTGTCTCTGGTGAAGATTTAGAATAATCATAGGCAACATGCCTAACACCAAAGTACGCTTCACAAGCTTTTCGAAAACTAGTTCCTGCTGTTTTGGGAATATGAACAAAAAAAATGGGTGACATCTTTTACCTTTAGAAGTAGCAAAAAGTAGTTTACAAAAAAATGAAAAATACTTTTTATAAACGATTATCTTCAAAAAGTCAGGAAAAGCATACTATTTTCAAATTTAATATACCGTTGCGAAACCCAACCTACAATTAAATTAATTAAAAACAAAGCATTAAGCAGCTTTTAACAAATATTTTTATATCTATCATAAAGGAAAAATTCTGCGCCTTTCGTTTCTACCGTGTAATATATAGTGGACAAGTGGGTTCAATTGATTCTGGTAAACATCCGGGTATTCAAGATAATAAGCGGTTGAATTAAACAAAGGGCCAGGGTGGCGCCCTTCAAAGCCACCAAACAGGAGGTAGTGCATAGCAGGGTCTTCAGCGTAACCACTTTCTTTGATATCTGGATAAGTTTCTAGATACCAATCAGCATCAAAAAACTCAGAAACCCGAACCGCTTGAATATGCGGCACTAAACGCTCACGCTCTTCAGCTAGCACTTTTAACGGAATAAAACCTGCCAACCGTTGCGCTGGGTATGGTTCTTCACTGACCACAGGCTCAGGCAGAGCCTGTGGCACGGGGCTATCACTTGCGGTTTGATGGGCGAAAGGTTCAGCTTCAGGCGCTAAAACGGCCATTTTCTCATCTAGGCCTGCTAAGGCTTGGCCTAATGCTTCCATGGACTCAGCTAAAGCGTTCTGACGCGTTTGTAGCTCAGAAAAAGCCTGCCTGTCGTTTTGTAACTGCGTTTTGCAGTCGTCAATTTGCTGTTGTAACAAAGCGATGTTCTCAGACATTTTTATACCTTTCTCTAGCATGTCAAAATTGAAATATATCTGTTCGAGCTTATAAGCGATTGAAGTGCTTTTCAAAATAGAGCTGTTGATACTTTTCCGCCATATGATGCGTTGTACCAGTTTCTTGCATTTGCCGTTGTACTTCGGGTATTTGCTGTAACTTTTCTAGCTGTTGCGATACCACCAGCTCATGCAGTATATGCGCATTTTGCAAATGCGTTGCTATATCGACCACCCATCCCGCACCGGAGGTCGAGACACGATTTGCAAGGGTTGGAAAGTCACTGACAATCGCTGGCAGACCAAGGGCCCATAGCTCTGTCAGTGTATGACTCCAGGTTTCGTTCCATATGGAGAGTACCGCGCCTACATGGGGCTCAATATCAGCTACAAGCGTTGCAAGTTCATCGCGTTGGTAGCCACCGTGCAGAATAACACCGGGCTGCTCAGCCAGGTCAGTCTCTCCCAAAATATGGAAATGCAACGTTTGGCCTTTATCCTGTGCTGCTAATTGTTGAATTAGCTGGCTACCTTTCGCACGCGAAATATTCCCCAACACCAAAATTCTGACTTCCTCCCCCTCTTGGTGAGGAACCGCAAGTTGCTCAAAACGCGTGAAGTCTCTACCGTGCGGAATAACGTGAAAACTTTCCCGTGGTAATTTTAAAAGTGGCGCAAGCGTCTCTTTTACACTGGAGTGAGTCGTCACAAATTCATCACAATATGGTACTACTTTTTCGGTAAATTGTTGGCGCCAATGATACACCCACTGATGCTTCAATGCAGGAAACACAGGCTGTGGCGAAGTTGCTCGCCATAATTCCGGCTGACACGTCCCAGAGGTTTTAGTACATTGCCCAGCACAGTAAACATGGTTTTCATCAAGTAACTTCACGGTGGGACAAGCTGCATAAAAATCATGAAACGACTTGATTACCCGCACGCCCTCAGCTTGCGCCAGGCGAGGTAAATTGAGTGAGTGCCACGCCAGATGGCGAATATGCATTACCGCAAAATCATAAACTGCCAACCAGTGTTGAATCACACGATCGTACTCATGCGACACATGAGTCAAAGGCTCTACGGGCTCTGAAAGCGTGTACTGATGAACGAGGGTATCAGGACCAAACGCTGCAACACGATAAAGGCGCAACGTTTGCGAATCACATTGGAGCAACCATGGCTCAATCTCCGAGCCGAGGGCACGCATTAAATCACGATTAGTTTGTGGGGTGCCTCCGCTCAAGGTAGAAATCACAAACAGCACCCGTGGGACAACCGGGTCTTGGTTCTCAACTGAGTTCCATGCCTTACGAGCTAAGAATCTAGCTGCTGAGATACTCGGGCTTTGGGTAAATACCGAAATTGCCAGGGAATAATCCGGGTACCGTTTATCAACCACCGCGCGACCAGCGTCCATCAAAGCTATTTTTTGCTCACCAAAACTTTGGTTACGCTCATGGAAAACATAGGTGCGGTCATCAATCACATTGTGCCAACCAGCGGCTCTAGCGCGCATACAGAAATCATTTTCTTCGCCATACCCACGAGGAAACGCTTCGGCATCAAAAGAACCCAGCTGCGATAACACAGCACGCCGAATATAAAGACAAAAGCCATTCCCCGTAGGCACCGAAGGGTACAACCCTAATGAGTGCCGACGAAACGCGATGGCATAGTCAGCCTCCGACGCTCCTGGAGGTAGCGGGTTATCATTACCAATAGTAGGTGCCGAAAACGCACCCGCCCGGTCAGACATCGGCGTCACGGTCGCAATTAATGGATCGGTTGCAATTGCTCGCTGTAAACCCTCTACCCACCTAGGGGTCACACGGGCATCTGAATTGAGCAAAATTACATCACGCTCACCCGCTAGCTCAATACCGTAATTGACGGTTCGTGTGTAGCCTAAATTATCCGCATTATGGTGAACGTGATAATGAGCAGGTAACGATACAGAATCCAAAAACTGACGAACGCCGGGATCTGTGCTGGCATCATTAATCAGCAGCACCTCAACATTGGAGCGAGTATATTGCACCAACCGTTCAACACAGCACTTCACGTCATCCAGTGCGTTAAATATAGGCACAATAACAGTAACAGGTGCACTGTACTCTAGCCGAAAAGAGTAGTTCGCGGCATGATAGGAACCTGAACTCTCGCCAATAACGATATCATCGAATTGTGCACCATTTTCAAAGCGCAGACTCAACATAGATGAGAAGGTTAGCAATGCAGGGTGTACACGAAAACTAAACCCACCTAATCCTTCCGAAATACCGGCTTGTTTTAAGTCTGGCCGTGGCCAATCATTTCTGATTGTTAGATAATACTCGCCATCAAGGTATACATAACAATCAAATACCTTGCCACTACTTGTTTTATCGACAAACCAACCTGAGATGCAGTTGTTTTTGGACGTATCAATTAACCCTTGTACCCTGTCATTATCAGCTAATGCAAATGATGCACCTTCCTCCGTAGCGGACAGGGCATGAGCACGGCGCTGGGCAACGGCCATATTAAACTTTGCGACCTTGGTCAGCTCGCTGCCACTCAATTCAGGATTTTCCGCAAGCACTGCCCTATAGAGCCGCAATGCTTTGGTGTAATCTTCCGCCTGGAAAGCGTTATTCGCTTCCTGCAACACACTCATAGTACGACTCGACACCAATAAATAGAAAAGGCAGTGTTGCCAGAAAGAGCAACCCGATCAACAATGAAACCTCACTGCTGTCACCGCTTTAAGTAACTGATCAGTCGCTGCCGAACAGATCACGCGTATAGACGTTTTCAGCAACGTCTTTCAGTTCATCGACCATACGATTGGCCAGAATCACATCACATTCTGCTTTGAATGCCTCTAGATCACGCATCACACGCGAACCAAAGAATGTATCCTCGACTAGAACCGGCTCATACACGACCACTTCTACGCCTTTGGCTTTGATACGCTTCATTACGCCCTGCATAGCACTGGCACGGAAATTATCGGAGCCAGTCTTCATAATCAAGCGATACACTCCAACCACTTTGGGTTGGCGCCGCAATACCGATTCAGCAATAAAATCCTTGCGTGTACGGTTAGCCTCGACAATGGCCTGAACCATGTTGTTCGGCACATCATGATAGTTGGCTAGCAGTTGCTTGGTGTCTTTTGGTAAACAGTAACCACCGTAACCAAAACTGGGATTGTTATAATGGCTACCAATGCGGGGGTCTAACCCTACCCCTTCAATGATCTGCTTGGAATCCAATCCGTGTGTTTCAGCGTAGGTATCAAGCTCGTTAAAATAGGCAACGCGCATCGCTAGGTAGGTATTGGCAAATAGCTTGATGGCTTCTGCTTCGGTGCTGTTAGTAAGCAGTACATCAACATCCTGCTTAATAGCACCTTGCTTTAACAGCTCGGCAAACGTGGCTGCGCGCTCAGAGCGTTCTCCAACAATGATGCGTGAAGGATAAAGGTTGTCGTGCAGAGCTTTACCTTCCCGCAAAAACTCTGGGGAAAACATGACGTTCTGAGTGCCTAACCGCTTGCTGACTTCAACGGTGTAACCTACCGGAACAGTAGATTTAATCACCATCACCGCATCAGGATTTACCAGCATAACCTGTTTGATCACAGCTTCAACACTGGTGGTGTTAAAATAGTTAGTGTTTGGGTCGTAATCAGTCGGCGTGGCGATAATAACGTAATCGGCATCGCAATATGCAGACTCCGAGACTAGCGTGGCGCTAAAGTGTAAATCATCACGCGCTAAAAAAGCGGAAATTTCAGAATCTTCAATAGTTGAGCAACGCTCATTCAGCATCGCGACCTTTTCAGGCACGATATCCACCGCAACCACTTCATGGTTCTGGGCCAAAAGCATCGCATTGGAAAGGCCTACGTAGCCGGTACCGGCAACGGCAATTTTCATACGCTCGCCTCATAAACTGCCTTATCAAGGCACTATTAATTAATATTAACTTAATCTGCATTAAATAATTTGAACTAGTTACTTAACCTTTAAACCCGTAAAAATTTTCGTACCAATCAACAAAATGTTTTACACCTTTCTCGACTGAGGTGTTGGGGTAATAATCAAAATCTGCGACTAAATTTTCAACATCTGCATAAGTATCTGGCACATCACCAGGCTGCATGGGCAGTAACTCTTTTCGCGCTTTTTTCCCCATTGCTTTCTCAATCGCAGCAATATAATCCATTAGTTCAACAGGCTGATGATTGCCAATATTGTAAACGCGCCAAGGCGCACGACTACTGGCAGCGTCAGGTGTCTGACCATTCCAGTCTAGGTTTTCAATGGCCGGTTTATCTAGCACACAAATAAGACCTTCTACAATATCATCAATATAGGTGAAGTCCCGTCGGTGCTTGCCGTAGTTGAATACTTTAATTGGCTCGCCCTCGGCGATAGCTTTGGTAAATTTAAACAACGCCATATCTGGCCTTCCCCAAGGACCATATACCGTAAAAAAACGTAGCCCTGTGGTAGATAGGTTGTATAAGTGGCTGTAGGAATGCGCCATCAATTCGTTAGACTTCTTGCTGGCTGCATAAAGGCTAAGCGGGTGATCAACATTATCATGAACAGAGAAGGGCATCTGCTCATTAGCACCATATACACTAGAGCTACTCGCATACACCAAGTGCTCAACCTGATTATGGCGACAGCCTTCCAGTATGTGGGCAAAGCCTACGATATTGCTGTTAATATAAGCTAAGGGGTTTTCAATAGAATAACGAACACCTGCTTGTGCAGCCAAATTTACCACTTTATTGGGTTTGTATTTTGCAAACACGTGCTCAATACCGGAACGGTCAGCTAAGTCCATCCGAATATGAGTATAATTAGGGTGGTCGTTATGACGAGCTAACCTTGCCTCTTTTAAGGCCGGGTCATAATAGTCGTTGTGATTATCAAGGCCAATTACTATATACCCTCTATCTAAAAGTCGAAGGCAAAGTGCAGAACCAATAAAACCAGCAGATCCAGTAACAAGAATTTTCATATAAAATTTTAAAACCTTTTAAAATTTATAAACTACTGAATATAATTAAAACAAAGAAACATCTAATTCCAAGAATCAGGCAGGGATTCACCAAATTTTTTCCTTAAATAAACATACTGACATTCCAACATAGAGTATAAAGAATTATAAGTTCTGTCATCTAAATCAAGTGACTCACCTTGATTAACAGCACTGAGAAGATTTGGTTCTATGTATGGGACATCAAGGAAATTAGATATTTTCTTACAAACTTTTTTTGAGAACATTTCTTCGTAAAAAACACATAAAAACTTATCATGTGGTACAACAGATTCAAGATTATCCAATGTTCTTATATAGTCAGACCTTGTGAGCATGGGGTGTGCGGGATTACTTAATAATTCGTTTACAATTAAATCACATGAATCATCAAAACTTAGTTCTGTTTGCTGTTTAGCACGCATCCGAATGGCAGACCACAATCTTTCAATAGGATCTCTCATAATGAAAATAAATCTAACGTCATTTGCTAACGATAGCATTTCTGAGATTACTTGTTTAGATGAAAAACAATAGCTTGGAGTTATATCGCCTATAAGCTTCTGTTTTTTATAATTTAAAAAAAGAAATTCTTTATACTCTTTGTGCTTGCCATCTGAGTTCTTATACATCCGAATTTCATTTGACACTTTATCAAAATCGTTAACTGCGTCAGAGAGCTCATTCGAACTCTTTTGTTTCACAGCGTCCAAAAATTTATGCAACCTATTTACCTTTGACACAAGGTGATGCTGATCATGTGGGTAATTTAATACGTCAAAATAATGAACTTCTTTTAAGTTACTGAAATGAATCTCAGGGTTCATTCTTAAGTACTCATAAAGCCATGTGGTACCAGCTTTCATGGCCCCTAAACCAATTAAAAGCTTTACATCACTTGGCCAGTTCATCATCACTCTCCTTCTTCACTTTAACTAAACTATCATAATCTTTTATGGAAATATCGTATTTAGACCCACTGGGAACATGCTGTCGGTTCCTGAACCACTGAATTCCTTCCTTTACTATTACGGCAGGGTTGCCAGCTATGACACAGTTTTTTTTAACAAAATTTCTAGTTACAACACTTCTGGCAGCGACTATACTTTCATCATTGATAACAGCTCGCTTAGATAAAAAAACTCCCTCGCCAACCCATACCTTATCGCCAATACTTATTCCTCCATCACCATCAAGATATTCTCCTGTTTCTAAATCAAATATCAAATGCGGATTATCTCCATAACGCAAGTATATATTTCTTGAAAACATACACCTGTCTCCAATTTTAATTTTTGCAAAGTCAGTAAAAACATCAAAAACACATCCTGGCTCAATTGAGAAATTATTACCAATAACTATTTCGGCTCCTGTAATCCTCTGATGGCTACCTAAAGTTATTGACAAGTTCTTTAAAATACTATCACCGATAATAATTTTATTATTATCACCGTTAATAGTAAGATTAACAGTAGCTCTAGGGTTCTTGTTCTTTATATCAACAACATTACCTCCTCCTCTAATAACAACTTTAGAGCTTTCAGAATTTTCAAAAAAAACACTGTTTTCTTTTTTAATGGGATGTTGATGGTTGTTAGACATGCAAACCTACTCATTATAGGAATTTAGTTAAATTTCGCACATTAAAACACACTCTTCTAGAGAAGAGCTTTAAAGATAACGAAAACCTTCAAGCATTGCAGCTTTACAAATTGACTGCACAACTTAAAATTCTTTTGAACTCAGCAACAATAAATTCATAATCAGACCTGCTGCGGAGACTATGTATATAAAAATCTGCATTGTTTTTATTTTTAACAAATGATCCACATATAATTTTATCCAAGTCCAAACTAATGCTGTCTTCACTAGAAGAAATATAAAATGGGTAATGTAACCCTAAATAATATTTTGCATCGTGTGTATTGCTAGAAAGTATAGGATAAGCATGCGCGCATGCAGATGTGAATCCTTTTGTAAACGGCTTAAACCCATCAATTCTTCTTTCTCTGCGTATTAAATAATGATACTCATAGTCCGATATACTTGTAATCCAAGAATCGTTTTCCACAGTTCCACTAGTATCTATAGAATAAAAGTCGACATATTTCTCTATGCTTTTATTTTTAAGAGTATTAACTAGCTCACCAAAATAGCCAGCTTTACTCTTTTTACTTTTTTCATTAGAGCAAATTTTCTCAACTCGAGGATCTACATGATGAGTTAGTAATGACACTTTCTTATTAGGATAGCTATTCCTATATGCAATAAACGCTGAAATCGAAGCAGCTATAATAATATCAAAGAAGGGAACAAAACTGCTATTAATTTTAGCATCTACAAAATCTGCTAAAATTATATTTTCATTGCGTTTCAAGATTGACAAGGTATCTATTGAAATTGATGAGAGCACACCTTTAGTCAAAAATAGTATAGAACACTTTATAGATGACAATTCACGCTCTTCGGCGACACTTATATCAGATACACCGGTCAGTTTATTATTATTAAACTCTTTATTAATTAGGTCATATAGCTGAAACCCTCTCATTACTGTAGAGCCCGACCTCTTGAATTTTTCATTATATACAAAAACCACTTCACGATTTACTTCTCTAACTTCTTCTTTATTAAGCGTAATGGCTTTTTGATGAGGATATTTTTTGAAATAGACATTCTCTCTTGAGTCACCTACTTCTTTAGGAAGAATTTTTGGCCTAAAGTTGTTTTTCCACATTAGGTAGCCCAAACTTATTTGATCTCTTTTACTATACCTAACTATATGCGACCACCACTCTTCCATAAAGCTATTAACGAGATGGTTATTGTGTGTCCGCCAAATAAAAGAGCCTTCTACCATACCAGAGTTGTGTGGAAGGCCTTGATAAAAATAACTTTCTAGCTGCTGTATTATTTCTAACGGCCTATGCCTTCTGTGCGCTATAATTGTAGCAACTTCTTTATAGATATCATCTCTAGCCGGGTGAGCAAACATTACGAAGTTATGCTGTATTAAATAACAACTTATTAGTTCTTCAACTATTCCGTAACAATAAGTATTAGCATCAATGAAAATAGATGCATCATAGTCTTTAAGATATTTGTGAGGCAGAATTTTAAAACGTTTTGCATTAAGATTATTATCACTATATTCAGCAGGCACTACAAGGACATTCCAGTCTGAATTAGGGTGATCGCGATCCGAAAAACAAATATATTCTACATTATCAGTTTTAGTAAGTATAGGAGGTAATTCGTCACGATCACCATAAAGAGATGTATAAATACATATTTTTTTGTTATGAGATGTTGATACAGCCTTAGGGTCGCCAGTTACTGTTTGAAAAATATTGCGGTTTACTAACGTATTTTCGGCTTGATCATAAGGAATTTTATCGAATAAATAATTTGAAGATCTATTTTTGCTATTTAATAAATCCCACAATTTTTCATAATGAAAAAGCGCGTCAGAGAACCGCTTTTTTAACAGATATGATATAGAAATAGCCTCAAGAGATTCTTTTCTAAATTTATATTTTTCATAGAAAAGAATTGCTTGTCTTGAAAACTCAACAAAATCGGCATTCTTATATAGACGGATCAAATAACAATGTTTTTTATAACAAGAAACAACATAAGATAAAATAATCTCAAATGACTGGTAAGCTTCTAGCGAAATACTCTGACTTTTATCAAACGTTTTATCAAGAATAGAAAGCAAGTTACTTACTTCGTTTGAATACTCAACTGGCACTATATTGTTATGTTTGTCTTCATGAGCTATAAAATGGAAGTCATGTAGACAGTCTATTACATCTATATAAGTTGGGTAAAATTTACGCCCCTCATTTTTACCGGTAGACAAATAATGCCCAATAACTGATCTTCTGTTTTTTAATACATCTTTGTTAATTATTTTATAAAAATTAACAGAGAAATTCTTTGACGGATCAATCCCCAAAGGCTCTCCATATAGAATAGCATTAGAAGCAGGAGATTGAGCAGTATCAAAATCGAAAAAATTAAATTGGTTAACTTTTTGAAGATAATACTTTTCATCAAAAATTTCTGATTTTGCTAGCGTGCTCGCATAACTGTCTACTGTTTCAAAAAGATTCAAATGGTCTAGTGAATCAGCTGTTACTATTTCTTGACTAAGAAAACCTGATTCGGAAGCACTAATTAATTCATAATTTTCATTTTTAGAATCAATACGAAAAGATAATTTCAAGTTTTCATTTTCAACTAAACCGCCAAATAACCTTTCTAAAGCATGCGCAGGAGTAGCATCTCCTCCGGTACTATATTTTATATAAGATGAATTAAAAAATGGTTCAAGCACGTACATATTTTTTCTTAAAATGGCTAAATATTTACCAGGTAACCAAAACATTGTTCCCGCTGCAAAATAATCACCTGGCATTTGCTTTTCAAAGCCGTAAAGAGCACACAATAATTGTGAATAAATTTTTCTATTCGCATACATAAGACCTTTAATTGATCTTGTGAAAAAACCTGGAAAAATTGCAACTGGATCATTATGGCTACTAAAAACATTATCTATAACATATGAATTTATTAATGAAGATAAAATTATATCTCCTTGAAGCTTTCTTGTTAAACTTTTTTCATTTTTAGTGTGCAGCTTCAAAACAGTATCATATTGATCTAGCTTGAAGTAATCTATAGCTTTCAAAAAAGGTAATACATCCATACCTTTATTTTCAACACTTAAAAAGTTAACATTATTAAATAATGACTCAACCTCCGGTTTCAAAAGTGCACATTTTTCAGGAGATGAAGTGATGAATAACTTATAATCATGCTCAATCGTCAATAATTTTTCTTTAATTTTATCCCATACATCAATGTAATAAACGTGAACAACTATAGCTATTTTAGGCTTTTTAAAATATGGTATGTATTTATGTTTATAAAAATTAACATATGGGCTTTCTCTGAAATTCCCCCCTTGTCTTATAACATTTGACTTTACCTTACTAAAATTTAAAGCATACATTAAAACAAACTGATCACGCTCAGCACCTTGTGTATATTCTCGCCACCATATTTCATTTAACTCACGAGTACTTTTAACATTCCTACGGACTATAAAAGCATTTTCATACAACCCATTTTTTCTAGGATAATTGATATCATTGTACTTCTTTATTTGCCTTTCACATAACTCTCTATTAGAAACTATACGATCACTATGATTCATAACAAAATCGATTTCATCATATACACAGTCACGTTCATAATGCTTATAAAGAGCCATATCAAACCCTTCTAAGCACTCATTTACCATTTCTTGAACATTTTTTACCTTAATTTCAAGACTAGAATCAATATAAACACTAATGTCATGTGGCGGTAAGTACTTGTGAGCCATTATTTTTGGTAACCGAGAAGTTCTCCTCGGATTATCTAATGCTTCCTCTAAAAAAACTACTTTCCAATACTTCGATGTTAATGATTTATCATCAGTAAACAATATATATTCGACATTGGGGTCTATGAAGAGCGGCTCTTTTACAGCCTCATATTGACCAAAATTACATGTATATACAATTACTTTTTCTTTGTCATTCTCATTAAAAACATTGTTGCTTACTTCAATATCATTTGATGAAATGCCGCCTTTTTTCTCCGCAATACTAATATTTTGGCTAATAATATCGCCTAACTCTGGAGTTTCAAGCATTGCTTTTTTATAAAGTGATATGGCGTCTATATATAATTTTTTTTTAAAAGCGGCATTAGCTTCACCGAACAAAGTATTTTTCATATAAAACCTCATAAACTATTTAGCTTTCAAATATAGCTAAAATTGCACTACGTCTTTTAAATGCAGCATTATCCCTTTTATGCACACCAAACTCTTGAGCATCCCAGCTGTCTACTTTGACGTACCGTGAAACTGACTCAATCAAAATATCATGCTTCTCTTTTTTCATCCCAATTTTATTCCAGTGGAATTCAGCATAAAGATGGGATATATACTTTAACGTTTCATCTGCTAACATTTTTTCAAGTATTGCGTACTCAGCACCCTCTACATCTAATTTCAATACAATATTTTTATAAATCTTCGAATAACTTTCAATTTCTTTAGACAGATCTATGCATTCAACTTGTAATTTTGGACAATCTTCATTTTTAACTTTCTGATTAAAGTCAATAATTTTTTCTTTTATTAAAGAGCTGCCATCTGCATCTATTGGGTCAAGTGTAAATTCAATGATGCCGTCATAATCATAAACAGCTTTTTTAACAAGTTGTGTAGGAAGTTTTTTATAGTATTTCCACAACTCAGGGTTTGCTTCAAAAGAAACAACATCATATCCAGGATTTTTTAAAAGAAATTTAATGACAGAGCATCCATCATAGCCACCACAATCAATAAATAAATTTTCTTTTATATCTACATCTTGCTTTCTATAGCAATAAGAATAATTATGCTCAAATTGAGTTTGCTTACGTATCCGAACAACTAAACGCTGTTCGGGGCCTGTAAAAACCAAACTTGCGGCACGTTGCAAATGCTCATAACTTTGTTTAGTTTCATAACTAATATCTCTAGCTCTTGCTAAGGTGTTATGCACTCCTGAAATTAATAACCGATAGCACCATAATTTATCGTTTTTTCCTAATACTTCACTCTGATCAATCCGCTGCCAATATTCTTCAGCTTTTTCTCGATGACCAAGCTGAGCAAAAGCTGCTGCAATGTATGCATTGAACTGGATGTTCCTAGCTTTATTATCAATTTCGTCTGAAAGCGCAGCTAGTGCTTCCCAGTCCCCTTCTACCCACAGCGTTTTCGCTAGCTGTAATTGTTTATCGTCGGACGTAATTGTAGGTAAGGTAGGTAGCAGCATAGCACTCTTCATTAATCGGGTTTCTCTCACTAAAACATTCGTTATTATTTTTTAAAATTTAGGGCAAACCAGCCATGGCTGTGCATGCTCTTGATCATCCTTAGCCGACAGCTTAGGAGCTTCCTGATTCACCAGCGGCCACTCAATGTTAAGCGATGAATCATTCCACAGCAGCGAATACTCGTCGCCTGGGTTGTAGTAGTCTGTACACTTATACTGGAATTCAGCTTCTTCACTGATCACGTAAAACCCATGAGCGAATCCAGGCGGTACCCAAAGCAGTTGCTTGTTATCAGCACTAAGATGCACCCCTACCCACTGGCCGAAGGTTGGGCTGCTTTCTCGTAGATCTACCGCCACATCGAAAACTTCGCCCTGTGTGACTCTCACCAGCTTGCCTTGGGGTTTTGCATGTTGGTAGTGCAGGCCACGCAGGATGCCCTGCTTGGATTTGCTGTGATTGTCTTGTACAAACTGGTAGTTGCCACAGTGTTCTTCAAACTCGCTCTGTCGAAAGGTTTCCATAAAGAAGCCTCGCTCATCACCAAACACTTGTGGGGTCAGCAAGACTACATCGGGGATAGAAAGTTTTTCGTAATTCATGGCATTGGGCACTTGTGAAATGTGTTTTAAAAATATTGATTTTTAGCTTTGAGAGTTACCGTTGTAACAGCTTATCTTTCAGCAATAAGTCTTTAATGAGATCTAACTGGGCTTCTGCGCGCTCTAGCTCAATGGACAGCTTATTCTGGCGTGCTTGCGTTGCTTGCATTTCAGCTTCGAGTGCTTGGTTGCGCTGCTGTTGTGTGCGTAGCTGCTCACGCAGAGATTCTTGCTGCTTAGTTAACTTTTCTCGCTCTTGCTTTAGCTGGGTAGTTTCAGCTTGAGCTTTTTTAATCTGCTCAGCGTGTTGCTGAGTAAACTTTTCATGGGCTTGCTTTAGCTGAGCAATTTCAGCTTGTGCTTTTTCGTTGGAGGCGGCCTGTTCCTTTTCCCGCTGAGCTAGCTTAGCAGCCTTCTCTTGAAGCTTTTTGTATTCGCTGTAGAGCGGATTACGCTTGAACTCAACCAATACAAAATCGGGGTCATCCGCTTGGGTGTCGACTATTTCAAAGCCTAGCTGTTCGCAGGTAGCTATCAACTCAGATTGGGTTGGCATGCCGGCGTATAAACTTTCTGGGCTAGTGCGCACCCATAGCTTTGTCAGTGAGTGCAACTGCCCCTGTGCTTCTAGTGTTTGAAGCAACACCTGCGCGCCTTCCAGCTGTTCAATGATCAATTGGGCAATTGGCGCAGCATTCAACTTATGTGCCTTCAGCGCGGCTTCAAGCGTGTGTGTTTCAACCGTGCGGTGCTGCTTTTCAACTAGCCCTGGGTACAACTTCTTTAGACCACTGACCGGAGCTAAGCTGTTAAATTCCGAAAGGCTATACTCGTGTAGGACTGCATCATCACCTTGAGAGGTAATAGGATGCTTTCCCACAAATAGCTGTGGTACGTTATTTTTTAACGTTTCAATCTTGCCAGACTCATTTTCAAGTGTTGCGATAAAGGTTGGCAGCGCAGCTGTTTGTAAGATTCGAAGGCTTTCTTCTCTAATAGAACCAATGTGCACAAGTATAGGAGTATTGGCTTCAGGCATTATTTAGCCTCCTGTGATGCTTGTGCATTTTCATCACTTGCACCACCTGAGAAATCTTCAGGTGTTTGCCGAGGTGAAGGTAGCTGTAGCTGCTCTAACTTGGTTTGACGATGTTCCATTTGTCCATGCTGTATATAGTGCAACAGGGGTTGGTAGCCGCTTTCAGCAACATCAGGGTTTTGGGTAATGTAAAACTTAGTATCAAAGTTCGGGCTTGGGTTGCGAGCTTCCAATACACCAAACTTCAGGTAATGCTCAACAGGATCCATCGTACTTTTGGCAATATCCGGGTACTGCTCTAGGTACCACTGTTTATCGAAGTGCTGGCTGGCTTGCACCAACGCAGCCTGCTGTTTCAATGTTTTACGGTGCGAACGGCTATGCTTATAGGCGGCCGCACTATAGTGAGCCGCATTACGCCGAACCCACGTTAGCCATGTGCTTTGCTCTTGCAGCGCTTGCTGGAATTCTTTTTTCTGAACGTTGAGCTGTGTCTGCAAGCGATTTATTCGAGTAGAAAGTGCTTTTTGCTCTCTCTGATACTCTTTATTCTCACCATGCGATTCTTTAAGGTCTAGATGAGCCTGCTGCAGTTGAGCAAACCTTTGATCGAGTTGGTGTAGTGCACTGTCTCGCTGCTGAATCGCAATTTCGTAATGATTTCTTACATCATCGCGCTGCTTTACCAGCACTCTCCGCTCTATGAGCTTGCTTTCCAGCAGCTCCTGAACGCGATGTAATTCGTTGATAACTAAGTCGTTTTCTTCATTAACACTCGCCAGCGCTTTACTTTGTTCGTTTATTTTTTGCTGATTTTCTTTTTCAGCACTTAGCTGCTGTTCAAGATTGCTAATCTGCTGGCTGTTTTTTTGATGATCTCGCAACGTATTAATTACTTGATCGATCCCACTTTCCGCCTGAGGGTAAACACAGGTGCTACTAGCGCAAAGGTGGGCAGCCGTTTCTTGCATGGCACTGTTAGACGCTAATAGTTGGCTGGCAGCCAACGTAAATAATGGTGCATGTTTTGCAGGCGGTAGTGTTAACAGCGCTACTTCGTCACGCTGTGGTGGTACTCCCCCAACATCAGCACCAATAAGCGTCACTTGTCGACGATGCTGGCGAAATAGATTGAGTGTGGCATGCGCCATTTGCTGCCATTCTTGAAGCGTGACTTCTGTTTCTTCTCCTTGCGCTAGTTTAGCGGCCATATAGGGCACTGGCTGAAGCCATACCAGCGTAACGTGCTGTGTTGCCGCTTTTTGAAGCCATTGCTTAATAGTGCGGGTAGCATCTTCAGTTAGTGTTTCAAGAAGCAGCACACGATTATTACCTTTCTGCTGCCCGCTACCAGGTTCATCGAGAGAGGCCGCTGTATCATTTACTTTTAGCGTCGCTAAGGTTACTTGCTTTTGCTCTGATGGCAATATCAACGCTGGCTCACGCGTGATTGCGTGCAGACCTATATAAATTACCAACGGCATAATGAGTTAACTCCGGATATATTCAGTCGTTCAATATGGTATGGGCTTGCCTGGCCAACAGCAAACGGTAGCCACGGACACTCACTGAAAACACGAATAAGAGCAAAACTGTAAATCTGATTTTGTCCGTGCTTGCTGTGTCATCCGTGGCAAACTTACTTTTACGACTTCTGCTTGAGTAAACGTTGCAGGTATTGGCCGTACTGGGTTTTGGAAAGCGGCTTGGCTAGCTCACTCAGGCGCTCATCGCTGATCCAACCGTGCTGCCAAGCAATCTCTTCCAAACAGGCGATCTTCAGGCCTTGGCGGTGCTCTATGGTTTGTACGTATTGACTGGCTTCTAGCAGGCTGTCGTGAGTGCCGGTATCAAGCCAGGCAAAACCACGGCCTAAACGCTCTACGCGCAAATCGCCGCGCTCCAGGTAAGCATTATTCACACTGGTGATTTCCAGCTCGCCACGCTCGGAAGGCTCGACCTGTTTAGCAATTTCGACAACGTCATTGTCGTAAAAATACAGCCCTGTGACCGCATAAGCCGATTTTGGCTTCTTAGGCTTCTCTTCGATAGAGATGGCTTTGCCACTCTCATCAAACTCTACAACGCCAAAACGCTCTGGGTCTTTAACAAGGTAGCCAAATACACTGGCCCCTGTGGCATGTGCACTGGCACGTTTCAACTGCTCTGAAAAGTGCTGACCATGGTAAATATTGTCGCCCAACACAAGGCAAACGGGGCTGTCACCAATGAACTCTTCGCCAATAATAAAGGCTTGTGCCAGGCCGTCAGGGCTTGGCTGTTCGGCGTATTCAAACTGAACGCCAAAGTCATCGCCATTACCTAGCAAGCTTTTATACTGCGGCAGGTCTTCAGGCGTCGAGATGATTAGGATCTCTCGAATACCGGCCAGCATTAAGACAGAAACCGGGTAATAGATCATCGGCTTGTCATAGACAGGCAGCAGTTGCTTTGAGACACCACGCGTGATGGGGTGTAAACGGGTGCCAGATCCTCCGGCAAGAATAATGCCTTTGCGTTGGGTGCTTTGGCTCATAGTGACCTCCTTTGTAGGTTGTTTACCACGGACACTCACTGAAAACGCGGATAAGTGAATAACCCTCTCTTTGATTTTTTCCGTGGTGTCCGTGTCTTCCGTGGCTTAAATATTTTCGAGGTATTCTTTAAGGGTTAGGCCCAACTGGGATTGCCAGGTCGGTAGTGTGACACCAAGGGCAGCTTCAAGTTTACTCAGGTTCATTCGTGAGTTTAGAGGCCGTTGTGCAGGCGTTGGATACTCAGCGGTGGGAATGCCCGCTGCGCCTTGCGGCTTAATAGCAAGCGTTTCTCCTGCTTTGCGTGCCTGCTCAAAAATTTCGCATGCGAACCCGTGCCAGCTTGTTTCCCCTCTTGGCGCCAGGTGGTAGATGCCTGAGGGGATGTGAATGGTGAGTGGTGAATTGTGAGTAGTGAATGCTAGTGCGGTGGCCTGGGCGATTAGGCGTGCGGGTGTGGGCGCGCCTATTTGGTCGTTGACGATGCTGAGCGCTTCACGCTCACGACCCAGACGTAGCATGGTTTTCATAAAGTTGTTGCCGCGTGCGGCGTATACCCAGCTGGTGCGGAAAATCAGGTGTTGGCAGCCACTTTGGGCAACCGCCTGGTCGCCTTCCAGCTTGGTCTGGCCGTATACACTGTGCGGCTCTGTGGGGCTATCTTCCTGCCAGGGTGTTTCACCATCACCTGGGTAGACGTAGTCGGTTGAGTAGTGCACCAGCGCAATGGTGTGCTTGGCAGCATACTCAGCTAACTGTGCTGGCAGCTCGGCATTGAGGCGTTTGGCTTGCTCTGGTTCGCTTTCGGCTTTATCGACCGCTGTGTAAGCGGCGGCGTTGAGGATCAGTGCTGGCTGGTGTTCAGCCAAGTAGGCGTCTACTGCTTGGGCATCTGTTAAATCAAGTTCATGCCGTGTAGGTGCTAACACATTGCCGAACAGGGCAAACTGACGCTGGAGCTCAAAGCCGACTTGCCCGTTTGATCCAGTGATGAAAATAGTGAGGGGTGAAGCGTGAGGTGTGAGGTGTGCGTGTTCAGATGTCATAGTGAAGCCTTTAAATGCTTGATCAGTCCGCCTAGCTGTGAAAATACAGAGTTGATCGCTAGTTCCAGTGCTGAAATATCATCCATATACCCTAAGCGTTGGGCAATTTGGCACTGAGTTTCAAGTTCACTGAGCGAACCACGTGCAATGTGCAAAAATCTTAAAAAGTCGGGTTTACTACCACGCGCCGCTCCTTCGGCTATATTGCTTGGCACAGATACAGCAGCACGTTGCATTTGGCTAGCTAACCCATATCGCTCAACTGAGGGAAAGGATGAGGTCATTGAGTAAATAGCGACAACGAGATCCATCGCTTCTTGCCATACCCGCAGTTGCTGATGCTTCCTCATGATTTACCTCACTCCTCACCAGCGAAGCGCTTACCCCTTACTATACATTCCCGAGGCGTTGGCCTTGGTAGCTGCCGTCTTGTACGCGTTTCCACCAGGTTTCGTTGGCGAGGTACCACTGCACTGTTTTACGCAGGCCGGTTTCAAAGGTTTCTTCTGGCACCCAGCCTAGCTCGCGTTCGATTTTGCTGGCGTCGATGGCATAGCGGACGTCATGACCGGGGCGATCGGTGACGAAGGTAATTAAATCTTTGTGAGAGCGCTTCGCTTGAGAAGGGTGAGCGCCCTGCGGGCTTGTGAGGGGTGAGGAGGGTTCCCTCACTCCTAACTCCTCACTCCTCACTTCTGCCCCCTCACTCCTCACGCCTAACGCCTCACTCGGCGCTAATTCATCCAGAATCTCACAGATGGTTTCCACCACGTGCAGGTTCGTTTGCTCGTTGTGGCCGCCGATGTTGTAGGTCTCGCCTACCTGCCCTTCTGTGGCTACTTTGATCAATGCGCGGGCGTGGTCTTCTACATACAGCCAGTCGCGGATCTGCTGTCCATTGCCGTACACGGGAAGCGGCTTACCGGCTAGCGCGTTGAGAATCATCAACGGGATGAGCTTTTCCGGAAAGTGGTACGGGCCGTAGTTATTCGAGCAGTTGGTCACCAGCGTAGGCATGCCATAAGTACGCTGCCAGGCGCGCACTAAGTGATCAGAGCTGGCTTTACTCGCTGAATAAGGCGAGCTGGGCGCATAGGAGGTTTCTTCGGTAAATAAGTCATCCGTGCCTTCTAAATCGCCATATACTTCATCGGTGGAGATATGGTGAAAACGAAATGCTTCGGCTTTGGCGGTATCTTTCTGCTGCAGCTCTTTCCAGTAATTACGGGTGGCTTCTAGGAGTACAGCGGTACCAACCACATTGGTTTGGATAAACTCTGCAGGGCCGTCAATAGAACGATCTACATGGCTCTCTGCTGCTAGGTGCATGACTACATCAGGCTGGTGCTGTTCGAACAGCTGCTGCATGGCAGTTGCATCGCAAATATCGGCCTGAGCAAAGGTGTAGCGCTCGCTTGTTTCAACATTTGCCAGGGATTCTAAATTGCCTGCGTAGGTCAGCTTATCTACGTTTACCACTTGGTGAGCTGAGTTTTGAATAAGCTCACGTACTACCGCTGAACCGATAAATCCGGCTCCGCCGGTAATTAAAAATGTTTTCTGCGTCATTACTATTAAGCCTTTCGTTTCATCATTTTTTACATTTCCACATGCGGGGAGGCTTGCTTTAGTGCCTCTAAATGCTGGATCGCATGTGCGACTTGATGTTCTCTTTTAGGTATATCTTTCTCTATCTGGTGTTGATAAAGCAGTAAGAGCTTTTCTGCCTTCGCTATATCAAGAGACCGCTTTGCTTCTTTTAATTTAAAGCGGCATAGTCGAAGATGATTTTCAGCACCGGCTATATCTTGAGGTAAGCTGGGGTCAATATTTGATACTGGTTCCGGTTGCTTAACTTCCTCCACCGTTGAAACAGCTTTATGCTTATCTATATCGTCGTGGTAGGCCTTAATTGCATCCTTGACATTATCGTACCAATGCGCGGTGCCTTCTTTCAGGTACAGGCCAGCGGAACATAAATCTTTTAAGATACCTTCCGAGTGGGAAACCATAATCAGCGAGGCTTCACCCACTTTAGACTGGAATAAAGCTTTAGCTTTTTCTTTGAAAGCTCTGTCACCCACCGCCGTGGCTTCGTCAGATATATAAATATCAAAATCAAAGGCGAGGGATAGTCCAAAAGATATACGCGAACGCATACCGGAAGAGTATGTGCGCACCGGTTCATCAAACGCTTCCCCAATCTCAGCGAACTCTTCTACAAATTGAATTACACGCTGTACTTCCTGGGGTGAGGAGCCTTGCACCCTAGCGACAAATTTAACGTTTTGCCGCCCTGTCATATTATTTTGCATGCCCCCCGCTAACCCTACGGGCCATGAAACCCGGCTGTGGCGAATCACTTCGCCGCGCTCAGGACTATCCATACCGGCAATTAAACGCAGCAGCGTGGATTTACCCGCACCGTTGGCACCAATCAACCCGACACTCACCCCTTTGGGGATCGTCAGATTGATGTCTTTAAGCACCCAATCGCTGCCGTGGTGGTTGTGGTAGCGTTTGTAGAGATTACGTATTTCGATCATTGGTTTTTTTGTGAAGGGTAAGGGGTTAGCGCTTCGCTTGTGAGGGGGAACACCTCACTGCTATCAACTAACTCCTTACCGTTACACTTCTGCCTTTGCGTTTATAGAGGCTTTCGAGTTCAACTTTGAGCGCTGCGCGGGCGGTTTGTTCGCCGTGTACCAGGCGGATGGTGTGGGGCCAGCGGCGCATGCGTTTTACAAAGTTGAGTAGGTCTTTTTGGTCTGCGTGGGCGGAGTAACCACTAATGGTGGAAACGCCCGCTTTTATATCAAACCGTTCGCCGTCGATGGCTACCCAGCCGCCCTGTGGGCCGTATTGCTGGATATCCCGCCCTGGGGTGCCCGCCCCTTGGTAGCCCACAAACAACACTTGGTGGCGTTCATCGCCGAGCATGGCTTTTAGATAGTTCATGATTCGCCCGCCTGCACACATGCCGCTGGCGGCAATCACTAGCGCCGGTCGGCCTGTTTTGGCCAGGTATTCAACGGTTTGTTCGTGCTCTGCGTGGCTATCCACGGTGTAGATATTGGCGAAGTTAAGTGGATGGCGGCCACTGCGCAGGCGGCCTTGGGCTTCTTTATCCCAGTAGGGTTTTAGCTCGCGGTAAACCTTTGTAAAACGCGCAGCTAGCGGTGAGTCGACAATGATTTCCAGTGACTGCCATTGCGGTGAGCGCGCTTGATGAATAATGGTTTCTAGCTCGTAGAGCAGCTCTTGGGTGCGGCCGATACTGAACGCAGGCACCATCACCGTGCCACCGTTAGCGAGTGCTTGCTCTACGGCGGCTTTTAGGGTGGCGCGGCGCTGGCGGCGGTCTGGGTGTTGGCGGTTGCCATAGGTGCTTTCGAGTACCAGTTGGTCGCAGCCGTAGGGGGATTTAGGTGCAGGTAGTAGCGGTGCGTATGGGGCGCCTAAATCGCCGGAGAATACGATGCGCTCTTTTTCACCGGTCTCAGCATCCTGGTAGCTCACTTCAACGTAGCTGGAACCTAGAATGTGCCCTGCCCGTTTTAGTTTTACCCGTGTGGTGCCTGTGCCTTCACCTATCCCTGCGTTTTCAGTCGTGCTTGCGCTAGCGCCGGTGTGGCCGCTTACTTCGCTTACCCTGCCTATGTTGTGCCATTTGCCATAGGGCACGCTCACGATTTGCTTTTCGAGCTGCGCTTGAAAGCGTTCGATCAGTTGGGCGTTGCGGGTGAAGCCAATTTTTAGCGCGTCTTCAATCACCAGGGGCAGCAGCTTGGCCGTGGGGATCGAGCAGATAATCAGGCCGGCGAAACCCGCCGCCAGTAAGTAAGGCAGCCTGCCCACGTGGTCAATATGGACGTGGGTAATTATGAGCGCCTTAACGGTGCTGATATCGAATTCAATTTGTAGCTGCTCGAAGCTGTCTTCCGCGGCGTCTTCCCCTTGGAAGAGTCCACAATCCACCAGTAGCGATTCGTGACGATTGAGTAGCAGTTGGTGACAGCTGCCCGTTACCCCAGTGGCCCCGCCGTGGTGAATGATGTCGAGCATTGGTAAACCGTTAGTGGTGAATTGTGAGGTGTGAGGCGTTTGGCTTCAGCGAACCCGCGGTCGCAGTGTGGGGCGGTGCTGGGGTTGGTTATGTGCCCTTGGGCGTCGTTCCGACGCCTTTCGCGGGTGCCCACGAACGCTCGCTGAACTCGCTTTCTCGTTACCACGCGCTACGGTATGTGCTTCCACCATGGTTCTGTGCATGCGTGATTTAGTAGCGCGTGGTAAGCCTCAGGCGCACCCGCGGGAGCAGCGCGGAGCGGTGCCGGGGGTTGGTTATGTGCCGTTGGGCGTCGTTCCGACGCCTCCCGCGGGTGCCTCGTTTGCTCGTTCCTCGCAGACTCGTTACCACGCGCTACAAAAATGTGAATCGTGAGTGGTAAATGGTGAATCGTTTCGTACCATTCACCCTTCACGATCCACCCCTCACCATTCACCCTTCACCCTTCACCCTTCACCCTTCACCCCAACCTTAATCGCGGTGATCTTTGATGATCATCATCAGCATGCTGAAGATAAAGGCGAGGAAGATGGTGATGATGGCGAATACGCTGCTGTTGTAGAGCCGGTTGGGTTCTGTGGGGTACTCCGGGAATAGCGGGCTTTGCAGTATGCTTACCTGCTTGAGCTGGCGGGCAGCTTCCAAGCGGGTGTTTTCTAACGCCGCCAGTGCACTTGAGTAGGTTTCCTGGGCAAACTGTGCCTGCAGTTCTAGTGTTTCATATTGCGCAGAAACACTGTTGAGCGAGTCGCCTGAAGCTTGGGCAATTCGATCACGCTGCTCAATAATTTGGTCGCGCAATGCGGTGATATTACGCTCGACTTGGCGCAATTCAGAAGACTGGGAGCTTTGGAAGCTGGCTAATGCGCTGCGCTGCGCTTGCAGGCGGGCTAGATCAGCCTCAAGTGTTGCCACCACTTGGTTAATATTTTCCACCGTTGCGGTTGGTGAAACCAAACCATATTCGTTTTGGAATTCAAGCAGCTTGGCCCGGGTCTCTTCGAAGCGCTCTTCAAGTCGAACCATTTGCTGTTCTAAAAATTTCACCTGCTCATCTGCTAGACGGTGCCCCATTTCATTCATATGGTCTTCACCTGCTTCAAGTAGCAGCGTGGCCACGTCATGAGCAAACTCAGGCGTATATGCTTGTACACGAATATTCAATACACCTGCGTACTCATCCAGCTCTACCTCTACCCGGCGCAGGTAATATTGGTGCAGATCTTCAATGGGGGCATCGCGGTTATGCAGCTTGGCGAAGATATCTCCATGCTCGGCATAGTGTTCACGAAAATTGAGTTGCTCATCTATCAGGCGCAGCATATCGACTGAGAGTAAGTGCTCACGCAGCAGTAATAAATCGTGAGTATTACCACCTCCACCGCTGCCCATAATTGACGATAGGCTAAATTCCGGCGTAGCGACCTGGGGGCTTTCTAACACTACGGTTGCGCGGGATACATAGCGTTCCTCCGCCCATACAAACCAATAAAACGAGACTAAAGCAATCGCGATTATCGCCACGGCCCAGTGTGGCGATGTTTTAACAAAATGACGGAAAGAACGTTGCATAGTTTATTGTGCCTTCAAACGATCAATAAAGCGCAGGTGCATCAACAGCCCCAGGGCGATTAAGGTGAGTGTAAATAGCCAGAAATAGAGCATGCTGGTGCCCGTTACGACTTGGTACTTGTCAAAGAACCCCAGGCGCAACGTTTCAAGACCATGCGGGATAGGGTTAAGCATCAAGTATTCCAGCAACCAGTGGGGCAAAGAGTTCAATGGAAGAATTACACCTGAAATTATCAAGAGAGGTAACGAAAGCATACGTATTACCCTCCCAACTTCGGGTACAAGCGCATTGGCTACGGAAGTTATTAGCCCCAATCCCAAACCAAGGCACCACAGTGAAAGCCAAGCAGCCATCACCCTAATGACATTATCTGGGTATAGTTCCAACCCCAGCATTAACCCGCCGCCGATAAAAAGCAGGAAGATAAAACTGCGTAGCATGCCTTCTAAAAAGTTACGAACTAGCACGGGGTCTACGGGTTGAACTTGACGGTAAGCAAACAGAGATTTATTACCCTCAATGGCGCCCATCCCCCTCAACATACCTTCCCGTACTAGAAAAAAGCCCATTAGCCCCACAATCATCCAGGGGACAAATTCGGCATTCACTACCAGGCGATCACCACTAACAAAACTACGAATTCCGACCATAATGCCAGTAAAGGCGACTGGCTCGAAAATCATCCAAAACCAGCCCATACGATCCGACATGGTGCGCGAAATGGCTTCGCGCATGAACATGGCGTACCACACGCTGCGCGTGACTTGCCATGGTGTTCGTGTGCTTCGCCGTGGGCCGCCGTTTACGTTATCCATAGGGCTACTTCTTGAATAAGTGAGGTGTAAGGGGTGAGGTGTAAGGGGTGAGGTGTAAATTGTGAGGTGTGAGAGGGACTTTCTTCACCCTCACTCCTTACTCTTCACTCCAAACCCCTAACTCCTCACCCTTCTCCTATTACAGATCAACCGCTACTCTGGTTGCTACGGCAATCTGGTAGAGGATCTGCGTTATCGTGGAGGCTAGCTGAAGGTTGTGCGTGGGTGCCGCGGGCATAACGAGGATTTCGTCGCCGGGACGCAGATTCACGTTACGGGCGTTCTCGACAGCACCATTCTGACGAACCACAAGAATATGATCGTCATCTGCGCGGTCGGTGAAGCCGCCAGCACCTTCAATGTAATCGATCACGCTCATGCCTGGGCGATAAACAGCGGCTTGGGGCACAAGCACTTCACCACTTATCAGCATGGAGTCACTCACTTCCGGAATAGTGACCACATCGCCATCCTGCAGGCGAATATCAGAAATGCGCCCATCGTAAGCGACGACTAAACGGCCACTGGGTTCTAACTCACTGGCACGAGAGATGAAGTCCTGAATCAGCTCCGCTTCTTGTACACGAATCTGCGCTTCTTCATTGGTGCTGGAGGGTGCGCCTAAGTAGGTGGTCTCTAGACGACGTAGGCTTTCTTCAAGGGACTGCGCTTGCTGCTTTTTAACACTTTCACGCTTTATTGAGATGCTTTCTACGGCGGTCATGTTTTCTGGCACGGCGATGGCGTCTAATAATTCACTTAAGCGAGCATCCCGCGGCAAAGCGTACCGTGAAGGGCCGTAATAGCTGCCTTCTACTTCCACAACGATGGTTTCACTGCGCTTATCTGAGCTGAACAGCACTTCGTCGCCGCTGCGGATCGTTTGACCGGCAAACATATCAATGGGGAAGTATTGAGCAATAGGTCCTTCTTCACGGTCACCACGTAGCAAAACGTGTGAAACACCGCTTCTTAACCGCGCTAGATTCACCAGCTCAGCGCCACTCAAACTGTTGCCTGTCATTTCATAACGGTATTCACGGTGAACATCTCCACCTACCGCAATTGCGGGGCCACGCTCTTCGACTACGATGGTGTCGCCATCTTGAAATTGCGGGCGGGGTATATTGCCGTTGATCAAGAAGTCATAGAGGTCGACGGTGGCGACATTGCGACCGTCGCGCATTACACGAATTTGGCGATAACTGCCCAGGTCTTGATCTATGCCGCCGGACTGATCTAGAAAATAGAGCAGAGAGTCGTTGGGTGTGCCCGCGTAACGGCCGGGGTTTTCAACATAGCCTGTGACGTAGACGGCTACGGGCTGTACACCTTGCAGGTTGGTATAGACCTGGACGTTATCTGGGTATACCGAGGTAATGGCTTGGCGCACGCTGCCATCCACTTCCTGACTGCTTTGTCCTTCTACGTTAAGCGGACCAGAACCGGGAATGAAGATATTGCCTTGTGCGTCTACAGGTAACACTCGGTCAAACTCAACCGCGCCCCAGGCACGAACGGTGACTTGGTCGCCCGGTTTGATGCGGTAGTCAGGGTTGAGGCCATCGCCCATCGCACCGCGAAACCCGCCGCTGAATAAGTTGGCGCCAAACGGCGGTAGCGCGTCTGGATCTTGTGGAGTGGCCGACACCGGGCCATATGTGCCGCTATTCCAATTGGCTCGGGGTGTATCGTTGACTTCTTGCTGCTGCAGGCTGCCTTGTTGGTTAGCCTGCTCAGGTACAATGCTGTCGGAAAGGCTTAGCGCCTGCGCCCATGTGTTGGGCACTACAAAAACGCTGGCAAGCGCTATGGAAGCGACGGCTAGCGAGCGATTTAGCGTAGCGCGGTCAAGCAGTGTGGTCACTTTCATTAATTGCGCCCCTGTGTTGTTTGTGCCACAACGCGTTGATTAACCCAACCATTGGATGTTTTGCAGACGAGTGCTGAACGCGCGTTATTGGAGTCGACGGCTACTACTCTTAGCTTGCGACACTCGCGCCCACTGGCGGCAAGGTAGGCGGCGTCAGCCACAATCTCGACATTATTACCCCATGGGCTGTCTGGAGCATTAATCACGGCACCTGCGGGCGCCTGTGTTAAAAAGCCATTGAGGTTGTCGTCTTGCAGCAAGGTGGCCGGGTCGTTATTCAATACATATTGCGCTTCTTGCTGCGTGTTGCTCGCCGGATAAGAAGCGCAGCCGCTTAAAATGGCAGCACTAAGCACCGCCAACAGCATACGAGCTCGCATCACGGGTAAACGTTGAGGTGTCGACATCATTATTTCCAAATAAAAGGCACGCTACCGCCCAGGGATTATAACGGGCGTATTCCCTTGCCCTACTTCTCTGGGTGGATGAAAGTGGGTGGCATAAGCGCAAAGCGTTTTTGCCAGCGCCCCATTGTAGGGGAATACCGCCAGCGGCTCTACATGGACAATGCCTGTACAGCTTATTCATTCTTCGTGTAAAAATCGCGGTCGTTGAAAACCCAAATAAAAACGGCCACATTTTGTGACCGTTTTGATATAAACAAGCTCTTGAAACGCCGTTAGAAGTGATAACGTGCGCCTGTCAGCCAATATGTCCTGTCTGCCGTGTTTTCTTTGCGCATGCTTAGCGCATCACCATCGGCTAGCTCTACGAACACGTCAAATGCACTGGTGACTTTATAGTAAGCGCCTGCAGCCCAGGCGTTACTCTCCTCGCCTTCGTCACGGTCTACGTTGTAGTAATCTGCGGTAAAAGCCCAGGGCCCTGTGGAGTAGGTACCACCTAGGCCGACCGTTTCGAACCCTTTGCCATAAGTATCGCTGTTGTCTTGAGTCTCAACACCTAAGCGCATTGATAGCTGATCAGATAGCGAGTATGCCCCAATAAGGCCATACAGCGTTTCACCATTTCCACTGCCACCACCACGCACTACGTTTTCCACTGCACCAAACCCAACTTTGAATGGGCCTTGCTGATAGCGAATACCACCTTGTGCGGCAACAACCTCACCTTCACTACTCTGCTCTGAAGCCGTTAACCCCCGCTCGCTGTAGTGCTTAACCTGGAGAAAAGAAGTGAAGCCGTTCAGCTCAGGCGTGTAGTAAGCAATTGAATCACCCCAAGACTGCAAACCCGATGATTTAAACAGTAATCCCCGGTCTTGATAAACATCAAACGGCAGCGAGACAAACTGGGCATACATGCTATTAAAATTACCTGCCAGCAACGTGCCATACTGCTTACTTGATAAACCGATGTAGCTTTGTCGTATTTCGTTGAACCCTTGATCCGTGTTGCGCTCATCGCCAGTAAACCGCCACTCCAAGTGTCCTAATGCCGTTAGGTCTGAAGTAACCGCATGACTCATTCGAAACCCTAGGCGGGAGTAGACATCAATAAATTCCGCGCCGTCATCCACTTTATTGCCAGCGCTATTAAACTCAGGGCCACCGCCCGCAATACCCATGGCAATACGGCCGTAAATATCCAGCTTCGTGCCGTCCTGATCATAAAGTGTTGTGGCTTGAACCGAGGAGATACTTAACAGACTTGCTACAACCACCGCTAACTGCTTCTTCTGCATTAGAAATAATCCCTTGATACGCTAATCTTGTTCACTGCTTTAGCTATTCAGCTATTCTCAGCTATATGCAGCGAAACAATGTTATACAATATCAAGCCGACCTTAAAGGAAAACAGTTCTTATTTGTATTAATAAATATTATTGGCAAAAATGCAAAAAAAACCGGCCTCTAAAGAGGCCGGTTCTATTTGGTTCTGCTAGGCAGTTACCTTTTAAGCGTAGTGTTTAAACCAGGCTTAGAAGTGGTAACGAGCGCCTGTTAGCCAGTACATGTCGTCGCCATCAGCGCGCTCAACATCGACGCCACTGCCACCGCCGATGGAAACGTCGATAGACGGTTGGTCAGCTTGCTGCAGCTCTAGGAACACATCAAAGTTGCTGGAAACGTTATAGTAAGAACCCAGGGCCCAAGAAGTGCGGCTGTCGCCGTTGTCAGGATCTACATCGTAGATGTCAGCAGCAAACGCCCAAGGACCAGTGGTGAAAGTACCACCTAGGCCAACTGTGTCGTAACCACCACCACGAAGGTTGTTATCGTCGCGAGTTTCGTAACCCAAGCGAGCAGAGAACTGGTCAGTGATATCGTAAGAACCGATCAGACCGTACAACATTTCAGCGTTACCGCCGCCACGTGCAACGTCATCAACAAAACCCAGACCAACAGTTACAGGGCCTTGTGCGTAACGAACACCACCTTGCGGCGCGATTACGTCACCTTCAGAAGTTTCTTCCGCTTCAGTCAGGCCGCGCTCGCTATAGTGTTTCAGTTGCAAGAATGCAGTGAAGCCGCTCAGGTCAGGCGTGTAGTAACCGATAGAGTCGCCACGCGACTGCTTCGGGTGACCAGCAAACTCTAAACCGCGATCAATTTCCCAATCGAACGGCAGAGAAACGAACTGATTGTAGAAGCTGTCGAAATTACCTGCTTGGAAAGTACCGAACTGGTCGCTTTGCAAGCCGATGTAGCTCTGACGAACTTCTTTGAAACCGCTGTTGCCATTACCGCTAGGGCCGGTACGCTCGTCACCGTCGAAACGCCACTCAACACGACCGAAAGCAGTCAGGTCACGTGAAACTTCGTGGCTCATGCGCAGACCAAGACGTGAGTAAACATCTACGAACTCAGCGTCGTTGTTGATTTTTTCGCCGTCACCGTTGTACTCAGGGCCGCCACCAGCAACACCCATGGCGATACGGCCATAGACGTCCAGTCGGGTGCCATCCTGGTCATAAACGGTAGCTGCTTGTGCTGCAGCAGAGGCACCCAGGGCGCCAACGATAGCAGTCGCTAAAAGTGTCTTTTTCATGATGTAAGTTCCTTAACTCGTATACTGTTTCGATCGTTGCTGCTCAACTCTTAATAAGTTGGCAGTTGGCTTTTGCGGGCCATGCTCTTTTGCCATCCGCCGGTTTTTTCCCGGTGGTATGCGGCATGTCCTCAACTAAGCCTTGTTATAGTCCAATGCTCGCAGAACAAACTCTATACCGGGACTCCAGGGAACGCAATAGAAAAAAACAGTGTTTTCTTACTATTTGTGCTTTTTTATGGAACCCCTGCTGCTGGGCCCGGTCTCAGCGGCCTTTGAATTTCTGCTGTAAATCTAACAATTTGTCTTCCAAGCTAAGCGACTTACGCGGCTCGCCTTTTTCTGCCTTCGGTTCTGCATCCTGCGCTAAATCAGGCTGTTTCGGTTTTTCTTGACGGGTGTTTTTAGCGGCAGGCGATGGTTTAGGTTGCGCTTTTTTGGGCTGCCCTCCTTCTTTCTTCTCACCGCGTTTTTCTGCTGCGTGTCGCGCCGCTTCTTTATCGACCTTACCTGCGGGTTGGCCATCCAAATCTACCCGTTCGGCACCCTCGCGCACTGCTTTTATATAGCGCGGGAGGTTCACGTAGTTGGCTAAGGCTCGACGAATTAGCTTATTAGGCCACTCTTCGCGCTCTGCAAGCTGTTGATGAATGCCAACTTTTAAGGGCTTGGTGTGGCCTTTAAAAAACGCCTTGGGGTAGCGCTCGTACCATTGATTCAGCAGGGCGTGCGGTGAAGGTGCCTTAACCGTTTCAGCGGTAGCCGATGATTCACCTTTTTCTTCTGGCCCTGTTTCTTCTGGCCCTGTTTCTTCTGACACGACTTCTTCTGGCTTGACTTCTTCTGGCTCGACCTGATCTGGCGCTACTTCACTAGATGGTGGCGTTTCAGGCGCTTTTGGGTCGAGAACCTTTGCATCGACAGCTTCTTCGCTATGTCTTTCATTATCTATTTTAGTCGTGGCTTCGGAGCTTGGCACGCTTTGCGATTGGGTTTCTTGCAACGCCAATTGCTGTTTTAGCCGCTGGTTTTCTTCACGCAGGGCATGTAGCTCAGCTTGTGTGCGTTCAAGACGCGCTTCTAAATCATCTAATATATTCATTAAGCTGGCGGCCATAGCCTTCTCCTTTGCCCTTTTTAGTCGGCGATGCGCTCGTAAACGACGAAATCATAACTTGGCTGCCCTTCTGCTGGCTGCCCCGCTACGCGCTGTACTTCTTGCCACTCGCTGGGGTCGAAGTCAGGAAACGTTGCGTCGCCTTCTACCTCTATGTCCACTTCCGTTATGTAAAGCCGCTGTGCAAAGGGAAGCGCTTGGCGGTAGATTTCTCCGCCTCCCATTACCATGATCTCTTCTGCCGCCTCTATGGTGGCGTGCTGGTCGGCTAGCTCTAACGCTGCGGGCAGGTCGTGGCACACGCGCACGCCTTCGTGGGAAAACTCGGCGTTGCGGGTGACAACGACATTAAGCCGATTAGGCAGCGGCTTGCCAATGGAAGCGTAGGTTTTACGCCCCATGACCAGCGGTTTTGCCTGGGTAATGCGTTTGAAGAACTTTAAATCTTCGGGCAGGTACCAGGGCAACTTGCCGTCTACGCCGATCACACGATTTTTAGCCATGGCAACGATCATTGCCACCGGCACCAGAGAGTCGAAAGCGCCGTTTTGATTACTCGTATCGTTTCGCTGGCTCATACCGCTACCTCGGCCTTGATGTGCGGGTGCGCCTCGTAAGCGTCAATGTGAATATCTTCAAAACGGAATGCGAACAGGTCGTCTACCTCTGGATTGAGCACCAGCTTAGGCGCCGCTTTAGGCGCACGCGATAGCTGTTCTTTGGCCTGTTCAAGGTGATTACTGTACAGGTGCGCATCGCCTAAGGTGTGGATAAATTCACCCGGCTGCAGGCCGGTCACCTGGGCGACCATGGTCAGTAGTAAGGCGTAGCTGGCGATATTAAACGGCACGCCGAGGAAAATGTCGGCGCTGCGCTGATAGAGCTGGCACGACAGCTTGCCATTGGCCACATAGAACTGGAACAGGCAGTGGCACGGTGGTAGCTGCATTTCATCGACCTGGGCTGGGTTCCATGCAGAAACAATCAGGCGGCGGGATTGGGGTGTGGTGCGAATTTGACCGAGCACCTTGGCAATTTGGTCAACGCTGCCACCTTTTGGGTCGGGCCAGCTGCGCCACTGGTAGCCGTAAACGGGGCCTAAATCGCCGTTTTCATCCGCCCACTCGTCCCAAATCCGCACGCCGTTCTCTTTTAGGTAGGCGATGTTGGTGTCGCCTTTCAGGAACCACAGGAGTTCGTGAATAATCGAGCGCAGATGGAGTTTTTTGGTGGTCAGTAGTGGAAAACCACGCGATAAATCAAAGCGCATTTGATGGCCAAACACGGAGCGCGTGCCGACGCCTGTACGGTCGTGGCGGTCAACGCCATGCTCCAAAACGGTTTGCATCAAGTCTAAATAGGGTTGCTCAAGCGCGGGCGTTGGTGCAGTCACAGAATTTCCAAATTAACAGGCGATGTAGCGGTTTATTCTAGGCGCCCATAGCTGCCCGGTCTAGCAATGCCGCCCCGTTAACGTTATTCGCCCAACCCCGGCACCGCTTCACGCTGCTCCCGCGGGTGCGCTTCGCTTACCACGCGCTACGAAAACCACCCATTCAAGTGGGTGCACGAACCGTAGCGCGTGGTAACAAGTCTGCGAGGAACGAGCAAACGAGGCACCCGCGGGAGGCGTCGGGACGACGCCCAGTGGCACATAACCAAACCCCGGCACCGCTTCGCGATGCTTTCGCGGGTGCGCCTGGGGCTTACCACGCGCTACTAAATCACGCATGCACACGACTGTGTGGAAGCAAACTCCTGTAGCGCTTGGCGCCCAATTAACAGCACCGCGGTGCTTTAGTTTGAAAGTTTTACGTCCACAGGCTGGGAGCGTGACCAGGCGATGATGACGAGGCCTAGCGCGATCATGGGGAGCGAGAGCAGCATGCCCATGGTGACCCAGCCGAAGGCGATAAAACCGATGTGGGCGTCGGGCATACGGACAAATTCGACCATAAAGCGGAACACGCCGTAGCAGACTAAAAACAGCCCGGATAAAAAGCCTCTTGCGGTCGGCTTGGCGGAGACCCACCACAGAATGGCAAACAGCACGACGCCTTCTAACAACGCCTCGTAGAGTGCTGATGGATGACGCGGCTCAGGCCCCATGCCGGGAAACGGCATGCCCCAAGGAAGCGAGGTCATGCGGCCCGGTAGCTCGTGATTAATAAAGTTACCAATACGCCCGGCACCCAAGCCAATCGGCACCAGAGGAGCGATAAAGTCGGTGAGCGTTAAAAAAGCCAACTGCTTACGCCGAGCGAATATCCAGGCGGCGAGGAGCACCCCGAGTAGGCCGCCGTGAAAGCTCATGCCGCCATCCCATACGCGGAAGATCCACAGCGGGTCGGCTGTCCACTGTCCTAGCCCGTAGAACAGTGCGTACCCTAAGCGCCCTCCAGCCACGACACCGATGGCGCAGTAGAAGAGCAAATCACCAATATCGTCATTATTGAGACCAATACGCGATGCGCGCCGACAGCCAAGCCACCAGGCGGCGACAAATCCCACCACATACATAAGGCCATACCAATGGACTTGCAGCGGCCCCAAGGAGATAGCCACTGGGTCAATCGTTGGGTAATTAATCATTTACACTCTCTAATCTGACCAAAGGAAATATGCAAGACGCCCACTCAGCACGTAAAACGGTCACAGACTAGGTGAGCAGGAAACGCACCCCTACCACTGCCAGCAGTAACGCGAAGGAGAGACGTAGCACATGAGCGGGCAAAACATGGGCAAGTTTAACGCCTAAGCGGGCAAATGGAACGCTGGTGACCACGATACTGAAAAACGCTGGCCACATAACAAAGCCAGTCGTCCAGGCGGGCAGCAGCGGATTACCCCAGCCCACCACGATAAACGCCAGAGCCCCCACCAGCGCGATGGGTAGCCCTACCGCCGCTGCCGTGCCCACCGCCTGAGTCATGCTGGCACCACAGCGTGATAGTAGCGGCACTGTCATGGCGCCTCCGCCAATCCCGAACAGTGCAGAAACAGCGCCGATCACGCCACCGGCGAGCGTCATTATCCATTTGCCGGGCGAGGCACTGCCCGGCTTAGGCGTTAATCCAAACACCATTTTGGCGGCAATGAGTAGAACAAAGATGCCAAACATAGTTCCCAGCGCCGTGCCGGAGAGGTTGTCGGCAATAAACGCCCCAGCGATGGAACCTAATACTAAGCCAGGCAGCAGCGCTGTAAGCCACCCACGGTGAATGCTGCCGCGCCGATAATGGCCAAGGGTGGACGATGAACCGGTGACGAGAATGGTAGCGAGAGAGGTGCCAATGGCTAAATGCATGACAATTTCAGAGGCGATGTTCTGCAGACCAAACGCGAAGACCAAGACAGGAACGATAATGAGCCCACCGCCCACGCCAAATACACCTGCCATGGTGCCCGCAACGGCGCCTAAGGTTAAATAAATCGATAGCGCCGTGACGATGGTCATTCAGACGGAACCGCTTCAATCGTGCCTGGAAACCAGTAAGCAATCATATTCATGAGGGTTTGGGGTTGGTAAGGCTTGGCAAGTAAGTCATCCATACCGGCGGCTAGACAGGCGTCGCGCCCGGCATTGTCGACGTTGGCCGTTAGTGCGACCAACACGCTTTGACTAACGCCATGATTGCGCTCGTACTCGCGCCAGCGCCGGGTGGTTTCGAGCCCGTCCAGAGTGGGCATAAAAATATCCATAAATACCAGATCAAATATCGCGTTTTGCTGGCGTTCCAACGCCTGTTCACCGCTGCTAGCGCCTTCCACCTGTAGGCCCTGGGTTTCCAGCATCTGCCGGGCCAGCATCAAATTTACCGGCCCGTCGTCGACGACCAATACGCGTAAAGTGCGCGGCGCCCCCGGGCGATCACCACTCCTCCCTTGTGCCTCACCACTCAAAGAATTTTGTTCAGAACCTGGTTCAACTCCTCCCTCAGCGCTTTGTTGAACAAGATTGGTCAGTAGCGCGCGGATATCCGATAGATGCTCATACACTTCCATGATATTTTGCCCACCGTTATCGGTGAGCTCTTTATCAACCATGCTGTTTAAATGGTCTAACAAGCTATCCGTTTCACGCTGCAGCAGCGTTAAGTAGCCTGATTTTAATCGTGACTCTTCCCGTGCCCTTTCTCGACCGGCAATCAAGTGCTTGAGCTGCCGTTGCTGGTGCTGAAGATCGTCCAGCAGGGTTTGCTCATGCTCCTGCCGGGTGTTCTTAGTAGCGGCAGTGGCCACTTGGGAGCAGTGCATGCAGCGCTCAAGACCGGCGAGGATTTCATTAACGCTGGCCAGTCGCTGAAGGGGTAGATGAGATTCGTCGGCGACATCCGGCGGGGAACATTTATGCTCGGGCAGTGAACGCGCAGCGGTAGCGCATAGTGCTTGACTGTGCCGTTCAAGTTCGGTGAGTTCTTGCATAAAGCGATTATCTTGACGCCGAGCATGCGCTTTAACCAACATCAGGAAGGCGCCGACATTCAAACTGCTGCCGATAAGCAGCGCCGCCATTAGCCACAACATGGTGCTCCAAGAGACGTAGCTGGGCGACATCCACCACATCATGGCGCCAACCACCACGCAGAGCACGATTAATGCTGCTTGCACAAGCAGCAGTGGCCACAGCAGAGGCCAAACAATGGCATTCCAAAAGTGCTCCCTTTGATAGCGCTGCATGATCTCGCCTTCCTATTGGCCGTATGGCCGCTGATAACGTGACCGCTGTTTAAGGCCCCACACCCATTCGGTGTGACGATTTATGCTACAAACATGATACTAATGTCAGTGTACGTCTACGCTTCGTTACTGTCATGCGGCTCTTGCGTTGAACGTTTTTCATCCTTATCGCCTGCGAGTTTGTTATGTGCTTGATATCGTTTGCTTGGCAACCCGGCACCCCCATGCCTTTGCGGCTAATGGGTAACCGTGATGAGTTCCATGCGCGCCCCACCGCGCCGCTGGGTGAGTGGCAAGATAACTCGGCCATTGTCGGTGGCCGCGATTTAGAGGCCGGTGGCTCATGGCTGGCAGCCAAGCGCGGCGGTGTTGTGGCCGCGTTAACCAACGTACGTGACCCGCAATTGGGCACCCCATCCGGCGCGCCAAGCAGGGGGGAGCTGGTCGCCGATGCCCTGCAATGTAGCGATATAGAAGCGTGGCTAACTGCGCTCAGCCAGGGCGAGGCAATGCGCTACGCGGGCTTTAATTTATTGGTCGCCACGCCCCAACGGCTTTGGCACCTACACCGCAGCAGAGATCGTCTGGCTCTCACTGAGGTAGCTCCCGGGGTTCATGGCCTCTCCAACGCTGATCTCAACTCACCCTGGCCAAAGCTTCTACACGTACGCACTGCGCTTGAGCACACTCTTTTACAACCAGACCCGTTCCAGGCATGGCCTAGTGGCGTTCAGCGCGCTATGCAAAATCCACAAGAAGCGGCTATCGAGGAGTTGCCGGATACCGGCGTGGGGCTTGAATTGGAGCGCCAGCTTTCAGCGGCGTTTATTGTCGGCGAGCGCTATGGCACCCGCGCCACCTCGTGGCTCACTCTGGATAGCGACGGGCACATCGAAGTTACCGAACAGCGCTTTGGGCCGCTGGGGCGCTTTGAGGGTGAAACCTCTTTAGCGTTGCCCAGCAGTTCGCTTGAATCCACTTTCTAGTATTTGCAAAAAAAAGTTAGTCACGGGGCGGCATCAGGTGCGATAGCTGCCACTCATCCATGCGTCCCTCTAGATGGGTATGCACCTGGGCAGGGGTGTCTAGTTCCATCACTTCTTTGAGCAACTGCTCGGCATCGCTGAACGGCACCCGGCGAATGGCCGCGCGCACTTTGGGCAGGCTTGGCGCATTCATGGAAAGACTGGTAAAGCCCATGGCCATGAGCAGCAGCGCTCCAGCCGGGTCTCCGGCCAATTCACCACAGAGCGAAATGGGCTTATCGAGCCGCGTGGCATCGTTAGCAAGTTCCAGCAGAGCGCCGAGCAACGCCGGGTGCAGCGCATCGTAAAGACTCGATACGCGCGGGTTGTTACGGTCTACCGCCAGCAAGTACTGGGTTAGATCGTTGCTGCCCACGGAGAAAAAGTCGACTCGCTTCGCCAGCGCGTCCATTTGATAGATAGTGGCGGGCACTTCAATCATCACGCCCACTTTAGGTCTGACGACAGTAATCCCTTCTTCGCCCAGCTCTAAAATGGCGCGATCCAGCAGGCGCAGCGCTTCATCGACCTCTTCGACGTTGGTAATCATCGGGAAGAGAACGTAGAGGTTATCCAGGTCGATCGAGGCTTTGAGCATGGCGCGCAGTTGCACCATTAACACTTCCGGGTGATCCAGCGTTACCCGCATACCGCGCCAGCCTAGAAACGGATTCGCCTCTTCAATGGGGAAATAGGGCAGATCCTTGTCACCGCCGATATCCAATGTGCGCATGACCACCGGCAACGGGGCAAAGCCTTCGAGCTGCTCACGATAAAGCTTGGTTTGCTCTTTCTCGCCGGGGAAGCGTTCGGTAATCATAAACGGCACTTCGGTTCGATAGAGGCCCACTCCACCGATACGGCTTTTAAGCAGCGCGGTGGCATCTACCGCTAACCCGGTATTGACCATGAGCGGCATCGTGTGACCGTCGGGCGTGGCGCTGGGCAGATCCTGCTCGTGCTCAAGCAGTTCGCTGAGCGCCTCTTCTTCGGCGATCAGACTTTCATAACGGGCAGTAAGTTCAGGCGCCGGGCGCACAAACAGGCGACCACGGTGACCATCCAGCACCACCGGCGCCCCGCCTAGGCGCGGCAGCGGTAAATCCACCATGCCCAGCACTGTCGGGATGCCCATGGCCCGAGCGACAATCGCCACATGGGACGTGCTGGAACCGCGTACCGAGACCAGCCCTTTGAGCTTTTCGCGGGGGACTTCACCCAGCATGGCCACGCTGATCTCATCACCGACCAAAATAGCGTTATCGGGGTAGGTTTCCGGCGTGGATGGGGTATCTTCTTGCAGATGCGCAAGTACCCGGCGGCCAAGATCACGAATATCTGCCGCTCGCTCACGCAGGTAGTTGTCGTCTACCCGCTCCAGATACTGGACGTGACGACGCACTACATCGGCCAGAGCGCCTGGTGCCCACTGGCCTTCGCGAATGCGTTTTTCCACTTCATCAGCCAGCGCGGCTTCGCCGAGCATCTGCTGATAAACATCGAACAGCGCCAGCTCTTGAGCAGAGATCCTGCTTGCCAAACGTTCGGCCGCGGCACGAATTTCGTTGCGGGTTTTGCCAATGGCTTCTTTGAGGCGGGCGACCTCATAATCCTGATCGCGGGGTATCAGATCCGGCACGCTGTTTAAATCCGCGGGCGGGGTAATCACCACCGCTTCCCCCATGGCCATGCCAGGCGAGGCAGCAACGCCTTTAAACATTGCCTGCCCTCCGGCAAGCGCCGGGCGCAGCAGGTTGCCCGTGGCTAAAGCATGCGCCAGCACACCAGCCAACTGCGCGGCCATGGTGACCAGAAAGGCTTCGTCCTCATCGTCGTAGCGGCGCTTTTCGGCTTGCTGAACCACCAATACGCCCAGCATGTGGCGCTGATGAATAATAGGCACACCCAAAAAGCTGGAGTAGCGCTCCTCACCGGTGGCTTCAAAGTAGCGGAATTGCGGGTGGGTCTGGGCGTCTTCGAGGTTAAGCGGCTCGCTGCGTTTGGCCACCAAGCCCACCAGGCCTTCACCTAACGGCAGTACTACGCGCCCTACGGCTTGAGTGCGCAGACCAATGGTCTCCATCAATACCAGCGACTCAAGCTCCTTGTCGTAAAGGTAGAAGGAGCACACATCAGTCTGCATCGCTTTACGAATTCGGCGTACCATCGTGGACAGCGCGGCGTCGAGGGTGCGCGCGCCGTTCACTTCCTGAATCACCCGGCGCAACACCTCAAGCATGGACGTTTTACTTTTCACTATTATTTGCCTCGCTGAGGAATTTTCTGGCAGACTGCTGCCGCCCTACCCTGGGCAGCGGCCAATCGCCCTAATCGTCATCCTGTGCCAGACGCTGAACGCGGGGAGACAACTCCCGCAGCGCGCGCCGATATACCTCTCGTTTAAAAGGCACTACCTGCCCTAGCGGGTACCAGTAGCTCACCCAACGCCACCCATCAAACTCGGGGGTTGGGGTTGCCGTCATACAAATCTGGCTTTCCTGGCAACGGATTTTAAGTAAAAACCACTTCTGCTTCTGGCCTATACAGACCGGACGCGAATGTGTGCGAATCATACGTCGTGGCAGACGGTAGCGTAGCCAGCCCCGGGTGCAGGCAACAATATCAACATCGTCGGCGGTTAGGCCGATCTCTTCGTAAAGTTCACGAAAAAGTGCTTGTTGTGGCGTCTCGCTTGCATTGATGCCCCCCTGGGGAAATTGCCACGCATTTTGTCCTACCCGACGCGCCCAAAGCAGCTGCCCCTGGCTATTGGCAATGATGATGCCAACATTGGGGCGAAAGCCGTCAGCGTCGATCACGGACATCACCTTAATAAATTTTCAGTTGTCCCCATTTTTCCACAAGGGTGACAAGCGTATCAATACAATATAACGCTAAGTGATGAATGGTTGCGTATCAGCATGGAGCGAAGAACGTGCGTTGGTGGGAATGACATGACGACTCTGCGATAATCCGCGTCCGCTATTTGCCTAACTAGCGTCTTTGAGCACTAACGACTGTCTACTATCCACTGACTAAAAAAGGGGAGCGCCGTGAGTCTGGCCATATTCGATTTGGATAATACGCTGCTATCCATCGACAGCGATCATGCCTGGGGCGAGTTTTTACTCGAACAAGGGGCAGTCGACCCGGTTGCCTACCGGGAAGCCAATGAGCGCTTCATGGCTGATTACAACGCGGGCACCCTGGATATGGCTGCTTTTTTGGAGATGGCGCTTAAACCGCTGGCTGATAATTCGCCGGAACAGCTTTCAGCATGGCACCAGCAGTTCATGGCCAGCAAGATCGAACCCAATATTCTGCCCAAAGCCGAAGAGCTTCTGGCACGCCACCGCACCAAAGGCGACACACTGCTGATTATTACCGCCACCAACCGCTTCATTACCGCCCCAATCGCCGAGCGTTTGGGGGTCGATCACTTAATCGCGGTGAACCCGGAGGTCAAAGAGGGCCGCTACACGGGGCGCGTTTCGGGCATTCCCAGCTACCGCGAAGGCAAAGTCACCCGCTTAGAAAAGTGGCTGGAAGATCAAGACCTGACCATGGAGGGCGCGTGGTTCTACAGCGACTCGCACAATGATTTACCGCTGTTAGAAATAGTCGAGCACCCCGTCGCCGTCGACCCCGACGACACCCTGCGCGAAATCGCCAAAGAACGCCAGTGGCGGATTATGAGTTTGCGGGATTGAATCGTGAATCGGAATCGTGAATCGTGAATCGTGAATCGTGAATCGTGAATCGTGAATCGTGAATCGTGAATCGTGAATCGTGAATCGTGAATCGTCAGGAGTATAGGTCTCGTAGCGCGTGGTAACGAGCAAACGAGGCACTTGAGGATAACGGCGGGATGACGCCCAGTGGTACCCCACACCAACCCCGGCACCGCTTCGCGCTGCTTCCGCGGGTGCGCTTCGCTTACCACGCGCTACTAAATCTCGCAGACACATGAGGGTGGGGATTCCAAGGGCATGTGCACATTATGTACATGGCCGTGGCACGTTATCATGCCACCGAAATCGAGTGATTGTCGTAGCGCGTGGTAACGAGAAAGCGAGTTCAGCGAGCGTGTCGAGGCACCCGCGGGAGGCGGCGGAACGACGCCCAAGAGCACCCAGCCAACCCTGCCTGCACGAGCCAACCCCCGGCATCGCTTCGCGCTGCTTTCGCGGGTGCGCTTCGCTTACCACGCGCTACTAAATCTCGCAGACACATGAGGGTGGGGATTCCAAGAGCATGTGCACATTATGCAAATGGCCGTGGTACCCCACACCAACCTCGGCACCGTTTCATGCTGTTAAATCTCACCCAACAAAAAACCCCACAAGCTAAGCTTGCGGGGTTTGGCGTTAACTGGCGCTAGTGTAAAAGCGTCAGCGGGCGCGTTTAGCCGAGCAGGTGCTCGACTGCTGCACGCTCTTCGCGCAGTTCTTTCTCGGTGGCTTTCATCTTCTCTTGGCTGAATTCGTCAATTTCGAAGCCTTGAACGATTTCATACTTGCCACCCTGGCAACGTACCGGGTAGGAGTAGATGATGCCTTCGTCGATGCCGTAGCTGCCGTCAGACGGAATTGCCATGCTGACGATGCCTTTGGAACCCAGCGCCCAGTCGTGCATATGGTCGATGGCGGAAGAGGCAGCAGAAGCGGCAGAAGAAGCGCCACGTGCTTTGATGATCGCCGCGCCGCGCTGCTGCACGGTGGGGATAAAGTCGTTTTCGTACCAATCGCGCTCAACCAGATCGAACGCTGCTTTGCCGTCAACTTTGCACTGAGCCAGATCCGGGTACTGGGTGGCACTGTGGTTGCCCCAGATGATCATGTTTTCAACGTCAGTGACATGCTTACCGGTTTTCTGTGCCAGCTGGGTCAGGGCACGGTTGTGATCCAAACGCGTCATGGCGGTGAACTGACCTGCGTCCAGATCCGGCGCGTTGCAGGAAGCAATCAGCGCGTTGGTGTTGGCCGGGTTACCGACGACCAGCACTTTCACATCACGGCTGGCGTGATCGTTCAATGCTTTACCTTGAACGGAGAAGATCGCTGCGTTGGCTTCCAGCAGGTCTTTACGCTCCATGCCTGGGCCACGCGGACGTGCGCCAACCAGCAAGGCGAAATCAGCGTCTTTGAACGCTACGTTCGGGTCATCGGTGGCAACGATGTCTTGTACCAGCGGGAAGGCACAGTCGTTAACTTCCATTACCACGCCGTTCAGGGCGTCCATTGCCTGGGGAATTTCCAGAAGCTGGAGAATGACAGGCTGATCCGGCCCCAACATGTCGCCAGCGGCGATGCGGAAAATAAGAGAGTAGCTGATCTGACCGGCGCCGCCGGTAATCGCAATACGTACTGGATCTTTCATCATTGCTCCTTGATTGGTTCGCCTAGGGATGGTTCTCGCCTGAGGAGTGGCTTAACAGAACTCAAGACGCAAAGATGGTATGCCCAGCCGGGGAAAAACTCAATCAGACATGAGACTACAACCCATTTACCAACCTTGCTATCCGCTCAATGGCTTGCTACTCGCTGAAAAGGCTGAGTTGCGCTATGGTATCTTCGGCTTTATGGCCTCCTTTCTTGTTTTGCTAAGGACATGGATGCTCCATGCGAAAAATTCCGTTTTCTTATGCCTTGGCTAGCCTACTGGTGCTGGCGCTAGTGATATGGCTCGCTTTTGGTAATTTTCAGCGCTTTCAAACCACGCCCCCAGACGCACCCGCGCGCAGCGAAGCAGGTTCGCGGGTTGAAATTGTCGTGCAGCAGAGCACGCCGTTTATTCCTCAGCAAATCGTCCAGGGCCAACTGACGGCAGAGCGCGAAACCACCCTGCGCGCCAACGTCGCAGGCTTTGTGGCTGAGAAGCCGGTCGCGCAAGGTAGCCGCGTTGCGGCGGGCGATACGCTACTGGTGCTGGATAATGACGCTCTGCCCGAGCAGCTACAGCAGGCCCGGGATGAACTAGCCGTGGCCGAGGCGGAGTATGCCGGGGCTCGCAACCTGCGCCAACGGGAGCTGATTTCCCAGCCCGAATTACTGCGCCTGCAGAGCGCACTAAGCGCCAGCGCTGCTTCCGTGGCGCAACTGCAGAAGCAGTTGGACGACAGCCGACCCACCGCACCTTTCGATGGTGTGCTGAACCGCGTTCAGGTGGAGCTAGGCGACCTGCTGCAGCCCGGTGAAGAGTGGGGCCAGTTGGTCGATGACCGCCGTTTGAAAGGTGCCGCCTGGGTTTCTCAGCAGCAGGTAGGCGATTTAAGCGAGGGGTTACCGGTGACCGCGCGGCTACTCAATGGCGACCACCTCGAAGGTGAGCTGACCTTTGTTAGTCACCGCGCTGAAGAGGCCACTCGCAGCTTTTATATCGAAGCCACGCTGGATAACCCGGCCGGTAAACGCTTGGCAGGCGGCAGTGCGGAGCTGACCATTACGCTGCCACCCCGCCAGGTGCATACCCTTTCGCCTGCGCTGCTGAGTTTGAATAGCGAAGGCCAACTGGCGGTCAAGCACCTGGATGAGAACGACACAGTACAGCAGACCACCGTGGAGCTGGTGAGTGCCGATACGCAGCACGCCTACGTGACTGGCCTACCCGACCCGCTACGCCTGATCACATTGGGCGCTGGCATGGTAGATATCGGTGAGACAGTGACCCCGGTGCCTGTTGAAGAGGCGATTATTTCACAGCCGGCGGAACAGGATAGCGTTCATGCGCCAGTTGATTAATGCGGCGCTAGCCCACACTCGCACGACATTACTGCTACTGGTGAGTCTTCTATTGGCGGGCATCACTGCCTGGCAGATGATTCCTAAAGAAGCTAACCCCGACGTCACCATTCCGATGATTTATGTCTCGCTGACACTGGAGGGGGTGAGCCCCGAGGATGGCGAACGGCTGCTGATTCGCCCCATGGAGCAGGAACTGCGTGGCATTGAAGGGTTGCGCAAGTTCACCGCCCAATCCAGCGAGGGGCATGGCTCGATTACTCTGGAATTCGACCCCGGCTTTGATCCCGACACCGCGCTAACCGATGTACGTGACCGGGTGGATATTGCCCGCAGCGAACTACCTTCCGAGGCCGATGAGCCGCGGGTGATGGAGGTCAACGTCTCGGAGTTTCCGGTGTTGACCATTGGCCTCTCCGGGCAGTTGGATACCCGTGAGCGCATGACGATTGCCCGACGCTTGCAGGAGGAGATCGAAGGTATTGCCGATGTGCTGGAAGTCGATATTGCCGGTGAGCGGGAAGACTTGCTGGAGATCGTCGTTGATCCTTTGGTACTGGAGAGCTACGGCGTCGATTTTGACACGCTATTTAATCAGGTATCGCGCAATAACCGCTTGGTGGCAGCGGGCAGTTTGGATACCGGCGCGGGGCGCCTGGCGCTGAAAGTCCCCGGTATTATCGAGTCCCTTGACGATGTTATGAATATGCCGGTCAAGGTCGATGAGGATCGTGTGGTCACCTTTGGCGATGTGGCCTGGATCAACCCTACCTATAAAGACCCCGAAGGCTTTGCCCGCATCGATGGCCAACCAGCGGTGGTGCTGGAAGTTTCCAAACGCGCCGGGGCGAATATCATCGCCACCATTGGCGCGGTGCGTGACCGCTTAGCCGATGCAGATGACTTACTTCCCGAGCAGTTGCGTTTCACCACTATTCTGGATGAGTCGACCACCGTTAAGAACATGCTCTCCGAGCTGCTCAATAACGTACTGACCGCCGTTGTGCTAGTGCTGATTGTAGTGGTCGCGGTGATGGGCTGGCGCATGGCGCTGCTGGTGGGGCTTACCATTCCCGGTGCCTTCTTAACCGGTATTCTGCTGGTATGGGCGTTTGGTTTTACGCTCAATATCGTGGTGCTGTTTGCACTGATTCTGGTGGCGGGCATGCTGGTGGATGGCGCTATCGTGGTCAGCGAGCTTGCCGACCGCCATCTGCGCGATGGCCAAACGCCTCATCAGGCGTGGCTCAACGCTGCTTCAAGAATGAGCTGGCCGGTGATTGCCTCTACGGCCACTACGTTGGCGGTCTTTATTCCCCTGCTGTTCTGGCCCGGCGTGGTCGGTCAGTTTATGAAGTACCTGCCAGCCACGGTAATTTTGTGCCTGCTGGCATCGCTGGCCATGGCGTTGGTGTTCTTACCTACTCTTGGGCGCCTGTTTACGCGTACCACCGCAACGACGACAGACGCTACCCCTGATGAGGCGACGACTTCCTTTGGGCGTGGCTATCGCCACCTGCTGGCAAGGCTACTTATGCACCCTGCCTGGGTACTGCTGGTGACCGTATTGTTAATGGCGCTGCTGTATACCGGCTATGCGCGCTTTAACCACGGTGTCGACTTCTTCCCAGCCGTAGAGCCTGACAGCGCCCAGGTGTTGGTGCGCGCACGAGGCGACTTTTCCGCCGTGGAGACCGACGCCATTGTGCAACGGGTGGAAGCCAAACTATCCGGCATGAGTGAAGTGCGAGCGTTGTATGCACGCTCCTTTGCAGTGCCTAACCAGCAAATGGGCAACGACGTGATTGGCATGCTGCAGTTCCAGTTTATCGACTGGCATGAACGTCGCCCTGCCCAGGCCATTTTGGACGACATGGCCGAGCGCGCCGGAGATATTCCCGGCATTACGCTGGAGTTTCAGGAGCAGGAGATGGGCCCCGGCGGCGGTAAGCCAATCGTGCTTGAGGTCAGCGCCACGAATCCCGACGTCGCCGATGCAGGCGTTAACCAGATAACCCAACTAATGCGCGAGCTGAGTGGCTTTACCGACATTGAGGATAACCGCAGCCTTCCGGGCGTGGAGTGGCAGGTTAACGTGGATCGCGAAGCGGCGGCGCGCATGGGTACCGATGTAACGACCATTGGAAGCGCGGTGCAACTGCTGACGACCGGCCTTCAGGTGGCTAGCTATCGCCCGCCGGAAGTCAGCGATGAAGTAGATATCCGCGTGCGTCTGCCGCAAAACTGGCGTTCGCTGGATCAGCTTGAGCGCTTGACCATCAACACTCAGCGGGGCCAAGTGCCGATCTCGAATTTTGTGACTCTGGAACCGGCGCCGAAGGTCGGTACCCTTAATCGCATCAATGGTCGCCGGGCGATTACCATTGAGGCTGACTTAGCACCGGGCTATCTCGCTGATGAGCGCCTAACTGCCCTGCTAGCCGCAAGCAGCGTCAGTTTGCCTGATGGCCTGATGGTCAACGTGGCGGGTGAGCAGGAGGACCAGCAGGAGTCGATGCAGTTCTTAGCCAGTGCCTTCTTGATTGCTATCGGTTTGATGGCGCTGATTCTGGTCACCCAGTTCAATAGCTTTTATCAAGCGGGGTTGGTGCTCTCGGCGATTGTGTTCTCCACCGCGGGGGTGCTCATGGGCCTACTGATTACCGGCCAGGCGTTTGGCATTGTCATGGTGGGGATGGGCGTGATTGCTCTGGCGGGTATCGTGGTCAATAACAACATTGTTTTGATCGATACCTACAACGAACTGCGCGGCCAGGGTATGACACCCGGCGAAGCCGCCCTTGAAGCGGGCTGTTTACGCCTACGCCCTGTGCTGTTAACGGCGATTACCACGGTATTGGGGCTCATGCCGATGGTGCTGGGGATCAATGTAGACCTGTTCACCCCTGCCCTGGGCTTTAATGCGCCCTCCGCCCAGTGGTGGACGCAGATGTCGAGCGCCATAGCCGGCGGCCTCACCTTCGCCACCGCGCTAACACTGCTGCTTACGCCGTGTATGTTGGTGATTGGGGGTAAGCTTCGTCGTAGGGGGTGAATGGTGAATGGTGAATGGTGAATGGTGAATGGTGAATGGTGAATGGTGAATGGTGAATGGTGAATCGATTATAAGGTATTGGGCACCCACCGCGTTATGCGCACGCGTGATTTAGTAGCGCGGCGTAAGCGTTAGCGCACCCGCGAAAGCAGCGCGCAGCGGTGCCGGGGTTGAAGCGGGATTACCATGGAGCAAAAGCGCCGCATAGCGGCGCCTGTCTAATGGAAGGTCTTACTTAAGCGGGGGCTTTGGTGTGCTGCGGGCTGTGTGCGGCGTGTAAGCGCGCGATCAATTGGTCTTCCAGCGCGAAGCGTTCGGTAAGGCCACGGGCTAAGCGGTCGATCCAGGCAGGTAGGCGGGCGATGTTTTGCTCGCAGCTAAGCGTGGAGCCAAAATCGGTATCGAACTCCAACACCATCTCGGTGGACATTTCTAAACGCTCAAGCAACTTCTCCGCGATAACGAGCGCGCCCTCGTCGCTAAAGGCCCGTGCCTCTTCCGAGAGCTGGGGGTAAATCTCAAAATGACCTGCGCTGATGTAATCCATTAGCTTTTCACTGAACGTGTCAATAGGCGCTTTGCTAACTGCTTCCAGCTCAGCATCACACGCTTCTTTCAGTTCGATAAAGCTAATTAATAGCTGACGGCGCTGATCCAGCCAGCGGTCAATCAGGGTATGCACGCCTCCCCAGCGCTCCAGGGCATTTTTGCAATCTTCGAGCATGGGGCTTTCTCCTTAAAGTCACCTTATAACTGCTATTAATAACTACTATCAAACGCTCAGAACAAATAATAGGCTTAGAGTCGCGCCTCCCACTACCTCTGTCAATCCCAGCAAGTACGGTTTCCATGGTACTAAAAGTTCACTGCCCATAACGCTTTCTTCTATGGCTGATAACCAGCGCTCTCAAGCGGCAGCCCCTGCCATATTCCTGCGTCTATTTATGCTCTCATCTTCCGGCCACCATTGCGAGCACAGCCGCATGAGGGCTTTAAACGCTCGCACGCCTACTCACAGAAAAATACTTTAAGCTTAAAAATTTTATACTTGAATTTTATAGAGCCCTCTCCTATCTTCAGGAAAGAGAGTGTTTTCCGTGGAGAATAAAAATGAGAATCGCCTGCCTGGGTGGAGGGCCTGCTGGCCTCTATTTCGCTATCAGCATGAAGCTACACGATCCCTCCCATGAGATCGTGGTGATTGAGCGCAACCGTGCAGACGACACCTTCGGCTGGGGCGTGGTGCTGTCAGACGAAACCCTCGACACCCTGGCGGCCAACGACCCGGTCAGTGCAGAGCGCATTCGTGAGCATTTCGCCTATTGGGACGACATTGCGGTCGTTCATAAAGGCGCCAAAACCGTCTCTACAGGCCATGGATTTTGTGGCATTGGCCGCCGCCAACTGCTAATTCTGCTACAGGAACGCGCTCGCGAGCTCGGCGTGGAGATGCGCTTTGAAACCGATATTACAGAAGCCTCCATTGAGCAGTACCGGCGTGAGTATGACTTGGTCTTGGCCGCCGATGGCCTTAATTCTCTCACCCGCCAAACCTACGCCGATCACTTCAAGCCCGACATTGATGTACGAGCGTGCAAGTTCGTTTGGCTGGGTACCCATCAAACCTTCAACGATGCTTTCACCTTTATTTTCGAGAAGACCGAGCATGGCTGGGTGTGGGCCCACGCTTATCAGTTTGATAGGGATACGGCGACCTTTATTGTCGAGTGCAGTGAGGCCACTTGGCAGGCGTTTGGCTTTGGCGAAATGAACCAGCAGGAGTCGATTGCAGTCTGCGAGCGCATCTTTGCCAAGCATCTCGACGGCCACGCGCTGATGACCAATGCTAACCATATACGCGGCTCCGCCTGGATCAATTTTCCACGGGTACTCTGCGAACGCTGGAGCTATGAGAACGTAGTTTTGATGGGTGACGCCGCCGCCACCGCACACTTTTCAATTGGCTCCGGCTCCAAGCTCGCGCTGGAGAGTGCCATTGCACTGGCTAATTACTTGCACAGCGAAAGCAGCATGGCAGCTGCCGTTGCTCGCTATGAAGAGGATCGCCGCTTCGAAGTGCTGCGCCTACAGTCAGCCGCGCGCAACTCCACCGAGTGGTTTGAGCAGGTGGAGCGCTACCTGGATCTCGACCCGGTGCAGTTCAACTACTCGCTATTGACCCGCTCCCAGCGCATCAGTCACGAAAACCTGCGGGTACGCGACCCACAGTGGCTAGAAAGTGCAGAGCGCTGGTTCCAAACCGAGGCAGGCAACTCTGGCAGCGCCCGTGCACCGATGTTTGCGCCTTATCAACTACGCGATATGACGCTGGTTAATCGCGTGGTGGTCTCTCCCATGGCCCAGTATAAAGCCGTCGATGGCTGCCCTACCGATTGGCACTTTAGCCACTATGCCGAGCGCGCCAAGGGTGGCGCAGGCCTGGTATATACCGAGATGACCTGCGTCAGCCCCACAGGGCGAATTACCCCAGGGTGCCCAGGTTTATACGCCCCGGAGCACGAAGCAGCGTGGAAGCGCCTTTGTGATTTCGTACACGCCGAAACCAAGGCCAAGTTGTGCGCTCAAATCGGCCATTCAGGAGCAAAAGGTTCTACCCAGTTGGGCTGGCAAGAGATGGATGCCCCGCTTGCGAATGGCAATTGGCCAATATTGGCAGCTTCAGCACAGCCCTGGTCAGCGCGTAACCAAGTGCCCAAGGCAATGGATCGCGATGATATGGATCGGGTGCGCGATGAGTTTGTCAGTGCGGCGCAGATGGCCGATCGCGCGGGTTTTGACATGATCGAGGTCCACGCCGCCCACGGCTACCTGCTCTCTTCGTTTATCACGCCATTAACCAACCATCGTGACGATGAGTACGGAGGCTCGCTGGATAACCGGCTGCGCTACCCGCTTGAAGTGATCAACGCCGTGCGCCGCGTTTGGCCTGCCCATAAGCCGCTTTCGGTGCGTATTTCTGCCAACGACTGGTGCGGCGATGAAGGCATCACCCCAGACGATGCGGTGGAGATCGCCAAACGGTTGCGCGATGCGGAGGTGGATATTGTCGATGTCTCTGCCGGACAAACCTCGACCCAGGCCAAACCGGTCTATGGGCGTATGTTCCAAACGCCCTTCTCTGACCGGATTCGTAACGAGACGCCTATCGCCACCATGTCGGTGGGCAATATCTATCAGGCCGACCATGTGAACTCGATCCTGATGGCCGGACGCGCCGACTTAGTCTGTATCGCCCGCCCTCATCTCGCCGATCCTTACTGGCTGCTGCACGTTGCTGCGGGGTTGGGTGATAGTGAGGTGGAGTGGCCAGCACCCTACCGGGCAGGGGCCGATCAGCTACAGCGCTTGGCTGAACGTGGCGAGGGTTGGGTATGAGCCAATCCGAAAGAAACTCGGCAGCGAACAGCCTGGCAGGCAAGCGGGCGGTGATTACCGGCGGCGGCAGCGGTATCGGTGCCGATATGGCCCTGGCCTTTGCCCAGGCGGGCGCCGAGGTCACGATTACCGGCCGCCGCGAGGCAGCCCTTCAAGCCGTTGCCGAGCAGCATGATGGCATTCGTACCGCCGTGGTCGATGTCACCGACGAAGCCGCCATGGTGGCGCTCTTCGAGAAGATCGGCAATGTGGATATCGTTATTGCCAACGCTGGGGCGGCAGAGAGCGCGCCGTTCGCCAAGACCTCTTTCGAGCAGTGGCAACGTATGTTGAATGTAAACCTTAGCGGAGTGTTTCTGACCCTGCGTGAGGGTTTGAAGCAGTTGAACGACGGCGGGCGCCTTATCGCCGTTGCCTCCACCGCGGGCCTGAAAGGTTACGCCTATGTGGGTGCTTACTGCGCGGCAAAGCATGGCGTAGTGGGGTTGGTGCGTTCTCTGGCTACTGAAACCGCCACTCGCGATATGACCGTTAATGCGCTCTGCCCAGGTTTTACCGACACGCCGTTACTGGCCGCCAGCGTGGAGAATATTGTGACCAAAACAGGCCAATCCGCCGAACAGGCCACCGCGCATTTTCAATCTACCAACCCTACAGGGCGATTAGTCACTCCTGCAGAGGTCACCGCGACGGCTCTATGGCTATGCGGGCCTAACAGTGGCGCAATCAACGGCCAGGCGATTTCCATCTCAGGGGGTGAAGTATGACGGCAGAAAGCTTAAGCAAGGAGCGCCTGCGCTTATGGCTGCGCATGCTGCGGGTTACCCGTCAGGTGGAGTCCGAGCTGCGCGAACGGCTGCGAACCGAGCACGACTCTACACTGCCGCGTTTTGATGTGATGGCCGCGCTATATGCCGCTGAGGAGGGCCTGAAAATGAACGAGCTCTCCAAGCGGCTGCGGGTTTCCAACGGCAACGTCACCGGCATTATTGACCGCTTGGTGGAGGATGGCGCCGTGGAACGTATTGCTATTGAGGGCGACCGGCGCGCCACGCGGGTCTGCCTGACCAGCGCTGGCCGCGAAAGCTTCAGGGCCATGGCCGTTGAGCATGAACGCTGGATCAATGCGCTATTTGAGGGTGTGACTGAAGAGGACGCCCACCACATAGGCGAGTTGCTGCATCGTTTACCGACTGCTCCTCACGATGCCTCCTTATCTTAACGACGGCGACTCCGATTAATCACTGACAGGCGAGAACAACAATATGAAGAGCATGGCTGACCTGGCCCCCGAACACTTTATCTGGGAAATGAGAGGTGGTGTCGCCGTTATCCGGTTGAATCGCCCAGAGCGCAAGAACCCGCTGACATTCGAGAGCTACGCCGAGCTGCGCGATACCTTCCGTGACTTGGCCTATGCATCCGATGTGCATGCCGTGGTGTTTACCTCCAACGGCGAGAACTTCTGCTCCGGCGGCGACGTACATGAAATCATCGGCCCCCTAGTGGGCAAGGATATGAAGGGGCTGCTCGAGTTCACCCGCATGACCGGGGATCTGGTCAAGGCCATGCTGAACTGCGGCAAACCGATCATTGCCGCCGTCGACGGCATCTGCGTTGGCGCAGGGGCGATTATTGCCATGTCCTCGGATATTCGTTTTGCCACCCCCCGCGCCAGCACGGCGTTTCTGTTTACCCGGGTGGGACTGGCGGGCTGTGACATGGGCGCCTGCGCAATTCTACCGCGCATTATCGGCCAGGGCCGCGCCGCCGACCTGCTCTACAGCGGCCGTAGCATGAGTGCCGAGGAAGGCCTCCAGTGGGGCTTTTACAACCGAGTGGTCGAACCAGACTCCCTGGAAGAAGACGCCATTGCTTACGCCACCCGCCTGGCTCAGGGCCCCACCTTCGGCCACAGCATTACCAAAACCCAGCTAAACCAGGAATGGTCGATGAGCCTGGAGCAGGCCATCGAATCGGAAGCCCAGGCCCAGGCGATCTGCATGCAGACCAACGATTTCGAGCGCGCCTACCACGCCTTCGTAGCCAAGCAAAAACCTGAGTTCAAGGGGGACTGATGAGCGACAAGAGCTTTCTAGCGTGGCCCTTTTTCGAGGCCAGACACCGCGAACTTTCCGAGCAGCTCGAAGCGTGGTGCCGCACTGAACTACCCCGCGACCACAGCGATGTGGATGCGACCTGCATTCAACTGGTACGCGATTTAGGCAAAGCTGGGTTTCTGGAAGGCACTGCGGGCGAGCATATCGATGTGCGCAGCCTGTGCCTAATCCGTGAAACCCTGGCCCGCCATGATGGCCTGGCCGATTTTTCGTTTGCCATGCAGGGGCTGGGAACCGGTGCGATCAGCCTATATGGCAGCGATGAACAGAAGCAGTGGCTGGACAGAACCCGGCGTGGTGAAGCCATTTCCGCCTTTGCCCTTAGCGAGCCACGTTCGGGCTCCGATGTTGCCCAGCTGGATGCCACGGCCAAGCGCGACGGCGACAGCTACCGTTTGAATGGCGAAAAGACCTGGATCTCTAACGGCGGCATTGCCGATATCTATACGGTGTTCGCCCGCACCGGCGAAGGCCCTGGCGCAAAAGGGCTTTCGGCCTTTTTAGTGCCTGCCGACACGCCAGGATTGGAAATTCGTGAGCGCCTGGAGTCGGTAGCGCCTCACCCACTGGCACGGCTAGGCTTCAACGATATGGTGCTGCCTGCTAGCGCCTTGATCGGCAAGCCAGGGCAAGGCTTTCGGATCGCCATGTCGGTGCTGGACGTTTTCCGCTCCACGGTTGGCGCGGCAGCCCTGGGCTTCGCCCGCCGGGCACTGGAAGAGTCGCTCTCCCGCAGCCGCTCCCGGGAGCTGTTTGGCGCCACCCTCTCCGACTTACAGATGGTGCAGGGCCACTTGGCTGATATGGCGCTAAACGTGGATGCCTCCGCCCTGCTGGTTTACCGCGCTGCCTGGACGAAAGATCAAGGTGCTGAGCGGGTGACCCGTGAAGCGGCAATGGCCAAGCTATTTGCCACCGACCAGGCCCAGCAGGTGATTGACCAGGCAGTACAGCTTCACGGCGGCGACGGCGTTCGCAAAGGCCATATTATCGAAAGCCTCTACCGGGAAATCCGCGCGCTGCGTATTTATGAAGGTGCCTCAGATGTACAAAAAGTAGTCATCGCCCGCAGCATCCTCGCGGAAGAGTAAACAGCAAAAAACCGTACAGCAGTTTTCAACAACAATAAAACACAACGCCAGACACCGTATCCCTGCCCCAGGGCCATCACAGTTGGAAATGACGTCTTTGAATATCTCCGTTAACGGGAGAAGAGAGCAGGTTGAAGCGAGGGTCTTTTGACAGGGATGTCAAAAGTAGCGCCCAAGGAAGGGTTCACAGCGCCCTCGCGGAAGCCTGCTCTCGAGACCAAAGAGGTGCAGACCACCATCTGAGAAGGATCTGATTCCTATATGGCTTGGGCAGGAATAAACAACGACACCAAATACGGAGGTTGGTCATGTACATCCAGTCGGCCCATGCTGATACTTTTGCGCGGGATAACCTGCCACCCACTGATTGTCAGCCTGAGTTCCTGCTCGCGGGCTACAATTATCCTCAACGACTTAACGCGGGCGTTGAGCTCTGCGATCGACTGCTCGACCAGGGTCACGGTGAACGGATTGCCTTAGCGGGCAATGGCCGTCGTCGCACCTATCAAGAGCTCACTGAGTGGACCAACCGCCTTGCCCACGTGCTGGTCGAAGACCTGGGCGTGGTTCCCGGCCAGCGGGTATTGATCCGTTCCGCCAACAACCCGGCCATGGTGGCCTGTTGGCTGGCCGCCACCAAGGCGGGGGCCGTGGTGGTCAACACCATGCCGATGTTACGCACCAAAGAGCTATGCCAGGTAATCGATAAAGCGGAAATCAGCCTCGCCCTGTGCGATACCCGTCTGCTCGATGAACTGGTTGAGTGCCAACAGCACAGCCCGGTGCTCAAACGTGTGGTTGGCTTTGATGGCACGGCTAACCACGACGCCGAGCTTGACCGTTTAGCGCTGGGCAAACCCGCCACCTTTGAAGCGGTGGATACCGCCGCCGACGATGTGGCGCTGCTGGGGTTTACCTCTGGCACTACCGGCTCACCCAAAGCCACCATGCACTTTCACCGCGACCTGCTGGTCATTGCCGACGGCTACGCCAAGGAAGTCCTACAGGTAACGCCGGAGGACGTGTTCGTCGGTTCGCCGCCTCTGGCATTTACCTTTGGCCTGGGCGGGCTGGCCATTTTCCCGCTGCGCTTCGGCGCCACCGCCGTGCTACTCGAACACGCCTCCCCGCCCAATATGATGGACATTATCCGCGAGTATCAGGCCACGGTGGTCTTCACCGCACCAACAGCCTACCGGGCGATGCTCTCAGCACCTACTCGCCATGAGGATTTGAGCAGCCTGCGCGTGGCGGTTTCCGCTGGCGAAACCCTGCCAGCACCGATTTATCATGACTGGATCAAGCAAACCGGCACACCGATTCTCGACGGCATCGGCGCAACTGAAATGCTGCATATCTTTATCTCTAATCACCTGAATGACCATCGCCCCAGCTGCACCGGCAAACCGGTGACCGGTTACGAGGCACGAATCGTTGATGACGAGATGAATGATGTCCCTCGCGGCACGGTCGGCAAACTGGCCGTGCGCGGCCCTACCGGCTGCCGCTACCTGGCCGACAAGCGCCAGCAAAAGTATGTAAAGGCGGGCTGGAATATCACCGGTGATGCGTTTTACCAGGACGAGGAGGGCTACTTCCACTTCGCCGCTCGCAACGACGATATGATCGTCTCGGCGGGCTATAACATCGCAGGCCCCGAGGTGGAAGCAGCCCTGCTGGCCCACCCCGCCGTGAAAGAGTGCGCGGTGATCGGAGCGCCAAGCCAAGAGCGTGGCCAAATTGTCGAGGCTTTTGTTGTTCTAAACGATGGTTTTCAGCAAGATGAAGAATGTCAGCAAATGTTGCAGGACTTCGTGAAGAAGACCATCGCGCCGTATAAGTACCCTCGCTCCATACGATTTATCGAGGCACTACCTAAAACATCCACGGGTAAGGTTCAGCGCTTTCGGCTGAGCCAGGAACATTACCCGAGTGCTGGCTCTCCTGGCATCAATGTGAATAGCACTAACATCAATAGCACCAACACCAACGCATGACCCTCTAAGTAATAAACGATTAAAAAATGAGGAATGATCCATGAAAATGATATCCCGCTTTGGCCTTGGCTTACTGCTCTCCTCCAGCCTGGTAACCACTGCTCACGCTGATGACGTTAAAATTGGCATGATTACCACCCTCTCAGGCGGCGGTTCGCACCTGGGCGTGGACGTTCGCGATGGCTTCATGCTGGCGCTTGAGCAGTCGGGCCGCGACGACGTGGAAGTGCTGATTCAGGATGATGCGAGACGCCCCGACCTGGCGCGTACGCTGGCCAATGAGTTTATGCAGCGTGATGAGGTCGATATTCTTACCGGCATTATCTGGTCAAACTTGGCAATGGCGGTCGTTCCTTCGGTGGTACGCCAGGGCACCTTCTACCTGTCACCTAATGCCGGGCCCTCGGATTTGGCAGGACGCATGTGCCACGAGAACTACTTCAACGTGGCGTATCAGAACGACAACCTGCACGGCGCCATGGGCGCGTATATGCGCGAAGAGGGGTATGAGCGCCCGATCATCATGGCGCCCAACTACCCTGCTGGCACCGATGCGCTGGCAGGCTTCAAATATCTTTACGAGGGTGAGGTCGTTGGCGAGCTTTACACCCAAATGGGCCAGACCGACTACGCGGCTGAAATTGCCCAGATTCGCGATAGCGATGCCGACAGCTTGTTCTTCTTCTTACCCGGCGGTATGGGCATCTCGTTTATGAAGCAGTGGGAAAGCTCCGGTGTCGATATGCCGATCTTTGGCGCCGCCTTCTCGTTTGATGAAATCTTAATCAAAGCGGTAGGTAGTGCGGCGATTGGCGCACGCAACACCTCGCTATGGGCATATGACCTGGAAAACGAGGCCAACGATCGCTTTGTTGAGGGCTTCCGGGAAGCCTATGACCGCACGCCAACGTTGTACGCGGCACAAGGTTACGACACCGCCAACCTGATTCTTAGCGCGCTTGAAACTGCCCACCCCGATGACAAAGACGCCTTCCGCGAAGCACTGCGGGCCGCTGACTTTGACAGCGTACGCGGTGAGTTCCGCTTCGGCCCGAACCAGCACCCTATCCAGGATATTTACGTGCGCGAAGTCGTGGAGGGTGACGATGGCGAGCCCACCAATCGCCTGATCGGTGTCGCAATCGAAGATATCCAAGACGTCTATTACGAGCAGTGCCAGATGTAAGCTCGCCTCGGCTGGGTGTAGCCGCCCAGCCTTTTCTCTTTACCTGCGCTAAGGATACCCAACGTGTCCGTTACTCTGCTGATAGAGCAATTACTGAACGGCGTGCAGCTCGGCACGATGCTGTTTTTGATGGCCAGCGGCCTCACCTTGGTGTTTGGGGTGATGGGGCTGATCAATCTTGCCCACGGTTCTTTTTATATGGTGGGCGCCTACGCCACGGCAGCGGTGACTGCCTCAACGGGCTCTTTTCTGATTGGACTGGCTGCTGGGATGACCGCGGCAGCCCTGGTAGGTGCACTGGTAGAACTGTTGGTGATACGCCGACTTTACCACCGTCCTCATCTTGATCAGGTATTGGCAACCTTTGCACTAATACTGATTTTTTCGGAGGGCACGCGCTGGATTTTCGGCTCTTCACCGTTATGGTTGAGTCCTCCTTCTTGGCTGACGGGGTTTGTCACCCTGCCAGGTGATACCCGCTACCCCATCTATCGGCTGATGCTGATTGGGGTGGGTATCGCTATTTCGATTGCCCTTTACTTGCTTATCTCGCGAACTCGACTCGGTATGCGCATTCGGGCAGGTGAAAGCGATCGCGAAATGATTGGTGCGCTGGGGGTCAATATTTCAAAACTCTATACCTTGGTGTTTGCCTTAGGGGCGGCGTTAGCGGGTTTAGCCGGCGCTTTAGTAGGCGCATTGCAATCTGTACAGGTGGGTATGGGCGAGCCAGTGCTGATTTTAGCGTTTGTCGTAATCGTCATTGGCGGTATCGGCTCAATTAAAGGCGCGCTACTCGGTGCCCTGCTGGTGGGTATTGTCGACACCTTGGGTCGGGTCTATCTGCCCATCTTCTTTCAAGCGTTTATGCCGCCGTCTGAGGCGACCGGCGTCGGTTCGGCGTTGGCCGCGATGCTGATCTATATCCTCATGGCCGTCATTCTCGCGTTCAAGCCTAAGGGACTGTTCTCTGCCCATGACTAATACCACTTCCTTGTCCAAGAACGCTGCGCTAGCGCCCGAAGCGGATAGACCTTTTGACCGCAAAGGGCTGGTTCAGATGGCCCTGCTCGGGCTACTGCTGTTACTGCCTGTAGCAGCCTATTTCTTGGGCCATATTTATTATGTCAATCTGGCCTCGCGTATCACCATTATTGCCATGGCGGCCGTTGGCCTTAACCTGGCCATTGGCTATGGGGGCATGGTGAGCTTTGGCCACGCGGCCTATTTCGGCTTAGGTGGCTATGTGGCAGGCATCAGTGCTTATCACGCTTTTGATATGACCCCATTTATGACGTGGCCTTTCAGCGTGCCGGGCAGCGACAATTTACTGGTGATATGGCTCGCCGCTATGTTGCTGTGCGGGCTGCTAGCGCTGGTCATCGGCGCTATCTCACTGCGTACCACGGGGGTCTATTTCATTATGATCACCCTCGCCTTTGCGCAGATGATTTACTACTTTGCCAACTCGTGGCCGACCTATGGCGGTGAGGATGGTCTGCCTATTTATATTCGCAACACCCTGCCCCTGTTCAATAACAACATGCTCGATAGCAGCGATGCACTCACCTATTTCCTGATCTGCTTCACCGGGCTTGTGTTAGCGATGGCAATTACCTCACGAATGATGAAATCGCGCTTTGGTGCGGCCTTGACCATGGCACGGCTTAACGATGTACGCCTTGCCACTGCCGGGATCAGCCCCTACCCCATTCGCTTGGTGGCGTTTGTGATTTCTGCCGCGATTACCGGGCTTGCTGGTGCGCTCTATGCGGATCTAAATGGCTTTGTTAGCCCGACAATGCTGAGTTGGCACTTCTCCGGCGAACTGATGGTCATCGTCATTTTAGGCGGCGTGGGGCGTCTTTACGGCCCGTTAGCCGGTGCGGTGCTGTTTGTGATGATGGAAACCTTTCTGGGGGGAGTCACCCAATATTGGCAGCTTTTCCTCGGGTTAGTACTGCTTGGGGTGGTGCTATTTGCCAAACATGGTGTGATGGGTTGGCTGGCCGGGAGGGAACGCAATGAGTGATGTGGTTCTTTCACTACAAAACCTGCATAAGCGCTTTGGCGCACTACAGGCGACCAGCGATGTTTCGTTGGATCTTAGACCCGGGGAGATTCACGCCTTGATTGGCCCCAACGGCGCGGGGAAATCGACCCTGATTGGCCAAATCGCGGGGAATATACGCCCTGATGAAGGGAGTGTTTACTTAGCAGGCAGTGAGATCACGAGCATGAGTATCGCTCAACGGGCGCGCCTGGGCCTGGGGCGTAGCTTTCAGGTCTCCTCGCTGGCGGAGCCGCTATCGGTGATGCGCAATGTGATGATGGGAGTTCAAGCGCTGCAGAGTCACAGTTTTCGGTTCTGGAAGCCCGTTGCTCGCGATCGGCAACTGCTTGAACCAGCCTATGAAGCACTGGCGCGTATGCAGCTTAGTCACCGCGCCTGGACGCCGGTATTTGAACTTTCCCACGGGGAACGCCGCCAGGTTGAGGTGGCTTGCGCTCTGGCGCTCAAACCTCGCGCACTGCTGCTGGACGAACCCATGGCCGGCTTGGGTCCAGAAGGATCGGCAAAGCTGACCGAGCTGCTGGAGGCGCTTAAGCTGGAAGTGCCTATCCTGCTGATCGAGCACGATATGGAGGCGGTATTTCGTCTGGCTGATCGTATCTCTGTGTTGGTATCCGGGAGCGTTATCGCCCATGGGGATAGCCACACTATTAGGCAGGATCCCCGCGTCCGTGAAGCCTACCTGGGGGATTCTGATGCTTAAGGTTGCTGATATTGAAACGTTTTATGGGCCCTCTCAGGCGTTATTTGGCGTTAGCCTTGACGTTAACGCCGGTGAGATGGTCGCCCTAATGGGGCGCAACGGTATGGGTAAAACCACCACCATTCGCTCGATATTCGGTCTGACTCCGGCCAGCCGTGGCACGATTGAGTTTGAATCCCAGAACATACGCCGCTTACCCGCTTTTCGTATCGCTAAAGCGGGGCTTGGCTTGGTACCGGAGGGGCGCCGCTGTTTCCCTAATTTGTCGGTGCGCGAAAACCTATTGGTGACCGCCCGCTCGGGCGAGTGGACACTGGAGAAAGTAGAAACGCTGTTTCCGCGCTTGGAAGAGCGCCGCGCGCAAATGGCCAAGACCCTCTCCGGCGGTGAGCAGCAGATGCTGGCTATTGGCCGGGCGCTGATGACCAACCCGCGTTTGCTGGTGCTGGATGAAGCCACTGAAGGATTGGCGCCGGTGATTCGCCAGGAGATCTGGCGGGCAATTCGGCTGCTCAAGGAGCAAGGTCAAGCTACGCTGCTGGTGGATAAGTCATTAAGCGAAATTCTGCCCATTGCTGACCGCTGCACCATCCTGGAAAAAGGCTGTACGGCGTGGGAGGGCAAACCCGCCGCGCTGGACAGCGCCATTCGTGACCGTTATCTGGGCGTGTAGGGAGGAGAAAACAGTGGCGTTTACTACCCAGCGAAAAGTCCGTTTCCAGCACTGTGATCCGGCGGGTATCGTTTTTTACCCCCGCTATTTCGAGATGATTAACTCCGTGGTGGAGGATTGGTTTGAGGAGGTCGTTCAGCGTGACTTTAACCAACTGCATGTGGAGAGCGGCACCGGGGTTCCCACCGCCGCTATCGACACCCAGTTTCATGCGCCGAGCCGGTTAGGCGAACGACTCACCTTTGAATTAGCGGTTCAAGCCGTTGGGCGTAGCAGCCTTACCCTTCAGATTATCGCTTACTGCGGTGATCAGAAACGTCTAACCAGTCGTTCAACCCTTGTATATGTGGATCTAAATAGCGGTCAGCCAATGCCCTGGACAGAGGCTATGCGCCAGCACTTTACCGTCGAAAACCTATAAGGATAGCCATAATGAGTGACGCCAACTTTCATCAGCTTCTTCACCCTTCGCATTGGAAAGCAGCGGTGGGCTACGCTAACGGCGTGCTGGCTTCAGGCCAGAGTGTGTTTGTAGGTGGGCAGATTGGTTGGAATGCCGATCAGGTATTTGAAAGCGACGATTTTGTCTTTCAAGTTAACCAAGCGCTGCAAAATATCGTGGCGATTTTAAAAGAGGCGAACGCAGGCCCGGAGCATATCGTGCGGTTGACCTGGTATGTGACGGACAAGCAGGAGTATCTGGCGCGGCTTAAGGAGGTGGGCACCGCCTACCGTGAGGTGCTGGGTAAACATTTTCCGGCGATGACGATGGTTCAGGTGGCGGGGCTGGTTGAGGATCAGGCCAAGGTAGAAATCGAAGCGACGGCGGTGATTCCAGCTCATTAAAGATAATCAAAAGTGCCTCTAGTAGAGTACAAAGAGGTGCACCGGATCGAAACAACCTTCCGCGGGGGCGCTGTGAACCCATCCCTGGGCGCTACTTTCGCCATCCATGGCGAAAGACCCCCGCTTCAGGCTGATTTCGATCCTGTATTGAGAAGCTTCGTTAGTTTTTAATCATATCTTAACGCTAGCGTGAAACCCTTTAATCCACTCAACGAAGCAGCCATCGTTAAGATAGTTCTCAAGAATCGAGAAGTGGTCTACGTTGGGAAGTAGCTGCTGAGTCACTATTTGGCCTTGCTGGCTCAAGTGCTCAGCATAGCTGCTCATCTGGCGCTCGAACTCTTCTGACTCCAGGCCCCCTGCTACCAGCTTTATAGGCGCAGGTACTCGGCATGGCAGCCATATGGGGCTGAACTCCTGCACATCGCGCCCGCTAAGCTGAAGCTTGGGCTGCAGCCACGACCAGGGAAAAGGCCGCAGGTCGTATAAACCGCTGATACACAGCGCACCACGAAGCAGCTGGTTGGGTAAGCCAAAAGCGCCCTCCCAGTCCGTCGACATTAGCATCGCGCATAAATGCCCGCCCGCCGAGTGTCCCGAAATACTCAGCTGCTCAGGATCAACGCCCAATTCAGCGGCATGGCGATAAACGTAGGCCACCGCTGCTTGGCTCTGCCGCACCAGCTCGCTAAAGCGTACCTGCGGGCAGAGAGCGTAGTTGACCACCGCGACGGTGATACCGGCTTTCACCAAGTCGTCAACGATAAAGCTAAATTCACGATGACTCAGCGAGCGCCAGTAGCCGCCGTGGAAAAACACATGCACCGGCGCTTTTGGGCTATCGGTATCAGGTGCATCGGCATGAAAGATATCCATGCGTTCCGCAAGCGTTGGGCCATAAGGCAGATCGAGCGTTGTGCAGTGGTTAACTCTTGATGCTTCACTGCGCTCACGCCAATCCTTTACCAACACCGCCGGGTCACGACCCATCATCGGGTCGTAGGCGCGATCGATCTCTTCTTGAGTCGCAAAATGTTGATAAAGCATGTACGTCTCCTTATCGCTGACGCCCTACTAACCCCGACTTTTCATCAACAGCATACGCAGCGGTGCGATTGCCAGAATGGCAAATCCGATTAGCGTCCAGGCGGGCAGTGATAGGCCGAGCAACGAGAAATCGATATTGGCGCACTCGCCAGAACCGGTTAACACCATGGCCACCACGTCCTGCAATGGCAGGATATCTATCATGTAGCCAAGCCCAGGACCGCAGGAAGGGACTTCATCGGCAGGCAAGCCCTGCAGCCAAACGTGACGCCCGGCGATAAAGGCACCTGTTCCAACAGCAGCCAGCGACAGCAGCCCGTAAATCACTTTGCCCACACGCCCGGCGGGACTATGGATAGCAGCTATTGCGAATACGATACCCGCGGCGATCACCGCGACGCGCTGAAAGATACACAGCGGGCAAGGTTCATATCCGCCGATGTGCTCAAGCCCCAGGGCTACCGCCATCATTAAAACGCAGAAGGCTAAACCAGCCAGGGCGGCCGAGCGAAAGGAGTGCAGAATCATTGTCTAACCTCAGATGGCAGCGCCGACATGGCGCGGGACTCACGAGCTTTAGTGAAATAGGCCTGCAAGAACTCTTCGAAGGTCTCTTTATCAGCGGCTTCAATATCGTGCTGCTGCTGGTGCGAGGTCTCAATCAGCTGAGCAAGCAGCGCTTCACGACTGCGCTGCATCGGCGCGGCTTTTAACTGCTCGGCCTGCTCTTTGGCCAGGCTAAGCATCAAATCGCTTAACGATCCGCCGTGCGCTTTTAACCGTTCCAGCACCTGGGCAGAAGGCGTTAGCGAAGGGTCTGCAAGACGTGGTGCAAGGCTTGCCAGCGCATCAGCATGCGGGCTCCCCTCCTCGACCGCATCCAGCAGGCGGGCAACTTCGCCCATCTCGGCGAAAATTTGTTCGCCCCACTCACGCACCGAGGTGGTTTCACCATGGTTGATTAGCATGAGTTCAGGGTCACGGCCGCGCTCCACCACCCAGCGGCGGTTGTCGTCCAAGCGGTCACACTCTTCGTCGGAGATCCACGGGCTGTCGCTGAGTAGGCACCACATCAAAAAGGTGTCCACAAAGCGCATCTGGTCTTCAGTAACGCCCAGGGGGTCGAAGGGGTTTAAATCCAAACAGCGTACTTCGATATACTCCACGCCGCGGGCTTCGAGGGCTTGGCTGGGCGTTTCGTTGTGTTTGGCAACCCGCTTGGGCCGAATGTCGCTGTAGTACTCGTTTTCGATCTGGAGAATATTGGCGTTCAACTGACGCCACTCACCGTCCACGTTAACACCCATTTTTTCATAGTCGGGCCATGGTGAAGAGATGGCGTGACGCAGGGTATTAACGTAGTTAGAGAGCGAGTTAAAACAGATTTTAAGCTGCGACTGTACTTTGTTTTGATACCCCAGATCGGACATCCGCAGAGTCGTCGCGTATGGGGCAAAGTAGGTGTCGTCGCTAAGCGACTGCAGTTTTTCGGGTACCTTACCTTCAGGCAAAAAACTTTTATCGATGGCCGGAGAAGCGCCAAACAGATAGAGCAACAACCAGCTATGGCGGCGGAAGTGACGGATCATGCCGAAATAGCGGGTGGAACGATAGTCGTTGAAGGGAATATTGGTGGCTTTTTCCAACTCGCGTAGGGCGTGCCACATATCATCAGGCAGCGATACGTTGTAATGAACGCCTGCAATCGCCTGCATGATGCGGCCGTAACGCATGTCCAACCCTTTGCGGTAAACATGCTTCATGGTGCCCACGTTGGAACTGCCATAATCGGCAATCGGCACGCTGTCGTTGCCGGATAGCCTAGAGGGCATGCTGCCGGGCCAAATCCATTCGTTTTGCAGGTGATGGTAGGTAAAAGTATGCAGGTCAGATAAAAAGCACAGCGCTTCACCCGGCTGAGAGTAAACCGGCGTGATGTACTCTAACAGCGACTCTGAGTAGTCGGTGGTGATATGCGGGTGGGTTAATTTCGACCCCAGCGCGTGCGGGTGCGGCGTTTGCGCAATGTGGCCAGTAGCATCGACCCGCAGTCCCTCTTTTTCAAGCCCACGACGCAGGCGGCCCAACCGACCAAGTCGCGCACTGGGTATCAGGCGCTCGACTTGCGCGGTCAGCGCGGATGGCACAGTGAGTGGTTCAGGCAAGGTGAACACTCCTTGTCAGTAAAGCCCGCCGTGAGCGGGCCTTGGTGTAGTCAGGTGGCATCGCCATCATCGCTGATTCAAAAACAGAAAACAGGATATGGCGGCAACGATCGTTTTTTCAAGACACCTTCGCTTCCAGGGCGCGCGACTATTTGCCGCCACGCGCTTTCAACAGCGCAGCACCCAGCGCCCCCATAGGCTCCGGCGCTTCAGTTTTATTAGCGTTATTACGCTGGTTTCGAGCCGGTTTACGGGCACCACTGTGTTGATCTTTAGGCGAGCCACTGTTCTTATTGGCACCGCTGTTAGCACCGTTTTCAGCCTCAGGCTGGTCATCCAAACGCATCGATAGACCTACCCGTTTGCGGGGGATATCAATGCTCATCACTTTAACGGTGACAATATCACCTGCTTTCACCACGCTGCGGGGGTCATCGATAAAGCGATCAGATAGCGCCGAGATATGTACCAGGCCGTCCTGATGGACACCGATATCCACAAAAGCGCCGAAGTGGGTCACATTGGTGACTGTGCCTTCGAGCACCATGGAAAGCTTGAGGTCATTAAGGGTTTCGACACCTTCGCGGAATTCGGCCGCTTTAAACTCAGGGCGAGGGTCGCGACCAGGTTTATCCAGTTCTTTGAGAATATCGCTGACGGTGGGCACGCCGAAACGCTCATCGGCAAAATCGGCGGGCTTTAAGGCTTTCAACGCGGCGCTGTCGCCAATCAAGCCGCGTACTTCACGCCCGCTCTGCTTGGCGATACGTTCCACCAGTGGGTAGGCTTCCGGGTGAACGGCGCTGGCATCCAAGGGGTTATCGGCATTGTGGATACGCAGGAAACCCGCACACTGCTCGAAGGTTTTGGCACCAAGGCGGCTCACTTCTAACAATTCTTTACGGCTTTTGAAAGCGCCTTTGACATTGCGCTGAGCAACGATATTTTCGGCCAGCGCAGCGCTCAGACCGGCTACCCGTGAAAGCAGTGCGCTGGAAGCGGTATTCAAGTCGACGCCCACGGCGTTAACACAGTCCTCAATGACGACTTCCAGACTGCGCGACAGCTGCACCTGGGAGACATCGTGCTGGTATTGGCCTACGCCAATCGACTTGGGCTCAATTTTAACCAGTTCGGCCAGCGGATCCTGCAGGCGGCGACCAATAGAGACGGCACCGCGCACGGTGACATCGAGATCGGGCATTTCCCGCGAAGCGTATTCAGAGGCGGAGTAGACCGAGGCGCCCGCTTCAGAGACCATCACTTTGCTTAACCGATGCGCTGGTGCCAGCGCTTTTAGCAGCTCGCCCGCGAGCTTGTCAGTTTCACGGCTGGCGGTGCCATTGCCCACCGCAATCAGCTCGACGCCGTGCTGTTTCACCAGCTTAGCCAGCACGCTCAAGGCTTCATTCCACTGGTTTTGCGGCGCATGGGGATAGATAGTGGTGTGATCGACAAATTGCCCAGTGGCATCGATCACCGCGACCTTACAGCCGGTGCGCTGGCCGGGGTCGATAGCCAGCGTCACTTTTTGCCCCGCCGGCGCAGCCAGCAGCAGGTCTTTTAGGTTGGCCGCAAACACTTCAATGGCGGTAAGCTCAGCCTGTTCGCGCAGGCGGCCCAGCAGCTCGGTCTCCAGAGCTGTATAGAGCTTCACCCGCCAGGTCCAGCGCACCACTTCGGCTAACCACTTATCCGCCGGGCGGCCCTGGTCGCTGATACCAAACTGCTTGGCAATCGCCAGTTGGGCGGGGTGAATGGGGGCTTCGTCTTCGCCGGGCAGTCGAATCGACAGGCTCAACACGCCTTCGTTACGCGCCCGGAACATTGCCAAAGCGCGGTGTGATGGCGCTTTGGCGAGTTTCTCATCGTGTTCGAAATAGTCGGAGAACTTGGCGCCCTCCTGCTGCTTACCCTCCAGCACCCGGGCGCTAAGCTCGCCCTCTTGCCACAGCCGTTCGCGCAGTTGGCCGATGAGCTCGGGATCCTCGGCGAAGCGCTCCATCAAGATCTGCTTGGCGCCATCCAGAGCGGCCTTGGCATCTTCGATGGCAGGAATATCGCCTTCTGCTGGGCGCAGATAGTTTTCCGCTTCGCTTTCCGGATTAAGCGTTGGATCGGCAAGCAGCGCATCCGCCAGCGGCTCAAGCCCTGCTTCGCGAGCGATTTGCGCTTTGGTGCGGCGTTTTTTCTTAAACGGCAGGTATAAATCTTCCAAGCGTTGCTTGGTCTCGGCAGCGTCGATGCTGGCTTTCAGCGTAGCATCGAGCTTGCCCTGCTCATCAATGGCGACAAGTACCGCGGCGCGGCGCTCTTCCAACTCACGCAGATAGCGAAGCCGTTCATCCAACTGGCGTAGCTGGATATCGTCCAGCGCGCCGGTGACTTCTTTACGGTAACGGGCAATGAAGGGCACGGTGGCGCCGCCATCCAGCAGCTCCACCGTGGCGGACACTTGCTCGGGACGCACACCAAGCTCAGTGGCCAGGCGGGAAATAATACGCTGATTGACATCCATAAATTGCAACTAACTCATGCAGCATTTTTTAGTGCCAACAAGGTATCACAAACGCGCCACGGCTGGCATGACTTGCGGCTTCAGCGTCGCCACCCGTGGTCATCCCAGAACGGGCGGCGTGACTCGCGCTGTACGTCATCGCGGCTGATGCCAATATCTTTCAGCATGTCATCGCTCAAATGGCGCAAGGAATCCCGCTCGCGACGCAATTGGTACCAGCGATAAATTCTTTCCCGCCAGGTGATGCTGAGTTGCTTCTCAGCAGATTGGCACTGTTGGTTCTGCAAGCGTTGGTTTTGCAAGCAGTGTAGCGAGCGCTCCATTTCAACCTCCCTTCGCCGCCAGCAACGGCGTGGTGAATAAGTGTTGAAGGAAGTATTGAACAACGCCTAAAATCAATCAAACGAATACTCCTTATGTTCAACATCAAAAAGATTGATAGCCATGGCCACACTACCCACCATCGATCATGAGCTGCTGCGCACCTTTGTGGCCATTGTCGACCAGGGCGGCTTCACCCGCGCCGCTCAGACGGTAAACCGCACTCAATCAGCCGTCAGCATGCAAATCAAGCGGCTGGAAGAGGATGTTATTCAGCGCCCACTGTTTGTGCGCCAGAATCGCCAGCTGCTGTTAACCAGCGAAGGGCATACGCTGCTGGGTTATGCACGCAAAATTCTTTCATTGCAGGGAGAAGCGCTGACGCTGCTGCGCCAGCCGGATATGGTGGGCCGTGTGCGCCTGGGGGTGCCGGATGACTATGTGATGCGTTTTCTGCCCGGCATTCTGAAAACCTTCTCCCAAGCCTGGCCGCTGGTGGATGTGGATGTGCACTGCGCCCCCTCGTCGGTACTCTCTCAGCAGCCGCAAGGGAGCCTAGACCTGATTATTATGACGCGGGAGATAGGCGACGAAGTTGGCACCATTTTAAGGCGTGAGGCTACCGTGTGGGTCTCAGCTGAGAGCCATTGCACACATTTACAGACACCAGTACCCCTTGCCATGTTTGAGGCACCCTGCTTTTGTCGGCGTCATGCCTGCAATGCACTGGATCGCGCAGGCCGAGCCTATCGAGTCGCTTACAGCAGCCCGAGCCTGGCGACGTTACAGGCGGTTGTGGGGGCGGGCTTGGCAGTGTCTGCCTGGATGCGCAGTTTAGTCACCGCCGACATGCAGATATTGGATAAAAAAGAAGGGTTTCCCGAACTGCCGGAAGCGTCCATCGTTTTGCAGCACACCTCCGCCACTCAATCACCGATTATCGATAGCCTGGCCGAGCATATTGTTGAAGGGTTTAGGCTTTGATGAGACAGATGCACATCCCGTAGCGCGTGGTAACGAGAACGCGAGTTCAGCGAGCGTTCGTAGGCACCCGCGGGAGGCATCGGCACGACGCCCAGTGGCACTTCAGCCATACCCGGCACCGCTTCGCGCTGCTTCCGCGGGTGCGCCTTAGGCTTACCACGCGCTACTAAATCTCGCATGCACATGGATGTGGGGATTCCAAGGGGATGTGCACGTTATGCACATGGCCGAGGCACGTAATCACACTGTTGATAGGTAGAGGCAGGAGCGGTCTAGCTGTGAGAGACTGGTCAGCCCTAGCAAAGCCATATTGCGCTCAATTTCACGCTGTAAAAGATCGGCGACATGCTCTACCCCGGCCTGCCCCGCGCAGGCGGCGGCGTAGTTGAAGGGGCGCCCCACAAAGACAAAATCAGCCCCCAATGCCAGCGCCTTGATCACATCGGAGCCACGCCGGAAGCCGCTGTCGATCATAATGGGGATATCACTAACGCGACGCTTGATCTCGGGCAGCACCTGGAGCGGGGAAATGGTGCAATCCAACTGGCGTGCGCCATGGTTTGAAAGAATAATGCCATCAACCCCTGCCTGCTGAGCACGTACTGCGTCTTCCGGGTTTAATATCCCTTTGACGATCAAGGTGTCGGGCCAGAGGCGCCGTACAAGATCGAGATAACCCCAGTCAAAATGGCGTCGCCCCGAAAAGTCCCGCGCTGCTTGGCGGGAGATAACGGGAGCGCCCCGCTCGGCATAGTTGTTTTCGAAATGCGGCATGCCGTGCTTCCACAAGGTGCGCAGGAAGGTATTGCATAGCCAACCAGGTCGTATCAGACCGTCAAATGCTAGGCGAAGGGTTGGCTCGAGAGGGGATGAAAACCCCGAACGGCGGAAATTGTCGGGGTTGGGCGGCACCGGGTAATCAAGCGTTACCACCAGCTTCTTGAAGCCGGCTCGCTTGATCCGCTCGAGCAGAGCCTCAATACCTTCTGGGGTACCGGGCAGGTAGGCCTGGAACCAGTCGGCCCCCTCCACCTTAGCCACCTCCTCCATGGGCACCAGCGATGAACCACTCATAACCATGGGCAGGTTGCGCTTCGCTGCTGCCAGCGCCAGCACTAAGTCGCCCTGGTAAGTTGACAGCGCACTAATGCCCATGGGAGCGATACCGAAAGGAACGGTATAGCGCTTGCCATAAAGCTCGGTGTGCAGATCAATCTGCGAGACGTTGACAAACGCCTTGGGCAAAAAGTGGTAATCATCAAAAGCGGTGAGGTTGGCTCGCTGGGTTCGCCCATCCTCGGCCACATGGTCGATATAGCCAAAAATAGGCCTGGGCAACACTTTTCGGGCCAGCCGCTCAACATCATGCAGGTTATGGATGCTGGCGAGTTTCTTTCGAGTCCATCGTTGTTGGAGCCAACCTTTCACGCAACACTCCTAATGATTGTTCTATCCTCCCCCCGCTCGGCAGCCTAGCTCGATTCAGCAGGCACGAAGCGCAAGGCAACGCCATTGTTGCACCAGCGCAGGCCGGTGGGTTCGGGGCCATCTTCGAAGACGTGGCCCTGATGGCCACCGCAGCGGGCGCAGTGGTATTCGGTACGGGGCCAAACCAGCTTGAAGTCCAGCTCGGTCAGCATATGCCCTTCCACGTGTTCGAAAAAGCTTGGCCAACCGGTACCGGAATCATATTTCATTTCACTGGTGAAGAGTAACAGATCGCAGCCAGCGCAGCGGTATTCACCATCCCCCCACTCCTTGTCCAACGGGCTTGAAAAGGCGGGTTCAGTGCCTGCCTTTCGGAGTACATCAAAGGCTTCATCGGAGAGTCGTTCACGCCATTCGGCTTCACTAAGCTCCAGTGGCTCCAGGCCTGGTGCAGCCTCCAGGTCAAGCCGTGGAAAGCCAAATGACAGTCCAGGTATCACCCCGACCGCGCCGGTTAGTCCGGCCAGGCCTAAAAATTGACGTCTTTTCATGAGAATCACTCCCCAGAAATTGGCAAGAAAAATAATCGGCCAGCAAAAGAGCCAATAAAAATGGGACAGTGCCGTGGCACTGTCCCATTCTGAGGTCGATCATTTCTGTGTAGTTTAGTCGCTACCGGGTGCGACTTACTTACACTGGCACGCTACTTTTTTCTGCTACTTTTCCTAGCGGCCTGACACGCTGGTCAACTGACGTCCAAGTCATCAACTGATGCTCAGGTCAGTTGGGGGCCTGCCTGGATAATGGCCTCATTGACGCCTTCGAATTTCTTGAAGTTATCGACGAATTTGGTTGCCAGATCTTTGAGGTGGCGGTCGTAGGCGTCACGGTCTTGCCAAGTTTCACGCGGGTCGAGCAGGCTGGAATCAACGCCCGGCACGGCAAGCGGCACTTGCAGATTGAGCCCATCGATGTGCTTGGTCTCGATGTCGCGCAGCACGCCAGACTGAATCGCGCTGATGATGGCCCGCGTGGTCGGAATGGAGAAGCGTGCGCCACCTTCGCCGTAAGCGCCGCCAGTCCAGCCGGTATTAACCAGATACACCTGGGCGTCTTTTTTCTCGACACGCTTGATCAATAGATCAGCGTACTCACGGGCAGGACGCGGGAAGAACGGTGCGCCAAAGCAGGTAGAGAATGTGGCGGCCAAGCCTTCAGAGGAGCCCATTTCAGTGGAACCCACTTTAGCGGTGTAGCCAGACAGAAAGTGATACGCCGCGGCTTCTTTGGAAAGAATCGACACTGGGGGCAGCACGCCGGACATATCGCAGGTCAGGAACACGATGGCATTCGGCTCGCCAGCCAGGTTTTCCGCTACGCGCTTCTCAACGTGCTCTAACGGGTACGCGGCACGGGAGTTTTGGGTCAGGCTATCGTCGGCGTAATCAGGCTCACGACGGTCGTCCAGCACCACGTTTTCCAGTACGGTGCCAAACTTGATGGCGTTCCAGATGACCGGCTCGTTCTTCTCGGAAAGATCGATACACTTGGCGTAGCAGCCACCTTCCATATTGAAGACGACCCCATCCCCCCAAGCGTGTTCGTCATCGCCGATCAAGAAGCGCGCCTGATCCGCCGAGAGCGTGGTTTTACCGGTGCCAGAGAGACCGAAGAAGAGACAGGTTTCGCCATCTTCACCCACGTTCGCCGAGCAGTGCATGGGCAGTACGTCGGCAGCTGGCAGCAGGAAGTTCTGCACCGAGAACATGGCTTTCTTCATTTCACCGGCGTAGCGCATACCCGCGATAAGCACTTTTTTCTCGGCGAAGTTGATGATCACGCAGCCGTCAGAGTTGGTGCCATCACGAGTAGGGTCACACTCAAAGCCTGCGGCGTTAAGAATCGTCCACTCGTCTTTAACTGCTTGGTTGTAGGCCTGAGGGCGTACAAACATGGTGCGGCCAAACAGGTTTTGCCAAGCGGTTTCGGTGGTGACGCGCACCGGCAGGTAGTGAGTGGAATCACTGCCCACGTGCAGCTCAGAGACAAAATGCTCTTGGCTGACCAGGTGGTCATTGACTCGATCCCACAGGGCGTTGAACTTGCCGGCGTCGAAGGGCTGGTTAACGTTGCCCCAATCGATTTGGCTGCTAGTGGAGGGCTCATCAACGATATAGCGGTCTTTCGGTGAGCGACCGGTACGCAGGCCGGTCTTGACTACCAAGGCGCCGTTGGCTGAGAGGCGGCCTTCGCCACGTGCCACTGCGCGCTCGACTAGTTCGGCGCTGCTGAGATTAACGTGGGATTGGGGAGCGGCTTGAGTCGTGGTCATTTCGATTCCTGGGCTTCTCTCGGTTTACCGGGCGTCACCGACGCCTTGATGTTCATCCCAACCACTGTGAAACCGGCTGGGCGCGCTGAAGTTCGGCGCATTATGGCAAAAAGAAAGCCCCCAGGAAACGGGGGCGCAGATCAAATATCTTGTAGTTAAACTACTACAAAGGCACTACATTTTGTGTTGCAGCGCAGTAAAAATTCAAACATCCGTTTGCACGAAATACCAAATTCATTGAATCCATTGGCGCTCCTAGCACTGCTGGTAAACACCCTGATATACGCTTTCGACTACACACTTAGTGAATCGTGGGCGGTGGCGCGTCAGGGTCGTCCAACAAAGTTTCAATATCCGCTGCTGTGTAGTGATATTTCGTGTGGCAAAAGTGGCATTGGGTATCAATAGCCCCCTGCTCGTGCAAAATATCCCGCAGTTCCTCTTTACCCAGAGAGTGCAACGCGTAGCTCATACGCTCACGGGAGCAGGTGCAGCCAAAGCGCAGTGCTTTGGGTTCAAAAACACGCACGGTCTCTTCGTGATAGAGACGATGCAGCACCTCGCGCTGCTCAAGGCCGAGCAGTTCTTCCGTTTTGATCGTATCGGCTAGCTGTACGCTGCGATCCCAGGCATCGACATCCTGGTTTTGTGACTCTTCTGGTAGCCGCTGCAGCAGTAACCCGCCCGCACGCTTCTCATCGGCGGCCAGCCAGAGGCGGGTTGGCAACTGCTCAGATTGGCTGAAATAGGCTTCCAGGCAGCCGCCCAGGGTCTCTTGATCCAACGCCACAATACCTTGATAGCGGTGGCCCTCACGGGGATCAAGGGTAATCACGATCTGGCCTTCTCCCACCAGTTCGCGGAAGCTGGCGTGCTCGCTGGGCAGTGCGGCGTCTTCTGCTATGCGGGCAATCGCGCGCAGTTCACCACCGGGGTTGGACTCGGCCATTAACAGTGACAGAACGCCGCGTCCACGTACCTCGATACTCAACGTGCCATCCAACTTCACGGTATCGGTAAGCAACGCCACGGCGGCTAATAGCTCGCCCAGCAGCTCATTCACCGCCGGAGGGTAGGCATGACGATCCAGCACTTCGTGGTAGGCGGCCGCCAGGGTGACGATCTCGCCGCGGACATTGGTGTGATCGAACATAAAACGTTGAATTTGATCGGACATAATTTGGCAACCTAAGTATTTAAGGACGGCTAGCGTTTAACAGCGAGGATCTACTCGCCCTGATGGCGCTGGAAGCGCTGGATATCGCGGCGCTGCTTTTTGTCGGGGCGCTTGAGCGGATGCTGCATCGCTTCGTTAGTGAGGCGTCTTGCTTCGGCCTCTTTAGCACGACGCTGCACGCTCTCTTCGGTTTCCGCATAGAGCGTGCGCGCTTCTGGTGCCCCGCGGCGTTGATCCGAAAGCGATAAGACCTCTACCTCCAATATCTCCCAGCCTTGAGGCACGCGAATAAGCGCACCGACTTCCACCTGCTTGCTGGTTTTAGCGCGACCGCCGTCGTAATTCACTTTCCCGCCCTCGATAGCTTTTTTAGCCAGTGCGCGGGTCTTAAAAAAGCGGGCGGCCCACAGCCATTTATCCAAGCGTACGCTGTCACTCATTTAGGCACTCCTTGGGTTGCTGACACCTGTTCAGGAAGCTGTTCGGGTAGCAGGTGGGCAAAGCGATCGAGGGCAATAAATTCTTGCAGCTCTTTTTCAGGCCGCTGGCTGTCGGGCTGTTTAATGCCCAGTAAATGCTTAATGCCAAACTCACGAGCGCTCTCGAGTACACGGGCGTTGTCGTCGATAAACAGCGTACGCGTGGGATCAAAGGCTTCGATGTCTTGTAGTGCAAACCAAAACGCCTGCTCCTCTTTGGCGGCTCCTACGTCCTCGGAAGAGACGATCGCGTCCAGGTAACTTTCCAAACCGGTGAGCGGCAGCTTCAGGGCAAGACTCGCACGATCCGCGTTAGTGGCGAGCACGACCCTCGGGTGGGCCTGTTTGAGCCATTTGAGGAAATCCAGAGCATCGCTACGCAGGCCTATCAAGTGCTGGACTTCGCGCTTCAGAGCGACGATATCCACGCCCAGCTCGCGGCTCCAGTACGCCAGGCTGTACCAGTTTAAGGTGCCCTGCTCGCCGATAATACGCGCGCGCAGCGCCTCCTGGGAGGCTTCATCCAGTTGGTGCAGTTCGCGGTAGCGCCGCGGCAGGTGCTCGAGCCAAAAGTGGCTGTCGAAGTGTAAATCCAGCAGCGTGCCGTCCATATCCAAGAGGACGGTGTCTATCTCGCGCCAATCAATCATTGCCGCTCCAGTCACGTTAGGAGTAAGCGTGCTATTGTAGCTTAACCGCCTTTTACCAGCCATGGAGGCCCACTTTTATGTCTACGCCCCCCCCAACTCGCGACACCTTCAATCACCCTGAAGGTGCCAGTGCTAAGCGTTCGGGCTACCAGCAAAAGCCGCAAATTTTGGCTCGCAAGAGCGTGGCCCAGAGCCGTTTATTCCAGATTGAGTCGCTTGATTTGCGTTTTTCTAACGGAGAAGAGCGCCAATTTGAGCGCTTGACCGGCGCTGACCGCGGCGCAGTGATGATGGTGGCGATGCCCGACCCAGACCACGTGCTGCTGATACGTGAATACGCCGCTGGATTTGAAGATTATGTGCTCACCCTGCCAAAGGGATTAGTCGACCCTGGCGAAGATATCATTACCGCGGCTAACCGCGAGTTGATGGAGGAGTGTGGCGTTGGCGCTCACCGCATTGAACCGCTGGTCGAGCTTTCGCTGGCACCCAACTATATGCGCCACCGTATGCAGGTACTCCTCGCCACCGACCTGTACCCCAAGCGCCTGCCAGGGGATGAGCCAGAGCCATTGATTGTGGAAACCCACGCCATCGAGGAGCTACCCGCCCTACTACTGCGCGAGGATTTTCACGAAGCCCGCGCTATCGCCGCGCTCTATATCGCCCGGGATAGGTTGCGGGAAGAGAAACGCAATAGTGCGACGGATTTGCTTTGAAGTATCTAAGTAGGCAGTAGCTTCGCTCGAGGTGGGTCGATGTCATCGTGAGCGAAGCTACCTCATTTTTGTCATTGCGAGCGAAGCGAAGCAATCTCGGGGTTATACTGCCGCCGCTGGTTGAGATTGCCGCGTCGCTACGCTCCTCGCAATGACATAATAAGAAGGCTCCTCACACGCAAAAGCGACTAATCCCCCGCCCCTCTCTCTAAAGATGATTTTTCAATGCGATCCAGCGGCGCTGGCGGTGGCTATCCAGCCCGGCTTCCAGCAAGGACATTGAGCGCAGGGCATCATCGGCGCTGACCGGTAGTGGCTCCTTATCGCGGATAGCGGCGGCTATACCTTGGTAATAGGCCAGGTAGTCGCCCGGCAGGGTAGGAAGCTCACGACGCGTTAGCGGTGCGTTATCCCCCTCCCCTTCGCGCAGTGTCAGGGTGCCATGTTGAGTATCTTCGCCCCACTGGGGTGTCGGCACTTCGCCTGCTTTTAAGCGATCCTCCTGAGGGTCTAAGCCGTATTTTATGAAGCTGCCTTGGGTGCCATTAATCCGGAAGCGCGGTGTCGGTTCGGCCACCAACGTGCCCGCCGCCAAGGTAACGCGAAAGCTTTCGTAATCGAGCAGCGCGAGGAAGTCATCATCAGCCTGGGCGCCATCTCGCAGCGTGCCGAGTTCCAGCAGAATAGCCTGGGGCATGCCAAACAGCTCGCAGGCTTGATCTAGCAAATGCGGCCCCAGATCAAACCAGATGCCGCCACCAGGGGTAGCCTTCTCGCGCCAGCGATCGCGCACTTCCGGGCGGAAACGATCGAAATGGGATTCAAAATTGACCAGTCGCCCTAGCGTCCCCGCCTCAAGTAGGGCCTTAACGGTCAAGAAATCGCTGTCCCAACGACGGTTGTGAAACACCGACAATAGACGCTCTTTATCATCCGCCAATTTTTTGAGCAGCTTTGCTTCTGACAGGGTCACCGTGAACGGCTTATCGACCACTACGTGCTTACCCGCCGAGAGAGCGGCTTTGGCGAGGGAAAAGTGGGTATCGTTAGGAGTGGGAATAACGATCAGGTCAATATCACTTCGCTGGCAAAGTGCTAATGCCTGAGCCTCTACCTCAACATCCGGCAGTGACGCCTGCACCTTGGCGGCATCGCTTGAAGAGACCGCGACCAAATCCAGGCCTTCCGTGGCCTGGATCAGCGGTGCGTGGAAGGTTTGGCTAGCGAAACCGTAGCCGACTAATCCAACGTTTATAATCGCCTTCATTTGATTCCTTACTCGGGCTTATTGCATGTTTCAGCTGCATGTTTCAGCTGCGTATATCAGTCGAGTTTGCTTAGATCCCGAACAGCCCCTTTGTCAGCGGAGGTCGCCAACAGCGCATAGGCTTTAAGTGCCGGAGTGATCTTGCGGGGACGCTGCTCGGCAGGCTTCCAGGCAGCGGCACCCTTGGCGTCCATTGCCTCGCGGCGGGCCGCCAGCTCGGCATCGGTCAGTTTGACGTTAATCGCCCGACTGGGGATATCGATGCGGATCAGGTCACCCTGCTCGATCAATCCAATCGCGCCGCCCGCCGCTGCTTCAGGGGAAACATGGCCAATAGAGAGTCCTGAAGTGCCGCCAGAGAAGCGCCCGTCAGTCAGCAGCGCGCAAGCTTTACCCAATCCTTTGGATTTGAGGTAGGAGGTCGGGTAGAGCATTTCCTGCATGCCGGGGCCGCCTTTCGGGCCTTCGTAGCGAATCACGACGACATCACCCTCTTTGACCTTATCCGCCAACACATCGGCGACTGCCTGATCCTGAGACTCCACCACATGGGCGGGGCCTTCAAAGACCAGGATCGAGTCATCGACCCCGGCGGTTTTGACCACGCAGCCATCCAGCGCGATATTGCCATAGAGCACGGCTAAGCCGCCCTGCTGAGAGAAGGCATGCTCAAGGTCTCGAATACAGCCGGTGGCACGGTCACCATCCAAACTCGGCCAGCGGGCACTTTGGGAAAATGCCACTTGGGTAGGGATGCCACCCGGCCCGGCTTTAAAGAACTCAACCACTTCCGCGCTTGGCGAGCGCATGATATCCCACTCTTCCAGCGCCGCTTTCAGGCTGTCGCCATACACGGTGGGCACCGAGGTATCCAGCACTCCGGCACGATCCAGTTCCCCCAGGATGGCCATAATGCCACCTGCACGGTGGACGTCTTCGATATGGTACTTCTGGGTATTGGGCGCCACTTTACAGAGTTGGGGCACTTCACGGGAGAGGCGGTCGATATCGGCCATGGTGAAGTCCACCTCGGCTTCCTGGGCCGCCGCCAGGAAGTGAAGAATAGTGTTGGTAGAGCCGCCCATGGCGATATCCAGGGTCATGGCGTTTTTGAACGCCGCCTTGGAGGCAATGGCACGCGGCAGCAGGTGGGCTTCTTCGCCTTCGTAATAGCGCTTGGCCAGCTCGACAATGCGATGGCCAGCGGTTTCAAACAGGCGACGACGATCCGAGTGAGTCGCCAAGACGGTACCGTTGCCGGGCAAGGCCAGACCCAGCGCTTCGGTTAAGCAGTTCATGGAGTTGGCGGTAAACATGCCCGAACAACTGCCGCAGGTGGGGCAGGCGCTGCGCTCTACTTCCGCCAGGGTGTCATCATCCACGCTGTCGTCGGCGGCCATCACCATGGCATCGACGAGATCCAGCCCGTGGTTGAGAAGCTTGGTTTTACCCGCTTCCATGGGGCCGCCGGAAACAAAGATAACCGGAATATTGAGGCGTAGAGCGGCCATCAGCATTCCTGGGGTGATTTTGTCGCAGTTGGAAATACATACCAGCGCATCGGCGCAGTGGGCGTTGCACATATACTCAACGCTATCAGCGATCAGGTCGCGGCTGGGCAGCGAGTAGAGCATGCCGTCGTGGCCCATGGCGATACCATCGTCCACCGCAATGGTGTTGAACTCTTTGGCGACGCCCCCGGCTTTCTCAATCTCCCGCGCCACCAGTTGGCCCATATCCTTTAAATGCACATGGCCCGGCACAAACTGGGTAAAGGAGTTGGCTACCGCGATAATCGGCTTTTGAAAGTCGCCGTCCTGCATACCCGTGGCACGCCACAGGGCGCGGGCACCGGCCATATTGCGGCCAGCGGTGGTGGTACGTGAGCGATACTCTGGCATGGTGTCCTCTACTCTCTAATAAATAGCTAGGCTCTATTTTTTATTAGCCCACAGCACGCAAGGCTGCAGGCTAGACTAATTCTGAAAAATATCAGTGGCTTTTGATTGTGGCATGAGCAATGCGCAGAGACTAGATGTGGAGGCTGGATGTAGAGGCTAAATCACGAGACCCGATAGGAAGTAAAGCGCCCTCCATGGCGCCGATTCATCAGAAGGTCGCCCACGCCTCTTCGGCTGGCTGGGCTTGGGCAGTACGCTGAGTCGGGGAGTTTTGAGGCGAGGCTAATGCGGGAGACGACGTTAATGAGGGCGTGGAGCCAAGCCCGGCTTGTTTAAGCAAGCGCTTGCGGGCAGTCTCACTGCTCTCTTCGGCAGCACCCTCTAAGCGAAAGGCGGCGATAACGTTGGCCAGGCTCAGCGCTTCGCGGGTGAGGTCTTGAGCAGCGCTGGAAATCGACTGTACCTTGGAGGCGTTCTGCTGGGTAACGTGATCCATCTCCGCGACCGCGGTATTGATTTGCGCGATACCGTTGCTCTGCTCATCGGAGGCGGTGCTGATCTCTTCCATGATATCGCTGACTCTCATTACCTGAGTCACTACCTGATCGATAGCGGCTTCGGCCTCCTTCACCGCCTGGGCACCGCCGCTAATCTCCTGGGAGGAAGAGTCGATTAAACGACGAATATCGCCAGCCGCATCAGCGCTACGCCCGGCCAAGCTACGCACCTCATTTGCCACAACTGCAAAACCACGCCCCTGCTCGCCAGCCCGAGCAGCTTCCACTGAGGCATTCAGCGCCAGAATATTGGTTTGAAAAGCGATGCCGTCGATGACGCTAATAATGTCGGTCATCTTATCGGCGCTGGCAGCGATGCGCTCCATGCGTTCGACTAGCGCCTGCATGCGCTCGCCGGTTTCGCGGCTGGTGGTGGCATTTTGCATGGCCAGTTGATTGGCCTGACGGGCGTTTTCGCTGTTTTGCTGCACGGTCGCCGTCATCTGATCCATGCTAGAGGCAGTTTGCTGAAGCGAGGAGGCCTGCTGCTCAGTGCGCGATGCCAGGTCTTCATTCTGCTGTTTGATATGTTCGGACGCAGGTGTCACCACATCAACTTTGTTGCCCACCTCGGTAATCAGCCCCGATAAGCTAGCGCGCATGGTTTCCAGCGAACTCAGCAACTCGCCTAACTCGTCATTACGCTTTAAAGTCACTAGGTTGGCGAGGTTACCCGCGGCAATTTGGAACGTTACCCGGCGGGCCTCGTTGAGTGATTTAATCAGCGATTTGAGTACCGCCATGCTCAGCCCCACCATTAACACAATACCCAGCAGCAGCACGCCCAACTGACCGTACAATAATACCTGTTGCTGCTGTTCAGCATTGTCCATCAGCGTATGCGCAGCCATGCGTTCCTGTTCAACCAATACATTGATAGTGGCACTAATACTTTCAGAGGTGGGCTGCACGTTGTCATTAAAGGCTTCAAAAGCAGCAAAGCCGTTACCATCGCGGATAGCCGTCAGGGTGGTATCGGCACTTTCAATAAAAGTGGTGAGATGTGCCGCTAGGCCCTCTTGCACACCGCCGGTTTCGCGCTCTGCAGTATAGCCTTGCCACGACTGCTCAATGTCGGCACTCATGGTGGTTAACTGGCTTTCAAGAGCATCAAGATCCGCCCGCCTCGGGTTGCGCACCGCCGGTTCTAACGCCTGAATGGCTTGGCTAACCCGCTGGCCTATCTGCTGAAGGTCGGTAATGCCTTCAAGGCCCGTTTGATTGAGAGTGCGTAAGCGTTCAGCGGAACTGGTTAAGCCATACACCCCCGCCGCCCCTGCGATGACTAGTAAAACCACCGAAGCCAGCACCATGCCCATTAGTTTGGCCTGCATACTGCTGAAACTAAAACGCTTTACCCATCCACGCAGACCGGTGTGACGTATTGCACCATAATGCAGCTTGAAACCACGTGTTTTGCCCTGTTGCATTGCAGCGTATACCCGCTCTGCCCGGGCAATGGCTCTATCCGCCGCTTTACGCCGGATAGAGGTATAGCCCACCACGCGGTTACCATCGAGCAGCGGCGCGATGGTGGTATGCATCCAATACGCTTCTCCCGTTTGGCGGCGATTCTTGATCAGCCCCTGCCAGGTTTTACCGGCTTCAATGGTTTCCCACAGGTTCTGAAAAACCGCCTTGGGCATGCTGTGGTGGCGGAACAGACTATGGGGTTCACCCATGATCTCGTCCAGCGTGTAACCACTCACCTCCACGAAGGTTTGGTTGGCGTAGGTGATTCTGCCCTGCAGATCCGAGCGTGAGATCAACACTTCGTCATCGGCTAATTCATAAATAGTGGATGCTGCTTGTGCGGCATTATGCATTGAGACCCCCTACTTTTTTATTGAAGGCTTGTGCCATCTTTAGGATTAGCGGTTCCCTAGGAGCCTGTCCGACTTAACACTGATCTACTGCGAATCTATGCTTCTCGCGACGATCGGCCAAGCCAGACAGGCTCCTAACGCTAAGCCTTTTCAATTAGAGGTAATGCATGAAATATGCCACCGCGAAGGGTGGCATGTCATAAAACCGAATAAAGGGAAATCAAGCACCTAACAGTGTCGTCTACCGGGCTAAAACGCTTCCCACTGGTCAGCACGAGGCTGTGTTGCGGGTGTCTTAGCACGCTGCTCTGAAGGGGCTGTCAATTGCTGAGTTGCTTTACTGAGTGCCTGGTTGGCGCGCTGTAACTTCGCCCGCGCCTCTTTGATGTTCTCGTCTTGAGCGCCTTCCAAACGGAATGCATCGACCACGTTAGCGAGTTCAAAGGCTTCGAGGGAGAGATTGTCCGCTGACGCCGCAATCGACTGAACTTTTGAAGCGTTCTGCTGGGTCACAAGATCCATTTCGGCAATCGCCGAGTTAATTTGACCGATCCCACTGCTCTGCTCGCTGGACGCAGTGCTGATCGACTCCATCAGCTCACTGACTCGACTCACCTGCTGAGAGACTTCCTCAATCGCCCGCTCCGCCTGCTCTACCGCACTACGACCACCGCTGACTTCCTGAGTAGTGCTATCAATCATCTTGCGAATTTCCTGGGCGGCATCTGCGCTGCGACCAGCTAGATTGCGCACTTCGCTGGCGACTACCGCAAAGCCGCGTCCATGTTCACCAGCACGCGCAGCCTCAACCGAGGCGTTGAGTGCCAAAATATTAGTTTGAAAGGCAATGCCGTCGATCACGCTGATCATCTCGGTCATCTTTTCAGCACTCTGGGCGATACGCTGCATGCGCTCCACCAGCTTTTGCATTTGCTGACCGGTTTCCTTGGTGCTGGCAGCGTTCTGCACTGCCAGATCAGTCGCCTGGCGGGCATTATCGGTGTTCTGCTGAACCGTCGAGGTCATCTCCTCCATACTCGAAGCGGTCTGCTGAAGCGACGACGCCTGCTGCTCAGTGCGCGAAGAGAGTTCCTCATTTTCAGCGGCTATCTGCTGAATCGCCGGAGTAACCACTGAGACACGATTCTCTACATCGCCCACGATGCTGGAGAGGCTAAAACGCATGGTGTCCAGGGAGTAGAGCAGCTCGCCCAACTCGTCGTTAGTTTGACGACGTTCACGGGCGGCCAAGTTACCCGCGGCAATTTGGAAAGTGATATACCGCGCGCCCGACAAGCTGCGAAACACGGATTTCAGAATCATTACACTCAAGCCGATCATGACTAAAAAGCCTACCGCCAGTAGCACCAGCTGCGCTATCAGCATTTGCTGACGCCCGCTTTGTGCCTCGGTCACCAGCAATTCGGCATCGGCACGCACCTGCTCAACCAAGGTGCTGTTCATCTCGCGCAGCGACTCTGTGGTCGGCACCACCACGTCATTCAAGGCCTCAAAGGCCGCGAACCCATTACCCTCTTCAATCGCCACAAGGGCGGTTTGCACCGCATCAATCCAGGTATTCAGAGCACTATCAAAAGCCTGGGCGGTCTCATCAGTGACCGTCGCATCCGCATAGTAGCCCGCCCACAGCGTCTGCATGGCATCGGTATACTGGCCAATGTCTGCGTTGACGGCCTCCAGGTCAGCCCGACGAGGGCTTCGTACCGCAGGTTCCAGCGTGCCAACCGTTTGACCAATATAGCGTTCGATATTCTGCAGCGAGGCGACATCGCTCAACCCTGAGCGATTAATGGTTTCCAGCCGCTCGCCGGAGAGTAACAGCGCAGAGACTCCCAACCCACCCGAAAGACAGAGTAGCAGCAGCGACGCCACCACCATACTGATGAGCTTGGCTTTCAGGCTAGTGAACTGAAAGCGCGACAGCATTCCGGTCAAGCCTTTACGCCGCAGCGTGCCATGGGCTAGTGCGTAGTGGCGGGATTTACCTTTTTCGCGAATCTCGGCATAGATTTTTTCTGCCTGGTTAATGGCTTTTTCTGACGCTTTGCGGCGCACGGAAGTGTAGCCGACGATGCGCTCACCGTCCCGCAGCGGCGCCACGGTGGCATTCACCCAGTAGTGATCGCCATTTTTACGCCGATTTTTAACCACGCCTTGCCAGGTTGTCCCCGCTTGGATGGTTTTCCAGAAATCCTTGTAAGCAGCTTCAGGCATATCAGGGTGACGAAGGAGGTTATGGGGAGAGCCAATGAGTTCTTCACGGCTATAGCCACTGACCTCAACAAAAGTAGGGTTGGCGTAGGTCACATTGCCCTTTAAATCCGAGCGGGAAATAAGCACCGCTTCCTCACTCAGAACATACTCACGCTGCGTCACGGGCTGGTTATTGCGCATTAGTTCTCCAAGAATTAGATATTCTTAATTTTTATAAAAGCAGAGGTCATTATCGCTATAGATCATCTCGGCAAACCAGTGAACAAATGTAAAAAAAGCGCCTTACTCTCGTAAGACGCTTTAAAAGGTTAAATAGCCATTGCTGCAAATAAAATCAACGCTCTATTTTCGGCCAAACACGACATCTGCCACATCACGGTAGCGCTTGGCAAAGTGCACCGTCATGCCCTCTTTCAGGTAGTCCGGCAACTCTTCGTAATCGCGCTTGTTGGCGTCGGGCAAAATCAATTCAAAAATATCGCTGCGTCGCGCGGCAATGACTTTCTCACGAATACCGCCAACGGGGAGCACTTGGCCGGTTAACGTTAGTTCGCCGGTCATCGCCAAAGGCCTATCGATCGCATGGTGCTTGGCCAGCGAGAGCAGCGCCGTGGTCATGGTGACACCCGCCGAAGGGCCATCTTTCGGCGTGGCGCCCTCGGGTACGTGCAAGTGTACAAACGCCGAGTCAAAGAAGTCGGTATCGGCACCATACTCCTGCAGGTGGCCCAGGGTATAGCTGTAAGCGATATTGGCGGACTCCTGCATCACTTCGCCTAACTTACCGGTCAGTTTAAAACCACGATCCAGTGAGTGTACTTTGCCTGCTTCGATGGGCAATGTTGCCCCCCCCATGGAAGTCCACGCCAGGCCGGTCACTACCCCTTCGCCGGTGAGCACTTTCTCCTTACGGAAAATCGGCGCACCTAAGAACTCCTCCAGGTTTTTAACTGATATCTTGACCGTTTCAGACTCCTCTTCGAGCAGTTTAACGGCCGATTTACGCACAATGCGGTGCAGTTGCTTCTCCAGCTGGCGCACTCCGGCTTCCCGGGCGTAGCCTTCAATGACCTGCTTTAAAGCCGCATCGGAGAGGCTGATCCTCTTTTTCGTCAGGTTGTCGCGCTTGAGCAGCTTCGGCCACAGGTGGTGCTTGGCAATCGCCAGCTTCTCTTCAGCGATATAACCGGAGAGGCGGATCTGCTCCATACGGTCAAGCAGCGGCCCTGGAATCGAATCAAGCGTGTTGGCAGTGCAGATAAACAGCACCTTGGAGAGGTCCATGCGCACATCAAGATAGTGATCAAGGAAATCGACGTTCTGTTCGGGATCAAGTACTTCCAGCAGCGCCGATGCTGGATCGCCCTGAAAGGACTGCCCGAGCTTATCGATTTCATCCAGCATGATAACGGGGTTTTCGACCTCGACCTCTTTAAAGGCTTGCACCAGTTTGCCGGGCATAGCGCCCACATAGGTACGCCGATGGCCTTTAATTTCCGCTTCATCGCGCATACCACCGACTGAGAAACGGTAAAACTGGCGCCCTAAGGCTTCGGCGATCGAACGTCCGATGGAGGTTTTGCCTACCCCAGGAGGGCCTACCAACAATACAATCGAGCCGCCTACGTCGCCTTTGAAAGTACCCTCGGCCAGAAATTCGATAATACGCTCTTTAACGTCTTTCAAACCGTCGTGGTCGCGATCCAGCACCTGGCGGGCATGGGGTAGATCCAACTGATCCTGGCTGGTCACTCCCCAGGGCAGCGAGGTTAACCAATCCAGGTAGTTACGCGTGGTGCCATACTCCGGCGAACCGGTTTCCAACACGCTGAGCTTATTAAGCTCATCGTCAATACGCGATTGAACACGCTCGGGCACTACCAGTGACTCCAAACGCGCTCTAAAGGTATCTACATCGTTTTCTCGATCACCTTTGGAGATACCCAATTCACGCTGGATGACCTTGAGCTGCTCGCGCAGGAAGAACTCGCGCTGGCGATCCTGCATTTGCGCGTTTACCTGCTCGCTGATCTCGCCCTGTAGCAACGCAACATCGATCTCTTTCCGCAGCAGCGGCAGCACTTTCTGCATCCGCTCTTCTACCGAAAGTGTTGCCAGCACATCCTGAAGTTCGGGGCCTTTGGCGGAGGTAATAGCGGCGGCAAAATCGGTCAACGGCCCCGGCTGATGAGGACTAAAGCGGTTGAGGTAGTGCTTGAGTTCTTCACCGTACAGCGGGTTAATCGGCAGCAGCTCTTTAATGCCGTTGATGATCGCCATGGCGTAGGCGCGGGTCTCTTCGTTCTCCGCATCAACCGGCTCTTTAGGGTAGGTCACCTCGACGAGGTAAGGCGGCTCTTTGGAGAGCCAGCGGGTAATTTTAAAGCGCTGAAGCCCTTGAGCGATAAACTGAATCTGATCGTCTTCGCCCTTAAGTTTGTGCACTTTGACCGCAGTACCGATCTCCGGGAAACCTTCGTGATCCAGGGAGGTGACACCCTGCTCGCCCACAAAGGCAACACCCAATGTGTGGTGCGGCGTGTTACCCACACGGCGCATGGTCTCTTCCCAGCGCTCACGATTAATCACCAGCGGCTGTACCTGGGCGGGGAAGAACGGCCGGTTATGAATAGGCAGGAGGTAAATGCGTTCGGGCAGCATTTCGCTAGCGGGCACCAGAGAGTTTACCCGCTCGCCGTCTGAGCGGTACTCACTTCCTCCCTGCTTACTATCGGGCTCTTGAGAGCTTTTTTCAGTCTGTTCGTTAGAGTGGTTTGCACCACTGTCTTCACTACTCTCTTCACTACCGGGGGTGTCATCAGTAGTGGATGACTGCTCATCATCAAGTTGCCAATCAAGATGTTCAGCGTCGTGTTCGTAATCCTGGTCGCTCATGCGTCCTCCAATGAACCGATACCGGCGGTGAGAACCGCCTAGTGTTGTCCATGGAATGCGGGCAGTGGGCCAAAACTTCAACCCTTCGCGAGTAGAACAGTCAGTTTAGCGGCGCTCCCTGCGACCGTAGGTAAACTTTTCTTTTAAAATTATTGAGGCCAAAGCTCGGGCATCGGGCGCCCATTGATACGCCAAACGCCACGCACCACATCAAACTGCAGCTCCCGAGTACCCAGGGGCAGGCCTAACCATAATGCGGCGACGGTAGGCGCATCGTGCCAGGTAAAGTCGCCATCAATGCGCTCCAGCCATTTCGCCTGCTCTTTCTTTTTGTCGAGGTTAACCACACTCAGCTCATCCAACTGGCGGGCATCAAAAAACAGCGCGCCATCCGCATCCAGGCGAATACCCAACAGCGGACTGTCGATGGCGATGGTCATGACATCTAAACGTGGCGAGTCGCTAAGCACTTTGCGCAGATCCGGCTCCAACCGGGCCAGCAACCCTTCGGCCATAGGTAGACTAGCGTCTCCCCAGGCGGCTTCCTGGCGCAAACGGCGAATCAAGTGGCGAACCGCATCGGCATTCAAACGCGAAAGCTCCATCTCTATGCGGCCATTGAGCAGCGGCATATCAGGCGCTTGAGAAGGCACCATCACATCGCCCACTTCAAGCTCGCCTTTGATACGGAGTTCGCTCTCATCCAGCACCATATGGCTGTTTAGATCGAGAGGTGAAAACTGGATATCGTAGGAGGGGTAGCTGAGCGTCAGCGTTTCAATATGCAGGTGATCGCGTTGAGCAAAGTGGTAAGCATCATCAATATAAGTATAGCGGCTTTCGAGCACCGTGGGGCCTATCGCAAGCTGGGCCATACCGTCGGTCAGGGTAAGTTGATCAAATAACGCGCGTAGTCGCCAATCGCCAAACACGCCTTCCAAGCGCAGCCGACCACCGCGGACGGCTAAATCGCGGCCATTTTGTTGAATCACAAAGGGGGCAAGGGCAAGGCGCAATTCGCTATGACCGCTAAGGGTGTGATAGCGCCCCTGCCAACGCGGCACAGAGGGGGCGGTGACCTCACCCACGGCTTGCTGCAGAACGGTATCGAGACGTGGTAGTACGGTGCCTTCGACATCCGTGCTTAAAATACCGTGCCGCGCGCTATACGTGAGCTCAAGGCGCCAGGGTCGACCCAAAAGCGGTGACAGTATCACCCTGCCTTGGGAGCTTAACCACCCTTGATGACTCTCAGTACGATTGACGCGCCACTCGCCCCGCGCCTCCAGATCTTCGAGCGCTTGGCGTAGACTGCGCTCAAACAGCACACTGGAGAGTAGCTGCGCTGCCATCCACACTACGGCTATAATCGCCAGCGTGGGGACAATCAGACGTTCCTTGCGCATGCTACCTCCTTGAAGCCAACGCCTTGCAGCCAATGCACTCGAAAAAAGTTATCAACCGCTCCTGATCTCTATTTACCACTTACCACTTACCACTTACCACTTACCAAGTTTAGTGTAGCCAGAACCACAGGTGCATAGTACTCCAGGCGTAGGCCCCTGCCATCACGTCATCGATCATAATACCAAAGCCGCCCGCCACGCGGCGGTCAGCCCAGCGAATCGGCCAGGGCTTAAAGACATCGAAGATGCGAAATACCACAAATCCCCATAGCGCAGCCTCCCACGAAAAAGGCACCGCCGCCATGGTTAGCCAGTAACCCACAAACTCGTCCCACACGATACCCGAGTGATCGTGTACCCCTAAATCGTGGGACGTTTTATCACATAGCCAAACGCCGACAATAAAGGCAACAAAACAAACACTCAGGTACCACCCCAGGGGCAGTTCCGCCATCATCCAGTAGAACGGAATGGCCGCTAGCGTGCCAAAGGTACCCGGCGCCCAAGGGACAGCACCGCTACCCAAGCCGAAGGCAAAAAAATGTGTTGGGCGACGCCAGACACTTTTAGGTGCATGATTCATGGCGCTTCCCCACTAAAATGCTGCCAGCCGGCATAGCCGCTGACATAACGACTCAGTTCACTCTGGCCAGAGGCAGTAACGCCTAACGCTTCACTGCAGTGGCCGATGACGGTCAGCGAGAGACCCAATGGCGCTAAACGTTGTTGCGCCTCTGCGACGTCGTCAGCGCCGAGGGTAACAAGCAGTTCGTAATCATCCCCGCCGGAAAGTGCCGCCTTTAGTGCAGCTTCCCGACCTAGGGAGCTTTCCAGTTCGTCCGCCAGTGGTAAGGCGTCTAGCGCGATGACGGCTCCGACCTGCGAAGCGTCGCGAATATGCGCCAAGTCGGCCAGTAGCCCATCGGAGATATCCAGTGCAGCGGTGGCTAAATCGCGCAACGCCAGGCCCGCCGCTAAGCGCGGTTGTGGCAATAGGTAGCGACTTAACAATGGATGCGCCAGATCGCGCTCGCCCTGCTGCCAAAGCGCCAGCCCGCCTGCCCCACCACCTAGTGCACCGGTGACAGCGATCAGATCTCCCGCCTGGGCACCGCTACGGGTCAAGGCTTCGCCCACCGGGAGTTCACCCATCACAGTAACGCCTATGGAAAGCGCACCGGAAGTGACATCGCCCCCCACCAGCGTGGTGGCGTGCTGCTGACAAAGCGTATGAAAGCCTCGCGCATAGTCTGTAAGCCAAGCATGGGTGGCTTCATCATTGGTAAACTGGCGCTGATCAAGGGTTAACGCCATCAAACACCAACGCGAAGTCGCCCCCATGGCGGCCAGATCGCTCAGCGCAACGGCCAAGGCACGGTGACCCACCGCAAATGCTGATGCTTCGCGGGGAAAGTGTACATCCACCACCGAAGTATCAACGCTCACGACCAACTGTTGGCCTGCTTGCGGCAACAGCAGCGTGGCGTCGTCTCCACATCCCAGTGTGACGCCATTTGACGCAGCCGACGCCTCCTGCGACGACATAAAGTAGCGTCGAATCAAATCAAATTCGGCAAGCACAAAGGCCCCTTAAACGCATTGTCATACCGCTCGCGTTCAGAGACGACGAGCGCTGACCTCGGCACTGCGCAAGCGAATAGCCAGCTTGTCGAGAATGCCGTTCACGTATTTATGGCCATCGGTGGCGCCAAATGACTTAGCCAGCTCAACGCCTTCGTTAATGACGACACGATAAGGTACTTCCATGCGGCGGGAAAGCTCGTAAGCGCCCAACCGTAGGATGGCCAACTCTACCGCATCGAGATCTTCTAAGCGGCGGTCTAGCAGGGGAGAGATTTCACGATCCAGTTCCGCTTTGAACCGCACGGTATTATGGAGTAACTCGTGAAACAGCGCCTTGTCGGCGATCTCCATCACCTTGACCCAATTTTCGTGATCTTCCAGGTCATCGTCGGCGACCTGGCTACGAAACTCGGCTTCAATGGTGGTAATGGATTTACCCGTCATGTGCCATTGATAAAGCCCCTGCACCGTTAATTCCCGCGCCGCGTGGCGGCCCTGCTGAGCGGCAGAGGGTTTACGCTCGCTCATTGGGTATCTCCTGACGGTAGCGCACGGAGCAGAGAGACCATTTCCATCGCGGCCATGGCAGCTTCGGTGCCTTTGTTACCGGCCTTGGTGCCTGCACGCTCAATCGCTTGCTCAATGGTTTCAACGGTTAACACACCATTAGCCACCGGGGTATCAAACTCAAGCTGTAAGTGATTAATCGCCGTATTACAGCCGCCCGCCACGTATTCAAAATGCGGTGTGCCACCGCGAATGACCGCGCCCAGGGCAATCACTGCGTCGGGTTTCATTACCTTCAACACGCGCTTCACCGCCAGCGGGAGTTCCCAGGCGCCCGGCACGTGAACAATGTGGATATGCTCGGCGTCGACACCGTGACGGGTCAAGCTGTCGACGGCGCCTTCCACCAGGCTATCGACCACGTGATGGTTAAAACGGCCGACCACGATGACATAGCGGCCATCGACATCAACAAACGTACCTTCAACTTGAGTGAGGGAGTGCATCAATTTATTCCTGCTGAATTAGTTCTGCTGAGAAGTTGGTTCATACGCCGTGTCATTAGGGCCCAGACGCTCTACAACTTCGAGGTCAAAGCCGGACAGCGCCGAAAACTTCCACGGTGAACTAAGTAATCGCATTTTACCCACGCCTAAATAGCGCAGAATCTGAGAACCGGTGCCGATGGTCAAGTAGTTACCGGCACCGTCGGAGTCGCTGGTACGCGGCTGGCGCACGCGATCCAAAAAGATATCCAGCTGGTCTTTCAAATCCTGGTGCGGGCGGCCGTCGTCAATCAAAACAAACACGCCTGGCGCGGCACTGGCAATCTCTTCCAGCGCGCGATGGGCATCCCAGCGGCACTGTTCGTCTTTCATCAAGCCCATTACATCGCGCAGCGTATCAGTCAGATGCACGCGCACCGTGGTGGCCTGTTCCGGTGTGGGCTGACCGTTCACCAACGCCAAATGGTGAGCGCCCTGGATACGATCACGGAACACGTGCAGCTCAAGCTCGCCATGGGAGGTCATGACCGTTGACGCTTCCAGATGATCGATGGTCTGTTCGTTAACGATACGGTAGTGAATCAGATCCGCGATGGTACCGATCTTAATACCGTGCTCCTGGGCGAAGGCTTCAAGCTCGGGGCGGCGCGCCATGCTGCCATCATCATTCATAATCTCGCAGATTACACCGCTAGGGTCACAGCCCGCCAGTGCCGCCAAATCACACGAAGCTTCCGTATGCCCGGCACGGCGCAGCACGCCGCCCGGCTCGGCCATCAGCGGAAAGATATGGCCTGGCTGAACGATATCAGAGGGCTTTGCATTGGGTGCCACCGCGGCTTGCACGGTACGCGCACGATCTGCAGCTGAAATACCCGTCGTGACGCCTTCGGTTGCCTCAATGGAGAGAGTAAACTTGGTGCCAAAACCGGAACCGTTATCACGCACCATTAGCGGCAGATTAAGCTGCTCACAGCGGGCGCGAGTCATCGGCATGCAGATCAAGCCGCGGGCGAAACGGGCCATAAAGTTGATATGCTCGGCCTGCACTTTTTCGGCGGCCATGATGATATCACCTTCATTTTCGCGATCCTCATCGTCCATGAGAATCACCATTTTGCCCTGGCGGATATCGTCCACCAGCTCGGCGATAGGGGCTAAGCCTCTAGAGGAGGGGTGCGCCATGGAATCTCCAATAAGTGTTGTCACGATAGCTTGTCAGGATAGGTTATCGAGAAAGAGTGTCGCGAGAGTGAGTCACGATTTTGCGCGTCAGGGTACCTTGCTCTCGCAAAATTCGCCAGATGCGCTAGTCGCTAGAGGGGATGCAATAATGCGCCAATCGCGCCCTACTGCTCGCATATCGTGAATGGTTAACCGCCGCTGATCGGCCATACGTGAGAGCCCTGGCAACGCAAAAAGGGGCCGCGCTTCGCCGCCTAACAGTGTGGGGGCAACAAACAGCTGTAGCTCATCGACCAACGCCGCATCGAGCATAGCGCCCGCCAATGTCGCTCCGGTTTCCACTAGCAGTTCATTAACCTGTTCATTTTCGGCTAACCACTGCAGCATTGCCACTAAATCGATACGGCCATCGCTACCGGCGGGCAACACCTGTACTTCAGCGCCCGCCTGAGTTAACCGTTCCCGCTTCTCTTCCAAGTGGTCTGATGTGGTGATCACTAGCGTACGCCCAGGCTCGCTTAAACAGGCTGCCGCCAGAGGTAGGCGCAAGTGGGTATCTAAAATCACCCGCAGGGGCTGGCGGCGAACCACTTCGTCTGCGTTGTTAAGCTGTAACTGCTCTGCTCGTAACGTCAGCCGAGAGTCGTCCATAATGAGCGACTCAACGCCGCTTAATATCGCGCTGGAGCGTGCCCGTAGCCGCTGCACCTGGGTGCGTGCTTCAGGCCCGGTGATCCACTGAGACTCCCCCGACCCCATGGCGGTACGACCATCTAGACTCATCGCCATTTTCAGGCGCACAAAGGGACGCTGCTGGGTCATGCGAGCAATAAAGCCGGGATTCAGAGCGCGCGCGTCACTCTCTAATAACCCCACCGCCACCTCAACACCCGCCTCTTCAAGCAGACGAATACCGCGGCCACTCACCTGCGGGTTCGGATCCACCATGGCAACCACTACCCGCGACACCTTCGCTTCCTGGAGCGCCACCGCGCAGGGGCCAGTGCGGCCGGTGTGGGAACAAGGCTCCAGGGTGACGTACGCGGTCGCGCCCAGGGTTTGCTCACCAGCATCATTCAACGCGTGAATTTCGGCGTGGGGTTCACCGGCACACAGGTGAAAGCCTTCACCGACAATCTGCTCGTCACGCACAATCACACAGCCGACCCGCGGGTTGGGATCCGTGGTGTATAAGCCTTTTTGCGCCAGTTGCAGCGCCCGCGCCATATAGCGGTGGTCGGCTTGGCTAAAGACAGCACTCATTTTGACGACTCGCTGCCATGGCCCAGTCGGGAAGAGGGCTCTTGGGACAGCCGGTCAATCTCAGCGCGAAATTCATCCAGATCCTGGAACTTGCGATATACCGAAGCAAAGCGGATATAGGCTACGTGATCGAGGGTTTTAAGCGCTTGCATGACCGACTCGCCAATATCACGGGCGTTGATTTCGCGATCGCCCCGGGCACGTAAGGTTTGGCGGATGCGCTCTACCGCCGCTTCAATGGCTTCTGCACTGACCGGACGCTTTTCCAGCGCACGCAACATACCTGCCCGCAGTTTGGCTTCATTAAAGCTCTCGCGGGAGCCGTCGGACTTCACCACCCGCGGCATTACCAATTCTGCGGTTTCGTAGGTGGTAAAGCGCTCTTGGCAGCTCGCACACTGGCGTCGACGGCGTACCTGATCACCATCCGCTACCAGGCGCGAATCAGTCACTCGAGTATCGTTTGCACCACAAAAAGGGCAATGCATGGCGGTCAACCTGTTGTCAGCTCGTGTCGGCGTACCGCACGAGTTAGCGTGTTATAACCTGTCAATGTGTGTGCTATTAATAGCGTTTTAGCAGTAGTAACTGCCACAAGCTAATGTATCTTAGCGTTTAAACGCGGTATCAACCTCGTATTGTAACGATTTGGCACACAAGCTGCAGCGTTTGTGGCAGATTGTTTATCAGGAGCTACCCATGCCCCCCTTTGAGCAGACCGTTAACGACTACCTCAGCCACCTTTATGGCCCCAGGGCGGGGGAAGTGCAGCGCCGTTTAAACCAGCGTCTAGCGCATTTTCAGTCGCTTGCCCCATTTTCATCCAGCTCCGGTAGAACCAGCACTAAAAACGCACCCTCTTGGAGCGAAAAAGATCAGTGGGTGATCAGCTACGGTGACTCGATTATTGAAGATAGTGTGCCGCCGTTGGCAGTGCTTAGCGATTTTCTTCAAGCGCGGTTGGGCGATCGCATCAGCGGTGTACATGTACTGCCCTTCTTTCCCTGGAGCAGCGACGACGGCTTTTCGGTGATCCACTACCGTGAAGTGAACCCCGATCTTGGTGATTGGTCGCACATCCGCGAACTCGCCAGCCATTACGACTTAATGGCCGACCTGGTGCTCAATCACGTCTCACGGGAGTCTCTCTGGTTTGTGGATTACCTGAGCGGCAGCCTGCCCGGCCGCGACTACTTTATCGAAGTCGATCCAGAGACCGATGTCTCCCAGGTGGTGCGCCCACGCAGCAGCCCGCTGCTGGTGCCCATTTCCACCCGGCGCGGCACCCGCTACCTGTGGGCGACGTTCTCCGAAGACCAGCTTGACCTGAACTTTGAAAATCCGGATGTGCTGCTGGAGTTCGTGGGTATTTTGCTGTTCTACCTGGAGCAAGGAACGCGGATTGTACGTTTGGATGCGGTGGCCTTTCTGTGGAAGCGGCTGGGTACTGCCTGCATTCACCTGCCGGAAACCCACACTGTGGTGCGGCTGCTACGAGCGATTGTGGATCACGTGGCCCCAGGTACCCTGTTAATCACCGAAACCAATGTGCCCCACCAGGAAAATATCAGTTATTTTGGCTTGGATCGGTTGCCAGCGGGGGGCCCCGACGAAGCCCATATGGTGTATCAGTTTGCCCTCCCCCCGCTGCTATTGCACACCCTCACCCGGGGCGAAGCGAGCACCTTACAAACCTGGCTTGCCAGCCTTCCGGTACTGCCCGACCAATGCACCTACCTCAACTTTACGGCCAGCCACGACGGCATTGGCGTGCGCCCCTTGGAAGGTTTATTGCCCGATCACGAGCGGGATGCGCTGCTGGAGCTGATGCACCGTTTCGGAGGCTTTGTCAGCATGCGTAGCAACCCCGATGGAAGCGATACGCCCTATGAGATCAATATCACCTGGTTTGAAGCCATGCGCGGCACCCGCCGCGGCCCCGACCCGTGGCAGGTAGCGCGTTTTCTATGCAGCCAAGCAATTATGCTGAGTTTGCAAGGTATCCCCGCGCTGTATATTCACACCCTAACTGGCACACTCAATGACGTGGAAGGCGTTGAGCGCAGTGGGCGGCTACGTTCGATCAACCGCCGGCGCTGGCAGCGTAGCGAGCTAGACCTGCTGTTAGATAGCCCTTCAACGCCCACCCACGATGTTTTTCACGCCTTAAACCGGCTATTAGACCAGCGCCGTCAAGAGCCCTGCTTTCACCCCAATGCCGCCCAGCGGGCGTTAGTCTCGGCACCGGAACTGCTGGCGGTAGAGCGCGGCCCACTGCACGATGGCCGCCGATTACTGGCGCTGTACAACGTCACCGATCTGCCGCTTCCCTTAGAAAACGTGGGCGAGGCAGTTACCCAGGCACTTGAAAAACACGCCTGGCAAGCGCTGGATCCCGCTAACCCCTGGGTCGCAGAAGGAGCGCTGCCGCCCTACGCGGTGCGTTGGCTGGTAGCGGATAGTTAACACCATTTCGTTAATACCATTGAGAAATCTAAAGTTTCAAAAATCGTAAGTTTCAAAAACCGTAAGTTGCGACATATTGCCCCAGTTATAAAGCGCATAATCCCTAAATAATGTTGTGCTGCGATAATCGCAACACGGCATTATTTTAGGGATTACCAGCACTAAGGCGGCGGTTATTAAATCTCTAGCCTCTCACTCTTATTCAAACAAGGCGCTGCAATGCACTTAAAACGTCACGCTGGCATAAGTGGTTTTCTCCTGCTGGCAGGATTGGTCGGCACCTCTGCGAGCTATGCCGATGAGCTCCCCGCCCCTATTCAGGCACTTGCCGACCAAGGCTTGGAAATTCATGGTCAATTCGATGCCCCCGGAGGGTTGCGCGGCTACGGCGCCAGCGTGCAGGGCCAGGACATGGCGATTTACCTGACGCCGGATGGCGAGCACGCCGTGGTGGGTACGCTAATGGATAATGAGGGGAATGACCTTACCGAAGCGCAACTGGATGAGCATGTACGTGCACCGCTAGAGGCACAAACATGGCAGCTATTAAGCGAAAGCCACTGGGTACAGGACGGCAATATGGATGCCCCCCGGGTGATTTACACCTTCACGGATGCCAACTGCCCCTACTGCCGTCAAATGTGGCAAGACGTTCGCCCCTGGGTGGAAGCAGGTGAGGTGCAGCTACGCCATATCATGGTAGGTATCTTAGCACCCGACAGCCCTGGAAAAGCAGCCGCTATTCTCGGCGCCGACGATCCAGCGGCGACACTGCATGCCCATGAAAGCGGCCAGCAGGAAATCGAAGCTAGTGCCCAACCGAGAGAAATTGAAGAGCAGGTGTACGCCAATAACCAGTTGTTCGAAGAGCTGGGCCTATATGCAACCCCCACTTCCGTTTTTCAGCGTGAAACAGAGAACGGGGCCGTGCGTCTTGACCGTATTCAGGGTATGCCCAGTGATGAGCGGCTGATCGAGATGATGGGCAGTGAAACACCTTGATGAACTTAGCCTGCCACCGCTAGCTGAGATTGCCGCGTCGCTGCGCTCCTCGCAAATCCGCTACCTGTCATTGCGAACGTAGTGAAGCAATCTCGGGGTTAATCTGCCACCGCCGCCAAAGATTGCCGCGTCGCTGCGCTCCTCGCAATGACATGAATAGGGCTACTCGCAATAGCATCTAATTTGTTATTGCGAGCAACCCGACATTGTGAGCCCGCCCCCTGTCATTGCGAGCGCAAGCGGAGCAATCTCTAGGTTAATCTACCACTGCAAGCTAAGGTCGTTTCACTTTTCATAGTCAAAATAAGGATACTGACTGCAATGATGCGCCCCTACCATTGCTAATAAAATGAAGTTAGATTAATAAAAATCCATCACCGAAAGGTCGGTTCATGTCGACAACAAACAATCTTTATTATGTTTATATTCTGACTAACCGCACTCACCGCGTTCTTTACATAGGAGTTACAAACAACTTGGAGCGCAGGCTTTATGAACACCGCCAAGGTTTAATGCCAGGATTCACCAAAAAGTACCGTTGCCACAAACTTGTATGGCTAGAGGAGTCAAATAGTATAGAAGATGCCATCAGGCGCGAAAAACAGCTTAAAGCGGGTTCACGTCAACGTAAAAATGCTCTAATTGACTCCCTTAATCCTGATTGGGTTGAGCTTGCCCCATACTAATATCATTCTGAGTGCCACACCCCTTATTATCGTGAGCCTCTCTTTCATTGTGGGCCCTCCCTGTCATTGAAATCCGCTACCTGTCATTGCGAACGTAGTGAAGCAATCTCGRGGTTAATCTGCCACCGCCGCCAAAGATTGCCGCGTCGCTGCGCTCCTCGCAATGACGTAGGTGATGTCATTGAAATCCTTCACCTGTCATTGCGAACGTGGGTTAATCTGCCACCGCCGCCAAAGATTGCCGCGTCGCTGCGCTCCTCGCAATGACGTAGGTGATGTCATTGAAATCCTTCACCTGTCATTGCGAACGTAGTGCAGCAATCTCGGGGTTAATCTGCCACTGCCAAAGATTGCCGCGTCGCTGCGCTCCTCGCAATGACGTAGGTGATGTCATTGAAATCCGCTACCTGTCATTGCGAACGTAGTGAAGCAATCTCGGGGTTAATCTGCCACGCTGCGCTCCTCGCAATGACGTAGGTGATGTCATTGAAATCCTTCACCTGTCATTGCGAACGTAGTGCAGCAATCTCGGGGTTAATCTGCCACCGCCAAAGATTGCCGCGTCGCTGCGCTCCTCGCAATGACGTAGGTGATGTCATTGAAATCCTTCACCTGTCATTGCGAACGTAGTGAAGCAATCTCGAGGTTAATCTGCCACCGCCGCCAAAGATTGCCGCGTCGCTGCGCTCCTCCCAATGACGTAGGTGATGTCATTGAAATCCTCTACCTGTCATTGCGAACGTAGTGAAGCAATCTCGGGGTTAATCTGCCACCGCCGCCAAAGATTGCTTCGTCGCAAGTTCCTCGCAATGACATAAAGAGGACTCCTCTCAATGACAAAAAATGAAAGTTCCTCATAATCACATTTCGTGACGGTATTACTCCTCGGAAAGGTTTTCAAACCTCGGCATCCCGACGTTCCAGGGTTTAAGGTCGCCCTTCTCCCCGAAGTTGTCGTGATCACCGAGTACATGGCCGTCGTGTTCGCGGGTTTGCCCGTACAGTGAGCGGTTATGGAAGGTCGGGCCAAAACGCTCGGCTGTCTCGGCGACATCGCCCGTGTAGCGAGGGTCTTGGGGTCGCTCTTGGCTGCTTATGAAGTAAGCAATATCCCAGGCGTCTTGATCGCTGAGTGACCGCGGCTGACCAAGCGGCATATTTTGGTAAATAAAGCCCGCCATGGTTTCTACTCGCGCGATCCCCGCGCCCCAATTATTAGAGCCGTCGCCCCAAGGGGCTGGAAATACGTATTCGCCGTTTTCATAGTGGCCCGATCCATCCTTTTGGTGGCAAATCGAACAATTTTGCTGGTAAGCCGCTTCGCCTCTAGCGTAGTCGGGCTCTTCAGCTGGCTCATCCGGCGCGGGGAAGCCACGCCCATAGATCGGTTTGTCTGGATACATCGGCGCACCGGTGGCCAGCCACTGATGGTAGGCGCTCAGCGCCAGCATTTCATCGCTGCCATACTCCGGTGGCACGCCGTTCATGGAGTAAGCAAAGCAGCCTGCGATACGCTCTTCCAAGTTATTCACATGCTGGTTCTTACCACGGAAGTCCGGCAGCGTGATAGCCGCGGCCCACACTGGCGCACTGAACGGCACCCGCCCTTCGCCCAAATGACAGCTAGAGCAGTTCATATCATTGAACACGTTCTCACCACGCAACTGCTGCGTATTGGTGAATAGATCATGCCCATAGCGGATGACTTTCTTCAGCTCCGGATGAAGTTCGGAATTCTCAAGGTCTTCCATGGTGGGGGGCTCGTGTACCAGCATATTCAGCGCAGCATCTGGACGCTCTTCTGGCTGGGCAAAAACCGTGGCTGTATAAACGGTACCGAACGCAAGCGAGCAGCCGGTCAGCGTTATGACGAGGGAGCGACGACAGATGATCATTGTGCTGTCTCCTGTTCTTCTGAACCGGGTTGCGTGGCATACCAGGCAGACACCGCCTGAATGTCGTTATCGCTCATGCGCTTGGCAATGGCCCCCATGAGATTCTGTGGGTCGTTGATGCGTGTCTCGTTTTTCCACGCCCTCAACTGAGCGCTGATATAGCCAGCATGCTGGCTGGCGACACCTGGGAAGGTGCTGCCAACGCCCGTACCACCGGGCCCGTGGCAGCTTTGGCAGGAAACAATGTAGGCGTTCCAATCGCCGCGTTCGGCAAGCTGTTGACCCCGCGCCAGCAGCGCTTCGTCGGCCTCATCGCCGCCTTGCCCCGGCGTTACCGGCATTTGGCTATAGTATTCGGCAACATCGGCTATTTGCTGATCGTCGAGCATATTGGCAAACGTCATCATGGTCGCATTTTGACGCTGCCCGGCTTTAAAGTCGTGCAACTGCTTAGCGATATAGTCCGCATTCAGCCCCGCTAAGCGCGGCCATGACTCACCATTGGGCACATTCATACCGCTGCCATCGGCCTGATGACAGGCTGTGCAGGTAGCCGCTGCAGCCTGGCCTCGCTCCGCGTCACCCTGCTGCGCCAGCGCGCCTCCAGTGACTAAGCTAATCCCTATCAGCAGGCCAAACCTGCTTAAGTATTTTTTATTCATCTCGGTTTCTCCCTTGCGTTATCGTTGTTAGCTACCCGCCACTGGCACCACCAGACGGGCGGTAAAACCACCTCCAGCAGGGCTGACAAACGTCACTTCGCCACCAAAACGTTCGGCGATAGCAGCCACAATGGCTAACCCCAGTCCACTGCCTTGCTGTTTACTGGCGCGCCAGAATCGTTGAGTTAATTGTTCAAGCGTCGCGCCATCAACACCTGGGCCTTGGTCGCTAACGCTAAAGGTAAGATGGCGCTCCCCTGGCTCCCACTGCGCATCAAAGTTAACGGGGGCACCGGCGGGCCCATGGTTAATAGCGTTATCGAGCAAATTACGCAGCGCGGTGATAGCCAATTCGCGGGGCATCGCAAGGGCGACATCGGGCCAATGGGGCGACACTACAAAGCGGGCTGATTTGTTGTGCTGGCTATCCGCCAGGGCGTGTTCGGCCACATCTGCGACGCGACTAGCCTCACCATCATCAAAGCGCACACGCCCCTCTACGCGAGCCAGCGTGAGCAGTTGGTCAAGGGTTGAGCTCAACCGCACCACTCCCTCTTCAGCATAGTTGAGCGATGTTATTGCGGCCTGACCTTCGACCCGGCGAGCCACTTGCAGGTGGGTTTTGATCGCAGTAAGCGGCGTGCGCAGTTCGTGGGCAGCGTCGTTGGTAAAGCGCTGCTCGCGGATAATGGTTTGCTGTACGCGCGCTAGAAGCGCATTGAGGGTCTCAATCAGCGGACGAATCTCTTTAGGCAGGCCATAGGTAGCGACAGGGGCCAGTGCATCGGGGTGGCGATTGGCCAGCGATTCGCGCAGCCGTGTTAGCGGTGCTAAGCCACGCCAAACCCCCAGCCAAAGCGCAAACATGCTGCCTACCAGCGCTACGATAAAGGGCACCACGGTCATGCGTATAACGCCGCCGAGCAGCATATCGCGCTCATCCATACGATCAGCGGTGGTAATCACGATGCCACCGCGCTCGTAGGTAAATACCCGCCAAGTCACGTCGCCTGCCTGGCGATAAGTGTGGCCGCCCTCTCCCGGGGCGAGAATAGCGTCCATATCGGCATGGGTGCGCGCCATGATTTCGCCTTGGGGCGAGTGCACTTGGCAGGCCAGACCTTCAATGGGTGGAATAGACAGCACTGGATGCTCGGCATCCTCCCATACGTCAAACGGCAGCTGCAGGACTAACCCGGCCACCATTCTTGCCGACTGCGCTAAGCGCTGATCCAGGGTTTCCACAAACTTCTCTTCCAGGTCGCGCATCAGCCACGCCGCCGCCACACCCCAGAGCAGTGCCAGCGTTAATCCCAGAGTCAGCAGCAAGCGCGCACGTAAACTCATAGCTGCCCCTTATAGGGCGTACCGGCCGCATGTACCGCCTCGGGTTTGCCCAACCGATAGCCAAGCCCGCGCACTGTTTCAATCACGCCGCTACCCAACTTGCGGCGCAGGTGGTGGATATGCACATTCAGCGCATTGCTCTCAACATCGTCGTTCATACCGTAAAGGCTATCTTTGAGCTGGTCGGCTGACAGGACGCTGCGTGGCGATTGCAGGAAGGTTTCAAGCAGCACCAGCTCCCGGCGAGACAGCATAATCAGCTGTTCATCGACGTAGACCTCCCTAGCCGTTGGATCTAAGCAGAGTGCGCCATGGGCAATCAGGCCGCTGCTGCGCCCTGCTACTCGGCGTAACAAGGCGTGCAAACGCGCTACCAACTCATCTAAATCGAAAGGTTTCACCAGATAGTCGTCGGCGCCGCCCTGCAGTCCATCCACTCGGTCACGCACCGCATCCCTAGCGGTTAACACCAGCACGGGAACGTCATTGCCCTGCTCGCGCCACTCGGCCAGCAATTGAAGACCATCGCCATCGGGCAATCCGCGATCAAGAATGACCACATCACTGACCACCGTTCGCATCGCCTGACGGGCAGCGCTCCCCGTGGAGACGTGATCGACCACAAAGTCGAAGGTCATTAATCCAGCGCGAATACCCGAAGCAACCAGCGGGTCATCTTCAATCAACAAGACGTGCATAGCGGTTTCCTATTTATTACCCATCAGCATGGCGGACGGGCATTAACCCAGCGTTAAGACAAATAAAAACGCCCTTGCTTTGATGGCAAGGGCGCGGGCATGGCAATCGCCGAATAAGGACGAATGGCTAGGCGAGACGCTTAGCAGCAAACCACCCCAACACCATTGTCACCAGCATGGCCAATAGCGGTAAGGAAAGACCGCCAATGGAGGCAATCGCTGGCCCTGGGCAGTAGCCGGAAAGCCCCCAGCCGATGCCGAACAGGGCAGCGCCCCCTAATAACTTCGCGTCTAACTCTCGTTTGGTCGGTAACTGAAAGACGCCACCCAACAATGGTGCAGTACGCTTGAATACCAGCCGATAGCCAACAAAGGTGGTGATGACGGCCCCGCCCAATACGAACATCAGCGTTGGATCCCAGGCGCCCGCTACGTCTAGAAACCCCACTACTCGCGCGGGGTCGGTCATGCCTGAAACAGCTAAGCCGATACCGAAAAGTAGCCCCGCCGCATAGCCTGCCGCTGTTTTCATCCAATGACTCTTGTTTGACTGACTCATACTCCACCGCCTAGGCCTAGCATGTGGCGCGAGATATAAACGGTCACTAGCGCCGTCAGCAAAAACATACCGGTGGCCGCCATGGAGCGTGGTGCCAAGCGCGCCAGCCCGCATACCCCATGGCCGCTGGTACAGCCACTGCCCAGCCCCGTGCCTACGCCCACTAACAGCCCAGCCACCAGCATTAACCCTACGCCTCCCACCGGCGCGCCAATCACCTCACCAGGGCTTCCGGCAACGTTGCCCAAACCACCACCTAACGCCATAAGCAGAAGCGGGCCGCTAATCAGCCCTAACAGAAAAGCCACTCGCCAAGCGCTATCGCCCTTGGGGCGCTGGGTTATCAAGTTACCCACGATGCCACTGATACCGGCGATACGCCCCAGCGTTGCCATCAGCCAGGTAGCGGAAAGCCCAATTAATACACCCCCAACCAGCCCTTGTAAGCCTGCTGTCCAATCCACTGATCACTCCTCAGCTCGCACTTAAACCGTTAGAAAAAATTAAGCGGCACTTTGAGATAGACAGTGCCGTTCTCTTCCGCCGGAGGCAGCTCCCCCGCACGCATATTGACCTGCACCGAAGGAATAATGAGCCGTGGCATGCCTAAGGTGGCGTCGCGCTCAGTGCGCATCTTCACGAACTCGTCTTCGCTGATACCTTCATGAACATGGACGTTCTCACTGCGCTGTTCCGCAACGCTGGTTTCATGCTGAAAGGTATCGCGACCGGGAGCTTTATAGTCGTGGCATAAGAACAGCCGCGTCTGCTCGGGAAGCGCCAATACTTTTTGGATAGAGTGATAAAGAGTGCGCGCATCTCCACCGGGAAAGTCGCACCGCGCGGTGCCATAATCCGGCATAAATAGCGTATCGCCTACAAAGGCGGCATCGCCTATTACGTAGGTTAAACAAGCGGGCGTATGTCCTGGGGTATGCAGCACCTGGCCCTGTAATTGGCCAACGGCGAACGTATCCCCTTCTTCAAACAGCGCATCAAACTGGCTGCCATCCCGAGCAAACTCACTGCCCGCATTGAATGCCTTACCGAATATCTCCTGCACCTTCACTATGTTGGCACCAATGCCGGTTTTACCCCCTAACTGTTCATGTAGGTATGGCGCTGCCGAGAGGTGGTCTGCATGTACATGGGTCTCCAAAATCCAGACTACATCGAGATCGTGTTCGCGAATAAAAGCGATGATGGTGTTAGCAGATCGCACGTCGGTTCGCCCAGCGGCATAATCAAAATCGAGTACCGAATCTATAATTGCGCAGGCACGGCTATCAGGGTCTTGGACGACATAGCTAAAGGTGTTCGTAGGCTCATCAAAAAAGTGCGTAACGATTGGGCGTTGCATCGTTGCCTCCCATAGGGGTGGTGATCTCAATCTCATGCTATAAAGACAGCATAGTGCATTTTAAGTTCTATATTTAGATTATTTTAGAATATAAGGGTGCTATATATCCCAAAAGAGTGTTCAAGACTATTTTTGCTAAGGTCTGCTCCATTTAGGCCGATAATGAAGGAGTTACTCAATTACAAAAATTAGGAAGAACATGACTCACTTAACAACGACACAAAAACTCTGGGGAACGCTGGGTATTATCTGGGTTGCCATGCTGCTATTGGTTGGCTGGCTTGCCTGGGAGAACCGCCAGACGATTGAGAGCGAACGCCGCGATAGCATTCAATACGTAGTGGAAAGCGTGCAAAACCAAATTGAAGCCCTGCAAGAACGGGTAGCCTCCGGTGAACTTAGCCTGGAAGAAGCGCAGCAGCGTGCGATCGATAATATGTCTAGCGTTAGCTTTGGGGCGGGCGAGTATATCTTTTCATTCAACGATGACTTACTGATTATATCGCATCCTAGCCGCACACCCGGCACTGACATGACCAATTATGAAGACGCCAGCGGGATGGCGCTGTACCCCGAGTTGCTGCGTGTCGCGCAAGCAGGTGGTGGTCACGTCAATTACTATTCTACCCGCGCGGGTGGCGACGAGCAGCTGCCGAAAACCAGTTATGTAGCGCACCTTCCCGAATGGGACTGGTCACTGGCGACCGGCGTTTATGTCGATGATATTAATGCCGCCTTTATTGCCGGTTTGATTCGCTCGATCGTGATACTACTGATCATTGGCCTGCCGGTAACGCTGCTGATGGGATGGGTTATTCGTGATGTTTCTCGTCGTTTAGGTGGAGACCCACGCTATGCAGCCAACGTAGTACGTCATATTGCCGACGGCGACCTGACCCAGGTCACACGGCTTTCGCCGAAGGATCAACAGAGCTTACTTTTTAATATCAACCGGATGCGTGAAGCTCTTGCCGAGACGATTGGTGACATCCACCACGGCGCAAGCCAGGTCAACAGTGGCGTAGAGCAGATCGTGGGCGTAAACGAAGAGCTTTCGACCCGCACCGAAGAGCAGGCAGCATCACTAGCTGAAACCGCTTCCAGTATGGAACAGCTCACCGCGACTGTTAAGCAAAATGCTGAACACGCTGACCATGCGCGTAAGCTTGCCACCAGAGCGGCCGATAGCGCTCAGCGCGGCAGCGACTCGATGTCGTCCGTCACGACCACTATGGCGACGATTAACGAAAGCGCCACACAGATGAGCAGCATCGTTAACACCATTGACGGTATCGCTTTCCAAACCAATATTTTGGCACTGAACGCGTCAGTTGAAGCCGCCCGAGCAGGTGATCAAGGGCGCGGCTTTGCGGTTGTCGCCAATGAGGTTCGTCAACTTGCCAGCCGCTCAGCTGCTGCGGCACAGGAGATTAAAACGCTGATCGAAGCGTCGGACAGCAAAGTAGTTGAAGGCAGCCGCCAAGTACGCGACACCGGTGATGTGATTAACAGCATGGTCGATGATATCAAACAGCTCAGTACGCTGGTTCAGGAAATTTCTGCGGCTACCATTGAACAGAGCAGCGGCATTGAGCAGGTCAACCAAGCGGTAACGCAAATGGATCAAATGACCCAGCAAAATGCCAGCTTGGTGCAAGAAAGCACTCACGCGACTCAAGCCCTGGCCCAGCTCAGCGCCCAACTGCGCCAACTGGTTGCCCACTTCCGCATTCACCAGAGCACGGAGCATACACAGGCAAGCTTACCCGCCTCCTCACCCGCCCCGCAGACCGCTCATCAGCATAGCGATTTTTGATGTTTTGTCATTGCGAGCGCAGTGAAGCAATCTCAGGGTTACCTGCCACCGCAGATCGAGATTGCCTCGTCGCTGCGCTCCTCGCAATGACATATGAGTAGGCTCCTCACAATGATCAACTGGGTGTCATTGCAAGCGATGTGAAACACATCTCAGAATATGCTGCCTCGGCAAGCGAAATTGCCGCGGCAGCATTTACTTTAAATTTTGCTAAGGTATTGGTGCCTTAGGCCGATAGGGAACAACGTTGCTTACTTACATCGGCTAGGAAAAAAATGACACGCTTAACGACGACGCAAAAACTCTGGGGAACGCTGGGTATTATCTGGGTTGCCATGCTACTGCTGGTAGGCTGGTTGGCCTGGGAGAATCGCCAGACGATTGAGAGTGAACGCCGAGACAGTATTCAATACGTAGTGGAAAGCGTACAGAGCCAAATTGAAGCGCTACAAGAGCGGGTAGTTGCTGGAGAGCTCAGCCTTGAAGAAGCCCAACAGCGTGCCATCGACAATATGTCTAGCGTCAGTTTTGGCGGTGGAGAATATATCTTCTCCTTCGATGATGACCTAAAGATCGTTTCCCACCCCAAGCGCCCCCGCGGTGAAGACATGAGCGCTTACCAGGATGCCAGCGGCATGGATCTTTACGCTGCTTTTCGAGAAGCAGCTCAAGCTGGCGGTGGGCACGTTGACTACTACTCCCGTCGTATCACTGGTGATGAGCAGGTACCGAAAATCAGTTACGTGGCCTATCTTCCCGAATGGCAGTGGTCGCTGGCCACGGGTGTTTATGTAGATGATATAAACGAAGCTTTTATTACACGTTTAATTTACTCGGTAATGGTACTGCTGATTATAGGCCTTCCTGTAACGCTGCTAATGGGCTGGGTCATTCGTGATGTTGCTCGCAGGCTGGGGGGCGACCCACGCTATGCAGCTAGCGTAGTACGCCATATTGCTGATGGAGATTTGACCCAAACCACTCAGCTTTCGCCGAAGGATCAGCAGAGCTTACTATTTGATATCAACCGGATGCGTGAAACCCTGGCCAATACCATTGGCGATATTCACCACGGCGCAAACCAGGTTAACAGTGGCGTAGAGCAGATTGTGGGTGTTAATGAAGAGCTTTCCACACGCACCGAAGAGCAGGCAGCGTCGTTGGCCGAAACGGCCTCCAGCATGGAGCAGCTTACCGCCACGGTTAAACAAAATGCCGAACATGCGGATCACGCGCGAACACTTGCCACACGCACCGCTGACAGCGCTCAACGCGGCAGTGACTCAATGTCCACGGTGATCTCCACCATGGCGACGATTAACGAAAGCGCCACCCAAATGAGCAGCATCGTTAACACCATTGACGGCATCGCCTTCCAAACCAATATTTTGGCTCTTAACGCCTCGGTGGAAGCCGCCCGAGCCGGCGAGCAGGGGCGCGGTTTTGCCGTTGTCGCCAATGAAGTTCGCCAACTAGCCAGCCGTTCGGCTGCTGCCGCCCAAGAGATCAAAACGCTGATCGAAGCGTCGGATAGCAAAGTGGTGGAAGGCAGCCGTCAAGTGCATGACACCGGCGATGAGATCAATGGCATGGTCGATGACATTAAACAGCTCAGTACACTGGTTCAGGAAATCTCTGCAGCCACCATTGAGCAGAGCAGCGGCATTGAGCAGGTCAATCAGGCGGTAACGCAGATGGATCAAATGACCCAGCAAAATGCCGGCCTGGTGCAAGAGAGTAACCACGCCACCCAAACGCTCGCACAGCTCAGTGCTCAGCTGCGTCAACTGGTTGCCCACTTCCGCATTAACCAGAGCACGGGACATGCACAAGCAAATTTACCCGCCTCGTCATCGGCTCCGCGTGCAGCCCTCCAGCACAGCGATTTTTGATGTCTTGTCATTGSGARCGCAGTGAAGCAATCTCGRGGTTACCTGCCATCGCAGATCGAGATTGCCGCGTCGCTGCGCTCCTCGCAATGACATATGAGTAGGCTCCTTGCAATGACGAGGTTACCTGCCATCGCAGATCGAGATTGCCGCGTCGCTGCGCTCCTCGCAATGACATATGAGTAGGCTCCTTGCAATGACAAATGGGTGTCATCGCGAGCGAAGCGTGGCGATCTCGGTGTTGTCATTGGGAACGCAGTGAAGCAATCTCGAAACCTTACCTTGGTTATCCAGCTCTACCGCTTCGTGCATACGCGTGAGCAGATCTGGCACCGCGGCCTGAACACGGTTCCAGCTGGGGATAAAGGGTCGCTCACGTGGGTTATCCATAAAAAGATTGCCCGCTTCGAGCAGGTTACTGGCAAACAGCTCCACGGCCTGCTCTTCGCTGTGGCGATCAAGGCTTAGGCCGTTCATCGTCGCATCGTGGTCGTAGGCTTCGATCAAATCCAGCGCAAAGCGGTAGTAGGTAGCTTTAAGCGTGCGGAAGTCTTCGCTGCTAAAGGTAACCCCCTGGGTGGCTAGTTTGCGATAGAGCGCTTTTGAAATATCCAGGCTCATGCGGTTTAAGCCGCTATCAGGATCATCTTCGCTAACCGGCTGATGCTTGTGGTCGTAGGCATCGGCAATATCTACCTGGCAGAGCTGGCGCAGGGAGTAGTTGCGTTGTAACTCCGACAAAACGCCAATTTCCAGCCCCCAATCCGCAGGCATACGAATCCCCTCAAGCACTTCGCTGCGCATCGCAAACTCACCTGACAGTGGGTAGCGAAAGCTATCCAGGTAATCAAGGTAGGGCATCGGCCCACAGACAGTTTTAAGCGCCCGCAGCAGCGGTGTGACTAACAGCCGTGAGACGCGCCCATTCAGTTTACCCTCGGCAATACGGGGGTAATAACCTTTGCAGAAGCTGTAATTGAAATTGGGGTGCGCCACCGGATACATCAAGCGCGCAAGCAGCCCACGCTCATAGGTCAAAATATCGCAGTCGTGAAGCCCTACCACCGTCGAGCGCCCTGACGACAGCATATAGCCTGCGCAATACCATACATTGCGCCCTTTCCCAGGCTCTAAAGCGCCTAAACCGTGCTCTTCCAGCTCCGCATCCAGGGCGCGCAGCCGTGGGCCATCGTTCCATAAGATGCGCGTGTGTTGCGGCAGGCGTGAGAAAAACTCCCGAGCATATAAAAATTGCTCGCGATCGGCTCTATCCAGGCCAATGACAATCTCGTTGAGATAAGGGACTTTAACCAGCTCATCGACGATCGCCGACAGCGCTGGCCCTTCCAGCTCCGAAAACAGCGACGGTAGAATCAGCCCCATTGGACGTCGTCGAGCAAACTGGCACAGCTCTTGTTCAAGCGCCTCCACCGAGCGCCGGGTAAGGTTGTGAAAGTCGGTAATAATTCCGTTTTGATGAAAGTCACTCATTCACTTACCTCCCTGGATTCATAGAACTGGACTCAAATAACTGGACTCAAATAACTGTACTCAAAGGACAGCGGCATCGCCCTTTTCCGCCGTCGCTAAACGGCGGTCATCTCGCCCCCACCAGTAGGCCACTCCCTCAGACCAGCCGGTTGGCCCTGTGGCATCCGTGCGATAGAGCGAAGCGTTGCGGGGTTCTACGGCTAAGTCGTGACAACCTCGTATCACGACCGCTTGATCCACTGCTTCGAGCATAGTGATATCGTTTGGCCCATCTCCCAAACCCAATGAAAGAGGCATTCGCCCTCTTAATGCCGTGAAGCGTTTAACCAGCCACTCGACGGCATTGCCCTTATCGGCGGAGCGCCCCATTACATGCCAAAAGCGCCCACCTTGAGTAAGCTGTAAGCCATCCCCCTCTAAAGCGGCGCGAAACGTCTCAAGGGCCACGGCCGAGTCTTCCCACAACAACGGTTCGCTACCTTCCCGCTGCCGAGCATCCCGGGCGCGAACTGCGTCGAGCCCGGTAAGCTCCATCACCTCAGCTACGCTCATCTCTCCCATGCGGGTAAAGCGAATATCCAAGCGTTCACGCCACACCTTTAATCGGGCACGTATAAAGCCAATATCCACACCAGGATGTTTGATAACGACACCATCACGGCCACTGCCTGGACGGTCTAAGCGTGCATGACACCAGCCAGGGGGGAGACCAATAACCGCACCATTTTCAGCAATAAATGGGGTTGCCGTGAGGCCCAGCGCTTCGCGCAGCGGTATCAGTTCGGCACGGGTTTTACTGGTCACCGGAACCACCGGCACCCCCATTTGCTTTAAGCGGGCAAGCCAGGGAGCAGCAGGGCTGAAGTCATAACTGTGATGGTCGAGCAGTGAGCCATCTAAATCGGTCAAGACAAGCCGCGGCTGCAGAGCCGGATCAACCGAAGGGGTTGACGCTGAAAGACGAGCGGGTTCAGGCATAGCACTACCTCTCTTCGGCCTTAACGCTTCGTTAAGACGTCATGTCTAGAACGCCTAAATAGCTATGGCCAGCTATTAACTACTATGACCAGCTATTAATTGCTACGTAAAGCATAGCAATTAATAAGCCAAAACAGAGAAGTGTCTATTCAACAGAGGGTTACGTGGCATTTGACGGGATAAATAAATCAGAGTACTTGCAAGCACCAAAAAGAGGCAGTTAAAACGCACCACAAAAGTGCATGAAGCAGATCGGTGCGCTTTGTACAGCCCCTTTCAGAATAAGCATTAGCGATAACTAAGATGATAAAAAGTAAAAAAAGCTTTACCGCACTTGGCAACGCTTAATAAATAGCTATACTGATATTGTACCCACTGGCAATCCTGTACACCCCCTCACCTGATGCCAGTGGACTGCAGTGAGCCAAGCCCTTTAATGCCCGCCTCCCCCGGCGGGCTTTTTTCTATGTCATTGCCCCTCTTATGTCATCGCGAGCGAAGCGTGGCGATCATGTTGCCGTCATTGCAAACATAGAGAAGCAATCTCGGGGTTAGCTATCACTGACAAATCAGATTGCCGCGTCGCTGCGCTTCTCGCAATGACATTTTCCTTATAGCTGAGCAGCTATTTACTCCTCTATTAACTGCCCCTTACTCCACATGAATCACCACCTCAACCCGCCGATTACGTGCACGCCCTTCCGCGGTGGCGTTGCTCTCTAGCGGTTTTGTTGCTGCCAAGCCGACTGCGCGAAGGCGTTCAGCATCCACGCCCGCCGCTTCCAGCGCTTCCACAATGGCAATGGCACGAGCACTCGACAGCGCCCAGTTAGATGAGAACTCCTCGGTGCTAATGGTCTGGCTGTCCGAATGGCCCTCCACCCACACTTCGCCATCGTAGCGCTGAATAGTCTCGAGCAAACTGCTCACTAGTGACGACCCATCGTTGGTTAGCTCAGCCGTGGCAGAGGGAAACAGCAGTTGATCCTGTACACGCAGGCTAATCCCCTCAGCCACCCGCGATACTTCAACACCCTCCAGGTCGGGCAAATAGGTAGACTCTTCAACGCGTTCCGAAAGCGCCTGATTTAGCGCAGTCGCCCCCGCTACTGACTCATCGCTCACCGCTTGTACATTTGCCGGGGGGTGGTCGGTTAGCACCACCATGTAGTCAGCTAAGGGCGATGTAAAATCATCGCTGCCCGCGGGCATCAGTAGTTTTGGTAAAGAAATAACCGGCTCAGCAGGCGGCAATGGTGCTGCCAAAAGCGGTGGAACACCGAAGCTGACTCGTCGAGGAAGATCGGCCAGCTTGGGCAGCCCTGCCACGCCAAGTGCCGCACTAATCGCCATGGGGTTCAATCCTGCACTGCTCCACCGGGCGACACTCTCACGCTTATGGCTTACCTGGGCCAATGCTTCAGGCAGGGGGACTCCCAAAGTAGGCGAGGATGTGCCCGCGTCCTCGCTCACACTATCCTTCTGGTTCAATTGAGGAATAACCGGCCCTGCAGCGGCGATAATGACCACGAACAGAGCCACCAACAAGGTCATGATATCGAGATAACTGATCATCCAACCGCTACCGCTATCACTTTCATGATAGGCCGACATCAGCGAATCATGGCGCGGACCGCCGCGGTGATCTTCAAGCATTGGCATTATCGCTCATTCAAGTTTTTAACCTCGTGGCCGATCTTGCTAGGTATGATGAATTAGATACGTCGAATTAGGCATGGCAAACTAAGCAAAGCACATAGTCTATCAAAAGCCGTTTTGTAGCGAAAAAGGAACCAGCAGGTGCGCACCCGTCCCCGATTATTTCCATTACCCTATTTCATACGTCCTGTTAGTTTGGGGCTGGCAAGCTTAATGCTTAGCGGCTGCTTTTATGCCAATACATCTCAAGCGCCGATCGCCACTACCTACCCCTATACCGAACAGCAACGTATGCAGGCAGCTCACCACTGGGATGTGCTGGCCCGCCATGAAGCTACCAGCATTTTACAACGCGAGCGCGTCCGCAATCGCGATTTACACATCAGCGAGTCAGATAGCGAAGCACTGCACGCCTACAGTGGCGGTGAATTTGGGCGTGGCTTTCGCGCACTGCTGACCAGCGAACTGGTGTCACGGGGCGCTAACCTTACCACCGCCCCCACTGCAAACAGCGCCAATATCACTATCGACGTCGAAGTTGTCGAGCACCGTGACCGCGGCTTTATCCGCCCACCGGTTGGCGCTTTTACCGCACTCACCGCGGGCATTGCGGTAGCCACGATTCCGTTTAATCAGTGGAGCGAACCTGCGCTGGGATTAATCCCCGCCGGCATGCTTGCCGATACCACCAGCGGTAGTTGGACATACACCGGTGACGAAGAGATCATCGTGACCACGCAAATTATCGATGGCGAACGAATTCTCTACTCTTCGTCCAACATTTACTACATCAATGCCGGTGACCGTCGTCAATATGCCCCCCATCGCGTGCCTCAGGCACCTACCACACCCTCCGTTTCCCTTACTGATACGTGGTAATTTCATGCTGATGACACTTTTCACTACTTGGCGCGCTCGCTCTATCGGCCATGCTACCCGTGGGATGACCATGGGCATAACGCTACTGTTACTGGCTGGTTGCAGCGCGCTGGGCAATGCTAACAATACGCCCGCCGAACCGGAACCCGATCTCTCTGAATTGGTTCATGCCGCTGCCGAGCAGATGGTTGCCAGCAATCCAGAGCTCACGCGCTATAGCCCCATGATTGCCGCCACTTTTGTGAGCATCGACAATCTAAGCCAGTCATCCACACTGGGGCGTATTAGCTCTGAAATTATGGCCTCCGCACTGGCCCGCCAGGGTATGCAGGTACGCGAAGTCAAAATGCGCGACAGCATGTTTATCGAAGAGAGCGTGGGGGAATTGATTCTATCACGGCAAGTTCAGCGTTTAACCGCTCAGCACAACGCCCGTTCAATTTTAATGGGCACCTATGCACAGGGCCAGGACTACGTCTATGTAAGTGCTAGGGTCGTGCGAGCAGGTGATGCCATGGTACTCGGCAGCGCCGATTTCCGCTTACCACTCAATAACAACACCCGAAGCTTGTTAGAGGGCCAAGGGGGTTGGTGAGCACTCACAATTTTTGACAAGCTCACGCTTATCTTGTAGTGGTGGGCGATTCAATCAACTTATACCCTTGGGCAATGGCAAACGAATGGCAGGTATTGGCGGGCACTTAAACGATGGGTTGCAACTTCGGCCCTCTAGAGATTCAGATCATCTTTTTCTTGAAGCGCTTTATCGAGATATCCGGCAAGACCTGCAACTAGCGCTGGCTGATCAAGACATGATTGAGGCGCTGCTTGAGATGCAGGTTAAGGCCCAAGCAATCGGTTATGGAACCGCCTACCCCAATGCCTTGTATTATATTGTCGAGAAACAGGGTGAGCGGATCGGCCGTGTGACGGTGGATTTCGGTGCTAATGAAGTGCATATTCTCGACCTCGCGCTGATCAAGGGGGCACGTAACAAGGGTTATGGGGCTGTTGTTCTTAGGGCAGTCCAGTCAGCAGGGGCTCAAGTTATGAGCCCCGTTTCCCTCTCCGTCGATCCATTTAATGTTTATGCCAAACAGCTTTACCAGCAGCTAGGGTTCCGTTTTGAAGGATTAATGGGGGCAGTAGAGCGCTGGGTCTGGTATCCGCAAACGCCCTAGTCAACTATTAGTTAAAACTATTAGTTAAAAACCAGTTGATACCAGGGCCGTGGGTCACCACCCATTGGGGGTAACACACGGTTAATGTAGACGCCTTCCAGCGTTGCCCCGTCGCCTAAGCGCAAGACCCCGGTGGCGCTGGTAAAATCAACCTCGTCTTGCTGCCCAGACAGAAGAACACCGAAAGGCTCTCGCGCTTCGTCTGCCCCAGGCACTTGGCAGTCGGGGCGGCTTGTTATTTGCTCGACCGTTAACTTCACCGAAAGCGCAGAGGTCGCCTCAAAGGTACACTCTTTTCCCTGTAGCGGCTGAAAGTCCGCCGCCGTAATGGTGCCTAACATCGTGACTCCTACGATAAGAGGCCGAACCTCCAAACGTTCGGCCACCATCACTTGTTGCCCTACCTATTATTGGCGGGATGGATAGATACCCTGCAATGCAATACTGAAGTTCAGGGCGAGATAAGGGTTCATAACGTTAAACGGTTGGCTCCCTCCGCTAATGCCCGTTTGGCCATTGCCTAACTCAACCGTGCCAGAGGGGGTGCCACGGAAGTAATTGTTCACAGAGCCACTAAGGCCCGTTTTTCCGCTGGCTAAATAATCTCCTGTGGCAGGCGTGTCTTCATTGGCGTCATCCGGCGTAGTCATTGCCCCTGCGGCATGGGTATGTTGAGGCATTTGATTGATAGTCAGTGTGCGGTTTTCCGCTCCAGCCAGTTCCCCGATATCGACATTTGCCATGCCCGCTCCCTGACCTTGCCCTCTGGGCATTCGCCCTCTCAGATCTGGCAGGTTAAAGGTGGTTTGGCCGTTGCCACCGTAAACAGTGCCGAGCAAAGAGTAGAGAGCCTGATACTGTGCAATAGATAGCTGGGTACCATTGCACAGAGCCCAGTCCACCGGTGCCCATGCAAAGCCTAGCATTTTGATTTCCCCAACAAATGGATCCATAAAGCACTCCTTGTTACTGTTGTAATAAAAATGCCTTTAATAAGGCATCACTTAATGCCTACGCTGGCTAACATTGTCCACTCGCTACTAGGCCACTAACCGCTGCGCGTTAGTAGTGGGCAACCCTGCTGCACGCTCTAGTAACATAGCCTCATTGAACCTAGCAGTAAATCTTGCATACACTTAGGCCAGCGACCATAATCTTAGTACTTATTTGGTAATTTCCTCAATAAACTTCAATTTACTGCTTAAACTGTTTTTCCGTAGTAAGAAACCTAAAAACTGTATAAGTAGTGAGTAGTGAGAAAATCTAAATAAGCATAAGCTAAACAAAAAAAATTAAATAAAAATTTAGGACACTTCACAAAGCAGCGGGGCCCTTTTGGTGTAGCGAAGAGCGCGATCACGTGTTCCTGAACCTGGGAAGATGGGCCTAATCGAGCGACCAGATCATCCAGCAATGTTGAAATAGGGAAATCCAATGTATGCATCTTTCACCCTGTGAGCGTCTTTACATCAATCGCAGGCAGTGTCGCTTACTCAGTGACGGCTGTCATACTCAGCATTTCAGCTTAGATGCCGCAGAATCACAGTATCAGTTGGGTATCACCGAAATCACTAGAACGGTCACACATAGCACAACGGATCACTTCAGTATCAACTTCTCGCAACCCCTTGTCAGCGACGTGCTCTCGAAAGATCCTAGAGTAAAGAACTGCACAAGGAGCGTTAAGATAAGTATTACAGCGCTTCGGGTCGCTATCATTGGCGGCGGCGTCTCTGGCCTGCCACCCGCCTACTACCGGGTCGACGCCGTATAAGAAAAGCCGTCTAGAAAAGCGATATAAAAAAGACGTAGAAAAAACCTAGACAACCATATAACCAAATCTCTACACAACTTAAAGAGTGTACTCTTTATGAATACTCCCACTCACCAAACGCACCCAAGCCAATCGACTGGTCGTAACGAAGTTATCTTCGTCGACCCCCGAGTTGACGATTATCAAACACTGCTTAACGGCGTGACTGACGATACCGAGGTCATACTGTTAGACCCCAGCGCTAACGGCGTTGAACAAATCGCCCAAGCGTTGGCACAACGCAGCGGGGTTGATGCGATTCACCTCGTTTCCCACGGCAACGAAGGGCGCCTAGCGTTGGGCAATAGCACACTGGATAGCGAGACGCTGCCGAGTTATGCCAGCTTCCTGGAACAATGGGGCGATGCATTAGAGCCAGGCGGAGACATCCTTATTTATGGCTGTGATGTTGGCGGGGGCGAGCAAGGGCAGCGGTTTGTAGAGGCGCTAGCACGGGTAACCGGGGCGGACGTAGCAGCTTCCGATGATCTAACCGGGGCCAGCAACCTTGGCGGGGATTGGGATCTGGAACACCAAACAGGCCTGATAGAAACAGCCGTTTTTACACCCGCGCCGGGGCTATTTCAGTCGACCTTGGCAATATCCAATGAGAATTTTGATGATGTAGGCCTTATCAATGAAAGTCCTGTTACATCAATAAACATTGGAGATTGGACGTTTGCAATGGATGGTGCTGATAGGATAGCTACCCCCAACTCTTCAGACTTCACGCTCAACTTGAATAATTCAGGGGATCCTAATGACCGAGTAATTTGGATGAACTTTGAGAATCCAAATATTCGTCAATTCACCTTTTCTTCGACCGATGGGTCTGAATTCGATCTCGGCTCCGTTGCCATTGGCATATCTGAGACAACAACTGACACTAATCCCGTGGCAACTATTCAGGGGTTCCGTGACGGTGCCGCAGTAACTTCTGCGGAATCACTTGACTTTACAGCCTCCGATACACAGGGAGACGCTTACTACACCTTCAACGAAATTACGGCGGGTGGTGCTTATGGCGCTATAGATTTTCAGTCTGGCTACGACAACGTTGATGAAGTCAGGATTACATTTAGCGACGTCGCCGTGCTCGAAATGGATGACCTTGTCGCGTCACCTGCTGTCACGAATAATAATCCCGTTTTTGAAAATACGGATCCAGGCGGCCTGGTCGTCGACGAAACGTCCACTGATACCACCTCCGTCATCCACGATGTCAATGCCAACGATGGCGATAGCAGTGGAACCGACTCTGTCACCTACTCGATCACCGCTGGCAACGTCGACGGCGCGTTTGAGATCGATAGCAATAACGGCGAGATTCGTCTAGCGGATCCTGACGCACTCGACTATGAAGCCACCGCAAGCTACACCCTTACTATCCAGGCCGATGACGGTGAAAGCAGCAACAACACGGCTACTCAAGACATCACCATTTCCGTCAACGATATCGCCCCGGCCATCACCACCGGCCAAGTCTTTAGCGTTAAAGAGAGCGATGATAACAGCACGGTACTGGGCACTGTCGCTACCACGGGCGACGATCCAGTGAACTACTCCATCAAGTCCGGCAACACTGGCAACGCCTTCACTATCGATGACTCCACGGGCGAGATCACCCTGAGCGATACCAGCCAGCTCGACGCCAGTGTGACCGGTAGCTATACGCTCAGCGTACAAGCCACCGATGGTACGACCCCCTCGACGGAAAATATTACTATTAATGTGGTCGATGACGTGGCCCCTAGCGTTACCAGTATTGCCCCCAGCGGCTCGCCCGGTGCCAACGCGACCTCAATGGATTTCACCGTTACCTTTAGCGAAAGCGTCAACAATGTCTCTGCCGATGATTTCACCCTTACCTCCACCGGCACCGCCTCTGGCACTATTAGTGCGGTTGCTGGCAGCGGTGACAGCTATACGGTCAGCGTTACCGGTATTAGCGGTGAAGGCGACCTGCGCCTTGATCTTAACAGTGGCACCGATATCGACGATGGGGCCACCAATGCCCCGGCAGGCTACACCAGCGGTACGGCTCACAGCGTTGATCTGGTCAAGCCGAGCGTCACCAACGTCACTTCGCCGACGGCCGACGGGACTTATAAAGCGGGTGACACCGTTGATATTACGCTGACCTTTAGTGAAGTTGTGACCGTAACCGGGACGCCGCAGCTAACGCTGGAAACCGGGGCAACTGACCGAGTCATTGATTACACGGCGGGCTCCGGTACAAACACGCTGACGTTTGCGTATACCGTTCAAGCAGGCGATGAAACCAGCGATCTGGCGCTGGCGGGCAGCGAGATCCTGCTCAATGGCGGCTCTATAAAGGACTCGGCAGGTAACGACATGGTGTTGGCCCTGCCCGCCTCAGGCGATGCTAACTCTTTGAGTAGCAATAAAGATATTGTGATCGATGCCATCGCCCCTAGCATTACGAGTATTGCGCCCAGTGGTTCACCTGCAGCCAATGCTTCCTCAGTGGATTACACCGTTACCTTTAGCGAAGACGTCGACGGTGTTTCTATTGATGACTTCCTACTCAACACCACCGGCAACGCTTCGGGTAATATCGCCTCCATTTCAGGCTCCGGCAGTAGCTACACCGTCACTGTGGATACCATTACTGGCGAAGGCGACTTGCGCCTTGACCTGAATGACGGCACCGACATCAATGATGGTGCAGGCAATGCCTCGGAGGGCTTCTCCAGCGGCACTGCGCATACCGTTGACGTGATGAACCCGAGTGTAACCAATGTCACCTCGACGAATGCCAACGGTACTTATAAAGCGGGCGACACCGTTAACATCACCCTAGCGTTCAGCGAAGCCGTGACGGTCAGCGGTACACCGCAGTTGACGCTGGAAACCGGGGCAACGGATCGCACCATAGATTACGTGGCTGGCTCAGGTACCGACGAGCTGACGTTTGCGTATACCGTCCAGGCGGGGGATGAGTCCAGTGATCTGGCGCTGACCAACGCTGGAATCATCCTCAATGGCGGCTCAATTCGCGATGCAGCAGGCAACGACAGCGAGCTCACCCTGCCCACACCGGGGACTGCCAACTCGCTCAGCGCCAACAAAGACATCGTCATTGATGCCGTAGCGCCCGTCATCACCAGCGTTTCTATACCGGATAGCAGTCATAAAATCGGCGATACCGTGACCGTCGCTATTACCGCGGGAGAGCCAGGCTTGTCGCTGGACGCCGGTACGGTGAACGGGGTAGCGGTCAGCGATTTTACCGATCAGGGCGGCGGCAGCTATACCGCCACTTACACGGTACAGGAGGGGGATACCTCCCGCGCCCTCGGCGACGATATTCCCGTTAACTTTGTGCTATCCGATGCGGCAGGCAATAGCTCCACTGCTTACACCACTGCTATCAGCCAGAGTGATGATGTCATCGACGCTGCTCGCCCCACCCTGGATGGCGCTATTGTACCGTCGCTCACCACCATTACTGACGACCAGATCGGCAGTGGCGGTTTTACCCTGACGCTGAACTTCAACGAAGCGATGAATACTGGCGTCGCGCCCACGATCACCTTCCCAACGGAAGATCCCAGCAACACTCTTACCTTTAACACCGGCAGTTGGACGGATGCCACGACCTATATCGCCACCTTTGACACTGCCGATGCCAATGAAGTGATCAATAACGTGGATGTGCGAGTCAGCGATGCTCAGGATGCGGCGGGCAATACGCTTGCCGCCGTAACGCAAAACGACCTCTTCAGTGTGGTGACCGCCACCAGCCCGGCGATTCAGGCGATTACCTCGCCCACCGCCGATGGCACCTTTGCGGTGGGCAGCAGCATTGATATCACCGTGACGTTCGATAAAGCGGTCGACTTTACTGCCAACGGCGGCGCGCTAACGGCTACACTCAACACCGGCGCAACGATCCTTCTCACCAATAGCGACGCCGCTAACCAAACGCAGTTTAGTGGCCGTTATACGGTGCAAGAGGGTGAGACGGACACCGATGGGCTTAACGTCGCCTCGCTAACCCTGACCGGCGGTGCCACGCTGGTCGCCCACGATAACGGCGTAGCGGCGGACCTTGATACGCTGCCCGGCAGTCAAAATCTGGCCGACAGCGCTGAGTTGGTGGTTGATGCTAACTCGCCCGCGGCTACCCCAGCACCCACATTAGCGGCTGATTCCGATAGCGGTGTGAGCGATAACGACAATATCACCAATAACAATACACCCACCCTCATCGGCACCGGGGCCGAGGCAGGCGCTACCGTGACGGTACGTGTCGACGGCATCAGCGTGGGTAGCGCCACCGCCAATGGCAGCGGTGACTGGGCCTTCACCTTGGCCGAAGGCGACCTGAGCGAAGGCCTCAACACGATCGATACGCTGGTTGGCGATAGCGCAGGTAATACCAGCAGCGCATCAGCGGGTCTTGCGCTAACCCTGGATAACACCGCGCCCACCGCCAATGACGATACAACGGCCACGGTACGTGAAGACGCGGGGGAGGCCCTGCTGACCAACGTTAACGGAGCCGGCGATAAGCTCACCGATAACGACACAGGCGCAGACGACACGGCCCCTATCACCGCTGTGAATGACCGTGCCGATGCCCTGAGTAGCGCGGTGGCGGGCAGCAACGGCGGGCGCTTTATTATCGAAGCCGATGGCACGGCTAGCTTCGACCCCAATGGTGAGTTTGAAGGCCTTGCCCACGGTGACACGCTTACCACCGATGTCACCGTCGACATTCAAGACACCGCAGGCAATACCAGCACGTCCACCCTTAGCGTGACAGTGGAAGGCGTCAATAATGCACCTACCATCGCCACCAACGCGGGCCCCAGCGTAAAAGCCGGCCGTAGCGTCACATTAACGACGGCCAACCTGAATGAAGGCGATCCGGATGATGCTGGCGATGAGCTCACTTATACACTGAACACCCTGCCAACGTCCGGTACGTTATTGCTCGATGGTACCGCCTTAGCCGCGAGAGAGACGTTTACCCAACAAGACATCGACAATGGCTTGGTGACATTTACCGCGGGCAGCAGTGCGGGCAATGCCAGCTTTGACTTTACCCTGGCTGATGGCGGCGAGGATGGTGTGGAAAGTGTCTCCGGCACTTTGACCCTTACAGTGGAAGCAGCACCGGTGCCGGAGCCCGAACCTGAGCCAGAACCTGAGCCAGAACCTGAGCCTGAACCCGAGCCAGAACCTGAGCCTGAACCCGAGCCAGAACCTGAGCCTGAACCCGAGCCAGAACCTGAGCCTGAACCCGAGCCAGATAGCGATAATGACGGCGTGTCCGACAATGACGAAGCTCGCGTACCTTCTTTAGGCGAAGGAACTGGCGACGGCAATGGCGATAGCATCGCTGATGTTGAGCAGGATAACGTTTCCTCGCTACCGTTTTTAAATTCACCGACCGCGATCACGAATCCGGCCGGAGCCCCTGAAATATTTATCACACTGGCCGCCAATAATACGATTGATAGCACTAGTGAGCTGGTGTTACGCAATATTCGCCAGTTGGATGCGCCGGAAGATAGGCCAGACGACCTTGATATGCCGTTGGGGCTACTCTCGTTCGAGGCTGAAACTGACACTATCGGCGGCATCAGTGAGTTTAGCCTATTCGTAGATGGCGACCTGGAAATCAATGGCTACTGGAAACAAAATGCTGCCGGAGAATGGGTCAACCTCGCCAGTGAAGCCTTCGGGGGCGGCCTAGAGCAGCTAGATGGCAAACTGCGGCTCGACTTTATACTGCAAGATGGCGGCGAATTTGATAGTGACGGCATCGCCGATGGTGTGATCGTTGATCCAGGCGCCCTGGGGTTTCGCCAAACGGCAACGCCTCCACCGGAGCCGCCAACTGAACCTGAACCAGCCCCACCCGAACCAGCAGCGCCTTTCAACCCGCAAACCCCTGGCCTAGAAGATTTTTCTTGGATCTGGAACGAGCTGGGCTAACATGCTAAGGAAACCTCTCATGCAAAAAACGCTTACTTTGTTACGCAACCTACCTCGTATTACTTGGCTCGCAGGCATCACTTGTGGTGTAGCCGTTGGCCAAGCGCATGCCAGCGGCTACCTATTGCTGGAAGGCGGCAAAAGCTACGCAGACCTCTCCACTCAACCCTTTGACCGCGCCGCTACGGCCTGGCTGGCCTCCCCCACTGCCAGCAGCGCCCAAGTGAATAGCGACGACAGCGATACCCTGTGGCGACTGGGGGTAGGCTATGCGCTCAGCAAACAATTTGCCGTCGAGTTCTACTACGAAGACCTTGGTGACTACCAAGCTACCATGAACCTGAATGGCACCAACGGACAAGGTGCCTCCGCGCAGCTAAATGCCACCGAAGCCGTCAAACTGAGTGGCTTAGGAGCACAGCTAGTAGGCCAGTGGCCGCTAACGTCCCACGTATCGCTGCTCGGCACGGCAGGGGTTGCGTATTTAGAAAATGAACGGCGTTACGATGCCACCGTGACCAATTTTAACGCCCCGATCCAAACAACAAATATCAATGATGACCGCCACACATGGGCCCCCACCCTGGGCGCAGGGGTGCAGTTCAGCGTCACCGAGGAGCTCTCCCTGCGCGGACGCTACACCCGCTACTTTGATGCCGGTGAAACAGACAACCTACCCGCGTTTGATCTGGATCTTATCAGTGCTGGACTCACTTGGCATTGGTAACGACAAAGCGTCTAAACATCTGCAGAGGAAAATGCACCACCGACCTACTCTTTCTCTGAAAGAGTAAGCTCAACCGGCAACTAGGCTAACAGGGAGCCACTCAATGGCGATAATGCCGTTTTTACTTAACGGTGCATGCGCGCAAGACGTGGCTTGCACCAGCGTTGAAACGGCGTTTCTACGAAATACCACGACAGCCAAGCTAGCAAAATTGAAGCTCCAAGCGAGAAAACCACTGCCACCTCGGCTGAAAAATACGCTTTTACCCAATACACGGGCAAATTATGAAATAAATAAACCCCGAAGCTGATAGTACCCAAAAATGCCAATATAGATGAATCACGCACCGCTAACCTGCTATGAATGACCATCCAGAAAAGCGCACTATATAAAAGCACCATCATCCCGCGATAGGCAAAGCTCTCACCCCAAAATAGAGTTTGAGTGATGGTTTGATAATAAACCCCGCAGATGATGATGCTCAGCGCCAGACCGAATGCTCCCCATGTACACCAAGGCTGTGTCACGACTGTTCGCTTGTGGGCCTGGTGTCCCAGCCACCCGCCTAACCAGAAGGCGTACAAATGTAGCGGCATCACCCACAACTCCGCATACCCTTCCCGCCACTGAGTAACATTCAACATAACCGCCACCGCTGCCATCAACATGAACGCGGCTACATGCCATAAACGAGGTATAAAACTGGGTAAAAAAGCAAGCAGGGCAAAGAAAGTAAAAAAAACCGGTAGCGACCAAAAAGGAGGATTCAGTGCAAATGCCGTCGCGCGGTCTGGGGTAGCCAACAAAAAAATCAAATGATGTGCTATCAACTCTGGCCACTCTTCCAATGGCACCTGCCGAACCAATAAATAAGCCAACACCGCCACTAGAAAAGCCGGGTATAAACGCGTTAGCCGCTTTGCTAAATAGTACCATCCACGGCTACGCTCCCAATTAAGTGCGTAGTATCCCGATACAACAAAAAAACAGCCAGTACCATAGCTATAAAACGGTGTATTGAAATACTGGCTTGCGTAATGCGATGCCACTACCAGGGCAGCACCAAACACTTTTATTAAGTTTAACGCATTGAATAGAGAAGGTGACATTGAGCCTTTCGCTTGCGGAAAAATTTGTTAGTGTAGCGCAATCACTATGATTTAACACCTCCACCGCAGCTAGCAAAACCAAACGGCCCCCCTTAGTGTTAACCAAGGGAAAAGCACACTTTAAGAATAGGTAAAAAAAGCGACAACGCTTGTCGCAGCAAGCAAGTGCCAGCTATACCGTGTTTTACCGGCAATGATAGCTATCAATAACAAAATGATGGCCGCCGATGCAAAAAGCACTCTTTCTTGAGAAACATACATGGTGGGCGAAAACCCCAACATACATGACGGTATAAAAGAAAGCACAAATAGCAATGCCGTATATACTTTAGACTTATTAAACTTCAGATTCTCCAAAAGAGCAAAGGTAAGCGCACCAGAGAAAAAAATCCCAAAAACCATTGCTCTGATAAAGTCATGAGAAAATGCTTCACGATAAGGTACTTGATACACCCCCCCTATAAAATCAATATTACCTGTCAACTCGGAAAAGTCAGAACTTGTATAGCCAAGTATATAACCAGACGTTAACATAATAAAAAGCAAGCTAACTGTCGCTATATATTTAGACAGCCTTGCATTATATCTTAACACTATAATGGCACAAAAAATGATGCTAACCCAGCTACCAATATAGAAAAACTGGTACAAACCCAAACTTATACCAAAATATGCTTTCTCTAAAACACTCATGTCCAAAAATTCAGGAAAGTAGTTCCTAGCGGAAAAAACCATCCTTCCAGCATTTCCATCGCACAATATAAAAAATGCAAAGCCAATAAAATTGGCCAGCAAACCAAATCCAATCATTTTATTATAAAAATACTCACGTCTTAATATAAAAAAGAGGAAAAAATGAACTACAAAGTTCACAACCGTAACTTGTTCATTAAAAGAACTAAAAACAGCAAGAATAAGACCAAGAGCAATAGTAGAAACACTCAGTTTCTGACCGATTATGCCGTACTTAACAACAGCCCAATAACATAACGAAGCCGTAACAGGCCACAAATAATTAATGGAACCTGTTACCCACCAGACACTCCAATGCATCATGTTAGCAGGGATTAGCCAGAAGCAAGCCATCACCAAAGCAGATATATTTAAACAAATTCGACTATCTTTGCTAGCTAAGGAGGAAATAGCAAAGCACATACTTGCAATAACGATGGCATTCAACAGCATCCACAACGTTGTATGCGTTACCAGAAGAATCGTTACAAGGTCAATTAAAGACCGGGAAGACCACGTCGAGTAGCGGTCTACAAGCCACGCAAAGATGTCGCCACTATTAGCGACAGCTGCATACATTTCATCATCAGAATTCAATGCGGGGCCAGCAGCAACCTGTATAAACAAAGCCGTCAACAGAAGCACCAAGTAGAGACAGCCTCTGCGCGTAACATTAATCTTCATCGCTGTCATCCGTCAGATACACAGGTCTTTCCTTACTTTCGATATAAAGTCGACCAACATACTCACCTAAAACACCTATCGAGATAAGCTGAACTGAACCAAAGAATAATATAGCTGACATGATAGACGCGTAGCCAGGCCAGTCGACCCCAAACATCAATGTACGAGCGATAATAAAGGTCATATATACTAGGCTCAGTAGCGCAATGCATATTCCCACATAGGACCAAACACGCAACGGCCATGTAGAAAAGCTAGTAAGGCCGTCGAGCGCAAAGTTCCATAGCTTCCAGGCATTCCACTTTGTCTGGCCTAGATGCCTTGCTGGACGGCTGTATTCTACTCCAATAGAGCGATATCCGGGCCAGGCAAAAAGTCCTTTCATAAACCGATTGCGCTCGGGCAATTTTTTAAGCGCATCGACTACACGCCGATTCATCAGCCGATAATCTCCCGCATTGGCCGGGATTTCGGTATGGGAAAGCCAATTAAAGATGCGATAAAATAGACCTGCTGAAGCACGCTTACCTGGCGAATCTTCATTTCTCTCCCGGCGCATGCCATATACCGTATCGTACCCTTCTTGCCATAACCTGAAGAACTCGTGGATCAGTTCTGGAGGATCTTGAAGGTCAACGTCCATCGGTATGACGGCATCACCGCTAGCATGATCCAGGCCCGCCGTCATTGCCGCCTCTTTGCCAAAGTTACGCGATAATTTAATATACCGAACCCGTGGATCAACACGTTGTGCACGCTTGATCTCCGCAATAGTCCGATCTGATGAGCCATCGTCGATGAACAGGATTTCAAGGATTGCAGGAAGCTCTGCTAAATGCCGATCAATCGCTTCCAGAAATGGTGCGATTGATTCTTCTTCGTTAAACACAGGTACGATAAGGGAAAGAGTGCTTTCCATAGGAATCATTTCTCTTCTGTCTTAAAGGCCCAAAGCGATGAGGCGAGGTAAGTCAACACAGGCACGCAAGCTGTTGCGATAATCACTGCGACAAGGCCATCAATGCCGAGTGCAAGGCATCCCGTAAGGATGGCATTATTTACCAAGAACCCCCCTACGGCCACCAGCAGAAAGCGTCGCATAGAGCCACGTGTCTGGAAGGTAATATGGCGATGACCGTAAAAAGAGACCAAAAAAGCCACCAGAAACGCGACAACATTGATGCTATAGGGCGAGGGATTATGAACGTAAGCGAAAAGTAACGCGGCTACCAGCATGTGAGTCACGGTAGCCGCCCCACCAACAATGAGAAACCGAAACAACCGGAACACATCACGGTTGAACAGTCGGACGAGTCGTCGCATCAAGCTTCTTCCAAAACAGCGAAGCTAAGACAAAGGGCTATGAATTGAGAAAACTACACAGCATGTCAAAGATAAACTAGAGCCTCTAATAACGACATTAGAGGCTCAGCAATTCAATTTTAGTGGGTGTTCTGCACAGGCAGTTCTTGCTTGAGGGCATTTGCATAAGCCGTGCGTGCGGTTTGAGCAATTGCCAGCTGTTGGTTCAGCCGCTGAACTTCCTGATCGGTCACACGTAAATTAACCAACTGGTTACGTGCGTTCTCAGATAAGTCGGCAAGGTTATACTCATGACCATCGATTGTTACCGTTTTTGGATCTTCTTTCGCCATGTGATAATGCTCCATTTATGAATAGTCGAGAAAGATATAGCATTGTAACAGCTATGATGGAAGGCTTTCGCCTGACACTGCCATTGATGCCTTTGCTACAAGGGCAGTGATTACTCACTTTCTAAAGGGATAAACGCCAGCGCTTTCAATACCCCATCAACATTAGCACCCACTGGCAAGCGCTGGGTGACACGTGTTGGGTGCCGTAAAGCGTACGGCTTCAACGCGCTAGCAGGTAACGCAGCAGATAATGAAGGCACGCAGCGGCGTAGCAATAGATATTGCTGAACCGTCGAGGCATCATCCTGTACCTCGCCCCAGCCCACGGCCCCGTACCCTTTTACATACAGTAAAACACGATCGCCAGCACGATACAGGTTGCTTGCATTGATTGTGTGCAAGTCGAGCTTCGAGGGGTCGGAAGGGAGAGTAGCCTCAGCGAACGCCTTAGGTACAATATGCCAGAAATATCGAATGCGGAGTGTACTCTTTCCTTGCTTTGGGCAGCGTGCAACCGGTTGGGGTAAGGCTTCGCGCAGTTGCGCTTGGCACAACTGACGCACAGAGGATTGATAGGCAAGCCGAACCTTCAGTTCTTCTATGTGCGCCTCCACCTGATTTAAATTAATGAGCTGTTTACGCGCATTTGTACCTAACGCCCAGGTTGGGAATCGGCGGCCTTCAATAACAACGCTTTTGGGCAGTTTTGGCATTACGTTTCACGCTCGTCACCTAAAAATAAATGCAACATTCTACTGAACTCATAGTCATCGGTAAAAATATTTCTGGTCTGACTATTGCTCAGGCTTGGAGCGATCAATACCGCACGCTCATTTTTATAAAAAGTAGCTAATTAATAACGCCACCAAAGAGGGCTACGGTAGGTGGCAACTAACACTCAACCAGCCCTCATTTAGGGGCCATTATTAATCATCAAACTCAAAACTAATGCTGTCATCACCGCTATCAAATAGCGACTCCAAGTCGACTTTTGACGGATCCTGCTGAGTCCAGTTTTTATGAAGCCCGTATAGGCGAATAAGCACATCAAGCCGATGTTGAGAAAACAGCTGCCCGTAAATGATTGGGAAAGCACTGACTTGGCGTAGAGCATCCAACCTATCGACTGGCAATTCCCTTAACGCCTGTTCATCTATGCGGTAGAGCCCTTCTAGAGCCTGGAGTGGCGCCCCCTCTTGTGTGGCCATGTTTATCTTCCAGGGCATAATCAGCCCTAAACTCGATAGCATATTGACCGCATTTTGCGTGGTACGCCGCTGTTGCTCATACTTAGTTAAAAACTTAATAAGTTGACCAAGCTGCTCTGCTGGCCGGCCTTTTTCATCAAAAAAGGGGTGACCTTGGTCACCTACGTTGTCAAGCACCAGACCGCTATCTTCATCGATCCCCAGCACATATTGTTTCTGCTCTTGATTATGTAGCAGCTGGAAAGGGTAGGCTCGCACCGAAGCTGGGCGATAGCTACCTATCCACCGCCCATCGGGATGAACAAATAAATTGCGCTGCTCATCTAATGAGCAAACTGCTACTAACTCGTAACTACCGTCTTGCTGTTGACGAAAACCAGTGGGCATGGTGGATAGTGCGTGGGGCAGCTCTTCAGCCACCAAGGGAATAGCGCTTTGCCCGGCGATGTAGCTGTGGTCAGCCGGCTTAAGCCAACCTTTACCTTGGTGAAGGTCACTGGAAAGAGGAATAAAGCGAGACATAATATCCTTAATAAAAACGAACAAGCATTCGTAGCAACGGGGCCTCACTGGGCTCAGCCAAGCTACTTCCACAATGATAAAGACAAAGAAAGGAGGTATTAGTTCTTTAAAACGAAAAACCCCCGGCAAAGCCGGGGGTTCTTTCGAGTAGCTATCAGCTATGCATTAAGCAAAGTTGGCAGCGTCGAAGGTCTGAGTTTCACCGAAGTCCAGGATGCCCAGCAGCTCGACATTGAAGTCTTCGCTGTTGGCAGCCGAGGAAAGGTGGAACGCTTTGTACTGACCAGTACCACCGCCATCTTGTACCAACAAGACGCTATCAGTGTCTCCAGCAGCAGTTGATTCGCCAGCGTAGTCTGCAGCGACATCTGCAGCATTCAGGTTGGCCCAAGTAACGCCATCACGATCATAGTTACCCGCAGTGTAGTTCTCAACTACTACGGCCTGATCAGTAGCTGCGATGCTCGCACCTAGAGATGCGCTGCCACCAAGGATGCTAGTGAAGTCAAGGATATCGTAGCCAGTGTTAGTAGCTTCATCACCAGACTCGAAGTTCACAATGCTGTTGCGATCAAATACGCCGTCGATCTTAACAGTATCGTTGCTGAACTCACCTGTGCCGAGAACGATAACATCGTTACCAGTACCAGCATTGATAACGTTGTCGCTTTCAACTTGGCTTGCTTCACCAGCTACTTCACCAACAACGCTATCAGCAGTGCCGATGTCATCAGTGTTGTAGCGAGCTTGGATATCGCCAAGCCCAGGAGCAGTTTCCTCAGCAGTTAGCTGCGGACGACCTGTCGGGTTATTAGCGCCGGCTGCCAGAGGCGGACGGAAGTCAATAGACAGATCCTCTAGATTATTATCATCAATCAGAGAAACGATATCCAGGATGTTACCGTTGCCATCATTGGCTTCAATCAGGTTCTGAAGAACTGCGTCGTTGTTGACCGCATCTTTAATAGCCTGATTGACTTGTAAAGCAGTAGTTTGGGTCTCGGAATGCGGGACATCAACCCATACAGACTCAAAGCCTTTGAAGCTTACTTGCACCTGCAGCTTGAAGGCATTATTAAATGTCTGAGGAGCACCGTTGGCATCGTTAGACAGGCCAGCATCGCTGTTAGAGACGCCTGTCGGCAGAGCGCCATTAGCTGTGGAGTTAAACTCCCAGCGAGTGACTTGCTCGATAGCATTGCCATTAATATCTGTTGAACCAGTTAATGGCGTTGAGCCATCTTCCAGGCTGATCAAACCAGAGTTGTCGGCGTAAATAACGTCGTTACCAGCATTAGTGTTGATGGTGGCATCGCCAGCACCCCAAGTGCGTACAACGTCGTCACCGGTACCCGTGCTAATGGTTACCTGCTTTTGACCAAAGTCCTGGTTAAGCTGCTGGTTAACAATAGGAGTCGGTACACCATTTGTATCAACAATGACGGTCTCAACAACGTTGTTACCATTGCCTGCATTGATGTTCAGCAGAGCGTCTTCACGCTGAAGCACGTCTTCCTGGATAACCAAAGAGATTTGGTCATCGCCATCGGCAGTCCGGTAGCTGTAGTCAACGTTATCGTCAGCAGGATTAGCCTGATCGTCCTGGGAATTCAGATCACGGGCGATAACGTCTTCAGTGATGTAGGCATTTAGCTTAACGTCACCGTCGAAGTCTAGGGAGTTGAATTTCTCAACGTCGACCAGACCAGTGATGGATCCCAAACCATTAACGCCGCTTTCGACAGAGTTATTAGCATTAACAGTCCAGGCGTTTAGCAGTTCAGCAACACCACGAACGCCTTCACCAGTAGCAGCTTGCTGACCAACATTGAAGAAGCCGCTGCCTGTCAGGTTGATCTCTTTCAAGTGCTGACGGTACTGACCGTTGTTGTCAGTATCACGTGATGCCAGTTGAGACAGCCATACGCCGTTTTCAGCGTCGACGTTGAACTCTTCAACACCTTTGTTGGAGTTAGACTGACCCGCTAAGTTAATAGTGGCGCCTTGCGAACCGTAACCAACGTTATCAAGATCAAGGTTGGTAGAGATCAGATCGCGAACAGACTCAGGTGCTTCGGTAGACAGGTCACCGTAAAGGGTGAAGCCGCCAGTTTCCTGATCGCTGTAGGTGAAAGAACCACCGGAAATCTCACGACCTTGAGCATCAGTCAGGATAATGGTGCTACCTACTGCGCCTGGGATCGGCTGACCACCGTCGGTTGCGGTGAAGCTAGAACCGATTTCTGCGGTAAAACCAGCGAGATCGCTGTCATCCGCAATTGCTTCACGGATAGCAGACAGCAGCTCTGGGTAGGTTTTAGCTTCGAAGATAGCGTCGGAGCGCAGTACAGTCGCTTCACCGTCAACATTGAAACGAATACCGTCGATCGGCAGGTTACCCAGCGGCTCAGCAGTACCTGCAGCACGGATATCCAGCAGCTCGATGAACAGCTGTGAGTTGGTGTTGCGTGACTCGGAAGTCAGCAGCGGGCTCAGGAACAAGCCTTGGTAAGTTTCTTCTTCACCCAGCTGATTGCTCAGGTTGAAGGTGTAGTCAGCAGAATTAGTCACCGGGCGACCGGCAGCATCCCACTCAGCTTTACCAACATTGGCAATATTCTGGATGTTATTAGTGCCGCCTACTTGGGGCACTAGCTCGCCATCAGCACCCACTTCGAAGTTATTGCCAGTTTGCTCGGCGGAGCTGTCAAAATTAACGTTGATAGTATTGCTGGGAACGTCCGGGCCTTCGCCTGCTTCTGCTTCAATAGCTTCAATCGCATCGTCTACAGACTGCTGGTCAGCTGTAACGTTTGCTAAAAGAGTAGGCAGAGTATCGCTGCTGTAACCTTCTACGCCGCTTTCCAGATAAGCTTCACTCACTGCGATTTTGTTGCGAAGAACGGCTGCTGCGCCTTCCAGGCCTTCAGGCGGCGTCTCTTGAAGCAGTTTTTCGCCGATTTCCATCAGCACTTGGCCTTCAGGAATGCCGTCGTCCAGACGCTGATTGATGAAGTCGGAACCACGCGTGTAACCCGCGCTACCTTCTTCCAAGCCCAAGCGGCCTAGAATCACATCAATTTTTTCTGCACGAGTGGCGCCTTCAGAGAACTGGCTGGTGTACGCTTCGGTGCGTGCCAGGTCAGTGCCTAAAGCATAAAAACTGGGATCGGCATCGATAATTGCTTCAAAGCGATCGAAAGATGCTTGATCTGGGGCAAAGTTGAACATGAAAGATGTAACACCTAACAGGTTCGTTTTTTGCTGTTCAGTAATAGCCATTGAGATAGAACTCCTTGCATTCTTGACAACGTTGTCGGGCTTCAGTCCTGAGCCACGCGAATAGACGTTAGCACAAGCTCAGATACCTCACCACTTTGCTGCTTGCGGTTTTGCGATATCGCAAGGCGATAATAGCAGCTTTTTGCTATTAGCCAATATTAATTGGCTAAATTCCCCAAGCCAGCATTTCGGTAATATGCCTATTAAGTTTGCTGCATGCAAGCACCCCAAGGCATACAAGGTGGTTGAAAGCTTTAATTTTTCGGCCTGGCTCTCTCCCGAATATCGGTTTTTTGCAGTCATTAAAAAAACATTGTTCGCTAACTTATTGTTCTGGCGCAGGCCAAACAGCGCAACTCGAACGACCACTGCTTTTTGGTTCTACCTGGCCTGGTTGGCACCCAGTAGCGCTAAGGGTAAGATAGCGCCCTTTGTTCACCTTGGAGCATGCTTTGGCTGCCGACCTTTTTTCACGTCATCTGCATTTACTATGGCAGTTCACACGCCGCGATGTGGCCGGGCGTTACCGCGGCTCGCTATTGGGCTTAGGCTGGACTCTGCTTTCACCTCTTATGATGTTGGCTGCCTTCACCTTGGTGTTTTACGGCTTTTTTGAATTGAAATGGCCAGTTGAGGCAACAGGCACGCCACAAATGGATTTTGCTTTACAGGTCTTTGTCGGCCTCCTGGCCTTCAACTGGTTCGCAGAAGTGGTCAACCGTGGCCCAGTGTTGATAACAGGCCAACCCAATTTGGTTACCAAGGTAGTGTTCCCTTTATCATTGCTAGCGTTTTCATCAGTATTGGCGGCGAGCTTTCAGGCTTTGATCAGCCTTGTACTACTAATGCTCATTACCGCTTTCTTGGTTGGGGGCAATATAACCTGGCTAGCGCTTCCTTTGGTGCTATTACCCTTTATGGCCTTATTGGTGGGTATTTCGCTATGGCTAGCAGCACTAGGCGTCTATTTGCGCGACCTAGGTCCCTTCATGGCGCTAGCGACGTCGGTGCTGATGTTTCTTTCACCTGTTTTTTACCCTCTTTCCAATGTGCCACCCGAGTGGCAAAGCCTTTATTTGCTCAACCCTTTGGCGTTACTGATTACCCAATTACGTGATGTGCTATTTATGGGCGCCTGGCCCAGCCTTAAAGTGATTACCGGTTTGGGGGTAGTCGCCACACTACTATTGACTAGTGGCTTTTGGGTATTTAATAAGCTACGCGGGGGGTTTGCTGATGTACTCTGATACCCCCAGTGCGACCGTAGCCCGCGCTGAAACAGCTATTGCTTTGGAGGGCGTAAGTAAAACCTTTTACCGCTATCAACGACCATTAGACCGGCTATTGCTACAATTCAAGGGTCTCGCCCGGTTCGCAAGATACGACACCATTAGTGGCCTAAAGCCCCTAGACTTAACCATTCAGCGCGGAGAGGTCGTTGGCTTAGTGGGCCGCAATGGGGCAGGCAAGTCGACGTTATTACAGTTAGTGTGCAACACCCTTTCCCCTAGCGGAGGAAGGCTGCAGGTCAATGGTAAAATTGCAGCGTTACTTGAGCTGGGGTCTGGCTTTAATCCGGAGTTTACTGGTCGCGAAAATGTATTTATGTCGGCCGCTATTTCTGGTTTGAGCCGTGCAGAAGTGCAGGCCAAATTTGCAGAAATTCATCAATTTTCTGGCATTGGCGATTTTATAGACCAGCCAGTTAAAACCTATTCCAGTGGTATGTATGTGCGCTTGGCATTCGCCGTGGCTACCAGCGTGGAGCCTGATATTTTAGTCGTCGATGAAGCGCTCTCGGTAGGTGATGGTGCCTTTGCGCGCAAGTCGTTCGACCGTATTATGGCGCTGCGCGATACTGGGGCTACTATTTTATTTTGTTCGCATTCGCTCTATCAGGTGGAGGCATTGTGTGATCGCGCTTTATGGATAGAAGGCGGAGAGGTGATTGCCGACGATTCGCCTTCGCTGGTGGTGCCTCGGTACGAGCAATTTTTAGCCGGCGACGAGCAAAAAGAGCGTGGGGTTCGTCAAAGCGCTGCTCAAGACCAGCGACGCGTTTCACCGCAAGGTAGCGCGCGCCTAGTAAGCACGCAAGTATCCATTGACGGCCAAACTGCTAATGCTCGCAACGCAGTGATTAGCGGAGAAAGCCAGCTTAGCGTCAAGATTCGTTTTGCCAGCGACCCGTTACTCCCCTGCCCTGGTATTGCGGTAACCATTTCAACAACATCTGGACAAATTGTTACTAGCGCGGGTAGCTGGGAAGCCGGTGTTGAGGTTCAGCGCAACCATCAGGGCGAGGGAAGCGTCGTGCTTGATTTTCCTCAGCTAGCGCTATTAAAAGGTGAGTACCATGTAGGTGCTTACCTGTTTTGCGAGCGCGGGCTGCACAGCTACGAGTGGGTTGACCCGGTCAGTAGCTTCCATGTTACGCAGACTGGAATCGCGCGGGGCGTAGTTCGCTTGCCCCACCGTTGGCACTCTGTACCCAATAGTGCAGACGACCATGTTTAACAACGAATGGCAAACGCGCTGGGCTGAACCTAGCGATTTACCGGTTTTGTTGGCGCTTTTTGAACGCGTATTTGGCCATGCTATGCCGCTTGAGATGTGGCAGTGGAAGTACAGGTTTGCCTCCTCACCCGGCGTAGTATGTGTACATAAAGGTGACATCATCGCTTTCAATGGAGGCATGCCACGCAAGGCACTGGTGAAAGGTCACCCCTGCTCTATCGTGCAGATGGGCGATGTGATGGTTGACCCCGCTTACCGGGGTATCTTGACGCGCCGGGGCCCATTTTACCGGGTAGTGCAGGCTTTTTTTGCCGAGCAAGTGGGTATAGACCGCCCTTACCGCTATGCTTTTGGCTTCCCCCATGCCCGCCATGCCCGTCTGGGTAAGACATTAAAGCTTTACTGTGCCACGGATCGCATAGATGAAGCTCACTGGCCTGCACGCGTTATACGCCGCTTTCGCAGTACAGCCACCCCAATTCAAGCTCATCATGCGTCGGTAGTCGATGCCCTTTGGGCTGATATGGTAAAGGGGTTAGGGGCATGCGCCGTCGCTATTCGTGACTGGTCTTGGCTATCGCATCGCTATCTTGATGTTCCCGAGCGTGGGTATCTTTGCTGGCTAATCAAAGAACGAATAACACAGCGCGCTTTAGGTGTGTGTGTGGTTCGTCAACATACTGCGGATACCGTCGAACTACTGGATATCATTGCCCCTCTAAGGGCTATGCCAGAAGTTGTTAAATGTACCCAGCACATTATATCCCGGCTGGGCGCTAAACATTTAAGCGCATGGCTGACCCCTTCTGTAGCGCAGCATCTTACCGACACCCAGCCACAATTAACATCTACCGAGGTAGTAGTGCCGGGTAGCCAGGTGAATGGGCTGACGCAGGGAATGGAAGTAGCTGAGTGCTGGTGGTTAATGGGCGGAGATACGGATTTTCGCTAGCCCTGAAAAGTGAACAATAAGGATATAGCGATGAGAGAAGCTTGGTACGTTCCCTACCATGCAAGCGCTCTGGTAGGAGAACGCGTAATGGTACTTGCCCCTCATCCAGATGATGAGGTATTTGGGTGTGGCGGCGCTTTAGCTCAATTGGTAGCTCAAGGCTCTGAGATTCAAGTGATTATTGCTACACAGGGGCCTCAGGCGGCACTTCGTTTATGTGAGTCTAAGAAGGCCGCCCGACTACTGGGTTACCCAGCGCCGGTTAATTGGGCGTTCATCGACCGTGGATTAGAAGAGGCGCGAGAAGCGCTAACCCAACAATTACTCGATGCGCTATTAGATTTTCAACCTGACTTGCTGCTGGCGCCTTCTTGCTGGGAGATGCATCCAGACCACCGGGCCGCCTGTGACGCGGCACTCCAAGCTGGCACGCGTTTTGTAGAACACAGCGACACCTTGTTAAAGATTGCCTTATACGAAATTGGGGTTCCCTTAAGTGCGAACCAATTGGTAGATATTTCATCTGTTAGCGCTTTGAAAGCAGAGGCCATGCAGTGCTTTGAATCCCAGCTAGCAGAGCAACGTTATGCTGAGCAAATCGCCGGCCTAAATCAGTATCGTAGTTATACACTGGGTCTTGGCGTGACTGCGGCAGAAGCCTTCCATATAGTGCCCGCCGATGCGGTGTCAGCCACTGTGGCACTACCCTCAGTCCAAGATCAGGCGCTTTTACGTTGCGAAAAAGCACTGCAACAGTCTGAGCTAGAATATACGCATCGCATTGACTCACTACAGAACGAAAAAGCGGTGCTTCAAAAGATGTTTAAGGATTGCCAGCATGCTCGCCAGGAGGCAGAGGGAACCTTGCAGGCTATTTATGCAACTCGTAGTTGGCGGTGGCTTTCACGGTTGAAATATTTATTAGGACGCGGGTAACCGCGTCGTGCTTTTAGGAAGTTTATGTCAACGCTTAGTCTAAATACTCCTGCCGTTAGCGTGCTTATCCGCAGCATGGATCGCGACCACCTTATTTCTGCGCTGGTTTCAGCCAACGCTCAAGACTACGCGCCTCTTCATATTGTGGTAGTCAATGCATCAGGACAGCCGCACCGCCCCCTGCCCAATTTAAAGGTCAGTTGCGAGCTGATTGATCCAGGCGTACAGTTGTCGCGGCCCGACGCTGCAAATATGTGCTTGCAGGCGGTTCAAACGCCTTTGGCGTTATTTCTTGACGATGATGACTTAATTGATCCTCATCATATACGTCGCTTGGTGGAAGCGTTGAACGACTATCCTGCTGCTCCTGCCGCCTATGGCGGTGTGCGGTTAGAGTCATCCGGTGGTGAGTTGCTAACCAGCATGGATTCCCCCTGGGTACCTGGTGAGCTCTTGGTTCATAACACATTACCTATCCATGCGGTGCTGTTTCGGATGGATGCTGTTCAAGCAGGGAGTTGCCAGTTTGATAAGCGCTTCTCTCATCTTGAGGATTGGGATTTTTGGCTGCAGCTTTCTCAACAAGGTGACTTTATACACGTACCTGGCAACAGCGCGACATATTGCATGGCGCTAGGCAATTCTGGTTTATCTCAACAGCGTGATATTGCCACCTATCAAGATGCAAGAAGTGCTGTGTGGGGCAAGTGGTTACCCAAGGTTAACTCTGACCACCTGGCTAAAGGCCTCGCTTCACTCATAGACCGCCTTGAGCAATTGGAGTGGGATACTGAGCAACTGCATGCCAGCGAAGCAAAGTTGCATCAGCAAAATCATGAGCGACTAGGGCAACTACAGGAGCTGCGTGAGCATTATGAAAAGCTGCAAGAGTTACACTCTTCTTTGCATAAAGAGCATAGTGCCATATGGGAACGCTTTAATGCTTTGCAGCGTGAGCATAAACGCTATATTGAGCCAGAACCAATCGCCTCCGACGCTGGAAAGAAGCATCAGACTCCCCAGCAAGAACATAGTTCATTACAACAAGAGTATGCTGCGCTCAAGCAAGCGCATGTAAATACGTTAAACCGGCTCAATACGCTGCAGAATGAAGTTAACGCCCTGCTTAACTCACGTTCTATGCGTATGACAGCACCTCTGCGCTGGATAATAAACAAGCTGCGTCAGATGCGTTCAGATTTTTCTGGGCGATCACTGCTCTCAGCAACTAAAACTGCGTCTAGCGCCCAACTGCCTATCGCGAGTGCTAAGCAAAAGCAGCCCGCCGGGCCCGTGGACATTATTGTTCCTGTTTATAAAGGATTAGAGGAGACACGCGCCTGCCTGGAAAGCGTTTGGGCTAGTGAGCCTTCTCACGCTTATCGACTCATCGTGATTAACGATGCCAGCCCTGAAGCAGCACTCACTGAGTGGTTGCGAGAAGCCTCAAAGGCACGGCCTATGGTGCTGTTAGAAAATGAGCAAAACCTAGGTTTTGTGGGAACCGTCAATCGTGGCATGGCTTACTCACACAATGCCGATGTTGTATTACTCAATAGCGATGCTGAAGTTGCCAATGATTGGCTAGATCGCTTGATTAAAGCAGCCTACCTGCCCACGACCCGTCCCGCGGCTAGCGTTACACCTTTTTCGAATAACGCCACTATTTGTAGTTATCCACGTTTCTGCGAAGACAACCTTTTAATCGAGGGGTATACGCTACCGGAACTGGATCAGCTTTTCGCTCAAACCAATGCTGGCCAAACGGTTGAGATACCCACGGGCATTGGTTTTTGTATGTATATCCGACGCGAAGCATTAGACGCAGTAGGACTATTTGACGAAGATAATTTTGGTAAAGGCTACGGTGAAGAAAATGACTTCTGCATGCGCACTTTAAAAGCAGGATGGTGTCATCTGCATGCACTGGATGTTTTTGCTTGGCATAAGGGGAGCGTTAGTTTTGGCGATAGCCAACCTGAACGAGTCACTAACGCGCTAGAGGTACTCCATACCTTACACCCAGATTATGAGGCGCGCGTTCATCAGTTCATTCAGCAAGATCCTGCTCAACAAGCACGTCTTGCCATTGATGTTGCCCGCTTGCGCAATAGCACTAAGCCACGCGTATTGATGATTAATCATCAGCGGGGTGGGGGAACAGAACGCCATTGCCGGGAGCTTGCAGACACACTAGTGAATGAGGTGGAGTGGTTAATGCTTCGTCCAAGCCCAGTAGGCGGAGCTAGGCTTTCTCTGCTAGACGAAGCAGAAGCGATGACGCTTGATTATGTACTGCCCGATGCTTTCGATGAAATGGTCGAAATGCTTAAAGCACTTGGGGTCGTGAGGGTTCACGTACACCATTGGCTGGGCTTCAATGACAGTATTCTAGAACTCGCTAAACGGTTAGGGGTGCCGCAAGATGTGACGCTGCATGATTATTACTCAGTGTGTCCGCAAATATCACTAACACGCGATGATAACCGCTATTGTGGAGAAGAAGGAATTCAACAATGCCAGCGCTGCTTGGCTCAGCAGCCAGCTCCTGATGGCAGTAGTATTACTGAATGGCGCGAGCGACATGCTGAGTGGCTACTTGCGAGTGATCGTGTCATTACCCCCAGCCAAGATACTTCAGCGCGGATAAAGCGCTACATTCCAAACCTGGATATAAAGGTTGCAGTCCACCCTGATCAAGAAAACGATACGTATCCCCCCCCTGCTTGGCAACCACCTGAAATGCACGAGCCGCTGCGGGTGGCCGTCATCGGCGCTCTTTCGGCTATTAAAGGTGCGGATGTATTAGAGGATGTTGCCGCTCAAGCAGCCAAACTGGGCTTAAGCGTTGAGTTCCGGCTCTTTGGTTTTGCTTATCGTGCCTTTAAACCACTCAAAAACCTCTCAGTAACAGGCGCTTACCAAGACGATGAATTACCTACATTACTGAATGAGTGGCGGCCACATATTGCTTGGTTTCCGCCTTTATGGCCGGAAACTTATAGCTACACACTGAGTACCTGCTTGGCGCTCGGCTTGCCCATTGTGGCTACCAATATTGGCGCTTTACCAGAGCGTCTGAACGCGCGTCCGCACTCGTGGCTACTGGAGTGGGATAGCACCCCTAACCAGTGGTGTCATTGGTTCTCTTCTTTTGCACAACGCCCCGAATGTGCCGTTGGCTCAACGGCAGCCGAACATACATCATGGCCTACTATTCCTACCCCTTTTTATGCACAACAATATGCTGTTGATATAGATGCTGCTATTCCAAATAACAAACTGCCCAGTTTGCCCTCTCAATGGCAAGCTCATGCCTCTCATCCTGATACTAAGGCTATGCGAGCACGCAAAGCCTTAGTATCCATGCTCTATTGGCTTAGGGCACAACCATTTTTACGAGAACTATCTCGACATGTGCCAGCGGGCTTGCAGCGCAAAGTTAAAAGCCGTCTGCTGAAAGAGTCATAAACCATCATGGCGGAAAAAAATTTATCTTGGGGTGTATGTGTGCCTACTCTGAACGCTGGTAAAGATTGGCGTGACTGGTTGGCTAAGACGAATGCAGCCTGTGGAATGGCTTGCAGAAAGCTAGTAATTGATTCAAGCTCAATTGACGGCACGCCGGCACTTGCTCATGAATATGGCTGGGAAGTTGTTCCTATTCAGCGCTGTGACTTTGACCATGGCGGCACCCGTCAGTGGGCTCTTAGTTATTTACGTGATTGTGATATTATTATTTTCCTTACCCAGGATGCACTAGTCGACGACCCCAGTGCGCTCATTCAGTTAGTAAAAGCTTTTGAGGATCCTTGTATCGGAGCGGCGTTTGGCCGGCAGTTACCCCATTTAGAGGCCACACCAATTGCAGCACACGCCCGCTATTTTAATTACCCTGCCCAATCGCGTGTGGTAGATAAAGGGGACATCCCTAATTTAGGTATTAAAGCAGCATTTTTATCTAACTCCTTTACCGCCTACCGACGTGATGCCTTACTAGCTGTTGATGGTTTCCCTGAAAAGACCATTCTGAGTGAAGATATGATTGCCGGCGCAAGATTATTAAAAGGGGGGTGGAAACTGGCCTACTGCTCTCAGGCCTGTGTCCTTCATTCCCATAACTACTCGTTGCTCGAAGAATTTCGTCGCTACTTCGATATTGGCGTTCTTCATCATCGTGAGGCGTGGCTATTAGAGTGGCTAGGGAACGCTGAAGGAGAAGGCATACGCTTTGTGGTGTCCGAGCTAGGTTATACTGCTAAAAAAGCATTCCACAGGCTGCCAGAAGTGATAGTGCGCACAAGTTTGAAATATCTCGGTTATCGTTTAGGGCGTCTAGAAAAACACCTACCTGCTTGGATTAAACCGATACTTTCAATGCATACTTCTTATTGGAACCCTAGGAACTAATCATCAAGCAGCGTTATCTTCTACCCCATGACTGGGGTACACCTTACTGTGCCAAGAGATAATGAATTTACCTTATATTCAACAAGTCTGAAACAAGACAAGTTCACAGCTTTTGATATCACTTTTTGCCAAGAAAAATTCATTTATGAAACTCACTAGCAATGGGCATATACCCTATGGCTTTTGGTTCACGAAACCTTTCAAAATCGTCATAGCCAAAATCTTTATATCTAATCCTAACGACCAATTATCAATATAGTAAAGATCGTACTCTACTCGCTTTTTCATATCATTGAGTTTTTCCGTATTACCCCGCCAACCATGAACCTGTGCCCATCCTGTAATTCCGGGTTTTACCCGGTGACGTTGCATATAGTCTTCTATGACATCTTTGTAATATTCGTTGTGATCCATGGCATGAGGGCGAGGGCCCACCAGCGACATACGACCTTGGAGTACGTTATAAAGCTGAGGTAACTCATCTAGACTAGTACTTCGCAAAAAAGCTCCTAATGGAGTAATCCGTGGGTCGCCATAACGTGCTTGTTGGGTGTGTTTGGCATGATGCAAGCTCATAGTGCGAAATTTATAAATTCGAAAACGCTTTCCATCAATGCCATGTCGGTACTGCTTGAAGAGTACAGGCCCTCCCATTTTCCACTTCACCAGCCCAGCAACAGCTAAGATTACCGGTAAAAATACAATAAATATGAGAGCACCTAGGAGATAATCTTCTATAGATTTCAATAGCCGCAGTGGTGCACTATCAAGCGGGCTGTAATTTAGTTCTAGGGAGTAAAGACCTACAACTTGCGCCATACGGTGATTCAGCAGACGTATATCTGTTAAATCAGGAAAGTAACGCACATTAACGGGTATACCAATCAAGCTTGCAGAAAGTCGCCTGACCTTTTCGCCATCACTCAGTGGGTAGCTGAGCCAAATCTCATCAAAATCACGCTCAAAGGCATATTGAGCAGTTAACGCCGTAATTGTGTCTATGAATGTGCTGCTATTATCGTCTTCGTAGGCATCTTTGATGCCATAACCGGCATAGGGCATGCTATGCAAACGGCTTTCTATTCGTTTGATATTGCTTTGGTGCCCAATCAGCAATACGCGTTTAATATTGGCGCCACGCGCTCTTAAACTGCGTAGATAGATATAAAGTGCCATGCGTGTGGTCATGCCTGACACTAAAACGCCCAATGCTGAGTTTCCCATCCACAAACGAGAAAAATATTGAGTGCTTTGCGTGGCAACTAATAAAAGGCTAATTAGCGCGATAGTCACCACCCAGCTTAAAGAATAGACTCCCAACATGGTGTATAGGCTTCTGCCACGCCAGGGATGGTAGAGACCTAGCAGTTCCCCCACCGCAGGCAGTAAAAGGCTACCAATTAGAATAAGAAACAGATAATCATGCCCATCCACACGGACATTAGGCATTAACCAGAGCGTGGCAAGCGAAATAATAATCGCTACAGCTGCATCAAAGCATCGCATTCCACGCCGTAACCATTCACTGCCTTGGCTTGTTTTTATAGCGGCCATAATAGTTGCTTGACTACTGCGCTACCTGCGATGAAGTAGACAACGACGCTAGTAGCTCCATGATATGATCTAGGTCGTCGCTCTCTAAACTGCCTACAGCAGTATGGAGTGCGAGCATATCAAGAGCGTAGTCGCCGACTGTGTCGACATACTTAATCCGCTGATCATAAAGACTTGCTCGTGCATCAAGCACATCCACCAGGTCTCTCAGCCCTAATTGCTCGCCGCGTTCAGCGGCTTCCAGGAATAGCTGGCTGGACGAAATAGCTTGATTTAGTGCTTCCAGGCGGCGTTCACCGCCATTAAGCGACCTTATCCGTTGGCGTACCTCTTGGACAGCGAGATTGCGCTCATTGTCAATGGCAGCCAACCCAGCTTCAATACGCTTTTCGCCTTGTCGAACGCTGGCATTAGTATAGCCGCCCCGATAAATAGGCACGCTAAGTTCAACGTTTGCCCTATAGTCTTCACTTTCCCGCAGTTCATCGTCACTGGTTCGGTCTGAATAGCTCAGACTCAGATTTACCTCAGGATAGTAGCCTGAACGCCTTACGCTTGTATCAGCTTGCGCGATTTCCTGCTCTTGCTGGGCCAACAGAACATTTAAATTTTGGCCAGTACGGGATATCCACTCATCAGGCTCACCAATATCGCCATTGAGGGTTACAGTGGTCAGCTCACCAGGGGCAGTGCCTTGAAACCTTGGCGTCACTCCGGTAAGTCGTTCTAATTCGCTAAGCGCGTTATCTAACTCATTCTCAGCTTCAACCGCGTCAGATACCGCTTGGTCATATCTCGACTGGGCTTCGAGCAAATCAACACGATTGCCAACGCCTAAGTCGAATGCTCGACTTGCTTGACGTACTTGCAGGTCGAGAGAATCTTGCTGAGATTCTAAGAGTCCTAATCGCTGCGCCGCTAAATAGGCTTTAATATAGGCTTCGCTAACTTGAAGCGCCATCTCTTGCTCAAGAACGGCTAGCTGTAACTCAGCAGCACTTACTTGGGCATCAGCAACTCCCATTTTACGCCAGCGTTCTAGGCTAAATAGCGGTTGCTGTAGCTGAACTTGGTAGTAAGTTTCGTCAATCTCCCCCGGACGCTGCGCAGGCTGATCTAAACCAAAATCGTCCGGTGAAGTTTGTATATTCGTTGAATCTTGCCATAAGTAGCCGCCTGAAGCGCTAATTCGCGGTAGCAGTTGGGAACGTGCCATAGGTATTTCTTCGCGAGTGGCATCGAGCTCATACCGCTGGCGCGTCAGATCTGAATCGTGGCGTAATGCCCTAACAAATAGGCCTGGTAGTGATGGTAAAACGTGGGGCTGCGCTTCTGCATTTGCCAGCGCCTGCAGCTCGGTTAGAGCCTGCTGATCAGCAGGCACATCGTTTTGTGCTAACGCAGATTGGCTTAAAAGCAAGACTGCAAGTGCCAGTGTACTTAGGGTAAAACATGGCGTCCGTATCATTAGTCCTCCCTGATAGCGCGGGCTAACATGTCGGTAACAGGCTTGGCGATGTAGCTAGCAAAAGTGCGTTCACCGGTACGAATCATGACCTCGGCCGGCATACCTGAAAGCAGATGCATTTGCTCGGTCATGTCTTCTTGCCCTTGTTCTGTTACACGTATACGCGTTTTATAATAACGCTGACCTGTTGCCTCATCCTCAAAACTATCGGCACTGATATGAATAATTTCACCGTCAATAATGCTTGTTAACCGCTGATTAAAAGCGGAAAACCGAATTTCAGCGAGCTGACCAATAAACAGGTTGTCTATATCGCGCGTGGGTACTCGGGCTTCAATTACAAAGCCGTCGCCGGAAGGTACTATCTCCATAATAGGATCACCGGCGCGAATAACGGCGCCGACCGTATGCACTTGACGTCCAACTACAGTGCCTGACACTGGAGCACTCACAACAGTACGGTTGACTTGGTCAGTCAGCGCTATAATACGTTCTTCTGCCTCTGCTATTTGTGCTTGGGCATCGCGTAGTTTCTCACCTACTTCGGCTTGAAACTCTTGCAAAGTAGTTTCTTTTTGCATGCGGTTTTCGCTGATTTGCGAACGAAGCTGAGCAATATTAGATTGAAACTCTGCATTCTCGCCTTCGTACTGTAATACTTGGCGCTCCAGCTCACGCAGACGCTGATTATCACCCAGTCCTTCCCGGTAGAGGGAGCGAAAATCTTCTGCCTCAGAACGTAGTGAGCCAATACGCTGATTATTGACACTTATCCGTGATTCAAGACCATCGATCTGCTCTCGCATTTGAATGATCTGTTGATCCATGGCGTTTAAGCTGCTTTGCAGCGATTGACGTCGCGCGTGGAATAGGCTTTGTTGAACAGCCGTCACTTGCTGGACTCTGTCATCGTCAATTGACATAAGCTCTTCCGGCAGTTCCAGTGTTTCGGTTCCTTGCTGTTCTGCCAGTAGACGCGCTTCCATCGCACGGTTGATATAGTATTGCGACTGTGCAATCTCCAACTGCGAGCGCACTTGAGTGTCGCTCAATACCACCAGAGGCTGACCAGCTTCTACTTTATCACCATCTTGCACCAACAGTTCCCGAACAATACCGCCCTCAAGATGCTGAACCGTGCGTTTAAAAGACTCCATGGAGACATTACCAGGGGCCACAACAGCCACAGCTAATGAAGCTGTCACAGACCAGAGAATAAACCCGCCAAGCGCTATACCTAAAATAGCGTAACCGAGCTTACGGTAGCCTTTATCACTAGTAGGCAGCTTTTCTTGAGCTTCTCCGTCAATGGTGGTTGGCCCCTGCGGCGTTACGTCGATTTCTTGCTTGGCTGGGAGCTGGCCTTTTTGATTGCTCATATTACGACTCCTCATTGCCATTTCCAGCACCACGACCGCCTGCTATGGCAGAAAGACGGGCAGCGCTTTGCTGGTTCACCTGGGGGCGTGATTTTTTAGCGAACTGGGCAAGCACTTCATCTCGAGGGCCAAACATATTCATTTGACCTTCTTTCATGACCAGTAGCTTATCCATATTTTTTAGTACGCTGGTTCGATGACTTATTACAAACAACGTTGTGCCTTCAGCCTTTAATTGAGCGATTGCCTGGCTTAGCGCTCGCTCACCAGCATCATCTAAGTTTGCATTGGGTTCATCTAAAACCACGAAGACAGGATTACCGTATAAAGCACGTGCTAAACCTAGGCGCTGACGCTGACCACCAGAGAGCGCCCCGCTGTTAGAACCAATAATGGTGTCGTAACCATTAGAGAGCTCCAATACCATTTCATGAACGCCCGCTTTTTTAGCAGCTGTAACAACTTTTCCTGGATCGACATTGCCAAAGCGGGCGATATTTTCACTGATAGTGCCATCAAACAGCTCGATATCTTGTGGTAGGTAACCAATAAAGGGGCCGAGCTCATCACGGTTATATTGATTAATTTCCCCACCATCAAGCCGTACATCGCCCACTTGAGTCGGCCATATGCCCAGCAATACACGAGCGAGCGTTGATTTGCCTGCAGCGCTGGGGCCGATAATGCCGATATGCTCACCTTTCGCGACACTAAAATTAATACCACGAATGGTCGCCATACGGCTTCCGGGAGGAGCAGCAGCAACGTTTTCAACATCCACAACCCCTTGGGGAGGCGGCAATGACATGTGGCGCTGTTCATCGGGTATTTGCGTCAGTAGCTCATTTAACCTGCTATAGGCACCACGCGCGGATACAAACCCCTTCCATCCGCCTATCATTTGGTCAATTGGAGCCAACGCCCGCCCCATAAGGATAGAACCTGCAATCATCATACCTGGGGACATTTCACCTTCGAGTACTAATAAAGCACCTAGACCAAGAATTAATGACTGAAACAGTAAGCGCATTACTTTAGACGTATTCGTCAATGCGCCTGCACGATCACTAGCTTGTGACTGTTTAGCAAGAAATTCATGGTGGCGCTTTGACCAACGCCCCATAATCCCAGGGAGCATGCCCATAGCATGCAGCACTTCTGAATTCCTTAAATTAGAATTAGCCAGATTTTGCGCTTGAATCTGCTCGCTATTAGCTTCAGCTAGCAGGTTCTTAGTAGATTTTTCGTTAGCCACCGCCAGCGCGAATAAAATAATGCCAGCACAAGTAGCAAATACCCCAAGCCATGGATGGAAAATAAACAAAATACCCAAATAAATGGGCACCCATGGGGCGTCAAAGAAAGCAAATAAACCGTTACCAGTTAGAAATTGCCTCAAACTAGTCAAATCATTGAGAGGCTGAGCGCTTTGGGATCCCTGCGCGACTAAACTGCGTCGGAACATGGCACTATAAAGCCGCTGGTTGATAGTGGTATCTAAGCGGTTACCAATCCTAACCAACATCCTTGACCTAACAAGTTCGAGCCCCCCCATCACCAAAAATAAGAACACGACGACGAGCGTCAACATAATCAGAGTGTCGAGACTTTGCGTGCTGAGGACGCGATCGTACACCTGGAGCATATACATCGGAGGAACAAGCATCAGCAGGTTAACAAACATGCTAAAAAAGCCCACCGATACAAACGAACCTTTACAGGCGCTTAATGCACGCTGCAGATCCGTTGCTTCCTGTTGCTTTGCCATGGAAGGGTCACCGTTGAATCAAAGAAGTCACGCGAAGATTAATCGCGGCAGCATAACAGAAACGCCCCTGTCTAGGGTAGGGGCGTTGAGAGCACTGGTCATGGGGATCAGGTAAGTCCATGATTATCCAACTAGTTTAGACCATTTAGTTAGCCAAGCAGCATCATACTCCCCCTAACCCTGCTAAGCCAATCAGAATGACATCCCGTTCTGGATCGCTTACTAACTCATTGAGCTAGCACAATAGGCCAGCCGAGCCTGAAGACCATTCGAGCACATTTGCGTAAGTCAAGTTCAACCAAGATATCAGACTGACCTGTGCACTCACACTTCTACAGTTTGTCCACATTTCAAGTACTAACCTCGACGCAAGCAAAGATTGGCAGCTCTCGGAAACCCTAGCTAGCATTACCGTTAAGCCACAAAAAAACGGGCGACCCTAACGGCCGCCCGTTCTTTGTGGCTATCCTTTGCCAAGGAGAATGGTTACAGCTGCTTATTTATAAACCGGAAGCCGCGCACAAACCTCGGCCACTTTATCCAACACCTGGGTTTCGATGGCGCTGGTGTCTTCACCCTTGGCCAGTACGTCCAGAATGTCACAGATCCAACCTGCCAACGTACTACACTCTTGTTCACTGAAACCGCGCGTGGTCACTGCCGGGGTGCCAATACGCAGGCCAGAGGTGACAAACGGGCTTTGCGGGTCGTTAGGAACGGCGTTCTTGTTCACGGTGATGTGGGCACGACCCAAAGCAGCATCGGCATCTTTGCCCGTTACGCCCTGCTTGATCAGCGAAAGCAGGAAGAGGTGGTCTTCGGTACCACCAGAGACGATGTCGTAACCGCGATCAATAAACACCTTGGCCATTGCCTGAGCGTTCTTAACTACCTGCTGCTGATAGGTTTTGAACTCGGGTTCCATAGCCTCTTTGAAACAGATCGCTTTGGCGGCGATTACGTGCATCAAGGGGCCACCCTGGCCGCCGGGGAAAACCGCTGATTGCAGCTTTTTCTCGATATCAGCGTCGTTTTCCGCTGAGAGAATCACGCCACTACGTGGGCCGCGTAGGGTTTTGTGGGTAGTGGAGGTGACCACGTGGGCATGGGGCAAGGGGCTAGGGTAAACGCCCGCCGCAACCAGACCAGAGACGTGGGCCATATCAACGAGTAAGTAAGCGCCTACTTCATCGGCGATTTCACGGAACTTGGCCCAATCAACAATTTGTGAATAGGCTGAGAAGCCGGCGATGATCATTTTGGGCTTGTGCTCGCGAGCAAGCTGGGCCACTTGAGCGTAATCAATTAACCCCTGCTCATCCAGACCGTACTGAATGGCGTTGTAGTGCTTGCCGGAAAAATTAGGCTTGGCACCATGGGTCAGGTGGCCGCCCGCATCCAGGCTCATGCCTAAAATGGTATCGCCTGGCTTAACCAGCGCTTGGAACACCGCGCTGTTGGCTTGCGAGCCTGAGTGGGGCTGAACATTAACGTAGGTGGCGCCGAACAGCTCTTTGGCGTAATCAATGGCCAGGTTTTCAGCGATATCGACGAACTCACAGCCGCCGTAGTAGCGCTTACCGGGGTAGCCCTCAGCGTATTTATTGGTCAGTTGGCTGCCCTGAGCTTCGAGTACGCGGGGGCTGGCGTAGTTTTCGGAAGCGATCAGTTCGATGTGGGCCTCTTGGCGCTCCACTTCTTTCTGCATGGCATCAAACAGCACATCATCAAATCCGGCAATTGTCATATCGCGGCTGAACATCGGCGGGAACCTCGTAACGAGAAAGGGTCATCATGGAAGAAGCGAGGGCGCTATCATAACGCAGCCTGACGCGACTTTCATCGCATCCTCGTCAGGTCTTGCATGAGCGTGATTCATGTAATGACAGAGGGAGTATCATCGCGAACACCGTGAAGCGATCTCAGGGGGCGTCAATTTGCGTTTTCCTTCGCCATGCAAAATACTGTATATTTATACAATATTTTAAGCACCAGGATGCCGACGATGCCGGGCCAGTCTTCTCACTTTACCCCTGCCTTGCCGTTAACCTCTCAGCCGCAGCCTTGTGGCCGCGCTGGTTTTAGTGGCTTTCCTTCGCCAGCCCAGGATTACGAGCCATGCACGCTGGATCTCAACACACGGCTGGTTAAAAACCCTACTGAGACGTTTTATGTCACCGCCACCGGCGACAGCATGGAGGGTTGGGGAATTTTTGAGGGTGATTTGCTGGTGGTTGATCGCAGTATTGAACCGCAACTGGGACATATTCTGGTCGCTATGCTAGAGGGCGAGGCGCTAATTAAACGCTATGCGCTCTATCGGGGAACGCCGCACCTGTGCTCAACACATCCTAACTATCCGCCACTGCCACTTGAAGGCAGCGACTGCCAGCTATGGGGGGTAGTGCGCGCCGTCGTGCACGAGTACTTGCGATGATCGGTCTAGTCGATGCCAACAACTTCTACGTCAGCTGCGAGCGGGTTTTTCAGCCCAAGCTGGAAGGTAGGCCCGTGGGGGTAATGTCGAACAACGACGGCTGTGTCATCGCCCGCTCCGCCGAGTTAAAAGCGCTGGGTATCCCTATGGGTGCGCCTGCCTTCAAGCTTGAAGAAATGCGTCAGCGCGGCGAGATCCACCTGCTGTCGTCTAACTATGAACTCTACGGAGATATGTCGGCACGGCTGACCCAACTACTACGCGATGCCTGCCCTGCAATTGCGCCCTACTCAATAGATGAAATGTTCGTCTACCTGGAAGGATTAACCACAGAGCAGTGTGAGAGGCTGGGGCGAGAATTGCACCATCGTATTCGCCGCCATTTAGGGTTACCGGTGTGTGTTGGGCTGGCACCCACCCACACGCTCGCCAAATTAGCCAATCACCTTGCCAAGCAAGACCCACATTACCAAGGCGTTTGCCTGCTTAATGGACAAGATCACACGACGCAGGCGCTGCTCAAACGTACGCCGGTGGGCAGCGTGTGGGGCGTCGGCCATCGGCTTGCCGGGCGCTTAGCGATTGGCGGCGTGACCACCGCTTGGGACTTGCGTCAAAGCGACGACAAGCAGTTGCGCAAGCGCTTCTCTGTGGTGCTGGCGCGCACCGCGCTCGAGCTGCGTGGCACGCCTTGTATGGAGATGAACGCCCTGGATCAACCGCGCCAACGCATTATGACCTCGCGCTCTTTCGGCCAGCCCACCGGCGTTTTTGCAGAAGTACATAATGCACTGCGGCGCCACGCCCAGCGCAGCGCTGAAAAACTTCGCGAGCAACGTAGCTTAGCTCGTGCGGTGATGGTATTTCTCAACACTAACCGTCATCGCCGCGATCAGTTGCAATACTTCCCGCAGGCGCTGATCGCCCTGCCCTCACCCAGCGACGATACCCGGGTGATCCTTGATGCCGTACGCCAAGGCCTTGAGCAGATTCATCGCCCCCGCTACCAGTTCATGAAAGCTGGCGTGATGCTGCTGGATTTAGTGGATGCAGAGCAGCACCAGCTTTCGCTGCTGCATCCGCCAGTCCGTGATCGCCATCCGTTTTTAATGGCAACCGTGGATCAGATCAACCAGCGCATGGGGCAAGGCACTATCAGCTTTGGTATGACGGATGCCCCTGCTGCTTGGCAACTGCGCTGCGCCCACCGCTCAGACCGCTATACCACGCGCTGGGACGAGTTGATGAAAGTGGGCACTCACCCCGGCGCAGTCGCCGCCGCCGAGGCAAAGCAGAAAGAGAAGCAGAAAAAACAGCAGGCGTTAACCAGCGCTAAGCGCAGTACGCAGCCGCGGGCTTAAGGTTTCTCCAAGCGCGACCATGGCAAACAGAATCCCCAGCAACCAGGGCCAGTGAGCCGCAAACGAGACCTGATAAACGCCCAGCGCGTCGACAAAAATCACCACAATGCCCAGCGGGCTAACGTAGCGCACCATGGTCAGCCACAGCGCATAAGGCAAGGGGGCAAGCCCCAGCTCGTCGCGGAAGGTCTCGCTTTTCAGCACAAACCCCGCTACCACTACCGTGCCCAGACCACCCAACGGCATCATCCAGCGCGAGGTTAAATAATCCAGCCAGTCAAAGAAGTTCTTACCGGCCAGTGTCCAATCCGCGCCCAGGTTAAACGACAGCATCGCCAGTGTGCTAATCAACCACAGCACAATACCGGTGCCCCAGGCGGCTGCCGAACGCGAGATACCTTTGTTGTCGCACAGCCAGGAAACCGTGGCTTCGACCATAGAGATCGAAGAGGTCAGCGCTGCCATAGAGAGCATCAGGAAGAAGAGAATGCCAAACAGGGTGCCCAGCGGCATCGCCTGGAAGGCCAACGGCAGGCTCATAAAAATTAGCCCAGGGCCTTCGCCGGGGTTCATGCCATTGGCGAAAATAACCGGGAAGATCGCAAGCCCCGCCATCAAGGCAACAACGGTATCCGCCACCGCCACACTCACCGTGGTGCGGCCAATAGAAGCGTCTTTAGGCAAGTAGCTGCCATAGGTCAGAATCGCCCCAGAGGCCAGCGAGAGGGTGAAAAACGCATGACCCAGCGCTGCCAGAAGACCTTCGCTAGAGAGGCTGCCCGCATTGAAGGAGAACAGAAAGTTAACCGCAGCGCCAAAGCCACCGGAAAACATACCAAAGCCAATCAACACCACCAGCATGATCACCAGCCCCGGCATCATCCAGCTAACGCTCTTCTCGATTCCCTGCTGCACGCCTTTACCCACGATCAACATGGTGGCCAGCGTAACCAGGGTGCTCCAGAAACCGAGGTTCAGCGGATTGGCGTTATTGGCCCCGAACACAGCGGCCATCTCATCAACGCTGCTGCCCGCGAGCCCCCCGGTCAGCATCTTCCACAGATACGAGAACGACCAGCCCGCCACCACCACGTAAAACGACAGGATCATAAAGCCGCAGAGCATGGCCATCCAACCAATCAACGACCAGGCCGATGAACGGCCAGACTCATTGACCACGCGCCGTATGGCATCCACCGGGCTACCACGCCCCCGCCGACCAAACGCGATTTCGACCATCATCACCGGCACACCCACGGCAAAGATGCACGTTAGATAGACCAGCACGAAGGCGCCGCCGCCAAACTCCCCAGTCATGTAGGGGAATTTCCAGATATTGCCTAGCCCCACCGCCGAACCGGTGGCCGCCAACATAAACCCCCAGCGGCCTAGCCATTGGGTGCGAGGTTGCCTAGAAGAGGTCATTTGCCCATATCCCGTAGAAAAAGGCGCTCATCCTAAAGGATTTCGAGGGTAATGCCCACTAGGCCCCAGTTCCTAGGCGTACACCATGGCTTTTGCGGCGGCATCCAGGCGTTGAGCGGTTTGATCGACCCGGCGCAAACAGGCCAGCAGCACCGCGCCAAGCGTTACAAAACCGCCCGCCAACCACAGCCCAACACCATAGTGGCCAGAGGTTTCAGCCAACATACCGGTTAATGCCGGGGCGCATATCTGGGCGGCGCCGTATGCCAGAGTCATCTGCCCCATTAGCCGCGCGGGGCTGGAAGGATAGAGCCTACCTGCCATGGTCAGCACAAGGCTGACGCAACCAAGGAAGGTACCGCCATAGAGCACCGCACTGAGCAGTACCACTGCTGAGTTCGCGGTAATCGCAGGCAGTACGATCCCCACTACCTGAATCCCCATGGCGAGAATCAGCGCCCCTAAATAGCCCACTCGACGGGCGACCAGATCCCACAGCATCACCGCTGGGGCGGCGGCTAAACCGGCCAGAGCGAACGTCCAGTTGCCCATCCCCGCCAGCAGCGGCTCACGCTCAACGATGGCAACTAAGAAGGTAGCGCTGATCACATAGCCATAACCGGCGCAAAAGTAGGCGGCGAGCATCCAGCGCATAAAAGTACGTGTTGGCGGCGTAGCGGTTCGGCTACTCGCCACGTGAGCCCCTTCTAGCGGCCTTTCCGGCCGCGGCAGCCAGCGCCAGGCAGGCACCAGCAGCACGGCACCCAGCAGGCTAAAGCCCCACCATTGGGTCTGCCAGCTAAAGGAAAACTGGAGCATCATCTCCACTGCCACCGCCGCGACAATCATGCCTAGCCCCAAACCGGCAAAATGAATTCCCAGCTCGCCGCGCTGGCGATGTTGGATTAACCAGTGAAGAATCAGCCCTGACGCTAATAGCATTGCAGCGCTGCTTGAAAGACCCGCCAGAAAACGCAACCCCGCCCAAACCCAGAAGTGATCGGTAAGCGCCATACCCGCAGTCGTGATTACCGCCAGGATTAACCCGCAGCGAAATAGCGTGTCTTTGATATAAATACTGTGAATAGAGGCGGCCAGCACGGCCCCCAGCATATAGCCCGCGTAGTTAACCGCAGCCAGCCAGCCGCCATCGGCATCACCCATCCAGGTCTGCTGCTGCATGACCGGTAGCAATGGGGTATAGGCAAAGCGCGCGATGCCAACACATAATATTTGGCTAAAAACGCCCGCCAACAGCACTTTGAAGCGCTGGGCACCTAGCGTTGCGACGGTCATGGGGCTACTCCTGAACGGCTCTTTAACGACGACTGAGCGGACGTTATGTTAATTAGCGTGCGTATTTTATCGTCATAGTAAGGCCTTTCAGGCAGCGGGTCATGACCACCTAAGTCGAGGAGCGAGGTTAAAAAGGCCTAGCTCGCATCAACCTCCATGCTTAACAGCAAAAACGATAGCGTCTTGCCATGCCCATCCAAGTTGAGCGCGCCATTAACGCCGCCCTGCAGCACGTCATCGATCACGAAGTTCATGCCCGCCAAATTAGGCAAAGGGTAACGCCGCACTCGGCTGGCACCACGATGAGCAAACAGCGCCAGCACCCGCTCCTCGGTTACCTGCTCCAGTAAGGTGGTGTAGTGGTCTGGGTCATAGGCAAATAACGCCACATTGAGCCGCTCGCCCTTATCACCTGCACGGGCATGGGCGAGTTGATGAAGGGTGACCGAGGAATGCGGGTGCACCGCCGTTTGCGTGGGTTCAGCTTGCAGCATAACGTTCACTCCTACGTTCGCCGAGGGGCGACGCTTCAAACAGGCTGGCATGGGCATGAACGTCGCTACGTTTGACCAAATATGAGGCCGTAAACACTCGCCGTTGAAACTGACGCCGCACGCCGCCGCCGCCCGCAGGCCCGGCACAATAAAGCGCCAATAGCTCCTGGGTGGCGCGGGCTACCCAGCGCCGCTCGCTGTGCTCGGCCGCCAGTCGCAGCCGATAATCGCCGCTGGCAGACGCTGAAGCGCTACGCTGCAGCTCACCGCTATCGCTATCGAATACGCTGGCCAAGCCAATGATATCCAAGCGGGTACGCAGCTCGGCAGGGGCTCGAAACACCAATCGTTCACGCAGTACCTGCGCTGCAAGCTGGGCTCGTGCCAAGGCGTTCGGGCCGGCATAGGAGATTTCCGCCTCGCCCTGCCAACCGCCTTCATAGCACACGGTGGTTTTTAGCCGCTCAGGCGCAGGCTTGCCGCGAATTCCTGTCACCGCCACGCGATTGGGTGACAACTGACGCACCTCTGCGTGGGAAAGATCCACCGTGACATCCGGAGTCAGATAATTCGCCGGGTCATGCACTTCGTAAAGCAGCTGTTCTTTCACCGTTTGCTCGGTAACACAGCCGCCGGTATTGGCAGGCTTGGAAATAATAAGGCTGCCATCCTGCTCCACTTCAATAATCGGATAACCCACAGTGGCGAGACCCGGCACGTCTTTAAAACCCGGATCGGCAAAGTAGCCGCCGCTTACCTGGGCGCCACACTCAGCCAAATGCCCCGCCATCATGCCGCAAGCCAGGCGATCCCAGTCGTCCCAACGCCAATCGAAGTGGTGCATCAGCGGCGCTAAAAACAGCGCCGGGTCGGCAACACGGCCTGTAACCACCACATCCGCCTGCATGGCCAACGCCTCAGCCAGCGCCTTGGCTCCCAGGTAGACATTGGCTGAAATCAGGGCGTCATCGCTAGGCATATCCAGCCGCTCGGCCTCCCAGCGCTGTAGGTCCAAGCTATGTAGCTGCTGACGGATATCGTCACCATGCACCTGGGCAATGCAGACATCCCCGCGCCCAAGCTGTGTCGCCAAGTCAGCAATTACCTGACAAGCACCACTGGGGTTCGCCGCACCAAAGTTGCCTAAAATCTTAATGTCGTGATCCAGGCAGTCGCGCAGCACCGGCGCCAGCAGCTCGTCTAACAGCGGTTCAAACCCGCTTTTGGGATCATCACGCATCGCGTGGTGGGCTGCCGCTAATGTCCGTTCACCCAGGGTTTCAAATACTAAAGCGGAGGGCTGCTGTCGCTTGATCAACTCTGCCACCACCGCCACGGCCGCATCGGTACGGTCGCCGGAAAAACCCGCCCCGCTGCCTAATAAAAAGCTCATAACTGTGTCTCCTTGGCCTGAAGAGAGTGGTGGTCGCCCACGACAGGCTCCTGCTCGTCTCTCAACAGCGAGCGGCGGCGTATAAATAGCCCAATGATCAGGGCTAGCGCCGCCAGCGTGGTCAGCCATCCAGGCGTCAGCGCCAGCCCAATTACCGCGATCAGCCCCACGACATCGATAACGCGCTTACCTGTCATGGCTACCCGGGACATCAGCGCAGCAAACGCCATTACGAACACGACCCCTTGGCAACTAGACAAGACGATCTCCAGAGCAGAACCAAACCCCGCCAAGGCCGGGTAGATCAGCAGTAGGAAGGGAATGACATAGATAGCCGCCGCCAAGCGCACTGATTCAACCGCCGCAGGCAGCCAGTTGGTGTCGGCAATGCCTGAGGCCACGAACACCGCAATACATACGGGCGGTGTAATCACAGACAGGGTGGCGAAGTAGAAAACGAACAGGTGGGCAATCAACGGCTCAACGCCGATGGTGGTGAGCGCAGGCGCCAGGACTGATGCCACCAGAACATACGCTGCCGTGGTCGGGATCCCCATGCCCAAAATCAGACACACGCCGCCGACGATAAAGGCGACCAGGAACAGCGACTCTCCGCCCACCGTGACGATCAAGCTGGCTAAGGTCACACCGATGCCGGTCATACCAATCATCGCCACCAGAATCTGCGCCCCGGCCAGCAGCACGCCAATAATCACCATGCCCTTGCCTGCATCGACCAGACCAGCCACCAGTTTGCCGAGGATCTCGCGCAGCGGCATCTTGGCCATCAGCGCAAAAGGCACGAACGTTAGCACGGTCATCAAGATGCCGTAGAACGCCGACATTTGAATCGAGCGGCCGCTAAGCACGCCGTAAAACAGCCCGCCTAATGCAGCCAGAATGGGAATGATACGTTCAGGGCGTATCACGTCTGACCAGCTTGGCAGCTCATCGTCAGGCACTACCTGCAGTTGGCGGCGCTTGGCGACGAGATGAATGGTGACAAACACCCCCAGGTAGAAAAGGATCGCGGGCAACAAAGCCGCCAAGGCGATACGCAGGTAACTCTCACCGAGGATTTCCGCCATGATAAATGCCGCAGCGCCCAGGATCGGCGGTGCGATTTGGCCGCCGGTCGAGGCCACCGCTTCTACCCCAGCCGCGAAGGGACGTGGGTAGTTCAAGCGCTTCATCATGGGAATGGTGAAGTTGCCCGTGGTGGCGACATTGGCCACCGCACTGCCGCTGACCATGCCGAATAGCCCAGAGGCCACGGTGGCCACTTTGGCAGCACCGCCCGGCGAGCGGCCGCTAATACGCAGCGCCAGATCCATAAAGGTATTACCGCCCCCCGTGTGCAGCAGCAAACAGCCGAACAGTACGAAAGCGGCAATGGTAGTCGCGGCGACACCCACCAGCATGCCCCACACGCCTAAATCGCCGAGGTAGATGGTTTCGGTCATGTAATACAGATCAAAACCACGGTGGCCGAGCGGCCCTGGAATGGCTGCTCCAAACCACGCATAGGCCAATCCCACTAACACCAACAGTGGAAAGATCACGCCGATGGCACGGCGTGACAGTTCCAAAATAGCCACTAGCAGTACGCCGGTCAGCAACATATCCCGAGGCGTTGCCCAGGGTAGTTCGACCAGAATTTGTTCGTAGTTAAGCGCCACATAGCTGCAGGCAACTACCACACCCACTGCCAGCACCACATCAATAGCGATACCCAGCGGGCGCCAGCGCTTGCCTGCGCCTAACGGATAAACGGCAAGCCCTAGCAGGATGACCAGCGCGAGAAAAATGCTCCGCTGAATCAAACTCTCGAAAGGCCCAGTGGCGGAGGTATACAGGATTAGCCCGCCCAACAGGAGTGCCAAGCCTTTGGTGAGTATCTCACGCATGATCATCTTCTCCGATTGGCCTTACTGGACTGGCTGCAAGGCATCGGGGATGTCATACCCCTGCTCTTCGAAATAGCGCGCAGCGCCAGCATGCAGTGGCACGGTGCCAACCTCCAGGGTCATCTTCGCCATATCCGCATCCTGCATGGCAGCGAAGGCGTTAACCTGCGGCTCTGGGTTTTCCATCACCGCTTTGACGATTTGATAGGCGGTTTCTTCATCCATATCCGGATGGGCATGCACGGCCACACCAAAGGCCCAAGTGGTGTAGGCAGGAATCCCCTCCGCAGCACCTTCAGGTACATCGACAATCGCCACATCGGGCATTTCGCTGCGCAGTGTGTCGGCCTGCTCTTGGTCAAGCGACAGCACGCTAATCGGTGTGAAAGTGGCGATATCCATGGAGGAGCCATCCAGGCGTTCTCCGACACCCGATTTTACCGACCCCATCACTCGGCCATCTTTCATGGCGTCGACCATATCGGTGGTGGATCCACGTACATAATCCGGTTCGATGCCAAGTGCGCGCATTACCGCTTCGGTGGTTTTCTCGGTGGCTGACCCCGTAATGCCTGGATTGAAGCGCACACCATTTAAGTCAGCGAAGGTTTCCACCCCTGCATCCTGGCGCATTACGGTATTCTGCGGTGCCACGGTGTAGACCCAGAGCAGGCGGTTATCGACGGGGCGGCCTTCAAAATCCTCCTCGCCCGCGTAGGCGTGATAACCCGTATTGGTGGTCACCAGGCCCATATCGATTTGGTTGCGGCCTAAACGGCGCAGGTTATCCACAGTGGCACCGGTTTCGGCAACCGAAGAACTGATCCCTTCGACTTGATTATTAATAATCTGATTGACTGCCACAAAATAGCTGTAGTGGCTGGAGGAGCTTGAGGTAGAGCCAATCAACAGGCGCTCATCAGCGTGAGTAGCAGCAGCGGCCAGCACCGTGGCACTGGCCACCATGGCAGTAAGTAGCGTTTTCATTGTGTCTCCGAAGCTCGCAAAGCGAGCTATTGTTATTGTAGAGCGGTTTTTATCTAAAACGGTGATCGCGACGCTGTTTGCATGCGATACAGCAAGCATGGTCTGCCAGTTTAATTTTGTATATTGAATAGTTTTTAATTTATGTTTTACTTTCTAAATGAATCCAAGCATCCAGCAGTTGCGTGTTTTTGTTGCCGTCGCCCACTCGCGCAGCCTTGCAGAGGCCAGCGAGCGCGTGCACCTTTCCCAACCGGCGATTTCGATCGCCCTGCGTAAACTTGAGGAGAACGTCGGTGGTGCACTGTTTGCCCGTACCACGCGGCAGCTCGCGTTAACACCGGAAGGCGAAGCCTTTCTGCCCGTTGCCGTGCGGCTCCTGAATGATTGGAACGAAGCCTTTGAGGATCTCAACGACCAATTTTCCAAACAGCGCGGAAAGGTAACCGTGGCCGCCCTCCCCACTCTGGCGGCAGGACTATTCCCGCGGGTCATTAAGCTTTTTCATGAAGCCTACCCACGTATTAACCTCAGCCTGCACGATGTGCTGGCCGATCAGATCAATCAAATGGTGCGCGAAGGCCGCGCCGACCTGGGTCTTTCCGTGCCGCCAAGCGACGCAGACGACTTAACGTTTGAACCCGTCCTCGAAGACAGCTATGTGGTCGTTTGCCCCTGCGGGCATCCATTGCTGGCGCAATCAGCCGTCGCCTGGAGCCAACTTGCGGCTTATCCGTTTATTGGTATCAACCGTCTTTCCAGCTCACGCCAGGATATTGACCGCATTATGCAGAGCGTAGGAGAACGGCTGGATATCTTGTGCGATGCGCGCCAGATCGCCACGGTAGGCCGCATGGTAGCTGCGGGGTTAGGTATTAGCGTGCTGCCCTCGCTCAGTTTTCGGCAAATTGCCGCCGATGGTATTGAGTACCGCCCGCTGGTGGAGCCGACCATTCGCCGTGAGCTGGGCATTATATTGAGCCGCCGTCACCCTCCTTCCGCCGCCACCAGCGCCCTGCGCGAGCTAATTCATCACTATGAATAAGCGGCTTTCTCTACACACAGTGCGGGAATCTGGCAGACTAGAGGTGATTAACATCCACCTAAAAATGAGTGAGCGACAACGATGAGCGATAGTGCAAAACCCTGGACACAACCAATGCCCGACGCGCAGTTCAAACTAATGCGCGATATTCTTGCCGCCCCTAGCCCCGTAGGCCTGGAAGCTGCCATGACCTACGGCGTGCTCAAGCCGCATTTTGAGAGCTTCGCGCCTAAAAGCTGGCACCTTCACCAGTTTAAGGGCAACGCGGGCGTTGTGCTGGACACTCACCCCGGCCGCGACGACATGTTCAAGGTCATGCTGATCGGCCATGCGGATAAAATCCGCATGCAGGTGCGCTCGATTGGCGAAGACGGCAAGATCTGGATCAACACTGATTCGTTTCTGCCCACTGTGCTGATCGGCCATGAAGTGAAGCTGTTTAGCGAAGACCCGGACGCCCCCGGTAGCTACCGCTGCATTGAAGGCGGCACGGTCGAGGCCCTGGGCGCGATTCACTTCTCCGATCCTGCCCAGCGCGATGGTAGCAAAGGCCTGAAAAAAGAGCAGATCTACCTGGATCTACAGATCCACGGCGAGAATAAAAAGCAGCAGGTGCTGAACCTGGGCGTACGGCCCGGCGATTCGATTATTTTCGACCGCCCTATCCGCCCCGGCTTCAGTCCCAATACCTTCTACGGCGCTTACCTGGATAACGGCCTAGGCTGCTTTGTGGCCGCCGAAGTGGCGCGTTTGATCGCCGAAGCAGGTGGCACCCAAAATGTGCGCGTGCTGTTTGCGATTGCCAGCTATGAAGAGATTGGCCGTTTCGGCAGCCGCGTGATGGCGGGCGAAATGAAGCCAGATGCGCTCATTGGTGTCGATGTAAATCATGACTATGTGGCTGCGCCCGGCATCGGCGACAAGCGTATGCAGCCGCTAGAGATGGGCAAAGGCTTCACCATGGCGGTGGGCTCTATTGCCAGTGAACAGCTCAACCGCATTATCGCCACGGCCGCGAAAGAGCAGGACATTCCGCTGCAGCGCGATATTGTCGGTGTGGATACGGGTACCGATGGCATGGCAGGCGTATTGGCGTCTATCGACAGTGCCGCTACCTCGATTGGTTTCCCCATCCGTAATATGCACACCATCTCAGAAACCGGTCATACCCAGGACGTGCTGGCGGCTATTCACGCCCTCACCCATACCCTGCAAGCCTTGGATGCCATACCTGACCTGCAGCGTGAATTCCTGGATAACCACCCGCGCTTAGACCAAGCGAGCCCGCTCACCCATCAAGGCGGCGACAAGCCTGACAGTGAGAAGGATGACAGCAAAGACGAGAGCAGCGAAGGCAAAACAGTTAGCCAAGGCAACGACAGTAAGAAAAGTAAGAAAAAGGCGAAGAAATAAAACAAGCGTATAAAAAAGAAGCCCCGGCCACTCCCTGGCTGGGGCTTTATCAAACCTTCCTTGATTCGTCTTCACAAACATCCTGTTTGTGCTTCCATGAGCGTAAGCTTTCCTAGCTTTATCTTCCCTGTTGCCACTTCCTTGTGCTGTGTACTCACAGTGAACCTTAAAACACTCTATTTATCTAACCTATGTTATTAAACCGGAAAAAATTTATCTTTTTTATTCAGATTAACTGCACCTATTTAAAGCACGCTTTTTTATATGGCACATATGCCTTGCAGCGCTATACTATTAAAAGTATCGGCAACGATACCACTCTACACGGACGTTACCACGCCTGAACCATCATCTAACCTAATGGTAGGAGGTCAGCGTGCGAGACATTATTATTAGCAGCAAAGTCAACGGGCTGGATGTCATCTGTCGGCATTGTGGTAACTCAGAGTCACCCAAAGACCCGTTTTTGAACCGCTTCCGTTTAGAAGGCACCGGTAAAGACAGTACCACCGTACGCTGCCTGAACTGTCAAACAGCGGTTGAAATACCCTTGAGTGAATTAAGCTCGCTTTATTATCACTATGCTTGTTAAAACAATCGCTTACCAACTTGAGAAATTATTATAAAAAAGGCTTATCTTTGTGACCGCTGCCTTTTTACTAGCAATAGCAATACATTATTAACAAAAGCGTCATAAGAGCTTAATTAAATTTTTATTTATTCCAGGGTAAAAAAAACCCGGCCACTCCTTGGCCGGGTTTTCATCTGTTCTTCCCTGATCTTGCACCACAAACATCCTGTTTGTGCATCCTTGTGCTACACAAGCAATCCTTGCTTGTTCTTCCCTGTCGCGAGTTCCCTTCGCTGTGTGCACACAGTGCGCTTTATAACAGCGGGTTTATCTAACCTGTGATATGTAGCGGCAAATAAATTGTTTTTTAACGGATTTTTGGATTTTAAATAGCATTTTAGCCAAGCAAGTTTTTGACGACGATTGTTATAGCAACATTTTCAGCGGCATCCATAGCCCCATCAGCACCATGGCGATATTTTCTGTCAGCGATACAAACCCTAGTGGCACATTGCTGCTTCCGCCAACGCAGGCACATTTCAACTCACGCTTATCCACGTACACGGCTTTAAAAACCGACACCGCGCCCACCGTGCCGATAAACAGCGCCAGCGGTGCTGCCAGCCAAAGCATGGCACCGGCCAGCATTAGTATCCCTGCCAGGGTTTCTGCGTAGGGGTACACATAGCTGTAAGGGACATAGCGCTGAGCCAGTAAGTCGTAGTTAAGGAACATCGAGCTAAAGCTCTCTACATCCTGCAGCTTCTGCAAACCCAGCAGCACCATGGCCGTGGCCACCGCATACTCAGGCATTCGTGCTGCCACTAAGGTGCCATTGGCAACCCAGCTAATCGCCAGACCGATGAGCAAAGCGGTAACAAAAATCGCGATCACTGGCCGATATGCGGTCTCTTTTGCACTCGGCACGCTCATGCCTAAATGCTCACGAACCTCTTCATAGCCGCCAATACGTTTATCACCTATATAGGTTTGCGGAGTGGTATCGACATTCTCCTGGGCCTTGAACGCTTCAATTTCATCTCGGGATGTAAGCGGATGGTCATCAACCTGATAGCCTTTGCGTTTTAACAAATCGACTGTTTTCATACCGAATGGGCAGAGATGTTCCGCGGTTTTCATCCGATAGACGCGTGCTGTCTCCATGTTAGTCGCCTCCTTGTTGCGCTGCTGAGAACTGCGCTGTTGAGAACATAGCTAATTAAAAATAAATAACCTATCTCCCTATAAGCATAGTCAGAATCTAATCGGCACCCAAAAATACAAACGGCGAGGAGAGCCTCGCCGTCGTCACCAAACCCGGTATTAATACCGGCGGGTTATTTCGTCAGCCACGCCATTAGCGTTTCAGCCGTGAGCGCTGAGGAAGGCGGGTTTTGCCCTGTGATCAGTTGGCCATCTTCACGTACGTAAGGAGTGAAATCATCCGCTTTGCTATAAATCCCGCCGCACTTTTGCAAGGCATCTTCAACGAGATGCGGCACGATATTGGTCAAGCCCACAGCCTCCTCTTCGCCGTTAGTAAAGCCCGTTACTTGGCGGCCTTTTACTAGCGGTTCACCAGCGCTGTCTTTAGCATTTACCAACACTATCGGCGCGTGACAAACCGTGGCAACCGGCTTGCCTTGGGCGATAAAGGTTTCGATCAAGCGAATCGAGTCCGCGTCGTCAACGAGATCCCATAGCGGGCCATGGCCTCCGGGGTAGAATACCGCATCGAAATCATCAGCCTTCATGTCGCTCAAGCGATGGGTAGCGGCAAGCTCCGCGTTAGCTTTTTCATCTTGCTTAAAGCGGCGCGTTTCATCGGTTTGGCTATCGTCTGCGTCACTTTTTGGGTCAAGCGGCGGCTGCCCACCCTTGGGCGATGCCAACGTTACTTCAGCACCCGCGTCTTTAAAGACATAATAAGGGGCTGCCAGCTCTTCGAGCCAAAAACCGGTTTTATTACCGGTATCACCCAACTGATCGTGAGACGTCAGTACCACTAAAATACGCTTGCTCATATCTCTCTCCTGGCGGTGGAAAATGAGGCAATTAAAATGCGTTACGGTTAGTTAGTGGGGGTCTGGATGGCGGAATGCAAGGAGAAACGACAAGTGAACATCGAAGCGCGGGATTTTTATCGCAGTGGTCCTGACCATCGCCAGGGGCAAGCCAGCAGTTTTGCCCTGATCCGGCGTCAGTTTGATTTTCGCTCCATTGAGATTGGACGCTGGGTAACCAACGCTGAGCGCGACCGTGCCGCGGAGCTGTTTCATGATGCACTGTGCGATCTTATGTTGATTTTACAGGGAACAGAGGCGTTGATTTCCCTACGCGGCTCAATCGCGCTGCAGTACGGCAGCGGTGGTCGACCGGGTGTTTCTGCCCACTATGACCCCAGCCAGCGCAGTTTTGCGCTGGCTAAAAACGCTGGCCCCGGCAGCATTGCCCACGAGTGGTTTCATGCTTTTGATCACTACATCGTCAGCAAGTGTTTTCGCGGCACACCCGTCGGTATGTTCGCCTCTACCGCTTGGCTAGCTGATGCAACGCCCATTGCACACCCTCTGAATCAATTATTGATGGACTGCTTCAAAGCTATTCTGCTGCAGCCAGCAGGCGATCAGCCTAGCGAGCTGTTTCAGCACTCGGTGCAGGTGGACAAAAAACTTGGACAGCTCTATTACAGTAAACCCGAAGAGCTCTGCGCACGCGCTTTTGAAGCGTTTGTGCAGGATGCGGCCACCACCAATCACTTCCTGGTCAAAGGCACCAAGGCCTCTCCTGAAGCGGAAAGAGGTCTTTACCCACGGGGTGCACAGCGGGAACAGATCAATGCAGCGTTCAGCGACTACTTTGGCAGGCTGGGGAAAGCGTTGGGTAGTGAAAATTTAGTCAAATAAATCATTTTCAGTACTGATATCTACCTTACTTTCATTGCGAATCGTTTTCAGATACTCAAGAAGCTCAGGTACATTGTCTTGAATAATGCTCCATACAGTATCTTCGTCAATACCCAAATATGCATGGATAAGTCTATTGCGTGTCGCAATGATCAAGCGCCAGGGCACTTCTGGATACCGTTGGCGCACTTCATCTGGAATTCTGGTGGCTGCTTCACCGATAAGCTCTAAATTACGCAACGTAGCATCGTAGATGAGATCATCATTGAGGAAACCAATTTGATCTAACCCATCTGTGTAGGAAAGCACTTTTTCACCAAAACCGACCATATCATCAATATAGAAGCGCCATTCACGCTCCAGGCCTTTCTCAGACATGTAGCGCCTCGCTCTCGATGTATGGCCTCAATTCATTCCGAAGGGCTTTATCTGTCACTAAATCGACTGGAGACCCAAGCAGATCTTCTAAATAAAATTGAAGACCAAAATAGCGTGCGGAGGTTGCTGGGCCATCGAAACTGACAAGAATATCAATATCGCTTGTATCTTTAGCGCTCCCACGGGCCATAGAGCCAAAAAGAGCAAGCTTCTTCACATCGAACTGCGAAGCCAATATCGGCTTGTGCTCATGTAATAGGCGCAATGTTTCGTCTCTGTTCATTTTGATCCTCTCCTTGCCATGGGCACACCATATATGACGCAGCCATATGTGCGCCTGCTTCCGTCTTACTTCAGCAAATTTTATATCATCAAATCCAGTATGGCATGCTTACAAAGGTTCTGGTTCAACTACTCATCCATATATCCAATGTTGCACTCCTAACAGGCAACAGGAGCAGGTTAATGCCGCGTTTTGCGACTATTTTAATGGACTAGGTATAAAGCTCTGGATCGTGAAAATTAGTAGTTTTGAGTTGATAAAATGCAATGACATCACATCTGGGGGGCAGGCCTACACTTTCAGCTCTAGCACAGGAGATTCATCATGGCTCAGCAAGAGTGTGCATGTCCCAAGTGTAAGTGCGCGGTCGATAGCAAAGCCGTAAAGAAAGACGGCAAGCTTTATCGCTGCGAGTACTGCGCTACCGGCCATGCCAATGGCTCCAGCGACTGCGGCCACGACTGTCAATGTGGAAAATAAGTCCGTTACTGGGGGGTTCTGCTGTTTTGTTAACGCTCGACAGCTTTTGATTTCAAACCTCGTTGTCGGGCTTTCTGGCAGGAACTTTTCTGCCACCATGGAAAGGTTACTCAGTTGTCGCCTACGTGCGAAATAGCGCTTTCGCGACTACGCTATAGCAACGCTCACTACTCAAAGGAAGAGAATATGTCTACTACCACTATCGTCGTTATCGTTGTGGTTATCGTTGCCGTGCTGGGTATTGGCTTCGGCGGAGTGCTGCCTTTTTAAACAGCTTTCTTTATTTTTCCCAAGACAACCCCTGAGAGCCAAAAACAAAAAAGGCCGTCGAGCTAATTGCTTGACGGCCTTTAAAATTCTGTGGCGGAGGGGGAGGGATTCGAACCCTCGAAGCCTTGCGGCTTACACACTTTCCAGGCGTGCTCCTTCGACCACTCGGACACCCCTCCGCGTTTTGGCGCTGTTGAAAGGCTGAACCTTTCGCGACAGAACGGCGCATATACTATTGGCTAAGCCTCGAAATAGCAAGCCTTTTCCGGCTGACGAACCTTTAGGTTAGTGGCATACCCCGGTTATCGTTCAGACAATACAGCGTAGCTGCCGTTGGCTTCCAGGCAGAGCGTCTCGCCACAATAGAGCTGCTGGGTTAGCGCTATGCGGCCTTTTCCTCGCTCAGCGAGCTTGTTGGCAAGCTGAGTAGGGCCTTCTGACACGGCTGGCGTACATACCAAGCGGTAGTCACTTGTTACCGGCGCCAGAAAACGCTGACGGGCCTCAGCAACGACGACATCGCGCGCAATGCCCCGCTCACGTAGCCATAGCGTTACCCAGCACCAGCCTTGTAGCGTCGTCTGCGCTGTCAGTGCGCCACCAAAGCCCGTGCCCTTATCGTTAAGGTTGGGCTCCAGCGCTAACTGCCAGGCTAGTGAATCACCCTGACGCGTCATTTCGCTAATACCTAACGCGCCCACCATGGGTATGGCATCGCTCAGCCACTGCTGAAAAACGGCCAGATTTTCCGGCTGGCCTTTTGGCAATGGCAATCGTGGATGAGGGATGCCTGGCTGACGAGGGAGACTCATCGCTAGTCCCAACGCTCCACGAAGTCAGCAACATTATGCTGTGGTACCGGTTTATGGCGCCCCCCCAGGGTGCCCAGGTAGATAAACGCGACGACTTCGTCATCTTCATCCAGATTCAGCCCTTTGCGAACTACGGGGTCGAAAGCGTACTTGCCGCTGCGCCACATTGTTCCCAACCCTAGGGCGTGGGCGGCTAGCAGTATGCCGTGGGCGGCGCACCCGGCGGAGATCACCTGCTCCATTTTGGGTACTTTTTCAAGTTTGGGCGTGACCTTGGCGATCACGGCGATAATCATCGGCGCCCGCAGCGGCTTTTTGCGCGCCGAGTTGAGCGTTTCGTCATCGGCGCTAGGATCTTCCTGAAACTCCGCCTCGGCGAATAGCTCGCCCAAGCGTTCTCGCCCTTCCCCGCTAAACTCGATAAAGCGCCAGGGGCGCAGCTCTTTATGATCCGGGGCACGTAGCGCGGCCTGATAAATGGCGCTGAGCTGTTCGCCGCTGGGCGCTGGCTCCATCAGCTTGCCCATTGAGCTACGCTCGTGAAGCAGCGTGAGTGCGTCCATTGATGACTCCAAGTCCAATTGTGTGAGGCTACTTTAGCACCGTCATTTATAGCATTGTCATTTATAACATTGCCGCTTACTGCCTTGCTAGGCGCAGTGGCGTGGGGGGCGTTAACCCTGGGGTTGCGCGCCAGGGACTGATATCCAACCCGCCGCGCCGCACATAGCGCGCCAGTACTAGCAGCTGCGTAGGCTTTGCCTGGGCCATTAAATCGCAGAAAATATGCTCAACGCAGTGCTCGTGAAAATCCTGGTGCTGGCGAAACCCAATCAGGTAACGCAGCAGCCCTTCGCGGTCGATTTTCGGGCCTTTATAACGAATCAGCACGCTGCCCCAGTCTGGCTGGCCGGTAACCGGGCAGTTGGATTTGAGCAGGTGGGAGTAGAGCGTCTCCTCGACGACCTCTTCCCCTACCGTGAGGTGGTCACTGCTAGGCGTATAGTCGCTTACTGCGATATCTAAATCGTCCAGGCATTCGCCCGGCAAGAGCTGTGGTGAAAGCTCTGAAGCATCCACATCAAACAGCTCGACACTCACCTCAGCCCCTGCCGCAACAGCAAGGTCATGGGCAAGCGTTTCCATCACTTCCTGACGACTATAGAAACGGGTTTGGTTGAAGCTATTGAGGTAGAGCTTCCAGGATTTGGACTCAATCAGATTGGGTGAGGCTGCTGGCAAGCGAAAGCGCGCCACGGCCACAATAGGCTTACCGCGGCTGTTCAGCCAGGAGACTTCAAAGGCGTGCCACTCATCTTCCCCCACAAACGGCAGAGCCCCCTCTTCGATCCCCAGCGGCACTCGATTAGCCGCGCGGGGAATGGGATATAACAGCCCCGCGTCATACTGCTCAGGGTAAGCGGAATCGCGCCCTAACGGCGCGTGCTCTAACGTGTCTGGGCGGTGTGCCATTGTATAAAAGCTCTCTCTTCTCAATCGGATTGATGCGTCTAGCTGCGGATACCTTTGCCGCGCTCTAACATCGCCAGTGCAATACTAAACAACACAATGATAAAGGCAAAAATGGCAGCGAGCGCCCAGCCAACGGGAATATCCGACACACCTAAGAAGCCATAACGGAAAACGTTGACCATGTACAAAATTGGATTGAGCATGGAAACACCCTGCCAGAAGTCAGGCAACATTGAGATCGAGTAGAACACCCCACCCAAATAGGTCAGCGGCGTAAGGATAAACGTCGGCACGATAGAAATATCGTCGAACTTATTGGCCAGTAACGCATTAATAAAGCCGCCAATAGAGAACAGCGCAGACGTGAGCACTACGACTAATACCGTGAGCAGCGGGTGTTCCATGGTTAGGCGGGTAAAGAACAGTGAAACGACCGTCACAATCAGCCCGACGCCCAACCCACGTGCCATACCGCCTAAAATAAAGCCGGCCAGTATCACCCAATTGGGCATGGGCGAAACCATCATCTCTTCGATCGAACGCTGAAACTTATTGGAGAAGAAACTCGACGCCACGTTGGAGTAGCTGTTGGTAATCACCGACATCATGATCAGCCCTGGAACAATAAAGTCCATGTAGCTGAAGCCGTCCATGTCACCAATCCGCGAACCGATTAGGTTGCCGAAGATAATAAAGTACATCGCCATGGTGATAGAGGGAGGCAGCAGCGTTTGTGGCCAAATGCGGGTGAAACGTTTGATCTCTTTTAGCACCAGCGTCCACAGGGCAATCAATGTTTGCGTAGCATTCATACGCGTTCCTCCGTCTTCTCAACACGCTGGTCTATCGCCCCTAGCCCACTACCTTCCACCATCGACACAAACATCTCCTCTAAGCGGTTAGCACGATTACGCATGGAAACCACCTGGATGCCCTGCTCACTCAACGCCTTGAAGACATCGTTTAAACGTTGCCCGCGATGCACCACGAGTGATAGCTGAGTAGACTCCAGCTGTTTTATCTCAAACCCGTCTATCTTGGGTATGTCTGTAATGGCTTCGGAGGTATCAATTAGGAAGGTCTCGGTATTCAGCTCAGCCAGCAGGCCTCGCACGCTAGTGTTCCGCACAATGTCGCCATTATTGATAATCGCCACATTACGGCACAGGCTCTCAGCCTCTTCCAGGTAGTGCGTCGTCAGGATGATGGTGGTGCCTTCGTCTTGGTTAATCCGCCGCATGTACTCCCACATACTGCGCCGCAGTTCGATATCCACCCCGGCGGTTGGCTCATCCAGAATCAGCAGTTTGGGGCGATGCATCAGCGCTCGAGCGATCATCAGGCGGCGTTTCATTCCACCTGACAGCATGCGCGCGCTGCCGTTGCGCTTTTCCCATAGGCCCAGATCGGTCAGTAGCTGTTTAGCTCGGGGCAAAGCCTCGCGACTGGTCATGCCGTAGTAACCTGCCTGGGCCAGTACGATATCGAGCACTTTCTCAAATTGATTGAAGTTGAACTCTTGAGGCACTACGCCTAGCTGGTACTTGGCTTTAGCGAAGTCTTTATCCACATCAATGCCGAATATGGAGACCTTGCCCGCCGTCTTTTGCACCAGCGAGCAGACCACCCCCAAGGTGGTGGACTTGCCGGCGCCATTGGGGCCCAATAAAGCAAAAAAATCGCCCTGCTGGACGTCGAGATCAATACCTTTGAGCGCCTGAAAGCCGTTGCCATACACTTTGGTAAGGCCACGGATCGACAATGCCGGTTCGGCCATGAACATGTCCTGTCAGCAAAATAAGAAGAGAAGGAGAAACATTAGGGCGCAAACGACTTTTTTCAAGGCGGGCACGACCACCAAGCGTCAGACACGCAAATAGTGATGCCCAGCAATTAGCCGATACATCATGGAAACAAAGGGAGGCCTAAACTTTTGAAGCTGGGAAATTGCAGAACTATCTGATCTTGTTTACATGGAGCGGGAAAGGAGATTCGAACTCCCGACCCTCGCCTTGGCAAGGCGATGCTCTACCACTGAGCTATTCCCGCAACGCAAACAACATACTAGATGGCGTCCCATAGGGGGTTCGAACCCCTGTTACCGCCGTGAAAGGGCGGTGTCCTAGGCCACTAGACGAATGGGACTAAATCAAACCTGGAGCGGGAAAGTAAATCGACCGGGCTGGCGTTCCAGCTCCCGACCCATCGCTTACCGATCCGGTACTACTAAAACTGGAGCGGGAAAGGAGATTCGAACTCCCGACCCTCGCCTTGGCAAGGCGATGCTCTACCACTGAGCTATTCCCGCTTATAGAACACTTACTTAGCTTTTACCTAACTTACCGGAAGTGGCGTCCCATAGGGGGTTCGAACCCCTGTTACCGCCGTGAAAGGGCGGTGTCCTAGACCACTAGACGAATGGGACACTATTAAGCACTTTAATGCTTGGAGCGGGAAAGGAGATTCGAACTCCCGACCCTCGCCTTGGCAAGGCGATGCTCTACCACTGAGCTATTCCCGCATTCCGATAACCCTGACGACCGCTTACTCTAGCTCTAGAAAGAAAAAGAATAAGTGGCGTCCCATAGGGGGTTCGAACCCCTGTTACCGCCGTGAAAGGGCGGTGTCCTAGACCACTAGACGAATGGGACGTTGCATTGCCTCGTCGAGGTGGCGCGTATGTTACTCAGACCTTATTGAGCTGTCAAGCTCCCTGCCATCACCAAACTAACTGGCCCGCTTTCAATCACCTACCCTCTACGTCCAACTTTTGCGAAGTCAGTATGCACACCGAGGGTGCCCTGGGCACTCATTAGGCGCCATAACGGTGCAAATGTTTATTTTTCTTATACTTAACCTTTTCATTAGAGACCGACAAAACCCTTAAAAATCTTTTATTTAAAATAAAATCGATTTTTATGGCACACCCCTTGCTACCTCATTGTGTTCCCAGGCTGACCAATTCCACCATTAATGAGGTGTGCTATGTCCTTATCCCGTCGCAAGTTTCTCACCACAGCTGTCGTCTCCTCCACGGCAGGCCTTGTATTGGGCGCCCCGTCTATCGCCCGTGCGCAGTCCGCTGAGAGCTTCAACTGGCGTATGACCAATGCTTACCCGCCCGGATCGCCCTTTTACGTGGAAGGCCCTGGCAGCCCCACTGACGTGATCGCCAAAATCAACGCCATGTCCGGCGGACGACTCAATATTCAGCATTTTTCATCCGGCGAGCTGATCCCAGCCTTTGAAGGCTTTGAAGCCGTTCAAAGCGGCACCATCGAGATGAATGCCGCCAATAGTTACTTCTGGTCAGGCACCACCTTTGCCGCTCAGTACTTCACTACTGTTCCATTTGGTATGAGCTTTATGGGCCATATGGCGTGGCTTTACCACGGCGGCGGCTTGGAGCTTTGGCACGAAGTGTATGAGCCCTACGGCATGGTCGCCTTCCCGCTGAACAATACCGGCGTGCAAATGACCGGCTGGTTCCGCGAACCGATCGAGGATATTAGCCAGCTCAACGGGCTGCGCATGCGCGTTCCTGGCTTGGCGGGCCAGGTTTACTCTTCGCTTGGCGTGGATGCCCGTGTACTGCCCGGTGGTGAAATCTTCCCCGCGCTGGAGCGTGGCGTGATTGATGCAGCTGAATTCGTAGGCCCCTTCCAAGACCGTCGCATGGGCCTGCATAACGCCGCCAAGTTCTACCACACTACAGGCTGGCACGAACCCTCGACCACGGGCGAACTGCTTATCTCGAAAACCCACTGGGATAGTCTGCCAGAAGATCTGCAGATGATTGTCAAAACCGCCTGTATGGCCGCCTGCTTAGAGAGTGTGACTTGGTCTGAAGCGGTCAATGGCGAAGCCATGACAGATCTAGTGGAGAACGAAGGCGTCACTGCCAGCATGCTTCCCGCACCCGTTATCGATGCGCTGCACGAAGCCACTCAAGATACCCTGGCAACAGAGGCCAACGCCGACCCTCTGGTACGCAAAGTGCACGATAGCTACATGGCGTTTAAAGCCAATCATGACCGCTGGGCGGGCGCCAGTGAGCGTGCCTGGTTAAACGACATTATCGGAGTCTGATATGCGCGCCGTGGCATTTTTTGTCCACGGAGTTGAGGCGGTGGTTCGGCTATTTGGCTGGATCGCCGCCTGGACCTGCGTGGTTTTAGTCGGGCTCGTCGCTGGCGACGTATTGATGCGCTATGTGTTCAGCATTGGCGCGATATGGCTGCAGGATCTGCAGTGGCACTTGATCTCACCTATTGCACTGTTTGGCATGTCGTATTTGCTATTGATGGGCGAGCAGGTGCGCGTCGATGTTTTCTACGAGCGCTTCCCTGTAGGCCTGCAACGGGTGATTGAAGTGATCGGCGGACTCTTGCTGCTGGTGATGGGGCTGTATATCGCCTGGCTGACGCTGCCCTGGATCGCCCAGTCGTTCGCCCGCGGCGAGGCGTCGCCCAACCCCGGCGGCCTGCCTCTGCGCTGGCTGCTCAAGTCGCTCATTCCATTCGGCTTTGTCCTTCTCGCGCTGCAAGGGCTGGCCCACGCGTTGCGTCAGGCTTTCGCCCTACCCACACGAGGTGAATAACGCATGTCTCCCAATGAATGGCTCGCGATCGGCATGATCGTGGCTTTTTTTGTGTTCCTGCTGATAGGTATTCCGGTAGGCATCAGTATCGCGGCGACGGCCTTTTTCTTTGGCTACGTTGGCTTTGGGCCAATGCTGTTTAATCTGCTGCCATCGCGTATTTACGGCGTAGTGACCAATTACACCTTTATGGCCATACCGCTATTTGTGTTTATGGGGGTGATGCTGGAGAAGTCGAAGCTGGCAGAGGAGTTGATCGATGTCATCGGCCACTTGTTCGGCGGCATTTCAGGCGGCATGGGCGTGGCGATCATCCTCGTGGGAGTGCTGTTAGGCGCCGCCACAGGCATTGTGGGCGCCACTATCGTTACCCTTGGCCTGCTCACGCTACCGACGCTGCTACGCCGCGGTTACCCTAAAACCCTGGCCACCGGGATGATCTGCGCATCCGGCACCCTGGGGCAGATTATTCCGCCCAGCCTGGTGCTGATTCTGCTGGCGGAAATTCTGGGTGAATCAGTCGGTACGATGTTCGCCGCCGCCATGGTGCCGGGACTAACCCTGGCGGCGGTGTATATTATTGCCATTCTGGTGATCGCCAAGCTCTACCCCAACTTAATGCCGCCTATTCCTGCCGAGGAGCGTGCAGAAATGGGCCGGGGTCAGTTGATACGCAAAGTGATTACCGTGGTAGGCCCGCCAGTGGGGTTGGTGTTTGCGGTATTAGGGTCGATTATTGGCGGCATTGCCGCGCCTACTGAAGCAGCCTCAATGGGTGCGCTAGGAGCATTGCTAATTGTAGCCTGCTCGGGGCGGTTAACCTTTGCGCTACTCAAAGAAGTTGCCAAGGCCACGCTGGTGATCTCGGCCATGGTGTTCTTTATTTTGATCAGCGCCCAGGTATTTGGCCTGGCATTTCGCGGATTGGGCGGCGAGCATTTGGTTGCCCGTATGTTCGACTGGGTGCCCGGCGGCGAATTAGGCGCGATGCTATTCATGCTGCTGCTGATGTTTGTGCTGGGTTTCTTCCTGGAGTGGATTGAGATCAGCTATATTGCCCTACCGTTATTTTTACCCTTCTTTGTGCAGATGGGCGTCGATATGGTGTGGCTGGGCATTCTGGTGGGGCTGGTGCTACAAACGTCGTTTCTTACCCCACCCTTTGGCTGGTCGCTGTTTTTCCTCAAGGGTGTAGCGCCGAAAGAAGTCTCGACGCTGGATATTTATAAAGGCGCCCTACCGTTTATCGGCTTACAGTTTGTCGCCGTCGCGCTGGTATTTATCTTTCCCAGCATTGCTACCTGGTTGCCCGAAGCCATTGGCTGGTAACGATCTGCCTTAGCATTTATTTAACAAATATTTACTTAATAATTATTTACTTAAAAACAAGGATTCAAAGATGCTCCACACCCAACGTAGTTACGGCGGCAGCTGCGTCGCCCCTCATCACCTAGCTGCCAGCGCCGGGCGCGATGTACTTAAACAGGGTGGTAACGCGGTGGAAGCCATGGTCGCTGCCGCCGCGGCCATTGCGGTGGTCTACCCGCATATGAACGCCCTGGGTGGCGATGGCTTCTGGTTAATTCATGAACCGGGCAAAGCGCCCATTGCCATTGACGCCTGCGGCCCTGCGGCGGGGCTTGCCAGCACAGACTTCTACGCCGGTGAAACGCAGATTCCCGAGCGCGGCCCCAAAGCCGCCCTCACCATGGCCGGTACCATTGGCGGCTGGCATGAAGCGCTGAACGTGGCGTCGGCATGGGGCAAGCAGTTGCCTCTCACCACACTACTGGCTGACGCCATTCATCATGCCGAGGGGGGTATTGCGGTCTCCCAGAGCCAGGAAGCGCTTACCGCCAAACACCTTGAGCGTTTAACCCAAAGCCCAGGCTTTAGTGACACCCTGCTGCTTAACGGCCAGGTACCCCGTGAAGGCGAACGGCTGCGCCAGCCGCGTTTGGCCGCCACACTCAAGCGTTTGGCAGAAGCAGGATTAGATGACTTCTACCGCGGCGAGCTGGCCGCCAGTATGGCGCGGGATTTAGAGGCCGTCGGCAGCCCACTGCGCCTGGCAGACTTTCACGCCTACCGCGCCCAGCGAGTCACACCGCTGGAAGTAACGCTTCAGGATGCCACGCTCTATAACCTGCCTGCGCCGACCCAAGGCATGGCCTCGTTAATGATTTTAGGTATCTACGAGCGCCTAAAAGCCGCCGAGCCCAACGGTTTTGGCCACCTGCATGGCCTGATTGAGGCCACCAAACGCGCCTTTATCCTGCGCGACCAAAACATCACTGACCCCGGCCGTGTGCCAACACCGCTGCAAGATTTGCTCAGCGAAGAGAACATTGGCTTAGAAGCGGCTCAGATCGACCCGCAGCACGCCCTACCCTGGCCCCACGAACCAGCGCCAGGCGACACCATTTGGATGGGCACCGTGGATAGCGAAGGACGTTCGGTGAGCTTTATTCAGAGCATCTACTGGGAGTTTGGCAGCGGCGTGGTGTTACCGAAAAGCGGCGTGCTGTGGCAAAACCGCGGCATCAGCTTCTCGCTTAACCCCGACGACCTGCGCGGCTTAGCCCCTGGTCGCAAACCCTTCCACACGTTGAACCCGGCGCTGGCCAAATTTAACGATGGCCGCACCATGGTTTACGGCACTATGGGCGGTGAAGGCCAGCCGCAAACCCAGGCAGCGGTATTTTCGCGCTACGCGCTGCATGGCATGCCGCTGCAGCAGGCGATTACGGCCCCCCGCTGGCTGCTGGGGCGCACCTGGGGCGAAACCAGCACTAACTTGAAACTCGAAGCGCGTTTTGACGACACCCTAGTCACCGCCCTGGCAACGGCAGGCCACGATGTGGAAGTGCTGCCCGAGGCATTCAGTGACACCATGGGCCATGCAGGCGGTATTGTGCACCATCCGGATGGGTTGATAGAGAGCGCCCACGACCCGCGCAGTAACGGCGGCGCGGCTAGCGTATAGCGCTTACACTGGCACAGCGATGTATAATCGCCCATGCTGAAACTCATGATGATCAAGTGGTGTCACTAGGCTAGTGAGTCCAAACAACACTTGGCCTCAGCGATGTAAGCGCAATGCATAAGGGAGAGGAACAGAGCATGGCGAAAATAGAAAAATCCCCTGACGAGTGGCAACAGCAGCTAACCCCAGAGCAGTACCGCGTAGCACGTGAGAAAGGCACAGAACGCCCATTCACTGGCGATTATCAGGTGCGTGATGCGCAGGGTATTTACCACTGCGTCTGCTGTCATGCGCCGCTGTTTGAGAATGAGCACAAATTCGATGCTGGCTGCGGTTGGCCAAGCTTTGATCGGCCACTGGGTAGCCGCTGCGTTGAGGAGCATACGGATACCACTCACGGCATGCAGCGCACGGAGGTAGTTTGTTCCCACTGCGATGCTCATCTGGGCCATGTGTTCCCCGACGGCCCACCGGAGACTACTGGGTTGCGCTACTGCATTAACTCAGTGTCGTTGGAATTTCACCCCGACGAGTAATCGCTGATAAATCCTCTCAAGGAAACCCAGCAAGGCGGGCGCCATCTGCTAGAATGGCAGCCCGCTTTTTTGTGCCGCTATTTTGTACTTGCAGGAGAAACCCATGCTCGGCTGGTTCCCCGGACATATGAACAAGGCCCGCCGCCAGATTAAGGAGGTGCTGCCTGAAATTGACGTAGTCATCGAGGTACTCGATGCGCGTCTGCCCTACTCCAGCGCCAACCCAATGCTGGCCGAGCTAACCCGCCATAAGCCGGTGCTGAAAATTCTCTCCCGGGCAGATCTCGCTGACCCGGAGCGAACGGCCGAATGGGTGGCTTATTTCGATGCCCAAGAGAATATGCGTGCCTTGGCAGTCACGACGACCAACACCCGCGAGCTAAAGAAAATTCCCAAGCTGTGCCATGAGCTGGCCGGTGCCGTTCGTGCTGACCGGGATGTGCGCGTGATGGTGATGGGTATTCCCAACGTGGGAAAATCCACGCTGATTAACGGCCTGGCCGGGCGAAAAATCGCTAAAACCGGCAATGAGCCAGCAGTCACCAAGCGCCAGCAAAAGGTGCGTATCGATGGGCGTGTGGCACTCACCGACACCCCGGGAGTGCTGTGGCCGAAGATTGAGGACCAGGCCAGCGCCTATCGGCTTGCCGCCACCGGCGCCATTCGCGATACCGCTATCGAGTACGCCGATGTAGCCATTGTTACCAGCGCAGAGCTGGCCAAACGCTACCCCGAAGCGCTCACCGAGCGTTATAAGCTCAAAGAGCTGCCCTCTTACACCGCGCCGGATATCCCCCATGACATTGATGCGGATGGCCCGAAAAAGCCCGACTTTCTCGCTATTGCTGGCTTCGACGGTAACGCCATCTTAAAAGATATCGCTGCCCGCCGAGGCGGCCTGCGTCCCGGCGGCGCCGTTGATCTGCACCGCGGCGCGGAAGTGCTGCTTCACGAACTGCGTGATGGCAAGCTGGGCAGGCTAACGCTTGAAACCCCGGCAGACATTCCTCCGCCGCCCGTGCAAAACGACGAAGACAATCAAGCACTTTCCGACGCATAATGGCCTAATAGCTCTATAGCCGACGATGGCTTGTGGACGCTGTTTTTAGTCACTCATGCTTTTTGGACACTTTTGGGCCTCTAGCTACTTTTGGACAGACACCTCATGGATACCCCGCAGTCGCACGAATCACAACCGTTAAAGAAATCTCATAAGCTGCACAATGTCTGCTACGACATTCGCGGCCCGGTACTCGACCACGCCAAGCGCTTGGAAGAGGAAGGTCAACGAATTCTCAAGCTAAACATTGGCAACCCTGCGCCCTTTGGTTTTGAGGCGCCGGAAGAGATTCTCCAGGATGTGATGCGCAACCTGCCCACGGCCCAGGGCTACTGCGACTCCAAAGGCCTCTACTCTGCCCGTAAAGCGATTATGCAGGAGTGCCAGCGCAAACAGATTCCCGGCGTAGGTATCGAAGATATCTTCATCGGCAACGGCGTCTCTGAGCTGATCGTGATGACCATGCAGGCGCTGCTCAACGACGGCGATGAAGTACTCATTCCCGCGCCGGACTACCCGCTCTGGACCGCCGCCGCCCACCTTTCCGGTGGTCACGCGGTGCACTACCTATGCGACGAGCAGGCGGACTGGACGCCTGACACAGCGGATATTCGCGCCAAGATCACCAGCCACACACGTGCCATTGTGCTGATCAACCCCAACAACCCCACCGGCGCGGTGTATCCACCCGCCGTGGTGAAAGAGGTATTGGCGATCGCCAAACAGCACAACCTGGTGGTGTTCTCAGACGAAATCTACGACAAGATCCTTTATGACGGCGTCGAACATACTGCCACGGGCGCACTAGCGGACGATGACCAACTGGTCATCACCATGAACGGTCTCTCCAAAAGCTATCGCTGTGCAGGCTTTCGCTCGGGCTGGATGACTATCTCCGGCACCTTGGCCAAGCTAAACGCTCAGGACTATATCCAGGGGCTGAATATGCTGGCCTCTATGCGACTGTGTGCCAACGTACCCGCCCAGCACGCGATTCAAACCGCGCTGGGGGGCTACCAGTCGATCAATGATTTAATCCTGCCCGGCGGGCGGCTGTTGGCCCAGCGAGACATCACGGTGGAGAAACTGAACGCAATCCCCGGCGTCTCCTGCGTAAAACCTAAAGGCGCGCTGTACGCCTTTCCACGGCTCGACCCCAAGGTCTTCAATATCAAAGACGACCAGCAGATGGTGCTGGATCTGCTGCTACAGGAAAAAATCTTACTGGTACAAGGCACGGCCTTTAACTGGCCAGAGCCGGATCATGTGCGCATCGTCACGCTGCCCTGGGCCGACCAATTAGGCGATGCACTCGACCGTTTTGCCAACTTCTTGTCACGCTATCGGCAGTAGCTTTTGTAGCCATGACTTGAAACTGCCATGAACAGCACGTATCTAAGCCATTAATCTAGTAATGCTTCGATGAACTTTAGGGGAGAACCTGCACCATGATGCGAATTCTGCTGTTTTTAGGCACCAATATAGCGGTCTTGCTGGTCGCCAGCATTACCCTGCGCCTGCTAGGCGTAGAGGGTTACCTGCGCGGCCAGGGCATCAACTTCACCAGCCTGCTGATTTTCTGCTTTATTTTCGGTATGGCGGGCTCCATTATCTCGCTGTTTATCTCCAAATGGATGGCTAAACGCAGCACCGGCACGGTGATTATCGAAACGCCCTCCAACTCTACCGAACAGTGGCTGTTGGACACAGTGGCTGAGCTCTCCCGCGAGGCGGGTATCAAAACCCCGGAAGTGGGTATTTTCCCGGCTCAGCAGTCAAACGCCTTTGCCACGGGTTGGAACAAAGACGATGCGCTGGTAGCCGTCTCGGCAGGCTTAATGAATCGCATGCGTCCAGAAGAGGTGCGTGCAGTACTGGCTCACGAAATTGGTCACGTCGCTAACGGTGATATGGTAACGCTGGCGCTGATTCAGGGCGTGGTGAACACCTTTGTGATGTTCTTTGCCCGGGTCGTGGCGCATCTAGTCGATAACTTCCTGCGCAGCCGCAGCGATGGCGAAGGCGGCCTGGGCTTTATGGGCTACTTTGCGGTGGTCATGGTCGCTGAAATTGTGTTTGGTATTCTGGCCTCGGCTATCGTCGCCTGGTTCTCGCGCTACCGCGAATACCGCGCCGACGAAGCCGGTGCGCGCTTAGCGGGCACCAACGCGATGGTCAGCGCCCTGGCACGCTTGAAAACCGAAACCGAACTGCCCGACCAAATGCCGGATACGCTGCGTGCCATGGCGATCACCAAAGGCCAAACACGCTCGCTGGTGGAAAAGCTATTTGCCAGCCACCCGCCGCTGGATGAGCGCATCCGGGCATTAAAAGAAGCCGCTTATCGTCAGTAAGTTTTCTCTGCTGTTTATACATTTAAGGCCCGCATCTGCGGGCCTTACTGTTTTTCACTACTTTTTTTTCACTACTTAGCTAGCGTTACTACAAACCCTGCCCCACGCAGCATGCCCTCTAGCGCTACCGCCTCCCCTGATAACTGCACATTGAGCGTGGCGAATTCACGCCGCAGCGGGTAGTTGGCGCGGCAGTCATCAAAGCCTTTACGCACTCCATAATTCAGCGTTTGGCGCTGGAGAGCATCGTGATCACGACGCACGTCATATACCGCTCTCATACAGAGCCGCAGGGCGTCTTCCGGGGGAAGTGCGTGCTGCAGATGCAGGGACGCCAGCGCAGGCGGCGGGCAAATATCAGCAAACGTGAGATCGCTTGACTGGCCGCAGTAGCGGGCTAGCGCCTGCTCAATCATCCAGGTACCGCGCAGCTTGCCATCTAGGCTATGCCCGGCAATATGCGGCGTTGCCAGAGAGACCAAATCACGCAAGCCAGCGTCAATATCGGGCTCTTCCTCCCACACATCCAGTATGGCACTGATATCGCCCTTGCCCGCAAGACGACTACGCAGCGCTAAACCATCCACACAGTCCCCACGCCCCGCATTCAGCACTACGCTACCTGGCGCCAGCTCATCGATACGCTGGGCGTTGAGTAGCTGATAAGTCGCGTGCGGGCCTTCACGGGTTAGTGGTGTATGCAGGCAGAGCACGTCACAGCGCTCGATCAGGGCGCCCAAGGAGTGAAAGCCTTGCTCAGGCTCCTCTTCGGCCCTCTCTACAGCTGCCTTGGGCGGGTCACAGGCCAGCGTTGCCACGCCCATGGCGGTTAGCCGCGCCTGCAGCCGGCTGCCGACATTGCCCGCCCCCACAATACCCACGGTACGCTCGCTAAGTACCCAGCCATCGCGTTCCGCCAGCGTTAGCAGGCCGCTTAGTACGTAATCAACCACCGCTTCAGCGTTGCAGCCTGGCGCACTGGCGAAGGCAATATCGCGCTGAACGAGCGCTGCCTGATCGATATGATCGGTGCCGATGGTGCAAGTACCAACAAAGCGCACGGGGCTATCGGCAAGCAACTGATCGTTGACCTGGGTAATGGAGCGGACGATGAGCGCATCGGCGTCCTGCAGGTGGGCGGCGTTTATCTCCCGCCCTGGCACGCGGATGAGCTTACCGAAATGGCCGAAACAGCGTTCGGCAGCGGGGATATTGGCGTCGACGACAAGTTTCATAGGCGTTTTGGTATCCGGGCTTTACAATACGCCCGCGACGGCTTGATGGGCAGGCGTGTTTAAAGGGTATTTAAGGAGAGTGTTGTGATCGTACGCTGGGAAACCAACCACGACTATGTGTTGGTTCATATTCACCAGGATATGTTTGGTGACTGGATTTTCAGCCGCGCCTGGGGCCAAATCGGCACTCAGTTTGGCGGTCTGAAACATCAGCTAGCCGATACGCTGGATCAAGCCCATATGTGGCTGGAGGACGAGACCACTATCCAGTCCTCACGAGGCTTTCGCAAGGTGCTGGAAGTGGCCGACCATACCCCCGAAGGCCAAGAAGCCATGCGTCAACTATCGCTACTGGACGTGATGTAAACCACTCGAACCCAGCCATGCACTTGTTAACCACGCACTTGTTAACCTAAGAAACGCCGCCCATGACGCTTATGGGCGCCTTTCGGCGGCGTAGTGTCTGGCGGTGCTGTGAACCCCGCCAGCGCGTCTTCATCCAGCCAGCCGCGCTCGCGCAACCATGCACTTAATCGCTCCAGCTCAAAGCCACGATCCAGCTCATTGCCGTCACCATCCACCAGCACCGGTATCCGCAGGCCGTAGCGCTCAACCAGGGCGTCGTCGTCGCTAATCTCGATGTGGTGCAGCCACACCTTTTGATTCGCTAGTGCCGCCACCAAAGCCTCTAACTGGCTGCATAGGTGGCAGCCCATCGTTGTGTAAAGCGATAGCTGAATCATGCAAAAGCTCTCTTATGACGCCTTATGACGAAGTAAAAACACGTGGTGCAGGTTGGTGCGCCGCTGGAAATCGGGGTCGAAGCTACGCCCGGTGATATCCTCAACAGCGTAATGCTCGCTAAGCGCTTCATCGAGTTTAAAGCGCCGCTGGTTATTAGAAAACACCAAGGTTCCACCGGGTGCCAAGCGCGCCATGGCGAGCTCCACAAGCCGCGGATGATCACGCTGCACGTCGAGGGTATCGCGCATTTTCTTCGAGTTAGAGAACGTCGGCGGATCCATAAAGATCAGGTCAAACTCAGCATCGGCGGTTTCCAGCCAGCGGAAACAGTCGTCGCGCACCACTCGGTGCAGTCGTGTATCGAGCTTATTCAGCGCAAAGTTGTCCTTGGCCCACTCCAGGTAGGTGTTGGACATATCCACGCTCACACTGTCGCTGGCGCCGCCTAAGGCGGCCTGCACCGTTGCTGTGGCGGTGTAACAGAACAGGTTTAAAAAGCGCTTGCCGCTGGCCATTTCGCCCAGCATCCGACGTACCGGGCGGTGGTCAAGGAATAACCCGGTATCCAGGTAGTCGCGCAGATTGATCCAGAGCCGTGCCTTGCCCTCTTGCACCTCAAAACGCTCGCCACTAGCGGCACGCTTCTGATACTGGGCGCTGCCGGTTTGGCGCTCGCGGCGCTTGATATAGATTTTACTGGCGTCAACGTTAAGCGCCTCGGGCATGACTTCCAAGGCATCGTACAAACGCTTCTGCGCTTGAGCCGGATTGATCGAACTGGGCGCCGCGTACTCTTGCACGTGCACGCGGTCACCGTAGCGATCTACCGCTAGTGCATACTCGGGCATATCGGCATCATACACACGATAGCTGGTCTCACCGCTCTGCTTCAGCCATTTCTTCAAGCGCTTCTGATTTTTGATCAGCCGATTGGCAAACATCTGGGCATTGTCTTGGTTTTTGTGAACAGCTTGCTCTTCGCTAGCCTCTTCACTAGGCGTCGCTCCTGCACTGTTCTCGTTCTGAACGGGCTTTGTATCGCTCGCGGCAGGCGGATGCTCGGCGCCACCAATCTCCATAAGCAGCAGCTTGGCCTCCAGGGCACCGTTTTTGAGTGCGTACTGTTTGTGCGCACGCATACCCAGCCGGTGGCCTAAATCCGGGTTGCCGGTAAACACCGCCAGGGTCCAGCCGGGAAACAACGCTTTGGCTTTATCACCTAGCTGGGCGTAGAGACGCACCAGTTCGGGCAGCTCGCCCAGCCGCTCGCCGTAAGGGGGATTGGTGATCAGCAGGCCGCTCTCAGCAGTCAATGTTTCGGGACGCGTCAACTGGCCAAGGCTCTGCCCATGCAGGGTAATCAAGGCTGGGATGCCTGCCCGCATAGCATTGGACTTCGCCGCCGTAAGCGCCGCGGGACTCTGGTCGAAGCCTAATAGCTGGGCTTTGCAGCGCTTGCGACCAATCGACGCGCGCGCTTCGGCTTCACGCTTCTGTTCCCGCCACGCTTCGTCATCGTGCCCTGCCCAGCCGTGAAAGCCGAACCGCTCGCGGTTCAGGTTAGGTGCTTGGTCAGCGGCCATCATGGCGGCTTCGATCAGTAGCGTGCCTGCACCACAAAGCGGATCAATCAGCGGTTCACCGGCTTTGAGGCGCTCAGGCCAGCCTGCGCGCACCAGCAGCGCGGCGGCCAGATTCTCTTTTAGCGGCGCATGGCCCACATCCCGGCGATAACCGCGACGGTGCAGGCTTTCACCAGAGAGATCCAACCCAATAGTCAGGTTCATCCGGTGGAGGTGGGCGTATATGCGCAAATGTGGGGTTTTAGTATCAACGTTGGGACGTTCCTGCCCTGCCAGTTGAAGGGCATCAACTACGCCGTCCTTAACGGTCTGGGCACCAAAACGGGTGTGGCGAATATGTTCGCTGCGGCCGTGGAAATCGACCGCCAAGGTGTTACCCGGCGCCAGGTGCTGCGTCCAGGCAATACGGGCAACCACATCGCGCACTTGCTCAGCGGTATCGATCATCGATTCGCGTACCAGGGTCAAAATGACCCGGTTAGCTAACCGCGACCACAGGCAGACACGATAAGCGATCGCTTGGCTGGCAGTGAAATAGACGCCCGCCACAGTGGTTTTACCCGGCGTGGCGCCCAATGCCACTAGTTCATCGTGAAGCAAGCCTTCAATGCCTTTCGGGCAAGTGGCTAGCAGACTCAAGGGGGCGTTTTGATTCAACTCGGTCATGATAATAACGGCGCGTAAAGGCGCAATATTCCTGTATATAACAAATGAGTTTACGTTTTATGACAAATTGGTAGTCGACAGATGACCCCATCATGGTCTAACAATAAGAGAGTAGCTACTGAAAAACGCATGCGTTTCTTGTCAGGGTCGGTTCAAGACCAGACCTATGGCGTATAAGTGTTCTTTGTAAGAGATTGCCGCTCGGCTCGTTCCGCCCGTGAGTGCCAAACAACAGGGCTGAAGCGGCGTCTCGCTCTTGAAGCAAGCTCTCGGAATAGTGGTTGTTGTTGATAACATAAGTCGATAACACCCTATTTCTTATCAAAGGCTTTCGTGAAAAGAGGTTAGCCAATGAAACGGCAAAAACGTGATCGCTTCCAGCGGGCTTATGTCCACGGCTACAAAGCGGGTGTATCGGGTCGTTCTCGTGACGACTGTCCCAGTCAAGATATCAATTTACGCGAATACTGGATGAGCGGTTGGCGTGAAGGTCGCGGCGACCAGTGGGATGGGATGACCGGCATCTCGGGCATCCACAAAAATCCCTTAGTCATGGCCTAACGTTTTATTTTTCAAGGTTTTAAAAGAAAAATTTTAAGCGAGAGGTTTTCAATGAGCCCACTTTTTCAAGTGGGCTTTTTAGTGCCCCTTTATGCCCACACTGCTTCGCTAATCATCTTCGCGCTCAACCTTTAGCTTTCAGTGCCCTCGCGCATTCACCGACCAGTTTAGGACCTTGATAGATCAACCCCGAGTAGAGTTGCACTAAATCAGCTCCCGCCGCGATTTTGGCCTGAGCAGCAGCAGCACTATCGATCCCACCGACACCTATGATAGGTAACGATGGTAGATGCTCACGCAGTTGGCGAATGACGCGATTGGATGCCTCGAAGACCGGTTTCCCAGAGAGCCCTCCAGCCTCCTCCGCTTGTGAGTCACCCTCTACCCCCGCGCGGGAAACCGTTGTATTGGTGGCAATCACGCCATCAAGTGCATTGCGCTGAATACTTTCTGCCATCAAGGCTACTTCTTCAGCGCTCATATCCGGGGCTATCTTAATCAGCAATGGTACGTTGCGGCCCGTTTGGTCATTGAGCTCTGAGGCTCGTGCTCGAATCGGCCCCAACAGCGCATCCAGCTGTTCGCCGAACTGTAGGCTGCGCAGCCCAGGGGTATTCGGTGAAGAGACGTTAACGGCAATGTAATCCGCATAAGAGTGCACCGCGTCTAAGCATACCAAGTAGTCATCCAGCGCGTGTTCTACTGACGTCGTCAGGTTTTTACCAATATTAATGCCCACAATGCCGCCGTAGTGGCGCTGTTTGACCTGCTGGATCAGGTGCTCAACCCCTTTGTTGTTAAAGCCAAAGCGGTTGATGATCGCCTCATGCTGCGCTAAGCGAAATAGCCGAGGCTTAGGATTGCCTGGCTGCGGCTTAGGCGTGACGGTACCCACTTCGACAAACCCAAACCCCAACGCGCCAAGGGCATCCAGGTGGTCGGCGTTCTTGTCCAACCCAGCGGCAAGACCCACCCGATTGGCAAATCGCAGCCCCATCAGCTCGATAGGATCATTCACCTGCTGACCAAACAGGCGTGCTACCCCACCCACCCGATGCAGTGCATCCAGAGCGCTCAAGGCCATCCCGTGAGAGGTCTCTGGGTCAACGCGAAAAAACAGTGAGCGAGCGAGGTTGTACATAGCGGATCTCTTGAAGCGGGGGCTGAAAACGGGCATCAGTATAACGCAATAAAGCGCGCCCTGGTGGAGAACCAGGGCGCGCTTTAATTAAGTGGATTAGGGTACGTCTACGCTTCGCTATCGCTCTCGGCAAGATCTACTAGCTCGCGTACCGCCACGGCGAAGAGCGCAAAGCCTCCTTCACTACCGCCGCGCACCTCTTCAATAAGGCGGCACCAGCGGCGATGCAGATCGGCGTGCTGATCCAACCACTGCGCAACCCGCTCTTGGGTATCGCGGCTGCCGGCGTCGAGCTTCAACACGCTGGTGGTCAGTGCCAACTGCTGACGCTCAATGTCGTCGCGGAAAGTCTCACGAGCCTGAGCCTGCCAGGCGTCGCGCACTTCCAGCTGGGTTACCTGCTGAATCATCCACGGTAGCTCCAGGCGGCTGCCAATTTCGTACAGCACTTCCGCCACCCGCTGGGGTTTTTCATTGGTCAGGCGCGCCGCCTGGATAATACCTAGCCCCGCATAAAGGCTTGATGACGCCGCCACACTGGATGCCAGTGAATCTGGCACACCCGCCTCCAACAACTCGTCACGACGCGAGTTCCAGGTGCCAAGCTCTTCACCACTGAGTAGCTCACCAATACCTTCCTGCAACTGCGCCAAGCGAGGAGCGAAGTACTCGATGGTATCTTGTGTCGAAAGCCCTAAGTGCTGACGCACAAACCAGCGCGTGGCACGACGAATCAAGCGCATCAGGTCAAGCATCATCGAGTACTGAATGCGGTTGGGCACCTGATTATCGAGGGCTTCAATTTGCGCCCATAGACTGGGCAAGTTAAAGCTATCACGGGCCACGATGTAGGCTCGCGCAATATCGGCACGTCCCGCTCCAGTGGAGTCCATCAGGCGGCGTACAAAGACGACCCCCATATGATCGACCAAGTCGTTGGCGACCTGTGTCGCAACGATTTCACGCTTCAGACGGTGCTCGTACATTTCGTCTTTAAAGCGCTCGACCAGCACTGATGGGAACAGCCGCTCCAGGTGGCGGTGAATATATTGATCGTCCGGTACGTCAGAGGTGATCAAGTCGCCTTTCAGGGTGCTCTTGGCGTAGGAGATCAGTACCGACAGCTCCGGCAGGCGCATCCCTTGATTGTTGCTGGCCCGCTCTTTGAGCACATCATCGGTAGGCAGGAATTCCAGCTCGCGGTCAATCTGTCCGGCAGCCTCCAGCTCGCTGATAAAACGGCGGTAAGGGCCCATTGACTGGTCGGAAAGGGTAGCCGATAGATCCAGCGCCTGACTTTGGCGGTAATTATCCAGGATCACCAGATCCGCCACCTCATTGGTCATTTCCGCCAACAGCTGATTGCGCTGTTTCTCGGTCATGTCGCCGCGCTTGACCACTTCATCGATCAAAATCTTGATATTGACCTCGTGGTCGGAGCAGTTCACCCCACCGGCGTTGTCAATAAAGTCAGTGTAAACGCGCACGCCTTTGGCGGCGGCTTCCATTCGTCCGCGCTGGGTCAAGCCGAGATTACCGCCCTCGCCGACCACACGGCAATTCAGGTCATTGCCGTTGATGCGCAGGGTGTCGTTGGCTTTATCGCCCACATCCGCATCGGTTTCGTCGGAACCCTTCACGTAGGTACCGATACCGCCGTTCCAGATCAAGTCCACCTTGGATTTGAGCATGGCGCGGATCAGTTCATTAGGCGACAGGCGCTCTTCCTTGATACCAAATACCTGCTGCATCTCCGGCGTGATGCTAATCGACTTGGCGCTACGGCTAAAGATGCCGCCCCCAGCGGAGATCAGCTCCTGGCTGTAGTCTTCCCAGCTGGAGCGTGGCAGAGCGAACAACCGCTTGCGCTCGGCAAAGGACGCCTCGGCGTCCGGGTTGGGGTCTACAAAGATATGCAGGTGGTTGAAGGCACCCACCAGTTGGATCTTGTCGGAAAGCAGCATGCCGTTGCCGAAGACATCGCCGGCCATATCGCCGATTCCCACCACGCTAAACAGGTCGCGCTGGGTGTCGAGATCCAGATTTTTGAAGTGGCGCTTAACTGATTCCCAGGCACCGCGAGCGGTGATGCCCATTTTCTTGTGGTCGTAGCCGTTAGCACCGCCAGAGGCAAAGGCATCACCCAGCCAGTGGCCATACTCAATGGAAATTTCGTTGGCGATATCTGAGAAGGTAGCGGTGCCTTTGTCGGCAGCTACCACGAGATAAGCGTCGTTCTCATCGTGGCGGACAACATTTTCCGGCGGCACAACATCGCCGCCCACCAGGTTATCAGTGACATCCAGCAGCGCACGGATAAAGATTTGGTAACAGGCAATGCCCTCTTTCTGGGCGACATCGCGACTGGCATTTTCCGGCATGCGCTTACAGACAAAACCGCCTTTAGCGCCAACCGGCACGATAACGGCGTTCTTAACCTGCTGCGCTTTCACCAGCCCCAACACTTCGGTACGGTAATCTTCAAAGCGATCCGACCAGCGCAGGCCACCGCGGGCCACTTTGCCGCCCCGCAGGTGGACACCTTCCACCCGCGGCGAGCAGACAAAAATTTCAAACATTGGTCGCGGCTTGGGCATGCCGGTAACCTTGGAGGGCTCCAGCTTATAGGCGATGTAATCTTTAAAGCGCCCACCCTCAGCCAGTTGGTAGTAGTTGGTACGTAGGGTGGCGAGGATCAGCTCCATAAAGCGGCGCAGTAGCTGGTCATCGTTAAGGCTGGCAACTCCTTCCAAGCGCTCATTTAAGCTCGCGATGCACTCGTCGGTGGCGTGGCTCTGCTGCTCAGGATCAAAACGCAGGCGGAATAATTCAACTAACTCACGGGTAATGGCAGGATAGTTGGCCAGCGTAGCAGCGATGTAATCCTGGGACATGCCGAAGCGGATCTGTTTGAGGTAGCGGGCGTAGCCGCGCAGCATGGCCACTTCGCGCCAATCCAGCCCAGCGCCGATAATCAGGCGGTTAAACGCATCGTTATCGGCCTCGCCGGTCCAGATGCGCTTGAAGGCTTCCGTGAATACATCACGCATATCGCCCAGGCTGACATCCGCACCGCTGTGCTCAAGCTCAAAATCGTGAATCCAGTAGCGCTGTTCAGGGGCGTTAATATCGTAGGGGCGTTCACCAATTACGCGCAGGCCAAGGTTTTCCATCATCGGCAGCACGTCAGAGAGCGGAATCTGCGATTCACGGTGGAACAGTTTCAGGTTAACGCCACCACCCTGTTCTTCTAGTGGCCGATAGAGCGACAGCGAGAGGTCGTTCTCGCTATCCAGTGTCAGCAGGTGCTGAACATCAAACACCGCGGTGCGCGCAGAGAAGTCTTCACGGTAGCTGGCCGAGAACGCCTCGCGGAACCGATCCATCAGGTTGTTGGCGCGCTCTTCACCGAAGCCTTCGATCATGGCGTTCTGCAGCTCGTCACGCCAGCTGCGCGCCAGCCGTGACACTTTGCTTTCCAAACGCTTGAGGTCATAGTCGCTGGGCGCGTCGCCATTAAAGCGTAAAATCAATTGAATACGCGCCAGCACCGACTCAGATAAATAGGTATTGAAGTCGCCAAAGTGGGCGTCTAACTCGTCGCACAACACGTTTTGAATCCGCTGACGCAGATCCGTGGAGAACACGTCCCGGGGGACAAACACCAGGCAAGAGTAGAACTTGCCGCTGATATCGGCGCGGATAAACAGCCGCACCTGGCGGCGCTCGCGAATATTGAGGATGCCCAGCGCAGTGCTGGCCAGTGACTCGGTATCGATCTGAAAAAGATCATCCCGGGGGTAAACTTCCAGCACCTGGAGCAATTGCTTGCCGTTGTGACCCTGGGGATTGAATCCGGCAATATCCATCACCGCTTTTAGCTTACGGCGCAGCAGCGGGATATTGCGTGGCGATTCGTTATACACCGTAGAGGTAAACAAACCAAAGAAGCGCCGCTCACCAATTACATTGCCGTCGTCGTCGTAGCGATCAACGGTAATGTAGTCAGGGTAGGTAGGACGGTGCACCCGAGAGTGATGGGCGCTTTTGGCAAACGATAGTAGCTGCGGCACCAGCACATAATCATTGTGCTCATCCACCCCCTCTTCGGTGCGAATACGCTCGCAGTAGCGCGGCTGATCCAGGCGGAAGACGCCCAGCACGCTATCTGCGTCGCGCTTTAACTCGCTGCCTTCCAGCAGGTACTCGTCGTAGCCCAGGAAAGTAAAGTTATCTTTGAGCATCCACTCTAAAAAGGCAATCGCCTCTTCGTGGTCGTCAGGATCGATCTGCGGCGGGCAGTTTTTCTCGAGTTCTTGAATCGAGGCGGTGATTTGCGAACACATGGCGTCGAAATCGCCCACAGCGGTACGTACATCGCGAAGCACGTCATTTAGGTTGCTTTCGATTTTCTCAAGCAACGCTACGTCGGTGTGCCGGTCTACTTCGATGACAATTAGCGACTCGCGCGCTTCTGGCGCGTTTTCTGCCCTGGGCGAGGCCAGCGCCTGCAACTGATGGCGCTCATCACGGGCGACCGCCAGCACGGCGTTTTGAATGGCGTGTACCGTCAAACCGCGGCGGTTGAGCTCGATACGCACCGAGTCGACCAAAAACGGCATATCTTCATGGAGAACGGCGACAAAAGTATGCGTCGACTGCCAGCCGTGCTCTTCAAAATCAGGGTTAAATACTCTTACCTTGGGACTTTGTGGGTCGTGATGCTGCAAAAACTGCCAGACCGACAGCGTTGCGCCATACAGATCGTCCAGGCGACGATCCACTAGGTCTTCCACCGGCACGGTGGCATAAAAGTGCCGAGCAAAAGCGTCCACAGTGGCGGCGCGAGCGGGGTCTAACCGCGCGTGTAGCCGCTCCTGGAGCTGCTTCAAAAGATCTTGCCGACTCTCTTCAATCGCAACGTAGTGCATCCATCACCTCGACTGCCTAGGCCATTAAACGGCCAAAAAACGAAGGACAATAGGCCTTTAGGCCAACATAACGGCTAGCTTACGCTACCTATCGTCGCGTCCCTAATCACTTGACGTGTTGTTCATGGCACATACCGTTTACGCATTAGGTCGTATGCTTACTCGCCTGTCCGCCGCTTCAACAGCACTCCACACTCACAGTGGTCGGTAAACGGAAACTGGTCAAATAGCGCAAAGCGCTCTATCTCATGGGTGTTGGTCAGTATGGTCAAGTTTTCAGCTAACGTGGCTGGGTTGCATGAAATATAGACGATCTGAGCGTACTCGCTGAGTTGCTCACAGCTCTGCTCGTCTAAACCAGCACGGGGCGGGTCGACCAGCACGGTGGAAAAATCGTACTCTTCCAACGCCATTTCCGCCACGCGACGCCCGGCTTTTTCGCCCTTCAGCGCCAGCGAAAACTCCTCCGCTGACATACGACCAATCTGCGCGTTCGTTACCCTATTGGCTTCCAGGTTTACGTTGGCGCTAGCCACTGACGTGCGGGAAATTTCTGTGGCCAGCACGCGGCGGAAGTTATCCGCCAGGGCAATGGTAAAATTGCCATTACCGCAATAGAGTTCGACCAGATCTTTCTTCGCATTACTCTCCTGCTGGCCAGCGGTGACTTCTCGCGCCCAGCTAAGCATTTTCTGGCAGATATGCGCATTGGGTTGGGTAAAGCTGTTTTCGACCTGCTGGTAGTGCAGCGTGCGGCCATCCACCTCTAGCCGCTCCCATACGTGGTCTCGGGTAAGTACGATACGCTGCTTGCGGGAGCGGCCAATAATCATAATACCCAGCTCAGCCTCCAGAGCGCGGGCTTCGCGCTCCCACTCATCGCCTAACGGGCGGTGGTAAATCAGCGTTATCAGCGCCTCACCTGACAGCGTGGTTAGAAACTCTACCTGGAACAGCCGCCGACGCAGCTCATCACAGCGAAGGCAAGCTTCGCGTAGCTGCGGCATTAGCTGATTGATTCGCTCACTGGCGACTGCGTACTGATCTAACCGAATCACCCGCTTGTTCTTCGGATTCTCAGGGTCTACCTCGAACATGGCGTAGAAGAGGTCGTCCTCTTCGTGCCATATGCGAAACTCGCAGCGCTGACGGTAATAGCCTGGCGGCGATTCAAACACTTCTAATGCCGGTGGTTGAAAAGCGGCAAAGGTACTTTCCAGATAGTCGCGTTTGGCGGCTAGCTGCTCAGCGTAGCGTTCAGGTTCTACAACGGGGATAGCCAAGGCTGCTCCTTTGAACAATTCGATCAGCAATAGTAGTAAATAGTGCTCAGTCGCCCACATTAAGCAATTGGGACGCCTTAAACCCATAGCGGGCTAGACCAGCGGTCAGATTGGCAGCAGGGGCAGTGGTAAAGCAGCGGCCATCCTGCTGATCACTGTTTAGCTCAGAAACGACTTGCGAAACCCGTCGGGCTATCGCATCGCCGGAGTCGACCCAATGTAGCGGCACGGGGGCCAGCTGCATCAGCCAGGGCTTTAGCAGCGGGAAATGAGTGCAGCCCAGTACCACTGTATCTAGCTCTGGGGTATCCAGCGCTTGATGAGCAGACGATAAACAATGCGCAGACGATGGAGATGCAACGGCGTGCCATAACGGCGCCAGCGCCGCCTGCATGCGATCAATATTGGGGGTGACACCAGCCAGGTATGCTTCCGCCTCGACCACCAAGGCATCGGCGGCGACGCGAGTAATCACACAGTCGCTGGCAAAACTATCAATCAAGCGCTGGGTGTAGGGCCGCCCTACCGTGGCCTTGGTGGCTAACAGCCCAATATGGCGTGTCTGGCTAATCGCTGCGGCAGGTTTGATAGCAGGTACGGTGCCCACGACAGGGATCGCCAACTGCTCGCGCAAGTTTTCCAGCGCCAGAGTGCTCGCGGTATTGCAGGCGACAACCAAAACACTCGGCTGGCACGCTTCCACAGCGGAACGACATACCGCCACAATGCGGTCGGTCAGGGCTGCATCTTCGCGCAGCCCATAGGGCAACCAAGCATTGTCGCAGGCATAGCACAGGGCAGCATCAGGGTAGTGTTGGCGCAGCGACTGCGCCACCGACAGGCCGCCGACACCGGAATCAAAAATTAACACGGGGCCTTTCCTGACTCTGCCTATCATGGCTCTGCCTAAAAAAAACGGAGCCGCTATTTTAGCATGCTCCGTCATTTTATTGATGCCCCGTAGCGGCCACTTGTCCGCTAGCGCTATACCACAGGCACGTCAGCACCACGCAGTTCAGCATAGAGCTCGGGATAAGCGTCCTGTAGGCGCTCTAGCTCTTTCTCTGCGCCTTCGGGGAGCGCCTGACGCAGCTCGTCCATATCTTCCTCGCTAAAGTGCTCGTCAATCAGCGGGAACAGCCCCTCGCGTTCGTGACGCAAATAGGCACGATGCGCTTCCAAATAATCTTTCAGGTCGTCGGCAAAACGATCCATCGGAATGATGTTATCCATTAACACCATGTCAATGTCGTTGGAGAGGCGCTGTAAGCGCGGCTTTAACTCACGATAGTCATTCGCCATCTGTTCGGTCAGGGCAACGTGCTCTGGGGCCTGGGTTTGCAATCGCTCCACGCAGACGCGTTCCAGAGGGGCTGCAAAACCATCCATATAGGACAAAATATAGTCGACGACCTCGCGCATAAGCTGGAAGTTGGGCCGCTCACCTTGGGCAAGGGTTTTCTGCTTAAGCTGCAGCACATGGAGTAATCTCGCCATGTTGGCATGATCTAGACGCAGTTGGTTTAACATCGAACTGTCTCCTTTATTGTGTCATGCCTACCGTCGAGCCTTCGTGATTGACGGCATGCGATAATAAGCGCGAGGTAACAAACATGTTGTGTCGCTAAAACATATCGTAACCTGAGCGTGTCGTAACTAACGGGGGTTATCAACAACAGTTATCATAAACAATGCCCCTCTCAAGCTATCCTCGCAAGTGTATCTTTCTGATAGGTTACGTCTAAGGTAGTTCTCTAAGACGCAGTTTACCACCTATACTTGTTGGCAATTTGTTGCTCAACGTACTGATTTATAACGGAAGCTTACATGGATCTTTTTGATAGCGCTCAGGCGACACCGGCTGACGATGCTCCGTTAGCCTTTCGTATGCGGCCACGCCAACTGGACGATTACGTGGGCCAGCAAGCGCTGGTGGGGCCAGATAAACCCCTACGTCGCATGGCGGAGTCAGGCATTGTGCGCTCAATGATTTTATGGGGGCCGCCAGGGGTTGGCAAAACCACGCTGGCAGAGCTGTTGGCCCGAGCCTCCCAGGCCCATCTGGAGCACCTCAGCGCGGTGATGGCCGGAGTAAAAGAGATTCGCGCTGTGGTGGAGCGGGCCCAACAGATGTCCTCCACGGTTATCCTCTTTTTAGATGAGATTCATCGCCTCAACAAGAGCCAGCAGGACGCATTATTGCCCCACGTGGAGTCGGGCCTGTTAACGTTGATTGGTGCCACCACCGAAAACCCCTCCTTCGAAGTCAACTCGGCGTTGCTATCCCGTGCGCGGGTATATGTGCTGAAATCGCTTACCCATGAGGAACTGATCACGGTGATGCGCCAGGCACTCAGCGACGTAGAGCGAGGGCTGGGCAAGCGTGACATTCAGGTTGATGACGAAGTATTAACTGCTCTGGCCCACGCTAGCGCTGGCGACGCACGACGGGCGCTGGGATTACTGGAAACCGCTTGCGATTTCGCTACTCAGGAAGCAAACGGCGAAGTACTGCATAAAGAGGTACTCGCCGATGTGATCGGCCATCAGGCCAGCGCCTTCGATAAGCAGGGGGACGCTTATTATGATCTACTTTCGGCCATTCATAAGTCGATACGCTCTTCACGCCCTAACGCAGCATTGCTGTATATGGCCCGCTTTATGCAGGGCGGCGGTGACCCGTTGGACGTAGTGCGCAGACTGACCGCGATTGCCTCAGAAGACGTCGGCAATGCTGACCCTCGCGCGCTACCGCTGGTGATTGCCGCCTGGGATGCTTATTTACGCCTGGGCGATTACGAAGGCCAGCGGGCAATTGCCCACGCGGCAATTCATTTAGCAGTGGCGCCCAAGAGTAACCGCATTGACCGCGCCTGGAGTGAAGCCAAGCAGTACGTACGCCAGCAGCCCCAGGTTGAGGTACCGACGTACCTGCGCAACGCGCCCACTAAGCTGATGGAGCAGTTGGGTCATGGCGAAGGCTATCGCTATGCGCATAACGAACCAGACGGCTACCCGGCGGGAAGCGCCCACGACTGCTGGCCTGAAGAGCTGCCTAAAGCCACCTTCTTCAAGCCAAGCGCCTTTGGTCAGGAGAAGCGCTTTGGGGAAATCATGGCATGGCGGGAAAATCTTGACCAGGAAGCAGATCAGGCGCCCTAAGGCGCCTGATGGTTATTACCTAACTACGAATCTCTATCAACCACTTACCACTAACCCTTCACCATTAAAGCTCTTCACGAATAACATCGGTGCCTTCGGGAATTTCGAAATCAAACATGTCCTCAGCAATCTCGCCATTGAGGGTAATATTGCTAAAGGTGATGGCGGTGCGCTGGCCGGTACTGTCCATCATCCACAGCTCGGTTAGCGTATCGGCATCGAACACCATGCTTAGCTCTTCGAACAGCGTATCGGCCGAGATAGGCACTAGGGTAAAGACATCTTCTCCCCCGTCCTGCTCGTAGAACACCTCATAGCTTTCGGTTAAATCGTCCACGCTTCCCGACAGCAGTAACGCAGGGGTATGGGTTACTCGATCGTCCATCTCTTGAACGGTGACTTGTTCAAGGTCGGGATCGTACATATACACATCATCGCCGTCAGAGACCACGGTTTGAGAGTAAGGCGCTTCCACTTCCCAACGCAGCATACCGGGGCGAGACAGCCACATCTCACCACGCGCGCTTTGGAGGCGCTCCCCGCTGCCATCAAGAATTTGCTGCTCAAAATCCGCTTGATAACGCTCAAGCGGATCCAGCCGTTCAGTCAAACGCTCGGCAGCATCGTCTGCCCAAGCGGGAGCACCAAAGGTTAAACCCAAGGCACTTGCCGCAAATGCCAGTGGCGAAGCGCCCATTGCTGAAGTGCGTTTTGTTTGCGTATCGCGCATATAATCTCCCTAGGCAACCGTTGCCCGGTAACTGTTGCTCAAAACTGTTGCTTAAAAATCAAGCAGTGAGGTCGGCTTAACCGGCCATGGCTAACTCAAAAACGTAACAATCAGACGAGAAAAACGCCGCAGGGTTTCACCCGCGGCGCTACTTTCACGCTTATTGCATAATTGTGGCTTTCATCAAGCGGTTAGTGGCCCACCGGAGGCGGGGCAAGCACTTCCCGAGCACCGTTAGAGCCCATAGAGGTCACCACACCGGCGCCCTCCATTGCCTCAACTAAGCGAGCGGCCCGGTTATAGCCAATTTTAAAGCGACGCTGCACGGCGGAAATCGAGGCTTTGCGCGTTTCAGTGACAAACTGCACGGCTTCATCGTAGAGCGCATCCTGCTCCGCATCGTCGCCATCCCCCCCCTCAGCCTCAAGACCCGTTAAGGCATCGGCGGATACGCCACCAGAAAGGATCTCTTCGATATACTCGGGTGCTCCACGGCGCTTCCAGTCATCGACCACGCGGTGTACTTCGTCATCGTCCACAAAGGCACCGTGGATGCGGTTAGGTGGTCCGGAACCTGCAGGCAGATAGAGCATGTCACCATGCCCCAACAGACTTTCAGCGCCGCCCTGATCCAGAATGGTGCGCGAATCAATTCTGGATGAGACCTGAAACGCCATCCGCGAAGGAATGTTGGCTTTGATCAAGCCAGTCACAACATCCACCGAGGGGCGCTGGGTAGCCAGAATCAAATGGATACCTGCGGCGCGTGCCTTTTGCGCCAAGCGCGCAATCAGCTCTTCGACTTTTTTGCCGACGATCATAAACATATCGGCAAACTCGTCGATCACCACGACGATGTAGGGCAGTTTCTCCAGCACTGGATGCGGCTGATGCACTTCCCAGGGCTGCGGTTCCCAGAGCGGGTCTGCCACTTGGGCACCGGCGCGCTCCGCTTCATCCAAACGGCCATTGAAGCCCGCGATGTTGCGCACACCCATGGCCGCCATGAGCTTGTAGCGGCGCTCCATCTCGGCCACGCACCAGCGCAGGCTGTTGGCCGCTTCTTTCATATCGGTGACCACGGGCGCCAGCAGATGGGGAATGCCGTCATATACCGACAGCTCCAACATTTTCGGGTCGACCATGATCAGCTTTAGCTCACTAGGCTTCGCTTTAAGCAGCATTGAGATCAGCATGGCGTTAACGCCCACCGACTTACCCGACCCGGTGGTACCGGCTACTAGCAAGTGGGGCATCTTGCCCAGGTTGGCGACCACAGGGCTGCCACCAATATCTTGGCCTAACGCCATGGTGAGTGGTGACGTCTCCTGCTGGTAACGGTCGGAGTCGATAACTTCGCGCAGGCGGATCATGGCCCGGTTGGGATTAGGTATTTCAATCCCCACCGTGGGACGCCCTGGAATAACCTCGACCACTCGCACACTTTTCACCATCAGGGAGCGCGCCAGGTCTTTGGCAAGGTTACTGATTTTAGACACTTTGACGCCCGCGGCGGGCTTGATCTCAAAGCGGGTAATCACCGGCCCAGGCCAGGTATCCACCACTTCCGCTTTCACACCGTATTCGCGCAGCCGCACTTCAAGCAGCTCAGCCATATCAGCCAACTGCTCGTCACTATAATTGGGTTGATACGGTTCTGCAGGTGTCAACAGCTGCAAGCTCGGCACGTCGCCCTCAGGTTCGTCCAGAGTTTCAAAAGCAGGCCGCTGGCTCTGCAAATGCTCCACGGTCCACAGGGCGGGGCCTTCATCCGCCTCTGGCGTGCTCTCTTCGGGCGCAAAGCTGGGTTCTTGGCGAGCTGCTGGGGTGGGCGTGGACGGAGGAGTAGTCGTTGAGTGCGCTCCTCCATCGCGGCCTTGGGCATACAGCTCATCATCCATCTCTTCATCGTCCCACACCGGCTCAGGCACTACTTCCGCGACACGTTCAGGTTTACGTGCAGGCTCAGGCGCGGTGACGCGCTCAGGGCTCCAGGCAGCATCAGTGTCACCAATATGTGGCTCACCAACACGTGGTTCAGCTTGGCTGCTGCTGGGATCAGCGGTGAGTGATGGCTCACTGCGACGCTCAACGGGCGCGGCATGAACAGTCTCTTTCTCGGCGGGCGCCTCATCGCTGGCAAAGAAGTTACTCCTGGCAGGCGCCGGAGGCTCTTCTTGACGAGTAGCACGCAGCGGGAAGGAAGTCTCGGCTTCTTTGGGTTCATCACCGGGCGCAGGTGCTTGAGTCTCAGGCGCTGCTGACGTTACCTCTGCCTGGACAAAGGCATTTTCCCGCGGCGCTGGGGGTGCCGCTGCTCCCTCCTCTTCTGCCGTTTTAGCCGCTGGCGTCACTGACGGGGCTGCCCCAGGCGCTGAAACCGTCGGCTCCGCGGTAGGTGTCGAAGAGATAGGCGCGGGTGTTTTAGCAGGCACATGCTTATTACTTGAAAACGCTGCGGCCTCCCAGGGAATCGAAGTATCCGTGGTTTCGTTGCTATTTGAAGGACTCGCTTCTGACGCATTGCTCTCTGAAGAGCTGTTCGCCTCACGACTGGAAAGTGGTACAGAGAAGCCTGGCTCACGGCGTTCGCGGCCACTGGGGCTTTTGCCTACTGGCTCTGCCGCAGGCTTTATCTCAGCGGGTGCAGCTTCAGGTTTAGCTTCTTGAGACTGCGCTTCAGGCGCTGCTTGAGGCTTGGCCGCAGTTTTGGCAGTTTTAGCAGCCGCTCGCTGAGCAGCGCGCATACGACGCGCTTGGCGTCGTGCCGATAACCAGCTACCCAACCGACATATGCGCTTGCCGAGCTCATCAGCCACTTGCAGCCACGACATACCACTAAACAGCGGAAAGCCGCTTAAAATTAACGCCGCAGCGATTAAACCAACGCCACCACTTCCCACTAAAGGCCTTAACGCACCGACCAAACCTTCGCCCAAAATACCGCCTGAGGCATAGGGCAGCATGCTATCAGGGTGATAAAAGTGCAGCGCCCCCAACATGGTAGTACCGAAAATAAGTAGCACTAAGCCACCCGCATGGACAGCAATTGCCACGGGGTCGAGTTCAAAACGTACCTGGCGTGAGCGAATCAGCCACCAAGCGGCAAAGCCGAACATACCCGGCCACCACAAAGCGCTGGCGCCAAGCAGTGAGTAGAGAACATCGGCCAGCCAAGCGCCAACCTGCCCCATCCAGTTACCCACATCTGTCTCAGGGCCCTGATAAGACCAGCCTGGGTCAGAGGGTTGGTAACTAAATAGCGCTAATAATAAGAAAACACACAGCGCCAGCAGGATCACCACTACGCCTTCGCGCACGGAGCCTTGTAAGCGCAGGCCAAAACGACGAGCCTTATCCTTTGCGGCGTTAACGCGCGCAGCTGAAGCCGATGATGGTGTTTGACGCGCGCTACGCTGCGTTCGCTTGTTTACTGCTTTATTCACTTTCAAGCGACTCTCCCTTTACACCTCAATGGCGTCTTTAATCCACTTGCGAGTTTGCATGATACCGAGCATCCTTCCGCCGTCACAGAGGCTATCGTAAAGCGCTCAGTACAAGAACGTCGTAACAGGAGCAAGTAATGCTACCTTGGCTTTCCTCGCCACATCCTAATTTTCCAACTACCTCCCAAGCGCTGGCCTCCCCCAATGGCCTACTGGCCGCCGGAGGGGAGCTCTCGCCCGCTTGGCTGGTAGAAGCCTATCGGCAGGGCATATTTCCCTGGTTCAGCGACGACGACCCCATTTTGTGGTGGAGTCCAGACCCGCGCATGATACTCCTACCTGAGCAATTTAAGCAGCGTCGTAGCCTCACCAAACGATTACGCCATGGTGGCTTTCATATCACCCTGGATCAACACTTCGATCAGGTGATTCAGGCCTGCGCCGCCCCGCGTGGTGAAGAGGCGGGCACCTGGATTACAGACGAAATGCGCGAGGCCTACGGGCTGCTGCACGCTCTAGGCATTGCTCATAGCATCGAAGTCCATCAACACGGCCAATTGGTGGGCGGGCTGTATGGCATCGCCATGGGGCCGGTGTTTTTTGGCGAGTCGATGTTCTCCCACGCCCCGGATGCTTCGAAGGTAGCGCTGGCCCATCTCGCCAGGGCCATGCGCGAACATGGCGGAAAACTCATCGACTGCCAAATGCACACGCCTCATCTGGCAAGCCTGGGCGCTATTACAGTCGCTCGCGAGGCATTCATCAACTATCTTAAAAACTGGTTACCCGATAAGGCATTTACGTTTACCACGTCACCCACTGAAACACCCACTGTTCCTGCATCGCTCTGGCTTAAGGCGATTGCCACCGAGGGTAATGCGTAGTGATGAACCATCGTGACGAACTTATTCTGTTCCAACCATTTTTTTACAATGAGGAGGCAGGCCGTGAGTAGTAACACTCCGCGTCGGCCGGTGCGGGATTTGCGCTTTTTCCTTACCGTGCCGCATGCCTGTAGCTATTTACCCGGCAAGGAAGCGACAACGCTGTTTCTCGACCCGCAGGAGTCGCCCGTTCCAGGTGTCTATGACTCGCTGGCGCTGCTAGGGTTTCGTCGCAGTGGGCGCCATCTTTACCGCCCTCACTGTGAGGGCTGCAACGCCTGCCGCTCGGTGCGTATTCCGGTTGACCAGTTTGCGGCTAACCGCACACAACGAAAAATTTGGCGCCGCAATGCCGATATAAACGTCCGCATTGTACCTGCTCACTTTGCGTCTACTCACTACTCGCTTTACGCGAATTACATTCGTCAGCGCCATGCTGACGGCGATATGTTCCCGCCCAGCCGCGAGCAGTACCGCACCTTCCTTACCCTTGATGAGTCCTATGCTCACCTGATGGAGATGTACCTCGACGAAGAGCTGGTTGGTGTGGCTGCATTCGACCAGTTGGAGCATGGGCTCTCGGCAATCTACACCTTCTTTGCCGTTAGCGAGACTCTGGACAAGCGCTCACTAGGCACTTTTGCCATTCTTCAGCTCATCGAGCTCAGCCGCGAAAAAGCGCTGCCGCACCTTTATTTAGGGTATTGGATCGAAGAGTGCCGTAAGATGCGCTACAAGCAGGCTTTCGCGCCATTGGAAATACTCGATGGACGCCATTGGCGGCCGCTGATTCGCTAAAAATGCCAGCTTTTTTGCCTTGACGACGGGCTTACGGCACAATATAGCGCTGTTTCTTGAGTGCCCACCTAGCGGCACTCAAATTCTGACCGATAATGACATTACTAACTCATCAGTGAGGACATGCCTATATGGCACGCGAAGATCATATTGAAATGGAAGGCGTTATCGTCGATACCCTTCCGAATACCATGTTTCGGGTTGAGCTGGAAAACGGTCACGTTGTTACCGCTCATATCTCCGGCAAAATGCGCAAAAACTATATCCGCATTCTGACCGGCGACAAGGTAAAAGTTGAGCTGACACCTTACGACCTGTCTAAAGGCCGTATCGTTTACCGCTCGCGCTAAGTCGTTACACCATTAACGCGCTCGGCTGATTTTAACTGCTCCAGCTAGACTGTCCTTTAACGACAGCGCCGATCAGCGTCAATGGCGGTTCACTAAAAACGACAACGCCCCGTCGATGACAGGGCGCTGCGTTTTTATGCATATAGCATGAGTATTAGAAAGATAGCTTTTAGCACGGCTTAGCGCCCTTTTCAGGGCGCATCTGCCATCTCAGTCTCTGTGGAAAGGTGCAACTCGCCCTCCTCCAGGCTAACGTGGACAATACCGCCCTGATCCGCCAGTTCTCCGAACAGAATCATTTCGGCTAATGGCTTCTTCAGCTTCTCTTGTATGAGGCGCGCCATTGGGCGTGCACCCATGTCAGGATCGTAGCCTTTATCGGCCAGCCAATCACGCGCCATGTCGTCTACATCCAGCTGAACACGCTTCTCATCCAACTGCGCCTGTAGCTCGATCAAGAACTTGTCGACCACATTGCGCACCACCGAGACCGGCAGCGAGTGGAACTGAATAATACCGTCCAGGCGGTTGCGGAACTCCGGTGAGAAGGTACGGCGGATCACTTCCATGGCATCGGTGGAGTGATCCTGGTGCTGGAAGCCAATGGAGCGACGCGACGCCTGCTCCGCACCAGCGTTAGAGGTCATAATCACGATAACGTGACGGAAGTCCGCTTCACGCCCGTTGTTGTCCGTTAAGCGGCCATGATCCATGACCTGCAGCAGCAGGTTAAAGACTTCCGGGTGCGCTTTCTCAATCTCATCCAACAACAACACGCAATGCGGCTGCTTGGTCACCGCTTCAGTCAGTAGACCACCCTGGTCGTAACCGACATAGCCTGGAGGCGCACCAATCAGGCGCGATACGGTATGGCGCTCCATATACTCGGACATATCAAAGCGCACCAGTTCAATGCCCATGATATGCGCCAGCTGTTTGGCCACTTCGGTTTTACCCACACCGGTGGGACCTGCAAACAGGAAGCTACCAACGGGCTTATCGGGAGATTTAAGCCCGGCCCGGGACAGCTTAATAGCCGCAGAGAGACTATCAATCGCCTCATCCTGACCGAACACCAGCATCTTCAGGTCACGATCCAGCTTCTCGAGCAGCTTGCGGTCGGAGCTTGAAACACTCTTCGGTGGGATACGTGCAATGGACGCTACCACGGCTTCCACTTGCTCGACATCGATTGTCTTGGCGCGCACTTCTGGCGGCAATAGACGCTGGTGAGCCCCTGCCTCGTCAATCACGTCAATCGCTTTGTCGGGCAGGAAGCGGTCATTGATGTAGCGATCCGCTAAGCGTGCGGCACTTTCAAGCGCACCATCGGTGTACTTAAGTTCGTGGTGCTCTTCAAAACGTGAACGCAACCCTTTGAGGATTTTGATGGTGTCTTCCACCGACGGTGCCATCACATCCACCTTCTGGAAGCGCCGTGCCAGAGCACGATCTTTCTCAAAGATGCCGCGGAACTCCTGGAACGTAGTCGAACCAATGCAGCGCAATTCGCCCGAAGAGAGCAGCGGCTTGAGCAGATTGGACGCATCCATCACGCCACCAGAGGCGGCACCTGCACCAATCACCGTGTGAATCTCATCAATGAATAGCACAGCGTTAGGCTGCTTGCGTAGTTCGCTCAGCAGGCTTTTGAGGCGTTTTTCAAAATCACCACGGTACTTGGTACCGGCCAGTAGCGCGCCCATGTCCAGCGAGTAGACCACTGCATCGGCAATAACATCGGGAACGTCTTCTTCGACGATACGCTTGGCAAGGCCTTCGGCCACGGCGGTTTTACCTACACCCGCCTCACCGACTAACAACGGGTTGTTTTTGCGCCGACGGGCCAGAATTTGTACCACGCGCTCAAGCTCGTGGTCGCGGCCAATCAGCGGATCAATTTTACCCAGCCGTGCCTGTTCATTGAGATTGGTAGCGTAACCAGTGAGCGGATGCGCAGCGCCCTCACTGCCACCCTCCTCCGCGTCTTCACTCTCAGGTGAAGAAGGCGAGGGAGACGGCCCGTGACCGGCCACTTTGGAGATACCATGGGCGATGTAGTTGACTGCATCGACCCGCGCAACGTTCTGCTGCTTAAGGAAGTATACCGCCTGACTCTCCTGCTCGGAAAAGATCGCCACCAACACATTGGCACCGGACACTTCGCTTTTGCCAGATGACTGAACGTGGAAGACCGCCCGTTGTAAAACACGCTGAAAACCAAGCGTGGGCTGGGTCTCACGATCACCCTGGCCTTCTGGAATCAGTGGCGTAGTCGAGTTAATAAAATCCTGCAGATCGGACCGCAGCTTGTCGAGGTTAGCCCCGCAGGCCTTCAGTACGTCTACCGCTGAGGCATTATCTAGCAACGCTAGCAGCAGGTGCTCAACGGTCATAAACTCATGGCGCTTTGAGCGCGCCACGGTGAAGGCCGTGTTCAGGGTCATTTCAAGTTCTTTGCTCAGCATGGCAGTCCCCTTTTCGCTACTACCTAGGGCGTGTCGCCACCTAGGGCTTGCGTCGGATCAATTTAGTCGACCGGCACTCTCAACATCGGGTACAAATGGCACGGTTGCAAGCCTCACCACCAATTATTTCTCAACGCTTTTAATTGGCGGCCTCAATATCACTTATCAACGGGTGCTCACACTCACGGGCATATTCATTTACCTGATAGCTTTTTGTTTCGGCTATATCGCGCGTAAACACGCCACAAGTGCCCTTTCCTTGGGTATGTACGGCGAGCATGACCTGAACGGCCGTCTCGCTGTCCATGTTAAAAAAATCTTGCAGCACTTCAATGACAAATTCCATCGGCGTGTAATCGTCGTTGTGAAGCACTACCTTATAAAGCGGTGGTTGCGCCAGCGCCGGTTCTGCTGACTGTACCGCTATATCACCATCTTCATCGGGCATATCTGGCCGCGTCATCCCCGCTTTTACGGGTAACACGGTCAAGTATGAACTATCTTGGTTGGGCATAAGCTGCACGGTTGGTTGTCTCGACACTGACCGATGGAAGCGTTTATCAGACCTCACATCGCCAATTCACTAGTGTAGTTTCTTAACTGTAGCCTCTTAACTACTATAATTTCTTAACTACTATAGCTTATTAGCCTAAACGTAAGACGCTTTCGATCAGCAAGGGTTCATGGAAAACTTAAAATATTACAGAGCGCAATAGCGAGTGCAATGCAAAACCCCCGCCCGCCAAGCGGACGGGGGTCATTCAGCCTAATCACAGGCGGTCTCTATTAGCCTTTTGCGACCATGGCAAGCGTTTCGTTGAGAGTCTGGCTGGGGCGCATCACCTTAGCCGTCAGCTCGTGATCCGGGTGGAAGTAGCCACCAATATCCGCAGGCTGGCCCTGAACGCTGTTCAATTCATCGACAATGGTCGCTTCTTTGGCCGTTAGCGCGTCAGCCAGGCGTCCGAACAGCGTCTGCATTTCGCTATCTTCGCTCTGCTCTGCCAACGCTTCAGCCCAGTATAGCGCCAAATAAAAGTGGCTGCCGCGATTGTCCAGCTCACCCACTTTGCGCGACGGCGACTTGTTGCTATCCAGGAACTTGCCGTTCGCCTGATCGAGCGCTTTGGCCAGCATTTTTGCCCGAGCGTTATCGAAGGTGCTGCCCAGGTGTTCAAGGGATGCCGCCAGGGCCAAAAACTCGCCCAGCGAATCCCAGCGCAGATGGTTCTCTTCCAGCAACTGCTGAACGTGCTTGGGAGCAGAGCCGCCAGCGCCGGTCTCAAACAGGCCACCGCCATTCATCAACGGTACGATTGAGAGCATCTTGGCGCTGGTGCCGAGCTCCATAATCGGGAACAGGTCAGTCAGATAGTCGCGCAGTACGTTACCGGTGACGGAGATAGTGTCTTCGCCCTTGCGGATACGCTCCAGAGAGAAGCGCATGGCCTCTTCTGGCGTCATGATACGAATATCCAGGCCAGCGGTATCGTGCTCTTTTAAGTAGCTCTCGACTTTCTTGATCAGTTGAGCATCGTGGGCGCGCTGGGCGTCCAGCCAGAAGATAGCCGGCGTTCCGCTTTCGCGGGCACGATTAACCGCCAATTTCACCCAATCGCGAACCGGAGCATCCTTGGTCTGGCACATCCGCCAAATGTCGCCCTGCTCAACTCTGTGCTCAAGCACTACATTGCCGCTGGTATCGGTGACACGTACGGTACCGTCGGTAGGAATCTGGAAGGTCTTATCGTGGGAGCCGTATTCTTCGGCTTTCTGGGCCATCAAGCCTACGTTGGGTACGCTGCCCATAGTCGTCGGATCAAAGGCACCGTGCTGTTTGCAGTCGTCGATGACCGTTTGATAGATACCGGCGTAGCAACGATCAGGAATGACGGCTTTGACGTCGTGCAGTTGGTCGTCGGCGCCCCACATTTTACCGGAATCGCGGATCATCGCCGGCATGGAAGCATCGATAATCACATCGCTGGGCACGTGCAGGTTGGTGATCCCTTTATGGGAGTTCACCATCGCCAAACGCGGGCGCTCGGCATAAAGTGCTTGAACCTCATCCTCAATCTGGGTCTGACGCTCTTCCGGCAGTGACTTAATGGCCGAATAGAGATCGCCGATACCGTTATTGGGGTCGAAGCCCGCCTGCTGGAGTTCATCCGCGTGCTTACTCAGCACGTCCTGATAAAACTCGCTGACCACCATACCGAACATGATCGGGTCAGAGACCTTCATCATGGTCGCTTTAAGGTGCAGCGAGAACAGCACGTCTTTGGCTTTTGCGTCAGCGACTTCGTCGGCCACAAAACGACGCAGCGCGTTACGGCTCATGACCGCAGCGTCGACGACTTCGCCTTCCAGTACCGAGGTTTTCTGCTTGAGCACCGTGGTGCTGCCGTCGTTAGCGACCAGCTCGATCTTAAGATCGGTGGCTTTTTCAATCAGCGCGGACTTCTCGCTGCCGTAGAAATCGCCTCCACTCATATGCGCCACATGGGACTTGGAGTCGCTGCTCCACTCACCCATGCGGTGGGGATATTTGCGGGCGTAATTCTTGACCGACAGCGGAGCGCGGCGATCCGAGTTACCTTCACGCAGCACCGGGTTAACGGCGCTGCCTTTAGTTTTGTCGTAGCGCGCCTGAATGTCTTTCTCTTCATCGCTCTGGGGCGCTTCAGGGTAGTCAGGAAGTTTGTAACCCTGCTGCTGCAACTCTTTAATCACCGCCTTTAGCTGAGGCAGAGAGGCACTAATGTTGGGCAATTTGATAATGTTAGCTTCTGGGGTCTTGGTCAGCTCGCCAAGCTCCGCCAGGTGATCGCCGATCCGTTGCTCTTCGCTCAGATAGTCAGGGAACTGAGCAATGATGCGAGCGGCCAGAGAAATATCGCGGGTCTCTACCTGAATGCCGGCAGAATCGGTAAAGGCATCGATAATCGGCAGTAGGGAGTGCGTCGCGAGTGCGGGCGCTTCGTCAGTGAGCGTATAGATGATCTTCGGCGTTTTGGTCATTTTTGCGTTAACCTCTCTCTTTTCGCTGCGATGGCAAGAAATCTTGAGCGGAGCGCGAGCTCAACGATGGGCGCCCCATCAGGTAGCCGGAGTATACCAGCGCTGCCCGCCGTGCGCATTGTCGACATACCTATTCCTGAGAGCGAATAGAAAGTAAAAAGGGCAACGAGAAGTCATGAGCAACCTTTATTTACTGCATAAGCCTTTCCAGGTACTGAGCCAATTCAGCGACCGTGAGGGGCGGCAAACCCTGGCGCATTATGTCGATGTGAAAGATATTTACCCCGCAGGACGACTTGACTACGACTCTGAAGGCCTACTGCTGCTCAGCGATGATGGCGAGCTGATTCACCGCATTTCTCATCCGCGCCATAAGCAGCCCAAAACCTACTGGGCCCAGGTGGAAGGGCAAATCGATGACACGGCATTGAAGGCATTGCGCCAAGGCATTGCGCTGAAAGATGGCCCAACGCAGCCGGCCAAAGCGCACAGAATAGATCCGCCTACGACCGCACCACGCCACCCTCCCATCGACCCCAAACGCCACCCCTCGACTAGCTGGCTGGAGCTAACCATAAGCGAAGGCCGTAACCGCCAGGTTCGCCGTATGACTGCTCATGTCGGCTACCCCACCCTGCGCTTGATTCGCGTAGCGATCGGCCCCTGGCGGCTGGATGGTTTGGCACCTGGCGAATGGCGCAAAGAAGCCCTACACGCGCCCAGACCGACGAATACACCCCCAAGTCAGCGACGAATAGCTCCGCAAAAAGATCAGCGTAGGCGGCCCACCACAAAACGCAGGAAACCCTGATGAGCCTTATTCGCAGCACGGCTGCCTGCGTCATCCAGCAGGGCGAGCGCTTTTTGATGGTAGAAGAGCAGCGTGGCGGCCCGCAAAGTGTGTTTAACCAACCCGCTGGGCATATTGAACCCGGCGAAGGTCCCATAGCGGCCATTCTACGCGAAGTAGTGGAAGAGACTGCTTGGCAGGTATCGCTCACCGGATATTTGGGTTTATACGTATTTCATACCGACGAAGGGCAAACGTTTCACAGCCACGGTTTTATTGCTGCGCCGCTTCATCAACTCGACCTTCCCCTCGACCCGGATATCTTCGCCACCCACTGGCTTACCATTGAGCAAATACGGTCGTTAGATCAGCAGGCGCGCCTACGCAGCCCGCTGGTACTCAAACGTATCGAGGATGCACTCAGCGGGCCTGGCTATCCCCTGTCGGTGATTCGCGAGTGAAGCACTCGAAGCCATTACCCCCCATCGTGTATAATCCTCGCCCAACTGCACACTGCTTATTTGCACCCTACTTCAACTGAGGATGCCCATGTCATCCACTGAACCAACTACGCCAGGCTCATCCACCACTGAGTCATCCGCCACAGCCGCTAATGGCAAAGTGATTGTCGGTATGTCCGGCGGCGTCGACTCGTCCGTTTCGGCCCTTCTCCTCATGCAACAAGGCTATGAGGTCGAAGGCCTGTTTATGAAAAACTGGGATGAAGACGACGGAACCGAATATTGCACGGCCAAAGAGGATCTCGCCGACGCCGAGGCGGTCTGCGCCAAACTGGGCATTAAACTGCACACCGCTAACTTTGCCGCCGAGTATTGGGATAATGTATTCGAGCACTTTTTAGCCGAATACAAAGCGGGCCGCACGCCCAACCCGGATATTCTGTGTAACCGGGAGATCAAATTTAAGGTCTTCCTTGAGTACGCTGAAATGCTCGGAGCCGACAAAATCGCCACCGGGCACTATGTTCGTAAAGGGCATGTTAGCCAAGGCGATGGCGATGTTCGCCCGCGCCTGCTGAAAGGCCTGGATAGCAATAAAGATCAAAGCTACTTCCTGCATGCAGTGCCAGAAGCCGCCATTGCCCGTACTCTGTTTCCCGTAGGTGAGCTGGAAAAGCCCGCCGTACGCGCGCTTGCAGAACAGCACGATTTGATCACCGCTAAGAAAAAAGACTCCACCGGCATCTGCTTTATCGGCGAGCGCCGGTTTCGCGATTTCCTCCAGCAGTACCTGCCCGCCCAGCCCGGTATCATTGAAACGCCGGATGGCGATGTCATCGGCAAACATATGGGGCTGATGTACTACACCCTGGGCCAGCGCCAGGGTCTAGGCATTGGCGGGCTTGCCAACTACTCCGAAGACCCCTGGTACGTGGCGGCAAAAGATCTTGATCGCAATGTACTGATCGCGGTGCAGGGTAAGCATGACCAGTTGCTCTACTCCGATACCTTGGTCACAGAGGCCATGGATTGGGTGGCGGGTGAGCCGCCGGTTCAGCAGGGGCGCTTTACCGCCAAGACGCGCTATCGGCAAAGCGACTGCAGCTGTGAAATGCGCGCGCTGCCCGACGGTGGCGTTGAGGTCACGTTTGACGACCCGCAGTGGGCGGTCACCCCTGGCCAGTCGTTGGTGCTTTACGATGGCGACATATGCTTGGGCGGCGGCGTTATTCGCGCTACCTGGAAGAAAGCCGCGGAGGCTGCTGCATGAATCCTACCCCGATTCATCGCGCCCCCGATTCTCCGGCAGTCCGCCAAGCACTTGCCCTTGCTGGCGTCTTTCAAGCCGCCAGCCTGGTCGATGAGCTGGCTCGCACCGGGCAGGTCGACACCCGCGCCTGGGAAACGCTTATTGAGGCCACTGTGGATACTAACCCGGAAAGCTTCGAGGCGATTTATGGCGGGCACCCCAATAATCTGCGCCGCGGCCTGGATACCTTAGAAGCCCTGGTGGGGCGTAAGCAGGCGAACCCGGTGGTGTTGCGCTACGGTTTTTCGCTGCTGATGCTAATGAATAAGCTGCGTACCAATAACGACATGATGGATTCACTGGGCCAAAAATTAACCCGCATTCAGGGTCAAGCCGAGCACTTTGGCACTACCCATGAAAACGTGGTGGCCAGTCTTGGGGAAGCGTACCAAGAGACGATATCCACCTTTAAAACCCGCATTGTGGTGCAAGGGGATCCATCACTGCTGCAGAGCCGCATGATGCCTGAGCGTGTACGCGCTTGCTTAATGGCGGGGATTCGCTTTGGATTATTGTGGCACCAGCAAGGCGGGCGCCGCTGGAAACTGGTATTCCAGCGTAAAGCGCTACGCCGGGCACTGGATAGCCTCGACTAGACGGCTACTCTGTTCTCGATCGACGTCTTTTCAATTAACTTGCTCTCGACTAATTTTCTTTCGAACCTCCTGGAAACGATGCCATGCAACTCTCCGCTTTGACCGCCCTCTCCCCCGTCGACGGCCGCTACGCCTCTAAAGCCGCCGCCCTGCGCGAACACTTCAGTGAATTCGGCCTTATTCGCGCCCGTGTGATTGTGGAGGTTCGCTGGCTACAGCGCCTGGCTGAGCATGCTCAGATTACCGAGGTACCGCGCTTATCTGCTGAGGCTACCGCGTTCCTTGAGCAATTGATTCGTGAGTTTTCTATCGCGGATGCCGAACGCATCAAAGAGATCGAGCGCACCACCAATCACGACGTCAAAGCAGTGGAGTATTTCCTCAAAGAGAAGATCGCAGGTCAGGCCGAGCTACATGCAGTGACCGAGTTCATTCACTTTGCCTGCACCAGCGAAGATATCAACAACCTCTCTTACGGCGTAATGCTCAGCGACGGCCTGAACGCCATGCTGCCCACCATGCACGAGGTTGCCGATGACATTGCCAAGCTAGCCATTGCCCACGCCGCCCAGCCGATGCTGTCGCGTACTCACGGTCAAACCGCCACCCCGACCACGCTGGGCAAAGAGATGGCCAACGTGGCGTACCGCCTTAAGCGTCAGTTGAAGCAGATCGAAGCGGTGGAAGTGCTCGGCAAAATCAATGGCGCTGTGGGCAACTATAACGCCCACCTGACCACCTACCCGGAGATCGATTGGGAAGCCAATGCCCGCACCTTTGTGGAAGGCTTAGGGCTGACTTTTAACCCTTACACTACCCAGATCGAGCCCCACGACTATATCGCCGAACTGTTTGACGCCATTTGCCGCTTCAATACGATCCTGATCGACTTCGATCGCGACGTTTGGGGCTATATCTCACTGGGCTACTTTAAGCAGCGCACGGTTGAGGGCGAAATTGGCTCCTCGACCATGCCACATAAAGTTAACCCGATTGATTTTGAAAACTCCGAGGGCAACCTGGGCCTGGCCAACGCTGTGCTTAGCCACCTTGCGCAAAAGCTGCCGATCTCCCGCTGGCAGCGCGACCTGACTGACTCCACCGTGCTGCGTAACCTTGGCGTAGGCTTGGCATATGGGTTGATTGCTTACCACGCCAGCCTCAAAGGCATCAGCAAGCTTGAAGCCAACCCTGAGCGTTTAGATGCTGATCTGGATAACAGCTGGGAAGTGCTCGCCGAGCCGATTCAAACGGTGATGCGCCGTTACGGTATTGAAAAGCCCTATGAAAAACTCAAGCAACTGACTCGTGGCAAACGTATTGACCAAGCAGGCTTTGCGGCGTTTATTGATACCCTTGAACTGCCCAGCGAGGTCAAAACCGAATTGAAGGCGCTCTCACCGGCCAACTATATTGGTAATGCCCAGGCGCAAGCCGAAGCACTGACACATCAGTTAAACTCTCTGTAACCCATTTGTTGTGACCAACTTGCTGTGACCAACGTTGCTGCGACCACTACACCAGGACACGCCATGAACCATCACGATAAGCCGCTAACACTGCTGGGCGATCTTACCGCTGCAGACTTTCTGGCCAATTATTGGCAGCAAAAGCCGCTGCTGATTCGTGGCGCCATGCCCGACTTCATCAGCCCGATTGAAGCCGATGAACTGGCTGGACTCGCCTGCGAGCCTGGCGTAGAAGCGCGTTTGGTTGAAGAGGAGGGCCCGGATGGCCCTTGGCAGGTCTCCCACGGCCCCTTCGATGAAGCCACTTTTGAACGGCTCCCAGAAAAAAACTGGAGCCTTCTGGTGCAAGCGGTTGACCACTATGTTCCATCGGTGGCAGCGCTAATGAATGAGTTTGACTTCCTGCCTCGTTGGCGGCTCGATGACGTGATGATCAGCTACGCGCCTCCTGGCGGAAATGTGGGTGCACATATCGATCAGTACGATGTCTTTTTACTCCAAGCCAGCGGCCACCGCCGCTGGCAGTTGGGCGGCAAGCTCACGGAAGATGCGCCGATCATCCAAGGTATCGATCTCCGCATCCTGAAAGAATTCACCGTAGAGCCCGACTCCGACTGGGTGCTTGACCCCGGCGACATGCTTTATCTCCCTCCCGGCTGGGCGCATCACGGCGTTAGCCAGAGCGATGACTGCATGACCATTTCAGTTGGCTTTCGTGCTCCTTCTGCCGATGAAGCGATCACCTCCTACGCCGACTATTTGGGCGAGCAGTTGCCTGCCTCTCAGCGTTACAGCGATGCGGGCATGGCGCCTGCTCAGCAGGTCGGTGAACTGGACGACGCAGCCGTTGAGCGTATGCGTCAGCTGATTATGTCGACGCTGGATAACCCTACTCAGATTGCCCAGTGGTTTGGCCGGGTGATGACTCAGCCAAAATATGTCGATCAAGTGGTACCGCTTGAAACACCGTTGGACGAAGAGGCGCTTGTTGCTCAACTACAAGAGGGGGAGCCGCTCTACCATATGCCTGGCTCACGCTTTGCCTGGCGTCGCGATGCCAGCGGTACCACGCTATTTGTGGATGGTGACGGCCACGCCTGTTCAACTGAATTAGCCAAACGCCTAGCCGACACCACCCCTCTCTACGCCGAAGACCTTGAGCTTGACGGCGCAACTGCGCTCATCACCCAGTTGGTCAATACCGGCAGCCTCGGCTTTATGAGTGATGAAGGTGATGACGACGAGGAGTATTAATGGCGATTACCCACATTAGCACTGGCAGTTGGGAAACGCTGGGCCCAACGGCCAGCGAGATCCGCCGCAAGGTATTTATTGAAGAACAGAGCGTGCCCCAGGATGAGGAGTGGGATGGCCTGGATCCGGCGTGCCAGCACTTTCTCGCCATGCTTGATCAGCAGCCGGTAGGCACCGCACGACTGCTGCCCGACGGGCATATAGGCCGCGTCGCCGTACTCGCTAATGCCCGCGGCACCGGTATTGGTGTACTGCTGATGCAGGCCGCGATTGAAGCGGCACGCTATGCGGGCCACTCCCAAGTGGCCCTGAGTGCCCAGGTACACGCACTGGCGTTCTATGAGCGTCTAGGCTTTATCGCCCATGGCGATGAGTTTCTGGATGCAGGCATCCCTCATCGAGAAATGACGCTTTCGCTCGATTAACAAGCCCTCTTGATTGATCTCTAGCACTGCCTCGGCAGTGCTTTTTTATGCGCTCTTGCCGCCATCTTGACGAAAAACGACTACACAAACCCTCCCTTCCTCTACCTCCCTGTCGTCGGGTTACAACGGCCTCTGCCCCCAAGTGTCAATTGTTGAAGGCGCCATCCTCGTGGATAGTTATTGCATTGCAGCGTTAAGCGGATTGGGTCAATCCATCAAGCTCAACGCTGTAGCTGAGGTCTCTAGCGTTACTGCTTCCAGCTTTCAAGACGTTTGCATGAGAGACGATTGACCTAGAGACACAATCACGAAAATCAATAATGCTAAATACAACTTCGCAGGTGCAGCATAAGCAAAAGCTGATTTGCGAAACACTATCCAGCCCGAAGAGGATAAGCTCATGACAGGACTGCTCGACGATATCAAAGCCATGGCCCAACTACGCGAAGCTCAAGGCGGCAAGTGGGAAACCATCAAACCTGAGTATGCCGCTCGCATGCGTGCACAGAACCGCTTTCACACCGGCCTGGATATTGCGCGTTACACCGCCAAGATCATGCGCGAAGATATGGCCGCCTATGATGCCGATACCGCCCAGTACACCCAGTCGCTAGGTTGCTGGCACGGCTTCATTGGTCAACAGAAGCTAATCTCGATCAAGAAGCACTTTGGCACCACCAAACGTAGCTACCTCTACCTTTCCGGCTGGATGGTTGCCGCGCTACGCTCCGAGTTCGGCCCGCTGCCCGACCAGTCGATGCACGAAAAAACCTCCGTCGCGAACCTGATCGAAGAGCTCTATACCTTTCTAAAACAAGCCGATGCCTGGGAGCTTAACCACTTGTTCCGCGCCCTTGATGAAGCCAAAGAGGCTGGCGACAAATCAAAAGAGCAGGAACTGATCGGTAAAATCGATAACTACGAAACTCATATCGTACCGATTATTGCTGATATCGACGCTGGCTTTGGTAATGCAGAAGCCACCTACCTGTTAGCCAAGAAGTTTATTCAAGCGGGCGCCTGCTGCATCCAGTTGGAAAACCAGGTCTCTGATGAGAAGCAGTGTGGTCACCAGGACGGTAAAGTTACTGTGCCCCACGAGGACTTCCTGGCCAAAATCAACGCCGTGCGTTACGCCTTTTTGGAACTCGGCATTGAAGATGGCGTTATCGTCGCGCGTACCGACTCACTCGGCGCAGGTTTGACGCAAAAAATTGCCGTTACCAACGAGCCAGGCGATCTCGGCGACCAGTACAACAGCTTTTTGGACGGCGATGTGATTGAAAACGCCGCCGATATCAACAACGGCGATGTGGTCATCAAGCAGAACGGCAAACTGGTTAAACCCAAGCGCCTCGCTTCGGGCCTCTACCAGTTTAAACCCGGCACCGGCGAAGACCGCGTTATACTGGACTGCATCACCAGCTTGCAAAACGGCGCCGACCTACTGTGGATCGAAACCGAGAAGCCCCACGTTGGCCAGATCGCCAGCATGGTCAACCGCATTCGCCAGGTCGTGCCGGATGCCAAACTGGTCTATAACAACTCTCCGTCGTTCAACTGGACGCTCAACTTCCGCCAGCAGGTGTTCGATGCATGGCAGGAAGAGGGTAAAGACGTTTCCGCTTACCAGCGTGACAAGCTGATGAGCGCAGAGTACGACGAGACCGAACTTGGCCAGCTGGCCGATGAGTGGACACGCAATTTCCAGCGCGACTCGTCTCGCGAAGCGGGCATCTTCCACCACCTGATCACGCTGCCAACTTACCACACGGCTGCCCTGTCTACCGACAACTTAGCGAAAGGCTACTTCGGCGATGAAGGGATGCTGGCTTACGTGAAAGGCGTACAGCGTCAGGAAATTCGCCAAGGGATTGCAACCGTTCGCCACCAGGATATGGCAGGCTCCAATATCGGTGATGACCATAAAGAGTTCTTCCACGGCGATGCCGCGCTCAAAGCCGGTGGCAAAGACAACACCATGAACCAGTTTGGCTAATTAGCAGGTTTCAACGCCATAGTTCACTATGTCCCCCTGCAACAGGAGGCCTTCGGGTCTCCTGTTTTTGCTTGGTTATACGTATTTGCACACTGTTTTCTTAATACGCTGTTAAACTCTCGGTTAAGCTTTTTTTGGCGACTGCTCTACCAACTTTGATCTTTTTTCATGAACGCTGGTCAAAGCCGTTAGCATCGGCTATCTTTAACGAACACTGTTCTATAACTAAATCTACTCTGTGCCTGCCCAGTTATGAGCGCTATATGGATAACAGGCCAATGGATGACAGTTATAAAAATAGACACTCTGGAGGTTTTAATGAAACGTCTTCTTCTACCTGTTGTCGCACTGAGCATTCTCACGCTGGCAGGCTGTGCCAATACGTCTGGTTACTCTGGTGATGTCTATCGCGGCAGCCAAGCCAAAACCGGTCAAAGTGTTACTTACGGCACTATCGTGGCGGTTCGCCCGGTGCAGATCCAAGCGGAAAGCCGTGCCGGCGGCCTTTTAGGTAGCGGCGGTGGCGCGGTTATCGGCGGTCTTCTGGGTAGCCAGGTCGGCGGTGGCTCTGGTCGTCAGTTGGCGACTGTGGCAGGCGCCCTGGGCGGCGCTGTGGCAGGTACGGCCGCTGAAGATGCGACTAACCGCGTTAATGCGCTGGAGATGGAAATTCGTCGCGATGACGGTACCGACGTGGTTGTCGTTCAGCGTGCGGATCGCCAGTTCCAAGCCGGCCAGCGTGTGCGTTTGATTGGCAATGGCGCCAACATGAGCGTGGCACCCTATTAATCGAGAGCGTTAATCTAGCGCTTAAGTATCAAAAAAGCCCGGCCATCAAATGAGAGGGCCGGGCTTTTTATTTTATCGCGAACAGCTTAGTGATGGGTTTTATTCCCAGCCCATTTAGCCAGCGCCATGATTGCCCAGCCAATCAGGGCAAGCAGGATGACGACCAGCAGCATTTCAACCGGCTGCACCAGGGTGGTGGCCCCCAACACTGCCAGCGTAATCACCCATAGATAGCGATTGTCGCCATGGCTTTTCAAAAAACCGGGCAACACCTTATCTAACCCCTCGCTAACGCCGCTATTCCAGCGCTGATAGACAAAATAAGCAATCAGGCAAAAAGCGATAAGCCAAATAATCAAGATCGTCATTACATGCTCCAAAAGTGATAGGGCAAAGGAAAAAATGATGGTTGTAGGGTATCCCTGGTCACCCTGACGCGCAATACCGCCGAAAGTGGTGAGTAGGAAAAAGCGTCGCTACCCCCTGACAAGCCAGCGCACACGCGTTACCATATTGGGACATGCACTCACCGAAAGGTTATTCCATGCAAATTGCGCAAAACTCGGTTGTCGCGTTTCACTACACCCTGACCAACGATGCAGGTGAAGTGCTAGACAGTTCCGAAGGCCGTGAGCCGCTTACCTACCTCCACGGCGCTGGTAACATTATTCCGGGTCTTGAAAAAGAGCTGGAAGGTCGTGCAGCAGGCGAGAAGCTGAACGTTGCCGTATCCCCTGAAGAGGGTTATGGCGAGCTGCAAGAGCAGCTGATGCAAGAAGTACCCCGCGATGCGTTCCAAGGCGTTGAAAGCATTGAGCCGGGTATGCAGTTCCAAGCCCAGACTCAAGGCGGCCCTCTGATGGTTACCGTCAAGAAAGTCGAAGGCGATACGGTCGTTGTCGATGGCAACCACCCGCTGGCCGGCCAGCAGCTCAACTTTGATGTTGAGATCGCTGAAGTACGTGAAGCAAGTGCTGAAGAAGTTGAGCACGGCCACGTGCACGGCGAAGGCGGCGTTGAGCACTAAGACGCTCGCGCTACCGATCAGAAAAGGTGACCTCAGGGTCACCTTTTTTATGCCTACTCGTCAGGTATCAGCACTAACTGCCCATGACGCACGCTGCGCGACGAAGTGACTTCAGCAGCAAACTGCTTGAGCGCCCGCCCCTGGCCTTTGAGCAGCGCCACTTCCAGGCAACTGTCATGGTTGATGTGCACATGCAAGGTCGAAAGCGTCAGGTCATGATGGTCATGGGAGTGGCGTGTTAAGCGCTTGGACAGCTCCCGAGCGGCATGATCATAGACATACACCAGCGCGCCCATGCAGGGCGAGTCAGGTGCAGCCTCTTCTCTCGCCTGTTTTAAGCCGCTGCGGGTCAAATCGCGAATCGCCTCTGAGCGGTTTTGATAGCCGCGCTCGCGCATCAACGCATCCACTTCTGCCACCAGCTCCTCATCAAGCGTTACCGTTACACGCTGCATTCACGCCCCCTGTACTGATTAACTTTGCATGCGCTGCCACCACCGGTAGTATGATGTTATTGTAAAAACATCATACTAGTGACGCTAACAGCATAAAGGATAAAGCGATGACTAAACCAACTCGCCCCATCTTACTGGGTATTGCGCTAAGTTGTTTAGTCGTAGCCACCACTGTGCAGGCAAAAGAACAGCTGGTACTTGCCATTGGCGGCGAACCCGAGCAGGGTTTCGACCCACTGTTGGGCTGGGGGCAGTATGGCAATCCACTGTTTCAGTCGACGCTACTTTCACGGGGCAAGGATCTTGCGCCGCAGCCAGAGCTGGCCACTGAGTGGTGGCTTTCTGAAGACCGCCTGACCTGGACACTCACACTTCGCGAGGACGCCCGCTTTGCCGACGGCACGCCGCTGACCGCTGAAGATGTGGCTTATACTTTTAATGCGGCGGCCCAGGCGGGCGGACGGGCGGATCTTAGCGCCCTGGCTGAAGCAACCGCGCTGGATAAGCACACTGTTTCGCTCCGCCTGAAGGCCCCGCGCATTACCTTTATTGATCAGCTGTTGACACTGGGCATTGTGCCCCGCGCCGAGCGTGATAACGGCTACAGTGATCAGTATGGTCGCCATCCCCTGGGGTCTGGCCCCTATCAGTTGGTAGAGTGGCAGGAAGGCGAGCAGTTAATTGTCGAGCGCAATCCTTACTTCTACGGCCCTACGCCTGCTTTTGAACGGCTGGTATTTCTCTTTACCGGTGAAGACGCCACTCTAAGTGCCGCCCATGCTGGCCAAGTGGATATCGCCTCGACGCCCCCTGCACTGGCGGCCAATGTGCCAGCACATATGCAGCGGGTGATTATGGAGAGTGTCGATAATCGCGGCATTCTTTTTCCCATGCAGCCTGCCAATGGCGAACACGCCGCCTCCGGCGCGCCGATTGGTAACAATGTGACGGCAGATATTGCTATACGTCAGGCGATCAACCTTGCGGTTGACCGCGATACGCTGGTGGAAGTGGCACTGCACGGTTATGGGCGCCCCGCCTTTGGCCCGGCGGACGGCCTCCCCTGGAGCGATAGCAATGAGCGCCTTACCGCTCCCGACCTTGACCGGGCGGAGGAGATACTCGACGCCGCAGGCTGGCAGCTACGCGATGATGGCCTGCGCTATAAAGATGGCCTGCCCGCTAGCTTTCGACTTACCTACCCCTCCAGCGATACTACCCGACAGCTGCTTGCGGAAGTCAGTGCTGAGATGGTGCGCCCATTGGGAATTGAGATACAACCCACCGGCCGCCACTGGGACGAAATCCAGCGCGAAGCGCTGCACCAGGATGCCATTATGTTCGGCTTTGGCAGCCATAGTCCCCAGGAGATTTACTACCTCTTCCACAGTCAGCATGCGGGCAACGGTTTCTACAACAGCGGTTTCTACGCTAATCCAGAGGTCGACGCCCACTTGGATGCCGCCCAGGCGGCGCCTAGCTTTGAGCAAGCCAACCGCGAGTGGCAGGCAGCGCAGTGGGACGGCACCACCGGCTACGGAGTACGCGGCGATAGTAGCTGGGCCTGGCTGGTCAATCTTGAGCATGTCTATTTTACCAATACCTGCTTAGATGTCGGAGATCTAGGTGTAGCGCCCCACGGCCACGGCTGGCCAATCACTGCCAACCTGCTTGAGTGGCGCTGGACGTGCGACTAATTGCGCCTATCGCCAAGCGCGTGGCTCGCCTGGCGCTGGTATTAACCTGCGTCGCCCTAGTGTCGTATGGGCTTATGATGGCCTCCCCCATTGACCCCGTTGATGCCTACCTAGGCCCACAAATGGCCCAAGTGAGCCCAGAGCAGCGCGCACTGATTGCCCAACGCTGGGGGTTTGATGAGTCAGTTGCCGTTCAGTTTGGCCACTGGCTGCGCCAGTTAGTCAGTGGTGACTTAGGCTGGAGCCACGTATACAACCAGCCGGTCAGTGAGGTAATCGCTCAGCGCTTTCAGCGCTCCATTGCGCTACTGGGCAGCGCCTGGCTCATTTCAGCGCTGGTGGGGTTTAGCCTGGGTGTGGTGGCGGGTGCCAAAGAGGGCTCCAAGCTGGATAACATCATCAGCACCTACGCCTTTATTACCGCCTCCACGCCCGCCTTTTGGCTGGCGATACTTGCGGTGCTGCTATTTTCGGTAACCCTGGGGTGGACACCCACCTGCTGCGCAGGCCCCGCCGGGGCGTTAAACCAGGAAGTCACCCTCGCCACACGGTTGCACCATTTACTGCTGCCAGTGGCGACCCTGGCACTGCTGGGCATCGCCAGTATCACCCTGCACACCCGCACCCGCATGCTTGAGCTAATGCGCTCAGACGTTGCTACTCACGCCTTTGCTCAGGGCGCCAGCCGTCTTGATGTGGCTTGGCGCCACGGTCTTCGCCACGCCAGTGTACCGGCGATTACGCTAGCGTTTGCCTCACTGGGCGAACTGTTTGGCGGCTCCATTTTAATCGAGCAGGTATTTGCTTACCCCGGCTTAGGTCAGGCTACAGTGGCAGCGGGCCTGCGCAGTGACGTCCCACTGCTGCTGGGCATCGCACTCTTTACCGCCCTGTTTGTCAGCGTCGGCAATATGATCGCCGATAGCCTGTATGGCGTTATTGACCCGCGCATTAAGGCAAGTGGTTTATGAGTCAGGCTCAACCGCGCCTTCGTGCCGCCTTCAGCCTGGGTGTCACCGCCCTGCTGGTCATGGGACTAGTCGCTAGCCAGTGGCTGCTGGGTGATTCACCGCAACAGATGCAGTTTGACGCCCGCCTGGCACCGCCCAGCGTTGACCACTGGTTGGGCACCGACGCGCTGGGCCGTGAACTCTGGGCGCGCACTCTGGCGGGGCTGGCACTAAGCTTCTGGGTGGGCTGCTTGGCGGCGCTACTGAGCACGCTGATTGCCTTGAGCCTGGCAGCGATAGCCACGCTGTCAGCGCGGCTGGATGCGCTGGTGAGTCTGCTGATTGATACGCTGCTTAGCGTGCCTCATTTGATTTTATTAATGCTGATCGCTTTTGCCCTGGGTGGCGGTACCCAGGCAGTGATTATTGCCGTTGCGGTGACCCACTGGCCAAGCCTAGCCCGGGTGCTGCGCGCCGAACTATGGCAGTTACGGCAGGCGCCCTATGTGCGCATCTCCCGCGCTCTAGGTAAATCGCGCTGGTTTGTGCTCCACGGCCATCTGCTTCCCCATCTTATTCCCCACTGCCTGGTTGGCGCGTTACTGCTGTTTCCCCACGCCATTCTCCACGAAGCCGCATTGACCTTTTTGGGCTTTGGCTTAAGCCCCAGCCAGCCCGCTATTGGCGTATTACTGGCCGATGCCATGCGCTACTTAAGCGGCGGTTACTGGTGGCTGGGGGTATTTCCCGGCTTGGGGCTGTTACTGATGGTGCTGGGTTTCGAGCGCCTCTCAAGCCACCTACGCCGTGCGCTTTAGCGCTTTTCAGAAAAATTGGCTGTAAAAACCACTGGCTGTAAAACTATTAATGGGAGGCCTGCCGTGTTAACGATTGATCAATTATCGCTACAGCTACCTCTGTATGCCTCCTGGTGGAAGCGCGACTGGGCCACCTGCCTGGATGAATTTTCACTAACGGTGTTCCCTGGCGAGGTTCATGCGGTGGTAGGCGCCTCCGGTGCCGGAAAAAGCCTATTGGCTTATGCCATTATGGGTTTACTGCCAACACCTGCACGCTTAAACGGTCAGCTTTACTATCAAGGCAAACCGCTTAACGCGTCACGCCAACGCCAGCTTCGCGGCCGTGAGCTGGCGCTGATCCCCCAATCGCTAAGCGCCTTAGATCCGCTGGTGCGTACTCAGCGCCAGGTGACCTGGGCAGCCCAGCGCGCAGGCCAGCCATCAGCACATGCTTGGCACGCCTCCCAACAAGCCCTTGATCACTATCAGCTAGATGCCCGTGCACAGCAGGCCTATGCCCATGAGCTATCCGGCGGCATGGCCCGGCGCGTGTTGACGGCCATGGCCCATGTCAGCCAAGCCAAGCTGGTGATTGCCGATGAACCCAGCGTAGGCCTTGACCCCCACCAGCGTCAGCGGGTGCTGGATGCGCTGCGCGAACTGGCCAACCAGGGCAAAAGCGTGATTCTGATTACCCATGACCTGCGCCATGCGCTGCCAATCGCCGACCGCGTCACCATTATGCGTGACGGCAAGCTGGTCGAAACTGCGCCCGCCTGCGCCTTTCAGGACAGCGGCGCTTCGCTTACCAACGCTTATTCACAGGCATTGTGGCTGGCGCTGCCGGACAACGCTTTTGCAACGACTGCCATAAGCCGGCGTGAACAGGAGGCGCACGTTGCTTAAAGCACGCCAACTGAGTTTTCACTTTGCCCCCAAGGTACCGCTACTTCAGGACATTTCGCTAACGCTGTGCGCGGGTCAGTGGCTAGGGTTAAGCGGCGACTCGGGGGCGGGTAAATCGACGCTAGGCCAACTGCTGGCGGGCTACTTAGCGCCCCAGGCAGGTGATGTCACCCTGGATGGCGAGGCGCTACCGAAAAGCGGTGTGCAGCCCGTGCAGTGGCTACCGCAATCGCCGGAGCTAGCGGTGAATCCACGCTGGCGGGTAGGTAAGATACTGCGTGAAGCCTGGACGCCTTCTGACGCACAGTGCCAAGCGTTTGGCGTGCAAGCAAAATGGCTGTCGCGCTTCCCTCAGTCGTTATCAGGGGGAGAGCTGCAGCGGGTATGCGTGTTGCGGGCGCTCACGCTGGGAGTACGCTTTCTCGTCGCCGATGAGATCTCCACCATGCTCGATCCAATTACCCAGGTTGAGCTTTGGCAAGCATTAAAACGGGAGGCGGAACAACGCCAGCTTGGCGTGCTGGTGATTAGCCACGACACCGCCCTACTGGAACGGCTTTGCCCACAGCGCTTGCACTTAAGCGAAGGGCATCTGAAGCCATGGTAGTTGATGCCAGGGCAGGTTGAAGCGAGGGTCTTTCGACATGGATGTCGAAAGTAGCGCCCAGGGAGGGGTTCACAGCGCCCTCGCGGAAACCTGCGCTCGGCATCGATACGTGCAACTGGTGAAGGTTAGCCAACCACTTGGCGACGCTCAAAGCGCCATAAGCCGAAAGCAATTATCAGCGTGATACTCAGCAGTAGCCACGAACCGACGCTCACGCCCGACCACCCGGCCCAGCGCCAGAACGGCTCCAGCCAGAAGCCGCCCAAACTGGCTCCCACGTAATAAAACACCAGGTAGAGCGCCGAAGCGCTGCCCCGCGCGCCCTGGGCATAGCGCCCTACCCAGCTGGAGGCCAACGAATGAGCCAGGAAAAAGCCAAAGGCATTAACGGTTAAACCGACAATAATTATCAGCAGCGAATCCGCTAAGGTAATCGCCGTACCCAGCATTAAAATCACCCCCCCCACCATCATGCACGCTGCGGGAGAAAACCGCCCAGCCAGACGCCCGGAAATCATCGAACCGAAGGTGCCGCCGAGATAGGTCAAAAAAATCAGCCCCAGACCACTGGCGGCTAATTGATACGGCGCTGCCGCCAACCGAAAGGTGATATAGCTGTATTGATTGATAAAAATCAGGAAGTTGATACCCCCCAGGCAATAAGCAGCGAGTAGCACCGGGTTACGCAAATGATTGACTAAATCGCTTGCCGCTTTGCGCAGCTCAAAGCGCTGGGGAGTAAAGGCGCGGCTATTGGGCAACAGGCGCCAAAACACTCCACAGCCAATTAGCGTCATAATGCCGACCGCTAGAAATGCCGCCGTGGGGCCGCCAATTTCAGCGGCGCCGCCACCGACGATACGCCCACTGATTCCGCCAAGTGAATTAGCACCAATATAGAGTCCTACAGCGCTTAACAGCGCAGGCTTCTCAAACTCATCGCCCATCCAGGCGATCGCCACCGCTGGCAGCCCGCCCAGCACAAAGCCCTGCACCAGGCGCAAAAACAGCAAGCTTTCAAAGGTGGGGGCGAATGCCAAGGCAATAGAACAACCGCCTGCAAGCAGCAGAGTAATGCGCATTATGCCTTCGCGACCAATGGCATCCGAGAGTGGCCCAAAGACCAACAGCGCAATGGCTAAGGAGAGAGTTGACACCGACATGAGCAGGCTGACACCTAAGGTCGAGACCTGATAGGTCTCCTTTAACCCCGGCAGCAGCGGCTGTGGTGCGTATAAATTGATAAAAACAAGAAATGAGCCGAGGCAAAGCGCCAAGGTGGCGCGCCACCAGGCGCGCGATTTGGCTTCAATCATGCCGTTCCTAAAACGTGTTCGATCTGGCTACTGGAAAACGCTGCCACCCAGCTGGGCCAGATGCGTTGGCTCCAGCGCGCGACGTGACTGCCAGTAGTAGCGCTGCCAGTAACTATTATTCAGGCTGGAGATAATGACCCCTTTTGAGGTCGAGGCGTGGAGAAAATACCCATCGCCCACGTAGATACCCACATGGTTATAACGACCCGGCGGTCGGAAGAACACCAGATCGCCCGCCTGCAGCTCTTGGCGGTCGATCGGGCGTCCCTCGTGTACTTGACCACGGGTGGAGCGCGGAAGCTCTAAATTAAAGGTGTCACGGTAAACATTACGAACCAAGGCCGAACAGTCGATGCCTCTTTCTGAGGTGCCGCCAATTCGGTAAGGCGTTCCTGCCCAGCGCTGGTGTTGCGCCATCAGCGCCTCGCGAACCACTGTTGGCGGTGGTACTTGCAAGCTGCGCAAATGCGCATCGATGGGATCAACCGGGGACATTTGCGGGTTCGCCCCCATTCCCGGCAACGTCATTGAAAAGTAATTCTCGGGGGCCTGAATATTGTTTTGTCGCGCTGAACCTGCACAGCCAGCGACCAATGTAACTAAAAAACAGACACTTACGACACGGACAGCGGTCACAGCGGGGCGTGGCGACGCAACCATGCGATTAACCTCGTGACATTAATAAGAGGGCGGTATGACAAAACTCATTTTTTCTAAGCACGACTATAAGCTAATTATCATATGTTTGGCGAGCATCAATGTAATGTGCGCTGATCGCCCGGTAAGGTATCAATATGCAGTGGCGCAAAATGGCGTGGTTTATTGCCTGGAAAATCCAAGCTCACCCATGGGCCAGCCAAGACCGGTGCACCGCATATCCAGGCCACCAGCGCCTGACGAAAACCAGCTAAAAAGCTTTCTCGCTCCGGGGTTTCGCCCATAAAAAACGAGAAGCCTGCGTACATCCCCATGGCGTACTCCTGCCATCCGGCATAGTGATCTGCCGCCAGTTGGTAAGCACGATCCAACACCTTAGCGAAAGCAGCGCTATCCAGCCAGTTTAACTGCCGCGCGGCAATGGCCAAATCAACCAGCTGGGCAATATCCCAGGCCGCCATATCCACCTCATTACAGCCATCTTCGTTGTCGCGCACACGACGTAAGCGAAGCAGGTGGTGGCGTTCATCTTCAGCACAGTCGCCGGATTCAAGAATGGCGATCTCAGCGCTTAAGCGTTCAGCATTGAGGGTATAGGGCGCGTAGTTAATCTGATACTCCTGGCGATCCCCCGATTCGAGCATGTAGGTCAAAAACTCCTGCATATCGCCTGCGTTGCTCAAGTGGTAGTGGCTCTCCACCCACTCGCGAATCTCGGCACACTCACGGGCACTCTCAGGCTGGGGCTCACTCCATACCGCACTGTTCAACGGGCCCACCAGCGACATAGCGGTGAAGTGACTTAAGGTGGGGCGGCTACCCGGTTCGCGCCAGGCGTCGTGACGCCAATCCAACCAGTGAAACAGACTGCCAGGATCTTCAATGTGCCAAATAATTTCATTCACCAGCGAGGCGTGCTCAGGCTCGGGCAGACAGCTCTCCCAAGCGAACCAGGCTTCTAACAACCGTTTGGCATTGGGATAAAAACGGCACAGGCAGCTTCGCAGTGCGCTGGCATACTCCATTAACGGCGCGCGATCGAATAAGCCGCTGTCGAGGGACATATGCAGATAGAAGGCGAATTTTTCGGCCATATGGATCGTCGCCGCATGGCGGCTTACCCCTTTAACCGCGTTGCGCTGCTTAAGCTCTTCCGGGGTCGGCTGACCAAACCAGCTTTGCGAGGGAGGCAAAACGCCATGCACGGCGTCGGCCGCCAACTGATTAAGATGGTGCGCCTGAGCGGGTAACCAGTAGCGCGCCAGTGCATGAGCGCCTTCATCGGCATGTAAGCCAAGTGACTCCTGCAAATAGAGCGCCGCATCGGCACGCTGCTCTTCCGGCAGCGCCGCGGAGGGGGCTATCTGGCGCAGCATGGCATCCGGTTCGCGTACGCTGGCCAGCGCCAACAACCAGTGATGGGGCGTATTGCGCCACTGCCGAATGCGCGCTTGAGATGCCTTGCGTGTAGGCTCATCCAATAGCTCCCCTGGGGAGCATTTCCAGGGGCTATTCCAAGGGCTATGGGCGCTGTGCAGCAACAACTGATGCCGCTCGCTGGGTGTTTTACCCCGCCGGTCAATGCCATCAAACAGACTCTGCCCGCGCCCGTACGCATTCAGCACGGCATACCAGTCGTGGTAGCGCCGACTGAGTAAATCAGCGGCGTGCCCCGCTAAGTCATCAGCCTCTTCCTGGCTCAGCAAGCCACAGCAGGCGCCAGCCCAGGCAAGTTCCACAATCCGTAGCCAATCCCAAGCCGCCCACTCCAGGGGCTCGCCTTGAGTGACGAACTTATTCAGCACCGGCGCATAGGGCGAATCTTCCACAACGCTACGCTGCCACTCCATGCGTTGGGCGTTGTCCATACTGAGCAATTCGCGTGCTTCGATATCCCAGCGCTGGCGCTCGCCTTGAGCGCCTAGCCAAAGCATCACGCCTATTAGCGCGTCACGGTCATGGACATCCCACACGTGGGCCAGCCACTCGGTGGCCTCGGGCCAGTCGGTTTGGCTGGCAGGATAGACAATAACCGGCCGGAACAGCGCGCATAGCCGCCAGCTCTGCGCTTCGGGCTGCTGGGGCCATAGCGAAGCGGGAGCCGGCAGTTCAGCCAGGGCATTTTCAAGCGTATCCCAGGTAACCCCCTCGCCATCGGTTTCAAGCTTGGCCAGCGCTTGGCAAGCGTCAATAAAACGGTCATCGGCCCCCACTTCCCAGCCCCGCGCGCCTAACGCACGGCGCAGGTCTGCTAGCCAGGCACGTAGGTCGCTGTAATCACTGGTGATGCGGCGGGTTAGGTGGTGCGCCCAATGACGGGCTTGGTCAGCCTCTAACCAGCCAGCCGCTCCCGCCAACGCGGCCCATTCCAAAGCGCCTAGCAAACGGTCAGCGCTACCTGCGGGAGCCCCCAGCCCGTGGAAGAGCTGTTCGGCCAGCTCGCCTCGATTGGTAATGCCCAGTTGTAGCAGGCGCTGCTCTGCCGCCCCTGCATCGACCGCCAGCGGATGAGGAGTAAACGCCCAATCACACAGCACCAGCTGTTGGGCCCACCAGGCATTTAACACGTCGATCAAGAGGCACCTCGAAAAAGCACAATAACACCAGCCAATAGCCGGAAGTAAAACTGCCTAGTGTAACGGAAAGTGGTGCGAACACCGATAGCCTTAGGCCTCGGTATGCATAAAACGACACCGCCCGGCAAAAGGCCGGGCGGTGACATACAGGTAGCAACTCAATCGCTACGCTTTTTTAACCTTACTGATTACCCAAAGAAGCACCACGGCACCCACGATCGCGGTGACTAGCGAACCGATAAAGCCACCGGACGAGAGGCCCAGAAGGCTAAACAAAAAACCACCTATAACCGCACCAACGATACCGACACCGATGTTACCCAGGATGCCAAAACCGCCGCCGCGCATGATGTTGCCAGCAATCCAACCAGCCAGGCCACCAATGATTAACCATGCAATAAAGCCCATATAGTCTCCTTACTATCTCGATTACGGGTTGCAGTTACGCGTTTTACCTTAGAGTCACGCTTGTTCTACCATAGCACACAGCGTTAGTGTTCGGCGCCTATTCGGTATCGATGCTTGGCAACTCTTAAAGGAAAATTCATGATCCCCGACTCGCTCAATCAACTGATTAAAAGCACTCAAGGACAGCATACGACACCGTGGGAAGGCCGCGACGTGGTGCTTTTCAATATGCCTTGGGGCGAGTTGGTGGTTAGTCTCCAGGGCGCTCAAGTGCTGCACTTCTGCCCTGCTGGTGATACCGGCTGGTTATGGCTGACGCCTACGCCCCAGGCGCTGCCAGGCGCTATCCGGGGTGGTATTCCGCTCTGCTGGCCGTGGTTTGCCGACGAGCGCTATGCCGATGAGAGCCCCAACCACAACGGCCCTTTCCATGGCCTTGCCCGCCATGCTGAGTGGCGTCTAGACGCTGTTGATGAGCACGCCGAGGGAATTGAGCTCCACCTCTCTCCAGCACAGCCCCTACATACACTGCTTACCGCTCGCCTGGTGGTACAAGCCAACGCCCAGCGCTTGAACGTTGAGCTGATTAGCGAAAACATCGGCGAAACGCCGATTAAAACCAGCGGTGCGCTGCATACCTATTTAGCCGTTGCCGATACCCACCAGTGTCGTCTGGAAGGCCTTTCCGGCGCGCGCTATCTTGACAAACTGCGCGACTTTGCGGAGAGCGAACAGCAAGGCACGTTGGCCGTTCAAGGCGCCGTTGACCGCATTTATCACACCAATGAAGCCGTGCTGCTCAACGATGGTGAGCGCAGCCTGCGCATCGGCAAGCAGTCCAGCGACTCCACGGTAGTGTGGCACCCCAACAATGACCTTCCCAGCGACACGCCCGTCGACGTAGCACGACATTTTATCTGCGTTGAAGCCGCCAATACACGCCTAGACCCAGTCTGGCTAGTGCCTGGCGCCCAGCACCTGTTAGGCACCACCCTCAGCCGCAGTTAATCTTCGGTTCATCAATGCTTTGCTATCATGTGCTCAATGGCATTAGAGCTAGGGAGATCCAATGGATCCGCAACAATGGCTAGAAGCCGCCACGCTGGCGTTTAATTTAATCGGTATGGTGGTGTGCTTAGTGGGCCTAACCTTGGCGCAGAAGATGACTCGGCGCTGGCCAGGCTACACACTGGCGGGGGTTGGCTTTTTGATCGCCACCCTACCGATGCTTTCGCAACTGGTATTAATGTTTAGCCAGTAAAGGCTAAGAGAGCCTGCCTGGCTTGGCCGATCGTCGCGAGAAGCACGGATTTTGAGCCAAATTTATCGATCGATTGAGGCGAATAGCGTGCTATTTAACGAAATTGATCGAATAAAGTTGGCCAAAATACCGGGATTCGCAGTAGATCAGTGTTAAGTCAGACAGGCTCCTACAAAGGGATCGAAAGGATGCGCCAGCCGTTAAGTCGCGAACTGAGCAATTTATTAGAGCGTGGGCGAGATCGCCAGCTGCGCTTGGCGGTCACCGGCCTTTCCCAAGCGGGGAAAACCGCGTTTTTGACGTCGTTGGTCAATCAACTGCGTCATGCGGGCGTTGAGGCGCAGCTCGATTTGCTACCCGCTGCCCGGGAAGGCCGCTTGCTGGGTGCCCAGCGGCTTAACCAGCCCGACTTAGGCGTGCCACGGTTTCCCTACGACCCCGGCATGGCTGCACTACGCGATACGCCGCCGCGCTGGCCGGAGCCCACCCGCGGCATCAGCGAGTTACGCTTACAGCTGCGCTACCGCCCTGCCCGCAGCGGCTGGCTAACCCCTGAAATCGCCCACCTTACCCTGGATCTATTCGACTACCCCGGCGAGTGGCTGCTCGATTTGCCGCTGCTGCAGCACGACTTTTATAGCTGGAGCCAGGCCCAGGCGTTACACGAGGGCGAACAGCGCCGCAGCCTGTTTAGCGAATGGCTTGCCGCAGTAGAACAGCTCGACCCCGCTGGCGAAGCGGATGAAGCCCAGCTTGCTGCTCTTGCCGAGGAGTACGCTCAAGGCCTTCGTCGCGCCAAAAAGGCCGGTTTTTCCGACCTGCAGCCAGGGCGTTTTTTACTGCCCGGCGAACTGGAAGGTGCGCCGGTGCTGCAGTTTTTTCCGCTACCGCAGCTCGACGCCTCTCAACTCAACACCTCTAGAGAAACGCTGGAGGCACTGCCTGCCAATAGCCTTTACGCTACCCTGGCGGCGCGCTTTCGCTACTACCAGCAGCAAGTGGTCAAGCCCTTTTATCGCGATCACTTCCGCCGCTTTGACCGCCAGATTGTACTGGTGGACGTGCTTGGCGCGCTCAATGCCGGGCCAGAACGCTTTGAAGACCTTTCCAGCGCGCTACGCCAGTTAATGCACAGCTTCGATTATGGCCAACGCAGTCTACTTACGCGCCTGTTCGCACCTAAAATTGACCGCCTGGCGATTGCCGCCACCAAAGCCGATCACGTCACTCCCGATCAACACGGCCACTTGGTACAGCTGTTGGAGGCCCTGCTGGCAGAGCCTCTCAAAGACCTTCGCTTTGCCAACGTGCCGGTTAAAGCGCTCTCGCTGGCGGCCATTCGTGCCACTGAAGCCCGTGAGGTAACCCATGAGGGTAAGCGTTCACCTGCACTGCGAGGCACCACACTAGAGGGCGAAGAGGTGCTGGTTTACCCCGGCGATGTGCCCGCCCGGCTGCCCGCTGCCGATTTCTGGCAGCAGCAGGGCTTCGACTTCCCCGCCTTTCGCCCGATGCCAACCAGCTCAGAAGCGTTGGATCATATCCGCATGGACGCCGCCATCGACTGGCTGATTGGAGATAAACTGACATGACCACCCCACAGCCACGCCGCCACTTCACGCTGGATGACCAGCCTGAAAAGGCCGCTGATGCAGAGACAGTCCTACGTCAGCGCGAAGCCTTTGCTGGCGCCAGCGAGCATCATCCATTGGCGCCCCTTCCCGAAGATAAAGCGCTGCCTGCTGCCAGTTTAGGTGCGCCGCGTAAACGCCGCTGGGGGCTGCTATTTGCCCTGGTGGGTGGTGCCGGGCTAGGCACGGCAGAACTGGTCACCGGCATTCCTGATGCGATGGCTCAGTCGCAGTGGCTAGCCATGGCCTGGCAGCTGTTCGGGGTCAGCCTGATTGGCTTGGGCGGCCTCTCCCTGCTCAAAGAGGTGGGCCGTTTGCGCCGTCTCAAGCGCCACGACAAACTGCGCGGCGATCTGGCCGAGCTGCCGCTACGCTCGCCCAAGCAGGCCCGGGCCATGGCCGAGCAGTTGAGGCGCCAACTTAAGCTCGCCGACGATGACCCGCACTGGCTAGCCTTTCAGCGCGCCAGCCAACCCCACCATAGTGGTGAGGAGATCCAGACGCTGCTGCGTTACCACCTGCTAGCGCCGCGTGACCGGGAAGCCCAGCGCCTGATTACGCGTATGTCCGGTGAAACCGCCATCATGGTCGCCATCAGCCCGCTAACACTGGTGGATATGGCGCTGGTGGCCTGGCGCAGCCTGGCGATGGTGGATCGACTCTGCCGCCTTTATGGGCTTGAGCTGGGCTACGCCAGCCGCCTGCGGCTGTTTCGTAACGTGCTGCACAACATGGCTTTTGCCGGTGCCAGCGAACTGGCCACCGACGCCAGTATGGATATGCTCTCGCTGGATTTAGCCAGCCGCCTTTCCGCCCGTGCGGGTCAAGGCCTCGCCACCGGGCTGCTTAGCGCGCGCCTTGGGTTACGCGCCCAGCGGCTCTGTCGTCCGGTGCCCTTCACTGCCGATGAGCAGCCCAAAATCGCCGATCTACGCCAAGACCTGTGGCGGCAAATCAAACGGCTCGATAAAGAAAAGGTGCCGCAGAATCGCTAAAGGGTTAAACGGCGGCACCCCTCCTTTTCGGCCACAAAATGGGATTCAACGCTGTTTATCCTCATGATGGGGGTTTGACATGGCATCTTCCACTGAGGAGACGTAGTGTATGAACCATCCCAATGATCCTGAGTCGCCTTCGGTAACGAGCGACATGCAGACCGACTATGTCGTCGGCCAGGACAATATCAAGGGGCAGCTTGGCCCCATCGGTTTCGACATCCACAACCGCGTTTTTGTGGTATCCGCGCTTGCTTCCGCTATCTTCATCGTCCTCACCCTGCTGTTTCCAGAGCGAGCGGGGAGCACTTTTCAGTCCATTGTTGCCTTCTCGACGGGAACGTTGGACTGGTATTTCATGATTCTGGTCGACTTCTTTATTCTGTTCTGCTTAGCGCTGGTGGTTCTGCCTTATGGCTCAGTCAGGCTGGGCGGGGCCGATGCGCGACCGGATCACAGCTATCTCTCCTGGTTCGCCATGCTGTTCACCGCGGGAATCGGCATCGGCCTGCTGTTCTTCGGCGTACTAGAACCGGTTTATCACGCCAATGTCTCGCTGCCTCTGGGCATCGCATCCCCCTTCGGCGCCGATGGGGCGCTGAATCCAGCCGCTGTTGATAACGCCAGCGCCATGGGCCTGGCGGGTACCTATCTCCATTGGGGTATCCATGGCTGGGCGGTGTATATAGTCATGGCGCTGGCGCTGGGTCTGTTTACCTATAACAAAGGCTTGCCGTTCTCGATTCGCTCGGCGTTTTTTCCCATTCTCGGTGAGCGCGTCTGGGGCTGGTGGGGCCATGTGATCGATATCCTGGCGGTGTTTTCCACCCTCTTCGGGCTGGCAACGTCCCTTGGGCTTGGGGCACAGCAGGCTAATGCGGGGATGAACTTTGTCTTCGGCCTGGAAGTAAGCACCTTGACCCAGGTCATCGTCATCATTCTGGTGACGGCGGTGGCGCTGGTGTCGGTTTGGCGCGGTCTTGAGGGCGGCTTGAAGAAGCTCTCAGAGATCAACATGATCCTGGCCGTTCTGTTCTTCTTTTTTGTGCTTTTCGCTGGCCCTACTCTGCTGGCCATGGCGGGTTTCTGGTCGGGACTTACCACCTATGTCACGGACTTTATTCCTCTGTCCGCGCCCTTTGGTCGTGAGGATGATGCCTACCGCCAGTCCTGGACGATTTTCTACTGGGCTTGGTGGATTAGCTGGGCACCTTTTGTGGGGATGTTTATCGCTCGGGTATCCCGGGGCCGCACGGTGCGTGAGTTTATACTCTGCGTGTTGCTGGTTCCCAGTCTGTTTATCTTTATCTGGATGGGCGTCTTTGGCTCAACCGCCCTTGAACAGCTCTATGCTGACCCGGTGGGCAGCCTGGTTAAAGAGTATGTAATCGACAACTACAGACCCGAGCTTTCGCTGTTCGGCATGCTGAACGAACTACCGTTGACGGGCCTGATGTCGACCCTGGGTATCGTCCTGGCGCTGATCTTCTTTGTCACCTCCTCGGATTCCGGCTCCCTGGTCATCGATACCATCACCGCCGGTGGTAAAATCGATGCTCCGCGGCCACAGCGTATGTTCTGGGCAGTCGTCGAGGGCCTCATCGCGATTGTGCTGCTTATCGGTGGTGGTCTGACCGCCCTTCAGGCCGGTGTTACCGCCACCGCTATTCCGTTCTCGATTGTGATGCTGCTGATGTGCTACTCGATCATCAAGGCGCTCAATGGCGAGCTACGGCTTATTCGTAAGTAATACCTGCAGTTGAAACCTTTAGGTAACTACAAAAGAGGCCCCCTGCTGAAACCAGCAGGGGGCCTACTATTTCACAACAGGTTCAAGTCAAACCGCTTACGCAATACGCTGCTCGGTCTCGGCATCAAATAGAATCGCTCTGCCCATATCAACACGTAGCGATAAGCGCTCCCCTGCAACCACTGCGCATTTAGGCCCAACACGGGCGGTAACTTCCTGTTCGCCCAGGGGTAAACGCAGCAAGATATCCGCCCCGGTAGGTTCTACCACCGCCACACTGGCGCTCAGCAGCGTTCCTTCGGCTTGGGACGTTAACCGCTCATCCTCTTCGCTGAAGTGCTCCGGACGCAGGCCAAGAATCACCGGCTGATTCAACCGCTCGGCCATATCTGGTGCGATGCGCTCCTCCGGCCAGGGTAGCACCAGCTCATCCTCACCTGGCGTGGCAATCCTCAGTTGATACCCACCGTTATCGTCCTCCAGTGTGGCGCGAATGAAGTTCATCGACGGCGAGCCCATAAAGCCAGCCACAAACATATCCACCGGGTTGTTGTAGACCTCATCCGGCGAGCCGAGCTGCAGAATATGGCCGTCGCGCATCACCGCAATGCAGTCGGCCAGGGTCATGGCTTCGACCTGGTCGTGGGTGACGTAAACAATGGTGGTGCCCAGGCGCTGGTGGAGCTTTTTGATCTCGGTGCGCATATCCACGCGCAGTTTGGCATCCAGATTAGAGAGCGGTTCGTCAAACAGGTACACCTTTGGCTCCCGAGCCAACGCACGTCCCATGGCTACACGCTGACGCTGCCCGCCGGAGAGCTGTGCAGGCTTGCGTTCCAGCAGGTGGGTAATTTGCAGTAGATCGGCTACCCGCTCCACCGCGGCTTCCCGCTCGGCTTTGGGCACCTTGCGCATCTCCAGCCCGAAGCTGATGTTCTGGCGTACAGTCATGCTGGGGTAAAGCGCGTAGGACTGAAATACCATGGCGATATCCCGATCCGCGGGGGTGCGCCAGGTTACGTCTTCACCATCGATATAAATATTGCCGGACGTCACTGGCTCAAGCCCGGCAATGGCGTTCATCAGCGTGGACTTACCGCAGCCTGACGGCCCAACCAGAATCAAAAACTCGCCGGAATCGATGGAGATACTAACGTCTTTGAGCACCCGCTCGCTGCCAAACTCTTTACGCACGTTGTGGATTTCTAACGCTGCCATAATGAAAATCCTATTCTAAAGCGACTGACAAACTCCATTCATCTGGGTTGGCCAGAAGCAGCCCTCCGCGGGGGCGCTGTGAACCCATCCCTGGGCGCTACTTTCGCCATCCCTGGCGAAAGACCCCCGCTACGGGCTGCTTCTGACCTTCTAGAAATGGTTGCCACTCACCTAGTTGTTATTAGCCTTTAACGGAACCGGCTGTCAGCCCGCGTACGAAGTATTTTCCCGCCAGCACGTACACCACCAGAGTGGGCAGCGCGGCAATCATCGCCGCCGCCATATCCACGTTGTACTCGCGAACGCCGGTGGAGGTATTCACTAGGTTGTTTAGCGCCACGGTAACGGGCTGGGTGTTGTGGGCTGAAAACGCCACGCCAAACAGGAAGTCGTTCCAGATTTGGGTGAACTGCCAAATCACTGAGACGACAATAATCGGAGCCGAAACCGGTAGTAGAATGCGCCAGAAGATGCGGAAAAAGCCCGCGCCATCCAACTTCGCCGCCGATACCAGCTCGTTGGGGATACCCACGTAGAAGTTGCGGAAAAACAGCGTGGTGAAAGCGATGCCAAAGACCACGTGAACCAGAATCAACCCGGCGCGGGAGCTGGAGATCCCCAGCCAGCCGAGGGTTTGCGCCATGGGCAACAGCACCACCTGGAAAGGAATAAAACAGCCAAACAGCATTAGCGCGAAGACTAATTCAGAGCCTTTGAAGCGCCATTTGGTCAGCGCATAGCCGTTAAGGGCTCCGATAGTGGTTGAGATCAGCACCGCTGGAATCACAATCGCAAAGGAGTTCCAGAAGTAGCCGCCAACGCCATCGCAGCGCATGCCGGTACAGGCTTCACCCCAGGCTTTTGTCCACGGCGCGAAAGTGGGATTTTGCGGAAACGAGAGCAGCGACCCGGCACTGATTTCGCTCAGCGGCTTCACCGAGGTCATCAGCATGACCACCAGCGGTAGAATATAGAACAGCGCGGCGAGTATCAGCACGCCATAGAGCAGGCCACGGCCCAGCCGCGCAGCGGGCGTCTGACGACGAATCACATTAGCCATGCTTGCGGCTCCTTAATTCGGAGTAGAGATAAGGAATCAAAATCGCCAACACGCCGCCCAACATCAGCATGGCGCTGGCAGAGCCCAAACCTATCTGCGCCCGGGTAAAGGCGTGGGCGTACATAAAGGTGGCGGGTAAATCGGTGGCATAGCCAGGCCCACCGCCGGTGAGCGCAACGACCAGGTCAAAGCTCTTAATGGCAATATGGGCCAAAATCATCACCGCGCTAAACACGACTGGGCGCAGGCAGGGCATCACTACGCGCCAATAAATGCGCGGCAGGCTAGCGCCATCTAGTTGCGCCGCTTTGATAATGCTGTCATCGATACCCCGTAAGCCAGCTAAAAACAGCGCCATCACAAAGCCTGACGCCTGCCATACGGCGGCAATCACCAGGGTATAAATCGCCATATCAGGATCGACAATCCAGTCAAAGCGAAACGACTCAAAGCCCCAGCCTTGAACCATCGCTTGAATGCCCAGCTGCGGGTTGAGTAGCCACTTCCACACTACCCCGGTAACAATAAATGACAGCGCCATGGGGTAAAGATAGATCGTACGCAGCGCGCCCTCTTGGCGAATTTTCTGATCAAGCAGTATCGCCAGCAGCGAGCCAATCGCCAGGCAAATCACCACGAACAGCACGCCAAAAATCATCAGGTTGGTCGAGGCGACCCACCAGCGCTCATTGGCCATCAGGCGTGCGTACTGACCAAAGCCGACAAAGTCATAGCTGGGCAGCATGCGCGAGCTGGTTAGCGAGAGTACGAACGTCCACAGCATGAAGCCGTAAACAAAGAACAGCGAAATTGCCACCGACGGTGCCAGCACCAGGCGAGGCAGCCACGCCTGCAAACCGCCGGATGGCGTCGACCGCTTAGCGCCAGCCCCTAAAGGCGTCGCAGAGGTATTTTTCATGGGGAGGGAATCTCTCATGGAGAAGTATCCTTGCCAAGCAACGAAGGCGCCGCCGTTGCAGCGGCGCCTGAAGAACGCTAACGCTAGAAAAGCCTAGAAAGAGGCCGCTTCGGCAGCGCTCACCATACGTTCTGCCGCTTCTTCAGCAGGCATATCGGCGTCGTTGAAGTAGTTGGTAACCACATCAAAAATGGCACCCTGTATATCCGCACGTACGGCCATACCGTGAGCCATACTGGGCACTAGGCCACCCTCTTCAGCGGTGCGCTGGAAATCAGCCAACGACTGCTGGGCACAGCTATCGAATTCGCTCATGTCCAGATCAGGCCGCGCAGGAATCGAGCCTTTGGCAAGGTTAAACGCTTCCTGGAAAGTAGGCTCAAGCACCAGGCGGGCTAACGCTTGCTGCGCTTCGCGCTCCTCGTCGTCGCTGACCCGGAACATGGCCAGACTATCGATATTGAAGGTGAACGCATCTTCGGTGCCCGGCGCTGCGGCACAGAGGTAATCTTCCCCGGCGGTCAGTCCGGCCGCAGTGAACTCCCCTTTGGCCCAATCGCCCATCAGCTGAAACCCAGCCACTCCTTCAATCACCATTGCCGTGGCAACATTCCAGTCACGCCCGGGCATGCCTTCATCCATCAGCTCGCGGGTACGCTTGAAGTCCTCAAGGGCATCGATCATTTGTTCGCCGCCCAGGGCTTCAGGGTCTAGTTCTACCAATGCCTGCTGATAAAACTCGCTACCCTGACCACCTAACAGTACGCTTTCGAAGACCGTAGCGTCCTGCCAGGATTGGCCGCCATGAGCCAGCGGTACGAAGCCCGCTTCTCGGATAGCCTCACCTGCCTCGAATAGTTCATCCAGCGTGGTGGGCATCTCTACCCCTGCCGCTTCGAGCACTTCGGGGTTGGCCCACAGCCAGTTTACCCGGTGCACGTTGACGGGTACCGCCACGTATTTGCCGTCGTGACGCATGATATCGGCCACGACTTCCGGCAGCAGTTCATCCCAACCTTCCGCATCGGCAACGCCGTTCAGGTCACCGAGCAAGCCAAGCTCACCCCACTCCTGAATTTCGGGGCCTTTGATTTGAGCTGCAGAGGGTGGGTTGCCCGACATGGCACGAGATTTAAGCACCGTCATGGCGGTTTCACCGCCGCCGCCTGCCACTGCAAAGTCCTGCCAACCGTAGCCTTCAGCTTCCATTAACTCTTTAAGCACGTTGGCAGCGCGAGCTTCACCACCGGAAGTCCACCAGTGCAGCACTTCAACTTCATTCGCTTGAGCGGTGGTGGCTAGCGTGGCACCTGCCAGAGCAAGCGCGAGGGTCGTCTTCTTAAGCGTCGACATGGAGTAACTCCTTATATTGTTATTGTCCTCTCGGACGTTCGACATCCAAGAGGTTACGCCAAGGCAAGCGTCAACGGGAGTTACCGAGTACTGCATAGTGTTGGGGTTTTATTACAAACCTGTAATAGTTTCCTGGCGGGGTAGCGAGAGAGTCACCACCAGCCCACCATCAGCATGGTTGGCGAGCGTGATATCGCCGCCATGGGCACGGGCAATATGCCGGGCAATGCCCAGCCCGAGGCCGCTACCACCCGTGTGTCGACTGCGTGAGGGCTCCAGGCGCACAAAGGGCGAAAACACCCGCCCCAATTGCTCTTCAGGTATACCTGGGCCGTGGTCACGAATACGCATGGTGACCGCGTTACCGTGATCTATTAGCTGCACATCGGCCTGCTTGCCATAGAACACCGCGTTCTCAAGCAGGTTTGCCAGGCAGCGTTTAAGCGCTACCGGTTTGACAATCAGCGGCGCGATAAGAGAACCACTTTTAATCTCGATAGTGACCTTACCACCCTGAAGGCTAAGCTCTTCGGCCAGCTCTTCGAGCAGGTGCGTTAGATCAACGGGCGCGGGTTCCTCATGCAGGTCTAAGCCTTTTACCGAGGCCAAGGCACCTTTAACCAAGCTATCCAGCTCATCCAATGAGGCGCAAAAACGCTCGCGCTGATAGTCGTCATCGAGCATCTCAGCGCGCAGGCGCATGCGGGTTAAGGGGGTCTTTAAATCATGGGAAATCGCTGAAAACAGCCGTTCGCGCTCCTCAATCTGCTCACGAATACGCCGCTGCATACGATTGAACGCCGCGGCGGTGGCGGCCACTTCTTTGGGGCCACTCTCCCGTAGTGGCGGCATATCCAAATCATCGCCCAACTGATTCGCTGCCCGTGAAAGCCGCGCCAGTGGCCGGGTCACGCTGGTAATACCCAATAGAGAAAGCGCCAGCACACTCAGCAGCACCAGTAACCCGACCAGCAAACGCTCTTCAGAAAGCCAGCGATAACCGCTGAAAATATCGGGTACGCCCAGCAGCGTGGCAACATAGAGCCAGGTGCCTGGGGCAAGCTCCAGTTGGACCACTAAAATCGGCGGCGAGAGTGGCTCCATCAGCAGGCTGTGCTGCCCCCAGCGGGGCGGTAGGTCGTAAAGCAGTACTTCGTTATTGAGCACACGCAGGTTTTCCGGGCGGGAGAACTCGACAATCACGTCGTCGATATTGAGCTGCTGGGTGAGCACCGAGCGCACATTGTTCACCACCACCTGTTTTTCCGGCCCGGAGCCGATATCGTCGATGGCCAGCCTGCGTTCGTTGACGCTAACAAAAAAGCGCGTGCCACCCATATTACGCAGCTGATCGAGCACAATATGGCGGTAATCAACGGGCAGTGAGCGGAAAAACTTCATGGTGGAGGCGATGCTAAACGCCATATTGGTGGACAGCTCATCAAGCTGTGCCAAGTGGCTGGAGCGCACCTGGGAAGTCCAGATGGCGTAGCTGGCCCCTTGGGCGACAAGCACTCCGGCGATCATGATGATCACGAAGCGCCCGCGCAGCGACGCCGGCAGCCAGCGGGCAGCTCGTCGGGATAAGCGTCGACGAATGGTTGCCCACTCCACGCGTCTCACGTTAATGCATCTACTTGGGCGGTTAACACATAGCCTGCCCCGCGCACCGTTCGAATCAACTGCGAGTGCTGGGCATCTTCACCCAGCCGTTGGCGCAGGCGGCAAACGTGGACATCAATGGAGCGATCAAGCGGCGGCGCGTCCCGCCCACGGGTAAGCGCGTATAGATCATCCCGAGTGAGCACCTTCGCCGGATGCTCTAAAAACACCTGCAATAGCTGAAAATCAGCCCCTGAAAGCGCGGCGCGCTCGCCCTGCAGGTCAATCAACTCGCGGGTCATGCGGTCGAGTTGCCAATTACCAAAACTGACCCAGCGCGCCTGCCCCGCAGGCAACTCTGGTGGAGCACTGCGGGTGCGTCGCAATACCGCTTTGACGCGCGCCAGCAATTCGCGGGGATTAAACGGCTTGCCCAAGTAGTCATCAGCACCCAGCTCCAGACCAAGAATGCGGTCGGTCTCATCGGCACTGGCGGTAAGCATGATTATCGGCACATCGCTGTGCTTTCGGACGTCACGGCAGATGGTAAAGCCGTCGTCACCGGGGAGCATTAAATCGACAATCAGCAAGTCGGGGGCGTGTTCTGCACGCAACGAATGCAGCGCTTGGGCACCGTCCGCTGTGAATACCCGATAGCCATGGCGCCCCAGGTAGTCCGCGAGCAGTTCACAAATCTCTGGGTCATCGTCGACCACAATCAAAGTAGCAGGGGTTGTCGTCATCTCAGCGGGTTCAGCCCTACGCTATTGTCGTTATTGGGCCTTGATGATGGTCGAGGAAACTGTGCACCTCAAGCCCCCTTCGACTAATGATGAAATCACCTGTGGCTACGCTATTTCTGTGTATTAATAAGAATGCTAACAAAAAAATACAATATTTACTTAATGCTTTTGTTTGCTTAGCCGATTAATAATGTAGATATAGAGCAATAACCAGCGCTTTCGTCACTATCATCGGCCACATATTGATAGCGATTAAGCAAAGCCACAAGGAGGTATTGCAATGACAATCGGTATCGGGCCATCCACTCCGGTAACCTCTCAATCTACATCGGGTAGCCGCACTCAGGGCGTATTAACAACAGGAACCGAAAAAGGCGAAAGCACGACATCGTCCTCTGGTTCATCGAAGCCATCAAGCCAACTTTCCACTTTGGCTCAGCAGTTAAGCGATAGTGCCCTGCGTGCCGAAGAGCGTGATGCCAGCCTGGATCGTAAAGCGTTAGGGCAAAAAGCCGATGCACTGCTCCAGCCAATAACTCGGGACTTTCATCTTCACCGTGCAAAATATGACGCTGAAGTACCTAACACCGATGATCCCGAGCTATTAGATAGAGCAAAACAAGCCACCTCCTTTGTCAGCGGAAGGGGCAGCAACCCCTTTAGCGGCCTGTCGCAAGATCAGCTTGCACTGATTATTTATGATGATAGCGGCACGTTTACGGCTAATGAGCGAAAAGCCGCCTGGAAAGAAGAGTATGACCAGGAAACAGCAAGGAGATTAGCGGTTATAGCTCGAGGTAAATTGGAGTATGAACAAACCGGCAAGATGACAGAATTCTTCAAAGAAGTGCTGGGTAATTACAACGAGCTGCCCCCTATCATGCAGGCACAATATCCCGACTTCTATGCCCCACGCCTTGAGCACCTGATCGAGATGGACTTCAACTTTATAACCCACCGCGCCGAAGGCAAAGGGGCACCTGAAGATATTTTTGACATACTGATGTCAAGTGACGACTTCGCCAACCTTGGTAAACGCTTTGCTAACTCAACGGTTAGTTGAAAAGAGATAATAGTAAATGCGAAGCAATTCTAGCCTGGATTTCTCATAGTACCTCAGCCAGTACCGCACTCAGGCTGTAACACCGCTAAACACCTACTGGCTCGACTTACATCGGCTACTTTTTAACCACTTTCCGTCCTTCAGACACACTTCCCCCTTTCCCCCATTGCGTCGGGCCGGGGGCGCCCGAGCAGTCAGTTCGGCACCAACCGCCTGACCAGATCGGATAGCGCCGTTTTATAGGGGTAGCTGTCACTCATCAACACCCGGATGCGGCGCGTATTGCGGAGGATGACCGCGCCTACTTTGATGAGCTTGAGCCTCAGGTTGCTTGGACTCATGCGCGCGAAGGGCGTGTGCTTCAGGTAAGTCCGTAACCGCTCGAACAGCGTATAAGCGAAGCCCGACAAGATCAGCCGCCACTGATTGGCCCACCAGTGCGTGCTGGAGGTCCGGTCAGCAAACAGGCTCAGTTGTTGATCCTTGATCCGGTTCTCCATGTCACCCCGGGCACAGTACTGCTCGTAGTAAAGCTTGAAGCCGTCATCGTAACGAGAGCTGATGATAAACCGGGGATTAGAGCCTAACTCACCTTCTTCTAGGCGGGCCACCACCCAGCGTGGGTATTTCCAGGAGCGGGCTTGATACTGGAAGCGGAACGTCCCCGCTACTTTCCCTCCCACCTGCCATTGGGTCTTGCGCACCAGCATCATGGGGACGTCCACTTCCTTGAGCAGCCGGCTGTTCTTTGCGATTCCCACGATGTAGTCGACGTGATGCCGATCACACCAGTTCAGCATCCGGGGACGACAAAAGTGGCTATCACTCGTAACACGATGCGCGTATCGGGCCAGTATTGACGGATAAAGCGTACCAGTAAGGCGAGGATCGCCCAGCTATGGCGGCTGTCGCTGCGGTCACTGGTGCGCAGATAGCTCACCAGTAAGTGGCGCCCACAGAAGACATACAGTGGGAAGTAGCAGTGGTGATCGTAATAACGGTTAAAGAACTTGCCGGGTTGCTCGCCATGCACGGGGATGTCGGTGCCATCAAAGTCCAGCACGATCTCCTTGGGTGGTTCGTCATGCTGTTCAATGAAGTGATGCCACAGCAACTCATGGGCCTTCACTATTGCTTGCCGATCGGCGTTCTGCTCCACCCGGCACAGCGTCGACTTGCCTGCCAGCGTATCCTCTTCACCGAGCGCTGTCTGAAGGGCCTGATCATAGCGCAGGGCCTCATGGTCGTTGAAATCTTCATAGCCAGCGGCGACACCGAACACCCGCTGACGAACCAACGTGTCGAGCTTATGACGAACCTGTTCCGGTGAGCGGGGATCATGAAGCACGGCGGCCAAGCGGCGTGTTAGGCGATGCTGTTTATCGACTTCACGAAGCAGGAGTAATCCGGCGTCCGACGTAATGTGGCCCCCGGAGAAGTCGGCTTCAATTTGGCGGCGAGAGAGTGGCGAGAAGGTCAGCTTTTCAGGTACCATTTTGGAAGCGGCTGTTGGTGTTGGTTTTTGGTGTAAGGCCCTGAAACGTTAACACTTTCAGCCGCTTTCTTTTATACCCTGTGAGAAATCCGGGCTAGCGCTGAGGAAGATATTTCACGCGAAGCGCTCATGGCCGACGCCAAAGCTCTCCCTCAACAGCTTAATCAAAGTCTGCTTGAGGCTTTTATTGGCAAGAACGATGAAAAACCCACTGAACGTAGCTTTATAATGAAATTGTTTGATTGGCTGAAACCACCAGCGAATAAATAAAGCGTAACGTCAGTTTTTGAACAGCTCATCAAGGGAGTTGGCGGTCAAGATCGCTCCAGACCACTCATCCAACTGCGCAGGCGTTGCTTGCTCCAGCCGCTGTTCTGCCCAAACAGGCAGCTCGCCAAATTTTAGGCCAAGCTGTTGAGCTGCTTCAGATTGACCTCAGCCCCAAGTCGCTGCAAGTGACGAAATTAAGAGCCACTAATTAATACGTAACCCTACAGCCCAAAGCGCTTTTTCAGCCATTGGGCAACGGCGGCTTCGCCATGGTGACCGATACGCTCAGCCCCGGTGACACGGTCAAATAGTGCCGGGTGAGCATTGCCCATTACCTGGGCCTCCCCGGCTAAATCGAGCATTTCGGTGTCGTTAAGATTATCGCCAAACGCTAGGCAATCGGCGGGCGTTAATCCTAACCGTTCCAGCAGTGATGACAGCGCCACGCCTTTGTTGACCCCACCGGCCATGATTTCCAGAGAATCAATCGTGGAGTAGGTGATATGAAACCCGTCGCCGTGGGCGTCTTGCGCCTGGGCTTCTAGCTGTTTTAGCGCATTTGGGTCGCCTAGATAGAGCACTTTGCCTACACCGTTAGTGTCCATTTGCGCGGGCGGCACAACTTCATAGCCAAAACCGGTAGAAGCGTGAAGTGATAATAAGTGCGGGGCCTCTGAATCAATATGCCAGCCGCTTTCGCGATAAAGGTTAAGCCGTACTTGAGGCGGGCGCGGCAGATTGATCAGCGTCTTTGCATGTTCAGGCTCAAGGTGATTAGCCGCCAGCAGAGTATCTTCGGGGTCATGAACATAGGCGCCGTTGGTGCTGATCAAGTGCGCAGGAATGTCCAACTGATCACGAAAGACCTTCATATCGTGGTAGTGGCGACCCGAGGCGAGCGCGACATGATGACCTTGCTTCACCAATGCTCTTAGCACCTCGATGGTGCTCTCGTGCAGGGTGTGGTCGCTTCCTAATAGGGTTCCATCCAGGTCAGAAACAATTAAGCGAGGTGTCATAGCGCGCTCCGTGAGTATGAATATTCAGCTTAACCGATTCCCTTGAGCGCATGTAAGCCTTTGACTCGCCATTACCAAAGCCAACATCAGGGCCAACATCGCATAGCGACAATTGGCGCAGCCTGCGGGAATCCGTATAGTGGCACCCTAACTCTCGCCAACTGATTGAGCTCATGCTTCAGAACAACGCCATGCTTGCCCAGCTCAAGCAACAGATTCGTCAAACCACCCCCCGCGCTGAAGGGGTGATCAAAGCTACTGACAAAGGTTTCGGGTTTCTCGAAACCGACGACGGTGAATCCTATTTCGTGCCGCCGCCCGCCATGAAGCAGGTGATTCACGGTGATCGCGTGGAAGGCGTGATTCACGAGAACGGTGACAAAAAGTCCATTGAGCCGGAAAAGCTGATTGAAGCGGGTCTTGATCGGTTTGTCGCCCGGGTGCAGAAGCGCGAAGGTCGCCTATCTGTCGTCCCCGACCATCCGTCGATTAAAAATATTATCAAGGCGCGGATAAAGAACAGCCTTGATGAGGACACCATTGCTGACGGCGACTGGGTCGTTGCCCGCTTGGTACGCCATCCGCTAAAAGCCGACGACCGCGCTTTCTTTGCCCAGATTGATGAGCTAGTCGCGAAAAGCGACGACCCAGCGGTGCCGTGGCGCGTCACACTTGCACGCCATGCGTTGGAGCAAGAGTGCCCCGATGCGGGCACCGACTGGCCGCTGATCGATGAAGGCCTGACTCGCGAAGATTTAACGCCCACGCCCTTCTTCACCATCGATGGTGAGAAGACCCGCGATATGGATGATGCGCTGCACGTGGCTACTCGTGCGGAAGGCGGCTGGCGGTTGAGCGTAGCGATTGCCGACCCCACCGCTTATGTGGAAGAGGGCCATGCGGCTGATTTAGAAGCCCGCACTCGCGCCTTTACCGTTTACCTGCCCGGCCAAAACGTCACTATGCTGCCAGAGCAGCTAGCGGATGACCTCTGCTCATTGTGGGAAGGCAAGGAGCGCCCTGCGCTGGCCTGTACGCTGGATATTAACGCCGACGGCAGCCTGGGCGATTACCGCTTTTTTGCGGCCAACGTTAAATCCCACGCCAAGCTCGTTTATGACAACGTATCTGATTGGATCGAAGGTCAAGGTGACTGGGCGCCCGCACAAGAAATCGCCGAGCAGCTCACCGCGCTGCGTGATTTGACCGAAGCGCGTACCGCCTGGCGTAACGAACACGCGCTGGTGTTTAAAGACCGCCCCGACTATGTGTTCGATCTCGATCCCGCCGGTAATGTCTTGGCGGTGCGCACCGAAGAGCGCCGGATTGCTAACCGCATGATCGAAGAGTCGATGATTGTGGCCAACGCCTGCTGCGCGGATTTCCTGGCCCAGCATATCGGCCACGGTATCTTTAACGTGCACCGTGCGTTCGAGCCGGAAAAAGCCGAAGCCGCCCAGGAGTTCCTGGCAGGTCAGGAAATTGTGGTCGAGCGTGAGGCGTTGACCGAGCTTGCCCGCTACACCGAGCTTAAGCGTGCACTGGAAAGCCGCGACGACGCCTGGCTGGATGCGCGCCTGCGGCGCTTCCAGGGTTTTACCAGCATGTCGGCCCAGCCCGGCCCACACTTTGGCCTGGGCCTAGCCGCCTACGCTACCTGGACGTCGCCAATTCGTAAGTATGGCGATATGGTCAACCACCGCCTGATCAAACGCGTGTTGAAAGGCGAACAGGCCCCCGCCGAAGCGACCCAGCAGCTCACCGAGCAACTGACGGAACGCCGCCGCCTGAACCGTATGGCCGAGCGCGACGTGAAAGACTGGCTCTACGTGCGTTACCTAACGCCCGCTGCGCAGAACCAGGATACGTTTGAGGCCGAAATCATGGCCATCAACCGTGGTGGTATGCGCGTTCGTCTGCTGGAAAATGGCGCGACGGCGTTTGTACCTGCTCCCTTGATGCACAGTGACCGCAGCAAAGTGGTCATTGATGATAAAGAGGGGCGTATTCAGATCGAGGGCGAAGAGCGTTATAAGCTTGGCGATCCGCTGCGCGTAGTGCTCACCGAAGCTCGCGAAGAGACTCGCTCGCTGGTGGCAAAGCCAGCTGATTGATAAGTCATCACTAGCTAGGTATTACCCAAAGGGGCAGCGATCACGCTGCCCCTTTTTTAGTGTGTGTTTGGTTGATACCTGGATTCGCTACTAGTTATTCGCCAATAACTAAAAAAGTGCTTCGTTTCGCTCACTGATTAAGGGCCAGCTAGCATCTTTTTCAGATACCACTGTGGGTGGAATCGGCCACTCAATTGCGAGACGTTCATCGTTATAGCGCAAACCACGTTCAGACTCAGGATGATAGGCCGCCGAGACCAGATAGCTGACTTCAACATCGTCGGTCAGTGTCTGAAAGGAGTGCGCAAAGCCTGGCGGGACATAAAGCTGATGCCGGTTTGCAGCGGTTAATTCAAACAACTGGTGCTGCAAGTAGGTTTCCGACTCTTCACGGATATCCACGATGACATCGACAATCGCGCCTCGAATGCAGCGCACCAGTTTGGCTTCGGCATGGGGCTGGCGCTGATAATGCAATCCCCTTAAGGTGCCTCGCTGAGCAGAAAAGGAGGTATTCTGCTGCACAAAATCACTCAGCAGGCCATGGCGCTCAAACTCCGCACGGCACATGGTGCGGGCAAAAAAACCGCGTTCATCACCATGTGGTTCAAGCTCTATCAGGCGGGCATCCTTGAGGTTCGTTTGATGAAAATGCATGTCTTACTCCGTGAAAGTGGCAGCAACGACCGACATCGGCTCCAGGGCAAACATAGCTTCCTGTTCAGCATATAGACGGTCGATCAGCCGCCCGGGCGGTATACGCACATCATCAAAGGTTAGCGCCGCATCCTTTTCCACATGCCTCACTACCTGGCAGCCAAGCGCTAGCCCGATAGGCAACAGCCGTTCCCTGCGTATTACCTCAATGTTTTCCGCCACACCATAGACTTCAAAACCGCCGAGTTCTTCTATTGTTTCCCCCTCTCGCAACGCTTTTTTGGCTATGGCGATAACGCCCACCCTCGGGCCCTCTAAGGGGGATAACACTGGATCACGGAACAGCACGGCGCGGGCAACGGACGTGGGCACTTCGAAATGGCACAGATGATAAGGCGTTGTGAAGCAGTAATACGGCCCCTCGCCCAACTTGTAGAGTTCGAGATAGTGGCGCTGGCGGGGGCTATCAATTGTCCCGAGCACAAATACGCCCGGCCCTGGCTGCGCTCCAACAACATAATCAACCAAACCCGGTTCCTCTGGGTTCAAGTAGGGCTCAAATGCCGACACCGCCTGTTCGATGGGCAGTAAAGGGCCACCGGCTACGCCACCGGAGAAATCAGGGCCCAACATACCGCGTTGCGCCACTTGCATACCGGTTCCATTGGCGACGATCGCCTGTTCGAACGATATCTTGGTGCCATCAGCAAAAGAGGCCACCATTGCCGGCTTTTGCCCCCAGCGTTTGGCAAAGCTTTCCTGGGTAGCCGGATTGCGATAAGGGTCATGCAAGCCTTTAATGTTGCCACACAGCACCGGCTTAATGCCTAGCCCGGCGACGAACCGATAGAGATTCATCTGTACACCAGGCTGGTCGCCATCAGCAAAGCTGTAGACAACCCCTGCCGCATCGGCTTTCACTTTCAAGATGGGGCCGATCGTGCCGTCGAGTTCCGCGTTCATTTGAATGACGTCTTTACCACTTTCCAGCGCCGCCAGGACGGCATGCGCCGCGAACTCCAACGAGCCAGTGACTTCAATAATTGCATCCAATCCCTCTGCGCGTGCCAGTGCCACGGCATCCTCGATGACTGCCGGTCGCCCAGCCGCAATCGCCGCTTCAAGTTCCTGCTGAGTCTCGCAGGCGACTGGCTCAATCCCGGTTTGCTGGAAGACTTTGATCGCTGCATCCAAATGACGATTGGCAATCGCACAAAGGCGCATCCCGGGCGTAGCGGTCATAATCTGCAGACCGATACCGCCCGCTTGGAACCCCGCCCCGACCATCCCCACTCGAATGGGATTACCCTGCGCCTCTCGTTGGGCAAGCGCCGTATCAACAATAATCATTGATGGTTCATTCCTTCCAGAGCTTCCAGGGGGCGCCTTCTGCCCAGGCGGTCTCGAGTACCATTCTGTCTCTCAGCGTATCCATGCTTTGCCAGTACCCGTTATGATGGAAGTAGCCCAATTTCCCCAGCTCGATCATCCGGTTCATGGGCTCGTTTTCCCATACGGTCTGGCTATCGTCGATCGTCTCGAACACTTCCGGATTACAGACGAAGAAGCCGCCATTGATCAGCCCTCCATCTATTTCGCCCTTTTCACGAAAGCCCTCTACCTGGCTGTTGCCCTCTTTCAAACGCAGGGCACCGTAGCGGCCCGGCTGCGTTACTGCCGTCAGGGTGCACCAATTTTTCGAGGCCAGATGTGAGTCGATCAAGGCATTGATATTCAGATCACTCAACCCATCGCCATAGGTCAAACAGAAAGGCTCATCTGCCAGGAGAGACATTGCCTTCTTGAGACGCCCTCCGGTCATGGCATCGGCGCCTGTATCCAGCACAGTGATTTTCCAATCATCATTAACGCTCTGAAGCCAGTCGACGTTACCTGTCTTCAGATCGATGGTGTAATCGGTTCGATTGCCGCGATAATTGAGGAAATAGTCACGGATGTACTCCACCTTATAGCCACCCAGGACGATAAACTCCTTTAAGCCATGATGGGCGTACATCTTCATGATATGCCAAAGGATCGGCCGACCACCCACTTCCACCATGGGCTTGGGGCGAATGGCTGTTTCTTCACTTAAGCGCGTTCCGAACCCTCCCGCGAAAATTGCGACTTTCATAGTCTAGCCTCCGTTTCAGGCCTCAAGGTTAATGTGGGTAGCAGCAGACAAAGCACTCGGGGTGACTGCATCACACATTTGCCAGCGCAGGTTTTCAGATAGACGGCGCGCAGTGATATGTGCCTGCAGCGCATGCAGACGCATATAGCGCGAGGCTCGGAACTGGGTATCGGAAAACTCCATGCTTTTGAGCCCATTGATCAATCCCATGATCGAATCTATTAGCGTCATTTGTGGTTGGTGCTCAGGTGCCAACTTGGCAAACAGGCTGAAATCCACTTGGTAGGAGCGACTGTCCGCCGGGGCTTGGGTATTGATACTCAGCGTGGTGCCGGGAACGGCTTTGGCCACTGCAGTGGCTAAGTCTCGCACTTGATGATTGCGTTCGTTCGATCCGGTATTGATATTGAGTATGCGCCCGCCGTTTTCAGGCTTGCGCTGTACTGCCCAATCGACAGCTCTGGCCATATCGGAGACGTCGATCAAGGGCCGCCAGGGAGACCCATCGCTAAGCACGGTAATATGCTGCTGACTTAGGGCACAGGCAACGAAATCATTGAGCACCAGATCCAGCCGTAAACGCTCTGACATTCCGCAAGCAGTCGCAAAGCGTAAACTGGTAATCACCATGTCGCCCCCAATGCCGGCTAACGCTTCTTCAGCTGCTATTTTCGAGCAGGCATAGGCGGTAACGGGAGCCACGGGATCCAACTCACTGCGCGGAGCCCCTAAAGCGATGCCATAAATGCTGCAACTTGAGGCAAAAACGAAGTTTTCTACCCCCGCCTGAGCCGCTGCCTTGGCAATCTCAACCGTCGCCTGCTGATTGACCTCAGCTGTCACTGCGGCGAAACGGTCTCCCATGGGGTCATTGGAAATCGCCGCCAGTTGAACTACAGCCGTATAACCTTCAAAAAAATCAGCCGGAATATCTCGCACATCCCCCATAAACTGCTGGTCGAGATAGCGCTCAGGAAGAAGTTCGGCATTCGTCAAACAGTGTGCGAAGTAGGCAGTGTCATACCCATGAAGAGTGGCGGATGGGTGACGTAAGGCTAGCTCCCGCACCACAACGGAGCCAACATAGCCCATGTTCCCTATGACCAAGATTTTCAAAATACCACCTCGCCATTATCGTCAATTAAACGAGTTTCCCTACGCTCTTATTTTCAAGCTTATTTAATTCCGATTTTTTTATTCATGCCTACTTGTTGCATTGCATATTTCTGGACTAAAAAGTGTATAGCAGGTAACACAAGGATACTTTAAAGAAATAAAAAAATTGCCACTTCCCAATCAGAAACACTTAAGCCGGACAATATGACTACTGCTTATATAAGTAAAAATCACATGTAAACTAACAACACTACACTCCTGCACTAGTTTTTTAATGTATTAAAAATCAATGTACTATGATCTTTATAATTAAATTTCTTCCGGTAGCCCTCATGAAAAGCCACACACCCACACACATTACAATAAGAAACATAAAAATTACCAAAGATTACATTTTAAAGATAAGTGACACCGCTTTTACTGTCAAGAATAGAGGCGGGTTAAAAATCTAGTCTGCAGTACTATTTTTTTCATGTAATAAAGCAAAAAAAAGAGTGCTTTTTTCAAACATTGCTTTTTATTTCTCTATATACTTTTTATAAAATCTGCCATCAATCAGTCTTACTAGCAGCTCACCCAGCCTATGATAAAGCCTCGGCGTTGATGCCAGTGGTGTTTGTTCCCATTGACTACGGCAGAGGAGTGATTGATGACAAAAAAGAGCGTACCCAGACCGAAGAATTAGAGTGTTATACGCTTGTCAGTTCGCTGCGCGAAGAGGACCACTTCCTGATGGCACAACCTAGTGAAAAACTTTATTAGCCCATTAAAAAGCAGCAGCGCCTTTGAGGCGCCACTGTTGTTATCAGATTATTAGAACTCTGCTTGTCTTGCAGCCGAGGATAAGGCCATTGCAGGCTTGTACTCTGTTGCTTTTTTCACAACAGCTTCATCTATTTGAAAGGCAGCTACCAGCTCGCGAAGTCGCCCAGCCTGATCTTCCAGGGAAAATGCTGCATTAGTCGACTGCTGAACCAAGGTGCTGTTTTGCTGAGTGGTAGAATCCATTTCAGTAATAGCAGTATTGATCTGCTCAATACCACTGCTTTGCTCCCGAGTGGCAGAGGAGACCTCGACCATCAGCATAGCGAGGCGCTGGATCACCGCTTCCGTCTCACCTATGGTCGCAGCGCCTCGCTCCGCTTGGTCAGAACATAGCTTTATTTTGCTACGCGTATCGTCGAGCATACTACGAATCTCACCTGCTGAAGCGGCACTGCGGCTTGCTAGCGCACGAACTTCTGTAGCGACCACTGCAAATCCACGGCCTTTATCACCAGCACGCGCCGCTTCAACGGAGGCGTTTAAAGCCAGGATATTGGTTTGAAATGCAATCGTATCGATGGCCTCAACGATCTTATCCATGCTTAGCGATGCGGCTGTCACTTCGCGCATTAATTCCACACTTCGGGAAACTTCTTCACCACTGCTTTGCATCTGTTGCGAAGCATTATGGGCCAGCGTATCAGCCTCTTTGGTTGAATCACTATTCTGGCGAACCGTTGCCGTCATCTCCTCCATACTTGAAGCCGTCTCCTGCAAGGCAGCTGCTTGCTGCTCAGTACGAGCGGCGAGCTCCTGCCCACCTTGGGCAATTTCATTGGCTCCGTTCAAGACATTCTCGCTAGAGTCACGTAGTGATGCGACCAAGGTAGTGAGCTCTTTACTCATTTCGGCCATGGAGGTTAATAACTGAGCCGTTTCATCACGTCCTGTGGTTACGATATCGTGTCGCAAATCTCCTTCCGCAACGCGCCTAGCAACCTCAACCGCTCTCCGCAAAGGCAATACAATGCTACGCGTAATAGCAATTGCCAGCGCCAGCGCCATCAACAACGCCACCCCCGCGAAAATACAAAGCTGCCAAATAGCCAAACGATACTCGGCATTTATCGCCTCGTTAGCCGTCTTGACCCCTTCAGCAGCCACTAGGCTAATTTCATCAGCCAACTCCTCAAGCTGGTAGATACTCTCTTTATGCTCACCGAAAGCCAGATTGGCTTGAGAGGTTTCGGTAATACTGCCTAGTTCAATTTGGCGATAGACTGACAAAAAACCCTCTTCATACCCCTGGAGGGCGCTTCCTGCCTGTTGGTACAAAGCATCGAGGCTATCTTTATCGGCAATTTGGCTACCCGCCTGGAAGGCGGCCTGTATTTCTTCGATGGTCGCCACCCAACTTTGCTGATAAGCCGCTACACGATCACGACTGTCAATATTGATGAAGATATCTTTTTCAAAGCGCCGCGCTTGCAATGCCAGACGCTGAATTTCAGCGGCATTGCTTGCGAGTGCTACGTCCGTGTCCAAGGTTTTTTGGGCAGTATCCTTGGTGAAGGTGATGCCCATAATTCCCGCTATTAAAGTGCCCAAAAGAAATAGCGAGACCAAGCCAAAAGCCAGTGCGAGCCGTGTACCGATCTTGAACCGTGAAAGCATTGCCAAATCCTAACAAGTGAAAGAGCTAGGATTTTAGGCAACAAGAATGAAAACTGTAACTCAACCTTTGCAAACTATTGTCAACTTTTATACATAATCAAAGAGTATCTACTATACCAGCGCGTCTCACCTGCGCTAACTTACTGACAGACTAGACATAACCTGAGCAGATATCGGCCAGTTCTATGACACTATCTGCCGATGCTGACAGAAGAACCGCAGCATTTCCCGGGCAGCGTCAGGGCCTTGAGGGTCGGTATAGCTGCCCTTTTTGCTACCTCCTGACCAAGCCATGCCCCCATGGATACGCCACTGCTCTAAGCATGGCTTACCCGAAGCATCACGGTGGGTGGTACAGGTGTAGCCGCGGCCCTTGGAACGTTGCCTTGCACTACCGTCGCTCCTGCTTGACGCGATGTGCTGTACTGGGCGGCCACGCGATCCGCGTTGCGGGGGAGCACGGTGGTGTCGCGGTCGCCATGAAACATAATCGCTGGCACATCCGACGCCCACCCGGCTCCTTTTGCTTTGTTACCGCCAGCGAGGGGCCCTGTGCCTCCCTGCATGACCCCCAAGGCATCGGGGAAACTCTTGACCACGCCGTGGAGCAGCCCAGAGTGCACGCCTACCGCCGCAAAGATATCGGGGTAGATCATCGCCAGAGTGGTCGCCATGGTGGCGCCTGCCGAGAGCCCTGCCACATAGACACAAACGGGCTCCGTTGTCTCTGAACTGACTTATTTCTCCTTTATGGTGAAACGATGACACTCTTTGGGGTTGGAGGTTAGCTTGCACATTGCCGATGTGACGATGTTTCATGCCCCCGCCAGCGGCGGTGTGCGTACCTATTTGCAGGCCAAACACCGTGTTTTCTCGCGTATTCCACAGCTGCGCACCAGCCTGCTGGTGCCGGGGGCGGAGCGGGATAGTCTTGGCGACCACCACACGCTACCGGCGTTACACCTTCCTTTGGGGCAAGGTTACCGCTTTCCGCTACGCGGTTCTCCGTGGCGTGATGCACTGATTGATCTGAAGCCCGATCTGATAGAGGCTGGCGACCCCTATGTAACGGCCTGGGCGGCGCTCGATGCGGGGCAACGCCTCGGCGTGCCTGTGGTGGGCTTTTATCACTCTGATCTTCCGCGCCTGATGGGTGATCGCTTTGGGCGCTACGTTGAGAAACGCTTAACCCACTATGTCACGACGCTTTATAGCCAGTTTGATAGCGTGCTGGCACCCTGTAACGCCATGGCGAATCGACTGAATGACTGGGGCGTCAATAACGTTCGCGTTCAGCCATTGGGCGTCGATTTGGCGCAATTCAATCCCCAGCAGTGTGACTCTGCGTTTCGCCAAACCATGGGTATACCCAGCGACAAAAAGCTGCTGATCTTTGTGGGCCGCAATTCCCGCGAGAAAAATATTGATGTGCTGCTTACGACGATGCGTCAGCTAGGCAGCGATTATCATTTGCTGCTGATGGGGCCCGGCATGCCACATCACGTACCCAGTAATGTCACCATCGTTGATCGCTGTTGTGGCGCCCACGAGGTCGCGAAGGCGCTAGCCAGTAGCGATGCGCTGTTACATGCGGGCACCCGAGAAACCTTCGGCTTAATTGCTCAGGAAGCGATGGCAAGCGGCATTCCAGTAATAGCAGCGAACGCAGGGGCGCTGGCAGAAAACGTGCCGCTGGGGGCGGGTATTTTATGCAAACCGCTCGACCCCGTTGCCATGGCGGAGGCGTGTGTGGCACTGTTCAGTAATGATGTCGCCGCCAGTGGGCGCTATGCGCGCCGCCATGTAGAGCGCCATTTCAACTGGGATGGTGTCATGCATTCCCTGCTGGAGCACTATCAGCAGCTTTGCCACGGCAGCCAACCGTATGCACTCCACCAACACCACTAGTCGCCGTCAGCTACTGAAATGGCGACCCATCCATGGTGTGATGATTGCCTTAGCGCTGATTGCACCACTAGTGCTCACTGCTTGGTTGGGTGGCGCTGAAGCACTGCAGCGCGTCAAACACTTCCCACTTGGGCTGCTGTTATTGATGCTGGTGATGGCCTTTCTGTGCTGGAACCTGAATGCAGCAAGGCTACGTTTGATGCTGGGTGGCCGTGCGGGCAGGCTCGGCCAGCGCGGCGCGCTGGGTATCGAGCTGGCGTCCAAGTTTGCCCTGTGCGCCACCCCAGGCGGCAGCGGTGGCCCAGCAACCCTGTTGTTGTTGCTTGCGCGGCGCGGTTTCCCGCCTGCCAAGGGCGCGGCGGTGTTCCTGATTGATCAAGGCTGCGATTTACTGTTCTTCCTGGCCATGCTGAGCGGCCTGGTGCTCTTTTCAATGCTAAGCGACACCCAATGGCCACATCAGTCGCTCGTGCAGTGGGCACTGGTAGGATTAGCGTTCATGGCAGCGCTGGTGATTGTCGTAATGCGTTATCTACCCAGCCTATTGCGTTCACCCGGCGTGAACACGCCATGGCCAAGCCGATATCAGCGACGCTGGCTCGTACGGCGCCTCTTGCGCTGTCGGCATGCGTTAAAGGTCACCCTTAAGCTCCCACGCAGTATACTGATCGCCATGCTAGCGCTGACGACGGCGCACTGGCTCATGCGCTACAGCTTGCTCTATTTGGCAGTACTGGGAGTAGGTGGCCATGCGGACTGGATGTGGACATTCTTGACCCAGATGCTGGCGATGGCAGCCAGCCAATTTAGTTTTCTGCCCGGCGGCGCGGGTGCTGCGGAGGTGGGCGTAGGAAGCCTGTTGTTACCGTTGATGGAGCGCGAGCAGGCCGCAGCAGCGGTACTGGTGTGGCGGTTGGTCAGCTACCATTTATATTTGGCGGCAGGCGCGCCGCTCTTTGTACTGTATAGCTATCGCATGCTGCGTCGCTCTGCGGCGTGATAGCAGATGTAATGGCGCAAGGGTAGAAACCAAAAACAGTAAGGGCGCCCCGAGAGGCGCCCTTATAGCGTGCAGCTAAACGTCAATGGCTTACCAGCCAGTCACTTCTTTCAGCGCATCACCGATTTCAGCCAAAGAGCGCACGGTTTTAACACCGGCGTCTTCTAGAGCAGCAAACTTCTCGTCAGCGGTGCCTTTACCGCCAGAGATGATCGCGCCCGCGTGGCCCATACGCTTGCCAGGAGGTGCAGTAACACCGGCAATGTAGGAAACCACGGGCTTGGAAACGTTGGCTTTGATGTAAGCCGCCGCTTCTTCTTCAGCCGTGCCACCGATTTCGCCGATCATGACGATAGCTTCGGTTTTCGGGTCTTTCTCGAACATCTCAAGGATGTCGATGAAGTTAGAGCCCGGAATCGGGTCGCCGCCGATGCCCACACAGGTAGACTGACCAAAACCGTGATCAGTGGTCTGCTTAACGGCTTCATAGGTCAAGGTACCAGAGCGCGATACGATACCGACACGGCCCGGCTGGTGAATGTGACCCGGCATGATGCCGATTTTGCATTCGCCTGGGGTGATAACACCTGGGCAGTTGGGGCCGATCAGACGTACACCCAGTTCGTCGCACTTCACTTTGGCTTCGAGCATGTCTAGCGTAGCGATGCCTTCAGTGATGCACACAATCAGCTTGATACCGGCATTCGCCGCTTCAAGAATCGAGTCTTTACAGAACGGCGCCGGTACGTAAATAACGCTGGCTTCCGCGCCGGTTTTCGCTACCGCTTCTTTCACGGTGTTGAAAACAGGCAGACCGAGGTGCTCCTGGCCGCCTTTACCCGGTGTAACACCACCGACCATTTGCGTACCGTAGGCAATCGCCTGCTCGGAGTGGAACGTGCCTTGGCCACCGGTAAAGCCCTGGCAGATGACCTTGGTGTTCTTATCGATCAGGATGCTCATTACTTGCCCTCCGCCGCTTTAACGACCTGCTGAGCCGCGTCGGTCAGACTGGTAGCCGCGATGATGTTCAAACCGCTAGATGCTAGTTTTTCAGCACCCAGCTCGGCGTTGTTACCTTCCAGACGTACGACAACCGGTACGTTGACACCCACTTGCTCAACGGCACCGATAATGCCTTCAGCAATCATGTCACAACGAACGATACCGCCGAAAATGTTAACCAGTACGGCTTTAACATTGTCGTCAGAGAGGATGATTTTGAACGCTTCTGCCACGCGCTCCTTGGTGGCGCCGCCGCCAACGTCCAAGAAGTTAGCGGGCTTGCCGCCGCTCAGGTTGACGATGTCCATGGTGCCCATGGCCAAACCTGCGCCGTTAACCATGCAGCCGATGTTGCCATCAAGCGCGACATAGTTAAGTTCCCACTTCGCCGCATCGGCTTCACGCTGATCTTCTTGCGAAGGGTCACGCATGGCCTGCAGGTCAGGGTGACGGTATAGAGCGTTGCTATCCAGACCCAGTTTGGCGTCGAGGCAGTGCAGATTGCCTTCTTCAGTGACGACCAGCGGGTTAATTTCCAACAGCGCCAGGTCTTTGTCGTGGAACAACTGAGACAGACCCAGGAAAATCTTGGTGAACTGCTTGATCTGGTCGCCCTTCAGGCCCAGCTCAAAGGCTAGCTCACGCGCTTGGTACGGCTGCGCGCCGACCAGCGGATCGATTTCGGCTTTGAGAATCTTTTCCGGCGTCTCTTCTGCAACCGTCTCGATCTCGACACCACCTTCGGTGGAGGCCATGAAGACCACACGACGGGTAGTACGGTCAACCACGGCACCGAGATACAGCTCATCGGCGATGTCAGTGCAGGTCTCAACCAAAATCTTGGCAACAGGCTGACCTTTTTCGTCAGTCTGGAAGGTTACCAGGTTTTTACCCAGCCACTGCTCTGCAAATGTTTTGGCTTCAGCCGGGTCTTTAATCAGCTTAACGCCACCCGCTTTACCACGGCCACCGGCGTGAACCTGGGCTTTAACCACCCACATGTCACCACCGATTTTTTTGCAAGCCTCTTCCGCTTCTTCGGGCGTGTCGACTGCAAAGCCTTTAGACACTGGTAGACCATAGTCGGCAAACAGCTGTTTACCTTGATACTCGTGAAGATTCATCGATTCATGCCATTGGTTGCATGTGACTCGAACGATGATCAGTTTCTAAAAAACTGGCCATCCCCGTTCTTTCGATCTTTGTGGATTAAGACAAAGCCGAAAGTTTGCGCCACCCTTAAAAGGTGGCGCTTCGTTGTTTAACTAAATTACTTACGCTTCTTGCGATTGGCCATATGAATCGCGTGACCATCTACCGCAAGCGCTGCTTCATGAATTGCTTCAGCAGTCGTTGGGTGCGCATAACACGTCAATGCCAAATCCTCAGCGCTGGAGCCGAACTCCATGGCAATCACACCCTGGGCAATCAATTCGCCAGCGTGTTGACCCACAATGTGCATACCGAGAATGCGGTCAGTTTCCGCATCAGCGATGATCTTAGCCATGCCATCTGAAGCGTTGTTGGCGAGCGCCCTACCGTTAGCTGCAAACGGGAAAGAACCCGTTTTAATCTCAATTCCAGCAGCCTTGGCTTCCTGCTCGTTAATACCGACCCAAGCCACTTCTGGTGCGGTATAGATCACGCTAGGAATAGCGTCATAATTCATCTCAGCCTTATGGCCAGCGATAATATCGGCCACCATAACGCCTTCTTCAGAGGCTTTATGCGCCAGCATCGGGCCGCGTACACAGTCGCCGATAGCATAAATGCCCGGGACGTTGGTACGGCACTGGTCATCGACAAAGATAAAGCCACGCTCATCCAACTCAACGCTAACGCCTTCGTCAATTACGCCTTTGGTGTAGGGGCGACGGCCAACACAAACGATGAGCTTGTCAAAGGTCATCTCTTGTTCGCCGTTGGCATCGCTGTACTTCACAACGACTTCTTCGCCTTTGACTTCCGAACCGGTCACACGAGCGCCGAGTTTGATATCCAGGCCCTGCTTCTTGAGTAGCTTCTGGGTCTCCTTGGCGATGGCGGTATCCACCATCGGCAGGAAGGTGTCCATGGCTTCAAGCATAGTGACTTCACTGCCCAGGCGACTCCACACACTGCCCAGTTCGAGACCGATGACGCCAGCCCCAATCACACCCAGACGCTTAGGTGCTTCGGTAAATTCAAGTGCACCACTAGAGTCAACGATCAAGCCTTCGGTCATCGGGGTCGGCGGAATCTCAACCGGCACAGAGCCCGCTGCGATAACAATGTTGTCAGCGTCATAGGTGGTTTTTTCACCATCATGGCCAGTAACTTCGACCTGCTTAGACGCGACTACTTTGCCGGTGCCTTCAAGGGCGGTAACACCATTGGCTTTGAACAGCGCGCTAATACCACCGACGTTCTTGGCGATGACCTGATCCTTGAACTCAAGCATCTTGGCAATGTTCGTTGACACATCGCTGATTTCAATACCAATCTCGGCGTAATGGTCACGGGCCTCAACAAACTTGTGCGAGGTTTCCAGCAAGGCCTTCGAGGGAATACAGCCCACGTTTAGGCAAGTGCCGCCGTGAACTGTTTTACCTTCCTTGTTAACCCATTTTTCGACACAGGCCGTTTTTAGGCCCATCTGTGCGGCACGAATGGCGGCGACGTAACCGCCAGGGCCGGCACCAATAACGATCACATCAAACTTATCAGCCATGTTGGCTCCTCTAGCTTGCTGGCCTTCCGCCCGCTTTAACTCGAACCGGGCGGAAGGCTGTGTACGATTGCAGATATATCCTGGTTAAGCAGAAGCGTACTAAATCAATATGACGCTTATGCTTTTTTAGATATCCAGCAGTAGACGTGCCGGGTCTTCCAGCAATTCTTTCAAGGTGACCAAGAATTGAACGGCGTCTTTGCCGTCGATCATACGGTGGTCATAAGAGAGCGCCAGATACATCATCGGGCGAATCTCGACCTTGCCGTTGATGGCCATCGGACGATCCTGGATTTTGTGCATGCCCAGAATGGCAGTTTGCGGCGGGTTGATGATCGGGGTGGACATCAACGAGCCAAAGGTACCGCCGTTGGTGATGGTAAAGGTGCCGCCGATCATGTCGTCCATGCCCAGCTTACCGTCACGACCACGCTTGCCGAAGTCGACAATCTTGCGCTCGACGTCAGCGATTTTCATGCTGTCGGTGTCACGCAGTACCGGTACAACCAAACCACGGTCAGTGGATACCGCAACGCCGATATCCTGATAACCGTGATAAACGATGTCGGTGCCGTCGATAGAGGCGTTAACGTCCGGGAACCGCTTGAGCGCTTCTGAAGCCGCTTTTACAAAGAAGCCCATAAAGCCCAGCTTAATGTCGTGAGCTTTTAAGAACGTCTCTTTGTACTGCGCACGGAGGGCCATGATCTCGGTCATGTCCACTTCGTTGTAGGTAGTCAGCATCGCCGCGGTTTGCTGCGCCTGAACCAGGCGCTTGGCGATGGTCTGACGCAGACGGCTCATCGGTACGCGCTTCTCGATGCGCTCACCTTCGGCAGTTGGTGCCGCGGCAGCTTTCGCTGGTGCAGACGATTTTGCTGCTTTCTTGGCAGAACCGTCTTTGACCGCTTTCTGAACGTCTTCTTTCAAGATGCGGCCACCTTTGCCGGTGCCTTCAATCTTGGCAACGTCCAGGTCATGCTCGGCAACCATTTTACGTGCGGCCGGAGCGAGGATTTTGTCACCGACTTTCTCGTCGGCGCCATCGCCATCGCTGCTGTCTGCTTTAGCGGACGCTGAATCGCCACCGCTTTCGCTTCCACTGTCGCCACCGGCCCCTTCGGTGAAGGTCGCAAGAATCGCTTCAGATTCAACCTGGCTACCCTCTTCGGCTTTAATTTCAGCCAGGGCGCCATCGGCCGGAGCGACCACTTCCAGCACAACCTTATCGGTTTCGATGTCGGCCAGCACGTCATCGCGCTTGACCGCTTCACCGACCTTTTTGTGCCAGGTCGCCACGGTGCCTTCCTGGATCGACTCAGGGAAGCTGGGGGCTTTTACGTCGTGTTGCTTGCCGCCACCGCTGGCTTTTTTCTCTTCTTTCTTACCTTCAGACTTCTCTTCGGATTTTTCAGCGCTGTCATCGCCCGAAGATTTCTCTTCTTTTTTGCTGCCAGACGCGCTGCCTTCGCCGATTTTGCCCAGCACCTGTTCTGACGCAACCGTATCGCCCTCTTCGGCCATTACGTCGGTCAGGGTTCCCGCTTCCGGTGCGACGACTTCCAGCACCACTTTGTCGGTTTCGATCTCAACAATCAGCTCGTCACGCTCAACGCTGTCACCCGGCTTTTTATGCCACGCCGCCACTGTGCCTTCGGCAACGGATTCCGGAAAGGTTGGCGCTTTGATCTCAGTAGCCATGTCGTTTCCCTTATATGTTCTCTAAATCCGGTGGTCGCTTATAAATTAAAAGCGTCTTCCACCAGCTGGCGCTGCTGTTCAGTGTGGACGGACATATAGCCAGCTGCTGGAGCAGCAGAGGCAGGACGTCCTGCAAATTTCAACTCGCGACCAAGGCCATCTTTCAGCATGTCGGCCACTGCACGCATATTGTGCTGGCTGGAGTACCAAGCGCCCTGATTAAGCGGCTCTTCCTGGCACCACACAATATCTTCTACGTTGGTATAGTCTTGCAGCGCTTCCAGAAGCTCTTCTTTCGGGAAGGGGTATAGCTGCTCAATACGCACAACTGCCGTGTCATGACGCTCATTCTCAGCGCGCCAAGCGGCTAAGTCGTAGTAGACCTTGCCAGCACATAGCACAACGCGTGTGACCTTCTTCGGCGCCAGATCTGCCTGGTCGGCGAGTACCATATGGAACTTACCGTGAGCGAGATCTTCAAGGCTCGAAATCGCTTCTTTATGACGCAGCAGCGATTTAGGTGTCATCACCACCAGCGGTTTGCGCAGCGGGCGAATCACCTGACGACGCAGTAGATGATAAATCTGTGCGGGCGTGGTGGGTACGCAGACCTGCATATTGTGCTCAGCACACATTTGCAGGAAGCGCTCCAAACGCGCCGAAGAGTGCTCCGGGCCCTGGCCTTCGTAGCCGTGTGGCAACAGCATGGTTAAACCACACACCCGGCCCCACTTCGTTTCACCCGACGAGATGAACTGATCCACGACCACCTGGGCGCCATTAAAGAAGTCACCAAACTGAGCTTCCCAGATCACCAAGTCATTCGGCGCAGTGGTTGAGTAGCCGTACTCAAATGCCAACACTGCTTCTTCCGAAAGGAAGGAGTCATGAATGGTGAAACGCGGCTGACCATCGGCCATATTCTGCAGCGGAACATAGGTAGTGCCATCTTTCTGATTATGCACCACCGCATGACGGTGGGAGAAAGTACCGCGCCCAACGTCTTGCCCGGTAATCCGGATCGGATGCCCCTGCTCTAGCAGCGTGGCGTAGGCTAGCGTTTCCGCAAAGCCCCAGTTAAGTGCCAAACCACCAGCCTGCATTTTACGCCGGTCTTCATAAATCTTGGCCACCTGACGCTGCACTTCGACGCCGTCCGGCACTTCACACATGCGAGCCGCTAACTGCTGCAGACGCTTCATATCAAACGTCGTGTCGGCATCACCAGACCATTCGTGACCCAGGTAAGGCGCCCAATCAACGAACAGAGAAGCGTTGGGCTCTTGCACCAGTGCATTGGCAACGTGGTTGCCTGCCACGAGATCATCACGATAGGTTTCGATCATCGCTTTAGCGGACTCTTCAGAGAGCACGCCCTGATCAACCAAGCGCTTGGCGTACAGCGAGCGCGCAGAAGGGTGATCTTTGATCTTGGAATACATCATCGGCTGCGTGCCTGACGGCTCGTCAGCTTCGTTGTGGCCACGGCGACGGTAGCAAACGAGATCGATCACCACATCTTTTTTGAACTGCTGGCGATAGTCGAGAGCGACTTGGGTGGCGTGCAGCACTGCGTCCGGGTCATCGCCATTGACATGAAAAATAGGCGCTTGAACCATCTTGGCAATATCAGTGCAGTATTCGGTAGAGCGTGCATCCAGCGGATGCGAGGTGGTGAAGCCCACTTGGTTGTTAATCACAATATGGACGGTGCCACCGGTTTTATAAGCACGGGTCTGAGACATCTGGAATGTCTCCATCACCACGCCTTGACCGGCAAACGCCGCATCACCGTGGACGTTGATCGGCAGTACTTTACTGCCCTCTTCGTCGTTACGGCGATCTTGGCGGGCACGCACCGAACCCTCTACGACAGGCGCGACAATTTCCAGGTGCGACGGGTTAAACGACATCGCCAAATGGACTTCGCCGCCCGGGGACATGACGTTCGAACTGAAACCCTGGTGGTACTTCACATCACCTGAGCCACGCTCGATGACTTTCTTGCCGTCGAACTCATCAATCAAGTCAGCTGGGTTTTTACCCAGAATATTGACTAGCAGATTGAGTCGACCACGGTGCGCCATACCGATGACCACTTCCTTGGTGCCATAACCGCCAGCACGCTGGATAAGCTCGTCCATCATCGGCACAAACGATTCGCCGCCTTCAAGACCGAAACGCTTGGTACCTGGATACTTGGATGCCAGGTAATTCTCCAAACCTTCGGCGGCCGTCAAACGCTCCAGCACGTGCTTGCGCACGTCGGCACTGAAATCAGGCGCACTGCGTACCGACTCAAAACGCCGTTGTAGCCAGCGTTTCTCTTCCGTATCGACGATATGCATGATCTCGCAGCCGATGGAGCGGCAGTAAGTACGCTCCAACGCATCTACGATGTCACGCAGTGGCGCTTTGTCGATACCTAAAAAGAAAGAACCGGTTTGGAACTCGGTATCCAGATCAGCTTTTGAAAGCTGATGAAAGGACAGATCGAGATCGGGGACGGGGGTGGGATTACGCAGCCCTAGCGGGTCGATATTGGCCTTTTGATGGCCACGGAAGCGGTAAGCGTTGATCAGTTGCAGGACTTTTACCTGCTTTTTGTTTTCACCGCTATCGGCAGCGGCGACTACCCGGCCCGGGCGACTTTCGCGCCCCAACTGGTAGAACTGATCACGCACGGGGCTAAGTGGAACATCGTGGGAGGCACTGCCCTCGGGACGCGGCAACTCATCAAAATAGCTGCGCCATTCGTCAGGGACAGACTCAGGATCGGCGAGGTACTGCTCGTAAAGCGCTTCCACGTAGTGAACATTGCCGCCACTAACGTGAGAGGAACGCCACATCAACTCCATTATGCCTTGTTGCATCTCTCGGTCACCCTGCACTGATGGGGTGGTATCGGTATCGTCGCAAACATGCGGCGACATCGCTATTGCCCTGCCGGCGGGGCGGGACATTTGCCGGCGGCGCCGGCCAACGGCCGGAAACCCTGTTCGTCTAGCTATTCTTCATCTAACACTTTATGTCGCATCTAGCGGTCATACTGTGCTTCTAGCGGTCATACGATGTTTCGTCTTCAGTTCATGCTCGAAAGCCGGTACCCCAGGCACCGGCTTTCAAACTTGTCTGATCAGCGGTGCGACGTGACGCCGCACCGCCTGACAAACCCTATGATAACAAGCGAAGCGCCATGATTTAAGTGGCATTATCACCCAACTTAAGTGGCAGGCGCTTTTTTACTAAGATGTCATAGGCTTAGGTAGCATCAGCGAGTAACATTTCGCGAATTTTACCAATTGCCCGGGTAGGGTTGAGCCCTTTTGGGCACACCGCTACACAGTTCATGATGCCACGGCAACGGAACACCGAGAACGGATCTTCCAGGTTGCTCAACCGTTCGCTGGTAGCCGTGTCACGTGAATCGGCCAGGAAGCGGTAAGACTGCAGCAAACCGGCCGGGCCGACAAACTTCTCGGGGTTCCACCAGAACGACGGGCAAGACGTTGAACAGCATGCACATAGAATACACTCATACAAGCCATCTAGCTTGTCGCGCTCTTCTGGCGACTGCAGACGCTCAATGGCCGGTGCAGGCGTATCGTTCTGCAGGTACGGCTGAATACGCTCGTACTGCTTATAGAACAGCCCCATATCCACGACCATATCGCGAATAACCGGCAGGCCCGGCAGCGGGCGCAGGGTCAGCTTGTTGTTTTTGACAACGTCTGACAGCGGCGTGATACATGCCAAGCCGTTTTTGCCGTTCATGTTCATGCCGTCTGAACCGCAGACGCCTTCACGGCAGCTGCGACGAAACGCCAAACCGCTGTCTTGTTCCTTCATCATATGAAGAACATCCAGCACCATCACATCGCGGCCTTTAGTATCGACCTGAAACTCCTGCATGTAAGGTGCGGAGTCGGTTTCCGGATTGTAGCGGTATACGGATACCTGAAGATTGGACATAGTGACTCCCTCTCGTCTATGCGGCGTTTAGTAGGTACGAACCTTAGGCTCGAACGTATCAACGGTTTTCGGCTTGAAGTTAACGTCGCGTTTTTTCAGCTCTTTCGTCGCTGGGAAGAAGAGCGAGTGCTTCAGCCAGTTGACGTCATCACGGTCTGGATAGTCGTAACGCGAGTGGGCGCCGCGGCTCTCTTTACGCTCTAGGGCAGCGATCGCCGTCGCTTCAGCCACTTCCATCAAGTTATCAAGTTCCAGTGCTTCTACACGGGCAGTGTTGAAGGCATTGGACTTGTCAGGCAAGTAGGCATTAGCGATGCGCTCGCGCAGCAGCGCTAGCTTGTCGACGCCTTCCAGCATGTTTTTCTCTTCGCGGAATACGCCGAAGGAGGTCTGCATGATTTCCTGAAGCTCAGCTTTCAGCTCAGGAATACTTTCACCACCCTCAGACTCATTCCAGCGCGTGATCCGCTTCATGGCCGACTCAATGTCAGACTCGGAAGCGTCCAGGTACTCAATGCCTTCGTTCAGCGCGCCTTCAATAAACATGCCTGCAGCACGACCGAAGACCACTAGATCAAGTAGCGAGTTACCGCCCAAGCGGTTAGCACCGTGAACAGAAACACACGCTGCTTCACCACAGGCAAACAGGCCGTTAACGATATGATCGTTACCGCTTTCGTCCATGGTAATCGCCTGACCATGAATATTGGTCGGAATACCGCCCATCATGTAATGGCAGGTCGGTACGACCGGGATCGGGTCTTTTGCCGGATCGATGTGAGCAAACGTCTTGGAGAGCTCAACGATACCAGGTAGGCGCTTACCAAGTACTTCTTCACCCAGGTGATCAAGCTTCAAGAAGACGTGATCGCCCTTCTCGCCACAGCCACGACCTTCCAGAATTTCCATGACCATCGAACGGGCGACAACGTCACGGCCCGCCAAATCTTTGGCATTCGGCGCATAACGCTCCATAAAGCGCTCGCCGTCTTTGTTGATCAGGTAGCCACCCTCACCGCGGCAGCCTTCTGTGACCAGCGTGCCCGCACCGTAAATACCGGTCGGGTGGAACTGCCACATTTCCATGTCTTGCATCGGGAAGCCCGCACGCAGCGCCATGCCAATACCGTCACCGGTGTTAATCAACGCATTGGTTGTGGAAGCATAAATACGGCCTGCTCCACCAGTAGCTAATACTGTGGCCTTGGACTTAATGTGAACCACTTCGCCCGTCTCGATACACATGGCGATACAGCCGACCACATCACCGCTGGCATTTTTGACCAAATCCACTGCATACCACTCATTGAGGAACACGGTATTGTTCTTCAAATTATTCTGGTAAAGGGTGTGCAACAGCGCGTGGCCGGTACGGTCAGCAGCGGCACAGGTACGAGCCGCCTGGCCACCTTCACCGAAGTTCTTCGACTGACCGCCAAACGGGCGCTGATAAATGCGACCGTTATCTAAACGCGAGAACGGCAGGCCCATATGCTCGAGCTCGAATACCGCTTTCGGGCCTTCAGAACACATATACTCCGCCGCGTCCTGGTCAGCGATATAGTCGCCGCCTTTAACGGTGTCGTACATATGCCAGCGCCAGTCATCATTCGGGTCATCGGACGCAATCGCGCAGGTAATACCACCCTGGGCAGAAACGGTGTGAGAGCGGGTCGGGAAAACTTTCGATAACACGGCCGTCTTTTTGCCGGACTTCGCCAGCTCCAGAGCGGCTCGCAGGCCAGAGCCACCGCCACCAATAATAATGGCGTCAAACGTCAGGCTACGCAGATTAGACATGTAATCAAGCTCCCCACAGAATTTGAATGCCCCACACCAAGTACACGAAAATGCCCAAGATGATGACAGCTTGGACACCCACGCGCAGGCGAGTGGACTTGAGATAGTCGGTGGTGACGGTCCACAGACCAATCCAGGCGTGTGCGGCTAAGGCGACGAACGCCAGTAGCGAGAAAATCCGCATCCACGTCTGGCTGAACAGACCGCTCCACGTGTAGTAATCGAGGTTCGGATTAAACAGCAGAAAGGCAACGATAAAGACCGTGTAGAGGGCCAAAATAACAGCAGAAACGCGCTGCATCAGCCAGTCAGAAAGCCCACTACGGCCAAAACTTGTAATGTTAGTTACCATACCCAAACTCCTGCCAGAATAATCAGAACAGCGCTGACCACGACGGTGATCTGCGCTTTTTTAACGCCACCCTCAAGGGTTACCCCAATATCGGCATCCATCAGCAGGTGCTTGATACCTGCTACAAAGTGGAATGCCAGTGCGGATAACAACCCCCAAGCAATCAACTTAGCCAAAAAATTATTGGCCAGTGCATCGCTAACGGCGTCGAAACCCGCAGGAGATGACAAGGACTTGCCCAGCGCCCAAAAAGCGAAAATCAGGCCAACGAACAGGATGACACCCGTGATGCGGTGTGTGATCGACGTCAGCGCCGGCAGTGGGAAATGTATCGTAGTAAGGTCTAGGTTTACGGGTCGTTTGCTATTCACGGCTTTGTACACACTCTCTTGGCCCGCTCTGCGACAGGTCGGGCATGGCCCGAGCGGGCGGTGGTTGCTGGAAGGGGCTCGGCCGTTGCCAAGTCGGGCACGACCACCTACCTGCCGGTCGCGCGCCGTGGATTATAAGAACCTTCGCCCTCGCTTACAAACCGAACTCAGCCCTAACTCGACTATGGTGCAAGAAAATTGTCCGCATCCTGAGTCGATTTTGCGCTGCAGCATGGTTATAGTGACAGTAGATTAGCAATTTGATAAGCCTGTTAACATATCATGTTAGCCTATCGTCAATCTTCTGACGCTTCGCCATAATGTAGGCTTTTTCATCGTATACAAAAACTATTCAAAGCAAAAATATTTGTACAACCTGCAGCTAGCGCTTAGGCTAATTGACAAAATGTCGCACACTTCTATAGTGGGCAAGCCTTTTCGCCGGCGCGGTATGCGCAGCAATGACTTTACGTCCCAACCCGAATTCGAAAGGAGGCCAGCATGGCTGACAGGAAAGCGACATTGACGGTAGACGGTCTGGATAAACCGATCGAGCTACCCATGTATTCCGGCACACTTGGCCCCGACGTCATCGACGTACGCGGTTTAGGCGCTGAAGGCCTGTTCACCTACGACCCCGGCTTTATGGCCACCTCTTCCTGCCAGTCTGCCATCACTTATATTGATGGCGGCAAGGGCGTGCTGCTACACCGCGGCTACCCGATTGATCAACTGGCCAAAGAGTCCAATTTCGTAGAAGTGTGCTACACCCTGCTGTTTGGTGAGTTACCCAACGACGAGCAGTACGCAGATTTTGAATCGCGCATTCGTAACCACACCATGGTTCACGATCAGATCAACAACTTCTTTAAAGGGTTCCGCCGCGATGCCCACCCGATGTCTATTTTGTGCGGTGTAGTGGGCGGCTTAGCGGCCTTCTATCACGACCACATGGACATCACTCAAGAGGAAGATCGCGTGATCAGCGCGATCCGCCTGATCGCCAAGATGCCTACCCTGGCGGCAATGTCCCATAAGTATAATGTGGGTCAGCCCTTTAACTACCCGCGCAACGATCTGACCTATGCAGAGAACTTCCTCTACATGATGTTCAGCAACCCTTGCGAAGAGTACAAAATCAACCCGGTATACGCGAAAGCCATGGATCGCATCTTCATGCTGCATGCGGATCACGAGCAGAACGCCTCTACCTCGACTGTACGCTTGGCAGGCTCCACGGGGGCCAACCCATTCGCTTGTATTAGCGCAGGTATCGCGGCACTTTGGGGCCCCGCTCACGGCGGCGCCAACGAAGCCGTGCTGGCTATGCTCGACGAAATCGGTGAAGACTCCGAAGAGAACATCCAGCGCTTTGTTGATAAAGCCAAGGATAAGGACGATCCGTTCAAGCTAATGGGCTTTGGTCACCGCGTGTATCGCAACTTTGACCCGCGCGCCAAGGTAATGAAAGAGACCTGCGACGAAGTACTTGCAGAGCTCGGCATGGCCGACGACCCTCAGCTTAAAATCGCCAAGCGTCTTGAGCAAATTGCCCTAGAAGACGAGTACTTCATCGAGCGGAAGCTGTACCCGAACGTTGATTTCTACTCAGGCATCATTTTGAAAGCCATGGGTATCCCCACCAATATGTTCACCGTGATCTTCGCGGTATCGCGCACTATTGGCTGGATCTCGCATTGGCACGAAATGCTCAGCGAAAGCTACAAAATCGGTCGTCCGCGCCAGCTCTATATTGGCCACGACCAGCGTGACTATCCGAAAAAATAAACCATCCCCGCTTGACAGTACGATCAAAGGCCACCTTCGGGTGGCCTTTTGCGTATGGGCTGATTAACGCTGGTTCATAGACCACCAACGCACCACCACATGCGCTCGCGACCATTCACTAACCTACCAGATGCCTTGAGCAAGCTCTCCCCTTAGAGACCACCCCTTGCCCCTTCTGAGCCTAGGACGCTGCGATAGCCGGATGCAACATTGAAGGACGTCAAAAACGCCTAATTCGACTCCATTATCGCTTGACTTTTTTGCTTCTGGATCCTGCTCAAGGTTTTCCACACTATCTGTGGATAACCCTGTTCACAACCACTTCAAAACGTCCCGAAATCGCCATGGGCAGTGGGCCAGCCTTAAATTGGTTATTTTTTAACCTTCTGTAAGTCATTGTTTTTTAAAGACTTAAGTTCTGTTAAAGATTTTTTGCGTCAACAACAAGGGGTTGTGCACAACCTTTAAGCCAGAATCGCAAAAGTGGACAAGTCAAGCACAAAATCGTCCAAAAATTGTCGATTTGTAGCTCTTTTGTGAACAGCGGGAATACAAAAAGCCAGCAAATGAGAAGACTCATTGCCAGAGAAATAAACGATTAGGGAGGGATGCTGAATTAGTGGCGTCCCATAGGGGGTTCGAACCCCTGTTACCGCCGTGAAAGGGCGGTGTCCTAGACCACTAGACGAATGGGACGTATATCGAGCTGCTTCGCGAAAGGTACTGATAACAAGTACTACTAATTGGTGGAGCCTAGCGGGATCGAACCGCTGACCTCAACACTGCCAGTGTTGCGCTCTCCCAGCTGAGCTAAGGCCCCACATGTCGCGAAGACGGAGCGTATAATACTGATTCCGCTGGCCTTCGTCAACAGAAAAAACGCCAATTTCCTAAGGATGAGAAATTGGCGCTAGCGCTATCTCATGCGCGGTTAGCTGATTTTACTAAACTATTTCACGAAGCGATCTCACGAAATTCTTTTTCAAAGCGCTTGGCCTGCTTTTTCGAGACGCCGCCCAATACCTCTATCGCACTACGCAGGCGTGCCCGGGTAACGTCTGAACCCAGAATCGCCATGGCGTCCATCACTGAGGTGCTGGACGCGCTGCCGGTAATGGCAATAAACACCGGCGCCAGAAAGGCTTTCATTTTCAAGTCAAAGTGCTCAGCCAGCGTTTTCACCTCGTTCAACAGCGCCTCTTTATGCCAAGCCGAAACGCCCTCGAATCGCCAAACAAGGAACTGAAGCAGCTTGACCAGTTCCTCTTCCTCGAGCTTCACGCTATCAAACGACGCTTTTGTTAGCGCCGGAAGGCCAGAGAAGAAGTGCCCTGCCAACGGCATTACCTGGGAGAGCGTCTCTACCCGTGGTCGCACCTGCGGCAGTATCTGCTTAACGTAAGCTTCATTGAAAGCCCAGTCACGCAGTGCGCTCAACAGTGCATCATCATCCAGGTCTTCACGGATATACACACCGTTTAACCAGGTCAGTTTCTCCAGATCAAATACAGGGCCACCTAACGAGACACGCTGAACGTCAAACTCCGCCATCATCTCTTGTAGACTGAATTTCTCGCGCTCATCAGGCATCGACCACCCCATCCGCCCCAAGTAGTTGGTAACGGCCTGGGGTAAAAAGCCCATCCGACGATAATAATTGATGGAGGTCGGGTTTTTGCGCTTAGAGAGTTTGGATTTATCGGGGTTGCGCAGCAACGGCATGTGACAAAGTTGCGGCATTTGCCAACCAAAATACTCATACAGCAGTTGGTGCTTTGGTGCGGAGTTAATCCACTCTTCCCCACGCAGCACATGGGTGATCGCCATTAGATGATCGTCGACCACATTGGCGAGGTGATAAGTGGGCATGCCGTCTGATTTAAGCAGAATTTGCGCGTCCACCTGCGCCCACTCCACTTCAATCGTACCGCGCAGCATATCGTTGACCACACAAACGCCTTCGGCAGGCACATTCATGCGCACTACATAAGGCCAGCCTTCCTGTTCACGGCGTGCTTGCTCCTGGCTCTCCAATGCTAAGTCAGCAGGCTTCAATGCCAGGTGCAAGCCCGCAGCCTTGCGGGTTTCACGCAGTTCATCAAGCTCTTCACTGGTGCGGTAACACTTAAATGCATGCCCGGCATCCAACAACTGCTGGGCGTATTGAGCATATATATCGCCACGCTCGCTTTGCCGATAAGGGCCGTGGGGGCCGCCAACATCCGGGCCTTCATCCCACTCAAGACCCAGCCAGCGCAGTGAATCGAGAATCATCTGCTCCGACTCAGGAGTAGAGCGCACCCGATCAGTGTCTTCAATACGAAGAATGAATTGGCCACCGTGCTGACGCGCAAAACATAGGTTAAAAAGCGCGATGTAGGCCGTGCCAACGTGGGGGTCTCCTGTGGGAGAAGGTGCAATGCGAGTACGTACGGTCATGAAAACGTCCTATTGGCAAAAATGCATGGCGATATTATACGCACCTTAGGCGCAACCAACAGCGTCGCGCAGGGAACGACTAGCGCAAGAAAGCGTCAGAGAAATTAACTCAACGTTATTTGTCCACTAATGCGCGCTAAAGCACAATCGCTTAGTATGGCACTGCAGCAACATCTTGGGTGCATACCCCAAGCTTGAGATAGACCAATAAAGTATGTTCATAGCTCCACTATCTATATTAGAGAAATTTATAGTGGAAGACATTCAACGAGCTTGTTAGCTCATCATCAGGAAGACGAAATGGAATCGCTAGGCTCACGTATCAAGCAACTGCGGCTTAGGGCCAAGCTCAACAAAGCTGCTCTCGCACGCAAAGTTGGCGTGTCAGATGTCACCATTTCTTATTGGGAATCTGGGGCGATCAAACAGATCGGTCACGAACGCCTTGTGGCGCTCGCTGATGCACTCGACTGCTCCCTGGCAACTCTATTGGAAGGTGATAGCGCCCCCGAGCTATTAACGTTGACCCATACTGGTCCCCTCCCCTGGGAACAGGTACAGGCAACGACCATTAAAGTGCCCAGTCACCTCCCGCTGAACATCGACTGGAAAGCACCGTGCGTAATGGCAACACCCGGCCCAGGTACAGATTTTTCACCCGTTAATGCTGGCGATCTTCTGCTACTCGGGCCGACCCATGTGTTTCACAAAGCGGGCCACTATGTAGTGCAACGCGACGATCGTTTCGTTATTGAGCACTTCACAAAAGCCCCAAGCGACACATCGATTCATGCAGTACTGCTAGCCCATTGGCATCCTGCCTAAAGCGTCTACCTCCCCGGACTCTCTAGCACCTCCACCTGGTCACGCGTTTGCCTTGGCTCACTCCCCACCAAGAAGCGTCGTGAGTAGGTGGCCACTTGGCCCAGCCCATGGCGGGATTGATTTACCAGCTCTCCCGCCAGGTGCTGGCCCTCGTGGCCAATACGCGCTTGAACGGCTTCCGGCTGCACACTGCCTTCGGAAACCTCAACCTGTACTATATAGCCACCATCGGGTAAGCCACTGCCAGGGCCAAATGGTCCCGCTGCGAACACGCCATTCTCTATACGCGTCCGCTCACGCCAACGCACGCTGCTGATCTCGCGTTCGACAATAATCTGTACCAGCGTTTCATCGGGCAAGTTGCTCTCGCCTTCCACCATTAAACGCCGATCACTGCGCAGCGATACATGCGCCATTATCTCGACGACAAGAGGCGCCACCTCTTCTGCCGCAGCCACGTCTATCTCAGCAGCTGTGGGCTCAGGGGCTGATGTTTGTTCTGCAGTTGATACCGACTCACTCGGCTCGTCTGTTTCGCCACAGCCTACCAGTAGCGCAACGGATATCATGAACACACCAACACTGCTTAATACATTGCGCATATGCACTCCAAAATATTGCCCCGGAGCCTGTCAGGCTTGACCGATCGTCGCGAAAAGCACACGAATTTGCAGTAGATCCGCATTCAGTCTGACAGGCTCCTAGCAGCTTACCACTGCATAGCCGCCACCACAGTGGAATACTTGTATTGGCCCCGCGACAGGCACCGCTTCAGGTACAATATGCTTATCATGCTAACAAGACACTTTTAGGAGCAGCGGCTTTGGACATCATTTGGTGGTTGGCCTATATAGCACTGGGCGGTTTTGTGGGCTTGATGGCGGGCTTATTGGGGATTGGTGGCGGCGGCATTATGGTGCCAATTCTGACGTCGCTTTTCGTACTCCAAGGCGTGCCCCACGAGCACCTTGCCCACTTGGCTTTAGGCACCGCCATGGCGGCCATCATTCCCGCCTCTACCGCTAGCCTGCTTTCCCACCATCGGCACGGAGCCGTTCGCTGGGACATCGTGCGCTTTATTACCCCTGGCATATTAATCGGCACCTTTTTGGCGACCTTTATCGCTGCGCTGCTGCCCACCCGCGGCCTTGCCATCTTTTTCGCCTGCTTTATGGTGCTAATGTCGCTCCAGATGCTGGCAAACATCAAGCCCAAACCGAGCCGCGGCTTACCCGGCCCTATCGGCGTAAGCGGTGTGGGGTTGGGCATCGGTGGCATTTCCGCGCTCGTTGCTATTGGCGGTGGCTCACTAACAGTGCCCTTCCTCACCTGGTGTAACGTCATGCTACCCCGAGCAATAGGCACCTCAGCAGCCGTAGGACTCCCTATCGCAGTTGCTGGTGCACTTGGCTACATAATCAACGGATGGTCTATCCAAGGACTGCCCAGTGCAGCGCTCGGCTACGTTTACCTGCCCGCGCTACTGCTCATGGCGCCCTTCAGTATCCTAACGGCTCCCATCGGAGCAAAATTAGCGCATAGGCTGCCCGTCAAACTTCTCAAACGAGTATTCGCGTTTATGCTGATGGGGCTGGCACTGCAGATGGTGTATGCGGTGTTTACTGCTTAAACCCAGGCTTTAGCGTAAGGTCCTTTCTCGGAATGCTAAAATGGGCAGTATATGAGAAACTGCCGTCCTTTTTACGGCGCTTGCGAATCGTTGCCATACTTGCCTCTCAGATGTACCAAATCAAAAGCGGCTCAAGTACCAAATATGTACCAACGAACCATGTAAAACGCCGCTTAACTACTGTAAATATGAACAGCTATGAATGATACCACAACCGCGCAAACCCGCATGAAGTCTGGCATTTTCCGCCCGGAGCTGGATAGAACTTTCTCCGTAGCGCCCATGATGGATTGGACAACCCGCGATTACAGAGCGCTAGCACGCACCTTAACCAAGCGTGCGCTGCTGTATACCGAGATGGTCACTACCGGTGCGATTTTGCACGGGACGCCCCGTGAGCGCTTTTTGGGCTATAACGAGGTGGAGCATCCGCTTGCACTGCAGTTAGGCGGCAGCGACGCCGGTGAGCTGGCTGAGTGCGCAGCGATTGCCGAAGCCTGGGGCTATGACGAGGTGAACCTGAACGTCGGCTGCCCGAGTGACCGCGTGCAGAACAACCTGATTGGCGCGTGCTTGATGGGCTACCCCGAAAAGGTGGCAGAGGCAGTGCGGGCAATGCAGGCTGCGGTGTCTATTCCGGTCACGGTGAAGTGCCGTATTGGTATTGATGACCAGGATGAGGACGCTGATCTTGAGCGGTTTATCGCTATCGTTGCTGACGCAGGCTGCGAGGTGTTTACCGTTCACGCCCGTAAGGCGTGGCTGCAGGGTTTGTCGCCCAAACAGAACCGCGATGTGCCGCCGCTTAACTACCCCCGTGTTCACCGTCTAAAGCAGAGCCGCCCTGAATTGCATATTGGCATTAACGGCGGGATTAAAACGCTGGCGGAGTGCCAAGCGCAGCTTACCCATGTGGATAGCGTGATGGTGGGGCGTGAGGCGTATCAAAACCCGTGGCTGCTCGCTGGTGTCGATGAACAGTTGTTTGGTGAGCAAGGCCCGGCAGAGAGCCGTTTGGATGCTGCGAACGCTTTCCGGCCGTATATTCAGCAGCGCTTGGATGAAGGCGCGAAGCTGAATCATATTACCCGCCACCTGCTGGGTTTATTCCAGGGTTGCCCCGGCGGCAGGCGCTTCCGGCGTCATTTGTCAGAACACGCCCATAAAGAAGGCGCAGGATTGCGCCTATTTGATGAAGCGTTAAGTTTAGTGCGTGAGCCAGAGGCTCAAGACACACAGCCCGCCGCCCTTTCTGCCCCCCTTCCCGCTTAAGCGTTGAAGGTGTGGACGGCGCGCCGTGTGCTTAAAAAGTCACGCGTTAGCCGCCTTTCACGCCTTTAGCGATGCGGTCGCCGACTTCCTGGTCAATATTGCGCCAATACTCAAACGCACGCTGAAGCACCGGCTCCGTAACACCATCCGATAGATGACCAACAACGTTCGACACCAAACGGTCACGCTGGGCGTCATCCATCACTTCACGCACCAGGGTATGGGCCTGCCCCCAATCGTCGTCATCGCGGCGCAGGGTGTAGGCGGTGCGCACAAAGTCACCACTCACTTCCCAGGTGTTATCCATAGGGTAGCGCTCAGCATCGGCAGAGGGGCCGCCTTTCGAGTTGGGTGCATAAACCGGGTCGGTGACATTTTGCACCCGCATCGCGCCATCTTTAGTGTAGCTGTGCACCGGCGACTTCGGCGAATTCACCGGGATCTGCTTATAGTTCACGCCAAGCCGCGCGCGGTGGGCATCGGCGTAGGAGAACCCACGCGCCAGCAGCATTTTATCAGGGCTTAAACCGGTACCTGGTACCATATTATTGGGCTCAAATGCCGCTTGCTCGATCTCGGTGTGATAATCCGTGGGATTACGATCCAAGATGAGTTTACCCACTTCAATCATCGGGTAGTCCGCATGGGGCCACACTTTGGTCAGATCGAAGGGGTTATAACGGTAGGTCTTCGCCTCTTCAAACGGCATGATCTGCACTTTCAGCGTCCAGCTGGGGTGATCGCCATTTTTAAGGGCTTGATAGAGGTCGCGGGTATGGTAGTCAGCGTCTGCGCCAGCCATTTTGTCCGCTTCTTCCTGGGTGAGGAAATCGATTCCCTGGTCGGTTTTAAAATGGTACTTGACCCAAAACCGCTCACCCTCTGCGTTGATCCACATATAAGTATGGCTGGAATAGCCGTTCATATGACGCCAGGTTTTCGGGATACCCCGATCCCCCATCAGCCAAGCCACTTGGTGAGCCGATTCAGGCGACAGCGTCCAGAAATCCCACTGCATATCATGGTCACGAAGATTGGTATCTGCGCGGCGCTTTTGCGAGCGGATAAAGTGCTGAAACTTCATCGGGTCGCGAATAAAGAACACCGGTGTATTGTTCCCCACCATGTCGAAGTTGCCTTCTGTGGTGTAGAACTTGATCGAGAACCCGCGCGGATCACGCCATGTGTCCGGGCTACCCCGTTCGCCGGCCACGGTTGAGAAGCGCATCAGTGTTTCAGTGGTCGTGCCCGGCTGGAACACGGCTGCCTTGGTGTACTTGCTGACATCATGAGTCACTTCAAAGCGCCCAAAACCGCCGCCACCTTTGGCGTGAGGCTGACGCTCGGGAATACGTTCACGGTTAAAGTTTGCCATCTGCTCAATCAAGTAGTGATCGTTGAGCAGAATCGGGCCGTTGGGTCCTATGGTAAGCGAGTGTTCGTCACTGGTGACCGGTATACCCGCATCTGTCGTGGTGTGATTAGGTTTATCGCTCGTCATCGCTTTTCCTCCATGTCACGGTAGACGTGGCGTTTGATCGCCACTCGTTCGAGTCCGATGAAAGCTTAGCTATTTGTTTTGGGTGTTATCATTTTGAGTAGCCGCTAACAAAGCCCGTCCTTAGGTATAGTCAAATGGCTACTGACTTGCCATTTATAGTAGCTAATCCTTAACTATTGAAGCGATAGCGTTGAGTTATGAACTACGATTAATAAAACGAATCAGGTGGCGGCACCAAGCTTGAGTTAAAGCTCTCAATAGCCGTTTCTGCCTCATCAATTTCATCAAAACGGGCAATATGGAATAGCGCCTCTCCTTCATTGGCCAGCGGCAAGCGACTCATGCCAATCACAATACCGTCGGCAGCGGCGCGCACTTCGCCTTCATCATTGCCAAAAGGGTCAGCGACTTTGCCCAGCACCTCGCCTTTCGCAACGCGGGCGCCTAGGCGCACCTTGGGGCGCAAAATGCCGTCGATAGGTGCCCGAGCCCAGCTTGACCCTTTGGCAAGCTCCGCGGGTGCTGGCGTGCGGCGGCGTTGTTCGCCGGTCAGCATGCCTAGTCGGCGCATGACTCGCAGCACACCGCGAACCCCTGGGGCAATCGCCCACTCGTCAAAACGCAGCGCCTCGCCGGCTTCATAGGTCAGCACTGGAATCCCGCGGTTCTGAGCGTAGTGGCGCAGGCTACCTTCACGCAGTTCCGCATTTAGCACTACGGGCGCACCGAAAGCATCGGCCATACGCTCGGTTTCGCTTCCAGGACGGAGCTGGGCACGAATTTGCGGCAGATTAGTGCGGTGGATTGCACCGGTATGTAGGTCAATAATATGGGTAGCGTGATCGACGATTTGTTCGCGAAACAGATTTGCAATACGGCCGCCAAGTGACCCCGACTCGCTGCCTGGAAAACAGCGATTTAGATCACGCCGATCAGGCAAATAGCGGGTTTGCTGCAAGAAACCAAGTACGTTTACAACCGGCACAGCGATCAAGGTACCGCGGATACTACTAATCGCTTTCGCGCGCAGTACCCGGCGGACAATCTCCACGCCGTTGATTTCATCGCCGTGAATGCCACCACATACCAACAGCACTGGTCCATCCTTACGGCCATGAACGACTTCGACAGGAATATGCAGGGGCGTATGGGTATATAAGCGCGCCACCGGCACATCAACTTGTAAGCGTTGGCCGGGCATAATGGTATGTTCGCCCAGCTGAAAAGGAGCTCGCGCCATGCTTTCTGTCCTGTTTTTTTAATTCGTTTTGCTCACGACATTAGGGCCAGTTTCATTGCCTGTTTATACGCTTTCAGTCGTGAAATGACGAATTTGTTAACCCACGTTATGAGATGGCTCATTTAACCATACAGTTTTGAATGTAAATGTTCTCCCTCTTAGGTTAAAATATGACCATACTGTGTCGATAATGAGGTTGCATTTCCATGGCAAGAAAGACCAAAGCAGAAGCGGCTGCTACACGAGAAGCACTGCTTGAAGCTGCTGAAGAGGTATTTTTTGCCAAGGGCGTGGCGCGCACCTCCTTAGAGCAAATTGCTCGCCATGCAGGCCTTACTCGCGGCGCCGTTTATTGGCACTTTAAAAACAAAGGCGACCTGTTCATGGCGCTGGTTGAACAGGTGCGTATGCCCTTCCAATCGCTGATGGATGAGGTCGACAAAGCCGACGCCGAATTATCACCATTGGAGTCTATACGACTGGCCTGCCATGCGGGTTTAGTGCGCCTTGAGCAACCTTCTTATCAGCGAATACTCTCCATCCTGCTGCATCGCTGCGAGTTCTTCAGCGATATTAACCCGCTCGACATGCAGGAGCAGATCGGCAACGAGTGTTTTGAAGAGATGCTGAATGTCTTTGTGCTCGCTGAGCAGCAACAATTGTTGCGCGAAGACCTTAGCCCCGAAATTGCAACGCGCTTGATGCAGTCCATGCTGGGAGGCCTGTTCCACGACTGGCTACGTAACCCCGGAGCTTTTTCGATTCGGGAACGCGGTGGCGAGCTGATTGATACCTCTATTCGCATGATGCAGCGTTAAACATTGCACCCACTCTCGCTGCAATGCAGCAAGTATGCTTATACTGGCCCCACTGTTCTAGCCGTGTGAGTACCCTATGGATGCCTTGGAGTTTGTTCGCATACGCGAATTAGAAGTCGCCGTACGCATTTGGAACCCTACTGCCCCCCGCACTTTGATCGCCTGGCATGGCTTTGCTCGTCACGGTGGCGACTTTAGCGCGCTGGCGCGGGAACTCGGCAGTGAATGGCGGATTATCGCCCCAGACACCCCGGGCCGCGGCTTATCAAGCTGGTCGCTTTTCCCTGCTCACGACTACCTTTATAGCCATTACGTGACAGTAGCAATCGCACTGCTTGACCACTTTGAACTCGATTACATCGATTGGCTGGGCACCTCGATGGGTGGCCTGCTAGGTATGTTGATCGCCGCTGACCCACAACACAGTGGGCGTATTTCCCGGCTGATTCTTAACGATGTGGGCCCCGAGCTGAACACGCAGGGTCTTATTGGTCTCTCCAGCTATTTCGGCGTTACCCACCGCTTCTCTAACTTCAGCGAACTCCAACAAGAGCTCAATCAGCACTACGCTAGTTTCGGTATTACCGGTGAATCCGCATGGCGCGAACTAGCGCTCAACAGTGCCCGTCGGTTACCGGATGGTAGTTGGACGTATCACTTTGATCCGCGCATCGGCGAGCAGTTTGTACACGATACGCCGCGCGACATGTGGGCAGACTGGGCGAACATTCGCTGCCCGACGATGGTGATACGCGGTGAGGAGTCCACACTTTTAGACCCGGAAACACTACCGCGGATGACCGCAGCACAGCCTAAGCTTGTGACGCTTACAGTGCCTGACTGTGGTCATGCGCCCATGCTGGATAAACCAGCACAGGTAGACCCCATTCACGACTTTTTAAACCGCCCCGCACCTCGTCCTACCTCCGTTGATAAGACGCAAAACGCCACTGTCTGGCAGCGTGCAGTGCAGTGGCTGACACAGCAGTGGCGGCGTTGGAAATAACCGGGATGCCTAGCATTTAGGCTTCCCGGTGACGCCCTTCAGATAGAACGTCGTATTAGTGGGAGGTGGAGTAATGGGTTGAGTGGCGATTTTTCTGGTTTAGCCGCAGTCTATTCAAACGAACTCGCGTTTCGAGATACGCCTTCTCAGAGACGCTGCGATAGGCGCCCTCTTCAGGTAAGTACTTCACCAGCACTCGGCGCTCCCCCTGTACAGGTAGGGCATCGTGCTTGCTCAGCAGTTTGACCCTGCTATTGGGCTCATTATCAATGACTGCGAACGCCTGCCCACCAGTACCTTCGCGCTCAGTCACCACCACCGTTTGCCCCAGTAAACAGCGGCGCGTGAAGGGGCGATAACGGTGCAGCCCACGGTGCAAGGCCTGGCAGAGCATAGCCGCCAAAGACGAAGCAACCACCAGCGTAGCCCATAGCACCAGCACCCCTACCGGTATACGTATCAAGCCAAGCGGTAGCCACCGCAATACCAGTAGTTCGATCACCAATGTAAGCACTGCTGCAATGGTCAGAATCACCGTCAAGGCCAGCGTCGCGGGAACCCCAGCGAAGCCTAGAGAAACCAGCGTGCTGGCGAGATGGTCTTCTTTGAGGCTATCGCGTTCAAACAGCTCCAGAGGGGCTAAACGGATAATCACTAACAGCCAGTAAAGAGCCAACAACCCGAGTAGCAACGTAAAGACGATGGTCGGAAACTGCGTAGCAGCGTGCAGTAGATCGTTCATGATGGCGCCTCCCCCGGTACTTAGCCGGTGATGTATTGTTACTTCCAGCTTAGTCCAGATTAGCTTTTGGGCGCCACCTCTACCTTGATCTTAGTCAGCTAGCTTGATTATCGTGACCGCAATAAAAAGCGGGTGCCATCCGAAGATAGCACCCGCCTGTTCTTGATGGTGGTTAATCGCTAAGGACTAGGCTTTGTCATGCTCAAGTGCCGACTGTGAGCTATCATGCCTATTCCCTTTCATCTTGCGACCTAGCCAATCAGAAACGGTTGCAATCATGGCGTAGAAGCTGGGAATAAACAGGCTGCCCAAGGTGGCAACTGAGAACATACCCATAGCGACCGTGGTACCAATGTGATGACTGCTCACGTCGCTGGCACCGGTCGCCAATGCGAGCGGTAAGGTACCAAAGATAAATGCCAGGGAGGTCATCACGATGGGACGAAAGCGCAGCTCTGCTGCTGTAATCGCCGCTTCACGGATTGATTTTCCCTGCTCCTTACGCTGCAGTTCGGCGAATTCGACAATCAGGATGGCATTCTTCGCCGCAAGCCCGACCACCACCAACATGCCGATCTGCACATACACACTGGTGTCCAGCCCGCGCAACGCGATACCCCCAATACCCCCCAGGAAAGCAAAAGGCGTTGCAGTCAATACCGCTAGCGGTAAAGACCAACTCTCATACTGAGCCGCCAGGATCAGGAAGACCATCAATAGGCCGAAGACAATCGCTAGCGTCGCGGCGCTGCCCATATTGGACTCTTGGTATGCGGTACCCGTCCAGCCCATGCCCCAGTTGCTGCCCAGCGCTTCCTCCACGACTTCGTTCATTGCTTCGATCGCCTGAGCTGAGCTATAACCAGCAGCTGGCTCACCCTGGAACATTGCACCGGCATAAACGCCGAAACGGGACACTACCGACGGACCGGTTTGGCGCTCAAGCTCGACAAATTCAGAGAGCGGAATACGTTCGCCATTTCCGCCACGCACGTAAACGCTGCTGACGTCTTCCGGCGTCTTCCGGAATTCATCTTCGTTTTGTAGATAGACCTGAAAATTACGGTTTTGATAGCTGAAGTAGTTCACAAAGCCGTTACCAAAGGTATTACCCAGAGCCGAGTTAATGTTCTCCAGCGCCACGCCGTAACTTAATGCTTTTTGCTGATCAATGTTGGCACGATAAGACGGGACATTAACGTTGAACGTTGTAAATACCCGGTTCAAGGCAGGATGCTGGTTAGCTTTCTGCATGATTTGCAGCGATGCTTCATACAGCTCACGTGCCGATGCACCATCAAAGGACTGCAAGTAGCCGGTAAAACCACCAGTGGTCGAAAGCCCCATGATAGGTGGCAAGTTAAAGGCCATCGCGGAACCACCATCAATACTTGCGCCCAACCCCATAATGCGCCCTACAAGTTCTGTGGCAGTCAAATCACGCTCAGACCAAGGGCTTAGATTGATAAACATTACCCCCCGAGCGGTATTCACGGAACTCGACAAAATGTCATAGCCCGCCACCGCGGAGGAGTATTCCACACCGGGAATATCTTCAATCGCTGCACTGAGTTTTGACATATAGCGCTGGGTGCGATCCAGCGACGCGGCGTCAGGAAGCGACACGCTGACCAGCACAACCCCCTGGTCGGTTTCCGGCACCAGCGTTGAAGGCGTATTGGCGTAGAGCCAGTAGGAACCAACCCCTGTCGCTACCGTGAGCGCTAATGCTAACACCCAAAACCGTACCAAGCCTTTTACGACCCACATATAGGCAGCGGTGATCCCCGCAAACAGTCGGTCAAACAGGCGTAGCGGTGTATTTAGGGCGCGTTTGAATTTGGACTGCCCGGCACCGGCGATTTTGTGCTTGATAAAAATCGCTGACAGAGCAGGGGTAAAGGTCAGCGCCATTAACGCCGAAATGGCCACCGAGATCGCCACGGTAATTGCAAACTGCTGGTAAATCTGCCCGGTAAAGCCGCCCAGGAAAGCCACGGGTACAAACACGGCTGCCATGATCAACGAGGTCGCAATCACCGGCCCGCCGACTTCTTTCATCGCCCGAATAGTCGCGTCGCGTACACTGATATCGTCCTCTTCACTCAGCACGCGCTCGACGTTTTCCACTACAAGAATGGCATCGTCGACCACTATCCCTATCGATAGCACCAAGGCAAATAGCGTCAGCAAGTTGATTGAAAAACCAAACATGTAGAAGCCTGCGAAGGTACCTACGACCGCAACCGGCACCACCGACATGGCAATCACGGTGAAACGCCAGTTCTGCAGGAAAATAAACAGAATGACGATAACGATCAGAAAGGCTTCAATAAAGGTGTGGAGCACCGTTTCCACGGAGGCATCAATAAACAGGGTGGTATCATAAGGGGCAACATACTCAAGCCCGGGCGGGAAGCGACCGGCTAGTTCCTCCATGGTATCCCGCACACCCTGCGCAGTTTCCAGCGCGTTAGCACCGGGCTGCTGGTTAATAATAATCGGCGTCATGGTTGAGCCGTTCAAACGCGCATCAACCCCGTAAAAAGATGCCCCAAGTTCAATACGCGCGACGTCTTCCAAGTGTAGCGAAGAGCCGTCGTTATTGGTGCGTAGGTAAATATTACGGAAGTCGTCGACATTATTAAGGCGGCCGCCAGCGGTAATCGTATAGGTGTACGCACGCGGCTCACTTTGCGGCGTCGATGCCAAATTGCCCGCAGGCACTTCAGTATTTTGTGCCCTAATCGCGCTGGCCACTTCACTGGGCGTCAGGTCGTACTGGGCCAACTTATCCGGATCCATCCAGATACGCATGGCAAACTCGCCGCCGCCCAACACCTCGGCATTACCCACACCCGGCACCTGGCGCAGTTCATCAAGCACGTTAAGGGTCGCGTAGTTCTGCATATAGATGTTGTCGTAGTCGCCATCAGGCGAGGTCAACGCGATAAACATCAAAATCGAGTCAGAGCGCAGCTCAACGGTGACACCTTGTGACTGCACGGCCTCAGGTAACTGCGAAAGCGCTCCCTGAACCCGGTTGTTGACGTTGATGGTGTTAATGTCGCCGTCGGTGCCGATGTCAAACGCCACGCTTAAGCTCATGAGGCCGTTATCGGCGCTGTTGGAGGTCATATAAAGCATGTTCTCAACGCCGTTAATGGCTTCGGCGATGGGAGCCGCCACCGTTTGCGCAACGGTTTCAGCGTCCGCCCCAGGGAACTGCGCTTGCACCGATACCGTCGGCGGCACCACGCTGGGGTACTGCTCAATCGGTAGAATACGCATGGACATCACGCCCACCAACGTCACGATAATCGCCAATACCGTGGCAAATATCGGGCGGCTGATGAAGAAGTTAGAGAAGTTCATTATTGCGCACCCTCTTCTCCTTCAGCGGGCTGGTCATCACCTGCCCCCTCTTCCATTGTCTCTGCCGCTTCAGACTGCTGTTGGGCCTCTTCTTGCTCCACATCTTCAACGATGTCCTCAGCGTTACCAGCAAACGGCTGAGGATCAATCACCATACCCGGCTCTAAACCAGCGGGGTCGCCGACCACTACACGCTCCCCCGGCTCAAGCCCCTCACGAATCAACTGCCATGGGCCAGCCACTTCGCCCAATGAAACAGTCCTTTCGCGGGCTTTGTCCTCGTCATCCAGGACAAACACTTGCGGGCCCATTAGCCCTTGGGTAACGGCAATTTCCGGGACTGCCATCACATCAAAACGCTTCAGGCCCTCGATGCGTACACGTACAAATTGGCCGGGCAGTACGGTCGCCTCAGGGTTTTCGAAGGTTGCGGATGCCTGCACGGTACTGGTGCCGCTATCGACTCGAGAGCCCAGGAAGTCCAAATGCCCTTCTAATTCGGAATCGCTGCCGCCACTCACGCCAGGAATGCTCAACCGCGCACGAATATCCGACGTATCACCGCCGTCACTCAACTGACGACGCAGCTCAAAGGCATCCCGCTGAGGCAGTTGGAAACGAACTTCCAGCGGATCCAGCGGGGTGATCGTAGCCAGCTCCGTACCCGAAGTCACCAAATTGCCCACGTTAACTTGGCTCAAACCGATCATGCCTGAGACAGGAGCCGTCACCTGGGAATAGCCTAAATCCAGGTTGGCACTGGTCAAAGCGGCTTCTGCTTGGGCGACGCTCGCCTGAGCTACTCGTTGGTCGGCCAACGCCTGATCATACTGCTGGCGACTCACTGAGTTTTGGCTTAATAACTGCTCGAAACGCTGGGCATCACGCTGGGCGCGGGCAAGCTCGGCACGAGCGCTCTGTAAATCGGCTTCACGCTGATTGACCGTGGCCTGGTAAAGATCGGGCTCGATGGTGTAAAGACGATCCCCCTCCTCCACCAACTGGCCGGGTTCAAAGTGGCGTTCCTCCAGAAACCCATTGACTCGGGCCACCAAAGTGACTTCATCATCACTGCGTAGCAGTGAGGGGTACGACTTATCCAACGGTATATCTTGACGCACCATTTCGGCCACTTCGACCTTATGAGGTGGAGCTTCTTGCTGGGCACCCTGTTGAGGCGCCTCGGCTTGTTCTTGACCGCAGGCTGAAAGTGCCAGCGCAGCTACTAGCGTCACCAGACTCGCTCGGCGTGAGTGAATCATCTTCTTCATACGTTGCATTCCCATATATCTTTTTTAAGGTGACCGATAGCACATGCGCACCTGAATCACTTCCAACCGACAAGCCATTACGTGCCAGGTTGGGGCGGTGCACCGATGTTGAGCGCGGACTCATAGCGGTCGTTGCCACCGCTTTCGGGCAAGGTGAAATTCACCTCATCGCCGGTTAACCACGCATTGACTTCTTCAATGGCGTCTACATCCAGGCGCCCGGCCTGCTGACGCAGTGAGAGCAGGTTAACGACATAGTCGTAGCGAGCCTCGGCGTAGTTGGCGATGGCGTTATACAAATTCTGCTCAGCGTTCAAAACGTCCACGATGTTACGGGTGCCGACTTCGTAACCGGCGCGCGTCGCTTCCAGCGCACTTTGGTTGGATACAATGGCCTGCTCGCGAGCCTCGACAGTTTCCACATCGTTGCTGACTTGAGTGTACAGAGAGCGAACCTGTTGAATTGACGAACGACGCTGGGACTCGAAATCATACTGGCTGCTTTCAAGTTGATAAGTCCCCTGGCGGATGCTGGCGCTGGTACTGCCGCCGGTGTAGACGGGTAAATTAGCGCGTATGCCTACTTGGCTAGAGGAGTCATTTCCAGTGGTGTTATCAATATCACTGTCGCCATACTGATAGTTGCCAAAGGCTGAAAGGGTGGGCAAACGACCCGCACGGGCAATTTCCACACCGCTGCGTGATACCTCAATCCCCGCCTGTTGCGCCAATACCTGAGGATTGCGCTCAATGGCTTGCTCTACCCAGTAGTCGCGGTTGCTGGGTTCCGGGAGGGCGATTGGCATACTGTCGCCCAACGCTTCAATACTGGCGTAGCGCTGGCCGGTCAGCTGCTCTAGTGCCTCAAATGCCACCTGCAGATTACTCTCTGCGGCAATGCGATCAGCACGGGACTGGTCAAAGGTAGCCCGGGCCTCTTCGACTTCGGTAATCGCAATCAAACCGACCTCAAACTGTTCGCCTGCCTGTTCAAGCTGACGGCCAATGGCTCGCTCTTGGGCAAAACGCGCTTCGAGGACTTCATAAGCCCGCAAAATATCAAAATAGGCGCTGGCCACGTCAATTAATAGCTGCTGTTCGGTAGCTGCCAGCAGGTATACCTGCTGGTCAATCTGCCGCTCGGCCTGAGTGACTTGGCGGCGCGTGACCTCATCATAAAGCGCTTGGGTGGCTTCGAGGGTGAGCGCTACGGTGTTGTAACGGTCATCACCAGCGCTCACATTACCCGTTCCAGCCCCTGTTCCCGCTCGGGATGAACCCTGACTTTCATATTGCTCGTTATGCGCCACGGTGCCCGAGGCGTTAATTTGGGGGAGTAACCCACCGCGGGCAACGTCTCTGCCTGCTTCAACACCCAAATACTCCGAGCGCGCCGAAGCAAGCTCAGCGTTATTATCCAACGCATCACGGGTAATCGTGATGAGGTCGGCGGCTTGAGCAGGCAATACAAAAGAAGCAGTAAATACCGCTAACAGTAGGGGTCGTAAAGGGGCATTGACTGCCCAGTGTGCCAGTCGCATGGGATTGCCTCTAGGTATCAGCGTCAGATGGTAAACGCGCTTAGTCTCTCAACCTGCTTGTCCTGCAGAAAATTAAGCCACTCGCACGTTAAGCCATTCAGAAAGATGAGCATTATAGTTACATTCATGTATGTATGCTAGCCTTGAACAATCTATAAATATGTGTGCAGCCTGTTGTCAAGTCGCATCCAACTTACCTTAGTCCAAAGCATGGTGGTTTGGCGATTAATGCGGCGCTCTTTTACGAAATTCCCGCGCATCGATACCCCATTTAGTTAGCCGCGAGGCCAGCGTAGTGGGTTTAATACCAAGCAGTTCTGCCGCGCCCCCGGTCCCAGAAATTTTACCTCTCGCCTGTTCCAGAGCGGCAATCGTGCTCGCCCGCCGACGTTGGCTCAGCGCCTGCTCAGTCAGCAGCGTTGCTTTACTTTGCTCTCCGCCGGTGTGGCGCAACGTCGGCATTGGTTGAGCACGCCCCATCGAGCGCGACGGCTCTCCCGATAGCAGGTCATCAAACATTAAGCGTCGATCCTGGGTCACGATGACTTGGCGCTCAATGATGTTTTCCAGTTCACGAATGTTGCCTGGCCATGGGTAGCGCTGCAGAATCTCCAACTGGGCGGGGGGAATGCGCACTCCCGGCTTATTAAATTTCAGGCAGGCACGCTGTAAAAAGTGCCGCGCCAGAAGCGGCACATCCTCAATCCGCTTGCGCAGTGGTACCGAGTCAATAGGAAACACATTGAGTCGAAAGTAGAGGTCTTCACGAAAGTGGCCTGCCTCAATCATGTCGCGCAGTTCGCGATTGGTGGCGGCAATCACCCGCACATCCACTTCGCGGGTACGGTTATCGCCTACGCGCTCAAACTGCTGATCCTGCAGCACCCGCAACAGCTTACTCTGCAGCTCCAGGGGGATTTCACCAACTTCATCCAAAAATAACGTGCCGCCGTGGGCAAGCTCAAAACGCCCTGGGCGATCCTGCACCGCGCCGGTAAAGGCCCCTTTTACATGGCCAAAAAACTCACTCTCAAACAGATCACGGGGAATAGCCGCACAGTTCACGCGGATCAGCGGTCGATCACTGCGCGTACTCCCCGCATGGATGGCGCGGGCAATCAGCTCTTTACCGGTGCCCGACTCGCCGCTAATCAACACGTTGGCGCTGGTGGGCGCAACCAGCTCAATCTGCTGAATCAGCTTGGCCACTGCCGGACTATTGCCGACAATATCGCGATGGTTTAGCTCCGCTTTTATCTCTTCCTGGAGGTACTCATTTTCCAGTTCGAGGCGCTGCTTGAGTGACTCCACCTCAGCAAGGGCATCACGCAACTGCTGCTCAGCACGCTTGCGCTCACGAATATCACGAAACAGCACCACCGCGCCGACCAAACGCCCCATTTCAAAAATCGGTGTACTCGTGTACTCAACGGGAATTGCCTCACCATTTTTGTGCCAGAACACCTCGTTATCGACGTGATGTACCTGACCGTCGCTAAACGAGGCGTGAATAGGGCACTGCTGCACCGGGAAGTGACTGCCATCGGCGTGGGTGTGGTGGAACATCAGGTGAGCGTCGTGGCCCACCATATCCTCGGTACTCCAGCCCAGAATTCGCTCGGCGGCAGGATTAACGAAGGTTGTTTTGCCTTCGGCATCCAGCCCGTAAATCCCCTCGCCCGCTGCGCCAAGAATCAGTTGGTTCTGCTTTTCAATCCGCTCGAATACCTGCTCGACCCGCTGCCAACCCACCTCACCCTGGCGGTGCTGGCGGCCTAATTCCGCTTTTGCTCGCCGCTGCTCAGCTTTATTGCGGTCTATAAGCGTCAGCAACAGCTGTGAAGAGTCGTCGATACGCCGAGCATAAACCTCAACTCGATACGGCTGGCGCAGCATATCTAACATCACCAGGTCATCCGACCAGGCCGCTTTGTGTGTTAGCGCTTCATCGGTGAAGCTCACCCATAGTGGCAGCGAAGCACCCAAGCGATGGCTAAACGGTGCCTCCAAAGGCATTGCTTCATCAATATTGAGCATCGCGCAAGCGGCATGATTCGCAGAGATCAGCTGGTCGGCAAACGGGTCGACCAAAATCATCGACAGGGGCGAAAAGCCACCCATCAACGCAAAAGCGTGATGACTTTCAGGCTCATCCATTAGTGTCGGTCTCAAATGAATTGTCCCATCACCATTCAATTACCGCGCCAGTTACGACATTTCGTCACTAAAACAACGAAATATCGTAATTTACGATATTTCGTAACACCTTAAACGCTCCAAAAACATCCTCTAAAAAACAAATTAATCCATTAAAAACAAAATATTATAAATAATATGCGCGAGTTGGCACACAAATAGCAACGGATGGGTGGATAGTGCGATAGCGCCACACGCTTAATCTCTTTTGCACCAGGACGGCGCAGCCATCGGTTTTATTGCTCCTATTTATTGCTCCTATCAGGGAACACTAAAACTCTTGGGTTAGGCGTTAATTAACCGAAATGACACAGGAGACATATTTATGTCTTATCTAATGCCCAGTGAATTTGTCACCAAGTTGGTGGATCAGGGTGAGTCAAAAGTCTATATGGGCACCCGGGATACGCTTATCCGCGCCTTTATGGCGGGAGCGACCCTGGCGTTGGCGGTTATTTTTGCCATCACCATCGCGACGCAAACCGGCCACTTTTTGATTGGGGCACTGCTCTTCCCCGTGGGCTTTGTGATGCTCTACCTGATGGGCTATGACCTGCTCACCGGGGTTTTTATGTTGGTGCCAATTGCATGGCTCGACAAAAGACCCGGTGTGACACTGCCGCGCATGCTGAAGTGCTGGGCACTGGTAGGGCTCGGCAACCTTGGGGGCGCCCTATTTATCGCCACCTTCGGCTACCTGAATTTCACCATGGGCGGCACCGAGGAGATCAACGCTGTCGGCCAAACGATGATGGCCGTTGGTGAAAGCCGCACGGTGGGTTATCAGGAGGCGGGGCTTGCCGGTTGGATTGTGCTCTTTCTGAGAGGCATGTTCTGCAACTGGATGGTCTCTATGGGCGTGGTAGGTGCCGCCATCTCCACAACGGTTTCCGGCAAAATCATGGCCATGTGGATGCCGATTATTGTTTTCTTCTACCTTGGTTTTGAGCACTCAGTGGTCAACATGTTTCTGTTCCCGATTGGCCTCATGCTGGGCGCTGACTTCACGCTGTATCAATACATTATGTGGAACGAAATCCCCACGGTACTGGGTAATCTGGTAGGCGGCCTAACCCTGGTTGGCTTGGTTCTCTATACCACCCACGTGCGTACTCAGCCCAAAAAAGTGCTGTCTTGATCACAGCCTAGGCCAAAGAAAAGGGCGTTACTCGTCCCCACTGTATAGGAGAAACCCTAATGGATAAACTCGAAATGCGTCACACCCTGCTCGCCGCCAAAGCGCGTAAAAAAATGAGCTGGGAAGATATTGGCAAAGCGGTAGGCATGTCGCCGGTATGGGTGGCTTCCACCTGCTACGGCATGAACAGCGCCAGCCAAGAGGTTGCCGCTAAGCTGTGTGACACCCTGGGCGTGGAGAGCGATGCGGCAGAGGCTTTAGTGGCCTTTCCCATTAAAGCCTGGGATGAAGCGATCCCCCAGGATCCATTTATCTACCGCCTCTATGAAGTTGTCGGTGTGTACGGTGAGACCCTAAAAGACGTGGTGCAGGAGAAATTTGGCGACGGCATTATGAGCGCCATCGATTTCACCATGGAGGTCGACAAAATCGAAGATCCCAAAGGCGACCGGGTACTATTAACCTTGAATGGTAAGTTTTTGCCCTATAAATCTTGGTAAAACGTAAGTTTTGGTAAGTCAGGCGAAGGACTCAAGCCTCGCCACGCAGCGTTCAACCGCAGAACGATAGCCGGCACCGAACAGCACCAGGTGATTCAACAGTGGGTAAAGCTGAAACAGAGCTTCACGCCTCGGCCAGCTGGTCGGGGCGTCGCCGTTCCAGTAGGCGTCAAAAAATGCCTCTCCCGGCGAGCCAAATAGCGTCAGCATCGCCACGTCCACTTCCGGGTAGTGGCGATACACTGCCGGATCGATGATCGCCGGCCCTTTTGTAGTGAAGAGCACATTCCCTGACCACAAATCACCGTGCAGCAAGCTGGGCGGCGCATCGGGCAGCCAGCGTTCCAAATCGTGGGCCAAGCGTTCGATACGGCCACGCAGCTCGCTGTCCAATAGCCCACGCTGGTGGCACGCCTCACACAGTGGGAGCAAGCGGCGCTCGCGCTGGAAAGCTCGACCATCGCTGAGCGGGGCATTCGGCTGGGGTGTGCGCCCACAAGCGTTATCCTGATGCCAGCCGTGGGCATCGCCAATCACGCTGTGCAAACCGCGCAGCCCTTCACCAAGCGCTGCTTCGCTCTTCTGCCCAGCGGGCACGGTGTCCAATGACTCAATGATCAGCCAGCCTTCTGCCAAACCTAACACCTCTGGCACTACCAGCGATGAACAGGCACCACGCAACGCACGCAGCCCTTCGGCTTCGCCACGCAGCCGCGCCGTATCGTCGTGTTTAATCACCACCTGCCCCTGACGGGTCTCCAGGCGGTATACAGCAGCAATGTCACCCCCACTGAGCGACTGCAAACCGCCGACGGGGGTTAATTCGATAGATTCCAACAGTTGGCTCAGGGTGGCATCCATAAGGCTTTCTCCCTGTACCCGAATGTATAACGGCGTCGGGGTTAGGGGGCCCCTAACCCCGACGCGCTTAAGCTATGGGCTAGCTTATATTTCAGCCTAACCGCTTATCGATCAGGCTCTCTAACTCAAGCTGGTCGTCGTGGAAGCGGCGGATGCCATCGGCCAGCTTGTCGTTGGCCATGGCATCTTGATTGTGGCCCCAGCGGAAAGCGGCTTCGTTCAATGGCTCGGTAGGCTTGCCACTGCCTTCACCCGCTTGGATTTGCGCAGCAACGCTGCCTTCGGTGGCATCCAGCTCTTCCAATAATGCAGGCGAAATGGTCAGCCGTGGGCAGCCTGCCAATGCAAGTACCTGCCCGGTATTACGGAAGCTTGCGCCCATTACCACGGTGTCGTAACCACCCTGGTTGGCACGTTGGCAAACGCCTTGCACGAACTGAACGCCTGGGTCGTTTTCCGACGTGTAGTCGTTGCCGGTCTCTTTTTTGTACCAATCGGTCACGCGGCCTACGAAGGGTGAAATCAGAAACACCCCGGCATCAAAACAGGCCTGGGCCTGGGCATCGCTGAACAGCAGCGTCAGGTTGCACTGAATACCTTCGCGTTCAAGCACCTCGGCGGCGCGAATGCCTTCCCAGGTAGACGCCAGCTTGATTAGCACGCGGTCACGTGACACGCCACGGGCATCGTACAGCTCGATTAACTCGTGGGCCTTGGCAATGCTGGCCTGGGTATCAAAAGACAAACGGGCCGCCACTTCGGTGGAAACACGCCCCGGTACAACGGCGGAAATTTCACTGCCCATGGCCACCGCCAAGCGGTCAACGGCATGCTTGACCTGCTCTTCACGGCTGCCAACCGAGGCTTTTACATTGCTCAGCTCTTCGTCGATCAGCGCTTGATAACCGGGCAGACTAAACGCCTTGAGCAGCAGTGACGGGTTAGTGGTGGCATCCTGCGGCTGATAGCGGCGAATAGCCTCAAGATCACCGGTGTCGGCGACGACAAGCGAATGTTGCTTTAACTGTTGCAGCTGGCTAATCATAAAATCTCCTTGGTATGCGTTTAAGCGCCGCCATGGCGTTGTTCAAGTGCTGCGCAGTAGCGCATATAAATCGGTTGGTACGCGGCCACTCGCTCAGGATGGGGGTCAGCAAGTGACTGCGCATCCAAGTGGACTAATCTTTCACACAGCGTTTCCAGGGTTACGCCCTCTGAACGCTGGTCGCACCAGGCCGCCTGTATTGCGGCGCCAAGCGCGGCCGCATCGGTAATCTCAGGACAAATCACCTGGGTACCGGTAATGTCCGCGACCATCTGGCGCCAAACGGGGCTGTTAGCGCCGCCACCGATCAAACGAATCTGGCTGGCGCCGGCGGTTAAATCACCCAACAATTCCAGCCCATAGCGTAGCCCGAAAGTGGCCCCCTCCACCACGGCCCGACACAAATTAGCCTGGGTGGTATTCAGACTGGTCAGGCCAAGAAAGTCCGCGGAGGCGTCGGGCAGCATCGGCACTCGCTCACCGTTGAAAAACGGCAATACGGTAACGCCCTCGGCGCCTATCGGCGCGCTGGCTACTTTTTCGCCAAAGGCTGCCAGATCCAAGCCAAACAGCTCGCGCACCCGCGTAGTGGCCGAAGTAACATTCATCGTGCAGATCAGCGGCAGCCAGCCACCGGTGCTGGAGCAGAAGTTGGCGACCATGGCGCTATCGCATTCAACAGGGTTAGCCGAGTAAGCGCAAACGGTGCCGGAGGTGCCCAAACTCAGCGTGATCAGCCCCGGGGTAATATTGCCGGTGCCAATGGCGCCCAACATATTGTCACCGCCGCCGGAGGAGACGACAACCTGGTCGCCAAGCCCAAGCTCGCGGGCCACGGCCGGGCGTACAAAGCCTACCGGTTCATGGGCTTCCAGCACCCGGGGCAATACCCGCGCCGGGTCTAATTCTGGGGCCATCTCGGCAAAAACATCCAGCTGCCAGCAACGCTTACGAGTATCGAAGTAGCCAGTACCGGAGGCGTCGCCCGCCTCAGTGACCCGTTCGCCGGTGAGCCAGAAATTAAGGTAGTCGTGGGGCAGCAGCAGGCTCTCGATGCGCCGATACGCATCCGGATGATGCTCGCGCAGCCAAACGATTTTAGACGCGGTATAGCCGGTTTGTAGCACCAGCCCCAGCTTCTCCAAACAGCCCGGCTCGCCGCCCAGGCGGGTAACTAAATCGGCATTCTGGGCGCTGGTCTCAGTATCGCACCACAGCTTGGCGGGATAGACCGGCACGCCTTCGCCATCGAGCGCGACCATGCCGTGCTGTTGGCCTGAGACACCAATGCCGCGCACTTGGCTAGCCGATACAGCGGCTTTATCCAACGCGGCAAAAAACGCCGCTTTCAATGCGGCTAACCACTCCGCAGGCGCCTGCTCCCGGCGGCCATTTTCGCCCTCTTCCAAGCGGTGAGGACGGCTTGCTTCAGCGAGAATCTTGCCTCGCTCAACGTCTACCACCACTACTTTGGTACTTTGGGTACCGCAATCCACCCCGATATACATCACACTGTTCCTTTGGACGACGCCAGACCCTCTAGCGTAGCGCGTGCGCCACGTTCGTGCAGTGAACTAAGGGCCGCTAAATAGGCTTCAACAAAGCGAGTGCTGTCGATTAAGTCACCAAACAGCTCGCGGTTTTCGATAAAGGCCGTTGGCCGTTGGCGGTTCTCGGCAGCAATCGCCATTAACGGCGCTTTCAAGCGATCGACGATATCAATGGACTGGCCCTGCTCGTCGACCCCTTCAGCGTAGCGCGCCCAGCTGGCCACCACGGCGGCGCTGCGCTCTATTTCTCCACCCTGGGCCAACTGTTGGCGAATCACCGGCACTAACCATTTAGGAATGCGGTCAGAGCTCTCGGCGCAAAGCCGTGCCAGGGTATCTTTGATTTGCGGGTTGGCGAAGCGCTCAATCAACGTTAATCGGTAGGTTTCCAAATCAACCCCCGGTACCGGCTCCAAGGTCGGCGTGCCCTCTTCGCGCATATAGCCCAGTAAAAAATCAACGAATAGCGGATCTTGGCACACCTCATGGGCGTAGCGGTATCCGGCTAAATAGCCAAAATAGGTCAATGCCTGGTGACTGGCGTTGAGCAGGCGCAGCTTCATCAGTTCGTAGGGTTCGACATCCTCCACGACTTGGACACCCACTTTATCAAACGCCGGACGCCCAAGGGGGAAGTGATCTTCCAACACCCACTGGGTGAAGGGTTCGCAGACTACCGGCCAGGCGTCCTCTACGCCAAAGCGCTGACTCAGTTCATCAATATCCGTGGGCGACGTCACCGGAGTAATGCGATCCACCATGGCGTTGGGAAACGCCACCTCACGGGCAAGCCAAGCGCCTAACTCGGCGTCCCGCGCCAGGGCATAGGCGCCAAACATGCGCTTGGCCACGTCGCCGTTGCCTTGAATATTATCGCAAGACATCACGGTAAATGGCGGGATACCCCGCGCACGGCGGCGGGCGAGCGCTTCCACCACCAGCCCGAAGCTGGTGGTGGGCTGGGTGGGGTTAGCAAGATCGGCGCGTACCTGGGGGTTATCGAGGTCGAATTCGCCGCTCACCGGGTGAAAATTGTAACCGCCTTCGGTCACCGTCAATGACACAATGCGAATCGCCGGATCAGCCATCTGCTCGATAACTGTCTCAGTGCCTTCCGGTGTAAACAGGTAATTCACCATACTACCAATGACCCGTGGCTCATACTGGCCATCGGGGTGTTTGACCACCAGGGTATAGAGATAGTCCTGCGCTGCCAGTGCCTGCTGCATGCGTTTGTCGCCGGGCATCACGCCCACACCAACAATGCCCCAATCCAGCGCTTCGCCCTGGTTCATCAATGCATCCAGATACATCGCTTGGTGGGCGCGGTGAAAGCCGCCTACCCCAATATGTACGATGCCGGGGGTGAGCGTCTTGCGGTCATATTGAGGTTTGGCAACGTAATTAGATTTGGCAACATCGTCGGTTAGCTTGCCCAGGTTGTGATTGTTAAGTCGGGTCATGGGACTCTCCAGCCAAGGCCTTCTTGGCGCGATGGGGTGAATAAAGGCAGGTAACAAGTGACGCTATCAATGGGTTAACACAAAGGGGCTAACACAAAGTACTAGTACTAGCGCCAGCGCTGGTCAGGCGTTAAACAGCAACTCTTCACTAATTGAGCATTAAGCATATCTTTGTGGTGGGTCCGCTCCAGCGCACCGGTGCGATCCTGGCCCATCTCAAGCCAGCGATTGATCAGTCGATCGACCAACACGACGTCATCAACGTCTAGATATAGCGTCCAATCGAACAGCGGTCGCAGCTCACGCCAGGGGGAGCGGTCAAGCAGCAAGTAGTTGCCCTCGACAATGACGATGCGCTGCTCAAGGGTGATTAGTCGTCCACCGGCACGGGCTAGATCCAACGGGCGGTCAAAAACCGGTACAGCTACCGGATGACCCCCTTGGCGGATGCGTTCGAGGTCACAGCGCAGCCCCTCTACATCGAAGGTATGGGGCGCGCCTTTTACCGGCACCTGCTGCTCGCCCAGCACAGCGTTATCGAAGTGGTAGCCATCCATGGGCACTAGCCCAGCTTGGCCCGGCAGGTGCTGATTAATGGCATCGCAGAGCTGAGCACTGCGATAGGATTTCCCCGCCCCCGGCGGCCCTGCCAGCGCGACCAGGTAGCGTGAGGCGCCTTCGGCGGCGCGAATAATCTGATGGGCTAAAGTATCAAGATCAGGGGTCATGGCCACCTCAGCTCATCCAGTTGCCGCCATCGACATTGAGTGTCTGGGCAACAACGTAATCACTGTCTTGGCTGGCCAAAAACAGCGCCGCACCGGTGTGGTCTTCGGGAAGCCCCATACGCCCAAACGGCACCGCCTCGCCCACCAAGCGCTTCTTCTCACCGAGCGGGCGGTTTTCAAAACGGGCAAACAGCGCGTCGACCTCTTCCCACATCGGCGTATCCACCACGCCCGGGGCGATGCCGTTGACGTTGATGCGGTGTTTGATGAGATCCAAACCACTGGATTGGGTAAGGCTGATGACAGCCGCTTTGCTGGCGCAGTAAACGCTTACCAGGGCTTCACCGCGGCGACCTGCCTGGGAGGCCATATTGATAATTTTGCCCCCCTGACCACGGGCCACCATCGAACGGGCAACCGCCTGCAGGGTAAAAAACATGCCTTTGGTATTGACCGCAAACTGCTTATCAAAGCTTTCCTCGGTCACCTCAAGCACCGGCGCCATATCAAAGATGGCAGCGTTGTTGACCAAAATATCGATACCACTGAAGCGCTCTATTACCGTTTTGACCATGGCGTCAATCGATGTCTGATCGCAGACGTTCAGCTCAACCCCCATCACTTTTTCGGCAGGCGCCTGTTGCTGCAGCGTCGCTAAAGCATCATCAATAGCGCCCCGATCGATATCCGCCACAACCACGCTGGCGCCTTCGCTTAAATAACGCTGGGCAATGGCTAGGCCGATGCCCCGCGCGCCACCGGTAATCACCGCGATTTTATTGGTTAGTTTCATCGTTATGCTCTCGTTAAGGCGAACAGCTGGAAGCCTTGGCTTGCCACTCGTCCACCAAGGCTTCCAGGCCGTGCATATGCTCTAAAATACGCCAGGCACCGACTTGAGTAAGGCGCGCCGCTTGATCAACATCCACATGGCTGGCGCCGACAAACCCAATCACGCACATACCTGCAGCACGGGCGGCCGTCACCCCGGCCACGCTATCTTCTACCACTAGACAGTCACGCGGCACTTGGCCTAAATGGGATGCCGCCAATCGGTAGAGTGCGGGGTCGGGCTTGGGATGCGCTACCTGATCAGCGGTAAAAATGGGCACCTCGCCAAACGCATCGGCCAACCCTGTGCTTGCCAGTGATGCCAATACGCGACTGCGTCGACTGTTGGAAACCACCGCCTTTTCCAAGGTAATGCCACGAATCGCCTTGTCGGCGCCGTCTATAGCTTTAAGCTCCTGCGCCAAGCGGGCCTCGATAGCGGTATCTACCTGTTCGGTGGCATCAGACGGCAGCGTGTGGGCGCTTAACGCTTCGAGATGAGCGAGAATAGCCGCCGTGGTCATCCCCAGCGCTTGGCCTAGTTCCTGGTCGATATTCAGATCGGGCAGCCAGCGGGAGAGATACTCCACCAGCGTACCTTCAGCCAGCGCCTCGCTGTCGACCAGCACGCCATCACAGTCAAAGATGAGTGTCCTCATGCAGGCTCCTCAGAAGGCGAACCGGGCGCGCGGTTATCGTGTCGGGTTAGCCCTGCCAAGGGGTGCTGTTGCAAGCTGGGCAAGGCCAGGCCGCCAGCGTCAAACAGGTGGGCGCGCTCGGGGGCAAAGCCGAAATGCACCGTATCGTTGACCCGATAGGCCACGTCGCCATCGGCCATAATCGTGATCAGTTCGTCGTCCATCTGGACATAGAGCGAGGTTTGGCCACCTAGCCGCTCCAGCACTTTGATCTCGCCGCTCAGGGGCCCCTGCTCTTCAAGCACTAAGTGTTCCGGGCGAACACCCAGCTCAAGGGGGGCGTTGGCCTCAAGGTGCTGACCGTCCACCGGCACGCTGCGTTCACCGCCGCCGGGCATACGAATCCCTACGCCTTCAGGCGAAACGCTGGTCAGCGTTACCGGCAGAAAGTTCATTTTCGGCGAGCCGATAAAACCTGCTACAAAGCGATTGCGCGGATGATGGTAGAGCGCCATGGGCGAGCCCACCTGCTCGACCACACCGTCGTGGAGCACGACGATTTTATCCGCCATGGTCATGGCTTCGATCTGGTCGTGGGTGACGTAGATCATGGTGGCGTCCAGCTCATCGTGCAGACGCGCCAGCTCGATACGCATCTGCACCCGCAGCGCGGCATCCAGGTTGGAGAGCGGCTCGTCGAACAGAAAGATGCTGGGGTTACGCACAATCGCCCGACCAATCGCCACCCGCTGGCGCTGACCGCCGGAGAGCGCTTTGGGCTTGCGGTCTAACAGCGGCTCCAGCTGCAGAATTTTGGCCGCCTCCAGCACCTTGGCGCGTCGCTCTTCCTTGGGCACCCCGGCCAGGCGCATGCTGAAGCCCATGTTGCCCTCGACCGTCATATGCGGGTAAAGCGCGTAGCTCTGAAACACCATGGCGAGGCCACGGTCGGCGGGGCCAACGTCATTGATGCGCTGTCCGTCGATCAAAATATCACCGTCGGTCGCACTTTCCAGCCCGGCGATCATACGCATCAGGGTCGATTTACCGCAGCCGGAGGGACCAACGAAGACCACAAACTCTCGGTCATTGACCTCAAGATCGATGCCCTTGATCACCTCGGTGTCGCCGAAACGCTTGGTAATATTGTTCAGTTGTAGTGTTGCCATGAGGAATATCCTTTACTTGACGGCACCAAAGGTCAGGCCACGTACCATTTGTTTTTGGGTCATCCAACCAAGTATCAAAATCGGCGCAATCGCCATGGTGGAAGCGGCGGACAATTTGGCCCAGAACAGCCCCTCAGGGCTTGAGAATGAGGCGATATAGGCGGTTAACGGCGCAGCACTTGAGGTCGTTAGGTTGAGACTCCAGAACGCCTCGTTCCAACTCAAAATGACCGATAGCAGGCCCGTTGAGGCGATACCCGGCAGCGTGAGTGGCAGCAGCAGAAAGAACACTTCCTGGAAGGTGGAGGCGCCGTCCATACGCCCTGCTTCAAGAATGTCTTTGGGCATATCCTTGAAGAAGGTGTAGAGCATCCACACCACAATCGGCAGGTTCATCAGGGTATAGATGATGATTAACCCGGTGCGGGTGTCGAGCAGCCCAACGTCACGGAAAATGAGATAAATCGGCACCAGCACACCCACCGAGGGCAGCATTTTGGTAGAGAGCATCCACAGCAGCGTGCCTTTGGTGCGTTTAGTGGGCAAAAAGGCCATGGCGTAAGCTGAAGGAATCGCAATCAGCAGCGCGAAGAACGTTGAGCCAAATGCCACCGCAACGCTGTTGAGCGCAAAGCGTGCATAGCCGGAACGCGCGTGCACATCCTGGTAGCTCTCTAAGGTGGGCGAAAAAATCAGCGAGGGGTCGGCAATCGCCGCTGTTTCCGTTTTAAAGCCAGTCAGGATCATCCAGAAAATCGGAAAGAAGATCACCAGCGCCACCGACCACCCCAAAAGTGTCAGCAAGATGCGCTTGCTTTGCGTCGACCGCCACCCTGACACCGAGCGTGGCGCTGCGGTTTTGGAACTTAATGTTGTCATCGAAGTACTCCCAAGACACAAGTGCCGGTCTAATCTTCCAGGTTCTTGGCTACCATACGAACCAGGAAGATCGCCACGATATTGGCGAGAATGATCGCAATCACCCCACCGGCGGAGGCAGTGCCTACGTCAAAATCCAGCAACGCACGAATGTAAATCAGGTAAGCCAGATTGGTCGTCGCCAAGCCAGGCCCACCGGAGGTGGTGACGAAAATTTCGGCAAAGATGGTCAGCAGGAAGATCATCTCAATCATGATCACCACGCTGATGGCACGCTTTAGATGCGGCAGAGTGATAAAGAAGAAAATCGCCACCGGCCCCGCGCCGTCCATCCGCGCCGCTTCCACCTGATCCTCATCCAGCGACTGCATAGCAGTGAGCAGAATCAGCAGTGCAAACGGCAGCCACTGCCATGCAACGATGATCACAATTGACGTTAGCGGCAGCGAGGAGAACCAATCGACAGCGGGCAGGCCAATGGACTCAGACAGCCACGCCAGCACCCCGTTAGAGGGATGCATCATCATGTTTTTCCACACCAGGGCACTCACGGTGGGCATTACAAAAAACGGTGAGATCGCCAGCACACGAGCGATCCCGCGCCCCGCAAACTCCTGCTGAAACAGCACCGCCAGCAGGGTACCGCCCACCACGGTAATCGCCAGTACCCATCCCACCAGCAGCAGCGTGTTGCCCATAGCGGCCCAAAGGGCAGGGTCGGTGAGAAGGTATTCATAGTTTTCCAACCCGGCAAAGCCAGTCATACCGGGCATTAGCAGGTTATAACGCTGGAAGGAGAACCATAGCGTCATACCCAGTGGCACAATCATCCAAAGCAATAGCAACGTTACAGCAGGCGCTTGAAGCGAAAGCGTCCGTAGCCCGCCGACCGTCCGGCCAGAAGCACGTGTTTTATTCATGGAAATACCTGCAGAAACAGTGTGGGGGCAATGCCTGCCGGGTTAGCCAAGGCAGGCACTGCGGGTCACATCAGTCTAGATAACCGGCACGCTGCATGGTGCGTTCGGTGGCACGCTGAGCACTGTCTAGCGCCTGCTCCACCGTGGTGTCACCGGTCAACGCCGCGGCAATGGTTTGGCCTACCTGAGTGCCGATCGACTGGAACTCTGGAATGCCCACAAACTGCACGCCCACATAGGGATTGGGTTCCAGGGTGGAGTCGGTAGGATCGGCGTCTTGAATAGCCTTCAGCACGAAGTCTGCAAAGGGGGCTGCTTCGGTGTACTGCTCATTGGCGTAGGTCGACTCACGAGTACCGGGGGGGACACTGGTCCAGCCTTCGGTTTCACCGACCAGCTCAATGTACTCTTGCGAGGTCGCCCAGGTAATAAACTCAAGCGCCGCTTCCTGATTCTCTGAAGAGGCTGGGATAGCTAGCGCCCAGGACCACAACCAGTGTGAGCCTTTGGGTGTTTCTGCCACGGGTGCAGGGGCAAAGCCTAAGCTGTCCGCCACATCGGACTCATTGCCGTCATACAGCTTGCCCGCGGCCGAGGTGGCATCTACCCACATCGCGCAATTACCGCGGGAGAACAGCGCCAGGTTTTCGTTAAAGCCGTTGGAGCTAGCGCCTGGCGGGCCGTAGTCGTTGAGCAGATCGACATAGAACTGGATAGCGTTGACCCAGGCTTCAGAGTTGAGTTCAGGGTTCCACTCTTCGTCAAACCAGCGACCGCCGTAGGTATTCACCAGGGTGGAAACAAAGGCCATGTTTTCGCCCCAACCTGGTTTACCACGCAGGCAGATCCCTGCTACCCCCTCTTCACTGCCGTGCAGCTCGCCCGCCCACTCACGCACCTCTTCCCAAGTGGGCTGATCGCTCATTTCAATACCCGCTTTCTCAAACAGATCCTGACGGTAGTACATCATTGAGCTTTCGGCGTAGAAAGGCAGCGCATGCAACGTGCCATCCAAGCTCAAACCATCGCGCACTGAGGTCAGTAGATCGTCTTCGTTATAGTCGTCGGGCAGGTTATCCAGGGGGGACAACCAACCACGCTCTGCCCAGATAGGCACTTCGTAAGTGCCGATGGTCATCACGTCGAACTGGCCGCCATCGGTGGCAATATCGGTGGTCATCCGCTGACGCAGCACGTTCTCCTCGAGCACCACCCAGTCCAGGGTGATATCGGGGTGAGCTTCTTCGAAAGCCTCGGTGAGGCTCTGCATGATCACCATATCGTTATTATTGACCGTAGCCACGGTAATTTCGGTTTGCGCCTGGGCATGGCCCGATATGACAATGGCGGCCGCTAGCGTGGTAACGGGCAAGTGACGTGCGAGTCGCATAAAGCACTCCTATGGGCTGGTATTGGCATTGTTGTCGCCTTGATCTTATTGATCATCTATCGAACAAATGATCGTACGTAAGCCCAAAAAAAGCAAAGCCGATTAGCTTAGACTTTACGCTAATTCATTACCCTTAACGCATGTTGCAGTGCACCCACTTAGGTTTTAAAGACCTAGAGCGGTTTGAAAGCCCTAGAGTGCTTCAACGATCTGCCGAGCAGCCACTTCGTCAGTCACCAAGCCCTTCAGCCAGCCGCCGCGCAACGCGGCGTGAATCGCCGGGGCTTTTTCGCGGCCACCGGCAATCGCCACCATATGATGCTTACCAAAACGTTCCAGGGGAAGGCTGGTAACTCGCCGCGTAATCGAACAGTCGATCACCTCGCCGTCACGGTTCAGCGGCCAGCCTAGCAACTCCCCTACCGCTTTCAGTCCCAGCAGTTCATCCAGCTCGCTTTCGCTAATAAAATGGTCTTGAAACAGCGTGGCCTGGCGGTCGATGCGCCCAACGCCGATAAAGGCAGCTTCTGACTGCCGCGCCACATCGGCAATCGCCGTAAAGAGACGCTGGGCCAGCATTGCCTCTTTTTCAGCCAGCGACTCTGCCACCACCGGCGCGGGCAGTAAAAAGCGCTCACCACCGGTTTTATCCGCCATCACCATTACTGCATCGTAGCGGTTGGCCGAACCATCTCGGGCGACATTACCCACCAGCGACACAAAGCGATGCTGGGGCCGCTCAACACGACTAAGTGCTTCCACCGCTGCCCGCACCGAACGCCCGGTGCCTAGCGACAGAGTCAACGGTTCGCTGCGTTCAACCAGCTGCGCAATGCGCTCGGCAGCGGCGACTGCCAGGTAGGAGGCGGCGCCGTCGGCTGCGTGGCTATCGGCAGGTACCACTTCACAGAAGGTCAAGCCAAAGTGATCACGCAGCGTGCTGCCCAGCGCCATACAGTTAGAGATAGGATGATCAATATGTACTTTGACTAACCCCTCCTGGCGAGCCAACGCCAATAAACGCTGCACACCGGGTCTTGAGACACCCAGTTGGCTGGCGATCTCATCCTGAGTCATTCCACCTACATAGGACATCCACGCGGCTCTGGCCGCCTGATCCAGCTTTACCTCAAATTTATCCATAGGATGGCTCATCTAACAGTCGTGGGTAAACGTCATAAAAGCATCATCATACAAAGCCAAGCCCGCGACCAGTAGTCGCCTATCCGCTAACATAGCCAGAGTTCAACGTTTCACACTGGATTGATCGTTTGGAGGTACAGTATGTATAAGCTCGCATTTTTTGTCCCCGTAGAAGATGCCGAAAGCGTTAAGCAGGCGGTATTCGAAGCCGGAGCCGGGCGTATAGGAGCGTACGAACACGCCTGTTTTCAAACCCGAGGCACGGGGCAGTTTCGCCCAACGGAAGGCGCCCACCCGCACATCGGCTCGGTGGGCAGCTTGGAAAAGGTCGAAGAGTTCAAAGTCGAACTGCTCTGCGATGAAGCGCACATTCACGGCGCCATCGCGGCCTTGAAGCTTGCCCACCCCTACGAAGAAGTCGCTTATGATGTGTGGCAACTCGCCGACCTATAACCAGACTTTTAAATAAAGTATTACGCACTACCAAAGTAACGCTCACGATCTTCTGGCGTTACCATGCTGATATGCAGCGGAAATTCATTGCGGGGGCGGTCGGCGTAAAAATGCTTGAGGGTGCGTTCAATCGTCATGAAGGCCAGCTCATCCCAAGGGATTTCATGCTCTTCGAACAGCGCGACTTCAAGGCTTTCCGACCCGGCGCTGAAGCCGCCGACTAGCTCGGCACGAAAAATCATATACACCTGATTGATATGCGGCAGGTCAATCAGGGTGTAGAGGTTGGCCAGTTCGACCTCGGCACAGGCCTCTTCACGGGTCTCTCTGGAAGCTGCCTGCTGGGTTGATTCGGCATTTTCCATATAGCCGGCGGGCAGTGTCCAGTAGCCTTTGCGCGGTGAAATCGCCCGCTTACAGAGCAGTACTTTACTACCGCTGACGGGCAGCGTGCCGGCCACGATGCGTGGGTTCTGGTAGTGAATCGTGCCGCAGGCATCGCACAAGTAGCGAGGCCGGTCATCGCCTTCCGGGACGGCAAAACGTACTTTATCACCACACTGGCTGCAAAAGTTCATCGCGTATTCTCAACGGCTAGTGAATAGAAGCCTCGACGCGCTTGACGTCAATGACCGCTGCTGGGTAAAAGAGAACAAAGTAACGGGATACCCCATGTTAGAGAAACTGCGTAAACAGCTGCAACAGCTGACTCCTCAACGCTTGGATCACATCGTGATGCCCGAGGCCGCCGTGCTGTTGCCGATTGTCGAGCGCCCAGCGCCTACCTTGCTGTTTACCCGGCGGGCCAGCCATTTGAGCACCCATAGCGGCCAAGTGGCGTTCCCAGGCGGCAAGCGCGAGCCCTTTGATAGCGACCTTTACGCCACGGCACTGCGCGAGGCAGAAGAGGAGATTGCCCTCGACCCCGCTCTGGTGCAACCCCTGGGGCGGCTGTCGGACGTTATTTCGCTGCACGGTATTCGCGTTACCCCCTGGGTGGGCATTATTCCGCCGGATTTACCGCTGATTGCCGACCCCGGCGAGCTAGACGCTATTTTTGAAGTGCCGCTAAGTCACTTTCTAGAAGATCACCGCACCCATACCGACGTGATTACCGTGGATGGCGTTGCCCACTACGTGCCCAGCTATCATTTGGACGGCCATGTGATCTGGGGATTATCTGCCATGATGCTGGTCGAGTTACTGGCCGAGGGCTTCGGTATGCCAATTGATTTATATCAGCGCCCCCAGGGGCCGCTGCGCCACCACCCTGAGCGCAAAAACCGCCTATCGACACCCTCGACAACCGTTTCCAGTTCGGCGCCATCGAGATCCAACCAATGACACCCAGTGTTGCTACATCTTCACCTGCGCTTCAGCCCACGACGCAGGTCGCTCTTGTGGATGCGCTGGTTGAACAGGGCTGGTATGTGGGCCGCGGGGTTATTGACCTGGAGCTATGCGGCGCGCTGAATAATGAGCTTCTACACCGGGCGGCCTATAACGGACTGGATGAAGCGGGCATTGGCCGCGGTCAACAGCACCTGCTGCGTAAAGATATCCGCGGTGACGCTATTCACTGGCTTGATCGAGAAAGCGCTGCCCAGCGGCGTTACTTAGACGCCATGAGCGAGCTACAGCAGGCGCTTAACCACGCGCTGTTTTTGGGCTTATTTGAGTACGAAGCCCACTTTGCCCACTATCCGCCGGGGGCTTTTTATCAGCGCCACCTGGATAGCTTTCGTGGTCGCGCTAACCGCGTGATATCCACGGTCGGCTATTTGACGCCGGACTGGCCCAGCGACGGTGGCGGTGAGATGGTGATCTACCATCCGGACGACCCCAGCCAAGAGGTCGCCCGGGTGGTACCCGAAGCGGGTACCTTCGCCTGCTTCTTGTCTGAGACCATTCCCCACGAAGTACTGCCTACTCGCTGCCCGCGTACCAGCATCGCGGGCTGGTTTCGGCGCAATGCATCGCTGGGTGGGGTGTTGGATCCAGCACGCTAGCGCTGCACGATCGTTTAGCTAATCGGCACAATCTGGCCATTCGCTCGCTCTAATATTTCACTTACCTGCTCGTAGTTGGCGCTGGAGGCACCAATACCGTCATGCTTTTCAATTAAGCCAACAACGTTTAACAGCGTTTCCATACCAAATACTTGCTCATCCGTCGCAGTGAAGGCTTGTATGTAACGCTTCCCCCCTTCACCCCAGCCGACTTTGATTGGTGAATCGATAATATTGACCTGGGTGCCTACCGGTACCCGCCAGAAGACCGACTCAATATCTTCCGGGTGCATTCGTATACAGCCACGGCTGGCACGCATACCAATGCCATCTGGCTGGTTAGTGCCATGGATCAGGTAACCGGGAATATCCAGCAAAATAGCGTATTCACCCAAGGGATTATCGGCGCCAGGGGGAACCACCGCAGGGGCTGGTTCGCCCCGCTCGGCGGCTTCACGACGAATCGACTCAGGTGGATACCAGGCCGGGTTTTCAAGCCGCATGGTGGTTTCGGTAATTCCCAGCGGGGTGTTATAAGCATCCCGCCCGATACCAATAGGGTATGTTTCGACCCGCGGCGTCTCGCCCTCTGCTACCTCGGGGTAGTAGTAAAGGCGTAGCTCTGCCACGTTAATCACAATGCCGCTACGCGTCTCATCGGGAAGAATATACTGCCCGGGGATCGTCACCTCGGTGCCTTCTCCCGGTACCCATAGGCTGGTATCCGGGTTGGCCATACGAATTTCTTCGTAGCCCACGTTGTGTGCCCGGGCAATATCCAGCAGCGTATCCTCTTCGGTCGCCGTGACGGTATACACCTGGCCCACCATATTGCCCTCTTCAGGCAGCAGAAAATGCCCTTTAGGCAGCTCGCTGCTATCGGCCACAGCACTTGAGGCTAATAGCCAAGCGCCTAGCGCAACGCTACTGACGCAGAGCTGCTTAATAATCTGCAAAGGGTGGGAAGTCATGGTCAGGATTCTCCTTTTTATGTGACCTCACTTTTATCAAACCAAGGATAAAAAGCGAGCCATTTGGAGACGAATATGAACACTGAGCGAAGGCGGGTCAACTCGACAGACTGCCGCACGAGGCGCGGTGTAGGCCCATGAGGGCGGAACAGCAGCGGTTATGTTACTTAAAAGTTTCACTTGAAAGGTTGTATTTTTGAACACAGCGACTAACCTGATAGTCGTCTTGGCGCAGTGAAGCGCAAGATAGCGTCAATTATCCTAGTGCATTAAATAACCAGGGTAATTAACACACTTAGGAATAATAGTATCGGCGTTGCTATCGCTTATTTTAGACGAAGCCAATACCGCCACTATTGATTTATTCGGGTTGTTACGCGGAGTCGTTAAGCCCAATAAAATCGCAAGGAGCAAGCAAAATGAAAACGATCAAACCCGCTATTCTAGGTACACTCATGGTTCCGGCCTTTATGTTTGCCGCTGGCAGTGTAAATGCTGAAGAGAGTACCACCACCATGGAAGCAACTTACCTGACGGAAACGCCAGAAAACACTTTCCATGCTGACGCTTTAACCGGCAACCAAGTCAAAAGCAGCGTCGAAGATGACGAAGATATCGGCACCATCACTGATCTGGTAATCGGTGAAGACGGCCAGATCAATGCTGTTGTTGTTGGCGTTGGTGGCTTCTTAGGTATGGGCGAGAAAAACGTCGCTATTAAATGGGACTCGCTTGAGCTGACCAAAAACGAAGATGACGATGATTATGTCATCACCGTTAATGCGTCAGAAGATGCGCTAGAAGCAGCTGAAGAGTACAATCGCAACGAAGACGAAGACAACAAATAAGCACCAGTCAGTAAATAAAAGCCTTGGCAATTGCCAAGGCTTTTTTAATGCCTATAACTTAAAAAAACACCTAAGAGGCTAAAATTAGTTTAGTCAACAAAATGGCTCGCGCACACTGTTTATACGCGAGCCATCTCTATTAAAAAACTATCTTCTTATAAGCAAATCACAGTCTAAAAAATTTAGGACTTCAGTTTAGCCGTCATGCTAATATCCGCATTAAGTACTTTGGAAACTGGGCAATTCGCTTTAGCCGTTTCCGCTGCTTCCTGGAATGCGGCGTCGTCAGCGCCACTGATCTCAGCCTCCACGTCCAGGTGAATTTTCGAGATACTGAACCCAGCATCGCTTTGGGAAAGAGTCACTTTGGCGCTGGTTTCGATGGCGTCAGCGGTATAGCCTTTCTCGCCCAAAATCATTGAGAGCGCCATTGAGAAACAGCTGGCGTGCGCTGCGCCAATCAGCTCTTCGGGGTTGGTACCTTTTTCATCTTCAAAGCGCTTGCTGAAGGAGTACTTGGCATCTAAAACGCCACTTTCGGTTGAAACGGTGCCTTTACCATCCTTGAGACCACCTTCCCAACGTGCGCTAGCTTTACGATCCATGAACAACTCCTTGTGTGTGCGATTATGCATAGACATGTTATCAGACAAGGCCTAACGGCAGTTGCCGCTCGACCACCTAACCAGCGTAGCTGATTTTCTCCTGTTCTGCCGAACCCGTGCTTCAATCACTTCCATCCCCTTCTATTCGGCCTTAAGCTAGTTAGCTACCTAACTGGATCACCTCTTGAACGTTAAGGACTCGCCATGTCGTCGGCTGATGCGCTGCGCTTGATACTGCTCTCTTCGCTATGGGGCCTGTCATTTATCTTTATGCGCGTGGCCGCCCCCGAATTCGGTGCAGTGCCTTTAGTGCTGGTGCGCATGGGCATTGGCGCGCTGCTATTGATGCCGCTGCTGATCAGCCTGCACTACCTGAGACTCATCTGGCAGCATAAGGGGCCGCTGCTGTTTTTAGGGGTAGTCAATCACGTACTGCCTTTTTCACTGCTGGCACTTGCCACCACGCGCCTTGAAGCGGGCTTTACCTCGCTGATTAATGCCACCACGCCGATTTTCACTGCACTAATTGGTGCGCTATTCTTCGCTACCGCGATACAGAGCCAGCAGTACCCAGGACTTGCCTTGGCACTCCTGGGTGTTTATGTGCTCTCTGCCGATCGGCTCGATTTTGCCCTGGGCGGCGACGGCTGGTTCATTTTGGCCGTTTTAGGCGCCACGTTTTGCTACGGTATTGCGGGCAACTACTCAAAAACACGCCTTGGCCATCTACCAACCCGTGTGCTGGCCGCAGGCAGCAGCGCCATGTCGGCGCTGGTGCTGATGATTCCCGGCATATTGCTGTGGCCAAGCGAACCCATTAGCCCACTGGCGTGGGGCAATGCCTTGGCCTTGGCTGCGTTTAGCACCACGCTGGCTTTTCTGCTCTACTTTGGCTTACTCGCCAGCGCGGGCGCTACTGCCACCTCAACGGTCACTTTTCTGGTGCCGGTGAGCGCGCTGATATGGGGCTATCTGCTGCTTGGCGAAACGCTCAACCTTCAGATTATCGCCGGTATGGTGATAACCCTTATCGGCACGGCGATTGCCACTAAGCTGCTGCGCATTAAGCGTCGCGAGTCGCCGCCGCCAGTCTATCCCCCACACGAATAACGCTGCCTGCGCCTTCAAGCAGCGTGGCATTTTGGCCAAAATGCGCGCCTTTAAGGTTGGGTTGCGTATTGAGTTCAATCAAGGTTTTTAGCGGTTCAGCAGGGGCAGGCACTGCCGCCGTATGCTGATCGATGGTGGTGATTTTGCAGCGCTTACAGGGCTTACGTAACGCTAGCTGAAAGGTGCCATTTTGCTCAGTCAACGTTGCCCAGCGATCTTCCGCCCACGCCTCGTCACTCTCTACGACGATATTGGGCCGAAAGCGGTTCATGGGCACAGGAGCATGCCCGCCTGCCACTAACGCTTGATTTAGAGCGTCTAACGACCCCGTAGTGGCAACCAAAAAAGGGTAACCGTCGGAAAAGTAGGTATGCGCCGCCCCGCCATCAAGGAAATCCTCTTCAACGGCACGGGTAAACTCGGTAGCAAAGCGCACCATGCTAAACCCCTGAACCTGCTCGCCTAGGGCGGCGACCAACCAGCGCGATACTTCATCGCTCTCCGGCAGAGCTTTGCAGTGGTCATTCCACACGCTGACCAGGCGCAAATTTCCCTCTGGCTCGGCCAGCGGTACGCTCATAGGCTCGACGTTAGGATGCGACAGCACCAAGTGCTCATCGGTCAGCGCGACCTCAACGGTGGCAAGCGCCGGGAGTTGGCGCTGGGTCACAAAACGCTGCTGCGCGTCTACCAGCATCCAGCGGCGATCCCAGGCTAGCCCGTGCTCTTGCAGCTCGCTTTGAGTCACGCTGATGCCTTTTAGCGATTTGACGGGGTAAATATTGAGTTGAGTAATCTGCACGACGGCCTCGCGACAAAAGTAAAAGGCTACTTTAGTCATTTACGCCGCTAACGGCTACTTGATAACGCGCTTTATAAGGTCATCCCCACTTCAATACGATAGCCCAAATCAACCACTTTTTGGGTCTGCTTCTCACCGCGAAGCCGCGCTAATAGCTCCCCCGCAGCCGCTTCACCGATGGCCTGACGGGGGGTGACCACACTGGCTAGGCGTGGTGTCATTACATGGCCTACATCGTGGCCGTGGAAGCCCGCCAGCGCCATCTGCCCTGGTACGTCAATGCCCCGCCGCTGACACTCGAAATAGGCCCCAACCGCGACGTCATCGTTGGTGCAGAACAGACCATCCGCCGTGGAGTAGTCAGTGATCACCTGTTGCAGCAGCGCCGCTCCCACACTGTAAGAGGAGCGCTGGGCGCTCTGCAGGGTAACGGGCGTCAAGCCGTGCTCTTCCATGGCGCGGCGATAGCCCTGTTCGCGCTGGCGAGTACGCTCATCCAAGCGTACCGCCAGATATATCACCTGGCGTCGACCCCGTAAGATCATCTCGCTGACCATGTCGTAGGCAGCTTGAACGTTGTCGTAGCCCACCGCCTGCTGTAGCGGAGGGCGGTGGGTGTCCATGATTTCTACAATCGGAATACCGGCGGTTTCCAGCATTCGCAGGCTGCGCGAAGTGTGGTCACGATCTGACAGAATGATGCCGTCGACATTATAGGAGAGCAGCGATGCCAGGCTGCGCTCTTCAAGCTCTGGGCTATAGCCATAGTGAGAAAGCATCAGGTGATACCCCGCCGGCTCCGTCAGCGTTTCGATACCGAGGATAACATCAGCGAATACCTGGTTGGTAAGCGATGGTACCAGCACCCCGATAGAGTGGCTGGTCGATCTGGAAAGCAGATCCGGCGCACGGTTGGGAATATAACCAATCTGTTCGGCAATCGAGAAGATGCGTTCGCGCAGGCCTTCCGAGACCGTTTCAGGGTCACGCAGGCAGCGGCTTACCGTCATTTTGGTAGCCCCTACGTGGTCGGCAATATCCTGCAGGGTGGGACGTTTTTTCTTCAAAAAGTAACTGCCTTATTCAAGGTGTAAGCATTGAGGTCTTCCCTAAAGCTGACCCCAATGCTTATTTTTCCTTTAACTTACTTCCTTTAAATGGGCGAGCGGCTGGGCGTCGGTAGCGTGGCAGCAAATTGCGTAATGATCGCTTGGGGCGATAAGGCAATCGAGGCATTGAAGGCCTCCTCTTCACTGGGCGGTTCCAGGTCGGCCAGTTGACTGGCCAACATGGTATCGCCTTTGAAGAAGTGTCCAGCCCGGGTTTCAAGCCGTTCAAGCAGTAGCTCCCGGCTGCCCTCTAAATAGAGAATCTGCAGCGCTGGGTCGCCTTGCCGCAGCCGATCACGGTAGCGCTTTTTTAATCCGGAGCAGGCAATCACCAGTGACTCACCCCTTGCCCGATACTCGGCAAACAGCGCCGCCAAGGTGTCCAACCACTCACTCCGATCATCGTCGTTGAGCGGCTTGCCACTGGCCATTTTGGCCACATTGGCGGGTGAGTGATAGTCATCGCCATCGATAAACGTGGCACCCAGAGTCAACGCCAACTGGTGACCAATGTGCGACTTTCCGGAGCCGGACACGCCCATCACCAAAATACGATGCGAGTGGGTCTTCACTGCGGCTCTCCTATTCATTACCAAGAACCTTAATTGCCGCGCACGGCGGTAAGATCAGGCAGCCAAGTCACGATGCCAGGGAAAGCGATCAGAATTACCAGCACGACTAAGAGCGCCACATAGTAAGGCAGCATGGCTTTGACTAACGACTCCATGGAGACTTTACCCACACCACAACCTACGTAAAGGCAGGTACCTACCGGCGGGGTTAGCAGCCCAATGCCCAATACAAACGCCATCAGTACGCCAAAGTAAGCGGCATCAACACCTACCGAAGTCACGATCGGTGCCAGCATGGGCGCCATGATGACCATGGCCGGCGTTAAGTCCATTACGAAACCTACCAACAGCAGCAAAGTCGCCACAATCAGCAGCAGCATAAACGGATCTTGAGTGATCGCTTGCACTTGGCTGACCAGGGTTTGTGGCACCATATTGATGGTAAGGAACCAAGCAATAACCGTCGCAAACGCTAGCAGCATCATCACCATGCCGGTCAAACGAGCAGTGCGAATCAGCATACCGCCGAGCTCTTTGATCTTGAACTCACGGTAAACCACCAGCGAAATAGCCAGCGCATAAAGCAGTGCCGCCACGGCCGCTTCGGTGGCGGTAAATACGCCGCCAATAATACCGCCAATCACGATGACCGGCAGAACAAGTGCAAGCCAAGCATCTTTGAAGGCTTTCCAGAGACGATCCCAGCGGAACTGCTGCACGCCGCCGCCATCCTTTTTGGCAAGAATATAGGTGGTCACCATCAGCGCAAAGCCAATCAACAGCCCTGGAATGATACCGGCTATAAACAGGCGGCTAATCGAGGTTTCAGTGACGATGCCGTACAGAATCAGCGGGATGGAGGGCGGAATAATAATTCCGATCACCGACGACACGGTATTGATTGCGGTAGCATTAGCTGCGGTGTAGCCCTGCTCTTTCATAGAGGGAATCATCATCGCACCAGTAGCGGCCGTATCGGCCACCGCTGACCCACTGATGCCGCCAAAGAACATCGAACCGGTAATGGCAACCTGCCCTAGCCCGCCGCGCATAAAGCCGACCATAGCGCCAGCCAGTTCCATCAAGCGACGAGCAATACCGCCATTACTCATCACCTCACCGACTAAAATAAAGAACGGAATGGCGAGCAGCGGAAAGCTGTTCACCCCACGAATCGACTGCTCGATCATAATCGACAGCGGAATATCTGAGAGTACCGCCATGACCAGCGCCGCCACGCCTAAACCAAAGGCAATGGGCAGCCCAATAACGATAGAGACCAATAAAATGGCCAGGAAAATCCATAGCATGATTAGCGCTCCCGCTCAGAGTGGCGAATAACGTTAAGGCTGACCCACATTCGCCACACCGCTACCACCGCAATAAAGATGACACACAGCACCAGAGAAAGGCTGATAAAACTCAATGGCACATCCATAATCGCTGAGCGCCCGCTTGAACGCGACAGCACTTGGTAGCCACCCCAAATCATTACCACCATTAGGCCGGTAATAATTAGGTGCTGCAGTAAATAGAGCATGTGTGCCAAGCGCAGCGGCAAGCGCCGTACTAAGGCATCAACGGCAATGTGCTCGTAACGGGAAAACGCCGCAGCGGCCCCGATAAACACCAGCCATATAAACAGCATGCGCGCCAGCTCATCGGCCCAGGGCAGTGAGTAATTAAACAGCGCGCGCCCTACCACGTTGCAAGAAACGGACACAATCAACGCCACTAAAATAACGCCGATAAGATACTCCATACCTAAGGTTAGCCAGCGGAACAGTGCAGGGCCTTGGCGGGTATCGGTATCGATTTCCAGCAACTTGCGATTGGGGTCATCCAGATACACCGATGGATCTTCAATCGGCGTGGGGGTATTTGGGGGTGTAGAGGAGAGTGACATAGGAGCTCCAGAAGCACTGACACGTTGGGCAGGCTCGATGGCCTGCCCAACGGTGCGCTAAACGTAAGGTTTAGTTGCTGCTCTCTTCAACGATCTTTTGAATGTCGGCGATCAGGTCTTCGCCAATACGCGGCGCCCACTCTTCATAAACCGGTTGAACGGCATCTTGGAACGCGGCTAACTGCTCGTCGTCCAGGCGAGTAATTTCCATTCCTCGCTCTGCTAGCTGATCCCGAGACCAGTCATCATACTCAGCAGACAGCTGAATTTCATATTCAGCGGACTGGCGAGCGGCTTCCAGCACCAACTCTTGATACTCAGGCGCCATGCGATCCCAAGTACGCTCGGAAAGCATCATGATAAAGGGAGTATAGACGTGGCGTGTTTCAGTGCCATAGTCCTGCACTTCGTTGAAGTTAGAGGTCAGGATGGTGCTCCAGGGGTTTTCCTGACCATCAACCACGCCCTGTTCCATGGCGGAGAACAGCTCACCAAAGGCCATTGGCGTGGGGTTGGCACCTAAGGCTTCCCAAATCGCTAGGTGTACCGGGTTTTCCATGGTACGAACGCTTAAACCGCGCACATCTAGACCTGCAACGTCATCAGGACTAGCCACCGGTCGAGCGCTGTTCGAAAGCTGACGATAGCCATTTTCAGAGAAAGCGAGTGCTTTCAGACCGGTGCCTTCAAAGGCGTCCAGCATGTCCTGGGCAACATCGCTCTGCATGACCGCTACAGCGGCTTCACGACTAGGTAGCAGGAAGGGCAGATCAAAAGCGGCCAGTTCTTCAACGTAACCAGTGGTGGCCGAGCTAGAGGGATAGGTCATATCCAGCGTACCGGTTTGCAGCATTTCCATCATTTGAACGTCGTCGCCTAACTGACTGTTAGGGAAAACGTTAACCGTAATGCGGCCGTCGGTGCGCTGCTCCAGAATCTCACCAAAGTATTGGCTGGATAGGTACTGCGGAGAGCTTTCCGCCAGGCCGATCCCCATGCGCAAAGTATGCGAGCCGTGGTCGCCGACTACCTCGCCTTCAATTTCAGGCGGATCAGAGAGCTCCGGGCTTTGGGCATGGGCCATACCAAATGTCAGGGTGGTCGCGCCGACTAAGGTCAGCGTGTTGCGCCAAATAGAGGTCATAGCGTTGTCTCCAAATACTCATTGTTGTTAATGACTGGGTTGTTAATAGCTGAGTCGTTAATAGCGATGTTGTTAATGGCCGATTCAATGAACGGCAATTTGTTACCGGTAACATTGAGTATGCGAAGGCTAGCTACCCGCCTTGTGCGTGTCAAAACAAAACTGCCAACTTACGACCAACGTCTAGGGATAGCCACTAACTGCTTCCCGCGCTACATTAGGCGATGTATCTCGGATCGGAACCATACTTGTGCAACCATCTTGTAGCGAATTAGAGCTCGATCACCAACTTTGCTTTGCGCTCTATTCAACCTCGTTGATGATGACCAAAGTTTATAAACCCTTGCTCAAAAAGCTGGGACTTACTTACCCGCAATACCTGGCGATGCTAGTGCTGTGGCAAAACGATGGCATCACGGTAGGCACAATGAGTAAGCGCCTACTAACCGATCCTGGCTCACTGACGCCACTGCTCAAGCGCCTTGAAGCCGATCAGTTGTTGAATCGCAAACGCAGCCACGAAGACGAACGCGTGGTCGAGCTTTATCTCACTGAAAAAGGCAAAGCGTTGCGCGAACAGGCGTGCCATATTCCAAGCTGTGTGGTGCATGCCAGCGAGCAATCGATCGAGGCACTGACCACGCTGAAAGAGGACTTAGTGCGGCTGCGTGATAGCCTGCAAAAGAACCAATAGCCTTCGCTTTCTAGCGCAGGGCATAGAGATTTATTTACCATTTATATTGCGCGCAAAATAAAGCTGCGCTAAGTTAATAGCGCAGATTCATAATGAAAACACCGACAGGAGATACAGAATGACGACCACTATTGAAAACGTTGTTTATCGTGCCCACGCCACTGCTACTGGCGGCCGTGAAGGCCAGGCCAAATCGTCCGATGGCGCGCTGGATGTTAAACTCAGCACGCCCAAAGAGCTGGGCGGCGCAGGCGGTGATGGCACCAATCCTGAGCAGCTATTTGCTGCTGGCTACTCGGCCTGCTTTTTAGGTGCGCTTAAGCATGTCGCTGGCCAGGAGAAAGTAAAGCTTCCTCAGGATACGAAAATTGATGGCCACGTAGGTATCGGCGCCATTCCTACCGGCTTTGGCATCGAAGTCGAGCTAAAAATCAGTCTGCCCGGCCTTGAGCAAGACGTTGCCCAGCAGTTGGTCGAGAAAGCCCATGTTGTCTGCCCCTATTCCAATGCCACCCGTGGCAATATTAATGTCACCCTGACACTGGTCTAAGCGTCGTTACCTAGATTAATCATTTAGTGCCCACGCCACCGCTCTCTGGGCATGCAGAGCGGTGGTGTCGTAAAGAGGTACTGTGGTATCACGCTGGTTCACCAGCATAGCGATTTCAGTACAGCCTAAAATCACCGCCTGGGCGCCATGAGCATGCAGGGAATCAATGATGGCCAGGTAGCGCTGCCGCGATACATCTTCTACTCGACCCTGGCAGAGTTCATCAAAGATCACCCGATGAATAGTGTCGCGCTCAGACTGATCGGGCACCACGACCTCAATACCGAACTGCTTTTCCAAGCGGCCGATATAAAAGTCCTGCTCCATGGTAAAGCGCGTTCCCAATAGGCCGACACGAGTGATTCCGTCAGCGGTAAGCTGTTCAGCGGTGGCATCAGCAATATGCAGTAGCGGAATCGTAATCGCCTGCTCAATAGCGGGCGCCACTTTATGCATGGTATTGGTGGCAATCAGCAGGCAGTCGGCGCCCGCGCGCTCAACACTTTGGGCAGCGTTGCCCAGTTGTTCACCAGCGGCGTGCCAATCGCCCTGCTGTTGCAGCGCTTCAATGTCGGCAAAGTCGACGCTAACCAGCACGATCTTAGCCGAATGAAATCCGCCCAGCGCTGCTTTTACGCCCTCGTTTAGGGCTCGGTAATAGCCTTGGGTCGACTCCCAGCTCATACCGCCCAACACACCAATAACACGCATCCGTCACCTCTGAAGAAAATGAGCTACTTTATTATCAGGCTAATCACCCTCTGCCACGAATAATAGCCGCAGCATTATCGATAAACCATTTATAGCGAGGAAACGAATGAGCGACAATACCTATACACCCCCGCGTGTTTGGAAGTGGGAACCTGGCAACGGCGGTAAATTTGCCAATATCAATCGCCCAATTGCAGGCCCTACCCATGACAAAGCGCTGCCGGTAGGCAAACACCCTCTTCAGCTCTACTCCCTGGCCACGCCTAACGGTGTCAAAGTCACCGTGATGCTTGAAGAGCTGTTGGAGAAAGGCGTAGCTGGTGCCGAATACGACGCTTACCTGATCCAAATTGGCGAAGGCGATCAGTTCAGCAGTGGCTTCGTCGAGGTGAATCCCAACTCCAAAATTCCCGCCCTAATGGATCACTCTACTAATCCCCCCCAGCGGGTGTTTGAGTCTGGCGCAATCCTGCTCTATTTGGCTGAAAAATTTGGCGAGTTCTTACCCAGCGACCCGGCGAAACGCACCGAGTGTCTCTCCTGGCTGTTCTGGCAAATGGGCAGCGCACCGATGTTAGGCGGTGGCTTTGGCCACTTTTACGCTTACGCACCGGAAAAGTATCAGTACCCGATTGACCGCTACACCATGGAAGTAAAACGCCAGCTTGATGTGCTTGACCGCCACTTGGCGGAAAACCGCTTTATGGCGGGTGATGAGTACACCATTGCCGATATGGCGATTCACCCTTGGTATGGCGCACTAGTGAAAAATCGCGTTTACGAAGCGGCTGAATTCTTGGAAGCCCATACCTACAAGAACGTTCTGCGCTGGACTGAAGAGATTGATGAACGTCCCGCCGTTAAACGTGGCCGTATGGTCAACCGCTCTTTTGGCGAGCCGCACGAGCAGTTGCATGAACGTCATGATGCCAGCGACTTTGAGCTTCGCACACAAGATAAGCTGGCTGATAGCGAGTAATTAGTCACCCAAAAAAGGGCCTACGCTTGAACTCTCAGCGTAGGCCCCGGTGCAGCATCAATACTCCAAGCCGAGTTCTGTTTAACGAGAAAAACTAAACTGACTCAATCCGCGAGTTATTCAACGCGTAATTCCAAACTCGATAGAAGTAGAAAATATACCCTAAACCAAAGGTGACCAGCGAAATCAACATCCATAGGATGATATGGCCGATATTGCTGAACAGGTTGATATCGCAAACCATTTTTCGCTCGACGCCAGTGCTGGCATCAACTAGCGATGTGCGATTGATGACAAACCGCGCAAACGAATAGGGAAAGAAAAATAACGCTATGCCAAACGTGATAATACTCAACACCACCCAGACAAGTAGATGGCCAATGATATCTAAAATGGAGAGGTCGGCTTTGATCTTCACAGGTTGCCCTTAGTATGCGTGGAAAGCGGCAGAGCGTAACACCGCAAGCCCCAACCGTGAATTATAAATTAATATAAATTAGGGGAGCTGCCGTTTACTCTCCCACCACTCGGCATAGGAACTGTTATGGGGCGCCAAACCGCCTTCATCGGGGGCGTCATCATCCCACCATACCGGGCCACGCTCGCCGAGGGCTTCTTTAGCGCTTTGCACCGCGTTGCGGGCTTGGCGCAGCGCGTCTTCATCGTCTTGCTGCTGGGCTGTTCTGACCGCCCTGCGGGCTTTCATCAATGCTTTGATATGGGTTCGCTTTTCGTCTTCATCTAAACGCGGGTCAGTGCAGCGCCAAAGCCGATTTTTGGCGACAAAATAGCGTCCATCGGGAGTGTGAGGATACTTGTTAGCCATAAGCAATACTCCTTTCCCGTTGGGCGCTTCTACTCACCTCATTTCACCTAACCGTTTAGAAGCGCTTAGATAGCGTGATAGAGCCGAATTTATCCTGCTCTTCCTGGCCGTCAAATTCACGTGAGCGCTGAACTGCCGCGTAAGTGACTTGCCAATCTTCCCAGGCCAGCGCCAGCCCTGCTGATACGTCGCCTACCCACTCTTTGCGATCAACCGAGTGGCTATTTCTAAACGTATTGCCGTCAAGCGTCAGGTTTTGCGCCATGTAGTAACCGTCTACGCTGGCAAACAGGTACCACTGCCACCCCTCTTTACCGGTCATGTGGTAGCGGCTACCAGGGCTTGGCGTTAGCGTAGGAATGCTAGGCGCCTCATCACCCCAGCGAACGCTATACCCGGCGCTTGCATAGGTGTAAAGGTTGCCCAAAGCGGCGCTAACGCTGGGGCCATGGGCAAACTGCTTACCCATCAAAGGGGAGCTATACCACCACTGGCGACGCATGGCGACGTTGACGATGGCTTCATCGCCAAGCTGGTTATCCCAACCGCTGGGGCGGTCGCTTTCGGTGATGCGGTGCACTTCGCGTTGAATGCTATCGGCAAGCGACGAAGGCCCTACCAAACCAATATCCAGGTGCAGGTCAGTCGCTTGGCGCCAATTGCCCATGGGCACGTCTTCGTAAAGTGAGATACCGCCGTAAACAATCCCAGCGTAGGGACGATCATCTTCAATCAGTCCACGCTGCTCAATATTGTTTGGCGTATAAATCTGATGCACCAAACGAAAAGCTGCCATATCAGCGCTGCCAATAAGGCTGTCGGGCAAAGCGGTGGCCAAGCGTTGCGTCCAGCTTTGTGCTTCAGGCTGAAACGTCCAATTGAGCTCAAAGCCACTGGTAAAGTGGCCATCATCGCTGCTGGCCATGCCATCATTTGCGTGCTTAATCGAGAGGACACTATCGTCGGCTTGTGCCAGCGTTGACAGCAGGGTTACTACAGCCACTAGCGGTAGCAGCTGCCATCGTAGAGGGGGGGTATCTTTCATTGCTCGTTCCTTGAGATTGTCCTGGGGAGTGTTTTTTGGGGCTGTGTTTTGAGGCCACTTTTGAAGAACATCAACAAACATTGTTGATTGTATGTAATTGTGCAAAAAGATAGCAAGCATACTTTTACTGTCTTCTACAGAAAAGAGCTAAGTCACTAACATCAAAGGTTGGCTCGTAGGCCATCCCTTCTGCTGTCATTTGTTTAGATTTATTAGCGTAGTCGACTAGACGAAAGTTGGTAGGCTAATGACTTAGTTGAATCACTATCTGTCGCGCAGCAGCCACTGCGGAGTGATTTCATGTTGGCCGTTTTCATCGGTAATAAACAGCGATCCTTCGCTGATCATTACTGCCCAGTTAATCGCCCGAGGCAGGTCTTTAGCGATAATCGCTAGGGCCTCTTGTGGAAGCCCCGCCACATGCACATTTTTCAGTGATGCCACGTTGGGCAACACTTTACTCTCCCATTGATCTACCCGGCCGTAAGCAAGTAGCGACACGCGCTCTGCCCTACGTGAGCACCAGGTAATCCGCTCGGCATCGGGCAAACCCACTTCGATCCAGTGCAGTAGGCGACCGTCTAGGCTTTTCTCCCACAGTGCCGGTTCGTCTACATCGGAAAGCCCACGCCCGAAGGCCAGCGTCTCGCTGTACCACAACACATAAGCAAGCAAGCGCGCGGTCATGCGCTCTTCGGTCTCTGACGGATGGCGAGCCACGGTAAAGCGCAGCGTTTCATACACCCCGCGATCCAGATCGGTCAGATTGATATCAACTTTGTAGGGCGTTGCGCTAAGAGCCATGGAAATGTCCAAACGAAATTTGCGTCAGTGTACCCGATGCCGGGTGTCTCTGGTGAATAGTCTGACAGGTTAAGCTTTGCGGTGATCGGCCGTTACGCTGCCGTTTTTCAGCGTATCGGCCTCGTGCATGGGCTCATGCCATGGCTCTTCGAGCGCGGCTTGATACCACGCTTGCATTGCTGGCAGCGCTAGCAAGCGCTCGACATATGCCTGGGATTTTTCATGAATCGGCAGGTTGAATGTCTGCACGCGAAACGCCACAGGCGCATAAAATGCATCTACTGCTGAGAAGTGCTCACCCGCTAAAAACGGCCCGCCAAAGCGCTCAATCCCCTGCTGCCATAGCACATCCAAGCGTGCCACATCGGCCTTAAGATTGGCCGATAAGCTATTCAATTCCACCCGCATACCGCAGTTCATTGGACACTCGTCGCGCAGGGCGCTAAAGCCGCTGTGCATCTCTGCTGTGGCTGAGCGCGCCCAGGCGCGGGCGGTTTTATCACTCGGCCAAACATTAGCGTGCTGCTCGGCCAGATACTCGATAATCGCCAGGGAGTCCCACACCGCCAGCTCGCCTTCATCCGTCACATCCACCAAGCAGGGCACCAAACCTGAAGGTGAGAAGCGAATGAAGGTGGCATGGCTTGCACCCAAACCACCCTCGAACGGCATCAGGTGTTCGTTAAACGGAATCTCCAGCGCTTTCATCAGCACCCAAGGGCGCAGCGACCAAGAAGAGTAATTCTTGTTGGCAATATAGAGATCAAACATGCAGCGCTCCTTATGTGGGAAATCGAATTAGCCGATCAATTAGGCAGCCACCTTAACGTGCTGCCTGAGCCAGTGTATTACCGCCTAATCCCATTAATACGCCACCGCCAATGCGCTGAATGAGCCGAGAGGAGCCATGGGATTTTTGTAACCACTCACGCAACGGGCTGGCCAGCAGCACCACCACAACATCCGCTGATGAGAACAGCACATTAGTGGCGATACCTAGCCAGAGCAGTTGCCACGCTACCGGCATAGCGCTCTCGGGCTGCACGAATTGAGGCAGAAACGCGACAAAGAAAAGCGCGGTTTTAGGGTTGAGCACCTCCACCAAAAAACTGTCGCGAAGCACGCGTTTAGTGGTTGCCAGCGGCACCTCATCATTATGGGCACGAATGCCCTGCTGCCATAGCCTCAGTCCCATCCAGAGTAAATAAAGCCCACCGATGATTTTCATGGCGATATAAGCAGGCGGAATCGCTGCAAACAGCAGCGCCAAGCCCAATGCGGCCGCCACCACATGAACGTAGCAGCCCATATGCACACCCATGACCGCTAACCATCCTGCTCGTCGGCCACGCCCCAGGGTTTGCGCTGCGGTATACAGCATTGCAGGCCCAGGAAGATAGGCAAAACCTAGTGCGGCGAGGATGAATGCGGCCCATTGCATATTGGCGATTCTCTTGAAGGTAATGGTTAGGTTTCGAGAATAAAACGGGGGTGACGTAAGCGCCACCCCCTAAATAAGTAAAGCTGGAATGAGGCGTGGTTTAGAAGTTAGGTTTACGCTTTTCAACAAAGGCTGACATGCCCTCTTTCTGCTCGTCACCGGCAAAGCAGAAGGCGAACAAGCTAGTTTCCAGTGCCAGTGCACTATCCAGATCCTGATCCATACCATCGTGAACGGCCTGCTTGGCACCACGCACTGATTGCGGGCCGTTGCCTTTCAGTTGCTTGGTGAGCTCTTCAGCGTAGCTTTCCAGCTCCGCTTGCGGCATCACGCGATTGACTAGGCCGATACGCAGCGCCTCTTGGGCATCGATTTTGCGCCCGGTAGTCACCAGGTCAATCGCCATGGCAGGGCCAACGCGACGTGGTAGGCGCTGGGTGCCACCAAAGCCGGGGATGACGCCCAGCAGTACTTCAGGCTGGCCGAATACGGCGTTGTCACTGGCTACGGCCCAGTCGCAGGCCAGCGCCAATTCGCAGCCGCCGCCAAGGCAAAACCCGTTCACCAGCGCGACCACCGGCACGGGGAGAGTCTCTAGGCGTTTAATAGTACGCAGCGCTTGGCTGGCGAAAGCTCGCGCTTCTTCGGGCGTTTTTTCACGCATTTCAGTGATATCAGCACCCGCGACGAAAGACTTCTCGCCCGCACCGGTAATCAGCACGGCGCGCAGGTTCGGGTGAGCTTCAAGCTCTACTAAGTGCGCTTCCAGTGCGGCAAGCACTTCGCTGTTTAACGCATTCAGTGCTTTGGGACGATTGATGGTCAGACGCACCATCCCGTCGTTATCAACCTTCTCGATGACTGCTTCGCTCATGGCGGACTCCTTATTTGATTTGTTATGGAACATTAAAGTGAACACCACTCAACCCTAGCGAACGCTTGGTTGAGTGGCAATCACTTCTTTACGCCGCACTCTTCCCTTCAGTACAAGCTAATCGTAAGAGTAGAAGCCGCGCCCACTTTTACGGCCTAGGTAGCCCGCTGCGACCATGCGCTTAAGCAGTGGACAGGGGCGATATTTGGGGTCGCCAAAGCCCTCTTGCAGCACGTCCATAATCGCCAGGCACACATCCAGCCCGATTAAATCCGCCAGTGCCAGCGGCCCCATGGGGTGAGCCGCTCCTAGTTTCATAGCGTTATCAACCGCTTCCGGCGTTGCGGTGCCCTCCTGCACGATAAACGCTGCCTCATTGATCATGGGCACCAGCAGGCGATTTACCGCAAAGCCCGGCGCGTCGCCTACCGGCACAGCAGTTTTACCCAACGCTTTAGCTAGGGTTTCAATCTCGGCCACGGTAGCGTCCGAGGTTTGTTCGGCACGAATCACTTCCACCAGTTTGAGCACTGGCACTGGGTTAAAGAAGTGCATGCCCACTACGCGCTCGGGGTGATCGCACACCGCTGCCAAGCGAGTGAGCGACAGCGACGAGGTGTTGGAGGCCAGAATAGCGGTGCTGCTCAAGCGGCTTAGATCGCGAAACAACTTCTCTTTGAGTTCAGGCTGTTCGGGTGCGGCCTCGATAATAATTGCGCAGTCGCCTAGGGCACTCAGCGTGGTTGTGGTAGATAGACGGGCTAGAGCGGCGCTTTTATCCGATTCGCTGATTTTCTCCTTAGCGACCAACTTACCCAAGCCTTTATCGATGTTCGTTTTGGCACGGCCAAGCTGCTCTTCGGCCACATCGTAAAGGCACACGTTAAAGCCACTAGCAGCCACTACCTGAGCGATCCCCTGCCCCATGGTACCGGCTCCTACAACGCCAACAAGTTGGTCACTCATGCACTCTCTCCTCTATCGATTATCGCTACACTAGGGTTATCAATGGTTTTTAGCTTCTTCACGCAGTACGAACTTTTGGATCTTGCCTGTCGAGGTTTTGGGTAGCTCGCTGAAAATAACCGTTTTGGGGACTTTGTAGCCCGCCAAATGTTCGCGGCAGTGAGCGATAATGTCAGCTTCGGTGACTTCGCCGTAACCGACTTTGAGCTTCACAAAGGCACAGGGCGTTTCACCCCACTTCTCGTCGGGCTTAGCGACCACCGCGGCCTCTTCAACGGCGGGATGGCCATAAATAGCGTCCTCCACCTCGATGGTGGAGATATTTTCACCGCCAGAAATAATGATGTCCTTGGAGCGGTCTTTAATCTCGATATAGCCATCCGGATGCCAAACCGCCAGGTCGCCGGTGTGGTACCAGCCGCCCTCCAGCGCCTGCTCGGTGGCTTCCGGGTTCTTTAAATAGCCCTTCATAACGTTATTGCCGCGCATGAGTATCTCACCCATGGTTTGGCCATCCTTGGGCACTGGCTCCATGGTGAGCGGATCAGCCACGCACAGCGCTTCGAGCATGTGGTAGCGCACCCCCTGGCGGGCTTTAATTTTGGCTCGTGCTTCCAGCGGCAATTCATCCCACGCTTCCCGCCATGCGCAGACGGTTACCGGCCCGTAGACTTCCGTCAGGCCATAAACGTGGGTTACCTCAATGCCCAGCTTCTCCACCCCGGCGATCACCGAGGCAGGCGGCGCGGCACCGGCGGTGGTGACTTTGACCGGATGATCGAACTGATGCTTATCTTCCGCAGGCAGGTTCACGAGGCCATTAAGAATAATCGGCGCCCCGCTGAAGTGGGTGACCTTCTCTTCGGCAATGAGCTGCATGATCTTTTTAGGATCGACGCGGCGCAGACACACGTTTACCCCGGCGTTGGCGGCAATCGTCCATGGGAAGCACCAGCCGTTGCAGTGGAACATCGGCAGCGTCCACAGGTAGATCGGGTGGTGGGGCATCGCCCACTCCATGATATTGCTCACCGCATTGAGGTAAGCGCCGCGGTGGTGGTAGACCACGCCCTTGGGTTTGCCGGTGGTGCCAGAGGTATAGTTGAGCGAGATCGCATCCCACTCATCGGCAGGAAGCTGGTAGGCAAAGTCAGCGTCGCCCTCTTGAAGCAGCGCTTCGTACTCCACTTCCCCAATGCTCGGGGTCTCACCAAGAAACTCCACATCGGTCACATCGATGATAAGCGGCTTGTGGGGTAGCTTGGCAACCGCTTGCTGGATGACCTCAGCAAACTCGGGGTCGACCAGAATGGCTTTGGCCTCGCCATGTTCCAGCATATAGCTGATCGCCTCAGCATCCAGGCGAATATTCAGCGTATTAAGCACGCAGCCGGCCAGCGGCACGCCAAAGTGTGCTTCAAACATGGCGGGGATATTGGGCAGCATCGCCGCCACTGTCTGGCCCGGCTGAATGCCCCGCTTTTCGAGCGCCGAGGCAAGCTGGCGGCAGCGCGACCAAGTTTCGCTCCAGGTGCGTCGCGTACTGCCATGTACCACCGCCGGGTAATCGGGATAGATCGACGCCGAGCGCTCGATAAAGGTCAGCGGTGAAAGCGGCACGTGGTTGGCAACAGTTTTGGGCAAGCCTTGCTCAAAGATAGCGGTCATGGTCGGCTCCTGACTTTTGTTGATGTTTTTGAAAGCGTTCGTTTTAAGAGTTTGTTTAAAATGGTTGTTTTGATCGCTTAGAAACAGCGCCGCCGCCTCAAGAGGCGGCGGCGTGAAGCTGCAAATTAGCGTTAGTGAACCTCAAAATCGCTTAAGCACTGCATACCCGCCTCAATCACCGTGCGCTGGGCGCGGCCTACCGGCAGCCATTGAGTGATGGCAAATTCGGCGCTGCGCATCTTGGCAGTATAGAAGGGATCATCACTGCCGTTGTTAAGGGCAGCATGGGCGCTGAGAGCCGCCAGCCCCATCTGCCAAGCACACAGCACGTGGCCCGCCAAGTTCAGGAACGGCGTTGCGTAAGCCTGCACCGCATCTGCGCCGATTTCAGGGTCACTGCCTTGTTCCTGCACAATTGTCTGGGCAGCTTTCAAATCCTCAAGCCCTGCGGCCAAACTACTGCCCAACGCTGACAAAGCGGGGTCGGCATTGAGTTGCTCCACGGTGGCGGAAACGTCGTGAAGCAGCGCAGCGAGCGCTTCGCCATTGTCACGCTGGAGTTTACGTCCCGCCAAGTCGAGTGCCTGAATACCGTTGGTGCCTTCGTAAATAGGCGCAATGCGAGCATCGCGCAGTAGCTGCGCTGCTCCGGTCTCTTCCACATAGCCCATCCCACCGTGCACCTGAATCCCCATGGAGGCGATATCCACTGCCTGATCGGTAGAGAAGCTTTTGATCACTGGAATCAAAATATCCGCGCGGGCCTGGGCGGTTTGGCGGGCTTCGTTACTTTCAGCGTGGCGGGCAGTATCCAACTCGGCAGCGCAGTAGAGCGCCAGCGCACGCAGTGCATCGGTACGTGAGCGCATGGAGAGCAGCATGCGGCGCACGTCTAAATGATCGCTGATACTGCATTCAGCGCCGCCACGGGTTTTGGGAGAGCGCCCTTGGTGACGCTCCAACGCATAGGCAAAGGCGTGCTGGCAGGCACGTTCGGCCACGCCAATACCCTGAATACCGACTTTGTGACGCGCCTCGTTCATCATGGTAAACATATGATTAAGGCCACGCCCTTCTTCGCCAACAAGGTAGCCAATCGCCCCGCCGTTTTCACCAAAGCTCAGGGTGCAGGTGGGCGAGCCATGAATGCCCAGTTTGTGCTCGATAGAGGCGCAGGTGACGTCGTTGCGCTCGCCCAAGGAGCCGTCTTCATTGATCAGGAACTTGGGTACCAGAAACAGGGAAATACCTTTGTTGCCTTCCGGCGCATCGGGTTTGCGGGCTAGCACAAGATGGATAATATTTTCGGCGGCATCGTGTTCGCCCCAGGTGATATAGATCTTCTGGCCGCTGATGCGGTAATGGTCGTTTTCAGGTACCGCGCGAGTGCGTACTTGGGAGAGATCCGAGCCCGCTTGGGATTCGGTCAGGTTCATAGTGCCCGTCCAGGTGCCTTCCACCAGTTTGGGCAAGTAGGTCGCTTTGAGCGCATCGCTACCGTGATGGGCCAGCGCTTCGATAGCGCCAGCGGTCAGCATGGGGCAGAGCCCCAGCGCCATATTGGCACCGTGAAGCATCTCCTGCACCGCACTGGCAACCACTTCTGGCAGGTTCTGACCACCTAGTGCTTCTGATACACCAATACCGTTCCAGCCACCCTCGACATAAGCCTGGTAAGCCGTCGCGAAGCCTTCTGGCGTCGTCACACTGCCATCGGAGTGGCGCTTGGCCCCTTGCTGATCACCAATCTTATTAAGCGGGCCCCAAATGTCACCGGCCAGTTTTGCGGCCTCTTCGAGTACCGCCTCGACCAAGTCTGGCGTGGCCTCTTCAAAGCCCGGCAGGCTAAGCGAACGGTGCGCTAGCAGCTCTTCAAGCACAAAGCGCAAATCGCGTACCGGTGCGGCGTAAACATTCATAGCGAACCTCGGGCTGAAAATTAAACAATTGTTTGAAAGTGTACCCTTGATAGTAGTAACACTCTCTTGCCCACACCATTAGCCCAAGGTATCACCCGCTATGATTAGCGTCCTCACCCGTCTTTACTTTCGCTCACTTGCTTGCTCCACATCATCATAATAAGTGATATGGCTCTCATCTTCCGCAGGCGGCCCTACCACTGGTTCAGCGGCGTCGACGTCCCATACGGCATCTGAGAGATCCTCCAAGTGCTCGTGCTCCAGTGCCCCCTGCATCAACTCCTCGGTGACCACCAGCTCAGCACCAGCAGCGGTCATTGGCGTAGTCGGCGTAAAGGGTGCCACAGGCACAGGCGCCGGGCGCACGCTACGCCGCCAGGAGAAGAACATAACAAAGAACAGACTTAGTGAGCCGAAGGCCCAAAACAGACCCGCATCGCCCATCGCGGTCATCACCGGAGAAATCATTAGCGGGCTGATCGTGGCGCCAATGGAGTTGATCAGCAACAGGCCCTGGCTCATACGCACCAGCGCCCCTGCGGGGGCGCGGTCGGCGGCGTGGCTCACCGCCACCGGGTAGAGCGCAAATACCCCACCGCCAAGCAAGAATAGCAGTACCGCTAACAGCGGCGTAGAGAGCGGCAGCCAAAGCATCGCCGCCGAGATCAGCACGCAGAAACCGCTAATGCCAATCAGTACCATTTGTCGGTCATGGCGATCCGACCAACGGCCAATCGGGTACTGCAGCAGCATCGCGCCCATAATCACCACCGCCATCATCTGCCCCACCTGACTGACACTCATGCCAATACGCTGTAAATAGAGCGGGAGCAGTGTGTACGCTGCAGCTACCACCATCCCAGAGCCTAAACTACCCATCACACCGGTAGGCGTCAGGGTGATCAAACGGTGCGGGGGAAGCGGTTCGGCGTGCTCCATAATCGGTGACACGCGAGGAATCATCGCCATAGGTAGCACAGAGAGCGAGGCCAGTAGCCCAATCACCATAAAGGGCGCAGTGACGCCCATGGCGTTGGTAACACCCAGCAGCAGTTGGCCCAATACACCGGCGGCGTAAAGTGAAATCATATAAAGCGCCAGCAGGCGGCCGCGAACCTTCTGGTCGCCTGACGTGAGCAGCCAGCTTTCGATAACCAGATAAACCCCAACCGTGGCCCAGCCGCCGATAAGGCGCAGTACAAACCAGGCCCAGGGGTCGAAGAACAAGCCTTGCAGCAGCACCGTGACGGCCACTAATGAGGCAAAACTGCCGTAAGCGCGAATATGGCCAATGCGCAGCAACAGGCGGTCATTCACCATTGCGCCCAACGCTAAACCGATAAAGTAAGCCGACGAGACAATACCGATGACCGTGGCCGACTCACCGGCAGCATCCAAGCGCACGGTAATTAAGGTGGCAAGAAAACCGTTGCCAATCCCGAGGATGAAGAGCCCTAACAGGGGCGCCAGCGCCATGGCTAGCAGTTGCCGCGACATGAAAACCTCGTCTTGCCTAAAAGTGGTGAAACAAAGGACTGAAAACAGGCGTAAAAACGCTACTAAGCGTGTTCACAGGAACCGTCATCTCACCTGGCACATCGAGTCAGGCCGGGATAGCGGCGCGCAATTATTACCCCAAAGGGGGCAAAGTCAATGCTTTTCTAACGTTATAATTATTCACGTTAGCGTTTTGTGTAGAATAACCGTGTCTGGCCCAGGAAATTCCACTACTAAACTATTCTTTTGTGCCCACCAACGGAAGGTCTCCTCACTAAAAAAGCTGATATGGGTGGGGTCGCTAATATAGTGCCAGCGGGCAAAAGCCTCCGGCGAAGTGACGCGCTTGGTCATTAAGCCCAGATAGCCACCTGGCGAGAGCTGAGCCGCCAACTGCGTAAGCACCTTGCCGGGCTGCGCCAAGTGCTCAACAACTTCTGTGGCGGTGATAAAATCATATATTTGTGTCAAAACTGAGGCATCGGGGGCGTAAAAAAGGTCGTAAATAGCCATCGAGTGCCCCTGCTCTGCGAACATAACCGACAGCGTCGGCCCTGGCCCTGAACCAAAATCAAGACCGCGGGCGTTGGGTTCGAGCTTAGCTAACAGCGGGGTAAATAAACGCCCTAAAAAGCGCCGGTATCCCGTATCATGCGGCGAGTTTTGATGTTTATCGTATTCGGCCTTTTCTGCAGCGGCGCTTAAATGCTGCTCGGGGGGGACAAATACCAGCTTGCACGTGGCACACTGGTAGTAGTCACGACGCCGATCCCGGTGGTAGGGCGCAGTAGTGGGCTCCACACAGAGCGGACAGCAGCGCATCATCGTATTCTCTGGCTTATCGTTACGTATTAAGGAAGGTGGCATGCTATCAGGTCTGGATCATCTTGTTGTAACCGTGACCGATATGGGTCGCGCAGTCGATTTTTACTCACGTGTTTTGGGCCTAGACGTGCGCTATCGCGATGCCCAACGGGTCGATTTAATGCTCGGTGATACGGCACTTCGCCTACATCAAACCGACACCGATATTGCCCCCATTTCAGCCACACCCACCCCTGGCAGCCTGGACTTATGCCTGCGCTGCCAGCTGCCGCTGGATGAGTTCAAGCAGCATTTAGATGCGCTGGCGATAGACGTAGAGCTAGGCCCCGTCGCCCGCCAAGGCGCCACAGGCCCGATTGAGTCGATTTATCTGCGTGACCCGGACGGTAACCTGCTAGAGATTTGCCGCCCCTCTTCGCGTTAATGCTAAGTCTAATGAATCAAGGTATTATATATCGCGCTTAAATAGCGCGCACTGATGTGCCAAGCACCATCACCCACTTCAGCATCTATACAATTGAATGAAAGGAAACGTTATGCTTGATAACGAAAGTGAATCCCCACTCGACGGCCAAGTCGTAAGCGAAGAGCAGAGCTCCCAGCCCGACACAACCATGGCAATGGTTATTTATGCGCTCTATCTGGCCAGTTTTATCCTTGGTTTTACGTCGATTATTGGTGTGGTCATTGCCTATGTCTATAAGGGCAAAGGCCCTACGTGGCTGGACGAGCACTACCGCTACCAGATCCGCACCTTCTGGATAGGATTGGTGTACGGCATTATTTTCTCGATATTGCTCTTTGCAGTGATCGGTTTCCCACTTTTGCTGGCGCTAGCCGTGTGGTTCATTATTCGCTGTGTTAAAGGTTTCAAAGGGCTGCAAGAGAAGCGCGCACCTTCCAATGTAGATACTTGGTTGATTTAACGATGACACCACAGGGGGCTAATAACGCTAGGCGTTTTTCCAAAGCCAGTGCGATCAGTTGGCTGTGGCGTCAACTGTCACGCTGGCCGCTTGCGCGCCTGTGGCGTATTTCTTCGGCGCTCGGCCCCCTGGTTTACCGCTTTAATAAGCGTGAGCGTTGGGTAACCGATCGCAACTTAGCGATCGTTTACCCAGACCTCTCCATTGCTGAACGTAAAACCCTTGGTCAGCACAGTTTACGCCACTCAACGGCTACGATGTTGGAGCTGGGCCACGCCTGGATGGCGGAACCAAACAAGGTAGAGACCAGCATTTTAGCGGTGCACGGTCGCGACAAGCTCGATAACGCCCGCACCGAAGGCCGCGGCGTGATTGTGCTTGCCCCGCACTTCGGCAACTGGGAGGTGCTTAACTTTTGGCTCTCGAGCCATTTCCCTTTCACCGCCATGTACGAGCCACCCAAAATCACCGCCCTCGATCCCGTCATTCGTCATGGCCGCGAGCGTATGGGGGCAAGTTTGGTTCCCACCAACCCCCGCGGCGTTGCGGCATTACTTAAAGCGCTTAAACGCAGCGAAGCGATTGGCATACTACCTGACCAGGAGCCCGACTGGGGCAGCGGCGTTTTTGCACCCTTCTTTGGTCGCGAGGCTTACACCGCCACCCTGCTGCCGAAATTGGTCGCCCGCACCCAGGCACGGGTAGTCACCGGCGTCGCGCTACGTATTCCTGGTAAAGGGTTTGAGATCCATTTTCTGGATGCCGACGAGCGGGTCTATAGCGACGATGATGTGCAGTCTGCCACAGGCGTCAATGCCAGCGTCGAGAGTGCGATTGCCTTGGAGCCTGCACAGTATCAATGGGAGTACAAGCGCTACCGTAAAGTAGTGCAGGAGCAGCAAAATCTAGCCAACTTCCGCGACTATCGTCTTTATTAGGCTGAAAAAGAGAGAACTGATGGCACACCCCCCTATACCCCGCGATGAGATACGCGCTCCGCAGATTATCTACGCGCTTTACTTAGCGGGTATTGTCACTGCCAATATCACCCTGCTGATTGGCGTAATCATCGCCTATGTTTATCGTAAAGAAGCGGCGCCCTGGCTGCAGCAGCACTACCGGTATCTGATCCGCACCTTCTGGATCGGCACGCTCTATGCCTGCATCGCCTTTTTGCTAAGCATTGTGGTAGTCGGCACCCTGCTCTGGCCGCTGCTAGCGGTATGGCTAGGCGTGCGCTGCGTACTCGGCTGGGTCGATGTTCGCAAAGGGCTAACACCGGCACGCCCTAATAGCTGGCTTTGGTGAGTTAGACGTCATTCACTGCTGCCACGGGCGTAAACATCATCTAAACGCTCAATATCGTCCTCGCCCAAATAACTCCCCGACTGCACTTCAATCAGTTCAAGGGGTATTTTGCCGGTATTTTCCAGCCGGTGCAGTGCCCCAATAGGTATATAGGTGGACTGGTTTTCAGTTACCAAAAAGCGACTCTCTTCTAGCGTTACCTGCGCTGTTCCCCTCACCACGATCCAGTGTTCAGCCCGGTGATGGTGGCGCTGCAGCGATAAACGCCCACCAGGCTTAACGGTAATGCGTTTGACCTGATAACGCTCGCCTCTGTCCATGGCCTGAAAGCTGCCCCAGGGACGCTGGATCTGGGCTGCCGTGCAGGGTTCGCTACGCCCCGCTTGGGTAAGCGATGTGACTAGCTGCTTTACCTGCTGCGCCTGATCACGGTGGGCCACTAGTACGCTATCCGATGTCTCCACGACAATCAGATTATTCACGCCCAGTGTGGCCACCAAGCGGTGCTCGCCAAACACCAACGAATCCTGCGTGTCGGTCAACCACGTATCGCCTTTGGTAGCATTACCCGCCGCGTCAGGCGTAACGGTTGACCACAGCGCATCGAAACTGCCGATATCGCTCCAAGCGGCAGCCAATGGCACTACCGCAGCACGATCGCAGTGCTCCATCACCGCGTAATCGATGGAGTCTGCAGGACAGCGATGAAACGCCGCTTCACCCAAACGTAGAAAATCCAAGTCATGATGCGCACTGCTAACCGCCTCTTCGCAGGCTTCCAGCATATTTGGCTGGAGCCGTTTTAGTTGACCTAAGTAACTTGAAGCGCGAAGTAGAAACATGCCGCTGTTCCATAGGTAATCGCCGCTGTCGACTAACGCTGTCGCCCGCTTGGCATCGGGTTTTTCAATAAAGGCCGCCAGATGATGGCCGCCTTCCAGCGGCTCCCCGCAAGCTATATAGCCGTAACCCGTTTCAGCCTGTGTGGGCACAACGCCAAAAGTTACGAGATAACCCGCTTCTGCTAACGACACAGCCAGTGAAACGCTATATTGAAACGCCTGGACATCACCAATCACATGATCAGCCGGGAGCACTAGCAGTAGCGGGTCATCGCCAGACTGGCGCGCCAATAGCGCCGCACAAGCAATTGCCGGAGCGGTATTGCGGCCTTCAGGTTCAAGCACCAGGGTAGCGGCTTGATCCATTTCGCGCAGCTGTTCGGCCATTAAAAAGCGGTGACTATGATGGCCCATCAGCATTGGTGCTGTGTCGGTTAGCCCGGCTAAGCGGCTTAGGGTTTGCTGGAGCAGACTCTGGGAGGAGGTTAAGCGCAAAAACTGTTTCGGCATCTGCTCTCGGGAAAGCGGCCAGAGCCGCGTGCCGCTGCCTCCGCTTAAAATCACTGGCTGAATCATTCCTGCGTCCTTGTCATTGTGTTTGAAACGGTGACTGGCCGTACATCAGAGGCAACACTTACCCCAGCAGTCATTCCTGTTGTCACATCAGTGGCTACATCCACCGCTAACTCTCCAAAATCGGCCTGTAGCCAGTGGCGTAATTGGCTCATTCTAGGTACGTCGCGCGACTCTTTGAGTGTAGGCAACGTGCCAGGAACAAAGCCACGCTTTATAAAGGGCGCCAATAATTCAGGGTCGCCACTAATAATATGCACCGGTACTGCCGCGCTGGCATCGTCACCGGTAATCAACGGCGCGGCTTGATGATCCCCCAGCACTATCATCAAGGTATTATCATCCACTACACGTTCAGCCCAGCGGCCGGTGACTTTCACAGCGTAGTCTACCGACCAGGCGTAGTGGTCACGAATGCGCTCAATGTCCTGCCACAGCACTTCTGGTGGGTCACCGGCATCCTCCCAGGGGGCAAAAATACGCCCATCGCCAATGGATGACCAATTGTCCAGTACCGGCAGAATCGGCGTCCATGGGGCATGGCTGGAGATCAGTGCCAATTGGGCAAACACCGGTGTCTCACCTAGCAAGTAGCGCTGGGTGTAATCGAGAGTGAATTGATCCGGCATGGTTACCCAGTTGAGAGTAGGCCCGGCGTAAGCGATATCTTTCGCTGCGGCAATTTCATCGAAACCGTAGGCCTCCCCTTCCGGCCACGCCAGGGTAATGGCGGGCATCACACTGAGGGTTCGCTGACCAGTGGCACGAAAATCATCGATCAAAGTGGAGTGGCCGCTGTCCAACATCAGCTGATACCACAGCTGGTTGTCGATCCAGCGGCCGCTGAGGGCTGTCGCGTGGGCTAGCCATGACTGCCCACCACGAATGGGTGAGGCCAACATGCCAGAGACCACGTGAAGGTTATGCTCCCCCAGGCGCTGTTGCATCTCGGCTAGAGTAGGCAGTAGAACGTCGGAGTAACGTGGGTTTTCCAGCGCCGAGATACCGTAGGACTCAATAAAGGTGAGCAGTACATTGCGCCCCGCCAATCCCGGCAGTGGTCGCGCCTCCATGGGTGCGGCCTCCAGCTGTGCAGTAAAGGCGAGGCGGGCGGCGTGGGTATCGGTAATTTGCTGCCACTGAAAACGCGTGGTGTCCACCGCTGGCAAGCGCGCGCTTTCTATCAGCCGTACTCCATTGAGTTCAAGCGCCGCGCCGGTAGTGGCAGTGACCAGCAGCGTTAACGCGACCACGCCAGGCAGGCGCTTAACAGAGTAGGCAACGGGTGGCATCATCAGGCGTGCCAAAACCAGAGTGATGGCTATCAGCAGGGCAACCCCCAGCAGCATTGCGCAAACTGCCAACAGTTGACCTACATTACCTACTAGCAGGTGATAAATTGAGCGCAGCAAAGGTATATCAAGATAAAGATTAAGTGGCCGGGCAAAGGCCATTTGGGTGGCGGCTGCGCCTAGATTCGCGGCGGTTGCCAACATCACCCAACTAACGAGTCCGATGGACACTATGCGGCGCGCTTGACCGACGGGAAGCAGCAACATGAGCGGCGCAATGATAAGCGCCTCCCAAGCGAGCAAATATGAGCTGATCTCGCCAAAACGCCACCAGAGCGGCGCGATGAGTAAGAAATTCAGCGTTAGAAGCATTAGTAATAATCGACTCATCGCATCCCCATAGGTGCCTACTTTAGCTTACAGTGTCAAAGGTACAGTCTGTCAGCGCTTGGTCTCGTTGAGTAGCTGTACCCAATCGCAAGATAAGAGAGCAAGGAATAAGGCTGCTGAAAAGCGCAATAATCATGTACTGTAATATTTTATCGTATAGTTGTTGTGTAAAAATTTCACGCTTTGCTTGGCTTTAGGCCATGCGCTTTGCAGGCCCTCACCGGAAAGGATTTCGCCCATGCGTTGTAATCAAGTTGGTAGGAAGCCGGTTGCCAAGTGGCGGCCTGGCAAATGGATAGTGTTAATTGGCTGCGCGCTGACCTTGCCAGCGTTGGCCGCAGACGATGCGCACTTCAGGCAGGTTATTGAACGCGCCAAACAGCTTGCTCAAGAAACCTACCAAGCCCCGGAAGAGACCTTACCAGAGGTATTGCGTGAGCTTGATTACGATACCTACCGGCAAATTCGCTTTGATCCCGAACACGCCTACTGGAAAGACGAGAGCCCTTTTAACCTACAGTTATTTCATAGCGGCTTTCTGTTTCAAACCCCGATTGCCTTGAACGTTATCGAAAACGACACGGTAACGCCCCTGCCCTTTTCAGCAGAGGACTACACCTACGATGGCAATGCCGCCGCACTGAAAGAGCAAGACTTAGCCGGCAGCGGCCATGCGGGGTTTCGCCTCCACTACCCTCTTAACAGCGATGACTACGCCGACGAATTTGGTGTATTTCTCGGTGCCAGCTACTTCCGCATTGTGGGGCGTGACCAGGCTTACGGACTCTCTACCCGCGGGCTGGCGATCGATACCGCCTCACCAGATGGCGAAGAGTTTCCGGCATTTCGCGAGTTTTGGCTCTATAAACCCGAGGCTGATGCCGAACAGATTGAACTGCTGGCGTTAATGGATAGCCCCTCGGTCAGCGGCGCCTATCGCTTTGTTATCCAACCCGGTGAGAATACTCAGGTCGAGGTCGAAGCGGAGCTGTTTGCCCGGCAAGATATTACCAAGCTGGGCGTTGCACCGCTCACCAGTATGTTCACTTATGGTGAGGCAAGCCGCGAGCGGCCGGACGATTTTCGTCCACAGGTGCACGACTCCGACGGCCTACTGATACATGCCGGTAGCGGTGAGTGGATCTGGCGCCCGCTGAGTAACCCATCTCACCTGCATACATCCGCCTTTGTAGACGACTCCCCTCAAGGCTTTGGATTAATGCAACGGGAACGGGATTTTAACCGCTATTTGGATACCGAAGCCCAGTATCACCGTCGCCCCAGCCAATGGGTTGTCCCGCTGGATGATTGGGGGCCGGGCCACGTGGAACTTGTCGAAATCCCTACCCCCGATGAGACTCACGACAATATAGTCGCCTACTGGGTGGCGGACGACACCCTGGATGCCGGCGAATCGCGCCGCCTGCACTATCTCACTCACACGCTGAACACTCAGCCTGATGCGCACAATCTTGGCCGCGCCATTCGCACTCGTCATGGCAATGCGGCGGTGCCGGGGCAAGCGGACTCTACCTCACAAGGCCAGCGCCAGTTTATTGTCGACTTTCAGGGAGGTGCCTTAGAGGAGCTCACCGCTGACCAGCCCGTCGAGTTAGATATTAGCGCCCAACACGGCGAGGTACTGCTCCCCCAGGTCACCGCGCTGCCCAACAATGGCTGGCGAGCCAGCTTCCGGCTACCCGCCAGCGATCAACCCAGCGATGTTCGCCTAAGGCTCACCTTAAACGGCGAACCAGTTAGCGAAACCTGGAATTACGTGTGGTATCCCGATGACGAATAGCACTTATCAAGCCAACCTTATCTCGCCAGCGCCTGTGTGGATCAAGGCACGTCCATTCAGAGAGCCCAACTAATGCGGCGCATGGCGCTACGACGACTGCGCAGCGCGGGTGGGCTAGCCCGCTCGCTGTTTATTTATTGGCGGCCTGGGCGTCAGCGTGGCCTGCAGCGCCTCTATCAGCCTTTCATACAACCCGGCACCGTTGCCTTTGATATTGGCGCGCATCTAGGCGACCGTAGCGCAGCTTTTCATGCGCTCGGCGCCAAGGTGGTGGCGCTGGAGCCCCAGCCCGACCTCGCCAAATGGTTTAAACGCCTGGTAAAACCGCCGACCATTACCCTGCTGCCGATGGCGGCGGGCCCTACGGTGGGCTTTGCCGAGATCGCGATCAGCCCCAGCAACCCGACCCTTTCCACCCTGGCCACCGAGTGGCGGGAGCAGATCGGCGAACGCAACGCAGGCTTTAGTCAGGTACGGTGGGAGCAGCGTTTACGGGTGCCAGTGACCACGCTGGATGCGTTAATTGACGAGTATGGCGAACCCAGCTTTATAAAAATCGACGTTGAAGGCTTTGAGGCGGAGGTTTTGGCGGGGCTAAATTGCCCGGTGGCCGCGCTGTCGGTGGAGTTTGTGGCAGGTGCCCTGGAAATAAACGACGCCTGCGTGAACCACTTAAGCCGCCTTGGCGAGTACCGCTACAACGTGGTAGCTGGTGAGCAGCGCCACTTTCGCTGGGCCGAGTGGCAAACGCCACAAGCGGTTAGCGAGTGGCTAAGCGCAGGGGCCGAAGGATTGCCTTCCGGTGACCTGTACGCCTGCCGCTCGGATCATCGATTACTTCTGAATGATGCTTAATACCTAAAGGCTTCTCATTTTATGATTCACCACTGGCAAACCCTAACCGCTCCGCAGTTAGCCGAGTTCGCCCAATGCGACCCGGTAGCGGTGCTGGTACTCGGCGCCATTGAACAACACGGCACTCACCTCCCCTTGGCCACCGACTTGACCATTGGCGAGGGCCTGCAAGCCGCGATGCTGGAGGCGCTTGATCCGAACCTTAATGTCATCTGCCTGCCCGCCATTGCCGTCGGAGCAAGCGATGAGCACGCCAGTTTCCCCGGCACGCTTAGCCTGCCAGCACCGCTGGCCATTGCCACATTAGAGGCTTATGGGGATAGCCTGGCTCGCGCCGGCATACGCCGACTGGTGCTGCTTAACAGCCATGGTGGCAATAAGGCGGTGATGGATTTGGCAGGCTTAACCCTACGGCGGCGGCATAGCATGCGCGTGGTAAAAGCGACCTATACCCGACTACCACCGTTAGAGGGTGCCATTAATGCGGAAGAGTTGCGCTACGGCTTACACGGCGGACTGCTCGAAACCGCTATGATGCTCTATTTAGCGCCAACGCTGGTGCAGTTGGACGGCTATCAGGCCACCCCGCCTGCAGCGCCCCAAGGCGATGCATTAGTGAGCGCAGAAGGTGCTGCGGCTTTTGCCTGGCTGGCGGAAGACTTAAGCACCCAAGGTGTCGCGGGCGATGCCAGCCAAGCCAGCGCTGAACTAGGCGAACGGCTGGTTCAGCACTATGCCCGCCAACTAGCGGCCGTAGTGACGGAAACCGCCCACCTACCACCGCTAACCAACCAAACTCGCTGCACAAGTGGGAGACAGCTTTAGCCCGCGACCGTTTTGCGTTTAACGCTGGCCACTGAGCACATCTTCCAAAAAGTGCCCACCTCGGGTCGCCTTGGCATTTAGATAGCGCTGGTTGTGGTCGGTAACGCTGCCGTACAGCGCCTGGCGTGATACCACTTCAATACCACCCTGGCGCAACGCTTCCATCTTCAAGGGGTTGTTGGTCAGCAGCTGCACCTGGTCGATGTTGAGCGCATTGAGCATATCCACCGCCACCGCATACTGGCGCTCATCGTCACCAAAACCGAGCACTTGATCCGCATCCACAGTATCCAGGCCACCATCCTGTAAGGTGTAGGCGCGTAGTTTATTGGCTAAGCCAATGCCCCGGCCCTCTTGAGCCAAATAGAGCAGCACACCGCCACCCATGGCTTGAATATCCGCCACGGCGTTGCGTAGCTGCTCGCCGCAATCGCAACGCAGACTGCCGAACAGGTCACCGGTTAAACACGCCGAGTGCAGGCGTAGCGGCACCGCGCCTTCCCAGCGCTCCGGTTTACCGATCACCACAGCAACGTGCTCACGCAGGCCGTCCGGCTCACGGAAAAGCACAAAGCGGCTGTCGGCAGCATCCTCGAGGGGGATATTCGCTTCGCTCACCCGCTTGAGCATGCCCGGCGCCCCGGCAAGGCATTGTGTAGCGTCTTCAGCGCTGACTTGCAGCAGGCGTCCTTCTGCCAACTGTTGCTCAATGGTCGCTGTAGCCTCTTGGCTAACAAAAGCGCAGAGCGCTGCGGGAATCAGCAGGGCTCTGCGCATCAGCGTCACGGCGCCTAGTTCGGCTATTCCGGCGGGCTTTAACCCGCTCAGTAACCCACCCGCAGGTTGTGAAAGCGTTTCCGCCGTGGCCAAGCCATTCAGCTCATTGGTGCTAATGTGAGCTACCAGCGGTAGGCTGGCGGCCTCGGCGGACAAGTTCATGCCCATCGCCGTCAGGCGGTGACGAGTAAGCACCAGCGAAGGCCGCTCGCCTGCTAGCAAAGCCAGCGCTTCGACCGATTCACTGCCTTCCAGCGCCTGCACGAGCAAACGCTGCCCACTGGCATTCACCACCACTGGCAATCCACGGCGGATGTCGAAAATAGCGCGTTCAATCTGGTACATGTAGGCCTCCTGGCTTCCTTACGAGGGGGATGGCGCATGCTTGCTCTAAACAACTTGCTCTCAACTGACGAGAGCCCGCATGATGAAGCGGATTTTCTAGCACGGAGGCGTCATGCCCGAATCCCATGTCAACATTATTGCGCTGTCCGATGCTTGGGAATGGCTGTTGGCGTTGCGTCATCGGCGCTCTTGCGATGTGGCGATCACCTTGGCGCCAACCGGCGAGTGGCAAACGGCTAAAGCGATCACCGCTGAGGCGCGAGAGCTGCTCGATTGCCTGACCCCGCTGGCCAGTCGACCGGCGTGGGTGGTGGCGCAGCTGGGACAGAGTATGGATGGCCGCATTGCCACGGAAAGCGGCCACTCCCACTACATCAACGGCCATGAAAGTTTGGTTCACCTGCATCGTCTGCGCGCTTTGGTCGACGCAGTGGTGGTCGGCGCGGGTACCGCCAGCGCCGATAACCCGCAGCTGACCGTGCGCCATGTTAGCGGCACTAACCCGACGCGGGTGGTGCTGGATCCACGCGGCCGCATTCCCAGCGACTTGGCACTGCTGAACACCGATAGCGCCCCGACGCTGCATATCGTGGGGTCTGACGTAAGGTCTGAGCTGCAGGCAACGACGAGCCTGGCCCACGTTGAACGTTGCGTACTGCCCCTGAACGCCAGCGGTCAGTTCGCTCCCCATGGTGTTGTCACCCTGCTGGCCAAGAAGGGCCTGCCGCGGGTGTTGATAGAAGGCGGCGGCATTACGGTGTCTCAGTTTATCGAAGCGGGAACCGTTGATCGACTGCATCTGTTGGTCGCCCCGCTGCTGATCGGCTCCGGTAGGCCAGGGCTGCAAATGACGCCTATTGAGACCCTTGAGAGTGCGCTGCGCCCGCCCATGCGGACTTTCCGCTGCGGTGACGACACGCTGTTCGACCTGCGACTGCGGGATACCACCACCTGAAGGCTGCGCTTTTTCACGACGACTCAGCGCCACCCAGATCCCCGGTAGACTCGCCAGCAACACCAGCACACCGTAGGCCAATGACACCGCCACGCCTTGGGCGGGTGGCAGGCCGACCAGCGCCCAGACCCCGGCAGCGGCGCCTTCACGCAGCCCCCAACCGGCTACCGAAAACGGAATCAGCATGGCCAGTAGCAGTACCGGCGTCAGCGCCAGCACTTGCAGCGACGGTAGCTCAACGCCAATCGCCCGAGCCGCACAGACCATTACCAGGCCATAGCTCAGCACAATCGCCAACGAAGACAGCAGTTGCTGGGGCCACACACCGCGCCGCAGCAAGCCACGCCTTACATCGCGAGCCAGGGCTTGGCACCAACTGGGCAGCCCTGCTAACCAAGGGCTAAAACGTTGGCGCAACAGTAGGCCGCTGACGATGATCGCCGCAAGAGCAGCTAATGCGCTTAAACCCACCGCAGTGATGACTGCCCCACCCAGCGCGGCATGCCAGAGCGGTGAGAAAAGCAGCGCAGTTAGCGTTAGCATCACCACGGCGACCTGCCCCGAGGCGCGCTCAATAATCACCGCTCGCCAGGCGCGTCCCCTAGACTGCGCTTGAGTGGCATGGCGGTGCGCCCGCCCGGCGTCGCCTAATACACCGCCGGGCAACAGCTGATTGACCAGTAGGGCCAGGTAGTACTCCCGTAGCGCGTAAGCAAACCGCAGCGGTACATCAATAAGACCCGCGGTAAACTGCCAGCGCCAGGCGCAAAGCATGATCTGTAGCGTGCTGATGGCTAACGCCAGCACGACCCACTCCGCGGAGAAACGTTGCACCTCCGCCACAATCGCCTGGGGCTCCACCCACATCGCCACCGCACCCAGCAACGCTAGGCTGACCACCACGCGGCGTAGCCATGGGCTTCTCCGCGCCAGCTTTTTAGAACAAGCACCCAGTCGAGTGAACATACCTTGATCAGGCCCCATAGGATTAGGCCTCTTCCCTGGGATTGGCAAACAGAGGCGTAGCAAACAGGTCGCGGTGCCCCACCCAAATACCCAGTTCGCCATTGGCCACCGCCTGCTGGCGCTGCTGTAACCAGGTGGCAATACGCGCCGCCGCTTCCGGGGCTTGCTCGGTGGCAGCTTCGGCCCAGCCTTCGAGTAGCGCCATCATTAACGGCTGCTGTTCTTGACTGCCAGCAGCGAGCTGCCACGGTGTTTCAGCTTGCTCAATGCGATAATCAGCCCTCTCTAACGCGGCAACTAATGCCCCGTGCGCCTGCCCGCCTAGTGCATCACCTAAACCTTTATCGCGCTGCTGGTGAGCCATAAACATCGCCTGCAGCCAGCGGTCTTCGTCATCCAGCACCGGCGCGCCTTGAGGGCCAATAAAGTGCCACTCACCGGTCACGCTTAGCGCTATCAGCAGCGCCTGCTGCTGCCCGGCAACACGGGTCACCAAGGCATCGATCCATTGTTGGGAGACCAGATCTAGCAGCGCCGATGCGGTGACGAGGTGCGTGTCGTCAAGTGGCACCTCGGCAAGCGCTTCCAGCGATATGCAGTGCGTCTCAATGGCCACGGGCTGCCCTTGGCTATTGCTTAATCTGGCAGCACACTGGCACGCCTGGGCTAACAAAATGGCGTCGTGATCGATCAGCTTCCAGCGCTGGTGGCCATTCAGGCGCGGCGCCAGAAAGCGCATATTACTGCCCCGACCACAGCCAAGATCCGCTATCAGCGGCGCCGGAGTACGCGCGCTCAGCCACTCCGCGGCAAGCTCAGCCAAAGGCTGGCTACGGGAATCGACATCAGCCGCCTCCCGCAGCGTCAGCCAGTCGGACGCAAACTGGCTGCCTGGGCGCAAATTTGGAGAATCGGCGGGCGCAGTTAACGCCGCGGTAAACTTGGCCCCCGCTTCTTGCCAGTCGCTTAACGCATCCCGGGCCTGGGCCGCTCCCTGGCGCAGTTGGTGGCGTAGTTTGTCGTCATGGCAAAAACGGCTGAGGGCATCTTGAAGCGCGTCGACGTCACCCGGTTCAACGCTCAAACCAGCGCCTGCAGGCAAGGTATCGCGAAGCGCACCACCGGTAGTGGTAATCACTGGCAGGCCGTGGGCCAGGGCTTCGGTGACCACCATGCCGTAGCCTTCATACCAAGAGGGCAGTACCAGCGCATGGGCGCTGCGATAGGCCGCTTCCAGCGTAGCGCCATCGCACTCGCCGTGAAGCCGTACGCTGTCTTGCAAGCCGTTCTGATCAATCAGTTGCTGTACACGCTGGGTAAAAGTGGCATCCCGGGCGCCACCGTAGCAGTCGCATTGCCAGTGATCGCCGCTAACGCCCGCCAATGCCTTTACCAGAATATCCTGCCCTTTGCGCGGCGTTAACGTTGCCACACATAGCAAACGTAGTAGCTCACCCGGTTCTGCTGCGGGGCTGATCGGCGCCTGGGCAACGCCCGGTTCAACCACAGTGACACTGGGATTGAGTGGCATTTCATAGTGAGCCGCCAGCTCAGGTAAGCGCCGGGCGGTAAAGTGACTGGTGACGATAATCCGCGCCACGTGGGCAAGCGCGTTTAACTCGCTGCGATGAAAGCGCTGCTGATCAGCCTCATCAAGGCCCAACTCATCGCCTAAGGGGTGGTGCAGCAACGCTGTGATTTCCAGCCGCTGGGCATGTTGGGCAACCACCTCCGGCAGCGCTCCCATGGCCAGGCCATCAATCACCACCGCCGCCTGATCGGGAAGCGACGCTAGGGCCTGAGTGAGCGCTTCTGCTGCCTCGGCATCCGCATCAGGAAACGTGCCAGCCAAGCCGACGACGTCAATTTCCCATCCCTGGTCACGCAGGGCCGAGACAATTTGGGCGTCGTAAATATAGCCGCCGGTACGCTGAGCAGGGTCACCGGCAACGATAAGGTTAAACCGCTTACTCATAGAGCGCCTTCATAGCTTGCCCAGGCTACATGGGATTCATGTAGCTTGATCTCCATATGGGTAATCCCTTTGGCGGTGATGCCCATTTTGCCCTCACCAATCGCCTTGGCGAGCTGGTCAAAGATCACCTTGGCCATAAACTCGGTGGTGGTATTTTTACCCGCGAACTCGGGCACTTCATCCAAATTACAGAAGTTGTAACCCGCCAGTACTGATTTTACCGTTTCGCTGGCAAGGCCGATATCGATCACCAGGCCGTCCTCATCCAGCTCGGGGCGCTGAAAAACCACATCGACAACATAGGTAGCGCCGTGGGTACGCTGGGCAGGGCCAAAGATCTCACCATTGAAACTGTGGGCGATCATAAAGTGGTCACGGACACATAAACGGAACATAGAGACTCCAAATGATAAGAAACCTCTGATTAACTATTGCGCTCGACCATACGGCGTTAAAAATCGCCTCAAAATGCTCATTTACAACCCGTAAACTCCGCTTTTTCGTTGATTTTTATTACGTTAATCAGAGGCTCCATAAGTAAATAGGTTATGAGGGGTAGCGCAGGCGGTGACAGAGCTCAACGCTACCACGGCCAAACAACTGAGAAGCAAGCGTGGGCAGTTGTGCAAAGTCGCTTTCACCGCTGATTAGCGCATCCAACCGCTCGTCTACCAGCAGGCTCAGTGCTAATTGAAGGCGGCGCTGGTAGTCCCAGCGTGGGCGTAACTTGGGCGGCAGTTGACCTACTTGGCTGGCCTTGAGCGTTAGCCGCTGGGAGTGAAAAGCTCCGCCCAATGGAATCGCAATATCCCCCTGGCCAAACCAGCTCATTTCGATAATGCGCCCTTCGCTGCCCGCTAACGCCAGTGCTTGGCGCAAGCCGGCGGACTGGCCGCTGGCGTGAATCACGCAATCTTGATTATGGAGAGCTTGTTCGGGAGTGCAGAAGGTGGCGCCCAACTGCTCGGCAAGCTGGCGACGCTCAGGGTTAATATCGACTAACTGAACGGTAACACCAGGCACCTGAGCGCACAGGTACGCTACCAGCGCACCGACGACACCGGCGCCCATAATAGTGATTCGCTCACCCAGCATCGGCTCGGCGTCCCACACGCCATTGATGGCGGTTTCCATATTGGCCGCCAAGACGGCACGTTTAGCAGGCACATTGGTGGGTACTTCCAGCACTGCCGAAGCAGGCACAATGTAGTGATCCTGGTGGGGAAACAGGCAAAAAACGGTTTTATCCAGGAGAACGCTTGGCCCCTGCTCAACGCGGCCAACGCTGCAGTAGCCATATTTGACCGGGGCAGGAAACTCACCCGACTGGAAGGGAGCCCGCATGCGCGAGAATTCGCTTTCAGGCACACGACCATTGAACACCAACGATTCGGTGCCGCGGCTGATACCACTGTATAAGGTACGTATACGCACCTCATCCTGGGCGGGAGGACTTAGTTGTTCACGCCTCATCTCGCCTTGTGCTGGGTTGGTCACCCAAAAGGCGGTGGCCCAGGTTTTTTTAGCGGCATTGGGAGCTTTGCCAACATCGTCAAGCGCCGACATGAGCGTTCCTTTTCGTTACGAGCCCACTTGATTCGGGCTCTCTTTCATTCCGTTGAATGTGGCGTGGCACCATTGCGCTGCAAGTTAGGGGTAAGAGACACGCCGTGTGTCTCAGCCCCCGAGTATAATGTGTGGCCATGCATTGCATGGCCTTAGGCAGAACAGTTTTCAATGGTTCACCATCTTCAGCGTAGCGGGTGAAAAGAATATATTCGATTAACCATTTGGAACAATTGAAACTAACCCGTCTATTTCTTGATCTTATGGACAACACTACCTTCTTCTACAAGAATGGTACATATAAAAATAGTTGCATCATTTATTTCAACTGCGGATAGCGACGCCGCTTCGTGAGCCACCATGCCGCTTTTTTCCAACGCTTCTTCTTACACCCTGCCTAAGCGTCTCTATGGCGCTGCAGAACTACTGCTGGGCAGCTTGCTGCTAATTGCTGTAGGCAAAGGCTTACCACTTTTAATGGCTACTCCGGCCAATTGGTGGGTGGCCTTTGCCTTCTACACGTTTATTTCCGCTCTGGTCATCATCTTCTGGCCCCACGGCGCACTGGGTTGGGCTAACCGGGTCACGTTGGTGCGTGCGGTTGTGGTTTCATTAGTGGCAGGTGCGCTCGCCGCCAATGCCTTTGTAGGGGCAATCTGGCAATGGCTGGCGATCGCGGTGATCGCCCTACTGCTGGATGGCGTTGACGGCTGGATAGCCAGGCGCACCAAAAGCCACACCCGATTCGGGGCGCGCTTTGATATGGAGTTGGATGCCCTGCTGATTTTGCTACTGTGCGCAGGTTTGTTGCGGCTGGAATCACTGGGGTTTTGGGTGCTGTTGATAGGCGCAATGCGCTACCTGTTTATCGCCGCCAGTTGGCAGTTCCCGTGGCTTTCAAAGCCGCTGTTTGCAAGCTTTCGCCGTAAAGCCGTTTGTGTCTGGCAGGCGGTGGCGCTACTGCTAGCATTAACGCCACTAACCTCCCACCTTGTTGCCAGCCTGCTGGCCATTAGTGCATTGATCTCATTGCTCTATTCGTTTGGTGTTGACGTGTGGTGGCTGTATCGAAAAACACAGCGCTCCTAGCCCACTGCATCTTGTTAGCAAGCCGCTTGGCGACTCAGGGAAATAACGGTTTGGATAAGCTGTTTCCTCCTGACTATAGTCATTGTTAGGCTATCTTTTCGCCTTTCGTGTACTGGGGAGACTCTTATGGATCACTCAGCAACAGTTCCCCACGGCCCTTCTGAATTCCGCCGCGCACGTGCCCCCATCACGCGATGACTTTGCTACTGTCGAGCGCTCCCCAGGGAGAGCTAGGCACTTATCCTCTTGGAGTTGAGAAGCCACACATGCACAAGCATCAAGAGCTTTTTGATGATCGACGCGCAGCAGGGCGAAAGCTTGCTTATGTATTATCCGACGCGCGTTATGACCTAGTGCTGGCATTACCTCGTGGGGGTGTACCAGTTGCTTACGAGGTAGCGGCAGCACTTAAACTTCCGCTTGATGTGGTCATCGTGCGTAAGATTGGTGCGCCTGGGCAACCCGAGATTGGGCTAGGCGCTGTCGTCGATGGCGCCCCACCTCAAGTGCTGTGGACACCGGATTTGCTGCAGATTTTTCAGCCTTCTGAAAGTTATCTGGAAGCTGAAGTACAGCGCCAACTAAGCGAGATAACCCGCCGTCGTCAGACTTATATTGGTAACCAGGCGCCCATTAACGTTAGCGAACGTCACATATTATTGGTGGATGATGGTATCGCCACCGGTGGAACAGCTAAAGCAGCCGCCAGAGCACTACGCCAAGCAGGAGCCGCTTCCGTTACCTTGGCAGTGCCTGTCGCCCCGCAGTCCACGCTGGATGAGTTGGCTACCGAGGTCGACGATTTGATCTGTTTAGCTACTCCCGAGCCATTTATTGCCGTTGGCCTTCACTATCAAGATTTTACCCAAACCAGCGATGACGAAGTGATCTCCCTATTGCAGAAGGCTCACTCTCTTTAACGCATTCTTTGATATAGATTAAAGTACAAAAAAGCCAGCTTTCATACGCAGTGAAAGCTGACTTGTTTAATTGTTGAGGCTTTTATGCGGCCTTAGGCAGCCATCGCAGCACACTCATTGGCGCAATGTTGGCACGCTTTGGCGCACTCCTGACAATGCTTAGCATCGTGTTTGGCACACTCATTTCCACACGCTTTACAAATATCAGCACATATCCGACAGATTTCCTTGGCGTATTCACTCCCCTGGGCCATGAAGGAGGCTGCCAAGCGGCATATCTGTGCACATTGACGATCTAAACGGATGCACTCAGCCATCATTTTTACATCATCTTCTTGCAAGCAGGCAGTGGCACAAGAATCACAGTAGATCGCGCAGATATTGCACGCTTCAATACATGGCTTATATTTTTCAAATTCCATCTTTCTACCCTCCTTGTCATCAAACGAGCACTCGGCCTACTCCTGCACAGGCGTGACAAGCCGTATGTTGAGTTCCTGAAGAACTCGTCTAATAGAGTAGAACAGAGAGCTTGCAACACAAGCGCAGCAAGCGGCGTCACTTAACTCTAACACTCCAACCTCAGGCGCTGGTGCCACTCAGCAAGGCTTTCATCGGGGTATTCGTCGAAGCATTTATCTTGGAACTGCCCATTGACCTCGACCCAGTCGGCCCGACTTCCCAGCATCATGTGCGTTTTCCGGGGAGGGGTCGGCAAGTCCGTATCAATCGCCGAAGCGAAAGGGTGTACCAGCTCGGGCCATTCGGGGTCATAAACCCACAGCGACGATGCACAGTGCTTGCAGAAATGCCGCTCTCCCGTGCTCTGCTCCCCCTTAATGAAGGCGCGGTAGACAGTAATATGCTCTTCGCCGCTAACGTTGAGCGTTTTGCTTTCTCCACTGAGGTTGATTGCGTACCCACCCCCGCCAGCCGTTTTGCGGCACACAGAACAGTAACAGCGATTAAAAGGATAGGGGTGGTTTGACTTCACACTGAACGTCACTGCCTGGCAGTGGCATGATCCTTTGAGCAGCATAGTTACCTCCGTTTGCAGCGGTTACCCAAGACAAATATCAAGGTGCGACTGCATGAACCGAGTGCGATCTTAAGTACTCTCTTTAGTACTCTCTTAAGTGCGCTCTCAGGCTCTATCTTAATATCTTAGCTTAGCGCATAGGATCTACGTCGCTTTCAACGGGGATAATTGACGCTGTTTGTGAGTCAATGCATCAGCGTTCAGGCTTTAAGGCTTGGAGCAATTCAGCCACGGCCATCTCCCCTTCGGGCTCGTCAAACGCTTGTGCCAGCGAAGCTTGTACATAGCTCAAAAAACGAATGGCGGCGGGGGGTAAGCGGCGTTGCCGTCTGACCACAAAGTGCCAACGACTTTTCAGCGGAAAGCCCGGCAACGGCAGCTCTTGGACGCCGTTGGGCGAATCTGCAACAACGTGGCGAGACAGCACCGCTAGGCCCATGTTTGACGCCACCGCTAGCCGAATAGCCTCGTTACTGGCGATCTGCTGGGTAGAGCGTAGCTCAATACCCGCACTGTACAGCCAGGCTTCAAAGGTATGCCGAGTCGCAGAGCCCGGTTCGCGCAGCAGAAATCGCTCCTCTTTGAGTGCGTCCATGCTGAGACCTTCTAGGCCTGCCCAGCGGCAATGCTGCGGCCCCACCACTACCAATGGATTGCTCAGAAAAGGCGCGGCTAACACATCGTCATCAATGGGCGGGTGGCTAAATACGTAGATATCATCCTCATGGCGCTCAAAACGATTGAGCATCTGCTGGCGATTACCTATCTCCACCGTGACATCTACCTGGGGGTTAGCCTGACCAAACGGCCCTAACAGCCGTGGCAGTACATATTGCGCGGTGTTCACCAAGCCGATACTGAAGTGTCCGCGCCCTCCGCTGTTGTACTCCTCCAGGTACTGACTAAACACATCAGCACGGCTAAGCAAGTCCTGGCTGAGTTGATAAAGCGCCTGACCAACCTCAGTGGGCACCAGGCGCCCTTCCTCGTGGCGCACAATCGGTTCACCGACAATTTCTCTCAGCCGCTTTAGCTGCTGAGACACCGTGGGTTGGGTCAGGTGGAGCCGATTTGCCGTGGCCGTCAGTGAGCCTGTGCGAACCACGTCGGCATAGACCTGTAGCAAGCGAAAAGTGAGTTGTCGTACTTTCATAGCCAGATCCATAGATAATCATCTATGACTATATAAATCTTATTTGTTTTCATCAATCTCTTTGGATCGCTAAAGTAACTGCTTTAAAACCCATCAAGGAGATTGTCCGTGCCGGATATTGTGGTGATGTTTTTTGTGCTAGGTGTGGTTGCCGGTGTGGTGCGCTCCGATCTCAGTATTCCCAAAGCCGCTTATGACATATTGAGCCTACTGCTGATGCTGACCATTGGCCTTAAAGGCGGCATGGCGCTGCATGGCAGTTTGAGCATATCGCTGTTGGTCGAGTTATCTGGCGTCACTCTGCTGGGGATCATCATTCCACTGCTTATCTTTCCGGTGGTTCACTATTTAGTACGGCTATCCATCGCCGACAGCGCCAGCCTTGCAGCCCACTACGGCTCCGTCAGCGCCGGTACGTTCGCCGTGGCCCTGGCGTATACCGAAGCGCATAGCCTAATAACAGGTGGGCAGGTGACGCTTTACCTGGTACTGCTCGAACTACCGGCCATCATGCTGGGCCTGTTGCTCTACCGGCGCTTCAGCCGTAAAAAGGCCGCTGACACAACGTCAGAGCCGATCAAAACTTCCGGGCTGTGGCACGAGACTCTGACCAATCGCGGTGTAATCCTGTTGGTGGGCGGTGTGCTTATTGGCTGGCTATACGGCCCAAATGCAGGTGAGTCAGTCACCGGGCTGTATACCAAAGCCTTCCATGGCATTCTGGCGCTGTTCCTGTTGGAGATGGGCTTGGTCGCGGCAGAAACACTGCGCAGCCTGCGCTGGGGGCACAGCCGTCTGATTATATTCGCGCTCGCGGCACCTATCGTGCTTTCCTGCTTTGGCCTGCTAATGGCGTACTGGCTAGGGCTACCCGCTGGCTCAGCGGTTATTCTAGCCAGCCTTTCCGCCAGTGCCTCTTACATTGCCGCCCCCGTTGCTATTCGCGCCGCCATTCCAGATGCCAACATTGGCCTTGCCATGCTGGCATCTTTGGGGCTTACCTTCCCTTTTAACGTGTTAATGGGCATTCCTCTCTATCATCAACTTTGGGCATGGCTGGTAGGATGAGGTGAAGTGTCCAACGTAGCGCTGTGATGGCTGACCAATGGGCCAGACAGTTTACGCAGCGCCACGTAGAACACCGGCGTAAGGAACAAACCAAACAGGGTGACGCCGATCATGCCAGCAAACACCGCAGTTCCCAGCGCCGCCCGCACCTCGGCGCCTGCGCCGGTGGCAACTACCGAAGGCAACACCGCCGCGGTGAAGGCAATCGAGGTCATGATGATCGGCCGCAGCCGCAGTCGGCAGGCTTCCAGGGCCGCTTCCACTACGCCCTTGCCCTGCAGTTCCAGCTCCCGGGCGAATTCCACGATCAGGATGGCATTCTTGCACGCCAAGCCAATCAGCACCACCAGCCCCACCTGCACGAAGATGTTGTTGTCACCCCCACCAAACCAGACACCAATCAACGCCGCCAGCATCGACATGGGCACAATCAGAATCACCGCCAGCGGTAGCGTCCAGCTCTCGTAGAGGGCCGCTAACACCAGAAATACCAGCAGAATCGACAGCGGGAAGACCACCAGCGCCGCATTCCCTTGAGTGGATTGCTGGTAGCTCAGGTCAGTCCACTCCAGCGCCATGCCCGGCGGCAGCACCTCTTCCGCCAGAGCGTTGATGGCGTCCATCGCCTGGGCGGAAGAAAGCACGCGGGGGTCAAATTCGCCGGCTAGGTCTGCTGCTGGGTAGCCGTTGTAGCGCAGCACCGGGTCTGGCCCAAAGGTTTGCGTGATGTTCACCATCGTGCCGATAGGCACCATTTCTCCCTGGTCGTTGCGGGTGCGCAGGCGGGCGATATCTTCCACGCTGCTCCGGTAGGGAGCGTCCGCCTGGGCGATCACCTGCCAAGTGCGCCCAAAGCGATTGAAGTCATTCACATAGGTCGAGCCAAGATAGGTCTGCAGAGTGTCGAACAGCTCGGTCAACGGCACGCCCTGAGCCTTGGCCCTCAGCCGATCCACCTCGGCATCCAGCTGCGGCACGTTGGATTGATAGCTGCTGATCGGAAAGCCCATTCCCGGCGTTTGCGAAATAGCCCCCTGGAGCTGGTTCACCGCCTGCTGCAGCGCCCCATAGCCAAGATTGCCGCGATCCTCGATGAACAGCTGGAAGCCCGACCCATTGCCTAGCCCCAGAATCGGCGGTGGCATGAAGGAGAATGCGAAGCCTTCTTTCAGGCAGCCAATGCCCTGATTAATGCGGGCGTTTATCTCCGCAGCGCTGAGGCTGCGCTCACCAAAGGCGCTGAGGGTTAGAAAGGCTACCCCGGTGTTGGAGGTATTAGTGAACTGCAGCGCGTTCAGGCCGGGAAAGGCGATGGCGTGCTCCACACCTTCGGTTTCCATGGCGATGTCCACGACGTCCTGAAGCATCTGGTCGGTTCGCTCCAGCGACGCCCCTTCCGGCAGGATGACGCCGGCAATCAAGTAGAGTTTGTCCTGCACCGGTATAAAACCCGGTGGCACCGCCTTGAACATCACGCCAGTGCCTAGTAACAGTAGTGCGTAGACCACAAAGACCGCACCACGATGCTTTAGGGAGCGGGCCACGCCTCCTTGGTATTTGTTGGAACTGGCATTAAAGAAACGGTTGAAAGGGCGGAAAATCCAGCCGAACAGCTTATCGATCACTCGGGTGAGGAGATCTTTAGGCGCGTCATGGGGCTTGAGTAGCATCGCTGCCAACGCAGGCGATAGGGTCAGCGAGTTGATGGTGGAGATCACCGTGGAGATGGCAATCGTCACCGCAAACTGACTATAGAATTGACCGGTCACCCCCGACAGAAAGGCCATGGGGATAAACACCGCGCACAGCACCAGCCCCACCGCGATGATAGGCCCGGAGACTTCTCTCATGGCCTGATGGGCGGCGGCCTGAGGTTTTAGGCCCTCCTCAATGTTCCGCTCCACGTTTTCCACCACCACGATGGCGTCGTCCACCACGATACCGATGGCCAACACCAGGCCAAACAGGGTCAGCGTGTTAATGGAGTAACCCAGTAGGTAGAGCGCGCCAAAGGTGCCTATCACCGAGACCGGTACCGCAAGCAATGGGATGATGGAAGCACGCCAGGTCTGCAGGAACAGCGTGACCACCAACACCACCAGCAGCACGGCTTCAAGTAAAGTGGCTATCACTGACTTTATAGAGTCATTAACAAAGATCGTAGTGTCGTAGACGGCTTCGTACTCAACACCTTCCGGGAACTGCTCGGACAGCTCCTCCATGGTAGCGATCACCTGCTCTCGGATATCCAGCGCATTGGCACCCGGTGCCTGGAATATTCCCACACCCACCGCGTTGTTGCCGTCCAACTGCGAGCGCAGCGTATAGTCCCCGGCGCCCATTTCCAGCCGGGCCACATCCGAAAGCCTGAGTATCTCGCCGCCCTCGCCGCGCTTCAGCACGATGTCGCCAAACTCCTCTACTGTTTCCAGCCGCCCTTGGGCGTTGATCAGGGTGAGGAAATCACTATCTTCAATGGGCTCAGCTCCCAACTGCCCGGCGGAGACCTGTACATTTTGTTCACGCATGGCCCCCACCACATCACTGGCCGTCAGGCCACGGGCAGCTATTCGATCAGGATCGAGCCACGCCCGCATGGCGTAGTCCCCTCCGCCGAAGATTTGCGCGTCCCCGATCCCTTCGAGCCGGGCCAGCCGGTCACGGACATTCAGTCGCACATAGTTGCGCAGGTAGAGGGTGTCGTATTCACCGCTGGGCGAGGTCAGGTGAACGACCATCAGAAACGTTGGCGACTGCTTCTGGGTGGTGACGCCTTGCCGACGCACGGCTTCCGGCAGTCGGGCTTCCGCTTGGCTGACGCGGTTCTGCACCCGAACGGCGGCCTGCTCAGCATCGGTACCAGGGCGGAAGGTGACGGTCATTTGCAGCACACCGTCAGAGCCCGCCACGGACTTGAGGTACATCATATCCTCAACGCCGTTGATGGCTTCTTCCAGTGGCGTGGCGACCGTTTCGGCGATCTCCTTCGGGTTAGCGCCGGGGTAGACCGTGCGAACGACCACTGATGGCGGCACCACGTCGGGGTACTCGCTAATGGGCAGGTTGGGTATGGAGATCAGCCCCACCGCTAGAATAATGATCGACAGCACCGCTGCAAAAATCGGTCGATCCACAAAGAAACGCGAGAAATTCATGGCGGTCTAGTCCTCCCTGGCAGCAATGGCGGGTTGGGCGTCAGCAGCCGGGGCGGCGGGCACCGTTTGGGGGCTCACTTCCATACCCGGCATGAAGACTTTTTGCACCCCGTTGACGATCACCCGGTCGCCGGCAGCAAGCCCTTCGCTGATGACCGTGCGTTCATCCACCCGGCGCCCTGTGTCGACCGGGCGACGCTGGGCGAGGTTGTTCTCATCCACCACGTAGACGTAGCGGCGATCCTGGTCGGTCAGGACCGCCTTGCCATCCACCAGCAACGCTTGGTCCAACCGCGCGACCGGCATTTCGACCCGCGCAAACTCCCCGGGCCGAATGCGGCCATCCGGGTTGTCCAGCACTGCCCTGAATTGCAGGGTACCGGTGTTGGGGTTCAAGCGGTTGTCGATAAAGTCCAGGGTGCCTTTGTACTGGCGCTGCGGGTCGCCGCCCAGCTCGATATTCAGGTTGTTCGATGCTTCACCGGTGAGAAGTGTCTGGCTGGCAAACGCGGCCTGCTCGTCGGCCTCGAAGTAGACGTGTATCGGATCGATGCTCACCAGCGTGGTCAGAAGGCTCTGGTCGGCGCTGGCCAGGTTACCGCGAGTGACCATCGCCCGACCGACGCGGCCACTGACCGGTGCTGTAATGCGGGTGTATTCAAGGTCAAGCTCGGCGGTCTGCAACGCTGCCTCGGCGGCATCGACCATGGCACGAGCGTTACTCAGGGCCGATTGACGCTGGTCATGCACTTCCTGGGAAATGGCCTGACGCCCCAGCAACACCCGGGCGCGTTCAGCTTCACTGCCAGCCTGAGCCTGCTGGCTCCTGGCCTGGGCAAGATCCGCTTGGGCGGCGTTAACACGGGCCTGGTATGGGCGTGGATCGATCAAGAACAGCAGATCTCCCAGCTCTACCAGCTCTCCCTCCTCGAAGGCAACTTCCTGGATATAGCCGCTGACTCGCGACCTTAATTCAACCGTTTCAGCCGCTTCCACCCGCCCGGTGAATGACTCACTCAACACCACCGGCTGAGCGGTCACTTCTGCCACCTCGACTTCTGGGGGTGGCGGGGGCGATGCAGAAGCCGCCTCCTCACTCTTGGCTTCACAGCCGGTAAGCAAGGCCATCAGCAGCAGGAACAGGAATATCGCCCGGCTGCTTGCAAAGCGGGTTCTTAGAGACAGACTTCCCATGATTACTTGCTCCAGTGGCTATCGGACGCCGATAGCAGCATTCGTTATATAACGCCTCACCGCGTTGGCGGTTGGCATTTAATTAGTCGGTTCAGCACGATCCATTTCGACATTGCCCTGCGGCTTCCACCGTGAGGGGGCGCCTCGCCTCAGATCGGCAGCGTTCTTGAAAGACGCTCTGGTCATACGGAGGACAGGCAAGCCCGCAGCACCAGGCTGCGGGCTTAGCGCCCATCAGACGCTACCTACAATAGGCGGTACGAGCGCGAGGGAGGTATCGTGTTCCTGCGGAAAGCTTGCCTGTTTCTGTCACGGGCAGAGAGCGGCCCAATCAAACAAACGAACGATTTTCGGACTTGCACAGCATGACGGTCAGGTGACAGCTGATGCGGGTTGTCGATTTCTACGGGGTACTTGCCTGATCCTGCAGAATCAAATGAAAAAGCCTACGATTTATAAATCGAAGGCATATACTGCGAACTAATAGGGAGGAAAGCCATTGACCACTATCTTGCCTGAGCAGATTGTCCAGCTCAGCGACAACCTGTCGCAACAGTTAATCAGCGTTGCCCGTCGCTGGAGCCCACTTGAAGAGCTTCAGGATACGGCGATTGCCGAAGTGCAACTGGTGCGCGCTGACGCCCCTACCAGCTTTCACTGTGCGGTATACGAGCCGTGCCTGTGTTTTGTCATTCAAGGCAGCAAGACCGTGCTACTAGGTGACAAGGAGATCGTCTACACCGGGCCCAGCTACATGGGTAGCGCCGTTTACCTACCGGTGGTAGGCAGGATTGACCATGCCACCCCGGAAAAGCCCTACTTGGCGGTAAAAGTCTCGGTGGATCCCCAGGAGGTAGCAGGACTGATACTGGAACTGGGCGACACAGCGCCGCCCGCGGGAAATGATACTATCTGCTCCGAGACGGACTGCGGATTAAAATCGGCCCCCATGGATGCACGCATGCAGGGTGCACTTTATCGATTGTTGAGCCTGCTCGACTCCCCGGAAGACATCAAGGTGCTTTCCCCCTTGGCCCGTCGGGAGTTGATCTATCGGGCACTCATGGGTGCCATGGGGCCTCACATGCGCCGGTTTGCCGCCTCCGACTCCCAGGCCAACCGGATTGCGCGGGTCATCTATGCGCTTAAAGAGCGCTACACGCAACCGCTCAAGATCCGTGAACTGGCAGCAACCGCCAACATGAGTGAATCGACGCTTTACCATAGCTTCCGGCAAGTCACACGCATGTCGCCCCTGCAGTACCAGAAGAAACTTCGCCTGCACGAGGCCCGACGACTCATGCTGGCCGAGGGGCTCGAGGCGGCTACCGCCAGCTACCGGGTGGGTTATGAAAGCCCTTCCCACTTTAGCCGCGAATACAGCCGCATGTTCGGTGCGCCACCCCGAGCTGATGTTATTCAACTGCGGGCAGCGGGAACAGCACCGCAGACTGCATGACTTCCAGTGTGATCGGCTTCTGGTTTTCCCGATGATTCTGATAACGGCTATTTAGTCTTTTATAACTTCAAGCCACTTAATATTGAATTATTGCAACTAAATCACCAGCAACAATAACGCTATAGATGACTATAAACCCTTAACCTTAAAAGCACATCACAATGTCATTAAACATGACAAACACAATAGGTTCACATCTTTCGCACAAGCCGCAAAAAGTATATTAAAAGCAAACAAAATCAGCTAACACACACATTGTTAGCCAAGGCTATATTAGTTCACTATTACAAACTTTATTTTTAAGACTCTGTCTTGTTTGTTTAATAAATCGTGGTAGGATTTATCGCTATTGAATACCCGACTTTTACACTCAAGCATAGTATTACTACTCTGCCACTGGGTAAATGTGCGCGGTACTTTTCCAGCGAGCGAGTTCACACTCCATGACACCGATTACCCTGCTGTTTCTGGCCGTATCCATGTCGGCGGATGCCTTCGCCGCCTCCATCAGCAAAGGCGCCGAGCTGCAAAAGCCACGGTATCGTCACGCCATCGGGATTGGCCTGGTCTTTGGTGTGATCGAAGCCATTACCCCGGTACTCGGCTGGGTAGCGGGCAAGGCATCTCAGCAGTATGTGCAAGCCTGGGATCACTGGGTGGCCTTTACCCTGCTGACGCTTATCGGCCTTCACATGATGCATGCCGGGCTCAAAAAGGAAGACAAGATAGAGCACCGCAAACAGACGCTCTGGTTATTGGTGTTGACCGCCACTGCTACCAGCATTGATGCCATGGCTGTGGGCGCCAGCCTCGCCTTTATCGATGCCAATATCATCGCCACCAGCCTAGCTATCGGCCTCGCTACTACGGTAATGGCCTCTGTAGGCACTTTTCTGGGCAATAAGCTTGGCAAGTTCGTCGGTCACTGGGCAGAACTTATCGGCGGTATTGTGCTAATCGGAATTGGCTTAGCAATATTGGCCGAGCACACAGCTTTTTTTAATGCTTAACCAGCAATTTATAACCTTGACCTCTTTTAAACCTGAAAGTCCTTCTTAAGCGATTGAGCTTTTACACATGAAGCTGCCGTAAAAGAAAAGCTTGAGAAAAATCTATTTACTTAACTAAAGACTAAAGCTGCGGTAGCTGGTCAGCCAAGTGGCGTAATTTATCCGGATTACGCACAACGTAAAGTGCCTGGATACGACTATCCACGACCTCCAGCGTCATGACCTGAGGTAGCCCATCGTGTTCGATCGTTAACCACCCCGGAAGCCCATTGACAATTACATGACTTACCCAGCAAGGGTTGGATGACGTCGACTTGTGGGCCAAGCCTGCAAAGAACCGGCTTATTTTATCTGCGCCGATAATGAGTCTGCGTACAGCAACTCTCTTGCCGCCTCCATCGGCATGCAGCGTCGCGCTGCCGCTCAACAAAGCCTTCAATTCGGTGACGTCGCCACTGCGTGCTGCTTCAAAGAAGCGTTGGGTCAGTTGGCTGTGCTCTCCAGCCGCCACCTGATAGCGCGGGCGTGCGGCCCGCACCTTTTTTCGAGCCCGGCTGGCAAGTTGGCGACAGCTTGTTTCACTACGTTCGAGGCTGATGGCGACCTGACCAAAATCCAGACCGAACACATCGTGCAGTAGGAACGCAGCCCGTTCCAAAGGCGACAGTCGCTCCAGCGCCAGCATCAGGGCGAAAGAGACATCGCTGGCTAGCGCCTCGGGGTCTACCGGAGTATCCAGCGTTTCCACCAGCGGTTCAGGCAACCAGGGGCCCACATAAACCTCACGTTGTCGATGAGCGACCCTAAGGCGATCAAGACAAAGCCGGCTGGTGACAGTGGTCAGGTAGGCACGCACATCGTTCACCGAAAGGTGGTCAGTATCATGCCAGCGCAGGTAGGCATCCTGTACCACATCTTCCGCTTCGCTCACCGACCCCAGCATTCGATAGGCGATACCGGTCAGATAACGGCGCCAGTGATTAAACTGGCGCGCAGACTGTTCCGTCATGGTGATTGGCTCCCGCTACTCAAGCACGGCGGTCGCGTCCACTTCAAACAGCATGCCATCCAGCGCTAACCGCGGTACCGGAACAAGTGTTTGCGCTGGTAGCGCATCACCAAAGGTCTCCTTCACATAGCGGGTCATAACTTCCAACATGGAAGGATCATAATTGACGACATAGGTGTTAATACGAGTAACCTGTTGCGGGCTCGCATCAAGTTCGTGCAACACAGTTCTAAGGTTGCGATAGGCTTGGGCAACCTGATCCACAAACGACTCAGGCAGTATTCCCTGACCATTTTCGCCTCCCTGACCGGCAATGTAGGCAACCCGGCTACCTCCACTGGCAACCACCGCGTGGCTATAGCCATTAGGTGCAGGATCATAAAGTTCATCAGGATTGACGATAGCCGTCGTTACCCCACCTGCGTGAGCTGTGTTCAGCGCCATAGCGATAATTCCCCATTTAAAGCGTTTTATGATGCAACAAAACATACCACTAACCCTCAGCTCTGATTACTGAAGGTTTTGGATTTCGTTCGGATGAACCGAACGAAAACCTACACTAATGCGGTTCCAGACGTTAATCGCCCCAATCAGTAATGTGAGGTCAACGAACTCTTTCTCGGTAAAATTCGCTAGGCCCTGCTCGTAATCCTTCGTTGGTGCGCCAGTGCCAGCCAACCTTGTCAACGCCTCGGTCCAGGCCAACGCCGCCCGTTCCCGTGGCGTATAGAGAGTGGACTCGCGCCAGGCAGACAGCAGGTAAAGGCGTGCCTCGCTCTCACCCGCTGCGCGGGCATCGCTGGTGTGCATATGCAGGCAAAATGCACAGCCATTGATCTGAGAGGCGCGTGTTTTAACTAGCTCAATCAGACTAAATTCCAGTCCACAGTGGCGAACGTACTCCTCTAGCTTAGTCATCGCGGTAATGCCCTCTGGAGAGGCTTTAAAGGCGTTCAGGCGTGTTTCCATTGTCTTGCTCCTCTGTTTTATATGGAGTGGAAAGCTATCCACCGGTCGTTCTACAGAGGTAGACGGAACAGCCTTAATGTTTGTGACATGGTGAGAAATAATTTAGAAAATAAAACGCCTGGGAGACGAGGAGTACGCCAAAGCATTGGCTAGTGGCCAGGGCATTTCGGATACTTATCGCTATCTCCCCTACCCTGTGGGCCACTCAATCACTCTCTTTTCCAACGGCTTTCACATGCCGTAGAGTAACGGCTGATATCAACGCAAGCGCCAAAAGGGTGGCGCCACTTACTGCGGCGGCCATATTCATACCTTGCGTAAACGCAGACTGGGCTTGCTCAAGTATCCCATCGGTAAGTCGTTCAGCAACTGACGTTGTTGCCCACAAGCTTTCTCCAAGGGCACGGGAGATATCGTCTGGCATCCCGTTAGGAATCGCACTGGCAATCTGCACGCGATACAACAGGGTCGCCATGCTGCCGAGAAGTGCTACGCCTAGTGCCACCCCCAACTCTTGAACCATCTCGGACATCGACGATGCAGACCCGGTTTTTTCCGGAGGTGCAGACCCTACCACCAAGTCTGTGCCCAGCGCGGCGATGGTACCCAGCCCCAGGTATACCAGTGAAAATCCGATTACGACCTGGAGTACCTGAACGGAGAGTGGGTCTACTTGAGCCAGAAAACCACAACCGATGCTTGAAAGCATAAGCGCTAAAGCAATAACAAACGCTGGCCGAATTCGGCGCGCAAAGATAGGGGCAAGGATACCGGCTAGTACCATCATCAGCGCTGGCGGCCCCATCCACAACCCAGCAATCAGCGGCGTGTAGCCCGCCACTAGCTGAAGATATTGGGTAACTAAGAACATCATTCCCGCCACGCCCACCAGCCCTATCAGGAGTATAAAAAGGGCGGCAGTGAAGGTTTTACTGGCAAACAGTTTGAGATCAAGCAGTGGATCGAGAAGCTGCTTTTGGCGACGCACAAAGAACAGTGTTCCCACTACGCCTAGTGCGAGAGTAACCAATACCAGTGGCGTCAATCCAGCTTTAGAGAACTCCTTTATGGCATAGATACTTGGCAAAATTGCTATCAACAGCAACAGGACACTCAAAAGATCCAGACGGCCTGCCTGTGGGTTACGGTACTCCGGCAGGAGTAATGGGGCAGTTAACAACAGTATGATGACGATGGGCACGGCAATTAGGAAAGCGGCTCCCCACCAAAAGGGTGCTAACAGCAACCCACCGACCACCGGGCCTAACGCCATACCCAGTGCGAACATGGTTGCCCATATACCGATCGCCAGTGCCCGCTGGTGCAAATCAAAAAACATATTGCTAATCAGGGCCAACGTAGAAGGCATCAGGGTTGCTCCGGCAATACCCAGTGCTGCCCGCGCCACAATGAGCCACTCGGCATTGGGTGCATAAGCTGCAAACACCGACGCGACCGCAAACGCAGAGGCTCCCATCATCAGTAGCCGACGTCGGCCAATCCGATCCCCTAGCGTGCCCATAGTGATCAGAAAACCGGCGATCATGAAGCCGTAGGCGTCCATAATCCACAGCGCCTGGGTACTGCTTGGCTGTAGCTCTACCGCCAGAGCTGGAAGCGCCAAGTAGAGAATAGTTACATCGAGCCCAAGCAGCATGGTGGGCAGTGCCAATACCGCAAGCCCCGCCCACTCTTTAAGGCCAGCCTTGTTATAAGGCCGTCCTCCTGCAACCGTATAGAGAGGGGTGTGAACATCACAATTGAATGACATGTAGCCTCCGACTTCATCATGGAAGCAGGCATTCTCAGACACTCAATATGGGGTTACAATATAGCCAATTATCCTATTACCAAAGGTAATAGCATGTCGAATCATAGGCTTGAACGAACACAGAGTGATCTCACCGAATTCATACTGCGGCATCGTCGCAAATTGACGCCCGCTGACGTCGGGCTTCCCACCAGCGGGCGAAGGCGTACGCCGGGCCTAAGGCGAGAAGAGGTTGCGGCGCTTGCTGGGGTAGGACTGACTTGGTACACGTGGTTTGAGCAGGGCCGTGACATTAAGGTCTCCGAACGCTTCCTGCTCAATATCTCCCGTGCCCTGAAATTGGATGACGCCGAGTGCTGTCATCTTTTTCTGTTGGCACACCGCCGAGCGCCGCCAGCAGAAGCGTATCAAGAGCAGAGCATATCTCCCCGGATACGATCGCTGATGGATGATCTCTCTCGCCCTAGCTACGTCATGAACCTGCGCTGGGATGTTATTGGCTGGAATGCGCAGGCCGATAAGCTACTTCAGTTCAGCAGCCGAGAGGCGTCTGAACGCAACCTGCTAAGGATGGTATTTACCGCCCCCGACCTACGCCGACGACTTCCTGACTGGCAACTGGATGCCTCGCATATGCTGGCGCAGTTTCGTTGTGACTTAGCTGTCGCCCCTGAAGACCCGATCATGCAAACGCTGATCGACGAGCTTTGTCAGTTATCTCCAGACTTTCGGCGCTGGTGGGAAGCTTCAAGTATGGAAGGCTACCATCGAGGAATCAGCAGCCTCCTCGATACAGAGGGCGGGCATCATACTTATACCCATGAGACGCTAATCGTTGATGAGCACCGTCATCTCAAGATGGTTGTTTACTTCGACAGCTAAATCGTTCCTATGCCATCTTCTTTCACGGAATATTGAAGAGAAGACTCAACCGTCACACGGTCTCTGCTTCACGTGCCTCACTCGGCGGGTGTCCAATAATGCGTTTGAACGCGCGACTGAATGAGGCTTCAGAGTCATAGCCAAGCCGGTTCGCGGCCACGGCGATGCGCATATTGTCCCGCGCTATCCACTGTCGAGCCTGAAACATCTTTACCCGCGCCACATACTTGGCGGGAGTCACCCCTAACATCCGGCTGAACTTATCGTTAAAGCTTGAGCGCGAAGCTCCCATGACATCCGCTAACTCGGCGACTGACCAATCGCGCTCCGGCTGCGTATGGATGGCTACCAGCACCTTGCCGAGTTGTGGGCAGCGCACGGCTGCAATCCAGCCGCTAGAGTCGCTGCAGGCACACTCAATCCAAGCACGAATAATAGTGGCGGCCAGCACATCGGCCAAACGGGCAAGTATGCCGCAGGCACCGATTCGATCCAGGCTAATTTCTCGCTCCATTGCCTCCAATAAGGCAGGTACCGAGGGATCACGTTTAGCCAAATCGCTAGCGCGCATCATGTCAGGCATTATCGCAATCAGAGGGTGTAGCGGGTCGAGATTGAAGTGCATGGCGCCACAAAAAAGCACATCCGGCTCAATATCACTCTCTTTTGACTCACTGTTCACCAGATAAATATTCTCGGAGACCGGCCTACGAGCCAACGTAGCCTTATCCACTGCAGGCACGTCCTGCGAGCTGGCCATTACGTAGGACGCTCCACGCGGAAAGAGCACCGCATCGCCAGCGTTCAGGTATGTCCACTCGGTTGTCTCGGTACGCAACCAACACCCGCCTTGAGCCACAAAAAGAAAAAGTGCTGCTGGCTGGGCAGAGGTTGCGACGGCCCAAGGGGCGCGCAGCAGGCAGCGCCCATACTCCACGCCCTCAAGGCGCAGGCCGAGCAGAATTTCAGTTAAGGTGTCGCGCATATTAATGAACCCGGTTTGGACAAATAGTCATGCTTTACGGATTTTATATCATAGAAAAGCCAAACCCTTAATTTTACACTGCAGCTTCAACTAACACTTTAGTAGGCCTGCAATGAACGACACTACTTGCTCCGCCAGCCCGTCATTACTAACGGCAACACCCACCGCTGAACCTACCTCAGCCAATTGGATGGGCATTGTCAGCCTCGCGCTGGGGGTTTTTGGTTTAGTGACTGCCGAATTTTTACCGGCCAGCCTGCTGACGGCCATGGCAGCGGATCTCAACATCTCCGTTGGCGCCGCGGGCCAAGCGGTCACTGCTACTGCTGCAGTGGCTGCGCTTGCCGCGCTAACAATCCCACTCCTGACCCGCAATTTTGATCGTAGGTTTGTGCTGCTTGGTTTATCGCTGCTGCTCGTCGTTTCCAACGTCCTGGCGGCAACGGCGAATAGCTTTTTTGTATTAATTATTGCTCGAGTGTTGCTGGGAATTGCCTTGGGAGGGTTCTGGTCGATGGCCGCCGCACTGGCAATGCGTATGGTGCCCGACAATCTGTTTGCACGCGCCATGTCTATTGTTCTGACGGGCGTATCTGTCGCTACTGTTTGTGCAGCCCCTCTGGGCGCCTATATTGGTGGTCTCTGGGGGTGGCGCAGTGCGTTTATTGCCGCTAGTTGCCTTAGTCTAGTGACGCTCGTGACTCAGCTTTTCGTCATTCCTGCCATGCCACCAAAAGATAACCCAAGCCTGCGCATTCTCGTCCAACTGCTCACCCGCACGCAGGTTCGCGTTGTGCTGCTAGCCGTAGTGCTGATGATTTCAGGCCATTTTGCCGGATTTACCTATATACGACCGCTCCTTGAAGAGGTAGCGCAACTATCCGTCAGTGCAATCTCTGCTGTACTACTCGGCTTTGGTATTGGTGGTTTTTTTGGCAATTTCGCCGGTGCATTTATTGCTGAGCGTAGCGAGCGCAACGCCATTATCTTTGGTGGGGCACTCATTATTGCGATCACCATTACGCTACTGTTCGCGGGTAGTTTGGCCAGCGTTACTGCCGTGTCTATCGCACTGTGGGGGTTTGCTTTCGGCGCTTTTCCCATCGGATTTCAAACCTGGATAGTTCGTGCCGCACCGGATCAAGTTGAAGCTGCAGGGGGCTTGATAGTTGCCGCCTTTCAGGTTGCTATCGCCAGTGGCGCTATAGGCGGCGGCATACTAGTGGATTACCTCGGCGCGCTGGGTGGGCCCCTATTAGCCCTGATCACTACCAGCCTGGGAACCCTGCTTGTGCTATCATTTGGGCCACGCTCACAAAGCCCGGCCTGATAGCAAGAGAGCCGGGAGTAGTGAAACTTCCCGGCTCCTCAGTTGACTAGACCACCCAGCGGAAATGCGGTGATTCAAGCGTTACATGCCTCTTGCAGTTCCCGTTACCCACGGTTCATCACCGTTCAATATCGCACAGGAAACTCTCCAGAATGGCACGGCTTTGGGCCAGTTTGGCTGCTTTCTGGTCGGCAAACTCAATTTGTTCGTGCAAGACATTGCGTAGTTCGTCACAGGGCTCGAAGACTGGGCCCTCCCCTCTCACACACGGTAGGAATTGCTTGATGGTTGCCAGAGTCATGCCTGCTGAACCGAGCAGTTTGATCCGCTCGACAGTGCGAATCTCACCCTGCCCGTAATGACGGTACCCATTGGTGGCGCGCGTTGGCTTAAGCAAACCTTCCGCTTCATAGTAGCGCAGCATGCGAATGCTTACTCCGGTGCGTTTTGCCAGCTCGCCTATTTTCATTTCACTCTATTGACTCTTACAGCGCTGTTAGGGTTTAGGGTAGTGACTCCTCACTGCAAGTTCAATCAGGAGTTAATGCCATGTTCACTAACACCAGCAATTTTCAGGCCCATATTAATGGGCAACCAGCCACTCTTTCAGAGCTGATACCCCTGGCCTTTGCAGGGTTTGCCCATTTCACGGCCATGCAAGTACGAGATCGAGAGATCAAAGGGCTAGATCTTCATCTTGCCCGCCTGCAGAAAGCGTCAAAAGAGTTTTTTGGAAAGATGCTTCCCGAGGAGCAACTGGTCTCCTACATCAAAACAGCTATTGATAAAGGCCCGAAAGACCAGTCATTAACGGTCACTCTCTTCTCCCGCCATGGCGAATTCACCGCGGCCAGCATGGATGCGGAGCCAGACGTGCTCGTCCGTAGCAGCGCACCGGCTAATGGCCCTAAAGGGCCGTTGAGGCTGAGTAGGGTAGATCACGAGCGACCTCTGGCTTCTATCAAGCACGTTGGTGAGGCGGGCAAAACCTACTATCTACATCAAGCTCTGCGCCAGGGTTTCGACGATGCAGCCTTTGTCGACCGCCATGGGCGATTGAGCGAGGCAACCATCTGGAACCTTGCCTTCTGGGACGGTGAGACGGTGATCTGGCCACAGGCAACGATATTGCAGGGCACCATGATGGGTATTGTTCAACGCCAACTGAACCGCCTCGGTATTGCCCAGCGCCACGAGGAGATCACCATTGAGCGTCTTCAGGAACTGCCCGGTGCCGCGGTGATGAATTCATGGACACCTGGGATCGCAGTCACTGCCATTGCTACCACTGCTTTTGCAGAAATAACCCCGTTCATCAGTCTGCTTCATAAAGCCTACCAAGCTGAGCCCAACAGTGTGTTGTAGGGGGTCTTTCCATATAGCGCGGAATCTGAGACAACACCATCGATTTTCCAGCGTTGTCTCAGCAAGCTCTTCGGCAAAGTGCATTGCACATTGCCCCCCGCCACCACAAGAGTGAACACGGCCTTTCCGTTCAAACGTTGCAATCAACAGACCAGTTGCTCGCTCAATGCTGGTAAGCGCACCTTTATTTAACAAAAGGCTTTCAAGGGCCTGCATGTAGGCTCGCTTGTATGTGTTGAATTGCCATGCCTTACTCACTCTTATAAGGGTAGATTTAGCAAACACAATGTGAAATTTAATTAACTTTAGACTTAAGCCAATCGACAAAGGCCTGCATTTTGGCGCTATGCTGCCAACTTTGGGTCGGGATGTAGTAACACAGCATTGAATCAACGCCTTGATACGACATTGGCTGCAATGTGTTAGCTTTCACAAAGTCAGAAACCAGAGTCTCTGAACAAAACACCAGCCCTTTCCCAGCAATAGCTTCATACACGCCATAGAGCTCCTGATCAAAATATCTTATTTCAAAGTTTGGAAGAGACTCCCCATTTTCCATTAACCAGCTTTCCCAAGGTGAATCCGGTAATTTACTATTCTTCCATTTAGTCAGGTAGACAATAGAAGGCTTATCCGCTGTGATAGAGTTGATAAAAGAAGAGCCTCCATACACGTTAAAACGTTCTTTTTTCAATAAGCTTGACTCATCAACACGGGTTACGTCTCCCAAACGGATAGAGAGGGCATTAATTTTAGATGCCACCACTTCACCTGTTGATATTTCAACATCAATATTTTGATAGATTTTATTGAAATCATGTAATAACGGAATTAACACCAGGGCAGCAAAGGATGAAGTGGTATCAACATTCAGTCGTGATGCCCCTGACTTTATATTATCTAGCGCAGTCTGAATTTTCTGCAGACCTGCTGTTGTTGCCTCAGCGAGCTGGTGCCCCTCTGAAGTTAATATCACTTTTCGGTTTTTTCGGTTAAACAGCCGCACTCCCAACCTACTCTCAAGGTTGCTGATGTGGTGCGACACACCTGCTGGCGTTATCGACAGCTCCTCAGCGGCATCTTTAAAGCTCCCCAGTCGAGCTGCTGCTTCAAACACCTTAATCGCTTGCAATGAAGCCTTCACCGCCAGCCTCCCATTTTGGACTCAAACTCGTTTCTCAATAGGTAAGTTTTACTCATCTATCGAGCCAGTTTATTCATTTGCCGCAGTATTGGCAAAAAGGCAGCATAGCCACTCCACATCACTATCCGTCGAGCCCACTATGCACACATTACTTCATATAGACGCCAGCGTACGCAAGACGTCCAACCCAAACCCCGACCACAACTCAATATCAAAGCGCATTGCTATGCAGTTTGTTGATAAATGGAGGTCTGCTAAAAGTACAGATAATTACATTTATCGTGATATTGGCTTAAATCCACCAGCTTTCATTGACCAAGACTGGATAGGCGCTGTGTTTACTCCGGATGACCGAAAAAGTTCTGAGCAACGCGAAAAACTGGCTTTATCAGATCAGCTATTTAACGAGTTATCTCAAGCGGATGTCATTTTAATATCTTCACCTATGTACAACTACGGCATGCCCGCCCCTCTTAAAGCATGGTTCGATCAGGTAATGCGTATAAATAAAACATTTAGCTTTGACTTGGCTCGTGGCGACCATCCTATAGAGCCACTTTTGTCTGGAAAAACACTTATTTTAGTGACCTCATGCGGAGAATTTGGGTTTGGGCCAGGAGGTGAACGTGAGCATATGAATCACCTCGGGCCACACATTAAAACATTGGGCAGATACTTGGGTGTCGAGTCATTTTATGAAATAACGTCAGAGTACCAAGAATTTGGGGACGAAAGGCATCAGGAATCAGTTGCTAATGCGCTTAAAAATGCAGGATTACTAGCGACTGATTTGGCTAGCAAAGCATAAATCCTTAAGCAGTAGTAGGGCAGTGCAATATGCGCTGCCCTGCTTAAAAGCTATTAATCTTGAACAGTAATACAGAAACTGCAACGCTAACCTGCCGTTTTAGGTGGGCTAAACGCTTTACTGTAATAGCCAGATGGATCGAAGCAGCAAACGCGGCGCTTTCCAGAAGCAAGCATGTCGCAAGCATCGAGAATCCGCTTCGCTCGAGTCTTGGACTGCTTGGCGGACGTAATCCAATGAATCCAGTCCAGGCGAGCAATCGTCGTGGTATCGCTCCAAACGGCTTGAGCTTCTGGAGACTCTGCAAGGGCATCCTGCAAATCAGCGGGCACCTCGGGTTCAGGCTCCTGCTCTACGGGCGTAATCTCAAAGGTGACATCGTCGCCACTGTTAACGCCTGCCGATTCAAGCAGCTCTTTACTTACCCGCAACCAATGGCTCAATTGGCCGTCCGGTTCAAGAGTAGCCTGGAAGGCATAAGTATTGAGAGTGCCCTCTACCGTTGTCCTGCCTCGCCGTGGGAGCTTCTCACTCACGCTTTTGGGCAGCACGACAAAAGCCCATGAATTATCGCTATCCTGCTTGGCGGGCCGAAGAAGCGTTGCTTTAAACTGAGATGTCATAGCTCTTTGTATCCTATTTTTAGTGTGGCAATTAACAGTACTCCAATCAAAAGGGGCAGCCCCTCCTTCAGAACGGGCTGCCTGTGGCATGCTGCTGCATAGCTCAAGGCCCCTAATCCTGATTATAGTCAGAGTGAGGCCCTATATTCAGACGCGATTTATTGATACTCCACCATCTGCCAATAGTGCCGTTCCGGTCGTAAAGCTGGATGCATCTGAAGCCAGGTAGAGTGCGGATTGAGCAATCTCTTCAGGCTTTGCCGTCCGCTTCATTGCATGTAGGTTGGCTACGAACGCTAATGCTTCGGGAGTGTTGGCAAACTCCCTGGCTGCAGCAGTATCCGTGCCTCCCGGTAGTAGCGCATTCACTCGAATGTTATCAGAGCCATATTCACAAGCGAGTACTTGCGTCAGCCCGATTAATCCCGCTTTACTGGCCGCATAAGCAGCCATGCCTGGCATTCCAGCGCTATAGCCAACAAATGTTGAAGTGAAAATTAACGAACCACCGCCACTCGTTAGCATGGCCGGCAGTTGATACTTAGCTGCCAGAAAAGCGCTCGTTAAATTGGTCGTGATCACCTGATTCCAATCGGCCAACGACATCTCGGGCACCGGCCCCATCGCACCTAAAATGCCTGCGTTGTTAAATGCCGCGTCCAATTGACCAAACCTCGCGAGCGTCTCGTCAACGAGCTTTCTGGCGAAATCCTCATCACCTACGTCGCCAGCAACCGCTAACGCTTGGCCACCCTCCTCTTTTATAGCGTCGACCAACGCATCCAGCTCTGCCTCTCTTCTGGCAGCTACCACTACAGTAGCCCCCTCCTTAGCGAAAAGTCGGGCAGTCGCATAACCGATGCCTGCGCTGGCACCAGTAACAATGGCGACTTTATTTTCGAGTACTTTCATCTTTGTGACCTCCATCACTGTTCAAAAGAAGGAACAACCCTCCACCAACAGCGAAGATCATAAGAGGTCGTTTACCCAGCGCCGACCCGAAACTTGCTATATTACGCGGGTACGCAGATGCTGATTACATCAGAGTCCTGTTATGGCGCAGCGAGCCGTTGCTTATACTGCTCCGGAATAAGTCCACGATGTAACTAAAAGGTGTCGGCTTATATGGGTCATTACAACGAAAATTTGGACGGATGTTTAGTCTATTCTACTCTTTGATAGAGATATAATTACCTATTTACTTTTCTTGACTCTGGCCTTACCCTTCAGGCGTTTCGCCCGCAATGCAGTTTCATAAGCACGATCGGCCCATTCCCTGGCATGAACTGGATTTTCAAAGATTTCCTCGGGTGCAGCGTAATAAGCCATTTTCACCCTTTTACCCCTCTTCTCGTATTCAAACTGCTCCATGCCCAATTCGATAAAGGAGCCTACCGAACTTTCATCCGCTTTGAGGTAAAGAACATCATCGGCGACGAGCGCAAACATAAGACCATCGCGATAAACGCCATATCCTCCAAACATGCGCTTAGTTTCTATTGCACCAAATAGCGCAAATACGTCGCTGAGGTTTGCGATAAATTCGCTGGTAGCTTTCATTACCCTAAAATCCGATTTCAGCCGCACTGCATAGCAGCATTGTATGGAATATTAAGACTGGAATGGACTGACTTCGCTTTAAACGAAAGTTGAGTCAAAATCATTCCAGCTCAGCAAGCCGAGCTATTACTAGATCTCTTAATAATTTTTCATCAACTTTCCAGTCACTAGGAATTTGAAATAATTTTTTCTTAACAACGTATTTCTAAGCCTGAGTGAAATCCAGAATTTCCTTTACCAATTCATCAGGCGTCTCTTCAATAATCAAGTGTCCGGCATTCTCAATATAGTCATAAGACCTGGCAAGTTCCCAATCACTCATGAGCCACGCCTGTTACCAGCGTGGACATATAGCTTCCCCGGTTCTGAATATAGGCCAACAGGCGCTCAGGGTAGTCAACGGTGACAGCCTGCCGGATAGACTCGCGAGATCGCAGATGGCCTTGCCAGCGCTGAACGTTCCCCGCTTCCCGAGACAAATCCAGCCCTATTACCGAATCAAATACGTCAAAATACCTGAAAATCGGGCCATAAACGGCATCGATGATCCGAAAGTTATGTCCGGAAAAATAGGGGCCATTGCCCAGCCGTTCATCCAGTTGTAAAAGCCGCTTCCGTAACATCGCGAGCGCGGCACTGAACCTCTCCTGTGTCGGGGCGTTATAGAGTTGAGCGATGCTGCTCAGCAGGCCGGATCCGAATTCGATCCAGGCGCGATGATCGGCACGCTCCAATGGATCTTCCGGATGCAGTGAGCCCGGAGTAACCTCATTCAGGTATTCGCAGATCACAGCAGACTCGAACAAGGACTGCCGTGCTCCGACCACCAGTACCGGCACCTTTCCCAGCGGGGAAATTTGCCGGAACCAATCCGGCTTGTCGGCCAGGTCGATGTCCGTGCGACGGTAAGGAATTTGTTTCTCATGCAGCACAATGACCGAGCGTTGTACGTAGGGGCAAAGTACATGGGTGATGAGTTCGAATTCTGGGCTCATTGGTGAGGCTCCTTGTGGTGAACAAAAGATTGTCGGGCGTTGAGCGCATATTGTCCGTCGCCCAGACACAGCTGAACCACGGCCATGGCGGTCAGAAACAACGGGTACTCCCAGCCACCTCCGGTATTGGTAAAAAGCCAGCCATTGCCGGCATGTACCCAGGTAGCGCCCAACAAGACGGGTATTACCGCTAATGCCCATACCCGGCTGTGCCAGCCTGCGATGAGGCCTGTTCCGGCCAGGACTTCGATCAGGAATACCCCGTACGCCAGCAGGCCAGGCAGGCCGACACTGTCAAAGAATTCGGCGGTACCGGGCAGAGTGAAGACCACCATTTTCAGATAGAGGCTGTGAGCCAGAAGCACCAACCCGAGTGATAGTCGCAGTATCAGGGCGGCCAGTTGGGGGGTTAATCTGTCTAACATCTGCGTTCTCCTTGGCATTGGTTTCGGGTTCAATATCGCTCTTGCATCTGGCGAATGGAATTCGCGATACCAGCAAGGTAAAATTGCATTTTTGCAAACACTGGGAAAACCCTGATGGACTGGAATGCACTGAAGATATTTCTCGCCATCGAACAGGCGGGGTCTCTGGCTGGCGCGGCTCGGGCGCTGGGTGTGAACCATTCGACCGTGTTTCGCCGGTTGAACACCCTCGAGAAGGATCTGGGCTCCCGTCTGTTCGAACGCCAGTCCGGCGGCTATGCGCTGACACCTCTGGGGGAGGAGCTGAGAGATATCGCCAATCGCGTCGATGGCGCCTTCAACGATATGGAGCGTCACATTGCGGGTCGCGACGTGCAGCCGAAAGGTAAAGTACGGATCACCGCGCCCAACAATCTCGCGTACAGGTACCTGCCGGATTATCTAGCCGACTTCAATCGGAGCTATCCGGATATCAAGGTCGAATTGTTGGTCAGTAATCTCGAGGTCAATATGAACAGTCGGCAAGCGGACATTGCAGTTCGCGTTACCGATGCTCCGCCAGAGCATCTAGTTGGCCGACAAGTGCGGTCTATAGGTTGGAGTGTTTACGGCAGTGCGGCCTACAGGGAAAAATACGGCTTTCCGGGCGACTTGGACGCTTTACAGCATCATCGCCTAATTGGTGCCAGCGGTGGTATGCAGCACTTACCGGCTTTCGTCTGGGTGGAACGCAATTTGGCGCAGTGTGTGTCGGCGCGCAGCGACGACCTGGTGGCTATGTCTTCACTAGCCCAGAGTGGCCACGGCCTGGCCCTGTTGCCGAACGATCAGCAGAGACCAGAACTGGAAGCCCTGTTCGCTTTACCGCCAGGCAAGACATCGAACCTGTGGCTGCTAACTCACCCGGACCTGCGCCAGGTGGAACGCATCAAGCTGGTGATGCGCCACCTGGCAGACGACTTTGCCGGAGACCATCGTCTGTAATCTCGCGGAAAAGCGAAGAGGGCCGAAGCGGCGTTGGGCAGGATGACGCCGGGGATCGATATTGATGGCCTTGAAATCGAGGTTGCGGGCTACCTTCTCAAGGGCAGAGGCCATACAGGCACCAATACCGTGGCGCCGGTACTGCGGTGCGACCATACCCCACTCACCCACGGCGAAAGATGTCTGTGTGTTGTGATGGACTCTGACTTAAGCGCTACAACACCGCAAGGTTCCGAGCCGACAAATGCCACGAGGACGACAGGCAATTGATTGCGGTTTGAATACGCCATAAAATCTCGGCGCGCATTACCGGGGCTACCTACGCCATAATATCCGGGCCATTCTGTTTGGAGCAGCCGCTCAAGGGCGAGCCCCATTGTTAATTGCTTTTGCTCTCAACGTGCTTCTTAACATTGTTAAGAATACCGAGCCAACCCTGCTTTTGCAGATCCGCTGAATATTCATCTTCAACTTCAAACGTTTCTATGAGCTAAACGCCATGCTGTGTTTCTATAAATTGCACCTCAATCGCTCGGCCATCTTCAAGCCTATAGTGAATCGATTTATAAGGGGGTTATTCTATGAATCCAGGCTTACAGGCCTACATCAAGCTCCAAAATGCATCGACCAGCGGGTTTTTTAAGTTTTTCTTTAACGTAAACAAGCCAATATCGTAGGGTTCCAGCTCAGGCTTCACATCAAGCACCCGAATACGATCCTTCAATGGGCTGTTATCGAGCACAATTTTTGGCACTACGCCAATGCCGAAGCCCAAGCTCACCATACTTACAATCGCCTCATTGCCCGTGACCTGTGCATAAATGCGCGGGGCAATATCGCGTTGGCGAAACCATTCGTCCACACGAGTTCTTGAGACACCGCTTTCAGATAAAATCATCGGGATATTCGCCCACTCTCCGGGTGCGGTTGGCGAGGTTGTGGGAATATTTGGCACTTGCTGCTCAAGTGGTGCGATAAATAACAAAGGCGACGTGGCAATGGGCTTGAATGCTAACCCGCGAGGTAAGTTTGCGGGGCGTGCCGCGATGCTGAGGTCTTCTTTACCGTCCAGAACATGCGCAATCGCGTGTTCTGGGTCCCCCGTGCGCAGCTTTATTTCAATCGCAGGATAGGCGATACGAAAGCGGCGCAGCAGCTCGTACAGAAAACTGTAGCTCGCGGTGACTGAACCGTACAAGCTGATTTCACCGCTTAATTGATCAGAGTTGTCAGTTAACTCATGGCGGATCAAGTTCCACTGGCTGCTGGTATCGCGCGCGTATTTAAGAAATTTCTGGCCTTCCTGAGTCAATGCCACGGTTCGATTGTCGCGATTAAACAGCGGTACACCCAGCTCGTCTTCTAAATGACGAATGTTGCGCGACAGCGCAGAAATGCTGATATGACACTCATCGCTGGCGCGTCCGAAATGCAGCGTTTCTGCCAGAGCAAGGAATTGTTTTAAAAGTTTAATATTCATAATAAGACCGACGCTCCGCGACTGCGCTTGTGGCGATGTCCGAATACTAACCGACAGTTGCGAAAAATGGGACGTGTTATTGCAAATATATCAATTTAAGAAAGAGTCACTCTTCTATACATTACCTCTCATCACATGCTCTTACTGACATGGCGCTAACGTTTACCCCTAGCGACGGTGTCACCTTTTTAATATCGGTGTACCTTACACCGACACATTGATCATAAAATTAGGATGCTAACGATGGCTAACTATTTCAATACGTTACCGCTACGCGAGCAATTGGCTCAGCTAGCGCAATGCCGCTTCATGCACACCGCTGAGTTTGCTGATGGAGTCGAAGCGCTAAAAGGCAAAAAAATGGTGGTTATCGGCTGTGGCGCACAAGGCCTTAACCAAGGTTTGAACCTACGTGACAGCGGCCTAGATGTTTCTTATGCACTGCGTCCTGAAGCCATTGAGCAAAAGCGCCAGTCCTGGAAAAACGCCACTGAAAACGGTTTTGTGGTAGGAACTTACGAAGAGTTGATCCCCACCGCAGACGTTGTTTTGAACCTCACCCCTGATAAGCAGCACACTTCAGTAGTGAACACAGTGATGCCGCTGATGAAGGAAGGCGCCTGCCTGTCTTACTCTCACGGTTTCAACATCGTAGAAGAAGGCATGAAAATTCGCGACGACTTAACCGTCATCATGGTGGCACCGAAGTGCCCTGGCTCTGAAGTTCGCGCTGAATACGTGCGTGGTTTCGGTGTTCCCACCTTGATCGCTGTTCACGAAGACAATGACCCCAAAGGCGAAGGCCTTGCGCTCGCCAAAGCTTACGCAGTAGGTACTGGCGGCCATAAAGCGGGCGTGCTGATGTCCTCTTTCATCGCGGAAGTGAAATCCGACCTGATGGGCGAGCAAACGATCCTTTGCGGCATGCTGCAAACGGGCTCCCTGCTTTGCTTCGACAAGATGGTCGAAGAAGGTATCGACCCGGGCTACGCCTCACGTTTGATTCAATACGGCTGGGAAACAGTCACCGAAGCACTGAAGTACGGCGGTGTGACGAACATGCTGGATCGTCTTTCTAACCCAGCGAAGATCAAAGCGTTCGATCTTTCTGAAGAGTTAAAAGACATCATACGTCCGCTGTACAACAAGCACCAAGACGACATCATGAGTGGCCACTTCTCTAAAACGATGATGGAAGACTGGGCGAACGATGATGCGAACCTTCTAAAATGGCGTGCAGAAACGGCTGAAACGAACTTCGAGAAAACACCCGCTGGCGATGTAGAAATCTCTGAGCAAGAGTTCTTCGACAACGGCATTTTGATGGTCGCTATGGTGAAAGCCGGTGTTGAGCTTGCTTTCGAAACCATGACAGCGGCGGGCATCATCGCTGAATCGGCTTACTACGAGTCGCTACACGAAACGCCGCTCATCGCGAACACCATCGCGCGTAAGAAATTGTACGAAATGAACGCGACTATCTCTGATACGGCGGAATACGGTTGCTACCTCTACAACCACGCCTGTGTGCCACTGTTGGCAGACTTTATGAAAGGCATCAAATCCGATGTGATCGGTAAAGGGCTTTCGCTAGACGACAACGGCGTTGATAACGCACGCCTGATCGAAGTTAACACTGCCCTTCGTTCACACCCCGTAGAAGCCGTTGGCTCGGTTCTTCGTGGCTACATGGCTGACATGAAAAAAATCGTTTAATCGCCTGATTAAACGATAGACGTTCAGGTCATCAAAACCTAAGCCGTCAAAAAAAGCCGAGATATCATCACGATATGCTCGGCTTTTTTGGTACCTCGAACAGCGTAAGGAAGAGAGTAATGGATTCGTTAACCCGCCTAGACAATATACGCCTATCAAAAGCGACGGTTAGCTTTGATGATCGTTTCACACTAAGCGAGATTGATTGGACCATTACGCCAGAACAGCATTGGGTTATCACTGGCCCCAATGGCGCAGGTAAATCCGCCCTTGCTGCTGCGCTCGCGGGCATTGGTGACATCCAGAGCGGAAGCATTCAAGGCCTTCCCAACAACGTGGAAATCGTCTCTTTTGAAGCACAGGCAGAGCTCATCGCCCAAGAGTTGAAAAAAGACGACGCCGACATTGTGGACGTCATTTCACTCGGCACTCCCGTCAGTGAAATGATTTTCGACCACTGCCAAGACACTGAACTTGCCCAATCCTTGGTCGAGAAATTTGGCCTAGGGAAACTGCTCGATCGCGCGTTTCGTAAACTTTCCACCGGTGAAACACGCAAAGTCATGCTGATTCGCGCGCTGGCCAACAAGCCTGATTTACTTATTTTAGACGAACCATTCGATGGCCTGGATGTAGACACGCTCGCCATGCTGCAAGCACATCTAGCCTCTATCATCGACACCGTTCCCATGGTCATGGTGCTGAATCGCTTTGATGAAATGCCCGACTTCATCACCCATGTGGCCTATCTAGATAAAGAACGTGAGGATAAAGAGCGTGGGGATAAAGACCGCTCGGATAAACACAGAGGGGATAAACAGAGTGGAGACATAGGCCGCTTGAAGCTCACGGTAGATCGTCTGGACGACGCCGCCTTTAATGAGCTCTACCAATTACTGCATTTGAAAACCACCGACCTAAGCGTGCCGGAGGCCGACCCCACCAATAAGCTACCCGCTCTCGACCCGAGCCAGCCATTAGTAAAACTAACGCAAGCGACCATCCAATACGGCGACACCGTGATTGTCGATAAGCTCGATTGGACGATAGAACGGGGCCAGCATTGGCAACTGAGTGGGCCTAACGGTAGCGGCAAAACCTGCGTTTTATCATTGATCACCGGCGATCATCCGCAGTGCTATACCAACGATATTTTCGTGTTTGGTTTCCAGCGCGGTAACGGCGAAAGCATCTGGCAGATTAAACAGTTTATCGGCTATGTATCCACTAACCTGCAGTGGGAATACCGGGTTAGCACCAGCTGCAAAAACGTGATTATTTCCGGTTTCTACGACAGCATCGGCATGTACACCAAGCCCACTGACAGCCAGAAAAAAATTGCCGACCAATGGCTCGAACTACTGGGCATGCAAGACCGCGCCAACCAGCCGTTTAACAAACTCTCGTACGGCGACCAGCGCCTGCTACTCATTGCCCGCGCCATGGTCAAACATCCGCCCCTGCTGATTCTAGATGAACCTTGCCTTGGCCTGGACGACATAAACCGCCAACTCGTCCTCGCCCTGATCGAGAAAATCTGCCAGGGCTCAGAAACCACCGTGCTCTACGTCAACCACCACGCGGAAGATCAGATAACAGGCATAGAGCATTATTTAGGACTGGAGAAAAATAACTAATTTTTCAAATAGTTAAGATCATTAACTATACTGAAAAATGGCCAGCCAGCTAGTCTTTTTTGTCTATCGTTACCTCAATCGATTTGCTATCGCCAGCAAACCATTTCTGAACATAAAGAGTGCCCACGATAGGCGCCGTTCCTTCATCAGGCACTTCTTTATAGCGAACGCTGTTTTTGGTTTCTTTCTCGTATTCAAACATAACTACTTTCTTCGACATGAAACATATCCAGTAAATAATAATTAGGACTTGGGCGACTAATGTCGCTCAACAGGCTTGTTAGGTTTTGGAATTAATCAGTCTCAAAGCGAACGGTTACTTTCGATCCGCACACCTGAGCGACGCAACGCGCATAGCCTTCAAGAGATCATCGACCTTGTGATGATATAGATCAAGGTCTACGTTGGATGCAGGCGCAGCCTGTTGCCGTGCCTTCACGCATCACACGGAGGTGAATATTGTTAGCAAGCTCAGGATCCACGCCCAGTCGCAGACACTGCCCGGTAGCAAGGCCGCCTTCGTCAGCGGCCAAACGATCCACCCCAACGGTGGCCCATCGTCAATGGCTGAGGCGAGCGCCCTCTTGATCACATAAAGATATGGATGCAATGAACCACGGCACAAAGCCCCATGACACCGATCAAAAGCCCCGGCGCTGGCTCGATAGCGCCACCCACCCTTCTGGCTGACCCGCGAAGGGCCCGCGCTGTTTGAGTTCCACCGCCAGGCGCGTCTGGACTCCGGCGGCTTCGCACCGCTCGATGGTGACGGGCGCATACCCGACGACGCCGTGGCCAACACCATGCTTACCGCGCGCATGACGCATAGTTGTGCCTTAGCAGCGCTACAGGGCGTGCCGGGCGCTGCCGCGCTGGCCGAGCATGCTATTCGCGCGTTGGAAGGTAAGCTGCACGACGAGCAACACGGCGGCTGGTTCGGGGCCGACCCCGCCACCAGCGACGACCGCACTAAGCAGTGCTATACCCATCACTTCGTCGCCCTCGGTGCCGCCACTGCGACCCACGCCGATATTCCCGGCGCGGCTGCTCTGCTCGAAGAGGCCATTGGGGTGATCGACACCCGCTTCTGGTCGATGGATGAGCAAGCTTTCGTCGAGAGTTTCAGCCAGGACTGGAGCGAACTGAGCGACTACCGCGGCGGTAACAGCAACATGCACGGCGTAGAGCTGTGCTTGGCCCTAGCCGATGTGCGCGACGAACCGCTGTGGCTTGATCGGGCGCTGGCCATCGTCGAACGACTGATTCACCGCCACGCGGCTCCCCGGGAATACCGCATCCTCGAGCATTTGAACACAACGCCGACCGCCCTGACGACGGCTTCTACCCCTATGGCGCTACGCCGGGGCACGGCTTTGAGTGGTCGCGTTTGATGCTGCACCTGGAAGCATCGCTGCAATCCCGCGGCCGAACGGTTCCTGCTTGGCTGTTCACCGACGCTGCGGCGCTATTTGACGCCAGCCTGCGCGACGGCTGGAATACCGACGGCGCCCCGGGGCTGGTATATACCGTCGATTGGGAGGGTAACCCGCACTCCCTGCGGCGACGCCACTGGACCCACGCCGAGGCGGCGGGCGCGGCGGCCGCGTTCCTACAGCGCACCGGCGAGGCCCACTACGAGCACTGGTATCGGCAACTCTGGGATGCGATCGACACTCTCTTTATCGATCGTAAACGGGGCGGCTGGCACCAGGAGCTCAACGGTGAGTTGCAGATCGACCCCGCCGAAGGCGACGTCAAACCCGATCTCTACCATGCCTACCAGTCCACCTTGCTGCCACGGTTGCCCTTAGCCCCCAACCTAGCGTTAACCGTCCACCGGTTGTAATAGTGCAACGTTCACCCGAGGTGGTCACCCCTCAGTCGCCGTGCCTGTCGTGGGCCCGGCTTTTTCAGTTTATTTCAGTCATACCAGTGGCGGATTACGCTCAGCGAACTGGCCGTTCCAATAGGGATAATAGGGGTAAGGCGGAGTTACCGCGCTCGCCTCGTCTAATCGTGCAACCTGAGACTCATCAAGGCGCCAGCCAACCGCACCGAGATTCTGCCGTAACTGGTTTTCGTCCCGGGCACCTATCAAAACCGATGACACCGTCGGACGGCGCAGCAACCAGTTAATCGCTACCTGGGGCACGCTCTTGCCGACTTCGTCAGCGATCTCGAATAGCACGTCCAGTACCCGGTACAGTCTTTCATTCGGCACAGGTGGCGCGAATCCTTCGGTCTCGTGAAGACGGCTCCCGGCGGGCAGTGGTTGGCCGCGACGAATCTTACCGGTCAGGCGGCCCCAGCCCAGCGGGCTCCACACCAGAGCACCCAGGCCTTGATCCTGCCCCAACGGCATCAGCTCCCACTCGTAATCCCTGCCCACCAGCGAGTAATACGTCTGGTTCGCCACGAAGCGCACATAGCCATAACGCTCGGCAACGCTCTGGGACTTCATCAACTGCCAACCAGAGAAGTTGGATGCCCCTAAGTAGCGAACCTTACCAGCCCGCACCAGATCATCCAGTGCGGACATCACCTCCTCCACCGGGGTCATGGCATCGAAGTGATGCAGTTGCAGCACATCGATATAATCGGTTTCCAGCCTTTTTAGTGCGCGCTCGGTGGCGCGGATCAAGTGGTGTCGAGAACTGCCCACGTCATTGGCGTCCTCCCCGCTGCGTAGTGACAGCTTCGTGGACACGATCACCCGGTCACGACGGCCTTTGATCGCCGCACCAAGAATCGCTTCCGATGCACCGTCAGAATAAACATCAGCGGAGTCGAACAGATTGACCCCAGCATCCAGACATATATCGATCAACCGCTTCGCTTGCTCAACATCGGTATTGCCCCAGGCACTGAACAGCGGCCCCTTGCCACCAAAGGTGCCGGCCCCGAAACCCAATGCAGGCACCTTGAAACCAGACCGCCCTAGATAACGATATTCCATCACACTCACTCCTGTTCGCAGGAAATTGCCGGGGCGGGCCGAAGGGACTCGCCATGCTCACGTTTGATTGCCCAAACGGCCACCGCCAGTCCGGTAAGAGCAACCAGTGCGGCGGCGCCAGGCACGGCGGTAAAGCTGCCGCTGCGCTCGATCACCACACCGCCCAAGCCCGCACCAATGGCATTGCCCAGATTGAACGCACCGATATTGAAACTGGACGCCAGGCTGGCCGCGCCTTCCGCCCGGTTAAGTACCCACAGCTGTAAGGGCGCCACCGTAGCGAAACCGGCCATGCCCAGCAGGCCGACGAAGACCACCGTTGTCCACTGATAGCCGAGCGCAAAAGGAAACAGGCCCAGCACCGCCGCCAGCACTGCCAATGTGATAATCAGGGCCGGTGCCAGCCCCCGATCCGCGAGACGCCCGCCGAGCAGGTTACCGACGATCATGCCAACGCCGAATACCAGCAGAATCAGCGACACCGCATCCTGGGAGAAACCGGCGATGCCGGTCAGCATCGGCTGGATGTAGGTAAACACGGTGAACACCCCGGCGATGCCAAGCGCTGTCATCAGCAACCCCAGCAACACCGTGGGTCGACCGATCGACGCCAGACTCTTTTGCCAACCCAATACCTCTCCGTCACCGCTGTCGCGAGGCACCATGAGGGCGATCACCAGGGTCGCCAGTACGCCCACACCGGTGATTGCCCAGAAGGTGGTGCGCCAGCCATATTCGTGCCCCAGCCAAGCGCCAGCGGGCACGCCCAGCAGCGTCGCCACGGTCAAGCCGGTGAACATCGTGGCGATGGCACTGGCCCGTTTGTCCGGCGCCACCAGGCCAGTGGCGACCACCGAACCGACGCCGAAAAAAGTGCCGTGTGCTAGGGAGGTCACCACCCGGGCAACCATCAGCATCGAGTAGTTCGGAGCCAGCGCACAGGCCAGGTTGCCGAGGGTAAAAATAACCATCAACGCCACCAGCACCTTCTTGCGAGGCCAGCGGGCACTGGCAATGGTGAGCAACGGCGCGCCCACGAACACACCCAAGGCATATCCGGAGATCAGTAGGCCCGCTTGGCGGATACTTACATCCATATCGGCGGCCACTTGCTCCAGCACCCCCATGATCACGAACTCGGTGGTGCCGATGCCGAAGGCACCAATGGTCAAAGCGTAGAGCGCCCAGGGGATCGGGCGCGAAGAGGTTGAAGCCATCATCAAAACGTCCATCAGGGAATGATGAGACGAATGCTAGACCTGCATCACCCTCCTTGATACCTTTAGGATCTTTAATGACTTTCAATATTTTATTGACAATGAGGCCATCATGGATCGTCTAAGCGACATCGCTCTCTTTCTGCGCGTGGTGGATCTGGGTACGATCAGCGCCGCCGCCCGCAGCCTTGACCTCTCGGTGGCCGTGGCCAGCCAACGTCTGCAGCGGTTGGAAAAGGGCCTCAATGTACGACTACTGCACCGCACAACCCGACGCCTTCACCCCACCCCCGAGGGGCTGGCACTGGCGGAACAGGGCCGCGATCTAGTGGAGGGGCTGGAAGCACTCACTCAGGATCTACGCAGCAGCGCCGACAACGTCACCGGCACCCTGAGAGTTACTCTGCCCCACTCCTTCGGGCGTCAGTACATTTCACCGCTGTTACCCGAGTTCCTTAACCGCTACCCCCGCTTGAACCTGGATGTCAGCCTGACTGACCAAGTAGTGGATCTGGTGGGCGAGGGCTACGATCTGGGCATTCGCATCGGCATTCTGGAAGATTCCAGTTTGGTGGCGCGACGCCTGGCCGACGACGAGCGGGTACTGTGCGCCTCTCCCGACTACCTGAAACGCCACGGCACCCCACAACACCCCGGCGACCTGGCCGATCACCAATGCCTGGTACTTTCCAGCAGTCGGCGTCGGCAGGACATCTGGCATCTCACCGACAAACAAGGGCAAAGCGAGGCGGTACAGGTAGGCGGCCGCATACGCAGCAATCAGGGTGAAATGCTCACCGAGGCGGTACTCGGCGGCCTGGGCATCGCACAGCACTCGGTGTGGCACATCCACGAATACCTGCGCAGCGGTCAATTGAGCGTGGTATTGCCGGATTACCGATTAACGGAAACCGGTATCTACGCGGTGATGCCCCAGCGGCAGCTGGTGCCGCCTCGGGTAAGGGCGTTTGTAGCGTTTCTGGAAGAGCGCCTAGCTGAACATCCTGTCTGGGCGTTGCGACGGGAAAATCAGTAAGTGTCAATAATCCGAAGAAGCCATTTCCGCGCCTCCGTTTCCTCCCTCAGTGCGATGGCTGCTAAAAATAACCACATGGTATGGAGGCTCGGGGGCGTTAGCATTTTTTGTCATAGCTCTCTTTAGACATTTTTAACCTGTCGAAAAGGCTTCAGTGAGACACGCCACAATTCGATCAGCGCACACTCCTAAGGAATCAAGATCGGGGTCATAGATGGTGACCTCCGTGCCAACGCATTTGGGTGATGAGAGAGGTTGCGTTAGGAGAGTGGTGATCACTATAAGCTATGGCCCTCCAGCAAACACTTGGCCCCCCCAAGCTACGGGTATTTATTGATATTATGGTTGAAGAGCTTTTTAAGGCTTAGTTTTTTCGGTTCCTTATAAGATTGCAAACCGAGGTGATCAGACTGAGCTTCAGGTTATACAGCTACTATAGATCTGCTTTGAAACGAAAGAAATTTACTGCCACCTAAGATGCGATCCTCGACATATTTCATACCAATTTTTTCGGCTACGCGAGCTGACGCAATATTCTGTGGGTCTATATCCGCAACTATGCGAGGAAGCCCAACGGTGTTGAGCCCATGCTCAAGAATAATCTTCGCTGCCTCTGTAGCGACCCCTTTACCCCACGCATCCCTGACTAAGCGCCAACCGATCTCTACTTCAGGCTTTAGCACATGGTAAGGAATTAAAAGAACCCAACCGTAGAATTTTTCTGTTTCACGATCACGGATCGTCCAATAGCCCAGCCCAGAGGGATACACTTGCTCAATCCGCTCAACCACAAAGCTTCTATGAGCGCTAGGCTTATGCCAAGGCCCCTGGACGAACCGCGTTACCTCTGGATCACGATCCATTCTCAAACACTCTTCGAGATCACTTAGCCTCCGTGGCCGGAGCGTTAGATGATTGGTGTTAAAGGAGGGTTGCGTATTACGCTGCATAACAAAGCTCTAGATAAAAGCGGCCCCGGGGCAATCCTCACTCCTCGATTTCATTTGGAGGGAAGGTGTTCTTAAATTGCCATTGATTGCAAACTAACGCTTGAACAGAACGGCCTTTGAAACACATGCACAATCTGCAAAAAAACGCCTCACTTCAATGGTTGTTTAGCTCACATATGAGTTTCAGCCGCCATACTCGTCGTGGCGGCGGTTCCACACATACGGCTTCGTCTGTGGCCAACCTTCCGGTGAGTCCTCCCAGGTTTCCTGGCGACCAAACGGCGTCAAATCCAGGTATGTCCAGTGGCTACCTAAATATTCGACGCCACGGGCACCGGTAAAGTAGGTACGATAAATGTCGTTTCCATCGCGGAGGAAGACACTCGCGCCATGCCTTTCGCCCTCCTCTGTCGTTGCGCCGACATCCTCGTTGAAGTCGCTTCCGTAAGAGGAGTACCAGGGAATCGTCCAGCCCATGCGCGTCTTATATTGATTGATTTTCTCTAGCGGAGCGCGTGACACCATGACCAGCGAAGTGTCACGTGCATGGAGGTGCGCCGGGTGCGTCATGGCATCGGCCACCCACGAGCACCCATCACACCCCGCCTTCCAATCGGGGGCAAACATGAAATGGTAAACAATCAGTTGACGTCGCCCAGCGAACAAGTCAAGGAAGGACACACTGCCCTCATCGCCCTGGAAGACATAAGGCTTTTCCATTTTCACCATGGGTAGCTTGCGCCGCTCAGCGCTCAAGGCATCGCGTGCCCGAGTGTGTTCTTTTTCTTTAATGAGCAATCGGTTGAGTGCCGCCTCCCACTCTTCAGGGGAGACAACTTGCGGTAAAGGGTGTTTAGTTGTTGGCATATTTGGCCCTTCTTCTTTAAAGCCCGTTTGTTCTCGCTCCGCAGAAAGATCTAATTCATGGGTTGATACCAATAGCCGACTCAGTGCTTGAGTAGCACCATAGTCACCTCCCTTTCGGTAAGGGTCAGCGCTTCTATCAATGCGGGGTGGCAAGGCACGTTTCGATGGATTGCCGCATGGAACAAATTAGCGCCTGGAACTCCCCCTGCTTCCCCTGCCATTGGTCGACGACCTTTCCGAGGTAGCCTTGCTTAGCGTAGTCCAATAAAGCCGCATCTTCCTTTGCCAGCTGTTCCTTTGCCCACTCTGCTGCCACATCTTTTGAAGCAATATCACCCGTTGCTACGGTCAGCCACATGCGAGACAAGGTTAAGAGCACATTGCGTTCATCACCTGCTGTCTCTGCCAGCAACGTAGGCAAGGAATCACGAATCGCTCTTTGGACATCAGCCATTGGCACTGGCTCAAACACCTCAGCGGCGTTGATCCCATATAGCGGCAGGCTGTTATCGATCACCTTTTTCAGCACAATCGCCAGATCAGGATCACAGGCTGGTTTCGGGATGTGCCCTGCCTCGAACTCATCCCGCAACCACTCACCGTATATAAGTTCCGCCCGCGGCGGGAACCGCCAGGGCACAACATCAGAGATCGTGATGACCGTCAGCTCTACTGGCCTGGTAGCTTGTGCATTGCCAATCGTGCCAGAGACCTTCATCAGCTGCGCAACCAGAGCCTCCCTCTGCTTACAGCTTGGTGAGTCGCTCACTGCCACCAGAACATCAACATCGCTGTTACGCTGTAAGCCATCGGCAACGGCAGAACCAAAAAGATAAATACCCACAATCGACTCGCCAAGCACGTCTTCCGCGATGGATTGCGCTTGTTGTGCTTCATATGGAATCACGGGTCACACCACTTTTGCTGGAATGTAGTTTCCTACACTGACGAAATGCGGCGATGGTAAAAATCGAACCAGATAGAGAGTGTTTTTGAGTTTTTAGGTGGCCCAATATCTTCATCAAACATAAGCTTATGACCTCGGGTGTTACTACCCCAAACTCATGCAGGCCCCACGGTTTATCAGTGATTCTCTAAAAGATATTAACTCCACGACGCTGATAGTCGTGAACAATCTCGGCGAAACCTTCACAATCTACATAGCCAAAGTAGGAATGTTCTCACGCATCACGAGCAGATAATTCATCAGGACAGTGGCCTAATGAAAAACAAGCTGGACAAGTTCATCGGCCACGGGACTGAGCTTATAGGCGGCTTTGTGATGACCAGCACTGGCTGCTTGATGCGGCAGCACACACGACTTTTCAAACAGCTTTAGCTTTTAAGATGGCTATCGGCTTGCTGGAACAATGCATTGGCAGCTTTAACATATTGGCTAAAACAGATGCAAGTAGCCTCGCCATGGGCTATTACTGGCTCACTGACCGCCGCCATCTCCTCCGCCGCCAGAGCAATCGATGCTAGACGCGTCACCTCCAAAACTCGCTGACGCTGCTATTACGCTTGAACAGTTGAACTCAGTACTACCCGAAAAGTAGGCACCGCCGACCTCTTCACGCAGTTTTTCATAGCTGAAATTTTCATGTATCTCGCTCTGATAAGCGACAAATTCTGGACGATTAGCATACATCGCCAGCGCGTAGTGCTGATGCTGGCTATTTAGCCCCGCACGCTCAATACTCCGCCTTACCTGCAGCTGTGTGTAATATTCCTGGCGGCCATAATCGTTGACCAAGACGTTAGGCAGTTTCTCTATGTAGCCTTTAATAGCACGCTTCTTCTTAAAGTTATCGAGTAGTCCCACCCTTAACCTCCGTTCTTTAATAAATACCAGGAAACCTCTGGTTAACTATTACGCTTGGCCATACTCTTATTAAAAATCGGCTCGTGCACGAGTCCAATCAAAGCACTCATTTACAACCCGTAAATTCGCACGCGAATCCGATTCTTTTTAATAGGCTGTGTCCTTACCTGGCCTGCGCACGCCGACTTTTCAGAAAAAGCCTAGGCATTAGTCAGACTCTGTAGGCAACTGTTTTTAAACTTCCCCTGTGAGCTCGTTAAGACGCTCTGTTTACTCATGGCCCAAACAAACCCTGTGACACCGCAAAGAGTACGAAGAGAGGAATCGCCACGACCGTTGCGGCCGCATCAAATGTAATGGCAACAGGCGTTGCGATAACACGCCCGGCTGTATCGATGGGGCCCCTGGGCATGCTCATACTGACTTGATACTCCTTTTCGAGCTTTTCAAGCGGCAAACTTCCTTCAATGGTATATCGCTCGCCTCTAATCTCCCGTATCAACTGGAAGCTATCGGTGACGGGGTTTTTCGTAAAGCCCAATGCGGTTAATTGACTGACAAGTTCGGCTGAAGGGTTCTGTTCATGCAGTGTAAGCTTAATGCTGCCGGTCACCACATTGGAGCTAGAGAGCGAGAAGCCGCTAAATTCGGGAAGAAACTCAACTTCTCGGCTAAGCATCAGCGCCTGGCCAAGTTGCTGCTGAGAGGGAAACAAAAAAGCTTCACGCCGCGTGGTGACCACTAAATCGTTCGTTTCTTTATTAACGTAGAAGCCGTTGACGGCCATCACTCTCTCTGGCTTGGGCTCCCAAAGTTTTGTGGTGCAGCCCGCTAAAAAAATACATAGAACGATCACTACTCGATACATGCTTCCCTCCTGGTTATGGCTCATGGCAGTCCAAGTAAACTTTACCTGACCAGAGCTTTAAAAAACCAAGTTTTTTATAAGTATAATTTCATATAAACCTGAAATGAGCGGAGAACGGCTCGTCAGCGCTATTATCAATCCTACGGCGCACCAGCTCCTCGCTATGTTTCGACTGCCGACAACCGCACATACTCAGGAACCCTTTCCTTGAGCAGGGTGATGAGTTCAGGCTGCATTAACTCGTAGTGGTCGGGAATATCCAGGCAGACTAATCTCTTCCCCTTGAGTAACTCCCAGTACGTCTTGGTGATTTCATCCCGATGGCTCTTTTCCATCACTAGGACGATGTCAGTCCACTCAATTAAGCGCCAAGAAACGGGCGTTTTAGCACTCGAACTTGTTCCAGCTCCGATTGCTTGAATACCGGGGTAAGCTGAAAAGACACGTTCAGCCGTCGGACTGCGGAGTCTATTTGCGCTGCATATAAACAGAAGATTCAAAACTCCTCCCTGGCCCGGCTTTACGACGTGCCTAAAGCACAGCATAATTAATTAGCAGTATTTCGTGCCGTCTACCTTTGCACTTTGCAACCTTTGTAACTTCCTCGCGTTATTATAGTTGCTTAGGGCTAGTTAATTACCTAGGGCCAGCTAGTTATTTAGAGCCCGTTAGCTGCTTAGAAGAATTACGGGCCTCACGCCGCCACTCAACCGTAGAAGAGCTGTCATGGACGATAATCGCCTAAATACCCTGGATCGGGCCACTAGCCTGGGCTTGATTTTTCTCGCCGTTGTACAGGGTTGCGCGCTCTATGCGCTGCATTTGGCTATCGACCATGAGTACTGGCTGGTCGCCGACCAGCGCTGGCTTAAGGCGCTCTACACCGTCGCGGTCGCCTTGCCAGCTTTTTATCTGATCAGCATCGTACGACTGCGTGATCGCATCAACTTCCTACCGCTGCTGCTAGCTCCCCTACTGTTTTGGCTGGGCTGGCACCTTGGCTGGGTCGAGCAGGTGCCCGAGCCACAGCAGTGGGGAGGTCACCCGTTTACCTTTGCCTTTTGCATGGCCGTAGGAGTTGCCTTGTTTATTCTTGCGCTGTTCTTTCGTAGCAGCGCCGCCAGTGGCACTTGGCCAAAAACCTATCAGCCCATGTTGGATTATTCATGGGAGCACGCCCTGACAATCGCCCAACTAGGCCTGTTCATTGGCGTTTTTTGGAGCTTGCTATCTTTGTGGGCAGCGCTCTTTTCAGCCATTGGCTTAGACTTTTTCAAAACATTGTTCCAAACACCCGCTTTTTTCTATCCAGTCACCTGGCTGGTGATTGGCATGGGGCTGGTGATGATCCGCAATCGCTTTCGTTTTATCGCGAGCGTAAGACTGATGTGCGAAGCGCTTATCAAGGCGCTACTGCCGCTGGTTGCCCTAATCATATTGATGTTCTTTGCCGTGCTGCCCTGGACCGGCCTGCAGCCGATATGGGATACCGGCAGAGCCGCGCAAATACTTATGGCGCTGATGTTGACCCTGCTGTTGTTCTTCAACGCCGTTTTCTATCAAACCGATAACAAGCTGCCCTATCCTATATGGTTACGCAGCGCCATTATGCTCGCCGTCGTATTGCTGCCGATAGGTAGCCTGCTGGCCGCCTGGGCGCTCTGGCTACGAATCGACCAATATGGACTCAGCTTGGATAGGCTCTGGGCGGCACTGCTGCAAGTGCTAACCGCGGCCTTTACCTTCAGCTATAGTTTGATTCTGCTTTGGCGACGGCAAGCAGCACTACCCAATCTACAGCGCGCCAATGTTGGCTTGGCCCTGCTGGTGGCCGGGGCGCTGATCGTGGTTAATACGCCGCTGGCGGATATGCGCCACTGGGTGGCCCAGCATCAGGTCAAGCGGTTGATAGACGGACGCACCACTGTGGATGCTTTCGACTACCGCTATCTACGCTTTCACCTCGGCCAGCCGGGCAGTTTGGCATTACAAGCACTTGCTGACAGCGAGTTTGCCCAATCGCGACCTGAGCTGATACGGCGTATTGATCTCTCGCTAAAGCAAACCAATCGCTGGAACCAGGATCCTCTCGTGGATACCCACAACCTGGATGATGTCGCCCAGCAGTTTAGCGTGAACCCTGAAGACGCCACGCTACCCGAGCCACTGCTCGCCTTGTTAATTGAGCAGGGCTCAGCCTGCCTAAGCCAAGTTGAACCCTGCCAAGCGTTTCAGGTAAGCAATGAGCATGAATTACAATGGCTTATCTACGCGTCCTACAGCTCGCATGGACAGGTCTATACCGAGCACAATGCAGGCTGGCAGCATCTAGGCACGCTGACTGAGTTAGGCGCAGCGCAGGATGAAAATGCTGACGGCTGTCGAAATACCAAACCGTCAACCGATTTACAGCCCATACCAGGGTCGTTAAACGCCTATCAGAGTGGTATCTGCCTATATAGCTTGCAGCCCAGCCTCGAAAGCGTCAGGCAACAAATACAAGCCCGCGCAGAGGCAAGCGATGTTCGGATTGATTAAGGTGGCTGCTCCCCGCATTGACTACGGTTTACGCGGGGGCTAAAGCCTTACCTCCACGGCTGGATCAGTGCCGGGCTCTAACTGCTCACCGACCCAGAGCCGATGCAATCGGGTTTTGAGAATATCGCCAGGCCCAGAGATGAATCTAGGTTGTCCGAAGTGAGTCATCACTTCGTGTTGGCGCTCTAGTGCACGACGATCCTGCGAGACCACTGGGGCCAGGAACAATCGTATGGCTGCTTGTTTGAGCCAGCTTGGCGCCAACCCCTTGGGTGTCGAAAAGCGCGCGAAAGGCGTGAAACTGTTTCCCGTCGCTGGCGTGAAAATGGCGGTGACACACAGGGTTAGCTTGGTCTCACCTTCCCACCGCGCTTGAACCGTAGTGGGCGGATAATAGCGCGATACGCTGCGCGAGCGATCACGCTCCAAAAAGCGCGACATCAGGCCATAATCGGGCTGGGTTTGCTCAATGGCCATATCGATCCCGTCGCCGTGGCTGGTAACAATCAGCTCCACTGGCAAGCGTCGATCCCGGCGACGAATAAAACCATGATGCAGATGATTGGTGTGGAACGGATCCATCACATTTTCAACCGCATCGTAGGCGCGACCCACCCAGGTGCCTTGTTGCCACCAGAAATGATCAAGTTCAGGGTTGCCAAAATCAGGCGGTAACACGGGCTCGGGCGGTGCCGCGTCAGAAAGCGCCACAAAGATCCCGCCGTGCCGTTCGACTACGCGCAGTGCGTCGGCCTTCAGCTTTTGATCATGGGCCGTATCGACCAAACAACCGGGCACTTCGATACAGGTTCCATCGCTTGCGAAGCGCCAGCCGTGGTAAGGGCACTCGAGTGCCCCCTTGTGCACACGCCCTTCAGAAAGTGGGTAATTGCGGTGCGGGCAGCGATCAACCAATGCGCCAATCCCCTCTTCGCTGCGAAAGAGTGCAATCGGTATATCGCAGCACATGACCTTTTGCGCTTTGCCGCGTTTCAGGTCTTTCGATAAGGCAACCATGTGCCAGGCATCACGGACTGACTGGGGGAATGTCATTAAGGCAGCTCCTCACCATTCCACTCGAGATCGTAAGTGGCGGCGGCATTCGTCGAGATATTGTGTTTGAAACCCGTCAGGGAGAAGGAGGCGGCGTCGCAAAGCGCACCAAGCAAAGGCCAGCGATCGCCAGGCCTAGACACCACGTCGCGCCCGGTAGCAACGCAGCGCCACCAATCGCGCATACGCGCACCACGCACCGCCTGCGGCAGGCCAAATACGACCATCGCCGGGCCAAGATAAAGAGTGCGTGGCGCGGCTTCAGGTGCGGCGATCCCGTCACCGATTGCATGGGCAAGATGACCGGCACCAGTGAGCAGATGCACACCGCTGGTCGCGCGCGGATTGCACTCAAGCAAGTAAGCAACGCCAGCTTCATCGAACATTGCATCGCAGGCGAACTGCCCATGAATGGCGGCACACTGCGCCAGGCGAACAGCTATTTTTCGTAGCGCTTCGCGATGCTGATCAGCGACAGGTTCGAAAGCATAGCCAGCCCCTCCGCCCAGGCGCCAGCTGGAACGGTAGGCAGCAAAGGCAACCAACTCTCCCCGATGCGCCACGCCGTGAAAGCAGACTTCTTCGCCGTAAATACGCGTTTGTGCCATCCAGGGGTTGTCGTGGCTGGGTGTAATAGCGGACAACGCACGCCGGCCTGGGGCGACCAGTGCGCTATCACCGAATCGGCTAAAACGCGGTTTGAACACCCACTCGCGACTTCTGCTAGCGAAGCGAGTCAAGTCTTCTACGGAGTCTATCGGATGGCTGTCCGGCACGGGCAGGCCCCATTCGCCACAGTGGCGCGCAAAGGCGAGCTTGTCGTGTAGTTGGCGCAACGTGGCAAGGTTAGGCACAAACAGGCACTCACCCAATCGGCACTGAAGGGCGGGCGCCGCAAGATGGAAAACCTCCTCGCAGGTCGGCACCACCCGCTCGAAACCGAAGGTATCGACTAGCTCGACAATACGCGCGCGAAAGGCTTCGCCCTGCTGCCGTGGCGCGGGATAGCGGTGAACCCGCGCAGGTGCTTTCGACCAGCGCGCCATGCGCACCGGTACGCTGTCAGCCAGATGCGGCTCCCATCCGGCCGCGGCGAAATCCCGGGCAATATCCAGCGCGGCAACCGCCCGGGCGCCGGTAATAAGCACGCGTCTAGCCATCACGCCACACCACTTTACGGCGCTTGGGGCCGCTCCACGCGCTCAGATCATGGGCGACTTCAACCGGCACCTGCAAAGCGCATGCCTGGCTCAGCGCCCGTGCAGCCGTAGTTGAAATCGCGGCTGGGCAAAGCGGCGACAGGTGTAGCACGACGCGCTCAGGCCCTGCTTCTGCCTGCCAGATTTTGTCGCCCCCCAGCACCGTCTCAAGCGCGGCTACCACTTGGGGTGGCGTAACGCTGCGATCTGCAAAGCGCCAGATATCGTTCACCCGGCCTTGAGGCGCATGGATGACGCGACCCGCAAAACCGCACGGGCAGGAACAACAGTCGAGCTCAAGATAATCGTCGCCGCGAACACGGACAATCGGTTGGCTGGTGCGGCGAAGGTCGGTAATGATCGGTCGATAGCCGGGCGTGCCGGGAACCGGCTCAAGCTCGATAGCCATCGCATGATCGTTGAGATGCAGCCTGCCGTTGGCACACTCAGCGGCCAGAAACCCTTCGGTCGCTTGGTATATTTGGCGTGGCCTTACCCCCAATCGCTCAGTAAAGTAGTGACGCTCCGCGTCACCGGCCGGTTCGCTGCCGCAAAACAGATACTGCAGCGAGGGGAAATGCGCCCCTGCTTCAGCGAAAGCGGCCAGCCGATGGGGCGGTGCGATCAGGATCGTCGGCGCGAATTGCGCCAAGCCCGCAATGCTCTGTTCAATCGACGCTTCGAGGGGGAAATGTGCAAACGTAAACCGCCCTCGCCCCACATCGCTGTAAAGCGCATTACTGGCGCGCAAATGCAGGGCGAGCCGCTGGCGCTTGAGCAAGGCACGCGCCGGTAGCAGTCGGGCCAGGCTCTGGCCGATGTAGTCGGCACGTTCTGCGGGGCTGGCGAGAAAGAGCCCTCGCGCACCGCCTCCCGTTCCGGTCGACCAGCCTGCCGACAGTTCGCCAACGGCTGTGTCTTGTTCCGCGGCGGCGGCCAACTCGCGCAGTTCCCCATCGCTCATATCTAGGCTGTTCCAGGCGCCGTAATCAGCACGAAGATCCGCGATTTCAGTGACTGGAAACTCAGCCAAATCACGACCGGCATAGCGTGCCCGTGCGGGCGTAAGGGCGATGACAGGCTGCAGCTTGCGCCACATGCTGGCTCGCCGCATAGCCAGTTGCCCCGGCGACATGCTCAGCGCACGCCGCGCTCGTATCCACGCGGCTAAGACCCGGTCAGTTCGCATCATGGCCGCCAAAAAGCTTGGCACTGGCAGCGCAATGTGAAGGCAGGATGACCAAGTCGCCATTGCAGCACGCCGCCTCGCTCAATAGGTTTAGCGTTGCGCGATAACGATGGGTATCGCCGAGAAGCGTGGTGGTAAGCCGCGGCGGCGGTCGGCGCTGCGTGATTGACTTGCCAAGCCACACCGCATCGGCAGCGAGCAAGACCTGGCGATCGTCGTTGGTGCGCAGTGCCAGCCCCCAGTGGCCGACGCAGTGGCCGGGCAGTTCGACGGCGATCAGGCTACCATCGCCCAGGATGTCACGACCTTCGTTAAAGGGCGCAAATCCGCTGGGTAGCGCCACTGCTGGAGCATCTTCGAAAAAGCGAGCATTGGCATCGGCCGCCTGAGGAACCAGTGCAGGCAGCAGGCCCTGGCACACGCGGCCAAAGCGACCCGGTCGGCGCAATTCGGACAGACCCGCACGGGCGCAATAGACCGGCCGCTGGGCAAGGTGGCACATCCCGGCGACATGATCGCCATGAAAATGCGAGATGATGGTGCCGGCAATCGCGCTATCTTCAATCCCATGGGTCGCGAGCCAGGCGCTCCACGCCTGCTGTGCATCAATTTTGACCGGCGTTGTCCAGCGATAGAACCGCTCGGGAAACGTCTCGGTTGCATTGATAAAAGCAGGATCATAGCCGGTATCGAACAACAAAATACCCCGCGTCGGGTGATCAATCACCCCCACCATGGCGGGAAAATCAACCGCACATAGGCTCCCACCTGAGAAAGTGGCGATCTCTGGATGGCGGCATAAACCGCGTTCAAGCCAGCGAAATCCGACGCGGATCATGGCTGCTTTTCCTGCATGGCAAGCTGCCGCGCTTCGGCCAGCAGGGTTGCCAGTGCATCATGCTGGGGTCGGTAGCCGAGTAGTCGCTGAGCAGGCTCAAGATCAAAGGTCTGAGAGTAGGCCAGCGTCGCCAGCTTGTAACGTGTCAGCATCGGCTCGCGGGCGGAGCGCATCAGCAGCGCAGCGTTTTCACTGAGCACAGCAATAGCGCGCGCCAAGCCAACCGGCAGTGAGACAAGTTGTGGTGTTTTTCCCAGCGCATCGGCGAGCTTACCAGCCACCTCTCGTACCGCAATGGGGCTACCTCCCGATATGTTGATTGCCCTTCCGGCAAGCCCGACTGCCTGCTCCTCAGCGGCGCAGATAGCCCATGCGGCGTCGCGCAGATCGGTCAACTCAATCAGCGCCCGGCCGCCACGCGGAAGCGGCATCCGCTCGCGCCCCGCCAGTTCGGCCAACTTGGGCAAGATCACCCGATCGCCCGGCCCCACCAGTGCGCGAGGGCGAATGGCGCAGCAGGCCATGGCGTCTTCCCGCGGCTCAAGCACGCGACGTTCCGCCGCGAGCTTGGTACGTGCGTAGTGGTTAAGTGGCTGAAGCGCGGGGCCGTCATATTCGCCGATGGCTATCCGGTCACGATACGCAGCAAAAATTGACGGCGAAGAAACAAACATGAAACGCTCAACGCTCGAGCAGCTGGCCGCTTCAAGCAGGCGTTCGGTCAGTTGAATGTTGTGGATCTCAAATGCTCGCCTGGGGCCCCAGCTGGCCGATAAGGCGGCGGCATGAATCACGCTATCGACATCCTTTAAGAGCCCGCGAAAATCAACTTCTGGCTGGGTAAGATCCGCCCTAACAAACTGCGCGCCGAGTGACGTAAGCGCCTCGCCCGCCGCCTGCGAACGCCCTGTGGCTCGCACAGCATGCCCGCGTTTTAGCGCCTCGCGCACCAGCGCCATGCCCAGCCCGCCGGTCGCCCCGGTGATAAGGATACGCCGTTGACTCATAGCTTGAGCACCATTGCACTGGCACTGATCCCCGCGGCAGTGCCCAACAGCAGGATATAGTCACCCGGCTTGGCGACCCCCGTCGTGAGTGCGTGGGCGAGCACGGTCGGGATTGAGGCGGCGATCTGGTTACCGGTATTCGGGAAGATATTGACCACGCGGTCACTGTTGGGCGCGAAAAGCCGCTTGATATGCTCGACCCCTGGCGCACTCGCCTGGTGGCAAATCACGCAGGCGAGATCATCCTTGCTTATTTCCGCCTGAGTGAGCGCACGCTCGATGACGCCAGGCAACGCTTTGGCAGCGGCCTTGAAGATGCCAAAGGCGTCCATCTCGAAATAGGAACCGGCGACCAGCGCCTGGTAACCTTCAGCGATGCGCAACTTTGTGCCGCCCGCGCGAAGCTGCGCTAGCGCATGGTGAGCACCATGGGTAACCGAAACGCTTGAACGCATTCCACACGTTGGGTCTGACGTCGCCTCAATCGCCAGTGCCGCTGCACCATCGCCAAAGATGGAGCGCGTTTTCGGCTCCTCAGGATTAAGCCCTGCCGACGCGATATCGCTCGCAAAGACAAGCGCGCGCCGCCAGCGTCCGCAGGCAATTCCCATGGCGGCGATATCCAGTGCCACCATAAAGGATAAACAGGTCTGGTTAACGTCAAAGCTAGGCACGCCGGACTGGCCAAAGCCGAGACGGTTCTGGACTAAAGCGGCTGTAGACGGAATCGGTTGCTCCATAACGCCACAACCGCCAATGATGACGTCGGGCGGTGTGCTGCCCCAGCCTGCGCGGTTCAGCGCCTCACGGGCTGCCTCAGTCGCCATCATCGAGGTGGTCTCCTCCTCGCTCGCGACATGGCGCGCGGCAATGCCAAACTGACGTTCAGTCCAGCCAGGCGGATGACCTTGGCGCTCGTCCATGACGCGCGAAGTTAGCAGGGTTCGAGGACGATAGCTGCCCCACCCGGCAATCGTAAAGTTGCTAATCATATGTCCAATTCTAATCGATTCGCTCTCATACTCTAATAAAGCTTAATATCAATCAATTAGAAATTAGACGGCGCGCAATTTATGGTTAACTTGGCGGATTGCGTAAAGGAGAGCCAATCACACGCTAAATATAGTCTTCCAGCTGTCAGACCGGCGGCACCATCGTCAATGGCTGAGGCAAGATCCCACTCGATCACATAAGGCATGGCTGCGATGAACCACGACACCGATCAAAAAAACCGGCGCTGGCTCAATAGTGTCACCCATCACCACTGGCTGACCCGCGAAGGGCTCGCATTGTTCGAATTCCATCGTCAGGCGCGTCTGGCCTCTGGCGGTTTCGCAGTACTCGATGGAGACGGGCGCATTCCCGACGGTGCCAGCGCCGACACCATGCTCACCGCACGCATGGCGCACAGCTGTGCCCTGGCGGCACTACAAGGCCTACCAGGTGCTGCAGCACTGGCCGAGCACGCCATTCGCGCGTTGTCTGGCAAGCTGCGCGACGAGCATCACGGAGGCTGGTTCGGGGCCGATCCCGCCACCAGCGACGACCGCACTAAGCAGTGCTATACCCATCACTTCGTCGCCCTCGGTGCCGCCACTGCGACCCACGCCGACATTCCCGGCGCGGCTGCTCTGCTCGAAGAGGCCATTGGGGTGATCGACACCCGCTTCTGGTCGATGGATGAGCAAGCTTTCGTCGAGAGTTTCAGCCAGGACTGGAGCGAACTGAGCGACTACCGCGGCGGTAACAGCAACATGCACGGCGTAGAGCTGTGCTTGGCGCTAGCCGATGTGCGCGACGAACCGCTATGGCTTGACCGGGCGCTAGCCATCGTTGAACGGCTGATTCACCACCACGCAGCTCCCCGGGATTACCGCATCCTCGAGCATTTTCATGGCGACTGGTCAGAATGGCCGGAGCACAACGCCGACTGCCCCGACGACGGGTTCTATCCCTATGGCGCCACGCCGGGTCACGGTTTCGAGTGGTCGCGGCTGATGCTGCAACTGGAGGCGGCGCTTGAATCTCGCGGCCGCGCAGCTCCTTCTTGGCTATTCGCTGACGCTGCGGCGCTATTTGACGCCAGCCTGCGTGACGGCTGGTCCACCGACGGCACCCCAGGGCTAGTGTATACCGTGGATTGGGAGGGTCGCCCAAACTCCCTGCGGCGTCGCCACTGGACTCACGCCGAAGCACTGGCCGCCGCTGCCGCGTTTCTACAACGCACCGATCAGGCCCACTACGAGCGCTGGTATCGGCGGCTTTGGGATTTCATCGACACCACCTTTATTGATCGCGCGCGGGGCGGCTGGTATCAGGAGCTCGACGGTAAGCTGCAGATCGACACTGCCGAAGGTGACATCAAGCCCGATCTCTACCACGCTTACCAGGCCACACTGATACCGCGGCTACCCTTGGCACTCAACTTGGCGTTGGCTGTCGAGAGGCTGTAGTAGCTCAACCTTTACCCGAACTGATCGTATTATGACCACCTGAGGTTAGCTGCCAGGGTAGTGGTCACTGTGGCTAACCTAGCTATTTTTCGACTGTCGCTAATCGTACATACTCTGGAACTCTTTCCTTGAATAATTTAATGAGTTCAAGCTGCATTAACTCATAGTGATCCGGAATAGATTCAAAGCTCCCCCTAGGCCCGGCTATACGGCCTGCCTGAAGCGCAGCGATGACTTTGACGTATCGAAGCGGAGGCATTCGAGTGACGCGCCTGGCTAGCTGCTCCTAAGCATGTACGCCCGATGCTTCCGCTCTTCTCGCATGATATAGAGGACGAGAACCCACCTCTCATCCATTTACCCAACAACCAGGAGGAGAACATGCAGACAATCAAACTAGGCGGAGAAAGCGTACCCCGTATAGGCCAGGGCACCTGGCATATGGGCGAGAATGCCGGACAACGGCAGGCTGAGGTCAGGGCGCTGCGTGAAGGTCTGGATCTGGGCATGATGCTGATCGATACCGCAGAGATGTATGCCGAGGGCGGTGCTGAAGAAGTCGTTGGCCAAGCAATCCGTGGCCGGCGCGATGAAGTGTATCTGGTCAGCAAGGTCTACCCGCACAACGCCAGCACCAAGGGTGTTCAGGCTGCCTGCGAGCGCAGCCTGCGCCGATTGGGCACCGACACTATCGATCTATACCTGCTGCACTGGCGCGGCCAGTACCCGCTGAGCGAAACAGTGGAAGCCTTCGAACGGCTGCGTGAGCAGGGCAAGATCCTGCGCTGGGGTGTGTCGAACTTCGACATTGACGACTTAGCAGAGCTCAACGAGCCAGCTTGCGCCACCAATCAGGTGCTCTACAATCCCGAAGCACGGGGCATTGAATACGACCTGCTGCCTTGGCAAGCACAACAAAACATGCCGCTCATGGCCTATTGCCCGATCGGGCAAGGCGGCGCGCTACTGCATGATGCCGCCCTGCAACGCATCGCCGGCAAACACAGCGCCACCACCGCGCAAGTCGCCCTCGCCTGGGCTCTGCGCCACCCTGGTGTGATTGCTATTCCTAAAGCCGTGAAACTGGATCACCTCAGACAGAACTTTGATGCAGATAACGTCAGACTCGACGAAGATGATCTGGCACAGATCGATGCCGCCTATCCTCGCCCAATGCGCAAGCAGTCTCTGAAGATGGTTTGAAGAAGAGTCATTAACGGCCCAGCACTGGAGTGATGTCATGTCACTGCCCGCCCCACAACCAAACGCCTGGATTCGCTTTCTCGCCCACCTGCTGTTTATTCTGGCGGCGTGGACGCTGTTCATTAAATACCTGTTTCCCATTGGGTACGGGCTGGCATACGGCGAGCCCTGGGCAAGGCATATCTATTGGGATCTATGGCCACTGGCGCACGTTTGGCTAGGTTGGGCGCTGCTCGAACGGCCTAGCTATACGCGTGCATTGGCGGTGGGCATGTCCGTCATTGAAATCCTCATCATCTGTACCCTGTTCGTCCGTTTTCTCGCCGACCCTGAGTGGTCGATCTGGCGTACCAACTGGTTTGTGAATAAGATATTTGTGCTGACATGCTTTGTGCTGGTGTTGGCTGCCACGGTGCCGGTTCAAAAAAACCTGAAGGAGCGACCGCTATGAAGCATCACATCAAGCATCGCATCACGCGCAGACAAAGCCTTACGCTCATCGGCACCACGCTCACCGCCATGACGCTCCCAACCGTATCACTTCTTGCCAACACGGGCGGGATGCAACAGAAGACCTTTGCGGGCACGGACAAAACGCTGCCATTATCGGCATGGGCACTTGGCGAACATTCAACGTTGGCAGTGATCCGAAGCTGCTCGATGTGCGTACCGAAGTAGTTAAGGCATTCTTCGAGCATGACGGCGGACTGATCGACTCTTCGCCCATGTATGGCTCGGCGCCTCCAACCACCGCAACTGAAATGCAGTGCCCTCTTTATTAGTCACTAAACAGGCTGCCGCCACCGCCAAACCAAACGATGGGCATTAAACATCAGCAGGTTGCCACTCACAATCATTGCTAACCCTATAAGTGCATCCGCATGCCACTGGTAACCCTCGAACACCGTTGACAGCGCCAGCGCAACCAAAGGAAACAATACCGTCGCATAAGCCGCCTTACCGGCACCAATACGGCCGACCAGCATAAAGTAGGCACCAAAGCCTCCCACCGATCCTATTACCGCCAAATAAACCAGGGCACCTAGATATCTCGGTTCCGCTGGCAGGCTGAAACTGGCTCCCTGAGCCCAGGCAATCAGCCCCATCAACATCCCCCCATACAGCATAGCAAAGGCGTTGGTGGTGTTGATTTTCAAGCCGCATCGCTGGTGCCTGACCGACACCATGTTACCCAGCGAAAACCCGTAGGTACCCAGCAACGTCAAACCAATGGCGCCCAGCAGTTCCCACGTAGCCTCAACTGTGACCAGATCCTGCCAGAAAATCAGCGCCATGCCCGGCAGACCAAGGGCCAAAGCCAGGTAAAATACCCGCGGAACCGGTGTGCGAAAGAACAGGTAGCCATTGGCCGCATTAAACAGTATCGACATAGAAAACAGGATGGCAATTAGGCCGCTGGGCAGATAACCCGCAGCGGTATAGAAGCAGTAGAAATTCAAACCAAAGACACAGCCCCCCTGCAACAGGCAGAAAAGATGGTCCCTGGTATGCAGAGCCTGGCGTCGGCGCAACAATGTAAGCCCGGCCAACAGCACCAGCGCGGCGATGAGAAAACGATAGAATACCGAGACCGGCACCGCCACCTCGCCCACTTGCCAAGCGATAGCCAGCCAGGTCGAGCCCCAGATAAGAACTGTTGAGATATACAGAAGGCTATTCATGGTTTGCCATTCCCAGAGTGGTTAGTGTCAGCCATAGTATCGGCTCACCCCAGCTGGCTGGCTTGCCTGCGTTTGCGCCAGTTTGTCTATTCTTGCGGTTGAATGATTCGCTGAATTGAGTTTCGTGCTGAGCCTGAGTACTGTTAACGCAGTTCCCAGGAGCCGCCCATGTTCACCGACACTTTGAGCCACTATCCCAGGATGAAACAGACGCAGGCGCGTCTAGTGAGTAGCACCCAGCTAAAAAATGGCATGGCGCTGGCCCGTTGGAGTAACCAAGAAGACCGTATTGAGAAAATTCACTCAAACCACCACACTCTGAGCGTTTATCTGAACGGCGCGGAGAACTCCCTACGCAGGCAGGGATCACAAACCATTGCCAGCGAGACCAGCAATAGCGTGTGTTTAATGCCCGCCAATCTGATCACAAGTTGGGACGTGCATGGGCCTATCTCACTACTGCATTTCTATTTCAGCGACACTCACCTGAGTCAGTTGATCGAACAGGTATGGGATAAAGATGGCCGAAGCGTGCAACTGGACGAAATCGACTTCGCCCAGGATGCCCTGCTCACTCAGCTGTTTTGCACCACCCTTGGCCAGAGCAACTGGCAAGACCCGCTGGATCAATTAGCGCTGGATTCCGCCACCCAAACGGCATTGATACACACCCTACGCCACTATAGCCAGCGCCGACTGCCAACTCTGCGCCCAACCGGTGGACTACCTGCGTGGCAATTAAAACGAGTGGTGGAGTTCATTGAGCATCACCTGAACCAACCCCTTACGCTGGCATGCATGGCGGGTATCACTGGCTTAAGTGACTACCACTTCGCCCGCATGTTCAAACAAGCCACTGGTTACCCACCACATCGCTATGTGCTGCACCGTCGTCTTATCCGGGCGCAATACTTGTTGGCGGAAACATCGCTAAATATGACTGAGATCGCACTACGCTGCGGTTTTGGCTCCAGCAGTCATTTCAGCAACCGCTTTCGCGCAGAGACAGGTGTCAGTCCTACTGAGTATCGGACGCAACAACGTAGCTAGGATTCTTACGAAGACTGCCTGCTACCCGCCCCGCTCTAGGACTTTGTCGCCGTCGCGTTTTTCTTTCAGCGCTATGCAGCGCTCAACTGGGCCGGGGGCTATATTGGAGACGCTTTCATTGCCCAGGCCATGCTGCTGGTATTGATGGCGTTAACGGGATGGGGAATGGATAACGCGCCACGCGCAACAAACTCACCAGTTGCTATAGGTATAGCCATCAGCATCTTCGGCCTGATCATAATGCCGCTGATGGCGCCGCTAAGCGGCGGCACCTGGCACCTGGCACCTGGCGGAAGTGTTCGGCATTCATGCCGCCCCCACAGCAGTTACCACGCTGGGCCTAGCCCTTATCATGTTCCAGGGTTTCGCCCTATGGAGTGGCGACGAAGAAGCCAAGGAAAGGGCGGCCACCAGACGCGAACTTCTGCGACTTGTTATATCTTGTTAACTAACTGCAAAGTCTTCAAGCGCTTTTCCTGTCAAACGGTAGCCTATCCATTCATTTTGCGGTTTTGCGCCTATTGACTCATAGAACTGGATCGCAGGTTCATTCCAGTCAAGTACGTTCCACTCGAAACGGCCGCATTTTTTCGATATTGCAATGTTAGCAAGATACTTCAAAAGTGCTTTGCCAGCCCCGACGCCACGATATTTTTGAGTAACGTACAAATCTTCAAGATATAGCCCATGCTTACCGAGCCATGTTGAGAAATTGAAGAAATAGACCGCAAAGCCAATAGGTTCGTTATTGAAATAACAGATAACGGCCTTAGTCGTCGTATTATCGCCAAACAAAGCGTTTTCTATATCCGCGACTGTCGCTAGCACTTCATGCTCTGCTTTTTCATAAGTCGCAAGTTCTATGACAAATTTATGGATTAAAGCCGAGTCTTCAATGGTAGCTTGCCGGATTTCCACTTCTGACATTACCTACCTCCGTATCTTGTAATAATGTTTGTGTTCCGCTTGCTGCGTCACCAATTCGCACGCAACCGCTCTCGCGCTACTCTACGCTGGCGTTATATAAGATCACCTCATCTCCAGCCCCATAGCCGCTAATCACGGCCGCGCGGGAGACTCCCAGCGTGGATTGATACAGCTTCTCTGCGAAGTTGCCTTCCGAAGTGGTCACCATCACCGCCCCCACATCGCAGCCCTGGCGACGCACGTGGGCCTTGAACGGCGCTAGCGACTCCACAATGAGCTGCTTACCCAGCCCCCTACCTGCTGCTTCCGGGTGAATGCCGATTTGCTCCAGCTCGATGATGCTTTTTTCCCGAAAGCCGTTCTTAACGCACCAAAGGATATAGCCACGCACCAGACCGTCCACCTCCACCACGTAGTAAACGCCCCGTGGATAGGTGTTAAACGACGACTCAATCCACAGCGCGTGATTTTTCTCACGGGGGAAACACGCCTGATACACCTCGGCGATGGCGGCAATATCGTTTTTTTCTGCTGCTCTTACGGTCATTCTAAAGTCCTTTTTTCTTTGAGAGCCCGTTGCTATCGGCTCATACCCGCCCTTTCTGGGGCTTACATCATGACTTTTTCGAATCCAAAAAACTCTAGCTTGTGTGCCTTACCGCCTGCCTCCTCATCATCCGGTAAGGGGTAATAGCGGTTGTAAAAGGAGACAATCTTAAAACCACACTTGTTGACATAAAAGTGGATGTTTCGCTTTTCGAAGTAAGGCGTATGGGTCATCCATACCCGCGTCTTGGGGTACGCCTGCTCGATGGCTTTCCACGCACGGTAGCCCACGCCACGCCCGTGGGTGCTGGGCAAGAGATAGAACAGATCCAACGAGTTGTGTTGAGTGGATTCGTCAATGACTACAATCGCGCCCCCCACTTTAACGCCATCTAAAAGGATGTGATGCACCATGGCATCTGGCGCATTAAGAGAGTTCTCGATATCTGCGTCAGAGGGAATCAAGCTCGGCTCCACCGCGCCAAAGGTCTCTTCTACCGCCACGCTAAACGAGGCTTTTAGCTCTTGCTTGAACGCATCAAATGCCGATGCGTCTGCCAACGCCAGCGTGACTGCGGATGAATGTTCCATGGCTGCGCCTATTTGCTCAATGAGCGTCATCAACAAACCGTTTAGGCTAACCGCTGCCATGACGTTTTGCTATACCACGCCCCTGCAACCAACTACTTATCCACTTGAACGCTGAATCTCGGTGACCACTTCTGCCTTAACGGAGTTGGCGATAACGCCAGCAAGTCGTCTTTTGCAGCACCAGCGTTATCAGTCTGCCATCATTTCTAGCGCTGCGCGCCCCGATGCTTCGCGCGACTTGCGATCAAAGAACCAATGACGATGAGCACGCTGGCACTCAATACGGCCACTGTGGCCTCGCCGTATCCCGCCAGGATCAGTAGCATCACCGAAATGAGTGGCGCGCTGTAGGCTAGGGTGCCAAGTAGCTGGATGTTCCCGTGTTTGACGCCATAGTCCCAGGTAAAAAATGCGATTCCAACCGGCCCGAGGCCCAGCCCAACCACGCCTACCCATTGCATCAAGCCATCCGGCCACACCGTCTTTTCCCACAGCATATGGCACCCTAAAGCCAGCAGCGCCGTCACGCCGCAGAACCAACCGACGGCATCGGTTGGCACTGAACGCACCAACCTGCTGAGCACGGAGTAAGAAGACCAAATCAATGCACACGCCAGCGCTACCAGATAACCGGGCAGTTTCTCCCAAGCAAATCCGCCTGCATTTCGGCTGATCAACAACCAACAACCCACCAGCGCCACCAAGGCGCCAACGATAGACTGAGCTCGCATCCTCTCGTCCGGTAACAGGGCAGACAGCAGAACGATCAGTAGCGGCCAGAGGTAAGCCAACAGGCTGACTTCCACCGCCGGTGCTAGCGTCATCGCCTTGAAATATGCAAAGTGATAACCGAATAACCCGACGATACCGATACACCAGGCAAACGGCGACTGGCGTATATACCGAACGCCCGTATGGCCAGCCAAGATCCAACGCCCACCCATCAACAGAAACGCAATGCCGAAAGTCATGGCCATCAGCTGGAACTCTGGAATATCTCCACCGGATAGCTTGGTCAGCAAAGCCAAAGTACCCCAAAGCAGAACGGAAATGGATCCGATCCAGGTAGCGGCATTCACGGTTGCCATGTCATTCTCCCCCGAGATTCTCATGCGTTAGCGGTTGCGGGAGAGCGTATCCATGGCATCAATGAGGATCTTTTGAATCCTGGCGGAATTATGTCGAGAGACGGCGGAAGTGGCTAGGCGGTTTGCCAAAGTGACGTCTGAAGCGGTCGCTGAAGGCCGATAACGACGAGTAGCCTACCGCATCAGCCACCCGCTGAACGCTGAGGCCTGACTGTTCCAGAAGCCGAAACGCCTCTTTCATTCGCACTTCTGTGAGGTATTGATGAGGCGTCATGCCCACCTGATGGCGAAAAAGATCGTTCAACTGCCGAATACTCAAATGGGCCACGTTAGCAGCCTCAGCCATGGAAATAGGTTGGTGGAAGTGATCATCCAGAAACTGTTTTGCCGCGTGAACCCTGCGATCCAGTTTCAATTGACTTCCATGGCGCTCCTGCAGCAGTTGTAACAGCAATAGCAGCATGTGATGCTGGGTAGCATCCGCTCCAGCCCCGCTCATGACCTGAGCATGTAGGAACTGGACGTAATGGCGCAAAGCCGAATCAAGCTCCACGAAACAAGGCAGCTTATCTAGCGCAGGAGCCAGCCCCTCAGGCAAATCAGCCACCAAAAACCGATTATCTTCTGTTGCAGCAAACCCATGGCCGCTTCCTGAAGGGATGATGGCCGCACGGTGCTGTACCACCTCCCCCGCCATGGAATCTACTGACAGAAACAGCGTGCCGACCAGGGGCAATACCAGTTGATGATGGTCATGGGAGTGACTTTTCACTTCATCATCATAGGTACGTATGTGCAGGCCGATCTCTGGATATTTCATGACCTTACTCAGCAGTCGTGGGCATATTCACTTCCTTGACCTGATTCCTCCAGCCTTAGGCTGTGCGTTTTTAGGCAACGCTCGCTTGGTGGATGGAGGTGGCATCCAGCGAGAGGATTCTCTTGGCTCGGCGCATATCGATAGTGATGATGCTGTAGTTCAGCAGTCTTGGTAAAGCGTGGGGAAGAAAACCGTCAACAACAATGACAATTTAAAGGCTATTTACATGCTGTAAAACGAACTTCACGCGCTCATCAATAGTGTCACGCGGCACTTCCAGCGTTTTGTAACCCCATTGCGAATACCAGCTTTTCATCCCCTCGAATACCTTGAGGGACTCCTCGAACGTTTGATCACGCTCTGAATCTGTACCGTAAATGTCTTCCCATGGCGGCAGAAGAAAAACAACGGGATTATAGGGGAACAGTTGAACATAGTTGGCGATGTCCGCCCGTGACAACGCGCTCTCCGCATCAAGCATGTACAGCGCATCCAGCACCCCACGATCAAAGAACGTGGCCTGCTCGCCAACAGCGACACGCCGGTACTTTTCAATATCGGATTTCAGAATATCCTGAGCGAAAGAGACCGGGTCTGGCCGAGGTGATAGCTCCGCCGCCAACCGTTCCTTGATGATGCTTCGGGCAGACTCCGGTATGACGCGATAGCCCCGTTTCTCTATGGCATCAAGGAGCGTGGTTTTGCCACCACCGGGGCCGCCGGTGAGTACGAATCGATGGTTCATATTATTAACGCCCTACAGCAGACAAGGAAAACGCTATTGAGTGAGATGCTGTCTCCCCCAACACAATAAAAGCTCAGGCTCCCCCATGATCTCATCTAGCTGCTCGCCCATTCGCACAAGACACCATGTTTCATAGGTGTACTCTGTTGGCGTAGATGTTAGATATTTATATCAACGCAGTGCTCCTTTTTAAAGACTTTTCTAGCCCACTTAACTAAAAAAAGCGTTAGCAAAAATGCTAACGCTTAAAACAACCTTACGATGAAGCAAGGTTCAGATCACTATCCGCACAACTAGCCATAGACATATAATCAAGTACAACTTTTTATTCAGGCCGAAGCCGCAGGTTAAAACCGATAGATAACACTCCCTTGTAGGCGATCGACACTTCCACTACGGCCATCCACAGTATGCCGTGCAGCATGAGCCAACTCAATTCCGTAGGTTATGTTATGACCAGGGCTCCATTGGTAATTAATATGCACAAGTTCACGCTCTTCATCATAAGCACTTATAAACTCACTTGAGCTACCAGTATTAACAAGAGACACGCCATCGCGCTCGGCATTATCCCAATCTGCATTAACAAGTGAGTATGAAACGTTGAAAGCACCAGGGCCTATATCGTGGCTAATGCCAATCGTTCCCCCCCATGCAAAGATGGTCTCTAGCTCGCTGCCTGCTCGATAAGCTGAGGGTGCCGGGTTTACTTTCATGTAAGCCCCAATCCCCTCACCGCCGGTTATTTGACCACGCAACGTCGTATTTGGCGTAAGAGCGTAATTAGCCGCGACAAAAGCTCCCCACCCGATCTTTGAGTCCTTTGCTGCACCATCGTCAAAGGCCACTTCTCGAATCATGGCAGCTGATGCCCAACGTAATGCACCAGCCAATGATTCGTACCGAAGCGTAATGTCTGGCAAGCCATCTTTACGATCAACATCAGTACCAGCAATGGATCTACCACCGGTTACTGCATCGTAGCCTCCGTCAAAAGAGTTGCCAGACATGGCACCGCTCGGATCCTCAATAGCAACATGAAAATCACCTACTGAATACCGCAGTTGTGCTTGTCGAAGGAATGCATCGCGACCTGCGGGGCCAGTAAAATCAAGCGTAGGAGTAGTGCTTATAAAGGTGTGAAAATTGCTCCACGTTTGTCCTGCCGTAATACCGTTCCATGAGCCATAGGCCTGACGCATTCGGAGATTACCGAAGAAAAAATCGCCTTCGATATTGGTAATCAAGTCACCTTTCTCTGTCGGCGTTGTAGTGCGGATACCCAGGCGTGACTCATTAGCATGCAGATTCGAATGCCCACTTGTGCTTGGTTGGCCATCCACAGCAATTTTAGAGAAGTTCACACTATCGCCCATGCCACTGCTATTTCCAGTCTTAATGTCGCCACTGTCATACATCACATCAAGCTTAGCGTAACCGTATAAAGAAACGTTGGTTCCATTCACATCATAATCAATTGCAAATACAGAAGGAGTAACGAATAGAAAAGAATAGCCTAAGAAAGGAAACACTCTGCACCACAACAAAAACTTATTCATATCTTTATCTCTATATTTGTAATACTTTTATTTTCAACTTAACCCAGGAGCCTAAAGACAAGCTGAGAAGACATTGCGAAAATGGTCACCAACCCCACTAGAGCAAGCGTGGTTTGTAGAGGGCCATTTTTTAGATCCCCCATCACATCTTCACGTCTTGTCAAAAGAAAGAGAATAATTCCCAAAAAAGGTGCTACTAGGACGGTTAAGGCTTGAGCGATAATAATTAGCTCAATGGGAGAACCTTTCGCCACCACAGCAACCGTAGCTCCCCAAGCCAACACCCCGTATACAAGCAGCTTGACTCTCCATCCGGATAAACTGCTGTTCCAGCCCAACGCATCCGCTAATAGCGTTCCTCCCGCAGAAGCGTTTGCCGCCATTGATGAAAAGGCTGCTGCAAAGAACCCAAGGCTGAACAGTACCGCCCCTACCTTTCCTGCCAGCGGCTCCAATACACTAGCCAGCTGTGGAAAAGTCGTTGCTACAGTACCAGTGGAGTGAAGTACCGCTGAGGCTACAATGATGATGAGCATCGCCATAAATGCGGTAGCCACATTCCCCGGAAGAGTATCCATTAACGTAATAGCTCGGTACTGCTGCCTATTCAGCTTTCTTTCATGGATGGCATAGCCAGTATAAAAAGCTGAGTTAATGGAGAAATTTGTACCGATCAAAGCAATTAAAAGAACGCTGGCCTCAGCAGGAAATTTGGGAATAAGACCTTGCGCAGCAGCCGCCCAATCTGGGTCACTCAGTATGGTTGATGCTAAAAAACCTACGGACATAAGCCCAATCAAAGCGACCAACAAGCGCTCCATCGCCTTATAAGTATTCCGCATGGCTATTAATAAGCCGACCGCTACTGTACTAGCGAGCGTCCAGCCTACTACCGAACCTCCTAAAAGCAGGCTTAGCGCTAAACCAGAGCCAACGGCATTGCCTACAGCAAACATCAAAGTGATAGAGAAAACACCGAAGCCAGCCATGACACCAATTGGCCGACCAAGTTTTTGCTTGGTGACTTTGACCACAGAGTCACCAGATGCAAGGCCCAACCGAACAGCCATATCATTAAACACAAACATTAGCACTGCAGACACAAGGATTACCCAAAGCAGCATGTAGCCATATTGGCTGCCTGCCTGCACAGCGGATGTCAGCGCACCGGGTCCGAAACGCCAAGCGCCAGCGACAAATGCAGGCCCCATTAACGCAAGCATTTGTGGCAACGTCAGAGAAAACCGAGATCGATGGTGGTTTGTCGCAGGGGGAAATGGCCCTGAATCATGTTTGGTATTCATACTCATCCTACGCTCCTATTAAATTTGTTATTTAGGATGCATACGGTGATGCCTCATTGGCATCACCGTTCGGGGACGCCCAGCGCCTAAGGAATAGTCAATCTCGGTTAGGCTAACCCGGCTTGTTTCATAGCAGCAGCAATTTCACGATCTGCGCCTTCGGCAAGCGGACGAAGCGGAGAGCGCACAGTAGCGTGATCAAGAATCCCCCGGGCTACTAGGGCCCACTTCAGAGCCACAGTTCCTTCCATATGCGAACCACGGTGATAGACATTCTTGGTGACTGGAAGGAGGCGATCATGTAATTCGCGCGCCTTAGCATAATCCTTGGCTTTTCCAGCTTTGATCAGTTCGATCAAAGGCTCCGGTGCAATACAGCCATAGCCAACTAGCGCACCATCGACATCAAACATGGTGTGAAGTAGGTACTCATCATGACAAGTCAGAATTTGTAGATCCGGATACTCAGCGCGAATGACAGGAATTTCAGTATCCCAGCGCTTCATATTGCGAACACCATTTTTCATCGCAAACACACCAGGTTGAGCCGCAATATCAAGCTGCGTCTGGAGGTTGTAAGTGGCTTTCGTATTGTCCGGATACTGGAAAAGAATCAGCGGTAGCCCACTCTCCTCATGAATGCGGCGATATCGCTCTTGAGGCGCTCCCTCCTGATAACCAAACCTTAGCCAGCCATGAGATGGGTAGACTAGACCAGCAGATGCGCCCGCCTCGACAGCCCGTTTTGCTTCTTCGGCTGCAACATGGTCGCCTTCGCGAGTGATGCCCGCAATAATTGGGATCTCACCTTTTACCGATTCAACAAATGCCTCAATAACACGCCTCTGCTCATCAGAGGTCATGAATGTACCTTCACCAGCGTGGCCAAGAACAACGAGACCTTTAACGCCGTCGATGCCGCCCAACCAAGAGCCAAGCTTCTTGATTGCAGCAAAATCAACCTCGCCATCGCGAGTGAAAGGAGTAACCGGCGCGGGGGTTAAACCTCGGAGATCGAGAGACATGATGATTCCTCTTATATGATTGTGTTATCGTTCCTGGGAACGATTGCAATCGTTTCACCAAATACACCACATCGAAAATTAGACGTTAGTCTACGACTCACAAATGATGTGTGGATACGGAAAGCAAACTAATAGTAAATCAGTGGGGTTAGCGTCATATCGCTTATAAGATCGCTGTAAAACCGATAGAATGGTTCGCCTAAATGCCTGTTTATGCGAGCCAACACAGAGGTTCAGTAATCCACCTCACGTCATGGAATAATATATTCATGCACGGTAAGCCTATAACTATGCAAGACGTTGCCAAAGCCGCGGGCGTCAGCACGTCTACAGTCTCTCGCGTTCTTGATGAGCGCCTTCCGCCTTCCAATAGCCCAGCCGCTCAACGGGTTAAAAAAACGGCGGAAGAACTCGGCTATAAGCGTGACATTCTTGCCTCCAGCTTGAGGCGAGGTGGTACAGGCACTATCGGTGTACTGGTGCCCCGACTGAGCGATACCGTCATGGCTCTTATCTACGAAGCGATCTCTAAAGTTGCTCAAGAACGTCACTATTTCGCTATCGTAGCAACCAGTGGTGACGATCCTGAAAGCGAGCGTCAAGCGGTTGAATTGCTTCTCAATCGACGTGTGGACGGCCTAATTTTGGCTACCAGCCGACTTGATGACCAATTACCATCTCAACTGCGTGACCGGGGAGTTCCGCACTCATTGGTGCTTCGTACCGATGGTAAAAGTCCTTCTGCCTTGGGTGACGATATTCAAGGTGGATACCTTGCTACTCGGCACCTCATCGACCTGGGGCACCGTGACATTGGCCTTGTTGCAGGCCCTAGCTTTACCTCTAGCGCTCGCGACCGACAAAAAGGCTTTCGCAAAGCCATGAGCGAATCAGGGATTCCTGTGCGTGAGCCATGGATTATCGAGTCAGGCTATGGAATCGAAGCTGGCGAGGAAGCAGGGCTGGCTCTGCTCTCACAGAATGAGAAACCAACAGCCATTTTTGCAGTCAACGATAACCTCGCTATTGGCGTGATGGCTGCTGCACATAGACTTGGCATTGAGGTGGGCAGAACGCTTTCATTAGTCGGATATAACGATATCCCTCTTGCCAGTCGTCTACCTGTGCCGCTCACGTCTGTATACATACCTTTTGACTATATTGCACAACAGGCTGTCGACTTACTGCTAAGCGATAAACACTCTGGCTCGCCGATCAATAGAGTGGCTATGCCTAGTTTGATCCCAAGATCATCATCAGTCCGACATATATAAAAAATCATGAGTACGCAGTATTAAGCTATTACTCTGAGAGCCCTCCTAATGCTAATCTAAATTATGGCAGAGGGCTATTCACTAGATACTCATTAGCAAATAGTATACGCCCTACATTTATAAAAATATTTACTTTTTCATTAACTGCTTATCATCAGAGAAGAACTTGATAGAATCCAGCGCTACTCAGCATCCTAACCTTACACTTAAGTAAGTTATTTTACGCACCTAGTTTAATCAAACGAGCTTTCCTACCATAACGTGTATTGCCCTGCATTCCATCACTGGCCTAGACGCCGTGAACATAGACACCAGCCTCGTATTCATTGATGTGAACATCATCACCGCCAGCCTCGCCATTGGCTTAGCCATCACAGTGATGGCCTCCATAGAAGCGCTACTAGACCACAAACTCGGTAAATATGTTGGGCCATTGGGCAAAACTCATTGGCGGCGTAGTGTTGATTGGGATGGCACTCAGTTTTAGTAATGCTGCCGTTTCTTGAGCTGTAGCCAAAGTTGCAATAGGCATTGCAACGACAGTTTTGCTTGGCGTGAGTCAGCCCCCACTGTTTCAGAGTATTTATAGATTCCCTTGGTCAGAAAGTTTTTCCCTCCTATGGATGGAGACTGGCAGGTAACCATCCGTTCGAACTGGCATTTGGTTTTGCGCCAGACCACAGGGCTATTGGCACTGTAGCGGCAAATTCCCAGGGTAGCTGTGCGTGGCTTGGATCGCTGACGCAAAGGAACGGAGAACGACAATCCTGGTGAGCTTTCGGCCAGTAGCCGCCGTCAAAATGGCGCTCACCGAAACGACACAAAGCTGTTCAAAGTCTTTCGATCAACATATCGATAAAGGCGCGTACAGCGGGGTTGGTGCTACGACTCTGTGGCCATAGCGCAACGATATTATGCCGCTCTACGCCGAAGTCGGACAGGATTGGTACCAGTTCCTTTCGCCTAACCCGCGGGGCAGCCATGAAACTTGCAGCCATCCCGATGCCTGCACCCGCGGTCATAGCGGCTATGACGGCTTCGCTTGAATCAACGACAACAGGGGAAGACGGCACTATCTCGATCTCTTTCTCGCCGATCCGGAACGGCCAGCGAAACATTTGTCCCGTGCTTTGGTAGCGCAAATTGATCGTTTCGTGCCCCACCAGTTCATCTGGATGCTCGGGAGCACCATACCTAGCCAGGTAGTCTGGCGAAGCGTAGCAAGAGAGCCTGTAAGGTGAGAGCCGCCTGGACAAAAGTGACGAATCCGCAAGGTCACCGATCCGCACTGCAAGATCAATGCTCTCTTCAACCATACCGACGATGTGGTCGCTCAGCCGCAGGTCGATCGTTACCTTCGGGTAGTGTCTTCGAAAATCCGTAATAGCAGGAGCAATCAGATGCAGACCCAGTGGAAGTGATGTCGCAATTCGTAATGTGCCTGCGGGCTCGGAACGAGCGGACTTCACTACCTGCTCTATCTCTTCTGCTTGGCGCAGCAGCTCTAGCACACGCCCATGCAAGTCGCGGCCCTCGGCCGTGAAAGACAGCGAGCGTGTCGTACGAGTGAAAAGAGAGACGCCGAAGTGACGCTCCAACCGCTGGATGCTTTTGCTTATCGCAGAGGGCGAAACAGACAGCGAGCGCGCCGCAGCGGTGTAGCTGCCTAAGGAGCCGGCGCGTGCAAATGCGATAAGCCCCGTGAGGCGTTCCAATCCGATTTGTTCCTTCATGGAATTATTAAAACGAATCTACGCACCATTATCAATGACAAGGAACTTCCTTACTATTTGCCATGTGACTATTCTTGAGTGAGGTTGTGATGAACGACATGATGAAAGCAGTGCAGCTGCATAGTTTCGGTGGCCCAGAGGTCTTGCTTTACGAAGATACGCCCCGACCCGAAGTACAAACCGGTGAAGTGCTTATCCAAGTTAATGCGGCAAGTCTTAACCCACCAGACCTTTACCTGCGCGACGGCTATCGGGCGCTACCTCCAGAATGGCAGCCTAGCCCACATTTCCCGTTGATATTGGGCACTGATGTGTCAGGGGTCGTTGCTGCCATTGGCGACGAGGTTTCCAAAGTCAGCGTAGGTGACCACGTCTTTGCAATGGTGCGTTTTCCCGAAGACCTGATGACGGGCAGCAGCACCTATGCCGAATATGTCAGCGTTCCTGAAAGCCACCTAGCGTTGAAGCCAAAGGGCATTTCTCATGTCGAGGCAGCAGGTGCCCCAATGTCACTGCTTACTGTCTGGCAGTTTCTGGTTGATCCTGGTAATGACCTACCCAATCCATTCCAGGCATTTCGGCATGTGCCTGTACCGCTCGAAGGCAAGACCGTCTTGATCAATGGAGCTGGCGGTGGCGTGGGGCATATAGCAGTTCAAGTCGCCAAATGGAAAGGGGCGCGTGTAATCGCGGTTGCTTCAGGTAAGCATGAAGAGCTTCTTCGCGAGCTGGGTGCTGACGACTTCATTGATTACACCAAGGCAGCCGCCGAAACGGTCGCTCATGATATGGATCTGGTGCTTGACGCTGTGGGTGGCCCGAACATGGAACGCTTCCTCAGCATTATTAAACCAAGCGGCTCGCTCTTTCTGGTCAACCCCTTGGGCTTTTCTGCCAGGAATGAAGCCGACAAGCTAGGGATTACGGTTTCCTCACTACAGGTGCACTCAAACGGAATGCTGCTGGCACAGGCCAGTCGCTTGCTCGACGACCGTACCATTCGGATCGTGATCGACAGTACCTATTCGTTGGCAGAAGCATCGGCTGCGCACCAGAGAGCTATGCAAGGCGGCGTTCAAGGTAAGGTCGTGCTTGTCGTTAAACAGTAACCGGCCAAGCGTTGTTTCTGAGCGCGAACCACTTCTGTCAGAAAATCCATCAAGGCATGAATCCTCACTACGCCTCGTAGATCCGGGTGCATCAGAAACCACAAGCCGTATTCCAGCTCGGGGATGGGATCAGTGAGCTGGATAATGTCTGGATCTTCGTCCGCCAAATAACAGGGCAGAACACCCAGCCCCATACCGGAGCTAACAGCGCTGAGTATATTGACCAGAGTATCGACACGGTAGACACAGGCCGCTTTCAGCGCGTTGTTGTCCATCCACTGATCCAGTGCTGAGTCCTGCAATCGCGGACCAGCACCAATCCAGGGCTGGCTAGCAAGAACCTTGATGGAAGCCCCCGGTGACAGATTGAAGCTTCGATGTCCGTAGACCGCCTGCCCTATGGCCGTCAGCGGTCGCCCAATCAGATTTTCAGGAGGAGCATTGGACGGGCGGATGGCGACGTCAGCTTCTCTGCGCGTCAGATTGAATAGCTGGTTGGATACGGCGACGTCCAACACGATGCCTGGATATTTATGCTGAAACTGCGTGAACAGAGGAGAGAGCAGCCCCATCAACAAAGAGTCCGTTGTGGTGAGCCAGATTTCCCCTCTCGGCTCCAAGTCGCGCCCAGCGACTTTACGTTCGGCGGCCAAGGCTGCTTCATCCATGATTCTGGCGGTTTCAGCGAGCTCTTCTCCAGCAAGCGTTGGCCGGTAACCGGTTCGGCTTCTTTCAAAAAGAGCAACACCAAGGCGCTGTTCGATATCACCCAGCCGTCGGAAAACCGTAGCATGACTGACGCCCAAGGCGCGTGAGGCACCCGACAGCGAACCTGCAGTTGCGATTGCCAGGACGACCTCAAAGTCGTTCCACGCTAGGTGACTCCTGGTTTTCTGTGTCATGGCAGAAGGTTGCCTGAGATTTTTACCTGTTCGTTTTTGCAAAGTTAATTCTCACTTTCATGGAATACCTTGCAGCTTAGAACAAGATTAGCATGCACCTGAACCCATGAGATAACCCAATCGCCCCCGGAACAGGGACGATATGACGGAGGTCAGGCGCATGATGAACTCAACAAAAGTGCAGAACTTTCACCACCACGGCTCGTTAACCCGCTGCGATAACGATGCCGTGCCAGAAGGAAGTGCCGGCAATTTGCTCAAGGGAAGCATCCCTTCCAGATACCGCGATGGGCGGGGAGGCGTTGATCTTGAGCGTGTGCGGCTGGATCAGCAAGAAGCTCGACGACAGGTAATCCAGGCGATGGTACGACGTATCGAAAAGCTATGGCGTCTGCGTTGAGACAACGCATTAGCAAACAAGCTGCCAACACGCGTAACTTTCCAATGGATTCGAATCCGCAAAGCGGCGGAAAACCGAGCGCTGTGCAGTTGATTGTCAAACCTCACTACGTACTATATCCTGTACATTAACAACATCCTGTACAGGAGCAACCTTATGGATGCTATCAGCTACACAGCCGCTAGAACCAATCTAGCAAAAACCATGGAGCAGGTCTGTGAAGACCATTCACCTATGATCATCACCCGAAGCAAGGCGCAATCCGTGGTAATGATCTCTCTCGAAGACTATGAGGCGCTGCAAGAGACAGCCTATCTTCTGCGCGCACCTAAGAACGCCCGCCGTTTGCTGGAATCCGTTGCCGAATTGGAACAAGGTGGTGGTCAGGAGAAGGAACTTCTTGAATGAAACTAATCTTCTCCGAGAGCGCCTGGGAAGACTATCTGTACTGGCAGAAAACCGACAAGAAGATTCTTAACCGAATTAACAAGTTAATCAAAGAGACCAAACGAGAGCCATTTGAAGGGGTCGGCAAACCAGAGCCTCTCAAACACAGTCTCGCCGGTTATTGGTCTCGGCGAATCAACGAAGAACACCGAATGGTTTACAAAGTCACGGATGACGCTTTGCTAATTGCCCAACTCCGATATCACTACTGATTTAACGCAGCATTAAGGTGTAAGCAACGCTGCCACCTAACCTAAAACATTGTGCCGTAAAAACGACACCCAGCCTTGAGCTGAAAATGCCAAGCGTTGCGATTCACTCTTAAACGCTTTGTTATGACGCTGAGCTTTGAGTCAGTTAATTTAATCGTGTGCCATAACGTTTTGTTAAGGGGTGGGCTTTAGCCCGTCCCAGCGAGCACAGCGAACGGTTTGAACCACTTGTTGGATGGTGCCAATATGACCTCACTATTTATTAGGGAAGTATTCAAGTATCTCATCTTCCGCATCATCAAATAGGCCAGTTGAACGCCAGCCTAGGTGTCGATAAAAGCCATATGAACGAGCTTTCGCATCGGATGAACACCCGAGGAAAAGTCGTTCAAACCCGAAAGAGTTGAAAGACTCAATCATTTTATTCAATAGTGCTTTGCCAACACCTTTACTTTCATATTCTGGCAATAGTGCCAAAACAACAATTTCTCCGGTTTCGCTATCACCGAAGCAATAGCCAATAATCTTTCCTTCACTAACACCAACGTAACCAGGTAAGGAGCCATCGCTAATTCCTGCTTTCCAGCTCTCTAAAGTAATACCGAGTTCTTCCAATTGTTCGACAGAGAAAGCGTTTTCTCTCGTCTTTCCTCTCAAGGCAATGCATTCGGCCGCATCGTCAGGTGTTGCCATCCTGTATGCAACTTTCATTAGGAGCTCCATTTTAGTGCTTGGTTGTAGATCTAACGCCGTTCAGCACGCGCGGCTACGAAATGAAGGCGTCGCCGTGACTGACCTGGTTAGGAGTTCTTTAGCCAGCCTTGATCCACGGCGTACTCAACCTTTGAAATAAACCAGTCGTATATTTCTGGGTTTTCCTGCTCTATGAACCCATGCATTTTCAGCACTTGGCTCTTCCGTATGCCATGGTCTCTCCAGGCACGACCCTCGCTCGTTACATTGTGCAGAAAGGGTAATAGACGGTCGATGACTTTCAGAAGCCTTGCTTCCTTAGTTTCCCCAGTCTCTTGCTCTTCCCAGAGCTCTGGAAGAGCTCCGATTGGGTTACCGGGATGAGAAGCCAGTTTCTCGATATATTTACGCTCTTCAATGTGGGCATCATTGCGGTTTGCGCTATAGAGAAATGTATCTCCTGCACCAATCTCACCAAGATCATGCACCAGGGCCAGTTTGAGTAATTTTAAGAGGTCAAAGTCTTCCTGTGACTGCTCCGCAAAAGCCCAGCAAGCCATCGCTAGGTGCCACGAATGTTCTGCTGAGTTCTCAGCTCGCTCTCCACCGTTGATGTAGGTTTTGCGGTTTACCGATTTTAACGCATCAAACTGAAGTAAAAATTCCGATATCTGAGTGACTTTTTTGGTCACGTACTCCTCCTAACTCCAAGCACAGCGGCGACCTTGGAATGGTGACGAAGGAGCCATGTAAAGGGTATCCGGCGGTCGCAGGCCGCGTACTGATGCGAATTGTTATGGCGAACCTGCACTTAATGATTAGCGAAAAGAACTAAAAGCAAGCCAATTGCGCCTGGCAATGCCTGCACAAATAGAATTTTCCGGCTTGCTGTTGCTGCACCGTAGATTCCGGCCACAACAACGCACGCCAAGAAATATAACTTGAAATCGTATCCTGCCGCACCTTGAAAGATACCAACCAAAAGACCGACTGCAATAAAACCGTTATAAAGACCTTGATTCGATGCCAAAACTTTTGTCGTTGCGGCTTGCTCTTTGGAATGACCAAAGACTTTAAGGCCCATCGGCTTATCCCAAAGAAACATCTCCAATATCAAGAAATATCCGTGGAGCAAAGCTACCAATAACACTACCAAATCAGTAATCATTGCCATGTGCACTTACCTACTTTTGAGACATAATTGAGCTTATGTAGCCACCAAAATTAACTCTACCCCATTGATTCTTCAGGTAGCAAAGAAAATTTCGGCAGTACACCCAAGATTCGGGTGCTTGCGTGTTTTGCTCAACTCGATAACGCTGTATATATAAGCACACATTTTGTAGGGAGCGGCCCCTATGAAACTGATGGAGCGGGTGAAGGCTACCCTCAGAATCAAACGCTATACGGATTCAATATCTCGACTTGCCCCACTGATCACCATTGTCCATTCGGGAAAGCTGCTCAGGAACGATCAGAATGTAGCTTCCCACCTTTGGCCCAATGCTCATCATCAAAATTTTGAAGGAAGATTGTTACTGCCTCAGGGCTGGTTCCATATGCTTCTGAAAATGCTTCGGTTATACGCTTAACTAAGAGCTCACGTTGCTCTTTAGTCCTGCCTGGAGACTGCTGAACGGTTACGATTGGCATATAGATCTCCTAATAAAATCAAAGATATATATAGGTTTAAATGAGGCACCCTGAGCAACCTTATTCAACCTGACGGCTCTTCCACTGAAGTTCTATCAACTATATTTTGACTCTACTCCACTCTTTCACAACCAAGCAAAGCCTAATTCGGCAGTATCAACCTTCCCCTTGCATTTCCCCCACCCGCCTCCTGCACTCCACCAACAAAAAGCTTGACGGGGTGCCAGTGATATCAGGCTGGGATCGCGCAAGGTGAGCATTTTGCTGCCAAGCGCTGATCCCGCTAAACCTGATCCGGCTAATGCACTGCCTGTGCAGACACCGGAGTAGGGGGTTAAATATCACAGTCAACGCATTCTTATATCTTGTCTGTTACGCCTCAAGGTGATGCCCTTCCAGGCTTCGACAAAGCGCTGCCAACCTGTCGACCGCCTGCATCAACACTTCATCCGGCACTGTCAGCGCCAGCCGAATTAGAGATGTAGCACTCTCGCCAAAGGAAGCGCCCGGCATCACCGCCACACCCTGCTCTTCGAGAAGGCGCCAAGCGAAGGCCTCGCCGTCCATACCTGTTTTGGAGATATCGATCATCAGGAACATGCCGCCCTGGGGCAGGCTTGAAGACAGCATGGGGATTTGGCTGATGGCTTCGTGCAGTAGTTTGGCGCGACGTCCCAGCGCTTCGCGCAGACGCTCGGCGGTATCGAAATGCTGGCGCAGGGCTACCTCGGTCATGTCAGCGATAAATGGCTGGTTGCCAAACAACATGGTTTCAGAGATGGGCAGCAAGCGGCGCGAGAACTCCACCGGCCCAATTGACCAACCACTACGGAAACCAGTTGCCGCATGGCTCTTGGAGATCGATGACACCACCACGGTTCGCTCTCGTAGGCTGTCGATTTCCAGCGGTGAGACAAAATCACCGTCGAAAATCAACGCTTCATAAACCTCATCACAGAGAATCCACAAATCGTGCTTGATACACAGCTCGCCCAGCTGCACCAAGGTCTTACGATCCAACACCGCGCCGGTAGGATTGTGCGGAGTATTGAGCATTAGCACCCGACTTTCCGGAGTAATAGCGTCGGCCAGATCATCGGGCTGCATGATAAAACTATTCGCCATACGCAGCGGTACCGGTTGTAAATGCGCACCTGCCGCGCGAATAACCCCTTCATAGGTGGCATAGTACGGGTCGCCACTCAACACACCATCGCCTTCACCGACCAGTGCCAGAATGACAGCGAACAATGCAGTTTGGGTGCCGGGAAAACACAGCACGTTCTCTTCGCTGATAGAAGGAAGGCGTGGTGCATAGGTGTCGATAAGCGCATCGACCAATCCCGGTTCACCACGCCCGTTAGAATAGCGCGTTCGCCCCGCCCGCAAAGCATTGATGCAGTGTTCGACAAGAGCCGGGTCTGTGGTGATATCCGGCTCACCGATGCTCAGCTCAATGACCTCTTTGCCTTTGGCTTGATGCGCTCTGGCGGCATTGTGCACCGCCCATTTGTCACCGCCAAGTTCATAAAGACGGTCGGTAATCGCTGCGTAGCGCATGAATAAATCCCTATTGTGTTGCGGGTTGAGAAGACGATTTGTCGACAGCGACATACTGCATCAGTGTGTTATTGGGCAGCGCTAGAATGCCTTCGGCGGCGCTCAACGCGATCTTAGGTAGCAACGCTGTGTCATATAGGCCGTGACCCAGCCCCCCTTCAAGCCACAGGCCATCAATCAGCGCATTCAGCGCAATAGCGTAGTGTTTACAGGTAACGGGGTCTGCCGGACGCTCCAGCGCTAAAAGTACCGGATGGATCAATGTTTCCAGCAAAGCCAGGAATTCTCGATAGCTTTCGCGGTGGATATCGGAATATTCCGGCTCGGTTCGCACGCGACCAATGAAGGTTGCCCACAGTGCGACCTTTCGAGACGAAAGGTTCGGCGAGGTTACGTTAGCGACGATAAAGCGTGCCAAGCGCCGCTCTGGCACTTCGCCCGCTTGCTCAGAAGATTCCTCGGCTTCACCCGTCAGTTGGCCAATCAGGTAGGCATAAGCAGCACTCACCATGGCATCTTTAGAGCCGAAGTAATGCCTAATCAGCCCAGCCGTTACCCCTGCACGTTCGGCCACACGACGCGCGCTGGCACCATTCATTCCGTGCTCAGCAATACATTGCAGCGTGGCTTCGAGTAAGCTGCGCCGCCGTGCATCCATAGACCAGCGCTGAAATGATTTCCTACTCATAATTCCCTTCGTTTCCGCTAAGAAACATCCGCCTAGGCATTTAATGCCACGTAAATTACTTCACAGGATCTACTTCGCATTGTTTCCAGCACATAAGTTAAGCAACTGAATAACCTTGTGAGATCAATACAAAACCTGCCTCAACAGTCGATCACCAACAGCAACCGACTCACCTTTCGTTGAACATTGATGCTTTGAATCTGACCGTACTTGGCTTACAGTTATACTGTCGTATAACAAGGAACTAATTGCAAGCGCCTGCTAAATGATGAAGATGTTTCCCCTCCGGGAGGCAGATGGGCGCCCCCAGAGACGAGACAATCAATGGCAAACGTACCTGCAATAGAGATCCGTGATCTTCACAAACAATTTGGCTCTCTCAAGGTCCTCAAGGGTATCTCCCTGACCGCACGCCAAGGCGATATCGTCGCCATCATTGGTGGATCAGGCTCGGGAAAGTCCACACTACTTCGCTGCATTAATCTGCTGGAGCGCCCGACCTCGGGCGAGATAGCTATCCAGGGTGAACCCTATCGCATGAAGGACGCCCGCCATGGCGGTCTTGAAATCGCAGACCGTCGCCAGGTTCAGCGTATTCGCGCTCACCTCGGCATGGTTTTCCAGAACTTCAACCTGTGGCCACACCGTACGGTTCTGGAAAACGTGATCGAGGTGCCTATTCATGTGTTGGGCATGAAGCGCGACGAGGCCATTCATCGCGCTGAGGAACTACTCAACCGAGTGGGACTTGGCAGCAAGAAAGACATATATCCGGCCGTCATGTCCGGCGGGCAACAGCAGCGCGCAGCGATTGCTCGCGTGTTGGCCGTCGACCCGCTGGCCATGCTGTTCGATGAGCCCACATCAGCACTCGACCCGGAGCTGGTCGGCGAAGTGCTAACCGTGATTCGTGACCTAGCAGCCGAGCATCGCACCATGCTGCTGGTGACTCACGAGATGGCGTTTGCGCGTGATGTGGCCACACATGTGGTGTTCCTGCGAGAGGGCATAATCGAAGAACAGGGCCCTCCTGATCAGATTTTTGGTGACCCTCGCTCACCGCATTTGAAGCAGTTCATCAGTTCGGTGGCCTGACCGCCACCGATATCCCACCACTCCTGCAAACAATCTGGAAGACAACCCCGAAAACAACAGAGGTAATCCCCATGTTCAAGACATTCACTGCTACCGCCGGCCTTATCGGCCTGAGCATTTTCGCTGCCCCTGTGTTGGCAGATAGCTACAAGATCGGGCTATCCGCAGAGCCTTATCCTCCCTTTTATGCACCAGATGCCAGCGGCAACTGGTCGGGCTGGGAAATCGATTTCATCGAGGAGCTGTGTGACCGCCTGGATGCCAAGTGCGAGATCAAGCCAGTGGCCTGGGAAGGCATCATTCCGGCCCTGAAAACCGGCAAGATTGACATGATCATCGGTTCAATGTCGATCACCCCTGAACGTGCCGAACAAATCGCTTTCTCGAATAAGTATTACTCCAGCCCCACCGGCATCCTGGCACGCAAGTCCACTGACATAGAGCCTACTCCCGAAGGCCTGGAAGGCGCCTACCTGGGCATTCAGTCGGGCACCAACCAAGAGCAGTATGCACGCAAGCATTTCGCGGATAGCGCCACCCTTAATGTCTATCAAACCCTCAACGAAGAGCTACAGGATCTGGTCGCTGGCCGTATTGATGCCATCGTCGCCGATACCCTGGCGGTACAGACCTTTATCAACTCTGAGACCGGCCAATCCTGCTGCGAATACCGCGGCGAGGTGGCCAGCGACCCTGAACTCATGAGCGAAGGCATGGGAGTAGGCCTGCGCCAGAGTGATACCGAACTTCGCGAACGGGTCAATTCAGCCATCGACGCGATGCGCGCCGATAGCACCTATGAAGAAATTAGCGCCCCTTACTTCGACTTTGATATCTACGGCAGCTAATCCCCACCAGCAAAGGCCGCCCACCCAGGCGGCCTTTGCTTTCCAATTTCACAAGGACAAGCCACTATGACGACTGTCTTCGATTTAAGCTTGTTGGCCTATGAGCCTCCCGGCTGGGGCAAGGTGTTGCTCGTCGGGTTCATGCGCTCGATCCAGCTGGCGGCGGGTGGCTATTTGCTGGGTATCCTGATCGGCATCGCAGGTGCCGCTGGCAAACTGTACGGCAACAAGGTCGTTCGCGACCTGTTTGAAATCTACACTGTGGTCATTCGTGCCGTGCCCGAATTGGTGCTGATGCTGCTGTTCTACTATGTTGGCACCGATCTTTTAAGCCGTGCTTCAACCGCCATGGGGTTTGGCAGCGTCGATATCGACGGCCTGACCGCCGGGATTCTGGTAATAGGCTTGGTACAGGGCGGCTATGCGACCGAAGTCTTTCGCGGGGCCATTCTCGCCGTCCCCCGCGGGCAGACCGAGGCGGCCCACGCCTTTGGCATGTCGCCCGCCCAGGTGCTGCGTCGGGTCACGCTGCCAGCAATGACACCACATGCCCTGCCCGGCATGGCCAACCTGTGGATGATTGCCACTAAAGACACCGCCCTGCTTGCCGTCATAGGCTTCAGCGAGCTCACACTGGTCACCCGGCAGGCCGCTGGCGCTACGCAGCATTACATTATGTTCTTTCTGGCCGCGGGCGTGCTGTATCTGGCGCTAACGCTGATATCAAACGTGGCCTTGCGCCGCTTCGAACGCTACGCACGGCGTGGTCTTGTCTCTACACGCTGAACTCAAGGAATGCCTGTGTCTGACCCTCAAACTCTGGCGTCGCTTACCCGCCCGTCGCGAACGCCCACGTTAACCAAACTGCCGGGCCTACTTGAGCCTCACCGTATTATCCTGCTTTTGATATTCATCGTCGGTCTGGTGGCCGCGATTCAACTGATGGACTGGAGCTGGCTACCCCGCTACTTGCCCAAGCTCTGGGAAGGCCTGCAGATGACTTTGATCATGCTGGTATCCAGCGTGGTGGTGGGCTTTCTGATTGCTTTGCCTTTAGGGCTTGCGCAGGTCAAAGGAGCGTGGCCGCTGCGATGGCTAGCCACCGGCTTCTGCACCGTCATCCGTGGCACGCCACTGCTACTGCAGCTGTGGCTGTTCTATTTCGGGCTGGGAGCGCTGTTCGGCCAGTTCCCGGAAATTCGTGACTCCTGGGCCTGGGACTACCTGCGCCAGGCCTGGCCCTATGGTTTTATTGCCCTCACGGTTTCATTCGCCGCCTATCAGGGTGAGGTTATGCGCGGTGCCTTTGCCGGTGTACCGCATGGCGAGCTGGAAGCCGCCAAGGCTTTCGGCATGTCGCGTCGCAAGGTTTTTAGCCGCGTATGGTTTCCGCGTGCTGTTCATCGTGCTCTACCAACGCTGACGGGCGAGATCATCCTGCAACTGAAATCCACACCGCTGGTTGCCACCATCACCGTGATGGACTTGTATGCCGTCATCACCCAGGTACGCCAGACCACTTACCTGACTTACGAACCGTTACTCTTCCTGGTCGCCGTCTACCTCTGCCTGAGCGGCGTCTTGATCGTTGGGCTGCGCTGGCTGGAAAACCGCGTACCACACTAACGGTCACTGGCCTGTGCGAGCATCACGTTTGTCAACGCTAATTCAGGACGTGGTATAACCGAAAAGGGGCCGTCCAGCAGCCCCTTTTTGCTTGTATTGATATTCGTATAGTTCTGATACTGGCTTGCTTGCCGTGCTGGCAACCGCGCCGATTTAGTCTTTATAGCTTGGATCCAGCGCCTCAAGCGTGCGCAGGTGCGCGGCCCATTCGAGTTCAAGATCGCCGTCTTCATGAATAGTCTGGTCGTATTGGCGCGCCACGTGGCGCGCCACCTCTTCTGGCACCAGCCGTAAGGGCTGGCCAGTAGACTGCGCCGCCACCTGTAGCTCACAGGCACGCTCAAGATAAAACATATTGTTGAACATCTCTGCAGCCGACGCACCGGTCGTCAGCAGGCCATGGTTACGCAACACCAATGCGGGGTTGTCGCCAAGGCTTGCCACTATTCGCTCACGCTCAGCCAGGTTCAGGGCAATGCCTTCATAATCGTGGTAAGACACCCGTTCGTGAAACTGCAGCGCAATCTGGTTAAGCCGTGTTTCAAGGCCCGACTCCAGCGACGACACCGCCACGCCAGCGCGCGTGTGAGTATGCATCACCCAGGCCGCATGGTGGCTAGCAGTATGAATCGCGGAATGGATGGTGAAACCAGCCGGATTCACTTGTTCTGGGCTGTTATCAATCTTATGGCCATCAACGTCAATCTTCACCAGCGAAGAAGCCGTAATCTCCTCCCAACGCCAACCGTAAGGGTTGATCAGGAAACGTCCCTTCTCACCAGGCACCCGCGCGGTAATATGGGTGTAGATCAGATCCGTCATGCGATAGTGGGCGGCCAGACGATAGCAGGCTGCCAGCGCGATGCGGGTTTCTTGTTCGGCGTTGCTCGTCGTGGTGCGTTGAGACTTATCGAGACTCATCAGGTGTTCCTTTGCAGCAAAGTGATTGTCATGCAACGTGGTTAGCGTTTACGTCAGTAACCGCGCGCCCGATCAACGCCCATGGCAAGCGGCTGCCCATCGCGAAGGGCGCGGGCGGTGTCGACAACCTGCCCTGCGACCACCTCTGGCAACGAATCACTAGCAATGTGTGGCGTGATGCGTAGGCACTCATGCTGCCAGAAGGGATGATCCGCAGGCAGCGGCTCTGCACGGAACACATCCAGGCTCGCCCCACCCAAATGGCCGTGTTCGAGCGCTAGGAGAAGATCGTCCTCGACCAAGTGCTCACCCCGACCGATCTGCACCAACCAAGCGTCTTTGGCGAGCTTCGCGAACAGCGCCTTGTTAAGCACGTTTTCAGTGGTAGCCGTCAGTGGCAGCACATTGATCAGATAATCGGCGCCATCCGCTGCCGCCATGACAGCCCCGTCACCTGTCAGATAGGTCACGCCTTCAACCGGGGCTTGTGGCTCGCTGCGGCAGGCTACGTGTACAGAAAAGCCAAGCGCGGCCACCGCTTTCACCACGGCGCGCCCCATGGTGCCGTGTCCCAGCACCGCCACCTTTCTTGATGCTGGCGCGCGCATCGTCAATGGCGCCCAATGCGCCTTGGCAGCATTTTGCTCCAGGGTGGTGAACTCACGCTCACGATGGAGCACCTCATGCGCGGCAAAACCCGCCATCAAGTCGGCCTGATGTGGATCCCGCACCCGGGCGATATGTACTTCATCGCTCAGGCCAGGATGCGCCAGCAGGGCATCAACACCGGCACCGATAGACATCGCCAGCTCAAGATTAGGATAGCTCTCGAAAGCCTCGTCATTGGGCAACCAGCAGATCGCAAAACGCACATCTTCGGGGTTATCGATCTCATGGGGATGGCGCAGGACGACATCACTCGCTTCATCGCGCAAGGCGTTACCATAAATGGCATCAAGGTCGAGCGAATCACTGAGATAGACGCCTAAAATCGAGTTCGTGTTGGTCATGCAACTTCCTACGGTTCACATTCGAAATAGCAGTGGCTGTAAAACAGCCACTTGTTACTCAACTGTATAATAATTCACGTACCGATGCCATGAAACGCCATTACAGCACCTAAACTCTCATCGCTGTAATGATGCTAATAAATTGTTTCCCGATAACTTTCCATGTCATACACCCTTGCATCTCCCTCACCCGCCTCCTACACTCCACCAACGAACAGCTTGACGGGGTGCCGGTGAAATCCGGCTGAGATGGCGCAGGGCGTAGCAATTAATGCTGCCGAGCGCTGATCCCGCAGAACCTGATCCGGCTAATGCGCTGCTACTTACACAAGTTCGCAGCGAGGGTACCGGCGTAGGGATCAAGCGATGGCCACGGCTGCTCTCTCACGATCGCACGCTGCCCTTCTGCGCCACTCCCTCGATCTTTTTCGCCCCCCCCTCCGGATCATTACCACCGGAGGCATCATGGGCTACCGCTTTACTGATCTCACTACCGCTTGCCAGAAAGATTGGCGCGCCTATATTGAGCACGATTTTGTGCGCCAGCTAGGCACCGCCACGCTGCCCGGGGCGTCGTTTCGCCACTATTTAAAGCAGGACTACCTGTTTTTGATTCACTTCGCCCGCGCCTATGCGCTGGCTGCCTACAAAAGCCCCACCCTCGCCGATCTTCGCCAAGCCCATGAAGGCTTGAAAGCCATTGTGGATGTGGAGCTGGGCCTGCACGTGGGCTTTTGTCAGGAGTGGGGGATTTCCGAGCAAGAACTGGAGGAGCTTCCCGAAGCCAGAGCGACGCTTGCCTACACCCGCTATGTGTTAGATACCGGCAACCGCGGCGACCTGCTGGATTTGCACGTGGCGTTGGCCCCCTGCCTGGTGGGCTACGGCGAAATCGCCAACTGGCTAAACGCCCAGCCTTCCACCCTGCGCGGCGCGCAAAACCCTTACGACGCCTGGATAGCCATGTACGAAGGCGAGGAGTTTCAGGCCGCCATGCAGGCGGAGCTTGAATGGCTGAATATCCGCCTTGCCGACATTACCCCCGCCCGCTTTGCCGAACTGAGCAAGATCTTCCGCGACGCCACCCGCCTGGAAATCGACTTCTGGCAGATGGGCCTAGAGCTGATAGACCAAGACCTCACCCACTAATTCAGCAAAACAACACAAGGAAACGACAGTAATGACTAAGACCGTAACAAGCAAAACCAGCCACTTTTTAGCCGAAACCGCCCAGGTCGATGCCGCCGCCATTGCGCCGCTGCCCGGCTCACGTAAGGTATATATCGAAGGTTCGCGCCCGGATATCCGTGTGCCGTTCCGGGAAATTTCACTGTCGCCGACCAAAACCACCGGCATTGATGAAGAGAACCCGCCACTGCTGGTGTACGACACTTCAGGCCCCTATAGCGATCCGGATGCTAACAATGACCTGCGCCGCGGTCTGCCGGAACTACGCCGAGCCTGGATTGAAGAGCGTGACGATACCGAATTTCTATCAGGCCCCACGTCTGATTACGGCAACCGCCGCGCCAACGACCCGACGCTTGCCCAGCTGCGCTTTGATCTAACCCGCACCCCGCGGCGTGCCCTCTCTACAAAAGACGGGCGGCCTGGAAACGTGACCCAGCTGCACTACGCCCGCCAGGGCATTATTACGCCGGAAATGGAGTTCATCGCCCTGCGGGAAAACCAGCGTCGCCAAACGTTAGGTACCGCTGAAGTAGAGCGGATTCTGGGCCACCAGCACAAAGGTCAGAGCTTTGGCGCCAGCTTGCCGGAGGAGATCACGCCAGAGTTTGTGCGCGATGAAGTCGCCCGAGGGCGGGCAATTATTCCTAACAACATCAACCACCCCGAAAGCGAGCCGATGATTATTGGCCGTAACTTCCTGGTCAAGATTAACGGTAATCTGGGTAACTCGGCGGTAACTTCTTCCATCGAGGAAGAGGTGGATAAGATGACCTGGGGTATCCGCTGGGGCGCGGACACCATTATGGATCTCTCCACTGGGCAGAACATCCACGAAACCCGCGAGTGGATTTTGCGCAACTCGCCGGTGCCGATTGGCACAGTGCCTATCTATCAGGCGCTGGAAAAGGTCAAAGGCGTGGCCGAAGACCTCACCTGGGAAGTCTTCCGTGATACGCTGATCGAGCAGGCCGAACAGGGCGTGGACTACTTCACCATTCACGCGGGCGTACTGCTGCGCTATGTGCCGCTCACCGCCAAGCGGGTCACCGGCATTGTCAGCCGCGGCGGCTCGATCATGGCCAAATGGTGTTTGTACCATCACCAGGAGAGCTTCTTGTACACCCACTTCGAGGAGATCTGCGAGATCTGCAAGCAGTACGATGTGGCGTTCTCCCTCGGTGATGGCCTGCGTCCTGGCTCAGTGGCCGATGCCAATGACGAAGCACAGATGGCGGAGCTAAAAACCTTGGGCGAGCTGACCCATATTGCCTGGAAGCACGATGTGCAGGTGATGATCGAAGGCCCCGGCCACGTGCCCATGCACCTGGTGAAAGAGAACATGGATAAGCAGTTGGAATACTGCGACGAAGCGCCCTTCTATACCTTAGGCCCGCTGGTAACCGATATAGCCCCCGGCTACGACCACATTACCTCGGGCATTGGGGCGGCGATGATCGGCTGGTTTGGCTGCGCCATGCTCTGCTACGTCACCCCCAAAGAGCACCTGGGCCTGCCCAATAAAGACGACGTCAAAACCGGCATCATTACCTACAAGATTGCTGCCCACGCGGCGGATCTCGCCAAGGGCCACCCGGCAGCGCAGCGGCGGGATAATGCACTCTCTAAGGCACGCTTCGAGTTCCGCTGGGAAGACCAGTTCAACCTGGGGCTAGACCCGGATACTGCCCGAGAGTACCACGACGAAACCCTGCCCAAAGACTCCGCCAAGGTGGCGCACTTCTGCTCCATGTGCGGACCAAAGTTCTGCTCCATGAAGATCAGCCAGGAGGTGCGTGATTACGCCAACGAACATGGCCTAAACGGCGATCAAGAAGCGGTGATGAAAGGCATGGAAGAGCAGGCAGAGAAGTTCCGCAACAAAGGCAGTGAGCTGTATCAGGAAGTTTAAATCTACCAACGCACGATAATTTACTGCTTGCTGCGGCTTTTCCCTGGGGAGCGCTAAAAAATGGCCGCAACCTCCCATCGCTTGTGTGCTCCTTTGTTTTCTAGCGCTGCCCCAAAAGTATGGCTTAACAGTAGTTTTGCGCAACGTAGCTCATTTAACATTTGAGAGTGACGAAAAAAACCTTGGTATAGCTACCCAGCTCATAGCAAATACTATCAATTAAATACCGACTAGTCGGTATTTAATTGACCTAAATCAAAATCACAATTAATAATAATAGGATAATAGAATCCGTTTATTACGTTCTGTGATGCGCCACCGCTGGCACAGAGCGACGAGCTTAAGCCCTTTGGCCCTGGCCCATCCTCTGAGCTGCTCATCAATCGTCTGGCCATCCGCCAACCGAGGATGCAACATTATGAAGTTCAGCAGTAAAAGACAGTGGTTCAAGGGCCTGGCAGCCATAGTTGTTATAGGCATCGCGGCCTGGTTGACCTGGTGGGAACTGCAGCCGGAGGGCCTAGGCGAGGGCATCACCCAAGGCAATGGGCGCATCGAAGCCACCGAGATCGACATCGCCACCCGGGTCGCTGGCCGCCTCGAGGAAGTACTGGTCGAGGAAGGTGAGTTCGTCGATCCAGGCCAAGTGGTCGCCCGTATGGATACCGCCACCCTGGAGGCTGAGCTGGCTCAGGCCAGCGCACAGTCCCGCCGGGCCGAAAACGCCCTGGAGACAGCTCGAGCCATGGTAGCCATGCGCCAGAGCGAGCTGGAAACCGCCAGAGCCATCGTCAACCAGCGCCAGGCAGAACTAAACGCCTCTCGCAAGCGCTACGAGCGTTCAGCCAGCCTAGTGGAGCGCAACGCCATCTCTCGCCAGCAGTTCGACGATAGCTTGGCCGACTACCAGAGCCAGCAGGCCGCCCTGGCCTCAGCCAATGCCCAAGTACTCTCCGCTCAGGCCGCCATCCGCGCTTCCGAATCCCAGGTCATTGAGGCCGAGTCAGAGATAGAAGCCACCCTTGCCGCGATCCAGCGCATTGAGGCCGACCTGGACGACAGCGAGCTCAAAGCCGACCGCTTGGCCCGTGTACAGCTCCGGGTGGCCGAACCGGGCGAGGTGCTCAGTGCCGGTGGCAAGGTACTCAACCTGATCGACCTCACCAAGGTCTACATGACCTTTTTTATGCCCACTCGAGATGCTGGTCGGGTGGGCATTGGTGACGAGGTACGCCTGGTGCTGGATGCTGCCCCTGACTTCGTGATCCCGGCACGGGTGAGTTTCGTGGCCAGCGTCGCCCAGTTCACCCCCAAGAGCGTGGAAACCGAGAGCGAACGCGAGAAACTGATGTTCCGCGTGCGCGCCCAGATCGATCCAAAGCTGCTGCTTGAGCATATCGAGCAGGTCAAAACAGGCCTGCCCGGCATGGCCTACCTGAAGCTCGAGGATGACGCCACCTGGCCCGACCACCTAGAGGTCAACGTCACCCCATGAGCGAGAAGACGCAACCCGTAGCCCAAGTCAGCGCGCTCACCTTACGCTACGGCCGCACCATAGCCCTGGACGCGCTGGATCTGGCACTGCCGTCCGGCTGTATGGTCGGGCTGATTGGCCCGGATGGCGTCGGCAAATCCAGCCTGCTGTCGCTGCTCGCTGGCGCTCGTGCCGTGCAACAGGGTGTGATCAAGGTGCTGGGCGGCGACATGAGCGACAAGCGCCACCGTAACTCAGTTGGCCCGCGCATCGCCTATATGCCACAAGGGCTAGGTAAGAACCTCTACCCTACGCTCTCGGTGGAGGAGAACCTGCAGTTCTTCGCCCGACTATTCGGCCACGGAGCCGGTGAACGCCGGCGGCGTATCGACGACCTGACCCGCAGCACCGGGCTATATACCTTCCTCGAGCGACCCGCTGGCAAACTCTCTGGCGGCATGAAGCAGAAGCTCGGACTCTGCTGCGCGCTGATTCACGACCCCGACCTGCTGATTCTCGACGAGCCCACGACCGGCGTGGACCCGCTGGCCCGCGCCCAATTCTGGGAGTTAATTGCAAGCATTCGTGTTGACCGCCCGCAGATGAGTGTGTTGGTCGCCACCGCGTACATGGACGAAGCCCAGCGTTTCGACTGGTTGGTGGCTATGGACGCCGGCAAAATACTTGCCACCGGCTCCCCGCAGGAACTACTTGCACGCACCCACAGCGACTCCCTGGAAATGGCGTTCATCGAGCTGTTGCCGGAAGAAAAAAAGCGCGGCTATGCGCCGGTGCACATCCCGCCGCTGGCGCAGGATGACAATGAAGTCGCCATCGAGGCCAAGGACCTCACCATGCGTTTTGGCGACTTCATCGCCGTCGACCATGTGAGCTTCCGCATCCGGCGTGGCGAGATCTTTGGCTTTCTCGGCTCCAACGGCTGCGGTAAGTCGACCACCATGAAGATGCTCACGGGGCTGCTACCCGCCAGCGAGGGCCAAGCCTGGCTGTTTGGCCAGGAAGTGGATCCCCGCGACATTAACACGCGTCGCCGGGTTGGCTACATGTCCCAGGCATTCTCGTTGTACGGCGAACTGACCGTACGTCAGAACCTGGTGCTGCATGCGCGCCTGTTCCAGATCGCAGAACATGACATATCGGCAAAGGTCGCCGAGATGGTCGAACGGTTCAGTCTCGAGCAGGCGCTCGACGCCCTGCCGGAGAGCCTGCCACTGGGCATCCGTCAGCGTCTCTCCCTGGCGGTGGCAATGGTCCATAAACCCGAGCTACTGATTCTTGACGAACCCACTTCCGGCGTGGACCCCATCGCCCGCGACGCCTTCTGGCGCCTGCTGATTGAGTTGTCGCGCCGCGACCGCGTGACGATCTTCATCTCCACCCACTTCATGAACGAAGCCGAGCGTTGCGACCGCATGTCGATGATGCACGCAGGGAAGGTGCTCGACAGCGATACCCCCTCAGCACTGGTAGCGAAACGCGGTGCGGCGACCCTGGAAGAAGCCTTCATCGGCTACCTGCTCGAAGCTGGCGCCGATCAGGAGAATTCCGCGCAGGAGACTTCACCACAAAAAGCCAGCGATGCCCCGGATACGCCGCTCGTCACCGCAGAGACTCATCACGACACAACACGCCATCGACGCTTCAGTCTCCAGCGGATGCTCAGCTACATGTGGCGCGAAACTCTCGAACTACGCCGCGATCCGGTGCGTGCGACCCTGGCGCTGGTTGGCTCGCTGATCCTGATGTTCGTTATGGGTTTTGGCATCAGCATGGACGTGGAGGAGCTCAGCTACGCCATCCTTGACCGCGACCAGACGTCGCTAAGTCAGAGCTACGCGCTGAACCTCTCGGGATCGCCCCATTACTTTAGAGAGCGCCCGCCTATCTCAGACTATGCCGCGTTGGATCGACGTATGCGCAGCGGGGAGCTGTCCCTGGCAATCGAAATTCCCCCCGGGTTTGGTCGTGATGTAAAGCGTGGCCACAATGTCGAGATCGGAGCATGGATCGACGGCGCCATGCCTCAACGCGCCGAAACCGTGCAAGGCTACGTACAGGGCATCCACCAGCAGTGGCTGCTGGCGCAAGCAAGGCAATCCGGAACCGCCGTCAGCGGAGCGGCAGCCAATATCGAGAACCGCTACCGCTACAATCCTGACATTCAGAGCCTGCCAGCAATGGTTCCTGCCGTGATTCCACTGCTGTTGCTGATGTTGCCAGCAATGCTCACGGCACTCTCGGTGGTGCGTGAAAAAGAGATGGGCTCAATCATCAACCTTTATGTCACCCCTGTCACCCGCGCCGAGTTTCTGATCGGCAAGCAAATTCCCTACATCGGCTTGGCAATGGTCAATTTTTTATTGATGACCGGGCTGGCGATCACATTGTTCGGCGTACCGATCACCGGTAGCTTCCCGACCCTAGCGCTGTCGGCCCTGGTATTTTCCATCATCGCCACCGGCATGGGCCTGCTGGCCTCGACCATCACCCACAGCCAGATCGCCGCTATGTTCTTCGCTATGATCGGTACGCTGATTCCCGCCATCCAATTTTCGGGCCTCACCGATCCGGTCTCGTCGCTGGAAGGCACCGGACGCTTCATCGGCAATATTTATCCAGCCAGCTACATGTTCACCATTAGCCGCGGCGTATTCAGCAAGTCCCTAGGGCTAGGTGACCTTATCGGGTCGTTCCTGCCGATGCTGCTGGCGGTACCGGTGATCATGGGCATGGCGATCGCCCTACTGAAAAAGCAGGAGAGCTGAGATGCGCAGGATTGCAAACATTTATCGCCTGGGCGTCAAAGAGTTCTGGAGTCTATTGCGTGACCCCATAATGCTGGTGCTGATCGTCTATGTGTTCACTGCTTCGGTCTACACTTCCGCGACGGCAATGCCCGAGACGCTGAACAACGCTCCTATCGCTATCGTCGACGAAGACGACTCACCGCTTTCCACGCGTATCGTATCGGCCTTCTACCCACCACAGTTCGTGCACCCGCAAATCATCACCTTCCAGGAAATGGATGCGGGTCTAGATGCCGGAGACTACACGTTCGTACTGGTTATTCCCGCCAACTTTCAGCGCGACGTGCTGGCCGGACGCGGCCCCGACATTCAGCTCAATATCGACGCCACGCGCATGAGCCAGGCCTTCTCGGGTAATAGTTATGTACAGCAGATCGTCATGGGCGAGATCAATGAGTTCGTAAGCCGCTACCGCGCAAGCACCATCCCACCAGTCAACTTGGCACTACGAGCGCGCTTCAATCCGGGCCTTGACCAAGCATGGTTTGGCTCACTGATGTCGATCATCGACAACGTGACCATGCTCTCAATCATCCTCACTGGCGCGGCACTAATTCGCGAGCGCGAGCACGGCACCATCGAGCACTTGCTGGTGATGCCAGTGACCCCTGCCGAAATCATGCTGGCCAAGGTGTGGTCGATGGGGGTTGTGGTGTTGCTAGCGGTGACGTTATCGCTGACTTTCGTCGTACGCGGCCTGCTTCAAGTGCCGATAGAGGGATCGGTTGCACTGTTTCTGGCTGGCGCGGCCCTGCACCTGTTTGCCACCACCTCAATGGGCATCTTCCTGGCGACGCTGGCCCGTAGCATGCCCCAGTTCGGCATGCTGATGATCCTGTTCCTGCTACCCCTACAGATGCTCTCAGGAAGCACCACGCCCCGCGAGAGCATGCCCGAGCTCGTCCAGAACCTTATGCTGCTGGCACCCACAACCCACTTCGTCGAGCTAAGCCAGGCCATTCTGTTTCGCGGTGCCGGCATCGACGTTGTATGGGGACAGTTTCTGACACTGTTAGTCATTGGCAGCGCTCTGTTCGCCATTTCGCTCTCTCGCTTTCGCAAGACCATCAGCCAGATGGCCTGATGCAACCCGCGCGCACATCGGCGCATCACACCAGAAGGAATATACAATGAACCACAATACCATCTTACCTCTGGCACTTTATCAAGCTAATCAGAACCTTTGCCAACAAACGATAGCGCTAGTGCAGAAAAGTCAGCAGACATGGTACGAATTGGGTACACAACCCTTCGCTGGCGGCCCCCCAATGCAGCAGATCTTTGATAATCAGAGCGCTCTGCTGCTTGGCCTCTTCGATACGATGCAAGCCTGGCAGGTACAAACGGGAAAAGCCTTGATTGAGACTGTCAGCGTTGTCTCCCCAGCACTCTACTGGTTAACCGCCAGTTCGCAAGACGATCCGGGTACAACAAATAAAGGAGATTGAACCGATGACTTATCAGCACACAGCTCTGGTCACCGGCGGTATGGGTGGCCTGGGTGAAAGCATCGCCCGAACTCTGCACGATGCAGGGCATAGCGTTCTCGTCACCCATTCGCCAAACAACGACCATGTCCAGACCTGGCTGCAGAAGCAGGCCAGTGAGGGCTACCACTTCTCTGCCTACTCTGTCGATGTGGCCGATTTTGACGACTGCCAGCGACTCGCAAACGATATCCAAGCCGAAGGCACCGTTGTCGACATATTGATCAATAACGCTGGCATCACTCGCGATACCACTTTCCGGAAGCTCTCCAAGGTCGACTGGGATGCAGTGATGCGAACTAATTTGGACTCGATGTTCCATGTAACCCAGCCGTTTTGCGAAGGTATGGTCGAGCGCAACTGGGGCCGTATCGTCAATATTTCTTCGATTAACGGCTCCAAGGGCCAGTTTGGCCAGACCAACTACGCCGCGGCGAAGGCCGGCATCCACGGTTTCACCAAGTCGCTGGCAATGGAAGTGGCAAAGCGGGGTGTCACTGTCAATACCGTCTCACCCGGCTACCTGGAGACCAAGATGGTGCTAGCGGTTCCTAAGGAGATACTGGAATCGAAGGTGATCTCGCAGATCCCGGTTGGGCGGTTAGGCAAACCAGACGAGTTAGCGGCGCTGGTCGCCTTCATCTGCAGCGAACAAGCCGGTTTCATGACCGGCAGCAACGTGGCAATGAATGGCGGCCAGCATATGTTTTGAACATGCGGCCTAGCGGGATGGGTGGCCATGTCGTCTATCCCGTCCGGTATTTTCTCGCACTCACGCAGGAGAAGTTCTCATGGCAAGCGAAGGTTCCAATGATCGCCCCTGGTATACGGACGCATGGCCACTATTGAGCATGGCTCAAGACTATGTAGCTGCCGCGCTAAGCTACACAACCGATGCATGGCAACGCTCGATACTCTACGCCGATGTGATGCGTCAGCGTGGTGATCAGTACCAAGCACACCTTGAGGATGACGCTCCTCACGTGCTCGACTTTCCCTATGAGGTAGTGATATCTGGCCATGAGCTGCCGCGCCCAGTCAACTATGGGCTGGCGCGCATTCTGCTGTCAGAGGGCTCTCCCCCCGCGCCAAGCACAAGCAAACGCCCCTTCGTCGTGGTTGACCCGCGTGCTGGCCATGGCCCCGGCATCGGCGGCTTTAAGGCCGAAAGCGAGGTTGGCGCTGCTCTCAGCGCAGGACATCCTTGCTATTTTATCGGTTTTGGCCCCGACCCTGAGCCCGGTCAGACAATAGAAGATGTGGTGCTCGCCGAAGTCGCTTTCCTTGAGAAAGTCATCGCACTTCATCCACACAGCGAGGGCAAGCCGGCAGTGGTCGCCAACTGCCAGGCTGGCTGGCAGATATTGATGGCCGCAGCCCTTCGCCCCGAGCTATTCGGGCCCATCATCGTGGCTGGTACGCCGGTGTCGTACTGGGCGGGTTGGCCAGGCAAAAATCCGATGCGCTACGCTGGCGGTCTGCTCGGCGGCAGTTGGCTAACCGCACTCGCTAGCGACCTGGGCAATGGCCGCTTCGATGGTGCTTACCTGGTTCAGAACTTCGAGAACCTCAATCCGGCCAACACACTATGGGGCAAGCAGTACAATCTGTATGCAAATGCCGACAGTGAGGCAACACGCTACTTGGGCTTCGAAAAATACTGGGGTGGCTACGTATTCCTCAACGATATAGAGATGCAATACATCGTCGACAACCTTTTCATCGGCAATCGGCTGTCAAGTTCCGAACTGATAACCTCCGAAGGTATTCGCCTGGACTTGCGCAATATCCGCTCGCCCATCGTGGTTTTTTGCTCCAACGGCGACAATATCTCGCCACCGCCGCAAGCAATGGGCTGGATCACCGACCTCTATCGCGACGATGATGAAGTACTCAGCCACGACCAAACCATTGTCTATGCCACGCACGATAACATTGGACATCTGGGCATCTTTGTTTCGGGCAGCGTCGGCCGCAAAGAGCACCGCGAATTCACCAACAATATCGACTTAATTGATGTGCTACCCGCCGGTATCTACCAGACGCAGATTCAGGATAAGCGAGTGGATATGCCCCTTGCGGAACTCGTCGAGGGTGACTATGTGATGTCGATCCAGCGGCGCAGCGTCGAGGATGTGAGCCAGATTGTGCAAGTGGATGCTGAGAACGACCGCAAATTCGCCGCAGTCAACCATATATCGCGAATTAACTTAGGTCTTTATCGCCAGTTCGTTCAGCCCTGGGTACGTACCTGGACTACTCCCGAATCGGCACGATGGCTGCAGAGCGTACATCCGTTGCGTCTCTCTTACGAACGCTGGTCGAGCCGCAACCCGATGGCTTTGACAGTGGCTGAATATGCACAGAAAATCCTCGCAGCACGCCAACCAGTAGCGGCAGACAATCCTTTCCTGCAGTGGCAACAAGCCTATTCCGATACCGTGATCTCTGCGTTGGATCATTGGAGGAAACGGCGCGATAACGCTTACGAACAAATATTCAACGTAGTCTATGGATCGCCGTGGGTACAAGCCATGGCAGGGCTATCTGCCGATGACTGCCCCCCGCGTACACATCCTGGGGTCTCGCCCGAGCATCTCACTTTCGTTGCTGAAGAAATTGAGCGGCTGCGCGCCGGAATTTATCAGGGAGGCCTGCTTGAAGCCAGTATCCGCGCGCTGCTCTACGTCAGCCGCTTTCGTGGCGAAGCCGACGAGCGCCGCTTTAATCTAGCGGCCAGCTTGCAACAGCCGGACTATCTAGTCCACTTAGATATGGCCTCATTCCGACAGCTAGTACGTCGCCAGGCCAACCTGATGCGCCTTGATCTTGATGCTGCAACCGCTGCCATCCCGCGACTGCTGGCGGACAGCGCCGCGAACGAGATACGCGATCAGGCGCGGCTTCTTGAGCAGATGCTGACCGCCACGGAAGCATTATTGCCAGAAGAAGAGGCAAGCTTAGCGCAAATGCTGAAGGTGTTCGACGATGCAGCCCATGAACAGGAAGCCATCATCACAGCAGGTAAACGCAGCCTAGGAAGGTCGAACGAAAATAACACTGCCAAGCCTGGAGAGCCATAACCGCCAAGCTTCGTGCCTGACTTATATTAGAAGTATTCACTTAGGAGTCATCCATGTACACCAAATTGCTGGTACCTATAGACGGCAGCTGCACCTCACTTTTAGCCTTGGCACAGGCAAGCTATTTAGCAAAGCTGACGGGAGCCAGCATCGAGCTACTACATGTGGTTAATGCAATGGAGTACTCCAATGGTTTCGAAAGCCCGCGCGCCTATATAAAAAAAGTCAGACCCTATTTTCTGAAAGTCGGCAATGATCTGCTCGACAACGCTCGGATACAGCTGGAAGCCCAAGAACTCAATGTCACCACAGTACTTGTCGAGGCCGAGGGCAAACGAGTATCAGAACACGTTGCGGATCACGCAGCTAAGTGTCAGTTCGATCTGATAATTCTAGGCACCCATGGCCGACGTGGCATGCAACGACTTCTCCTCGGCAGCGACGCCGAGCAAGTGGCACGTATTGCGCCGGTGCCCGTCATGCTGGTCAGAGACGTAAACACACAAGCAATTTCTCGTACTCTAGACAAAGAAATGATAAAAGGTGCCGCATTAAAGCAACCAACTGATGAGTAACTGCACCTTGCCTTCCTCTCCTACTAAACAAGCTCGCAAACATCGCCGACTCCCCCCCGATGTGCGTATAGAGCAGATCCTCTGTGCGGCTTTGTACGAGTTTTCGCAACACGGGTTCGCCTCTGCCCGCATGGAGGATATTGCTCAGCGGGCGGAACTCTCGAAAGGCGGCCTCTATGCTCACTTCAAGAGCAAGGAATCGATATTTGAAGCACTACTATTAAAACGCCTGACACCAAGGTTCAACAATCAGCAGTGGGTGCTCAGCGGCGGCGACTCTCTGAGCGAAGCTATCGAATCCTTTATTGATCACCTCTATAGCCAACTGAGTGATCCAGATGTCATAGCTATGCTGAAGCTGCTGATGACGGAAAGCCGACGCATCCCTCATCTTGTTGATTTTTGGCGCAGGGAGGTAATTGACAAATACCTCGCAGAACAACAGGCCATTTTGAAAACTGCAGCCGATAAAGGGCACCTTCGTCACAGCGCCTTCCTTGAAGACGCAGCGCTGCTAATGGCACCAGCGCTATATGGTGCCATTTGGCAAATGATTTTTGATGAAGCGACTGCCGCCGCCACCGTTGGCTCGCTGCGCCGAGCCCATTTGCGAATGCTGCATGAATTCTTAGCACCATGATCAACTGATGGTTGACTCCCAAATCACCGTTAACTGTAGGTAAAGTTCATTCACTAAAAATCGCCCCGAAAGCGCCACATGACCGATTAATAAGGTGTCGTTGTGAAACCAGCTAAGCTTATCACCTTACTCAACACGCTACTTATTATCCTAATAGTGAATGGTTGTGCCATGGTTGGCGTCTCTTCGCTTAGCCCTGGTGAGTATACCGCGCTTAAACGCGGAGACCTGCTTACCAGTGGCGAGCTAAGCGCAGCTACCCAGGAAACCATCAAAGTTATCGGGCTGGATGAAGGGAGATGTCGTGAGCACTCCCAAAACTGTATAGATATATTATCCAGCACCGCTGGCATAGCTGAAGAACGCAGACTTTCCGCACTGGCAGAACTGTGGCTTCAAGAAGCGATGTCAAAAGCAGGATCATCAAGTGATATCCCGAGTACCGAGGCTGACATTTACGCTTGGATTGAGGTTGCCAGACATACTTATGCTTACTTGTTTTTCTCCGAACGATCTCCTGGGGAACGCGCCTTCGAAGATCGTCAGATACAAGTACGCGACTATTATAACTATTCAGTTCAACAGATTGTTTCATGGCTTTTTCAACAGAATCTCTCAGCCATTGAAGATAAAAGCCGCTCCTATTCTTTGGATACGCCTAGGCTTTCTGGCTGGAAGGTTACAACCGACTTCACCGGCGTACGCTTCGCCGGCGACATCGACTTACCCGAGAACCTAGTTCCAGCATCTTCACTGGTCTTTTCCGGCTTGCGTAGCACTTATCGCCGTGACGGCTTTGGTGCCGAACTGGTCGCGGTAATAGACGATAGCCTCGCGCTTCATCGCGCTCGACCTTATAGCGAAATGCCTTTTCCGGCACTCACCGCACTAATCCATTTTTCCGGTGAGGATTTAGCTCAGGTGCTATCGACTCAATCACTAGAGGTGATCGTAAGAGACCCCTACCAAGACGCCAGCATACAGTTGCATGGGCAACAGATTCCCCTAGCCGCAAATTTCACTGCGGGCTATGGACTATGGCTGGCGCATTCAGGCTTTTCGCGTCAGGCCATACGCTCTCTGCTAGGCCACAGCCAAGGTATCAACCGACCACACCTTTATATGATGCAGCCCTTCGATCCTGAGCGACGCATCATCCTCATGCTGCATGGCCTTGGCAGTAGTCCCGAAGCCTGGGTAAATGTAGCTAATGAAGTGCTGGGCGATGAGAGCCTGCGGCAACATTTTCAGGTATGGCAAATCTACTACCCTACCAATATGCCACTGCCGATTAATCATACGGCGATACGACGCACTGTGAATGAAACACTACTGGAACTTGACCCCACCACAGAAACGCTGGCTTCACAAGGTATCGTTCTAATTGGCCATAGCATGGGGGGTGTATTGGCGCGCCTGATGGTCTCTTCTAGCCAAGGTAGGTTGTGGAGCGAATTCGTGGAACAACGCCAATTGCCAAAGGCACATAGGCAGCTCGCCCAACAACGCCTAGCCCCCCTACTACGTTTCGAATCGCTACCAGAGATAAAACGAGCAATTTTCATCGCAGCACCACATCGCGGCACACCGGTGGCCGGTAATCGTCTAGGGAGAGCAGTCGCTCGTTTCGTTCGTCTACCACTCACCCTGCTGGAAGAGTTCGACGATGTCATCAGGGCTCTGGCTAATACTGACGCCGAATCAGATGGGGCATACCTGCGCCTTCCCAACAGTATCGATAATTTGAGTGAGGCAGATCCGTTCATTAGAGCAACGGCCAATCTGCCTATCTCCCCTCAAGTTCACTACCATTCTATCATTGCCCAGCGTGACACCAGTGTACCGTTAGAGGTTTCAGATGATGGGATAGTGCCGTACGCCAGCGCACATTTGCCGGGAGCCATATCAGAAAAAGTGTTTATCGCTGGGCACAGCGTCCAGGAAACGGCCCAAGCGATTCTGGAAATCAGGCGTATCTTGCATCAAGACCTAACCGAATATAGTAATTGAAATTCAACCCAGCTGCGTCTTACCACCACTGCCTAGTGCTCTGCGCAGATAAGCAATGATGACAGGTATAAAAGAACGGGCGGAGAAATTTCGCCACAAAAGCAGAGTACTGTACCAGGAGGCGTGAGCTGAGCACACCTCCTACTGAAGAACAGCCTTGCTGCTGAACATCAATCTTAGCTTTGAACCTCAGGAGACCTCAAGCGCCACTTTCAATACGCCGTCTCGCTGGTGGGCGAAGAGATCGTAGGCTTCGACGATATTCTCCAGCGCATAGCGGTGGGTGACCATGGGCCCAAGATCCAACCGACCGGCGTCGATGATGCTCATCAGCCTGCGCATGCGCTCTTTACCACCGGGGCATAGCGAAGTGATAATCTTATGGTCGCCGAGGCCAGCACAGAAAGCGCTCAGCGGAATCGTTAGGTCTTGGGAGTAAACGCCCAGGCTGGAGAGCGTTCCGCCGGGTTTTAACACCCGCAGGGCGGATTCAAAGGTCTGTTGCAGGCCAAGCGCTTCAATCGCGGAGTCGACGCCGCGCCCGCCGGTGAGCTTGAGAATTTCCTCGACCACATCCACCTTGCGGAAATCCAGCGTTACGTCCGCGCCCATCTGCTTGGCCATGGCCAAACGCTCATCAACCCCGTCTACCGCAATGATCATCCCGGCCCCACGCAGCCGCGCCCCCGCCGTGGCGCATAGGCCAATCGGCCCTTGGGCGAAGACCACCACCGTGTCGCCGATTTTGATACCGGCGGCTTCGGCACCGGCAAAACCGGTGGACATAATGTCCGGGCACATCAGCACCTGTTCGTCGGTTAGGCCATCCGGCACTGGCGATAGGTTAGCCTGGGCATCCGGTACCAGCAGGTACTCGGCCTGGGCACCATCGATGGTGTTACCAAAGCGCCAGCCGCCCATCGGTTTATACCCGTGGCCGTGGTGGCCGCCATCTTGTGAGCAGCAATCATCCTGGCAGGCGTAAGAAGTAAAGCTGGGGCAAATGGCGCCAGCAATTACCCGCTGGCCTTCCTGGTAGCCTTTTACGTTGGCCCCCAGTTTTTCGATCACGCCCACGGGTTCATGGCCAATGGTCAGGCCACGCTCCACCGGGTACTCACCTTTCAGGATATGGATATCGGTGCCGCAGATCGTGGTGGTGGTCACGCGCATCAGGGCATCGTTGGGGCCAATCTCGGGGATGGGTTTATCGTCAATTTCGATACGGCCGGGTTCAACGAAGATGGCCGCTTTCATCATGGTAGGCATGGGTCGCTTCCTCAGTGAGGGGAGTCAATGGCACCTCACCATTAAGGCATAGTTGGAAGCGGAAATGATTGCGCTAGATCAAGCTTCGAATTGACGTGAGGCAAGTTGCCAAGCGCCCATCCGCTCTAGACTTAAGTAGCCACTCAAGCACTGCTTTATTGCCTGTGAGCGTACCGCAGCCACCTACTTACTATAGGGTTCCACGATGCCGACGCTACCTTTCAAGCCCTTGCCAACCGCTATTGCGGTGGCGATCACTCTACTGATATGGCTGGCTATTCCACTGCCGGAGGGTCTCACTTCGGACGCTTGGCTGATGCTGGCAATTTTCGTGGGGACGATTGCCGCGATTATTGGTAAGGCAATGCCCATAGGGGCCATCTCAATTATTGCCATTGCGATTGTGGCGGCGAGCGGGGTGACCAGCGACAACCCAGGTACCGCCATTAACGATGCTTTAAGCAGCTACTCCAACTCGCTGATCTGGTTAATTGCCATCTCGATTATGATCTCTCGGGGGCTAATCAAGACAGGGCTAGGAGCCCGCATCGGTTACTATTTTATCTCCATCTTCGGCAAGAAGACGCTGGGGATCGGCTATAGTTTGGCGTTTTCAGAGCTTTGCATTGCACCGGTTACTCCCAGCAATACCGCTCGCGGCGGCGGAATCATGCACCCCATCATGCGCTCTATTGCTAAAGGTTTTGACTCACGGCCGGAAGACGGCACTTCGAGCAAAATCGGCAAATATTTGGCACTGGTGAACTATCACAGCAACCCGATTACTTCAGCAATGTTTGTCACTGCCACTGCTCCCAACCCACTGACCGTGGAGCTAATTTCCATCGCTACAGGGGCGGAAATCCAACTGAGCTGGATGACCTGGGCGCTCGCCATGCTACTTCCTGGTTTGGTCGCCATTCTGGCCATGCCCTATATTCTTTACCTGCTTTATCCACCGGACATTAAACAGACTCCACACGCCACGCAGATGGCACGGGACAAACTTGCCGAAATGGGGAAGATCAGCCGGGATGAAGGCATTATGCTGTTTGTCTTCTTGGTACTATTGCTGCTGTGGGCAGATATACCGGCGCTATTTATGGGCGACTCGGTCACCCTCAATACCACCACCTCCGCGTTTATTGGGCTATCGATACTGCTGCTGACCGGCGTATTAACCTGGGATGATGTACTGGCAGAAAAGAACGCTTGGGATACCCTGCTCTGGTTCGGCGCCCTAATTATGATGGCGACCCAGCTCAACCAGACGGGCTTGATCGATTGGTTTTCCACCAATATGCAAGACTGGATCACCATGATGGGCATCGGCTGGATGGGAGCATCGGCCTTGCTAGTGCTGACTTTCCTCTACACTCACTACTTCTTTGCCAGCACCACCGCACATATTACTGCCATGATGGCGGCTTTTCTTACCGTTGGGTTAACACTCGGCGCACCGCCCATGCCGTTTGTGCTTATCATGGCCGCCACCTCCTCCATCATGATGACCTTAACTCACTACGCCACTGGCACGTCGCCCGTCATTTTTGGGTCGGGCTACCTAACGCTGGGCGAGTGGTGGAAAGCGGGCTTTATTATGAGCGTGGTCAATCTTGTGATCTGGGTAGTTGTCGGCGGTTTGTGGTGGAAATTACTGGGTCACTACTAAGGAAGGCTTTCAAAGCTATTGCCCAATGCTTCAGTACTGAAGGTGAGATACAGTAATTTCCGAGCTCATAAACACCAACAGGGGGCCGAAGCCCCCTGTTGGTATCAGTATTCCATAACTAGCACTAGCGCTGTTTTTTCTGGCTCTCCTTGGCATCGCCTTTGCCTTTTTGCAGTTCGCCTTTCGCCTGCTGGGCCTTACCTTTGGCTTCTGTTTTGCTGCTACCCGTTGCCTTGCCCGCGGCTTCTTTCACTTTGCCTGCTGCTTTATTGGCCGTTCCTTTCGCTTTATCTTCTTTACCAGTTGCCATGACGAACACCTCTAATCCGTTAGTAGGGAAAGCGCCGTATGAGAAAGGTGCCAATAGCACGGCTAATCACATGTCGGCACACTCATCAGAGTAGCCTGTATTAAAAAAGTTGCGCTGATTTATTGATGTCAGGATTTTTATGGCCGGCTGCTTACGGGTAACCGCGTTGGCGTCCAGCGGTTTAACACAACGTGTAAGCAAGCCATGGTCAGCAGTGTGAGGGTCAGTGCAACACTCATTGACGAGAACCGATAGAGCGCGCTGTACACCAGATCCTGCTGCGGGCCTAGCGACTGGCCAAACAAAATTCCCAGGGTGGTCAGCCCACCAAAGCCGATCCCCGAACCTCCCCCTTCATGAATATGCTCACGCGCGAAAAGCATTAACCCCAGCCAGTAGAGCAACACCACCAGCAAAAAATGGTGGCTCTGGGTATATAGCAGCAACTGCATGAGCAGCGCCAAATTGCACCCCAGTAGCGTTCCTACGGCGCGTTTGGCGGCGGATACTTTCGCTCCAGAGTACCCCAGCGTAAACAGCACCAGGATGGTGGCCATCTGCGCAGAAAGTGACCCTTGCAAGTCGAACATCTGAAACACCACAAACGAGAGCGTGGCGGTTAATCCTCCAATGAGGGTTTCATGGCGAATTTGCGAAGATGTCTTGGTGGCCCTCGGTGGTGGCTGACGGGCTTCTACATCGGCAAACAGCGTATGCATCAGCATGGCAATAAACACTGCTAAACCACTGGCAACCAGGTTACTGGCCAGTAAATCGCTCAAGTCCACATTAGGGTAGCTGGCGAAGTGCAGCAGAATACTGAGTGTCAGCACGCCATTGGCGCCAAACAGAAACAGCGGCCCTTTCGCCATCAGATTAAAGCGAAACAGAAAGATGCCCAGCACCACCAGGGTCATCACTACCGGCATATGTTTGAGTAACCCCACCACCAGGCTGACTTCGAGCACGTTGATCGATACATTGGCTAAAAACTGACGAATGATATGCCCATTGAGTACCGGCACCATACCCAGTAAAAACATCGGGAAAACGGTAAAAAACACACCGTAGTTCCAGCCCATCAGTTGGCTAACTATAAACCCCAGCGTACCGCCCCCGGCCACTCTAAGGCACTGACGCAAGCCATTCTTTGAGAGTTCGGGCTTGCGCTTGGTGGCCGCCATGCCAGGGGATCGCGAGCTGGCCAAGCTTTTTTTAATACACATAGTGCAACCAGCTAATGAGATGTGCCTGTAACCATACAAAAGGCTTGGCCAGGGCAGTATCACCGGGCTGAAGCTGTACCGTGGCACGGGCGCCGCTGGGTAATAAGTTCGCGATTGGCTGAGTGAGCGCCAGGTGTACGCGCATACGCTGGGCATCGCGCACCCAACGATCAGTGGTGGGAATATCGGCCAGTTGCCCATCGGCAGCCAACTGCCCTTCGCGGACACCGGCATCCATGGCGAGAACTTGGGCATCAAATACATGGCCGGGCCAGGCATCAAACACTATTTTTGCTGCATCGCCGGGCGCCACATGGCGCAAACTCTTTTCACGAAAATCGGCAATGATATCGACCGCATCCGCCACTACCGCTACCGCGGGCTGTCCCGCCTGAACATAGTCACCAACCTCTAGCTGCAGGTTGGAAACACTCCCGGCTTGTGCGGCGCGCACCTGAGTATGGGCAAGATCCAACTGCGCTTGGGAGAGCGCGTTTTCCGCTTGGCGCAAACGCAGGTTCGTTTCGCCGGCATCGCCCAATTGCACTTCCAGGCTGACTATTTTAGCCCTGGCTGCCGCCACACTGGCCTGTGCGGTACGCTCAGCAGCCACCTGCTGCTCATATTGTTGGCGCGATACGCTCTGCTGCGCCACCAGGGTTTCGGCACGACGTAGCTCGCCCCGACGTTCGGCTGCCGTCGCTTCAGCGGATGCCAGCTCCGCTTGGGCAGAGGTAAGCTCCGCTTCCAACTGGGCATTCTCTCGCTCGGCCTGTTCGCGATTAAGTTGCGCCTGCTCAACGGCTAAACGAAACGGCGTCGGGTCGATCTGAAACAGCACATCACCTTTAGCCACATGTTGGTGATCACGCACCAACACCTCGCTCACTGGGCCACTCAGTTCGGGCGCTATACGCGTTACCGGCCGCATCACCCGCGATTCGGGGGTCATGGGCATAAAGCTATCGGCCACCAGAAAATAGATAAAAAGCAGTACAAAGGCAGCAAGGGCTATTTTCACCCAGCGGGCAAATGTTTGATCAGGGGTCATGCAGAACTCACTTGTTAGCCACCAAGCAACTGCTTGGCCAGCGCCTCTATACGGGCGCGTATCATGTAGGAAATAGCATAGGGGACTTTAGTCTAACAATTAATTAGCTTGCTAACAATATATATGTACTTATTCACTGCATCAACGCGCCATAACAAGTTATAAAAACAAAAAACCCCATGGCATAAAGGCCACAGGGCTGAGTACTGAGTGCTTAGTGATTCGCTACACGTTCAAGCCAACGATTTAGAACCGATAACGTAGACCAACGCTGGCCGCATCAAAGGTGTAGTCAGACTTATCCAGGTAGCGCATGTAATCGGCATTCACCGACAAATTGGGAGCTACGTCCATTTCAGCGCCGCCACCGTAGGAGAAGTCACTCTCCCGGTTATTACTAACCTCAACTTCCGTGAAGCCTGCTAAACCGTATAACCGCACTTCAGGCGCCACCGGAAAAATCCCTTTTGCATAAGCGCCAGCTAAATGATTCAGATCAGCGCCACCATCTGAACCGCCCGTGCCTAAATGCCCTTCCAGCGCAAAGTAGTCATTAAATTGAGCGCCGCCACGCAGGCGTAAGCCCACGTCATCACGGGAAGGGCCTCTGTCTGGATCCAGGCTCCAGAACATGGCATCGCCACCCAAGTAAGCTTGCGGATAACCGAAGGACTGTTGTGCTTGAGCACTCGTTGCAAATGCGCCTGCACCTACCAGGAGTACCGCCGATGTAAGTGACAATAGAGACATCTTCATAGCTTGTACCTCAGTTAAAAAACAGTGTTTCCTTACACTTTTGTATTGTGATTCATAACGATGAAGAACGCAAACTTTACCGCCCCTTGGATAAACTCAGCACGACAATGCCGCCAACGACGACTGCCCCACCAACTAACTGGCCGGGGCTGAGCATCTGCCCCAACACAAAGTAACCCAACACCAGTGAGGCCACCGGTTCGATATTCATCACCGGCGCGTTGCGCGCCATATCGAGTCGCGGCACAAAAATAAACAGCGTTGAGAACGCCGAGCCATAGAGCAGCCCGAGCAGCGTGAGCCCCAGCCAGCCAGTGCTGTTATCCGGCAAGCTCATACCCCCAGGTACCACTCCGGCGATGCCACCAATGATCATGACGATAAACACCGTTTGCATGGTCAACAGGCTGCGCAGCGTACTTCCCACACCCGCCAGGCGGTGTTCGGTGACCCACAGCGCGCAGGCAAAGACGAAGGCCGCCATCAATCCAAACCCAATGCCCGCGATCCACCCTGGCCCCATGCCATCGGCGCTGGCGATCCATGAAGGGATATCCAGCACCACCAGTAAGCCGATTAGAATGGTGCCCATAATCAGGCAACTGCGCAGCGTCGGTCGCGGGCCGCCCAGCGCCCAACTGAGCAGTGCCAGCTGAATCGGAAAGGTATTGACCAGTAGCAGCGCAATCACCACCGGTAGCCTGGCCACGGCCGAGTAGAGACTAACGCTCTGGATCGCGATCAGTAGCCCCACCGTTAATTGCCAAGGCCAACTCCCCGCAGGCAGCCAGAGCCGTTTTTTCTGCACGATAACGAGGGCCACTAAAATCAAACAGGCCACCCCCGAGCGCGTTAATACCGCCAGTAATAGCCCGGTGCCATTATCAAACGCCAGCCGCGCCGAGACATGATTGGCGGCAAACATAGTGGCCACGGTCATCATTAACAGAATGGCCAGGTGACGCGGCAGTAGTTTCGGCAAAGGGGACGCTGACATAAGAACAGAACGGCTCATTAAGGGAGTAAGAAGGTGTAAGGTTAATACGAGGCGTGTAGCCATCAATAGCCCAGCATGCCTCGCTTTTACATAGAAGGCTAACGAAATTCAGGCGCTGCTTTTCCGCAGCGCAGCATGCTAAACTAAAGTCTATCTCTTTGCTCACTAACCTCCTAGCGAAAAGGTTTTTATGAACGCACCGGTGCTGGTAATTAACTGCGGTTCCTCTTCGATTAAATACGCGTTGATTGACTCAGACCCTCAGGCACCGCGACTCGAAGGCATAGCAGAGCGCTTAGGTAGCCAGGAAGCACGCTTCAAGGGCAAAAACAGTGCCGGTGAGCGTTTTACACAGCCACTTCCTGAGGCTGACCATACCCAAGCGCTTAACGCCATTCTTGAGCGTATGGAGGGACGATTACCAGCGGCGGTGGGCCATCGCATCGTGCATGGCGGCGAGCATTTCACCCAAGCTGCACTTATCGACGATAGCGTCATCGCGGCTATCCAAACCACCGCGGCGCTTGCCCCTCTGCATAACCCCGCGAATTTGGCGGGTATTGCAGCGACCCAGCACGTTTTTCCGGAGCTGCCCCAAGTGGCCGTGTTTGATACCGCTTTCCACCAAACCATGCCGCCGCGTGCTTACCGTTACGCTCTGCCTGAAAGACTCTACGCTGAGCATGGCATTCGCCGCTATGGCTTTCACGGCACCAGCCACGCTTACGTTAGCCAGCGTACCGGTGAACTGAGTAGCCGTGGTGCAGGCGGCTGGCTGACCGCTCACCTTGGCAATGGCTGCTCCACTAGCGCGGTTTGGAACAATCAAAGCCAGGATACCAGCATGGGCCTAACGCCACTGGAAGGCTTGGTGATGGGCACCCGCAGTGGCGATGTTGACCCTGGTCTGCACGCCCACCTGCACCGTCAACTAGGCTGGTCGTTAGACAAAATTGATGACGTGCTCAATAAAGAGAGCGGCCTACTGGGGCTTTCAGGCTTAACCAACGATATGCGCGAAATTGAGGAGGCCTCCGAACAGGGCCACGCCACTGCTCAGTTGGCAATAGAAGTATTCTGCTACCGGATCGCTAAATCTCTGGCGGGGCTCTCCTGCGCCCTGCCCCAGCTTGATGGGGTTATTTTCACCGGCGGTATCGGCGAAAACTCGCCGATTGTACGTCGCCGTGTGCTCGCCCTATTGCCCCACTTCGGCTTTGCGCTGGATAACGACGCTAACGAAGCGACTATCCGCGGCAAAGAGGGCAAGCTGGATAGTGCCAGCCATGAAGGCCCCCAGGTGTGGGTGATCCCTACCGATGAAGAAGGCCGCATTGCCATGGAAACCCGCCACTGCCTAGAGACACGTGTATGACTCACCCCGACCAGCCACAAGCGATTCTGTTAGTGCCTACCAGCCAGGGCGTCGGGCTTACCTCCGCCTGTCTGGGGTTAATTCAAGCGCTGGATACCATCGGTCTGAAAGCCGGGTTTTTAAAGCCGTTTATGCAGAACGAGCTGAACGGCCCAGGCCTGGATCGATCCACCGCATTGGTTTCCCGGGCACTCAATCAGCGCCCACCGTCACCGATTTCCCAGGCTCGCCTGGAGCGTTTGCTGCGCGACGACCAAATCGATGAACTGATGGAAAATGCCGTCGAGCTCTATGAACAGGTTGTTCAACAGGCCCACCGCGATGGCAGTACCCTAGACCTAGTCGTGGTAGAGGGCGTAGTGCCCACCCAGCACACCACCTACGCCACCCAAACCAACGCCCAGCTCGCCAATGCGCTTAATGCACGGATTATTCTTGTTGGATCGGGTGATTTAAACGAGCCCCAGGCGCTGGCCGAGCAGCTTGATATGCACGCCCGCAGCTTTGGTGGGGTTAGCTCCAGCCGCACGTTGGGCGGCATTTTGATGCGCATGAAAAATCTGCCCTACGCGCAGGAAGATGATCTTTCTGCAGCACCGGGCACCTTCAAACCGCAGTTGGAAGAGTCAGTGCTCGCTGAGCTGCGCCAGTACTCCCCCGCCCTGGCGACCGATAAATTCCACCTGATTGGTGTGGTGCCTTACAGCAAAACGCTTAGCGCCCCGCGCACCCTGGATGTGGCCCGGGCGCTTAATGCCAAGTTGTTGAACGAAGGCGAGTCGGCCAGCCGTCGGGTACTCTCCACCAGCCTCTGTGCCCGCAGTGCTGCCAACGCACTGCATATTTTCACCCCGGGTAGCCTGGTAGTGGCTTCCGGTGACCGCGATGATGTGGTGCTGGCCTCAGCGCTGGCGACCATGAACGGTATTCAGCTAGCGGGCGTACTGTTGACCAACGGCTTTATGCCCAACGACAGCATGATCGAGATGTGCCGCCCCGCGCTCAAAACGGGTCTACCGGTCTTGGCAGTAGAAACCGACAGCCTGACCACGGCACAGCACCTCAGCCAGCTAAGCAGTGAAATCCCTATGGACGATTTCGAGCGCGCCGAACAGGTGGCCCGTTACGTCGCAGCCCATATGGATCTTGAGTGGTTGAAAGCCCACCTGAGCAGCGGTTATACCCGCCGCCTTTCACCTTCAGCGTTTCGCCACCAGTTGGTTAAACTCGCCCAGCTGGCTAAAAAGCGCGTAGTTCTGCCGGAGGGGGATGAACCGCGCACCGTAGAAGCGGCAATAATCTGCCAGCGCCGCGGCATTGCCGACTGCGTACTGCTGGGTAAGCGCGACGATATCGAAAATGTAGCGCGCAACCGTGGGCTGACACTGCCAGAATCGCTGACGATTGTTGACCCTGAAAGCACCCGTGCGAACTATATTGGCCCGATGGTCGAGCGTCGTCGTGGCAAACTCAACGAGCTAACCGCCGAAGCGCAGTTGCAAGATAACGTGGTGCTCGGCACCATGATGCTGCAGTTAGATGAAGTCGACGGACTGGTTTCCGGCGCCGTACACACCACCGCCAACACCGTGCGGCCCGCCTTCCAGTTGATTAAAACCGCGCCGGAGTATAATCAAGTCTCGTCGATCTTCTTTATGCTGCTGCCCGAGCAGGTGGTGGTCTACGGCGACTGCGCGGTGAATCCCGACCCAGACGCTGAAACCCTGGCCGAAATCGCTCTACAAAGTGCCCGCTCCGCTGAAGCCTTCGGTATCGAGCCACGTGTCGCCATGATCAGCTACTCCACCGGCGACTCCGGCACCGGCGCGGATGTGGATAAAGTCCGCGAAGCCACCCGGATTGCTAAAGAACGCGCGCCGCACCTGGCCATCGACGGCCCGCTACAGTACGACGCCGCCGCTATCGAGAGCGTGGGCAAACAGAAAGCCCCCGACTCGCCAGTGGCAGGTAAAGCCACCGTGTTTGTGTTCCCCGACCTCAACACCGGCAATACCACCTACAAAGCAGTGCAGCGAAGTGCCCGCGTCGTGAGCGTTGGCCCCATGCTGCAAGGGTTGAACAAGCCAGTGAATGACCTTTCCCGCGGCGCACTGGTCGACGATATCGTTTACACCATTGCACTAACCGCCATTCAGGCCAGTCAGCGGGAAAGCTGAGTTACAGAAACTTTCCCTAGCCAATAAAAACGCCCCAAGCAGATAACTGCTTGGGGCGTTTTATTAACGGCTTAACGGTATGTGAGGGCTAAACCCACATCGGCACCATCGATTCCAGCACCATGACTAAACTCATCGCGGTGATGGTAAGGATAGAGACGCCAAACACCTTTTTGGCCCAGCGCACATCGTCATCTAAACGGTAGCCGCGCAGTGCCAAGTAGAGCCAGTAGCCGCCCATGGTCAGCGCCACGCACAGATATCCCGCGCCCGCTTGGCTGGCCAGCCCTAGCGCCAGCGAGGCGGGAATAAACGCCACAATGTAGCCAAGGATATGGTGTTTGGCCATTTTCACCCCGCGCACCACCGGCAGTACCGGAATCGATGCCCGTTGATAATCGGCGTAGCGGAAGATCGCAATCGCATAGGAGTGCGGCATCTGCCACAGGCAGAAAATCACCAGCAGCATAATGGCACCGCTGTCGAACTGACCGGTCACGGCGCAGTAGCCTACCACCGGCGGCATGGCGCCGGAGAGGCTGCCTACCAAGGTGCCGTACTCCGAGCGGCGCTTCATATAGAGGCTATAAAGCCCCACATAAACGCCCCAGCCAATGACCGCCAAGGCAACGGTTAACCCGTTGGTGCCCAGCGCCAGACACACCACCCCCGACACACCCAGCAGCGCCGAAACGCCCAGTGCCTGGGTAATAGAGATGCTGCCTCTTACCAGGGGGCGATGGCGCGTACGCGCCATCAATGCATCAATATCGCGGTCAATAACGTTGTTACACGCACAGCCTGACGCGATGATTAATGCAATCCCCACCATGACCGAGACAAAGCTGAGCCACTCGAACTGCCCCTGGGCGGCGAGAAAATAGCCCCCCAGGGTGGCAATCAGGTTGCCGCCGATAATGCCCGGCTTGGTCAGCTCGAGCAGATCCCGCCAGCGGCTGGGCGCTGAGATTAGCCGATCATCATGTTGAGATGCAGATGCTGCATGATCCACAGCGAGCCTCCTACCACTAGGACGAGAATCGTCAGTGTGAAGACGAAGGACATCAGATTCCAGCCTTCGTCGGCTTTGGTACTCATATGCATAAACATGACCAGTTGCACCAGTATCTGCAACACTGCGGTCACGGCTATCACAATCACGGTAGCCAACACGCTAAAAGCGCCACTCATCACCACCGCAAAAGGGATAATGGTCAGTATCAGCGACAATACCAGTCCTGTCACATACGACTTAACGCTGCCATGGGCATTGGTTGAACTTGCACTCATCTCACAACACTCCCATCAGATAGACGAATGAGAAGACACAGATCCAGACAATATCGAGGAAGTGCCAGAACAGGCTCAGGCACAAAATCCTCGGCCGGGTCATATCGTTCAACCCTTTGGTGTAAAGCTGTACCAACATCACCAAAATCCAGATCATGCCAAACGTAACGTGCAACCCGTGAGTACCGACTAGGGTAAAGAAGGCCGATAAAAAGCCGCTACGGTCCGGACCGTACCCTTCATGGATTAGATGCTGGAATTCATAGACTTCCATCCCCAGGAAGCACAAGCCCAGTAGAAAGGTAATAATCAGCCACACTTTCACTTGGCCAACACGGTTGGCATGCATTGCCAAAACGCCCATACCGAAAGTGAAACTACTGATCAGCAGTGCAAAGGTTCCGAAAAGGATCAAAGGTAATTCAAAGATATCAGCGCCAGTTGGCCCACCCGCCGTGCCCTTCATCAGCACGGCGTAAGTGGCGAACAGTGACCCGAAGATCACCAAATCGCTCATTAAGTAGACCCAGAAACCAAACAATTTCGTGCCCGAGGCATCGTGATGCTCTTCTTCGTGCTCTACCGGGTGGTGCGAGCTATGATTTAGCGTATCAGTCGACATTACGCTTGCGCCTCCACGCGTTGTTGATGCTCACGTTCGATTCGCTCAACTTCAGCAGCGGGAACGTAGTAGTCGATATCGTCGTTAAATACCCGTGCCATAAAGCTGATGAATACACCCACGGCGCCGACGCCGGCTAACCACCAGATATGCCACACCAGCGCAAAGCCGATGACCAGCGCAAAGAAGCTGATAACTGGCCCGGCCACGGTATTACGAGGCATATGAATATCGGTATAGGGGGCTTCTTCAAGCTGCTCTTCGCTACGCTGCTTTTGCGACCAGAAGCTGTCGATATCGCCCACTTCCGGCAGACGTGCAAAGTTGTAGAACGGCGCTGGAGAAGAGGTTGACCACTCCAAGGTGCGACCATTCCAGGGGTCGCCGGTGACATCAGCGTTCTGTTTGCGGTCGCGAATACTCACCCAGAACTGGATGATGGTGCAGATAATGCCCAGCATAATGATTACCGCGCCTACCCAGGCCAGAATCATCCACGGCTGCCATTCGGGGTTGGCGTAGGACTGCATGCGGCGCACGGCACCAAAGAAGGCCAGTACGTAAAGCGGCATAAAGGCGACGTAGAAGCCGATAAACCAGCACCAGAACGAACGCTTGCCCCACTTTTCGTTCAAAGTGAAACCGAACGCTTTGGGGAACCAATAGGTAAGCCCCGCCATCATGCCGAACACCACGCCGCCGATAATAACGTTGTGGAAGTGCGCAATAACGAACAGGCTGTTATGCAACACAAAGTTAGCCGCGGGCACCGCCAGCATAACGCCGGTCATACCGCCTAGGGTAAAGGTGATAATAAAGCCCAGCGTCCATAGCACCGGCGAAGTGAGTTCCAGGCTGCCGCGGAACATGGTGAACAGCCAGTTGAACACTTTCACCCCGGTAGGAATGGCGATGATCATTGTCATAATGCCGAAGAAGGCGTTGACGTTGGCGCCCGCCCCCATGGTGAAAAAGTGGTGCAACCAAACCACAAACGAGAGCAAGGTGATCGAAATGGTCGCCCACACCATGGTGGCGTAGCCGAACAGCCGCTTACGGGCAAAGGTCGCAATCACTTCAGAGAACACGCCGAAGGCTGGCAGAATCAGGATATAAACTTCCGGGTGGCCCCAGGCCCAGATGAGATTGACGTACATCATCATGTTGCCGCCAAAATCATTGGTAAAGAAGTGCATACCCAAATAGCGATCCAGCGTTAGCAGCGCGATGGTCGCGGTCAAAATTGGGAAGGAAGCAATGATCAGCACGTTGGCGCACAGCGAGGTCCAGGTGAAGATCGGCATGCGGAACATCGTCATGCCTTTGGTGCGCATTTTAATGATGGTCACGAAAAAGTTAATACCGGTCAGCGTGGTGCCTATACCGGATATCTGCAACGCCCATATCCAGTAGTCGACCCCCACCCCGGGACTAAACTCGATCCCCGATAACGGCGCGTAAGCGAGCCAGCCGGTTTTGGCGAATTCGCCCACCACCAGCGAGATATTGACCAGTATCGCGGAGACCGCAAACAGCCAAAAGCTTAAGTTATTCAGGAAAGGGAAAGCAACGTCGCGGGCACCAATTTGCAGCGGCACCACCAGGTTCATCAAGCCGATGACCATGGGCATGGCGACAAAGAAGATCATAATCACGCCGTGGGCGGTAAAGATCTGGTCGTAGTGTTCGGGGGGTAAATAGCCCGCTGCATCCCCGGCGGCCATCGCCAGCTGGGTGCGCATCATTATCGCATCCGAGAAGCCGCGCAGCAGCATCACCAGAGCGACGATGAAATACATAATGCCGAGCTTTTTATGGTCAACGGAGGTAAACCACTCGTTCCACAGCCAGCCCCACTTACGGTAATAGGTGATTAAACCAAACAGTGCGATCCCACCAATGGCCATAAAGGCCGCGACGACCATGATGATCGGCTCGTGGTAGGGAATTGACTCTAACGTGAGTTTTCCAAACACGGCTTAACCTCCCACTTCTACGCTAGAGGAGTGGCTGCGCATGGCATTATCCTGACTAGCATGGTTGTTAGTGACATGACCTGATTCGGCCGCGTGATCGGCAGTCTTCTCATTTTCACCATCGTAGGAGTCAGCATGATCGCCGCCCATCTGATGCTCGCCGCCGGTATGGAAGCTTCGTAAGATGCTTTCATACAGCGATGGTGAGATGGCTGAGAAGTACTCAACCGGATTCGATTCGCTAGGTTCCGCCAACGCTTCATAACCTTCTGGGTAGGTCAGCGTTTGTGGAGCAGCGCGTACCGTTTCCACCCAGGCGTCAAAATCCTCAGGGTTGGTCACCTTGGCTTCAAAGGTCATGCCAGAGAAGCCCGCGCCACTGTAGTTGGTGGAACGACCAGGGTAGCTACCAATCTCATCGGCGATGAGATGGACATCGTTATCCATGCCCGCCATGGCATAAATCTGGCTACCAAGATGGGGGATAAAGAAAGCGTTCATCACTGAGCCTGAGCTGACCCGAAAGCGCACCGGTGTATCTACCGGAAAGGCCACTTCGTTAACACTGGCAATACCCTGCTCGGGGTAGATAAACAGCCACTTCCAATCAAGCGCCACCGCCTGTATTTCGATCGGCGCCACATCGCTTTCCAGCGGTTTGTGGGGATCAAGGCTATGGGAGGTCTTCCAGGTCAACAGGGCGAGCACCGCGATAATCGCACAGGGCACGATCCACACCACCGCTTCAATCACGTTGGAGTGCGCCCAATCAGGCGTGTATTTAGCCAGGCTATTACTACGCCGGTAACGCCAGCCAAACAGCAGCGTCATGACAATCACAGGAATAACTACAATCAACATTAGGCCAAAGGCGGTCAGAATCAGTGTGCGCTGCTCAGCGCCAATCTGGCCTTTTGGGTCTAGCAGCGCTGAACTACAGCCTGCTAGAAACAGACACAGCGCAAGGAGCACTAGAGTGCCTCGCCTGCGCCAAAGTGAGCGTCGTTGCATGGTGTGATCTCGTCAGAGGTTGTTTAAAACACTAGCTAGCCATGTCGCCCTTCTACATAGCAGGCTAACTACCACCCCATACTCTTCCCAAAACATGCTCTGCATGGCGCTCTTGAAAACGTGCTAGGAAAACGCTCTCAAGGACAGTGCACACGTGACGCTGGGCGCCATTGCTCCGGGAAAAATATGCGTCGCCGGATGGGAATTGGCGACGAGCCTCGCTGGCCTAAGCACTAAAGGCTTAAGCAGTTAAGACTAAAGTATTTTCTATTGATCGAGATCATGAAAGAAGTGGCGCATTGCCGCACCCAAGGTATTGACTGGGATGAGCAAGGGGGAAATCGCTTACGCCACTGTGACGGTGGGAACCACTATCTCAGGTACAACGCGGCCATTTTTTTTAAGCAACTGCGGGGCGCCCTCTTCGTCGGTAACCACCACATCAAAATCGTCCAGAGCAGCGAAATAGGCCGGGCGAACTACGCTGAACTTACTGGCATCTACCACCAACAGGCGCTGCATAGCGGTGGCAATGGCAGCCTGTTTAGGCGCCACTTCGTGAAAGTGAAAGCAGCTAACACCACGCTCTAAATCCACCCCTGCAGCGGAGATCAGCGCCTTATTAATGCCTAACCGCTCGATAGCAGCAGTCATATTGTCGCTACCGAATGACTGCGAGGTGGCATAAAACAGCCCGCCTAGTAGCACCAAGCGCACGTTGGGCAGGGCGGCAACGGCATTGGCAACATTAAGCGCATAGGTCACTACCGTCAGCTCTCGGAAATGACTTAACTGGCTCAGCAGCGGCATTAGCGTTGAGCCGCAGTCGATAAACAGCGTATCGCCCTCTTCTATGTAAGCTAACGCCCGCTGACAAAGCCGATACTTGGCCTGGTAGTGGCTAGCCTGCTGTTCGGTCAAGTCATAAATAGGCGTTACGCCAGGGTAGTTTGCCATCACTAGGCGCCCACCCAGCAGGCTAATGGCAGTATCCTGAGTCGTCAGATCGCGACGGATGGTCATTTCGGAAACATCGCATAGCTCTGCGGCATCGCGCAGATGAAGAGTACCGCCACTGGCAAGCGCTTCCTGAAGCTTGGCAAGGCGCAGCGCACTACGGCCATTCATGGTGGGCATCTCCTGGCAAACCCCTCTTGTTGTGATTTTCGCAACGAGAGCATCGGTGTTGCGTCCATTTTCATTTCTATGCTGAGCGAGCGGCGGCGTAATTTCCACTGCTACGACGGCTATTGGTGCTATTAGTGCCACAATGAGAGCCATATGACATTTAAATAGCGTTGATGTGACAACTCTTGCAAATCAACGTTAGAAAAATAACACTAAATGTTATAATTTTAACATTAACGCCAGCCCGCACGACTACAACCTCGGATAGCCACACCCAAGTGGCTCCGCGACAACCAATGTTGAGGCTCTCATGACTGCTCGTACACACTCTCGCCCCCCTTCGTCTAAGATCGCGCTTGGCGCTGGCGTATTAGGGGCCATACTCACTACGCCGCTAATGGCAGACGAGGCTGCTCAGTCGCATCCTCTAGATCGACTGTGGTCATTCGCCAACGTTTCGGTTAACTACCTGGACTGGTCAAACGGCACCGAGGCGCGCACCGCTTCCAACGCGGCGAAAAGCGACTTTATGTTTCTCGAAATCGAAGGCGGCGCTGGCTTTAGCTGGGGCGAGTTCTACGGCTTCTTTGATTTCGAGAACCCCACCAACGACCAGTTCGATGAGTCCAGCGGTGGTAAAGACAACTTCCGCACCGCGGGTAAAGTGACCTCACACATTTACCTGGGTGACAGCTCGCTGTCGATTTACGCCCACCTGTATGACTTCCGTGATTACGGTTATGACAGCCGCGAGCAGGATCAGATTCTTGGTTTGGGTTACCGCACTACCTTCGACAATGGCCTGTGGTTCAAGCCCTTTATCGGTGCTGCGCGGGTACAAAGTAACAGCTATACCGGCATGAACGGCTATATGGCAGGCTGGGTCGCGGGTTATGATTTCACTGCACTCAACCAGGACTTCAGCGTCACCAACTGGCACGAACAGACCTTTGGTCGCGACGATGAGTATCTGGAGCAGAACTACGTGGGCGATACAGCGGGCAGTGTAGGCACCAACGGTGCACTGAGCCTATGGTGGCATCCGAGTGATTTGATCACCACTGGCATTCAGTATCGCTACTCTGACAATAAGTTGGGCACCCCCAACAATTATCAGAATGCGATGATCTACTCCGTCAAGCTCAACTTACTATAAACGCGCTTCTTACTCGCGGACTCGAAGGATCTCCTTATGACACTCCTTATGAGCTTGGTGGGTATGGTCACTCTGGTGGCCATTGCCCTGATCTTCTCCTACGACCGTAAATCGATCCGGCTACGTACCGTGCTGGGCGCCTTTGCTATACAAGCGGGGATTGGTGCCTTTGTACTTTATGTGCCGTTTGGCCAAGCGGTACTACAGGCCATCTCCTCCGGCGTTAGCCAAATTTTGGTGTATGCCAACGATGGTATCGGCTTTCTGTTCGGCGGCTTAGCCGATGTGGATAATGTCGGCTTTGTATTTGCGATCAAAGTACTCCCCGTCATTATCTTCTTCTCCTCGCTGATCGCCGTGCTCTACTACATCGGCATTATGCAGTGGGTGATTCGCATCCTCGGTGGTGCCCTGCAAAAAGCCCTGGGCACCTCTCGCACGGAGTCGCTTTCTGCAACGGCAAATATTTTCGTCGGCCAGACCGAAGCGCCGCTGGTGGTGCGCCCGTTTATCGCCCGCATGACGCCTTCGCAGCTGTTTGCCGTTATGTGTGGTGGTCTGGCGTCGGTCGCCGGTTCAGTATTGGCGGGCTACGCCGCGCTGGGTATTCCCATGGAGTACTTGGTAGCGGCCTCCTTTATGGCGGCGCCGGGCGGGTTGCTGTTCGCCAAGCTGATCATGCCGGAAACCCAAGACGTTACCGACAGCGACAGCGTTACCAAGGTGGAAGAAGAGATTGAAGCCCTGGAAGATAAACCTGCCAACGTCCTGGATGCTGCTGCATCGGGCGCTACCTCGGGTTTAATGCTGGCCGCCAACGTGGGCGCGATGCTGCTGGCATTTATCGCCCTGATTGCCCTGATCAACGGCATCCTGGGTGGCATTGGCGGCTGGGTGGGCTTTGACTCGCTGAGCCTGGAGCTGATCCTGGGCTGGCTGTTTGCCCCGCTGGCCTTCCTGTTGGGTGTACCCTGGGAAGAGGCGACGCTGGCTGGCTCATTCATTGGCCAAAAATTAGTGGTCAACGAGTTTGTCGCCTACATCAACCTAGCGCCTTACATTGATGGGGAACAGGTGGTAGCTGCGACGGGTCAGATGATGACACCGCACACCATGGCGATCCTCTCTTTTGCGCTGTGTGGCTTTGCGAACCTCTCCTCCATTGCGATTCTGCTGGGTGGCCTGGGTAGCATTGCCCCTACCCGCCGCAAAGAGATTGCTCGTTTTGGCGTCAAAGCCGTATTGGCCGGTACACTGTCCAACTTGATGTCGGCCTCGATTGCTGGCTTCTTTATCGCCCTAAGTAACGTCACTGCTTAACGCAGCGGGTTTTACTGAAGGTGGCGGGCACTGCGGCTTTATCCGCAGTGCCCGTTTTTATCTTTTACTGATTTGTGAGAATTCCATGACTGCGACCGCCTCTCCCCATATCGTCCAAGCCGCCCGCCAAGCACTCACCCTCATGGATCTGACGAGCCTGAACGACAACGACACGGACAGCACCATTGAAGCGCTCTGCCAGCAGGTAAAAACGCCCTTTGGCACCCCTGCCGCGGTCTGCGTATACCCACAGTTTATTGTCACCGCCCAGCGTGCCCTTACGGCTCACAAGCTAAACGAGCAGGTGAAGATCGCCACGGTCACCAATTTCCCTAATGGCGACGACGACATTATGGCCGCCGCCCGTGAAACCCGCGATGCGGTTGCCTCCGGCGCCCATGAAGTTGATGTGGTATTTCCCTACCGCGCGTTGATGGCAGGCGACGAAGAGACCGGCCTTGAGCTGGTAGAAATGTGCAAAGCCGCCTGCGCTGGTCAAGCACTGCTCAAAGTGATCATTGAGTCCGGCGAGCTCAAAGAACCTGCGCTGATCAAACGCGCCAGCGAACTGGCCATTGAAGGCGGTGCGGATTTCATTAAAACCTCGACCGGCAAAGTAGCTGTTAACGCTACACTGGAAGCCGCAGAAATTATGCTCAAAGCCATCAAGGCCAGTGGCCAAGACGTTGGTTTTAAAGCAGCAGGTGGCGTCAAAACCGCCGAAGACGCAGCAGAATATTTGGCTCTTGCTAACGATATTATGGGCTCAGGCTGGGCGACGCCCGCTCACTTCCGCTTTGGTGCCTCTAGCCTGCTGGGTAATCTGCTGGCTACGTTGACCGGCAACACCAACGCGGCCACCACTGACGGAGGTTACTAATGTCTGCCAACGCGACTAAACACACCCTTCTTCCCCAGGAGCTGATTCGCCTAAAGCGTGATAACCAGCCGCTGCCCGCGGAAGAGATTAAAGCCTTTGTGCAGGGCATTGCCGATGATCGCATCAGCGACGCCCAAATTGGCGCCTTCACCATGGCCGTGTTTCTCAACGGCATGAGCCGTGAAGAAGTCGTTGCGCTGACCACCGCCACCCGCGACTCTGGCCACGTGATGCAGTGGAGCGATCTAAACCTGCCCGGCCCGATCGTCGACAAGCACTCCACCGGCGGCGTGGGCGATTTGGTTTCGTTGGTGCTCGGCCCCTGGGTCGCCGCCTGCGGCGCCTTTGTACCGATGATCTCCGGTCGCGGCCTGGGCCACACCGGTGGCACCCTGGATAAGCTCGAATCGATCCCCGGCTACGACCCCTACCCTGCCCCTGAGCGCTTCCGCGAGGTGGTGAAAACCACCGGCGTAGCGATTATTGGCCAAACGGGTGATCTCGCCCCCGCCGACAAGCGCATCTACGGCGTGCGCGATGTGACCGCCACCGTGGAATCGATTCCGCTGATTACCGCCTCTATCTTGGGCAAGAAGCTGGCCTCCGGACTGGATGCGCTGGTAATGGACGTTAAAGTCGGCAGCGGCGCTTTTATGCCTACGCCGGAAAAATCCCGCGAACTGGCCAAAAGCATCGCCAATGTGGCCACCCAGGCAGGCACGCCCACCACCGCCCTGCTCACCGATATGAGTCAGCCGCTGGCGCCCTGCGCCGGTAACGCCGTAGAGATCGTTGAGACTCTGGCCCTGCTGCGTGGCGACCGCCCCAACAGCCGCGTGATGCAAGTCACCCGTGAACTGGCCGTGGAAATGCTGATCGCCGGCAGGCTCGCAGGCTCACGTGAAGAAGCGCTTACTCAGCTTGAGAAGGCGCTAACCTCTGGCGCAGCTGCTGAAGTATTCGCCCGCATGGTGCACGAACTCGGTGGCCCCAGCGACTTTATGAAACGCTCCGAACACTACCTAGCCAAGGCCGAGGTAATCAAGCCGGTATATGCCGAGCAATCGGGTATCGTGCAACGCATCGATACCCGTGCGGTGGGCATGAGCGTGGTGGAACTGGGTGGTGGCCGCCTGCGTAACGATGCCAGCGTCGATCACAGCGTCGGTTTCACCGACATCGTCGAAATCGGTGAGAGCGTGGATAGCCAGCGCCCCATTGCCATGGTGCACGCCCGCAGTGACGCCGCCGCCGAGCGCGCCGCCGAACAGCTGCGTGCAGCGTTTACAATTGGCGAAGGTACGGCCAGCGCCGACACCCTGCTACAAGACACTTTCCGTGGAGAAGCCTTATGAGCCGCGCGATTGTACTGGTACTTGACTCCTTTGGGATTGGCGCCGCCCCGGATGCCGCGACCTTCGGTGATGAAGGCTCCGACACCTTGGGTCATATAGCCGCCGCTTGCGCCCGTGGTGAGGCGGATAACGCCAACCGTTCTGGGCCACTCAAGCTGCCCAACATGGCCAAGCTGGGACTATTTCATGCCCACCGCGATGCCACGGGCAGCGTTGCCGAAGGTGTCACGCTGCCGGATAGTCTGGAAGGTGCTTACGCCCACGCCAAAGAAATTTCCAGCGGCAAAGATACCCCTTCCGGCCATTGGGAAATTGCCGGAGTCCCGGTACGCTTCGAGTGGGGTTACTTTCTAGATAAAACCGACAGTTTCCCCCTTGAGTTGCTCGACGCCATCGTGCAAGAAGCTAATCTCACCGGCGTGATTGGCAACTGCCACGCCTCCGGTACCGAGATCATCGCCCGCCTGGGTGAAGAGCACGTCGCCACCGGCAAGCCAATTGTTTACACCTCGGCGGATTCGGTCTTTCAGATCGCCGCTCACGAAGAGCATTTCGGCCTTGAGCGGCTTTATAAGCTGTGCGAAACCGTCCGCGAGCTGCTGGAGCCTTATAACATTGGCCGCGTCATTGCGCGTCCGTTTATTGGCGAAGACAGCACCACTTTCGCCCGCACCGGCAACCGCCGCGACTACAGCGTTGAGCCGCCCTCGCCCACCGTACTGCAAAAGCTCGCCGATGCCGGTGGCGAAGTGGTCTCGATTGGTAAAATCGCCGATATCTACGCCCACTGCGGCATTACCCACAAGGTAAAAGCCAGCGGCCATGACGCACTCATGGACGCCACCCTCAGAGAGATCGAGCGCACCAACCAACGCGACGAAGGCGAGCGCGCCATGATCATGACCAACTTTGTCGATTTTGACTCGGTCTATGGCCACCGCCGGGACGTGCCGGGCTATGCCGCCGCGCTGGAAGATTTCGATGCAAAGCTGCCTAATCTACTGGCTGCGCTAAGCGAAGATGATCTGCTGATTCTCACCGCCGATCACGGCTGCGACCCCAGTTGGCACGGCACCGAGCACACCCGCGAGTACATCCCCATTCTGGTACATGGCCCCGGCTTTACCCCCGGCCCGCTGGGCGAGCGCGGCACCTTTGCCGATATTGGCCAAACCCTGGCCGACTTTTTCCTGCTACCGGCCATGGCCGATGGCAAAAGCTTTCTACCCGACGCCGCTTAACGACTAGCGCCGCTTAAAGGAGACCTTTGATGGCAACCCCACATATTAACGCTGCTCCCGGTGATTTTGCCGATACCGTACTGATGCCCGGCGACCCGCTGCGCGCCAAATACATCGCCGATACTTACCTGGAGAATGTGCGTCAGGTCAACGACGTGCGCAACATGTTTGGTTATACCGGCACCTATAAAGGCCGCGAGATTTCCGTGATGGGCCACGGCATGGGCATTCCGTCGGTCTCCATCTATGCCAAAGAGCTGATCACCGACTACGGCGTAAAATCGCTAATTCGCGTGGGCTCCTGCGGCGCGGTACGCGACGACGTCAACGTCCGCGATGTGGTGATCGGCATGGGCGCCAGCACCGACTCCAAAGTCAATCGCATGCGCTTCAATGACCACGACTTCGCCGCGCTTGCGGATTTTGAACTCACCCAGCACGCAGTGGCCGCCGCCAAGGCCAAAAACGTGCCGGTCAAAGTGGGCAACATCTTCTCTGCAGACTTGTTCTACAACCCGCAAACCGAAATGGCTGAAATGCTCAAGCGCTACGGCATTGTCGGCGTCGAGATGGAAGCCGCAGGTCTTTACGGCGTCGCCGCTGAGTTTGGCGCCCGCGCCATGACCATCTGCACCGTGTCGGATCACATCCTGAAAGGCGACTCGCTCTCCAGCGCCGACCGTCAAACCACCTTCGACGATATGATGCTGATTGCACTGGACACAGTACTTCGCGACGACGCTGCCCGCGCTTAGGGCGTTGAAGCGGCCAAAAGGAAAAGTGATGGATCAAGTATTGGAAGAGATCGTTCAAAAGTTGTTAAACGCGCGGGCTAACGCTTATGTGCCCTACTCCGCGCATCCGGTGGCGTCGGTGATGGTGACTCCCGATGGTCAGCAGTTTGCCGGCACCAACGTGGAGGTGGCGCACTACAAAGGCTTGTGTGCTGAAGCCTCGGCCATTTCCGCCATGGTGACCGCAGGCCAACGCCAGCTGGCGACCGTCTACGTCATGGGCCCCGCTGATCACCTCTGTACGCCCTGCGGCGATTGTCGTCAGCGCATTCGCGAGTTCGCCACGCCAGAGACTCAGATCAAGGTGCTATCCGGCAGCGGAGAGCTGCTCAAAACCTACACCATGGAAGCACTGCTCCCCGACGCCTTCGGGCCGGAGCAGTTGCCACCGCGTTAATATTTCTACGCCAAAGAAGCCGTTTCGCTTTATTCAGCTGACGGCTTTTCCGTGGACAACTGTTGATACGCTTCCACAGCAGCCACCACTTCTTCGGGTGGAATGACGCCGTCTTTACCACGAATAACCGCACGCGAAACACCTTCAGCAACCGTGGCACCGCTGGGGTTGGTAAACCTGTGCCGCATGTAAAAGTACTTCTCGTCCCAATGCTCCATACTCATATTGCAACGATAACGCTGACCAAGCTTGAGTGACTTATAGTAGCTCATGTCATGGTAAGAGATGATGGGCATCCATTTTCGCCGAAGCATGATTCGAGCCAAGCCTGTGCGAATGAACAAGTCAATGCGGTTAAGATCGCAGACCGTCATGAACCGGCCATTGTTCATGTGGCCATTCACATCGATATCATTGAGTAAAACAATTCCCTCAAGGGTATTTTCAAGGGCATTCAGGCGCATCCAACCGCGTCGACGCTTCGTCGTCAGTAGTAGCCAGATCATTCGAAAATATAGATTCACTGTGTTGTCTCCATAAAACTGACTGTTCACGTAAAAATAGCCAGTGTTAATGAATCCAGTCTTCATAAACCAGCCCTGGTACATGGCTAAATTCACGCACGTTGTTGGTAACCAGGGTGCAAGTCGAGGCGATTGCATGCCCTGCAATGGCCGAGTCGTTTGAGCCAATAGGCGTGCCTGCTTTAGCTAACACCCGCGTTATCTCAACGGTTGCATCCACGGTTTGCTTATCCCAGGGCAATACGGCATCCAATCGCTTCACGAATTCATCAACAAGAGACTTGTGCTTAGCAGATGCTTTCTTACCGATTTGACCATAGCGCATTTCTGCATAGCGAATTTCGGCATAAGTCAGCGTCGATCCCACTATTCGATTCCCCTGCCCAACCTCAGTGGCTAGGCGACTGATAACCGATGCTCCTTGTTCGCACATAATGAATGAACAGATGCAGGTATCCAGCATATAGGTCGTCACAGATCGAACCTGCAGCCACCCAAGCTTGCATATGCAAGCACTGCTCCCCGACGCCTTTAGGCCGGAGCAGTTGCCGCCGTGCTAACTCGTTTCCCGTAGCACCAGCGCCACCGGCAACGATACGTGCCGGGGCGCTTCTCCCGCCCTTGCTTCTGCCAGTAGTGCCATGCTCGTCTCGGCTATCTCGGCAATATCCTGCCGTACGGTGGTGAGCCCAGTAGCGAGGGTGGGCAGGTCATCAAAGCCTGTCACCGCGACCTGAAAAGGCACTTCAATCCCGCGGTCTTCAAGCGCGGCCACACAGCCCAACGCTAGTTCGTCGGTGGCGCATACCAGCGCATCAAAAGGCAATGATTGAGTGCCCTCTTCGTCTAAATAGCGATTTAGATAGCGATAGCTGTTAAGGGAGTCTGACGCGAAGCGGTGCGGTAGGCTGATCAAGCGTTCAGCAAACCCAGCCTCTGCCAACGCCCGCCGGTAGCCCTCCAAACGGCTATGGGGACGCGGCACCTCTAGCTCGCCGCCCATAAACGCCAGCCGCCTGCGACCCTGGGTAATGAGGTGGTGGGTCATCTCATACAGCCCCTGCCGATCGTCCGGGGCGACGGAAAAGCCTTCCCCGGCATCACCTATGCGCACAAAAGGAATCGCAGCGGCCTTAAGCAGCGCTGGGCGCTCATCGCCTGGGGCTTCACCAAGCAAAATAGCTGCCCCCGCGCGTTCGGGTAATTCAGCGGTTTGTTGGTGATTAAAGAACACCGGCACTATACCCTGCTGATGAAGGGCCACGGTAAGGTGCTGGTAGAGCAAGATATAGTAAGGGCGCAGCTCGATATCCTGACGGCCGAGAGAGATGCCTACCACCGCCGTTTTACCGCTTATTAGCTGACGAGCCGCGGCGCTGGGTTGGTAGGCCACTTCTTGGCTAATCGCCAAAATTTTCTCACGCAGGGCATCACTGAGCCCTGGCTTGCCGTTCAGGGCCCGGCTCACCGAGGCAATCGATACCTCGGCCCGCCGGGCAATTTCTCGGATGGTGGCCGTTTGGGCGCTTTGCTTGCTCTTTATCACCGAATCTCTCACCGGCTATTTCCCGCCCTATTTTTCACCTGGAATGCCTCCAGTGTGCCGAAAAACACCCGGCGTTGCGACGCTGATTACACTGCAACTTCCAGGCTGCGATCTTCCTGACTGGAGATAACGCAGGCATCAAGAACGGTTTGGATCGCCGCCCCGCGGGCAAAGTCCGGCTGGTCGTTTTGACCACTGCGGATGCTTTCAACAAAACGCTGATAGATACTGGGTGTTGGCGGTGCCTTCACTGTGCTCCAGCGCGCCGGGTGAACGTCATCGTCCAAACACACCTGCACGTCGTCTTTTGAGGCGTCTAAATCGACGCGAATAGCACCTTTATCGCCGTGTACACTCAGGGTTAACGAGTTGTGATGCCCGGTCGCCCAGCGGGTGGCTTGAATGGTGCCCTTGGCCCCATTGGCAAACGTCACTCGCATTAGCGCGGTGTCGTTGGCATCCAACAAATAGTCACCAATCCGGTTGTCTGGAGCTTTTTCAAAACAGGTCAGTTCGCAGTTAACGCGAGTAATATCGCCGACCGGAAAGCTGGCAAAATCAACAATGTGAACGCCCACATCGCCCAGTACACCTTTGCTGCCATGGGCTTCCGAGAGCCGCCATAACCACTGGCTCTCCTGATCCCAGCGCCCCCACTCATTGCTGACCAGCCAACTTTGCCGGTAGCTGGCATCTACGTGGCGAACTTGACCAATCGCCCCAGCGGTAATCAGCGCACGAGCATGCTGAATGGCCGGGGCATCGCGATAGCTAAAATTGACCATATTGATGACCTTGGCGGCCTGCGCCGCTTGGGCCATTTCATGCGCATCATCCGCATTCGTCGCCAGCGGCTTTTCGCACAGAATGTGCTTACCTGCGGTGATCGCGGCCAGTGACGTGCGCTTATGAACACCATCCGGCGTGACGTTGCTAACGGCTTGGATATCCTCCCGCGCCAGCATAGCTTCCAGGTCGTCATACGCATCGGCGATACCAAAACGGCCAGCAAAGTCGCGGGCCTTGGCCAGCTCCATATCGCACACCGCCACTACTTCCACCCCCTCGATCCGGCTAAAGTGCTTGGCGTGTTCCCCCGCCATACTGCCAGCGCCAATTATCGCTAAACGGATCATTTGAAGCCCTCCTCGCCAGGTTTATGCAGCCCTTCGCCTTTGATTTCCACCGGGTTGGGGGCCTGGTCGGCAGGAACATTGGGGCAGCTATCGATCCAGCGGGAGCCTTCCGGGCGCGCCCATTTCACAGCGTTCTTCAGCACGGTTTTTACCTGTTCGTTGTAATAGATCGGATAGGTTTCGTGACCTGGGCGGAAGTAGAAAATCTTGCCGTTGCCGCGCTTGTAGGTCAGCCCTGAACGGAATACCTCACCACCCTCAAAGGCGCTGATAAAAATCACTTCATCGGGGTTTGGCACCGCAAATGGCTCACCGTACATTTCAGTATGCGGCAGTTCGATATAGTCGCCCAGGCCCTGAACGATAGGGTGACCAGGGTTAACGACCCACAGCCGCTCGCGCTCTCCCGCTTCCCGCCACTTAAGTGAGCAGGTCGTGCCCATCAGGCGTTTGAAGATTTTTGCGTAGTGCCCAGAATGCAGCACAATTAGCCCCATCCCCTGCAACACGCGCGCCTGCACGCGGTCGACAGTTTCCTCCAACACATCGCCATGGGCAGCGTGGCCCCACCACAGCAGCACGTCGGTATTTTCTAGGATCTCTTCACTTAGCCCCTGTTCAGTGTCTTGCAGAGTGACCGCACGGGCATCGAGCCCTTCAGCTTCGTTTAACCCTTTGGCGATGCAGTTATGCATACCTTCTGGATAAATTCGCGCCACGACTTCATTGGTTTGTTCGTGGACGTTTTCACCCCAAACGGTAACGTTAATGGTCATCTATTCTCCTTAGCCGTAGCTGGTTAACAGCACAAAAGCAGCTTAAAAGTGCTGCATAACCCACAAAGTAAACGTTTACCCCGTCGACGTAAACGTTTACTCGCGTGCAACTTTAGTCGCTATCCCGTTTATAGTGCCTAGACCATCATCATTGGCATCGCGACGAAGTTATCCGTATTCTGAAACGCAACCTCGCGCTTTAGCGTGACTCACGATGCGTGTTTAATGATTTGCTTCTAACAACAGGCTGTTTCTAAAAACAGGAGAACGCCATGGCTGGTTTACTACCCAACGTCGACCCCGACGGCTTGCTTGAATACTCGGTGGTCTACACAGACCGTTCGCTGAATCACATGTCACAGCAGTTTCAAGGTGTGATGCGGGATATTTCAGCCACGCTGAAAGAGGTGTACAACGCCCAAGCGGCCGTTATCGTGCCCGGTAGCGGCACCTTTGGCATGGAAGCGGTGGCGCGCCAGTTTGCCGTTGACCAGAAAACCTTGGTTATTCGTAACGGCTGGTTCAGCTACCGCTGGACGCAAATTATTGAGATGGGTCGCTTAACCGATCAGCACACGGTGCTTAAAGCACGGCGTCTAAAGGCCGATGAGCTTCGCTCGCCTTTTCAGCCAGTGCCCATTGAGGAGGCCGTCGCGCAGATTCGTAGCGAAAAACCTGCCGTCGTGTTCGCCCCGCAAGTCGAAACCTCTGCGGGCTTGCTACTTCCAGATGACTATATTCAAGCGCTCGCCGAAGCCACTCACGAGGTAGGTGGCCTGTTTGTACTGGATGCCATTGCCGCGGGCACTCTGTGGGTGGATATGCAGGCACTCGGCATTGATGTGGTGGTAAGCGCGCCGCAAAAGGGCTGGAGCGGTTCGCCCTGCTGCGCCATGGTAATGCTCTCAGAACGTGCCACGCAACGCTTGAGTGAGACCCAGAGCAACAGCTTTGCCTGCGATTTGGGCAAGTGGCACAGCATTATGCAGGCCTATGAAAATGGCGGGCACGCCTACCACGCCACCATGCCTACCGATGCACTGCGGCAATTACGGGACATTATGCAGGAAACCCGCGCTTACGGCTTTGCCAAGGTAAAAGAGGAGCAGCAGGCGATTGGCCGGGAAGTCCGCGCCATGCTTAAACGCCACGGTTTTGTGAGCGTTGCTGCGGAAGGTTTTGAAGCCCCAGGCGTAGTGGTGTGCTATAGCGACGATAGTGGCTTAGTGGGCAAACTTGCCCAGGCGGGCGTGCAAGTGGCGGGCGGCGTACCGCTAATGTGCGATGAAGGTGATAACTTCCAAACCTTCCGCATCGGTCTATTTGGCCTCGATAAGCTGCACCACACAGAGCGCAGCGTGAACAGCTTAGAGCAGGCGATTAAAGCAGTGGTGTAAGGTAAAGAAAGCAGAGCCCGCTATTTTAATAGCGGGCTTTAGGTCACATATAGCCCACGCCCCGCGGCATCATGCCCAGATGATTTTCGACTTGGGTAACCCCTGGCACGTTTTCCGCAGCAACGGTTACCGCCTGCTTCTGTTCAAGGGATTCGACCAGCCCCCATACCTCCACAGCGCCGCCATCCACAATCACGCTAATACCTTCAACTTGTACGCCGGTATTATTCTCAACTTCTTTGAGAATAGCCTCACGAATTTGGCGATCATCCGTGGGCGACTGGGTTGGCGCCACTGCGGCATTGGCGATACCCTGGAGCAAGTTAGCACGGCTAACAATACCCACTAACTTGCCATCACGTAGCACAGGCACCCGCTTGATATGATGTTTTTCCAGCATTCGCGCAATGGTATGCAGCGGCGTGTTCTCTTCCACGGTCATTGGATTCGGGGTCATGACCTCGTGGGCTTTACGACCATGGGACTTAACATAGTCGCCAGCATCCTTGCCGCCGGTAAACAGCGATAACCACCAGGAGTGTCCATGATCACTGTCACTTTTTACCCGGCGCATTAAATCACCTTCGCTGACAATGCCAATCACCCGCCGCTCACTATCTACGACAGGCACCGCACTAATACGGTGCTTGAGCAGCAGTTGCGCAATTTCACGTACTTCGGCGTCAGGCCCCACACTCACCACTTTGGGCGTCATAATATCGATAGCTTGCATTGTACTCCTCCTTGAGCTCAACCTTTAAAGACTGAGCCGCAGATGCAGATTATCCTGCTTGTTCTTTGAGCCTAGCTCGCTGCTGAAGATTTGCCCATGCTGGCTAGCGATCTCAAAGAACGCATTGAGGCTGCGTTGACCTGGCGCAGTTTATTGGCACTTTTGTTATTCGCTTTCCTTCACCACGCTGCTCTCTTCGACTTTCTCGACATCGACAATGCCCGAGCGGCTAACGACAACCTTCCAGCGGGCCAAGTAAGGGCTATCCTCACTGCCCGTCTCCCGAACCACTAAGTTAAACAGATGACGGCGCTCGACGCCCTCGCGAACTGCTTGGCCATCTTTTAAACGGTAGATGTGATGCTTGCCCTTACTCATTAGTCGCGTAAGCATGGAGATATCCAGATTGAGCGTTTCGCGGGTATGCTCGTAGCCGCTCAAAAAGCGCGTAGGCGACATACGTGAGCTTGAACGATAGTGCAGCACCACTTCTTCACGCTGGGCTACCGTACGGCGGCGCATCTGCTTGATATCATCGCCCAGCGATGCGTAGCGCTTGTAGTCAAACCACTCCAACTGGCGGCCCACCACGGCGTTGCGCGTGGGGTCTAAATACTGGCGCCGCCACTTGGGACGGCCTTTACGCAGCCAGCGCCACAGGGTATTGCGCAAATCATCCTTAAACACTTCGCGCAGGGCGTAGAGCAGCGCCATGGCTAATACGAACAGCGCGGTGATATCTCCCAGAGCATTACGCAACTGCAGCACGCCTAACGATACAAAGGCCATTACCACGGCGGTGGCAAGCGCTTTGACCGCTTTTTGCTCGCCGCCACCCAGCTCCAATGCCTCTTGTTTCAGGGTAATCGGGTGCTCAATCAGGCGCCGCAACAAGCGCATTTTATTCGACATCCGCGTGGGATCAGCCATCACGCGCTCGGCGTTGTACTGCTGTTCGCGGCGATACTCGCCCTCCCGGTGACACACGCTAATAAAACGTCGGCGAATATCGGTAAACTCTCCGCCGCGGGGCATGTGTGCCACCAGCGCCAGCAGCTGTTGTTCGGTAAACCAGGAGAGGTAGTTATCGATATTGGCAAAGTACTTATATAGACTTTCGTCATCAGGCTGGTGGCGACGCAGCCGCTTGAGAATACCATCGCTCAAGTCGATCATCTCATGCAGTTGGTCACGTAGGGCAACGGCACTCTCTTGCACCTCACTGTTCTCTTCGCGCTCCTCTTGGCGAGCATGGCGCAGCTTATTGGCATTCACCAACATTGCTCGAGTAGTGCGCTCCATCGCTTCCACGTATTGATAGGCGTAGAGACTCAAGCTCAACCGATACGAGTCGCTGCCGAGCCGATTACGGCTGGCCAGCCGACTGTGCACCAGCGGTAAGAGATACTCGTCACTGTAGTAGGTGCGCGAGACATTGATAGCGGCATGATAAAAGGCTTCTTCTGAGATAAGCTGGGTGCTTAATCCCAAATCGCCAGGCACAAAAAGATAGACGTCGAGGTTATGCGATGTCTCTTCCTTGAGCCGCCGGGTAAGACGCAGCTGAAAGCTGTTTTTACGCTCAACGTTGATCAACTCATCAATCTCCTACTCCTTTGCCTAACGCGATGATATACCATGGCTAACTTGATCATGGCGCTACCTAAAGCCACCCCTCTGCTCACCTCTTCACCTATGGAGCTAGGAAATGTCCATTGCCCGTTTTTCACCCTTTGAGCTGCTGCTATTAAAGAGCCGCAGCCAAGTGGATACGGCAACCCTGCTGCTGTTGGCCTGGGTGCTGGTGCACCGTCAACATGTTTCAGAGGGGCAGCGGCGCCGCCGCCTGGCTCAGGTGACCGCACAGTTTCGCCACGGGCATGAGCTGGGGCCAGTAATGAGTATTGCCCGTAGCCAAGACTTGCAAGCGATCCAACTAGCTGCCGAGGTGGTTCGCAAAGAATGCGGCACAGAACGCAGCCTGAGCGTTATTCATCAAGCGATTACCGTCGCCACTGACGACGGCGAGCTGTCCCTGGCCAACCACTATATTTTGCGTTTTTTGGCCGACCTGCTAAGTATCGCACCAATGACCTTGAATACTCTGTTTAAAGAGCTCACCGGCACACCCCTTGCCACACCCGAAGACCCCAGCCGTGATGCTTACTGGCAGGCACACGACCCAGATTATCATGCCCGAAAAGCACGCGAAGCCGAGGCCGCTGAGCAGTACCACCAACAGGCCAATGCTCGGGCCGAACAGCAGCAACAACAGAAAGAGCGACGCCACCAGCAAAAGCAACAAAAACAGCAGGAGAAACAGCAACGCCAGGAGCAGGCTCGCCAAGCCCGCGAACAGGAACAGCAGCGCCAGCGTGAACAGACGCGCCAACAGGAGCAGGAACGGCAACGGCAACAACAGCAGCGCGAACAGGCCGAGCGCGAACGGCGCCGCTCTCGCCAGCAAGATTCTCGTCACCAGCATCGCCAACAAGAGCATCGCCAGCAGCGCGCCTCACCGCCGCCCGATCGCACCACGCGGGCGCTTTCGGTGCTGGGACTTACCCCAGGTGCCACCCGGGTAGAGGTTCGCCACGCCTATCGGCGGATGGCGCAGCTCCACCATCCAGACCGCTTCTATTCGGAAAGTGAACAACAGGTCGCCTTGGCCTCAGCGCGGTTTCAGCGTATTAAAAACGCCTATGATTATTTGATGCAAACTTACTAAGACCATGTAACGCTAGACGTTTCGCAGGATGCACTGGCCCATGAGAATAAATTGACCCTATGCGCGATTTGTACCAGCGCCTCGCGGTTTCCCCCGAGGCCAACGAACAAGAAATCAGCCAAGCCGTGGCTAGCTGCCAGCATAGCGCGCTACGCCAGGATGCCGAGGCGGTGTTCGCGGTTGCCGAACGCCGCGAAACCTACGATACGCTGCACGACACCGTCAGCGATATCGGAAAGCTACGAGCGCGCCTGGGGCTCAGCCACGGCGCCCACTGGCAGGGCGATGTCGCCAACGACTTTTCGCTGCCGCCGGATCACGCCATTTCCCGTCACGACGAACTGGTCGACCGCGTTAGCCACGCGGTCTCGTTGTACAACCGTTGGCGCCGCTGGCGGGGCCCGTGGCTACTCATCGCCGTGTTCGCCACCGGGGCTGGCATAGGAATCGCTCTGGGGCTTGCCCTGTGCCTGGGGCTTTTGCCGATGTGACGCAGCACGATTATTCGTATTATCGTGCCTGCGTGCCTGTTCATCCTGGCGAATCTCAGCTTTTGTCGGACGCGGCGCGGGCTTCGGAGGTGTTGGTTTCTTATGCTCCTGTGGGTTGAAGTCACTTGCTTGCGTCGCGCTATGCTTGCCTTGTTCACTCTCAGGCGAAGTGTTTTCTTGCCCGGCTTGTTCTTGCGAGCCCTCTTCTAAAGAGAATGAAGTACCCGCGGTCGCCTCCATGCGGTCTTCAGCGCGTGCTTCCATACTGACACTAAGACGCGGCACGCCCAGGTCAATCTCTTGAGCTTCCATACGCTGCTTCAGCAACAGGTTAAACGCCCGCGAGACATCCCACTGCATCTCCGGCGCGGTGCGAAAGCGCATGCGTAAAATGGGGCAGCCATCTTCAAAGCCCTGAACGCCCTGCATCTCCAGCGGCGACCAGATGTAGTGGCGCATCATCGGATCACGGCGCAGCTCCTGGGCAGTCTCCTGCATCAGCGTAATCGCATCGTCGATTTTCATATCAAACGGAATGCGTATTCGCATCAGCGCGATGCCGAACTGGCGGGACATGTTATGAATCGACTCAATGCGGCTAAAGGTGATGATGTGCACAATGCCATCCAAATCGCGTAGCCGCACAGTGCGCAGCGTCAGCCCCTCGACCGTGCCCATATGGTTATTGATCTGCACGAAGTCATCGACCGCTAACGAATCTTCGATCAAGATAAAAATACCGGTAATCAAATCCTGCACTAACGTTTGCGCACCAAAACCGATCGCCAGACCGATCACACCAGCACCCGCCAGCAGCGGTGTGACGTTGACACCCAAATTAGCCAACCCGGCGATAACGGCAATAATCAGAATGGTTACAAAGATGACGTTGCGGATCATCGGCGTGATGGTTTGCGCCCGGGCCTGATTGACCCGCCGCCCACGTGAACGGGCTGACGATGTTAGCGCTCGCTGAATGGCGGTATCGGCAAATATCCATACCAGCCATGCAAGCAACACCGTGGCCCCCAAGCTAACCAGCGCTTGGCCAATCCGCGCGCTGGCCACGGCTTGTTGGCCCAAACCGAAGAACGAACTGCCCCACACCTGCATTGAGAGTTCGGCAAACACCATCCACGAGCAGATGTGCGCCAACACGAAGCCGAAGCGCTCTAAACGTTTACGATACTGGCTATAACGGCGGCGGTGGCGACGCTTACCCATCCGTTCCGCTTGGCGGCGCAGCAACCCGGTGACTACCAGTGTCAGTACCAGCAGGCTGGCGGAAATAATCGAGCGCGCCAGAGCAGTGCCCACATCGCCCACGGTGATAAAAATCGCCAGCAGCGAACCACTCACCAGCAGCAGCGCGGGTATGTGCCATAGCCCCCCCAGGGAGCGAATCATTTCGACCGCGGTGCTGGCGTCACGCCGCTGCTTGAAGGGCCGGTTGCAAATCAGGTGGCGCACGGGGCGCTTAAACTTGAGAATAAACCGCGCTGCAAGCAACGCCGCGAGCATATTGGAAAGCACAGAGGCTAGGCTCGACAGCTCGCTACCCAGCATTTCAACGAGACGAGTGGAGTTGACCGCGTCGCCAAGCGCAATCAAAGCACCAATCACAAACAGCCCGCGCAGCGCACGCTGTTGAAGCAGTTGAACCGCAGTAAAACGATGGCCACGGCTAAAGAACGCGATGACTGTTTCAAACACCACCGATAGCGCCCTGCCACACAGGCAGATATAGGCCACTACCAATACTAGCGTACGCCCAGGGCTATCGGGCAGCACCTGGCCAATCCCCAAGGTAATGGCAAACGACAGTGCCCAGGGCAGCATGCGACGCAAAAAGTGCACTGCCATCAGCCAGCCCTTGGGATCCCGAGGCAGATCCAACGGCCACTCACGCCGGGTAGCGATCATGCGCCCAAAGGCAATCATCAGCACCAACAGTACGCCCCAAACCAAGGCCAGCACCGCCCCTTCGGCAATCGCTCGAATCGCCTCCCCCTGGTCGGCATCATCGTTAAGCGCGCGCAAATCATCTACGCCCTGAACCAGCTGGCGTGACCACTGATCAACTGGCGAATCCCCCGCCTGGGCCTGATCACCCAGGTCACTTAAGGTATCGGCGAGAGCACCCAGTAATCCTTGGCGTACTACGCCCTCATCTGCGCTGGCAGCGTCTGCGGTTACTTGCAATTCGCGTAGCGATTTAAGCAACTCTGTGCGCCGCTCTTCGTTTTCAAGCATGGTGATGACGTCAGTGAGCGACTTCTGAAATTCTTCACCGCTAACGTCAGCGCTTTCCTCTTCGGAACCGCTGCTCAGGCCGGGCAGCGACACCGTTTGCGCCTGGGCCTGAGTGATTGCCATGCTCGTCATTGCTAGGCTTGCCAATACAAACAAGACAAAACCTATTAACGAATTGATTAACCAGTGCTGTCGCACGCCTTACTCCTGAAAATTAGCTTAGATGGCGTCCTGCTTATCATTTGCCGCCGCTATGGCCCGTCATACGCTCAGTCTCAACGCGTGACTATGATAGGCTGAAGACTTAAACGTTCACCTCAAGGACGCCGAGATGACGCTACAAGCTCCACCTAACCGCTTAAACAGCCAGGGGAAAATCCGGCACGTTGGCATTGAAATCGAGTTCGCTGGCCTGCCGCCCCGAGACACGGCGATGATCGTACGTGAACTGTTTGGCGGGGAGCTTAACGTGGTAAGCCCCCATCGGCTACTCGTTGAGGATACCCGCTGGGGCGAATTTGGTATCGAGCTCGACACCCAATACGCGCATCCCGACAAATCGCTGGCCGACGACCCTCACCCAGAAGATAGCGAGTGGGCGCGCCATCAGCATCAACGCCGGGTCGAGTTCCATCACAAAACCCGCGAGCTGATTGGCGACATGGTCACAGGCCTGGTGCCTACCGAAATCGTTTGCCCACCGATACCTTGGAATGAGCTGGAAGATTTAGACGCGCTGTTCGAGGCACTACGAGCACATGGCGCTAAAGGCACCGATGCCAGCCTGCTGTATGGGTTTGGCTTACACCTAAACCCTGAAGCGGAGCGTTTCGACGTTGACTACTTGCTAGCCATGCTGCGTGCGTACCTGCTGCTGGCTGGCTGGCTGCGCGACGAAATTAAAGTCGATATTACCCGTGAGATGCTGCCCCACGCGAATCCATTTCACAAAGCCTATGCGTTAAAAATACTGGATAGCCGCTATTCGCCTGATCTCGACACGCTGATTGACGACTACTTGCACCATAATCCCACGCGCAATCGCGAGCTGGATATGCTGCCGCTATTTGCCTACCTACGCCCCGATCACTCTCATGAATTGCTGCATACGCAGCTTACCAAGCCGCGCCCCACCTTTCACTACCGCTTACCCAACGCTCAGCTTTCCCAGCCGGGGTGGGGCTCAGTGACCGAGTGGAATCGCTGGGTGGAAGTTGAGAAACTTGCCGCTAATTCTGAGGTGTTACTCGCTCGCTGCGCTGAGTATATCGCCGACCATAACCGACCGATGCTGACCCGCATAAAAGAAAAACTAGTTCGTTTGCTTCGCCGCGAACACTGATTGTGTTGTAGAGCCCAGCTATATAAAACCCGTTTAGCATTCTTTATTTCCTGTCACAGTGAGTAACTATCCACATGACTCGGCCGCTTATCGGAATTACTACCTCTGACCAAAAAAGCCACTTAGCGTGGTGGTTTGATTGGTTCGCCGTCTGGCGGCATGGCGGCAAACCATTGCGGTTATCGCCTTCACGCCCGCAGCCGGAAAGCCTGGACGGCTTGATCATTGGTGGCGGCGACGATATTCAGGCCCACCTCTACGGCGGAGAAGTACAATTAGATGTTCGTTTAGACCCTGCAAGGGATGAACTGGAGCTAGCCCTGCTTGAACGTTTTATTCCGCTGCATACACCGGTGCTGGGTATTTGCCGAGGGGCACAATTAATCAACGTGCATCTTGGTGGCACACTGGATCCTGATATCTACACCACCCACGAAGGGCTAAAACGACGACGCACCGTTCTGCCGCGCAAAACCGTTGATATCGTGGGGGCAAGTAAGTTGCACCGCCTGCTAGGGGTTACCTGGTGTCGGGTTAACAGCCTGCATCATCAAGCCGTCTACCAGGCAGGCAGAGGAATTGAAATCGTTGCACGCGACCGGGATGGCTTGGTGCAGGGCATTGAGTCACCGGAGCACGACTTTTTGATTGGCGTGCAGTGGCACCCGGAGTGGCTGATTTTCAATCGCCCCCAGCAGCGCTTGATTCGCGCGCTGGTGAGGGCGTCAGAGCGGCATGCTACACGGCATACGAGCTAGCTCAGCACCGCCAAGGCAGCATCATAATCAGGCTCGTTCTTCAACTCGCTCACCAGCTCGCTGTGCAGCACTCGGTTATCGGTATCCAGTACGACGACTGCACGGGCGCAAAGGCCTTCCATGGAGTTGTTGCACAGTGCTACGCCCCAGGCTTCGCGAAACTCGGGGTGGCGGAAAGTAGACAGCGTTTCGACGTTATCCAATCCTTCCGCGCCACAAAAGCGTTTGGCTGCAAAGGGTAAATCCGCTGAGACGACCAATACCACGGTGTCGGCAAGGTTAGACGCCAGCTCGTTAAAGTGACGCGTGGACATGGCACAAGTGGGCGTATCCACACTGGGGATGATATTGAGCACTTTACGCTTTCCTGCGTACGTATCGAGCGTAACGTCTTGCAGATCGGTGTTGGTCAGCGTCATCGCCGGTGCCGCCTGCCCTTTTGCTGGCAATGTGCCAGCCACATCCAGTGGTTCGCCTGCGCGGGTAACCTGTTGCATTATTGTCTCCTTATGATGTTCATAATTAATGCGTTCTTACCATTTAAGCAGCCATGGTAGGCTATCTTCACGCCTTTGCGCTCTTCCTGAAAGGCCTTTGTTCAATGTTTGCGTTTCATCATACTGAGGGAGTGATATGGCCTGTGTATTGATCGTTAAAACCGGCGACGCTTTTCCGGAAGTCGTCGACCAGCACGGTGATTTTGAAACGCTATTTATAAAGCAGCTTAGCACCGCGCTGTCCGCGCATTTAGAACTACAGGTGTGGGATGCAACCCGCCAACCCAGTGCTCCTGAACTTAATACACTCGCGGGTATTGTGATTACAGGTTCGCACAGTATGGTCAGCGAGGCCGAACCCTGGAGCGAAGCACTGAAGCCGTGGCTGAAGGAGGCGCTGGCAAACGACATTCCCATGCTAGGCGTTTGCTATGGCCACCAGTTAATGGCCGCCGCTTTTGGTGGCGTGAGTGACTACCATCCGGCAGGCCGCGAATCCGGCACACGCACCGTGCGGCTCACTCAAGCAGGCCAACAAGACCCCCTGTTTAGCCAACTACCGGAGAGCTTTGCTGCCCACCTGACCCATGCCCAGTCGGTGATGCAGGCGCCCCAAGGTTGCACGGTGCTGGCCCATAACAGCCACGACGCCCACCAGGCGCTGCGCTACGGCCCGCGCCAGTGGAGCGTGCAGTTTCACCCGGAATTTACGGCACCGGTGATGCGCGCCTACCTTGAACGCCAACGCGCCGCCCTACGCGACCAAGGCGAAGAGCCCGACACCCTGCTGGCGAACATTACTGACTGCCAAGAGGCCTCCAGCCTACTGCGACGTTTTTTGGCGTTTGTATAGCCCTTAGCCATTGGCAATCAATGGCTACTTGCGCTGATCACGCCGTGAGGCCAGCCGATCCGCCAGACGCGTTGGCTCAGGTAGCTTGGTACGCCCTAAGCAGCGCAACACCCAGGTCAGTGAGGTTTCAAGAGTGATACGGTGCCCGGGCGACACATACACGGGTTTGACCTTGGTGCGGGAACGCAAAACGGCACCAATGGTCTCTTGCCCCGCGTAGAGCGGCACCCAGTCGCCGCGCTGCTCGCCCACCTCGGCGTGTTGGCCATATAGGCGTGACTTGGCAATACCGATGGTAGGTAGATCGAGCCATAGCCCTAGGTGAGCCGCCACGCCTAACCGGCGTGGGTGTGCAATCCCCTGGCCGTCGACCATCACCAGCTCAGGCATCACGCTGAGTTTTTCAAACGCGCCTAGCGCGGCAGGGATTTCTCGAAACGAAAGCAAGCCGGGGATGTACGGCATGCGGGTGGGCTCGCGATGAACTACCTGTTCCACCACGCTTAAATCGGGTGCGGTGGCAGGATCCCATTTCAATACCACCACCGCTGCCCGAGTGATTTCGCCGCCCTCTTCGAACCCAATATCCACCCCGGCGATATGCGTTATCGGCGCTAGGCGATCAGTAAGTTCCAATCGCCTCGCCAACTGCAACTGCAGCGCCATCGCTTCCTTGGGTGCCAGATTCCATTCGTGTAGTGGTGCGGACATGGTTTCCTCCTTGAAACGGTTAATGGTGAATAAGGTAGCAAAAAAACGCCCTCGCACCAGTAACGGTACGAGGGCGTCGAGATCTTCTCAGTTGCCGCTTGGCGGCAGCTGATTAATCCTTACAGTGGTGAAGACTTAGGCGCGTTCGCGACGACGAACCGGCGCATCGCCTTCGTCACGACGACGGCGGGGAGCGCGCTCAGCCGGTGCGCTGTCTTCGCTGATTTCCAACGGACGACCGGCCACACGGGCACGGGCCATCTTGGTCAGAATCGTCGAGGGCAAGCCGCTCGGCAGTTCGACCACAGAGAAAGCGTTGCGAATATCGATACGACCGATACGCGCGCCTTCAATGCCGCCTTCATTGGCGAGGGCACCGACTAGTTGGCCAGGCTTGACGCCATCTTTATGACCAACCGATACGCGGTAGCGCGTCATACCTTCAGTTGGCGCACCAGTGCGTTCGCGGCGTGCACCCGGCTTACCGCCAGACGCTCCATCACGCGAGGGCTTCTCTTTGCGCGGCGCCTGCAGGCGACCGATCGGCGCTTCGTCAGCACGCGCCATAGCGGCAAACGCACAAGTCAGCTCGACCGGGTCATGGCCTTCTTCGATCAGACGCTCAATCAGCGCACGCTGCTCTTCGGCGCCCTTCGTTAAGGAGGCGATAACACGCTGATAGAAGACGTCATCGCGATGGGCACGAATAGCGGCTTCATCAGGTAGCGGCATTTCGGTCATTTTCTGACCGGTTGCCTGCTCCATCCAGCCCACTTTGCGGCCTTCACGGAAGCCAGCAAAGGTAATCGCGATACCGCTACGGCCCGCACGACCGGTACGGCCAATACGGTGCGTATAAGCCTCTGCATCTTGAGGCAGATCGTAGTTGATAACGTGAGTGATACGCGACACGTCAAGACCACGGGCAGCTACATCGGTAGCGATCAGTACGTCGACTTTGCCACGCTTCAAGCGCGTAATAGTACGCTCACGCAGGCTCTGATCGAGATCACCCGACAAGCCTGCGGCGTTAACGCCACGTGCAGTCAGTTGCTCAACCAGCGTGGTACACGCAGCACGGGTACGCACAAAGACGATGGCCCCATCGACCGGCTCGACTTCAAGAATACGCGAAAGAGCTTCAAGCTTAGCGCCACCATCAACACGCACAATGCGCTGTTCGATGTTTTCGCCGGTCGTGGTGCCCGACTCAATCGCGACTTTCACTGGGTTAACCAAGTAACGGTTAACGATGCGTTCGATTTCAGTGGGCAGTGTCGCTGAGAAGAACACACGCTGAGCATCTTTCGGGGTATCGGCAACCACGCGTTTTACGTCGTCGATAAAGCCCATGCGCAACATTTCATCAGCTTCGTCCAGCACTAGGGCGGAGAGGCCATCAAGCTTCAGGCTACCGCGGTCCAGGTGGTCGATAATCCGGCCGGGGGTACCGACAACCACTTGCGCGCCACGCTTAAGGGCGCCCAGCTGTTCACGGTACTCTTGGCCACCACATAGGGTCGCAACTTCGAGACCTTTCAGGTTTTGGCCATATTTACTAAACGAGGCAGCTACTTGCTGAGCCAATTCGCGGGTTGGCGCCATAACCAACACTTGGGGCTCACGGCGAGTCAGCTCTAAACGTGACAGTAACGGTAATGCAAACGCTGCGGTTTTGCCGGTACCCGTCTGGGCCTGGCCCAGCATATCGCGGCCTTCAAGCAACGCAGGAATAGTTTGTGCCTGAATCGGCGAGGGAACGAGGTAGCCCTGTGATTCAACAGCAGACAGAACGGCAGGCAAAAGAGCCAGATCGCCGAAGCTCGGCGAGGCGACAGAAGTCGAGGTCATTAATCACACCTTGGTAGGCCGGCAAGTACCGGCAAAAAACATCATAAGCGTCTCTGACTCAGTCATCGCACAACGACATGAAGAATGGTCATTATCGATAACAGGCACCGCCGTAGCGGTCAAAGCCATCAGTGGAGTCGGAGACGCCGGTCGCACCTAGCATCCGGTTGGCAAACAACGCATTAGCGGGCCAACCGTTGTGGCGACCTTCTGCGCCGATTTCACCCGTTTGGTGAAATACTGGAGGCGCGCCATCTACACAGCAATGAACATCTAGCAATTGGCGAGATGTTCCCGCAAGCGACACTACAAATAACTATTAACATCTACCCATTAATAACTATGCAGTTAAACGCTTACCGTCGTGATGGAGGGGTCAACACATGCGAGGAGCGCGCATCCTACCATTGCATTTGGCGTCTGACCAGTACTTTTAACTTACACCACATTGAAACAAGGACTTGCGCTCATGCACATATGGTCTAACCTGAAAAAGTGCCTAATCAAGTTCACTATTCTCAAGGAGCGATGCAATGAACTGGGATCAAATTGAAGGCAAATGGAAAGAGATGAAGGGTAAGGCACGCTCAAGCTGGGGCGAGCTCACCGACGATGAGTTGGATCAGATCGGTGGTAAAAAGGATCAATTGGTAGGCAAGCTTCAGCAGAAGTACGGCCTAGAGCGCGAAGAAGCAGAGCGTCAAGCCGATGACTGGGCTGATAAGCAGTAATAGCATTATAAGCCCCCCCTTTAATTACACCATTTCCGTTTTGGTAGGTCGGTTTTTTTTAGCAACACTATGTGTTGGTGGTTCTAGTTACGTTATCCCCCAATACACCTACAAGCACACCGATCTATTATCTATCGTAGCCACATGGAGAGATGCTATGCGTAAGACAATCCTCACAACCCTTATCGGTACCGCCCTTATGGGCAGCGTTGCCATGAATGCTCACGCGCAGGATGAGCCCCAGGGCATGTATTCTGCCGACGACATTCTTGATGCAGAGGTCTATTTTGCCGGCGGTTCCGGTGAAGAGATTGGTGACGTCGATGACATCCTGTTTGATGAAGAGATGCGCATTACCGCGATTGTGATCGAAAGCGGTTCAGTACTGGGCCTCGGCGGCCGCGAGATCGTTGTTGATACCGACTACTTCACCCTCGAAACCGAAACGGACGCCGATGGTGATACAGAACATCGCATTATGGTCGAAGCCAGCCAGGAAGAAGTCGAAGCCTTCCCGGCTTACAATAACGAGTGGTGGGAGCAGACTAAAGCCAACGCTCGCGATGCCTGGCAAACTACCCAAGAGGGCGCTGAAAGCGCTTGGCAGCGTACCCGTGAAGCGTTAGATATCGATGATAATGGCTAACGCTTCCCCATTGTTTTTAATAGCAACGTTTTTAATAGCAACGAAACGCTAGCAGTAGAATCTCAGCATTAGAAAAAGGGCTGCCCAACTGGGCGGCCCTTTTTGCTAGTTAGCGATACGCATCTATTTACGCCGCACGCCCTGCCCCGGTAAACGCTCCCGGTCGTGAGACCGTTCAAGGTCGAGTAGTGGCCCAGCAGGTACGATTCGCGTTGGGTTAATCATGTCGTGACTATAATAGTAGTGGCGTTTGATGTGATCCATATTGACGGTCTCCGCCACTCCCGGCCACTGATAGATTTCCCTCACGTAATTGGAAAGATTGGGATAATCTTCAATGCGCTTAAAATTGCATTTGAAGTGGCCATAGTAAACCGCGTCAAACCGGATCAGCGTGGTAAAGAGACGAATATCCGCCTCGGTTAACCACTCCCCCGCCAAGTAACGATGCTCGGCCAAGCGTGCTTCCATACGCTCTAGACCGTCAAACAACGCCTTCACGTGCTTCTCATAAACCGCCTGTTCGGTGGCAAAGCCTGATTTATAAACGCCGTTATTGATGTGGTCGTAAACATCGGCGTTTACGTCATCAATGACACCGCGCAGATCTTCTGGGTAAAAATCCAGGTCGTTGCCGGTCAATTCATCGAACGCACGGTTAAAAATACGTAGCAAGTCTGCAGACTCATTATTAACGATGGCGCTGCGCTGTTTGTCCCATAGCACGGGCACGGTGACACGCCCGGTATAGTGGGGGTCGGTCATGGTATACAGCTGGTGATGGTAGTCGACGCCGTTAACGGGGTCGACACTGGCACCTTCGTCCTGACGGTACGTCCAGCCTTGGTCGAGCATCAAGGGGCTAACATGGGACGTGCCGATCAACGGCTCTAGCCCTTTCAACTTACGCATAATCAGCGTGCGATGCGCCCAGGGGCAGGCTAGCGAGACATATAAATGATAACGCTCTTTTTCCGCTGGGTAGCAGTCACCGTCAGTCTCCGGATGGCTGCCCACCCAGTCGCGAAGCTGAGCGGACTCACGAACAAATTCGCCGCCGTGTTTTTTAGTGTCATACCACTGGTCTTGCCACTTGCCATTTACCAGTAATCCCATTGGGCGTCTCCTGAAAGTCATTAGAGGTGCTAACAATTACGTTCTTTTCTTCAGCATACGCCCGCTTCAGGAACGCTCAAGCGGATGTTTTACGGCCTTTCATTCGAGTCAGTCGAATCATTCAGCGCGCATTCGCTCACCACGGCCTGTTTCAGTGCGGCGGCCATCGCATGAGCCGCTGGCCCTGCCCGGTCTCGGTCGCGAAAAATCATCTGAATCGGCACTTCACGAATACCGCCCGCGGGTAGTGGCAGCGGCTTTAATTGCCCGCTGTTTAACTCCTCCGCAATTCGTGTTTCCGGCATCCAGGCAAACCCCAAGCCACGCCTTAGCATATCCAGTGAGGTATTGAGGTGGCTGACGGTCCAACGCTGCTCGGCTTTCAACCAGCCAGCATTGGTTGATTGGCGCAGCGCTGAATCACGCACCACCAACTGCCGATACTGGGCTAGATCGCGTAGATCCAACGAGCGGCCCAATTGATGTAGCGCATGCTGGGGATGCGCCACGGCAACAAAGCGCACCGTGACCAACGGCTCGCCCAAGAAGCCCTGCGCCTCAATGCCGGAGACTACCAAGTCTGCGCGGCCATCATAGAGCATCTCAATGCCGCCATTGAGAACACTCTCGTGCAACTGAACGCGCACCTGCGGGTACGTTTCAGAGAATCGCTCTAGCGCTTTAGCTTGAGCAGCAGCGGGAAACACCTGATCGATTGCCACTACCACTTCCGCTTCTAAACCAGCGGCTAGCCGGGTGGCGACATCTTCAAGTGACGCTGCGCTCTCTATTAATTGACGCGCGCGCCGAAGCAGCAGCTCGCCCGCTTCGGTTAACCGTACTTGTCGGCCAATAGGCTCCAGCACCTGCACGCCTAGCTGCTCTTCTAATTTATGAACGGCATGGTTCAGCGTGGAGGGGCTTTTATGTACCGCCTCTGCCGCACGCGCAAATCCACCGTGGTCAACCACGGCGGCCAACATTTGCCATTGTGAAAGTGTTACCCGGGACATTTCGATTTCCTCAACGCAATACAGCGAAACAATGCGCTTAATGTTCGAAAAAACATGGCTAGAATGCCAGGAAACAGCTAACACTTCCGCCCATGCTTACAAAATGCTTGAGATTAACTGCTGGACGCAGGTAAAAGAGCACGTTATTTCTATCCAGCGGGAAAATATTTGACACAGATTATTTAGTTAGCACGCTTCACTGGTTACATTTGTTAGCAAACGCTGTTTATAAATAGTAATCTCTGTCTGTTAGTGCTATTTTTGTATTTAATTACGCTTTATGTATAGATATACAGTCTATGCACCCCTGCCTTCATGGGGTATGGTTTCCGGGTTTATTCGCTTAATAGTTACTTTTAATCACGAACTCGGCGGTCCATTTACCCATGTTGCGAATCCTCCATTCGCTGCCCCGTACGCACAAATTATTACTGTTACCCGTGGCCACAATGGTCACCGTGCTGGGCACACAAAAGTTATTGACGACATACCAAGATTTAACTCAACTAAACACACCGCTTGAAAGCGTGCTAGTACCGCTCCCAAGCGACTCTACTCCGGGTGTCCCTTCCCTGCATCAAGAACGCACCCCGGTAGCAGATGCGATCGATCGCGCCTCGCGCGCCCTCGACGCGACCCGCGAAAATATCCCCCTCAGTGAACTCACCGCAACCGAGATCGTTGATCTTGACGTCATTGCCAGCGCAGAGGCCGACATGGCGAACCAGCCGGCTTTGGGCGGCGACGTCACGGTACCGAATACCGCAGCACTGGAAAGCGGTGGTCTCGATGACGGTGCGCTGCATATGGCAATTGTGCTAGGCACATTGGCTAGCGGCATGCTGGATAATAATGTAGACAACAGCTCTTCCGTCGAAATTGCCGACGCTACCTCTTATGAGGATTATGGCGTTGAGCTATTCGATGATATCTCCTTTCTGGATTTAGAGCTGGCAGCTGAAGAGCCCTTTGTACCTGAGTGGGAAACCCACATTGTTGAATCCGGCGAAACTTTTGCCGTACTGGCACAAAACGAATTAGGCCTAGGCTATAGCGAAGTGATGGCTCTGCTGGAGGATTTACCTGACCCGCGCATGCTAACCAATTGGCGCGCCGGGCACAGCTTTGATTATCAGCTGGATGAAGATGGGCGTTTATTGTCGCTACGCATGATGAAAAACACCCGTGACGGCATACTGCTGGAGAAGGACGCAGACCACTTCGCCATCACCACGATTGAACGCCAAGGAGAACCTGTTCAGCGCCTCTATGCCGGTAGCGTCAGCGGTAGCTTTGCGCGCTCCGCCCAGGCGACAGGTTTGAACAGCGGCTCGGTAACAGAACTGACGAAACTACTCGAAAAGAAACTCGATTTTCGGCGTGACAGCCGCCGCGGCGATCGTTTCCAGGTACTGGTCGAGTCAGACATGATCGATGGTGAAACTTTAGATTCCCGTGTATTGGCTGTTCATTACAACGGCGAACGCATGGACTTAACCGTTGTGCGTAATGCCAGCGACGATAACTTCTATACACCTGAGGGTGGTAGCCTGGATCCTGCCTTTGCGCGCCACCCGTTTGAAGGCAACTACCGTTTAAGCTCCAGCTTCAATCCGCGCCGTAAGCATCCAGTAACCGGCCGCACTAGCCCGCATAACGGTACCGATTTTGCTATGCCGATTGGCACGCCGGTAACGGCTCCCGCTAACGGTGTTGTGGAACGAGTGAGCAACCATCGCGCCGCAGGACGCTATGTCGTCATCCGTCATGACAATGGCTACCGGACGCGCTACCTGCACCTCTCCCGGCCGCTGGTGAAGCAAGGTGAACGTGTAACAATGGGCGAGCGTATCGCGCTATCAGGCAATACAGGCCGCAGCACCGGCCCTCACCTGCACTACGAAGTCATCGTCAACAACTCACCGGTCAATGCGATGACGGTTCCCCTACCCGAAAACACCAGCTTGAGCGGCGATACGCTTATTGCGTTCCAGAATCAGGCAGCACCCATATTGGCGGCGCTGGAAAGCGGCGAAACAGGCCCGGTTAGCGTGGCTAATTATCGGCAGGAGAGCGACGACTAGCGACCGCTATATAGCTACCGTGTACTCAAACGCAAAACACCGCCACTGGGCGGTGTTTTGCGTTGGCTTACGTATTTTCAACTGTCTAGACTGACCGCTGCAGCGCGGCCAGTAGCGTTGCATCCCGGCGGTAGATATCAGGTCTAAACTCCACCTCGCCTTCGGCATTTGGCCACGCGGTCAAATAATGCAGCGCAATGGGAATACGCTGAGATAAGCTCACATTGCGATCACTCCCTCCTTTTAACAGCGTACTCATTTGATAACGACTGCCGGTGTCTTGCAGCAGCATTTGCGCCAGCTCAGTCACACCTTCAACCCGAATACAGCCTGAACTAAGTGCACGCTGATCACGCCGGAACAATCCACGCGCGGGGGTATCGTGCAAATAGATCATTTCATCGTTGGGAAACCGTACCACGACGCGACCTAGCGGGTTACCTGTACCCGCTACCTGACGCAACATAACGCCGCCAGGACGCTGCCAGTCGATCTCCTCCGCAGCAAGCGGTTCGCCCATGGGGCTAATCACCTGGATGTTTTTACGCGCCAAGTAGTCGATATCGGCACGCACCTGGGGCAACACATCCTCGCGCATGATCGTCGGCGGGATTGTCCAGGAAGGATTAATGGTTAAATGGCTGATCGTAGAGTGGATAATCGGCGTCTCGCGCCGCGGGGTTCCTACCACCACACGAGCGTCCCAGTGCTGGCCGTTAGGGCGCACGTAGTGCATCCGGTAGCCTGCAATATCAACCCATACTCGTGGCTCAGCAGATTGCATCGGACGGATCCACCGCGCGCGCTCTAAATTGACCCGCAGTTGGTCGATTCGCGACGCCACTGAGGTGTTCAACGCCAAGCGAGTTTGTTCGCCCACTACACCATCTTCCTGCAGCAAATGACGGCGCTGGAAACGCCTCACCGCGGCTTCCAGCGGTGCATCAAAGGCACGCCGATTCGACCCGGCTTGTACACCGATTAATGGATAGGCGCTGCTATCCGCCACCTGTAACTCAGCCTCTCCCCATAGTGCCAGGCGCTGGCGCAGCACGCTCACATCGTCGGCTTCATCGCCTGGCCGCAACGACTCTTCCCGCGCAGCCAAGTAGGGCACGCTGCCCAGGTTAGCCAGCTGATAATGCTGCTTCAAGGCATCGCGCAGTTGCTGATATTCAGCAGACGAGGGCCGAGCCAGCGCGATCGCGTTATCAAGCGAGCGGTCATCGACGGCATGCACCACACGCAGCAGTGAGTAGCGACGTTCAGGGCGCGGCGCATCCCACTGGGGTTCGACATCGCGCGGGTTCACCTTACCGCGCTCTAAATGATCCAGCGCCAGCAGCAACGCTCGAGTTGCTTTAATATCAAACGACGCCTGAGCGGCTTGACTGCTTGCCTGACTGCGCTGGAACTCATCAATCAGTGTATCAGCGTGGTAATCCTCGGGTGTTAGACCATCGGTTTCCAAGCTATTCAACGCAGCCACCAGTGACTCAACCGCCACGGCTGCCTGCCAGGCGGGCTGCCCATCGCGCAGTTGATAAAACTCAGCAACGGGTAGCCGCTGCACCTCCACCGCGCTTAATTGCTGGGCTAACGCCTGTTGTAACGGCGCTGAATCCGCATTCGCATAGCTAATGCCTAAAGGGCTGTGGGTAAGCGTGAGACAAAGAGCGACCCCTATCGCCCATTGTCTTAGTGGCTGTATCTCGTTCATCGCCCTCTCCTTGCGTTACTATAGTCTTCCACATCGCCGACCCTGTTTTTTATATTAGTCGGCTAATCTTTATAATGACTTATATTGCTCGTAGGATCGACTTTTATGGCTCTTCGTTTAAATGTTGCCACGTTATTATTTTCTCTCCCTTTTACATTATTTACATTACCGCTCCACGCTGCCAGTTTCTTCGCCCAAGTTGATTCAACGCCACCTCGCGGCATACTGCCTTTACACCATCAGTTGCTGCAGCTCGCCCCCCAGGCCTCGCCCGATGCGCTGCGTTTAGCCGCCCAAGCGCTTAACTGCGCCGAGCCTAATGCCGAGCGCTTGGCAGTGATCGATTACTCGCTGCCATCTACCGAGCCGCGCTTGTGGGTATTTGATTTGCGCCAGCATAAGCTACTCTTCGAAGAGCTGGTCTCCCACGGCCAGGGGTCTGGCGACGCCCAAGCAGAGACGTTTTCCAATACCCCCGATAGCCATCAATCCAGCATTGGCCTATTTCGCACTATGAACAGCTACTATGGGCGCAACGGCTATTCACTGCGCCTGGAGGGTCTGGAACCCAACGTCAATGACTTGGCGTTTGAGCGCGCTATTGTGATCCACGGCGCGGACTATGTAAGCGACGCCTTTATCACCCAAACGGGGCGGCTCGGTCGCAGCCATGGCTGCCCGGCGGTACGCGAAGACGTCACTTACCCGCTGATCGACAGTCTAAAAGAGGATCAGTATGTGTTCGCTTATTATCCCGATGCCGAGTGGCTGGCCACCTCCGCGTTTTTAGGCTGCACGGCCACCGCCGCACAGCTAGCCCGGCGCTAATGTTACCCAGAATCTTAATGAGGGGAACGTTAACAACCTCAGCCTTACAGGCAATCAGTAGCTGAATTTTATCATTTTCGGCCGCTAAATCAGGCGCACAGGGGAACCCTCTGCAATACTTTGTGACAAATTAACACAAAATATTGCTATCTGCCGTAGGTGTCTCTGCCATGTTCACCTTTATGCACCCGTACCAAAAAATTCGCCGCCTGGAACAGGAAGTTGCCGAGTTACGCACTCAGCTTGACGCTGCTACCCCCTCCCCCAGTTGCCGATTATTGAGCCTGATGAAACCGGCACAATCCATCGGCATGCTGCAGGCGAGAGGCGCGGATATGCTGGCTTCTCTCAATAGTGGCATACAGGAGTACGCGGATCAGCTTGCCGGCGAGCGGGCCACCCTAACGGAAACGGTTAATTTAATTGCCACCGCTGAACAGGCGGTCAGTAGCCTTGACCAACGTTGCCACGACACTGAACGTACCGAAGCGTTACCCCCATTAGTGTTAGCTAAAACTCTGCACGCCTTAAGCCAGCTACAGGTCGCTCTCGCCCGTAGTGCAGGCCACGCCCAGGCGTTAGCGGTAAGTACGGCCCTTGAAACGGCCCATAGCCAAGGTCTGCTTGGCAGCACCGATGCCGCTAGCCAGCAATCTCCAGGATTGGCAGCCATTGCAGACGATGTCCACCGCTTAGCGTTGACTATGCACAGCTTGAGCCATCAGCTCAGCCTACTGATGGAGCAAATTAATAGCCAGGTAAGAGAACACTCGCAGGCCGTAGTGAAAAAATGTCTGGCCGACGAGGAGATTACCCATTCCGCGCAAGCAGCCAAGCAGGCAGTGCATCAGCTTGCTGACCAAGCTCAGCATATGCACAAGGTGATTCATCACAATGCCACCGCTGCGTTTTTACACTCCGCGAAGCTTGATCATGCGGTGTGGAAGTGTCGGCTTTATAAGCAGCTCCTCTCTGCCAACACAGACACTCCCCTAGAAGACCATCACCAATGCCGTTTAGGGCGCTGGCATCAACATGGAGAAGGTCACCAACGTTACGCCCGCACTGAGGCCTATCGAGCGCTGGCGGCACCCCATCGCCGTATGCATGACAGTGGCGCGGAAGCACTTAAGTTTGCCCGCCTGGGCGACCGCAATGGTCAACTGGCCGCCTTGGGAGTCATGGAAGAAGCCAGCCAGCAGCTCGCCCTGCAGTTGGACAACCTCATGGAGCACGCCATGTATGAGGCGCCCTATTCAACCAATCATCACTCACCGCTTGCGGGCGCACCTTAAATAGCCGTTGTACGCTAAATAGCCTTTCGTCTTATCTAGCCGCCTATGCCATGCTGGTTGCAATAAAACCACTTTCCTCACCAGCAGCAATGGGAAAAAGCATATGGCACAGGTCAAAAAGCTAGATCTCGCGTTACAAGGCGGTGGCGCCCACGGGGCTTATACCTGGGGTGTCATTGATCGCCTACTGGCAGATGACCGCATTGAGATTGAGGGCATCAGCGGCACCAGCGCCGGGGCAATGAATGGCGTGGTAATGGCCGATGCGCTCACAAGAGGCGATAAAGAGACCGCTCGGCAAGCACTGCACGACTTTTGGCAAGCGGTGAGTCGCGCGGGTATGGCCAGCCCCATCCGCCGCTCTCCCTTGGACATATTGACCGGCAACTGGAGCCTGGATCACTCGCCCGGTTTTATTGCGATGGACCTATTAAGCCGTGTGGCCTCCCCCTACCAACTCAACCCACTCAATATAAATCCGCTGCGCGATATCGTGGCCGAACATATTGATTTCGAGCGGGTTAGGCAATGCCAACAGCTTAAGCTGTTTGTCGCGGCCACTAACGTACGCACGGGTAAACAGCGGGTGTTCCGCCGTGAAGAGATGAGCGTTGACGCGGTGATGGCCTCCGCTTGCTTGCCCTTTATATTCCAAGCAGTGGAGATCGACGGCGAAGCGTATTGGGATGGTGGCTACATGGGTAACCCCGCCCTGTTTCCTCTCATGGAGGAGTGCAGCGCACGGGATATTCTGCTGATACAAATCAACCCAATCAGCCGTAACGAAGTCCCCACCTCGGCATCGGCCATTATGAATCGCCTCAACGAGATCACCTTTAACTCAGCACTGATTAAAGAGATCCGTATGATTGCGCTGCTTAAGCATACCCTCGATGAGCAAGGCATTGAAAACTGCTACCAGCAGGCGTTGTTCCACCGCATTAGCGGCGAGCAGGCACTTGAGGGCCTCTCTGTCTCCAGCAAATCCAATTCTGAGTGGCCTTTTCTATGCCATCTTTTCGAGCAGGGACAAGCTGCCGCTGAACGTTGGTTAAGCGAACACTTTGAAGCGATTGGTAGCCACTCCACACTGGATATTGATGCCGTCTATTTACATGAATAATGGCTGCACGTTCAGTCCGCCCATTGCACCCTTCTAGCACCAAGATGCCGCAAAATCGGCGTTGCATGCCCAATCATGCAGCATAGACTTGATCACTCATCTCTAACACGCACAACAAAAATAAATTAAGATATTGATTTTTAGCAATAAATATTCAACTGGCAAACTACCTGCATAACTCCTACCAGTGGTGGTAGGCGTGGACCAGGCCCAGTCGGGTACGAGTGCGTCGAACCTGACCTTCAACGGTGAAGGCATGTTCTCGTCAATTGTTTGCGTAACGCGCTAACTTGTTTGCGTTGCGTAGCGACTAACTCGTTTTATGCCCCGTGAGGCCATCCCATGGACATACGCAACAAAGCCAACCGCATTCGGCTGCTTAACTTCTCGACTCCTCAGATGCGCGCTTTCCACTTTTCATGGTTCGCGTTTCATATCTGTTTCTTCGGCTGGTTCGGCATCGCCCCTCTTATGGCGATTGTTCGAGAAGACCTTTCACTGACTCAAACACAAATCGGCAATACGATTATCGCTTCGGTAGCGATTACGGTAATTGTGCGCCTTGCAATTGGCGTACTGTGTGACCGCATCGGCCCGCGTAAAACCTATACCGGGCTACTGATATTAGGCGCTATTCCGGTGATGGGCATTGGCTTGGCCGATAGCTTTGAAACCTTTCTATTGGCGCGCTTAGCCATTGGGGCCATTGGTGCCTCCTTCGTGATTACCCAGTACCACACCTCGATGATGTTCGCCCCCAATGTGGTCGGCACTGCCAACGCTACTAGCGCAGGTTGGGGAAACCTGGGTGGTGGCACCACGCAGATACTGATGCCACTAATCTTCTCGGGCATGCTGATGCTGGGCGTTAACGAAGCCTTTGGCTGGCGTTTAGCGATGATGGTGCCTGGTGTAGTGATGTTCTTTACCGGCATTGGCTACTGGTTCTTTACCCAGGATGCCCCCAACGGCAACTTCAGCGACCTGCGCGCACGCGGCGAATTGCCTGAAGCTTCAGGAGAAAATGGTGCCGCGCAAAGCTTTCTAGCCGCCGCCAAGGATATTCGTGTTTGGGCGCTGTTCGTTGTCTATGGCCTCTGCTTTGGCGTGGAACTGACGATCAACAATATTGCCGCCATCTACTTCTTTGATAAGTTTGATCTTACCCTGGCCACCGCGGGTCTGATTGCCGGTCTGTTTGGTTTAATGAATATTTTTGCGCGTACTTTAGGCGGCGTCTTCTCGGATCTTTTCGCTAAGCAAGGGGGCTTGAAAGGACGCGTTCGCTGGCTGTTTATTGCCTTGGTTTGCGAAGGTATTGCGTTGGTAGCGTTTTCGCAGATGCACGTATTAAGCCTAGCGATAGGTATCATGCTGGTGTTCAGCCTGTTTGTGCAGATGGCGGAAGGCGCTACTTTTGGCGTGGTGCCGTTTATCAACAAAAAGGCGCTGGGTGCCGTGGCGGGCATAGTCGGCGCTGGCGGTAATGTGGGCGCGGTAGGCGCTGCCTTTCTGTTCCGCAGCGAAAGCCTGACCTATCAGCAAGGTCTGTTCTATTTAGGCCTCACTGTACTGATCCTGGCTTCATGTGTGTTGGTGGTACGCTTTAGCGATGCTACCGAAGCAGAAGAGGCCAAAGCGTATAGCGACGCAGTAGGTGATGATGTAGGCGCGGGCGCTCTGTCGTTACGCTAAGCGCTTTCCAGTACACTCATACTTCCATAACGTTCCTGTTCACTCCCATACGCTTCGGCATGGTATGGGAGAATAACGGTATGGGAGTGTTCACATTTAGGCGGCGAGTCACCAAGGAAATTTCTATGTCTTCAGCGCAGCAACTGCTCTTAACCGCCATCCGTTGCGATATCGACAACCTTACCCACCTTGCCACCACCGCCGATATTGTCGGCGACATCAGCCGCTTTATTCATATGCTCCAGCGTGAACGGGGCGCATCGACGATTTACCTTGTTTCCCAGGGGCAGCGCTTCAAAACCCGCCGCGACACCTACCGGCAACACAGTCAGCAGGCCGAAACACTAATGCGCCAACGGCTGGAAGCGCTCAGTGAGGAGGCCCGCCCCCAGGCCGCCGCGCGCTTACTGCGCCGGATTGCCGCCGTCTGGTACGCGCTTGACGAACTTGGCGCGCTTCGTCAGGCCATTGATACCTTTGCTATCACCCCCGATGCAGCGACCCAGGCGTTTAACCAGTTGACCAGTGGCCTACTAGCCATTGTGTTTGAGGCCGCAGATACCTCTATCGATCCCGATATTACCCGCACGCTAGTAGCGATTTTCCACTTAATGCAAGGCAAAGAGCTGGCGGGCCAGGAGCGCGCCTGCGGCGCCTTTGGCTTTACCCATGGCCACTTCGACGAGCCCCATCGCGCGCTGCTCAATCAACTCATGGCAGATCAACAGCGCTGCTTCGACACCTTTGTAGAGTTTGCGACACCCGAAGCGCAGCAGGCATGGCAGAAGGAGCTTTCACCGCGCACGCTGTCGGGTATTTGCCATCTGCGCGATATCGCCTGCCAGCGCTCGTCGGCAAAACAATCACCACCCAAAGAGACACCCGATAAGCTGGGTGAAACCTGGTATGAACTCACCACGCTGCGCATCGACTCAATGAAAACGGTTGAAGATGCGCTGATTGAACAACTGAGCATGCTCTGCCACCGCAAAATCGGCCAGGCTGAGGAGGCTTTAGAAAAAGCCAAGGCACAGCCCTGCCACCCTACACCCGCCCCCTGCGAGCAGCTGCTGGCGCTGAATGGAGCGCAACCATTAGGTGACCTGACCGCCAACGCTCTCACCTCCCCCCTGGGCCGCTCGCTGATCGAGCTCACCCAAGCCCAGGCCAGCCGCTTACAAGGGCTCAGCGATGAGCTTGAAAATACCCGCAAAGCGCTACGAGAACGCAAACTGATTGAACGCGCCAAAGGTCTCATCATGGCCCACCAGGAGATGAACGAAGAGGAGGCCTACCGCTTTCTGCGGAAAACCTCAATGGATCAAAGCAAAAGCATGGCAGATATGGCTCAAGCGATACTGGATCTCTCAGCGATGCTAAAACGCAACGATGCTAAAACATAAAGTAGATGGGCTCCTCGTTAGCAGTCAGTTAGCAGCACAATACCAAGCTGCTTAAGCCTATATTTGCAGGATGCTGTCACCTTAGCCATGCTAAAAGCTCACTTGACTGACCAAGCAAGGAGCGCACCCCATGCAACACCGCGTGCTATTAATTACCGGCGCATCTAGCGGCATCGGTGCGGCCACCGCTCGCGCAGCTGCACGTGAAGGCTATAAGTTAGTACTCGCTGCACGTTCTAGCGACAAGCTCACCGCACTGGCGCAAGAGCTGGGGCCGGAAAACGTACTGACCTGTGAGCTGGACGTGACTAACATGGAACAGCAGCAGGCCATGGTTGAGCAGGCGCTGGAAACCTTTGGCCGCCTGGATGGCGTCTTTGCCAACGCTGGCCGTGGCGGTTCACCCGGCGGCTTTAGTGAAGCCGACCACGACGCATGGCGTGAGATGATTCTCACCAATATCTATGGAGTGGGCCTCACTATTCAAGCCTGTTTGCCCGCCCTTAAACGCAGCAAAGGCCATGTATTGCTCACCGGCTCAGCGGCAGGCCGCACGACTATTCCAGGCTCGATGTATAGCGCGACCAAGTGGGCGGTCACCGGAATTGGCTACAACTTACGTGAAGAGTTACGTGGCACCGGCATGCGTGTGACGCTAATTGAACCTGGAATGGTCGACACCCCCTTTTTTGATGAGCCGCCAACTCATGCCTTAGAAGATCGCGATATCGCCAATGCGGTAATTTACGCACTAGCGCAACCTGCCCATGTAGATGTGAATGAAATTCTTATTCGCCCCACTCCACCTTTAAGTGAGGAGTGAGGAGCCAACGAACCTGTATATCCGCCACCTGGATAGTCGACACCTTGCAATTCATCTGCAATGGCCGCATAACGTGTAATTACCAAGCGCGCTAAGTAATTTTTCACCCGACGCGCCCACGAATTAATTTGCAGGTGATCCATGAGCCAACTCGCTTCCACGGCACTTTCCGTTCTTGATCTGGCACCTATTCGCCAGGGCGGCAGTGCCGCAGAGACCTTTCGCGATAGTGTTGCCCTGGCGCAATTAACCGAGCGGCTAGGCTATACCCGTTACTGGCTTGCCGAGCACCACAATATTGCCGGTATCGCCAGTGCCGCAACCGCCGTGTTGATTGGTCATATAGCCGGGCAAACGTCCACCATCCGCGTGGGTAGCGGCGGCATTATGCTGCCTAACCATCCACCGCTGGTGATTGCCGAGCAGTTCGGCACACTGGAAACGCTCTACCCTGGCCGTATTGATCTGGGATTAGGCCGTGCGCCTGGCTCGGATGGTGCCACCATGCAGGCTATGCGCCGCAACGCCCACGCCGGGGTCGATGATTTTCCACAACTGCTGAATGAGCTGCGCAGCTACTTAGCCGATGCAGAGCCCCAGCAGCGAGTGAAAGCGGTGCCTGGCCAAGGTACCCATGTGCCTATTTGGTTGCTGGGTTCCAGCGGTTACAGCGCGCAGCTGGCAGCCAAACTGGGCTTACCCTTCGCGTTTGCGGCTCAGTTCGCGCCGGGCTATTTATTTGAAGCGCTGCGTTTGTACCGTGATAACTTCCGCCCTTCGGAGCACCTGGATAAGCCCCATGCGATGGTCGGCCTTCCCGTGATGGCCGCAGAGAGTGACGCGATGGCTCACTACCTGGCCACGACAGCGCAGCAGAAGTTTTTAAACCTTATTCGCGGCAAGCCGACTCAGTCACAACCGCCGGTTGAGCAGTTGGATTGGTCGCCGATGGAACAGGCCCAAGTCAGCCAATTTTTAGGCGCGGCGATTATTGGTGGGCCCGAGACAGTTAAAGCCGAGCTTGAGGAATTCCAAACACGCACTGGTGCCGATGAACTAATGATTAATAGCGATTTTTACAACCACGCCGACCGTCTACGCAGCTACGAAATTGTGGCTGAGGTCGCCCGATAAGCGCTTAGCTGCACAGGATAGTTATGACCACACTCGCTTTCTCTCCAATAACGGATGACGATTTTGCTGCTTTCTGGCCCACCTTCCAAGCCATTGTTGCAGCGCAAGAGACCTATGCGTTTGATCCCGATATCAGTTTTGAAGCTGCCCGTCAGTTATGGTGTAAAACGCCTAACGCCAGTGTGGTTGCCAAAGATGAAAACGGACAAGTGCTGGGCGCTTACTACTTAAAAACCAACGCGGCTGGCCCCGGCGATCATATATGTAACTGTGGTTATATGGTGCCCCCCGCCGCACGGGGCAAAGGCGTAGCGCGAGCCATGTGTGAGCACTCCCAGCAACAGGCCCGGGAACTAGGGTTTCTGGCCATGCAGTACAACGCCGTGGTGGCCACCAATGAGGTGGCTGTCGCGTTATGGCAGAAGCTTGGGTTTAGTATTGTGGGTACCGTTCCTAACGCCTACCGCCATGCGCGCTTCGGTTTTGTCGATACGCATGTGATGCATAAGACGCTTTAACAATCATCCATTTACCAAAGGGTTCTTTACCAGACGACTATTTACTAAGCAACTCTTTATCAAACAATTATTTTCCAAACAACTCTCAAACAAGTTTAAAAAAACATTTAATTATACGGCTTTATTATGATTTAGCATTTAACAATATAGAAAACTAACACCAACTTAATCAAATTATTATTTTAACGGAAAATTGATACCTTTTAAAACTCCTCATGCACCAATTCAGGTGCGGGGAGTATTAGGAGAAGTATCAATGCAAAACATATCAGTTAAGAGAATGATTGCTGGCGCACTGATTGTGCTTTTAGCCATGCTTATCATTTTGGGTAGCATGGGTGTCATGGCAGAACGCGAAGGTGCACAGCTGCTGGCAGAAATTAATGAAATCAGTGCTCAACAAGCGAGTGCTGCTAACCGTGCAGAAACCAATCTAATGGAAGTGCGGGTCAGGCTAGAGCGCATGTCACAGCACTACCGCAATGGCAACGAAAGTTACGCTGAGCGGGCGCTGGGAGAAGCGCTGGTGAGCCTGGAGAAATCTGACCAGCGTATTGCAGAACTCACTCGCCTTGAACTCCCGATTGATTCCGAGCGTCGCCCACTAATCGATGCAATTGTCGATAGTTACCACCTTATTGTCACTGACACCTTAAGAAGTGATTTAGCCAACGAGCGCTATGAGACACTGGACGAATACCGTGATCCCATTAATCAGAAGTTCTCTGGCTTTAGCACTGCGATCAGTAATTTCAATGATTATGCATTGAGCAGAGGCAACCAAGTTCACTCGGAAGCGCAGCGCGACAGCGTCATTTTTGGTATCACCGTAGGCGTTCTCATTTTAACCGCGATTGTACTCTATATTGTGGTACAAATAATGATTAATCGGCTCGTCATCAGTCCCCTACAGCGGGCAGTCAGCATTTGCGAAAACATTGCAAAGGGGGATTTGACCAGCCATATCGATGCCCTAGGGCGTAACGAGATTGGCCGCCTTTATAGTGCCATGGAGGATATGCAGGAGCGCCTGGAAGAGATAATCGGTACGCTCAATCAAAGTAGCGAAGCCGTCGCCTCCAGCTCTACGCAAATTGCCAGCGGCAGCCAGGATCTCGCTTCGCGTACAGAGCAACAAGCCGCAGCTTTGCAGCAAACCGCCGCGAGTATGGATGAAATTTCATCGATTGTGCAGCAAAACGCAGATACTGCCGGTCAAGCACAGCAATTGACCCAGGACGCCGCGCAACAGGCGAATAGTGGTAAGCAGGCATCTGAACGCACCAGCCTACTGATGCGGGAATTAGAAGAGACCTCGCACAAAGTCCATGACATTATTCAGGTGATTGACTCGATCGCCTTTCAAACCAATATCCTGGCGTTGAATGCATCGGTAGAAGCTGCCCGGGCTGGCGAGCACGGCAGAGGCTTTGCGGTGGTGGCCAGCGAAGTTCGTTCATTAGCAACAAAGACCTCCACCTCATCGAAAGAAATACGCACCATGATTGAAGATATCTCACAGCGTATTGTTGTCGGTGCGGAACAAGCAGCGAAAAATGGCCATGATATGGCGGAGATCAACGAAGCTATTCGTAAAGTGACGGAAATGATGCAAGAACTTGCTCTCGCCGCAAAGGAGCAGGAGTCGGGCATTAGCCAGGTCAGCACAGCGGTATCCCAGATGGACTCGGCGACCCAGGAAAATGTATCACTGGTTGAAGAGACCAGCACCGCGTCAGCCTCACTCCAGGATGAAGCGACTCGTTTGGCCGAGTTAGTCACGACCTTCAAACTTAAGCGCGTAGCGCACGGTGGCTCGGAAACCCCCAGCGCCTCTTCATCACCGCAGGCACTTGCAGCGTCTAACGCTTACTCAACTAGAAAACTGCCCAATGCCACACCTGATTGGGAAGAGTTTTAATTCATGTTTTTGGGCCAGCTTGACTGGCCCTTTTTCCATTGGTCTTCCGCTTCAGGTCATAAAAATTAGCGGCTCGTTAAATGCGAATATCGACATAATACAACTTGCGGATGGCGCCCTGTATGCCGCTAAAAGCAAAGGCAAGCATCAGCGAGCGATTCACAAACCTTAGTCGCTCACGTCAAAACAGTGCTGCAACTGCTGCTCAGCGACGTCGCTGCCCATCGCCGTTAACTTAGCGATATTGCGCTCAGGAATCGCGTCGGTATCGCCGTAAAACTCGATCGCCTTTTCAACACTCTCTTCACGTAGCAGATGCACCATGGCATAGGGAGAGCGATTGGTATAGTTGGCAGCGTCATCGGGCTCAGCCCCGTCGAAGCAGTAATCGGGATGAAAAGTAGCGAGCTGATAGACCCCTTCATATCCCTGATCGACCAAGATACTTTCGGCCAGCTCAACAAAATCCAGGTAGTGATCAAAGCTTTTAAAAAGCGTAGGAAATACCAGCAACGTCGTTTCAGTTTCAGGGTGTTCGTCCAGCCACGCTACCTCGACCATCAGCTCTTCAAGCGCCACTTCAATTTTTTTAGAGCGCACAACCTCAACGCGGATGGCTTCACGCGCTAGCTCCCGCTGAGCGAACGGGCAAATATCGTGGGCGACAATGAAGGTGCGCACCCAGTTCAGCGTTTGCGCGGCTACTTGGTCATCTGCGTGTTGGTTATCTGTGTGCATAGCACCCTCATGATCATGGTTAGGTCGGCGATGGCCGACGCTTTATGCGCAGCAGTTTACCAACTGTTCATGACCAACTACACGTGCTCTTGGTAGCGCTTCAGGGCGACTTCATAGGATTTATGGATATGGTCGTCCATTAATTCACGCGCTGCTTTAGCATCCCGCTGTAGCGCCAGCTCCACCAGCTGATGATGCTGCTCGTCCAGCTCTTGACGTATCGTCGGCATTTTTGGCCCCAAACGTCGGTAGCGATCGAACTGGTCGTGTAACTGCTCAATAAAACGCAATAACCAGACTGACCCACACGGCGCCACCAGGGTGCGGTGAAACTGTGTATGCAGATGCTCCCACTCTTCGCCTTTATCCAGGGTTATATCGGCCCGTTTCAGGCGATGTGCGGCGGCAAGCAAATCGGCCTCCCAAAGCGAGTCACCGTTAGCAATAGCTCGCTCTAGCGCCATCCCCTCCATTTCCAGGCGCATTTGGGCAATATCGTCCAGTTCATCCCGCGATAGCTTCGGCACCCGAAAGCCGCGCTGATTCTCCTGCACCAGCAACCCATAAGCCGCCAATCTATTGAGCGCTTCTCGCAGCGGGCTCAAACCGACTTGATAGCGCTCTTTGAGCGCATTGATAGCGAGCTTTTCACCGGCCACAAAACGCCCACCCACCAAATCCTTGCGTAAATGATCAAACACGCGACTTGATGCGGTACCCGCTGGCCCCACTGGCCCTACTGACTTGGCTGACGTAGGTAGAGAATTATTCATCACGATGTCCTTTGTTTATCTCAGTTCCCGCTGTCCATTCTGTTTTGACTGTTGACGTTGGGTCGGGCACTACCTATATTCTATTTTAGACAAGATAATCGATTTTTTAACCTACAAACGATAAATAAGGTCTAGGTATGCTTCTGATCTCCTCTTTGGCTTCGCGGGATATGCATCAATGACACCACCCGCCACCTCCTGGCAACTTTTCTGGGCCTTTTTCCGCATCGGCATCTTTGGTTTCGGTGGCGGCCCCGCCATGATCCCATTAGTGCGCGCCGAGGTCGTCACCCGTCACCATTGGTTAACCGATGAAGAGTTTGCCGATGTACTGGCGATTGGTAATACCTTACCCGGCCCCATTGCCACCAAGATGCCCGGCTATATTGGCTATCGTGTAGGTGGAGTCGTCGGCTGTATTGCGGCCGTCATTGCTATTATCGTCCCGATGATTGTGGCGATGATTGTCATGTTAGGCATTTTCAGCCGCTACCGCGATGTGGCATGGATTCGCGGTATGGGCCAAGCGGTAGTGCCGGTGGTCATGGTGATGATGGCGCAGCTCACCTGGGACTTTTTTGATAAATCCCAGGCCGCTCTTGGCTGGCTGGTCAGCATTGCAATGGCCATCATTGCCGCCGGGCTGATCTATTGGCTTGGCATTCACCCAGGCTGGGTGATTGGCGCCATTCTACTTGCCGCCCTCCTGCGTCCTGCCGGTAAGAAAAAAGCGGAGGAGGCGGCATGATTTATTGGGATCTCTTCTTAGCCTTTTTTATCCCAAACATTATCGGCTATGGCGGCGGCCCGGCCATTATTCCACTGATCGAAGCCGAAGTGGTTAGCCGTTATGGCTGGATGACCGCACAAACCTTCGCGGAAACATTAGCCCTCGGCAATGCATTACCTAGCCCTATCGCGACCAAAATGGCCGGCTATGTGGGCTATGAAGTAGCAGGTATTGGCGGTGCCTTCATTGCCGTAGCTGCCACAGTGATCCCTACGCTGCTACTCATGTTAGGCGCGTTAGGGTTGCTCTACCGTCATCGTGATTCCCCCCGGGTTAAGCGCATGAGCCAATGGGTGCGCCCTGTCATCGCCATGATGATGGCCTGGCTGACCTTGGGGTTTCTGCTCGAAAGCCTTAATACCAGCGGGACGATTCATACCCTGATCATTGGCATAGTCGCCGCTATAGCACTGATTCGTTTTAACACGCACCCCGCCTTTGTGGTTATGGGCGCCCTGGTTTATGGAGGGCTTATTATTCCGTAAAGATAACTCAAACTTTACAAAAACTTATAAGTAACACCACTCAACACGCCAAAACTCACAACAATTCATGGATCAATGGGGTAAACAATGACACTTAAATCGCTATTCACTACCACCGCCTTAGCAGCAGCACTTTCTATACCTGCCTTTGCAACAGCTGCTGATAATTATCCTGAAAAGCCAATCGAATTTATTGTGCCCTGGGGGCCAGGTGGCGGCAGCGACTTGCTAATGCGTTTGGTAAGCAAACATCTTGAAACAGAGTTAGGCCAAGCGGTGCCTGTGATTAATATGCCTGGAGCAAGTGGAACGGTAGGACTGCGTGAAGCCTCACGCCGAGATAGCGATGGATACACTATTTCGCAAATACATGAAGGTTTGCTGATCGCGCACCATTCGGGGGTGACAGACCTCAACTGGGACGATTTTGATGTCGTTTCCATGATGACCAGCGATAACTCGGTCATCGTAGTAAATGCCGATACTGGTTGGGAAACACTCGAAGACATGCTCGAAGATGTCACCTCAAACCCAGGTGAGTATCGGATGGGCGTTACATTAGGTGGTATTCCACACTTATGGGCAGTGCAATTTGAAGAATCCACAGGCACTCAGTTTGGCTATGTGGGGTATGAAGGGACTGGAGAAAGGTTACGTGCGCTCGCGGGTGGGCATATCACAGTGGCTATAGAGGACTATTACTCAGCACGCGCCTTCGTAGAAAATGGCGATTTGAACGTGTTAGCAGCGGCTACTTCTGAACGCATTGAAGAACTACCTGATACACCCACACTTAAAGAACTGGGGCATGATCTTGAGTTTTTAGTTACTCGTGGGGTTGTTGTGCCCAAAGGAACACCCGAGTCGGTCGTTTCAACACTGGAAAGTGCGCTTAAAAATGTCGCTAATAGTGAAGGGTTTAAAACCGACATTGAGAATGTAGGCGGCACAGTGCGTTACCTTAACAGAGAAGACTATACCGCTTATTTAGAGCGTAATAACGAGTTCATTGAAAACAACGCCCACCTCCTTAATTAAGGTAACGTTGTGCTTTAGGAGGTTTTTATGGAGCGCAGAAGCGCAGAGACAGCTCTAATCCCGGCGTTACAAGTGCTGTCTTACCTTATCATCGCCCTCGGTGCTTTATTCATGGCCTTCAAGGCCGGCTCATTGCCGGCCTCTCGTTGGGAACCCATGAGTGCAGGTACTTTCCCACAAATTATCTTTTTCAGTATTGCAATTTTATGCGGCATGGCAGTTATCTTTGAACTCTCCAAACACGGCTTACCGCGTACAACCTTTTGCATTGCCTGGAGAAGACTAACCGCACTTAAAGCCGTCATCATCAACCTGGTGCTATTTACTGTGTATATGATAGCAATGCCTATTGCGGGATTTATTATCAGCACTTTTGTATATCTGCTTACTACACAGCTTTACCTAGCCCCCAGGAAGGCTACTACCGTAGCGATTGCCATCTTCGTCGCCATTCTCTTTTCTGCTGGGCCTTACTATTTATTTTCTGAGGCCTTCAACATCTATCTTCCTCGTGCTCAATGGTAACGTAACCTATGACTGATGCTTTCCTCGTAGCGCTAGGGGGCGTGACCGAGCCCTATACGCTATTACTCATGGCAGTAGCGACTTTTGCAGGTATTGTTGCCGCCGCAATACCCGGCTTTACGATTACCATGGCCATAGTCCTTACGTTGCCTCTTACATTTGCCATGCCCCCCATGCAGGGCATTGCGGTCATGCTATCTGTCTACGTAGGTGGACTAAGCGGTGGCTTATTTAGTGCCGCTCTGCTGGGCATCCCAGGCACGCCCTCATCAGTTGCAACCACCTTTGATGCCTTCCCTATGGCTCGACAAGGTCATCCTGGGAAAGCACTATCCTTGGGATTATTTGCTTCATTCGTGGGCTCTATTATTTCTATTGCTGTGCTGATCGTGGCCGCGCCTCCACTCGCACTTCTAGCGGTTAAGTTAGGACCCTGGGAATATTTTGCGCTTATTATTTTTGCTTTGACTGTCATAGCAAGCCTAGTGGGTGACTCTCTTATCAGGGGGCTAATCGCGGGTCTAATCGGGATCGGCATCGCCACTATTGGGCCTGACCCACTCATGGGGCGCGAGCGTTTTACCTTTGGCTATGAAATCCTGACCGCGGGCATACCGTTCCTGGTTGTATTAATAGGCATGTACGCCATGAGCCAGCTACTCTCCGAATTAGAGCCTGCCGCCGGAGACAAACAGCCCTCTTCTGGCGCATTAATCAGTGGAGATATGCGCCCTCACCTTTGGCAAACCATAAAAGACATCTTATTGAAGCCCGCCAATGTTATACGCTCATCATTGCTCGGTGTGTTTATTGGTGCAGTACCCGGTGCAGGTAGCTCAATTTCTAATCTATTAGCTTACGACCAAGCTAAACGAGCGTCTAAGCACCCAGAAACTTTTGGTAAGGGTGAACCACAGGGCGTTGTTGCTTCTGAGTCAGGCAACTCATCAACGGTAGGCGGCAGCTTAATACCATTGATAGCGTTAGGCATACCAGGGTCTCCCGCCGATGCAGTTCTCATGGCAGCCATCATGGTACACGGCATCAGCATTGGCCCGCGCTTAATACTTGATCATCCCGACTTGGTTTACAACATGTTTATTGCCATGGCGATAGCTTCTGTCTTCATGCTGTTAATAGGCGTTATTTTAATGAGGGCTTTTTTACGCCTACTAAATGTACCTAAGTATATTGTTGTTCCCGTTGTATTAGCTTGCTGTGCAATTGGTACTTACACCCTGAACAACCGCTTATCCGACCTTTATCTACTTGCCTGCATTGGTGCAGTGGGATATCTGCTTAAAAAACTGGATTATCCGCTAGCACCTCTTGTACTTGGCGTTGTATTGGGCCCTATAGCAGAAACCAACTTAAGACGGGCCTTCCAGACAAGCACTGACTGGACGCTCTTCTTCACTCGGCCAATATCAGCGCTGCTGCTTACACTGGCGGTTGTTTCTGTGATTTACAGTATTTATAGCTATATGAAACAGCGCCGCCTAATGGCTCACCGTCTAGATGCCACATCTAAATAGGAATCACAATGCATACTGACCCACACTATTACCCTTCCGCCTCACGCCGTATGGTCACGTTTGGAAAACGTGGAATGGTCGCTACGTCTCAGTCGCTTGCTGCACAAGTCGGCATAGATATGTTACGAAAAGGTGGCAATGCCATTGATGCTGCCATTGCTACAGCTGCTGCTTTAACCGTCGTTGAGCCAACCTCTAATGGTATTGGTAGCGATGCTTTTGCTCTTGTGTGGGTAAAAGGTGAGCTACATGGCCTCAATGCTAGCGGCCCTGCGCCAAAGAGTATTTCATGTGATGCCGTCAAGGCCATGGGTCATGAGGAAATGCCCGCCCATGGATTAGTGCCAATCACAGTACCCGGTGCGCCAGGCGCCTGGGCTGCGCTTTCAGAGCGTTTTGGTAAACTGCCTTTTGAGCAGCTGTTAGCGCCAGCAATAGAATTAGCTGACGAAGGTTTTGCTGTATCAGCAGTAGCCAGCCAACTCTGGAAAAGTGCAGAAGAGCGTTATGGAAAATACGGGACAGATGAATTTGCCTCCTGGTTTACGCACTTCACTCCCAATGGGCAGGCTCCCAAAGCAGGTGACATTTGGCGCTCTCCTGATATGGCAAAAACGCTGCGTGAAATTGCCAATAGCCATGCGGATGCGTTTTATCAAGGCAGCCTAGCGGATGCGATGGATGCCTTTTCACGTCAGCATGGCGGCTTCTTACGCAAAGAAGATTTACAAGCTTTCAAACCAGAATGGGTCAAACCCATAAGTGTCCGATATCGCGGCCATGATATTTGGGAAATTCCTCCCAACGGCAGCGGATTAATTGTGCTTCAAGCCTTGGGTATTCTTGAATCTTTAGGCGAACAGTCAAATGATCAGATAGACACTATCCACCGCCGGATAGAGGCTACAAAACTTGGTTACGTAGACGGCTTAAACTACATTACTGAACGCTCATCTATGCAGCCGAGCGTTGAGCAGATGCTATCGAATGAGTACCTTTCGCAACGCGCAGAGCTTATTGGCCAAGACGCCATTGACCCCATTCATGGCAATCCATTAAGGGGGGGCACCGTTTACCTGGCAACCGCTGATGATGAAGGTAATATGGTGTCATTCATTCAAAGCAACTTTGAAGGCTTTGGCTCTGGCATCGTAGTACCGGGCACCGGCATTAGCCTGCAAAACCGTGGCTGGTCGTTCTCCCTCGACCCGCAGCACCCCAACGCACTAGCCCCTGGCAAGCGCACCTACCACACCATCATCCCAGGCTTTATCACCAAAGATAACCAAGCCGTTGGGCCGTTCGGTGTGATGGGTGGCTATATGCAGCCCCAGGGCCATGTGCAGGTGGTAACGGCGATGCTTGAGGATCAACTGAATCCTCAGGCAGCGCTCGATATGCCACGTTGGAAATGGACCAAAGGCAAAACCATCGAAGTTGAAGCCGACTTCCCCAATCACTTAGCGCTTGCCCTGGCACGCCGCGGCCACGACATCGTTAAAGTCGCCGATTCAATCAGCTTTGGCCGTGGCCAAATCATTCTGCGCGATCCTGACACCGGCGTACTCCAAGGTGGCACCGAGCCACGCACCGATGGGGCTGTGCTCCCCTGGTAATATCTCACCACTAAACTGGGTCTCCGCCGTGTTGCCGTTGAAGGCAACCGGCGGCTGAGCTGGCTATCCACGCTCAACCACCGCATCATGGCACTCTTTTATTCGTCGGTACTTTTTGCCAGCCTAACTATGTCTCCACCACCTTCTGAATCGACTTCCTCACCACTAAGCGGCTTTTTTGGCGTATTTCGCTATAGCCGACGTGCACTTGGCTTAGTCTGGGAAACCTCTCGCTGGATGATGCTTGGGCTGGCGCTGTGCACGCTGGTCGCAGGGGTTCTGCCTGCCGTGGCGGCCTGGGTGGGTCAATTGATTGTGGATGGGGTGGTAAGTGCCATGGAGGCCCATCAAGCAGCCACTGATCCCAATCTACTAGCGTCCATCACACCGGTGCTAACGCTGGTGGGGATCGAAGCCGTGATTATTGCGCTCATTGCCCTGGCCCAGCGCGGCCTCTCAGCCCAACAGTCACTGCTGCGTGCGCTGCTGGGGCAGAAGGTCAATGTGATGATTCTGGAGAAAGCGGGACAACTGTCACTTAGCCAGTTTGAAGATTCAGAGCTTTACGACCAGCTCACGCGAGCGCGCCGTGAAGCATCTACGCGCCCGCTTGCACTGGTGAATAAAACCTTTGGGCTGCTGCAAAACGCTATCTCGCTGGGTAGCTTCGGCGTGCTGCTGGTGCAGTTCTCCCCTTGGGCGCTGCTGATTTTGGTAGCAGGCGCCTTGCCGGTATTTATCTCAGAGGCCAAATTCTCGGGCGATGCTTTCAGGCTGTTTCGCTGGCGCTCGCCGCAAACCCGTATGCAGATCTATTTAGAGACGGTGCTGGCAAGGGAAGACAGCATTAAAGAGGTCAAACTGTTTGGCCTTGAAGGGCTGTTTCTCAAGCGCTATCGCGACATTTTTACCAAATTGTTTGCAGAGGATCGCCGCCTAACTTTGCGTCGTGAAAGCTGGGGGTTTCTGCTCGGCCTGCTTGGCACCTTAACCTTTTACGCCGCCTACGCCTGGGTGGTGATTGAAACGATTGCCGGGGCGCTGACCCTGGGTCAGATGACCATGTACCTGATGGTCTTCAAGCAGGGTCAGGCCGCGCTCTCCGCAAGCCTCACCGCGATCAGCGGCATGTACGAGGATAACCTCTACCTCTCCAATCTTTATGAGTATCTTGAGCAGCCAGTGGAGGGAGAGAGCGGTACACTCACTCAGGGGGCACTGCCCGGTGACGGGCTGCGCTTTGAGCACGTTAGCTTCTCCTACCCTGGCGGCGACTCTGTTCTCCAAGATCCGGTTCTTCACGATATCTCACTGCACCTCTGCCCTGGGCAGAGCCTGGCTTTGGTAGGCGAAAACGGCTCGGGTAAGACGACCCTTATCAAGCTGCTCACGCGGCTCTACCACCCAACCCAAGGCCGAATTCTGTTAGATGGTAGCGACCTGCGGGATTGGAGTACCCAAGCACTACGTGAACGCACCGGGGTGATTTTTCAGGACTTCGTGCGCTATCAGTTGCAGGTGGGCGAAAACCTTGGTGTCGGCGATACTCATGCCTTTAACGACCAAGAAAGGTGGCAGAACGCCGCTCGTCACGGTATGGCGGATGAGTTTATTACCCGCATGGCCAACGGCTACAAAACCCAGCTTGGCCGCTGGTTTAAAAATGGCCAAGAGCTCTCTGGTGGCCAGTGGCAGAAAATTGCCCTCTCCCGAGCGTATATGCGCGAAAACGCGGACATTTTGGTACTGGATGAACCTACCGCTGCCATGGATGCTGCCGCAGAAGCCGAAATATTTGCCCGCTTTCGCGAGCACAGCCGCGATAAAATGGCGATATTGATCTCTCACCGTTTTTCCACAGTACGCAGCGCTGATCTCATTCTGGTTATTGATCAAGGGCATATCGTTGAACGCGGCACCCATGAAGAACTCCTGGCCACTGCAGGCCGCTATGCGAAACTATTTCAACTCCAGGCAGCGGGTTATAAATAGCCACTAAAATATTAATAATTCTTATTATAATTATGTTTAAACTCTTACCACGCTAATTAAAACCTCGAACGTGAACAAACGTCACAAGCGTTACAAATCTGTCGACCGTTCTAACGCTTTAAAGGTAATGTGCTCTCATGGTTTGACACTACAGGAGTGGCACATATGAACCGTCTTCATCAGATAAGAGTTAAGTATGCTCTTGCCTTTATCAGCGTTGCGTTAGCACTACTGGTTATTGTGGTAGCCGATGCACTGCTGGTTAATATGGTAAAAAGCCGTTTAGATACGTTTATCACCAACTATATTCCGGCGACTTCAGCCACACTCAACGGCGACCGAGACCTTTATCAAGCACGCGTTGCTGAGATTGAGTATCTGTTATCTGACCCCAGCTCCGAGCGAGCAACAGCGTTAATCGCCGAGTTTGAAGAGAATGCTCAGCAGGCTTATGACCGCATGGGGCTCTACGCCGAACTAATGCAGAACTACCCAGAGCTAACCAAGCAACTAGCTAACTTTGAAACGCTGTATAGCGATTGGAAACAAGAGGCAACACGTGTTTTTGAGCTGCACCAAAGCGGTAATACCGCAGCAGCATTAACGATGCTATCCGGTTCATCATTAGACGACTTTAATGCACTGCGTGATATATATGATGTATCGGGAATAAATATTGAGACAGCCACTTATCAAGCAGAAGCAGCGGTGGTTGATAGAATCCAAGTGCAGCAAACATCCACTATTATTGTTGCTTTAATCATCTTTATTGCTGCAACGCTTATTGCGCTACTGGGGCCGCTAATGATGTCTCGGGCTATCCGTCAAATTAGTGGACGTATTAAAGAGATTACCGAAGGCGATGGCGATTTAACCGCGCGGATTGAGAGTCAACGCCGTGATGAAATTGGTGAATTGGCACAACAGTTCAATGCCTTTATTAAACGCATTGACGATACGCTTCAGTCAGTTAGCAGCAGTACCGTTAGCCTGCAGCATGCATCTACTGAAATTGCCAAAGGCAGTCAGGAGCTTGCGGCACGTACTGAGCAAGCTGCTGCGAATTTACAGCAAACCTCTGCTTCGATGGAGCAAATCGCAGCAGTGGTCAACAACGCCTCTGATTCTGCCCAGCAGGCTGACCAGTTGGCGCTTTCAACCCGGGATCTCGCTCAACAGGGTTTGCACTCCATGCACAGTGTTGAGCAGACAATGGATACGATTAACGACTCTTCCTCTGAAATCAGCAGCATCGTCAACCTTATTGATAGCATCGCTTTTCAAACCAATATCCTGGCGCTGAATGCGTCTGTAGAGGCCGCCCGCGCAGGCGAGCATGGCCGAGGCTTTGCGGTAGTTGCCCAAGAGGTACGTATATTGGCCAGCCGCTCAAGTGATGCATCCAAAAACATTGCCACTCTGATCAATACGTCGTTAAACCGCACAAAGGTGGGCGTTGACCAAGTGAAACAAACCGGCGTCACCATGCAGGAGATGGTAAAAAGCATCGAGCGTGTGGCGGACGTGATTGCTGAGATCAGTGCTGGTGCTAAAGAACAGAGTGTAGGTATCGGTCAAGTAAATGACGCAGTCAACGAGCTGGATAGCATGACCCAGCACAATGCCTCCATGGTAGAAGAGTCCAGCGCTGCGGCGGCGGAACTAAGAGAACAAGCCGACCGACTGGGCGTGCTAGTGGGAGGCTTCAAGCTCAGCAATGCTAACGCGCAACCAGCTCTTGGCAAAGCAGCGCTTGCCCCTACAGCTAATAAGCCCTCACCTACGCCTAATGTCCCGCGTCGTTTGGCGAGCTCACAGCAGCCTGAATGGGAGTCGTTTTAAGCAATCCCCCTTAGTTTTCTAAGTATCCTTGGACTTATACTGAGTCCAAGGAAGTTTCGTTACCGGCTTATATGCTCATCAATTTCAGCAAGCTCTTCGTCTAGCCGCAGCCGCTCATCGTAGTCATCAAAGGTATATGTATGCTGTCTGGTGCTTTAATTATTGATGATGATTGTAGTGTCCAACTATTGGGCAGAATGCTACTACGCCAGCACGGTTATCAGGTGGTGACGGCAAGCAGTTTTGGCGAGCTGGTGCGCCAACCCGACCTACTCAATGTCGAGCTGATCTTGCTTGATCTCGGGCTAGGTGAATTTACGAGCCTTGATATTCTGGAATATCTTTATGATTTACGCTTAAACGCTTCAATTTTATTAATTAGCAATTATACGGAAGAAACTGCCGCGCATGCGCTTGCTGCAGGTGAAGCAAAAGGCTTGAAAATGCTAGGTTTCCTACCTAAATCCAAGCTACTCACCGGTCTAACGACATTTTTGGGGCCATTAAAAAAAGCGCCCAAAGCGCCTACAAGCGTTGAATTGGCGAAGGCCATTCGTGAACAACAGCTTTTTCTAGCTTTTCAACCCCAAATAAGCCTGCAACAAGGCACTCAACAAGGGCAGGTTATTGGCGTTGAAGCGCTGGTACGCTGGCAAGACCCTCAACGCGGCGTGCTATACCCCGACAGTTTTATACCTCTAGCAGAGCAAAACGACCTGATGCTTCCACTCACTTGGTACGTTATTGAGCTTGCCATGAAGCAGCAAGCCCAATGGTTGTCACAAGGGTGGGACTTAGACGTCTCGATAAATATACCGGCGGCCTTTATTCAAGCAGAAGGCGTACTAGACGCGTTTGATCAACTCACCCAAGCGCATCATGCTGTGCTTAGCAAGATCACCCTGGAACTCACCGAAACAGCGGGGGTTGAGTGCTTGGGCTACGCTAGCTACGTGCTCAAAGCGTTGCGACAACGGGGCTGCAAACTGGCGTTAGATGACTTTGGTACCGGCCACTCTTCGCTGACACAGCTCTATCGGTTGCCTTTCAGCGAGCTCAAAATTGACCGTAGCTTTGTCTCACTGATCGATCAGGACAAAGAAGCACTGGTGATAACAGAGTCGATTGTCGACTTAGGCAAACGCCTGGGACTGACTGTTGTCGCCGAAGGTATCGAAACGTCGGCACAGTTCACTCGGCTTGTTGAAGCCGGGTGCACTGTTGGACAAGGCTACGGTATTGCACACCCGTTAACCGCCGACGCTTTCAACACCTGGTTACGCGAGTACTCACCGTCCGCCCCCTAATAACGCATCAAACGAACATGCTTTCTTGCTCCAAAGCCAGCTTAGTAGTGGCCTCAAGAGCAACTAAACGCTCCAGATAGATCATCAATTCGCTTAATGGGGCTTCTAGCGCTGCTTGCTCCAATTGGCTTGCTTGCTCAGCAATCGCAGCACAGCCTAGAGAGGAAGCGGCACCCTTTAGTGAATGGGCTTCTAGGCACAAGGCTTGTCGATCCTCTGACTGCCAGTAGGCATTCAAGCGAGCGATGCGCTCACCAAGCCGTGTTAAAAACGTGGTCAGCAGCGCATCCAGTGCCTTGGGTTCAAAGGTACTTTGCAGCTCTTCGCAAAGACGCTTATCGAGTACTTGAACTGCCCCAGCGCTATCACCCAGCGATTCGGGGCTTTTAATAGGAACGGTAGCGTGAATACTGACAGATTCAACGCTTTCATCATTTAACAGATAGCGGCCAATCACCTGATGCAACTCATCGCGCGTAAAAGGCTTGTGAATCATATCGTCCATGCCGCTTTGAATGCAGCGCTCTCGGTGCTCAGGCATCACATTGGCGGTCATCGCCACTATGGGCAACTTAGGCAGTTGATGCACAGCTTCATAATCGCGCCAGCGTTGGGTGGTTTCCGTGCCATCCAGCTTAGGCATCTGCATATCCATTAACACCAAATCAAATCGACCATGGTCTGCTTTCAACTGATCGAGCGCTTCCTGGCCGTTCTCTGCAACCGATACCTGCTGGCCAAGGCGCTCAAGCATGACGCGTGCCACCGTTTGATTTAGCGGGTTATCCTCTACCACCAAGATATGGTGATGGGAGGGCATTGCTGGCGGGTGTTCACCGCTTTGGTAAATGGCCAAAGGTTCGGTTTCCGGCAGGCTGACGGTGAACCAGAATCGACTGCCGAGCCCCTGCTGGCTGTTAACACCTATCTCGCCCTGCATGGCATCGACCAACCGCTTACAGATTGCGAGCCCAAGCCCCGTGCCTTCGTGACGACGCGCCATTGAGGTATCCACTTGCGAGAACGCCGAGAACAGCTGTGCTTGATCCGCTTCCGCGATACCACAGCCAGTATCGTGTACCTCCATAAGAATATTATCGTCTCCAAGAGGTTTTATCTGGCATTTGACGAACCCCTCTTCCGTGAACTTCAAGGCATTATTGATTAAGTTCATCATGACTTGGCGCAGCCGCGCGATGTCTCCCAGCACATAACGGGGCAGCGCCGGGTCGATAGCGTAACTAAAGGAGACCTTCGCCTTTGGTTCGCGGAGGGTATAGCTTTCACAAAGCTGGTCGATGCATTGGTGAAGATCAAACGGCTGGATATCCAGATCGAGGCGCCCCGACTCAATTTTGGTGTAGTCGAGAATATCGTTGATCACCGCGCGTAGACTCTCCGCACTGCGCTTAAGAGCGGCTAAATAAGTCTCAGCACTTGTTGTTTTAACCTCCTCGCTTAACAAATCCGCCATACCCACGACACCATTTAACGGGGTTCGAATTTCATGACTCATCACCGCCATAAACTCAGATTTTGCCAGACTCGCTTTCTCTGCTTGCCTAGCTACCTCATTTAGCTCTTGGCTCTTGGTTTCTAACGCCTGAGCCTTACGATGACTGGAGCGCCCTTCTAGAATCAGCGCGCGAACCAACATGCCACCTGAAAGCATTAACAGGACAATAAGCAACAGCACCAATCCGTTGAGACTTGTCAATGCGCGGTGTTCCTCACTATGCATATGGGAAACATGGGCGTTGGTTTCGATCAAAATGTTACCGCTGAGTTGCTGTAGCTCAGCCGTTTGCTGCAGGAGGATAGCCGTTAACTCGCTATTTAACTGGGTAGGGTGGTCCCATACCGTTTCGAGTAGGGTTTCCATCTCTAGAATGCGGATGTGAGCTTGTTGAATGACCGCCTCAATATCCTCGAGTTTCGCCACGACTTTTCCTATTTCACCTTGAAAAAAAAGTGATTGTCGGCTGAAGAGAATCTCAAAACGCAGCAACACATCATCAACCGTAGCCTTCCCAGCACTCGTTTCGAATAGCGACAAGCGCAATTCGCGCACCTCTCGATCAAACTGATACCCGGCCCATAACACATTTTCGAGCAACCGCTCCTCCTGCGCATGCTGACGGTTATAAATAACCCCACCGGTGGTTAGCGCTGAAAGAAAAAAAAGGATCGCCGAGAATGTAGCGACCCTGGTACGGCGGGAAAAATAGAACTTAAAAAAAGCCAGCATGATTGCTACTCGGTTATATTACTCAACGTCGATTCGTGTCACCTGCCACACAGAGCGCGAAAATATCTCTTCATCTAGCAGTTCGGGGTGCTGGTCAAAGGGATAAATGACAAATAGCGGCCCCTGATCACGAATTCGCAGCGCTTTGCCGTTTGCCTGCATAGCCAGAATGACATCGTAATTCTCAAAATCGCTGATAGGCACCGTCGCGGCGTACTCATTCAACGCTACCACACGAATATTCTCCCCCTCGGCACCGACGGCTTCCAGGATAGCTCGCCCCAATGGGCCAGAGAAGCGCATCACGCCGTCGTGCCAGGGCGTGCGGGTAATCGTTTCGTGCTGCGCCAAGCCTTCTAGCATCGCTTTATCAAAATGGGCTTCGTCACCCACATTCGTCTGCCCCACCTTTCCACTCACCACCAATATCACCGGGCCTTCAGGTACTTCCAGGGCGATAGTGTGGGTCGACAGCAAGGCAAGTCCTACCGCGACGATGAAAACCACGAATTTAACAACCATAGGGCGACGTATCATGCTGCACCTCGGTGCTGACCGTTGAAAGTGCAGAAATTGTATATCGGCCGTTGGCGGGCTAACTGTGAACCTTTGTGTCAACGCATCATCATCCACTAAACTTAACGCGTGAGCTTGCCGCCTCTACACGGGTGACATTTATAAGACGACAATAAGGGAAATTAGCATGCATATTGGCGTACTTGAAGATGACCTCGACCAACAGGCCTTTATTGAGCAGTGCCTACTAACGGCAGAACACCAAGTCTCGCTGTTTAGTCGCTCTAGCGAGCTTCGCCGGGCGACGCAGCAGCACACCTTTGACCTGCTCATTATCGATTGGCGCCTGCCCGACAGCGACGGCATGGATGTGGTTGCTCATCTTCGCCAGCACGACAGCTGGCATGGGCCAATCCTGTTTATTACCGCCAGCCAGGGCGAAGACGATGTTGTTAAAGCCCTGGAGCGAGGCGCCGATGATTTTCTCGCCAAGCCCCTTCGCCCCAGTGAGCTGATTGCCAGAGTGAGTGCGTTAGGTAGACGCTCTGGCTATGCCACATCGCGCCCTGCACCGGCCTGTCCCGAGATATTTACCCTGCATACCGATGAGCACTACATCAGCGTGGCGGGCGACGCCATTGATTTAACCGAACGTGAATACCGGTTAGCCACGCTGTTTTTCTCTAAAATGGGTGAGCTAATTACCCGTGCGCACTTACTAGAGCTGGTGTGGGGCATTAAAGGGGATATTTCGACGCGTACCGTTGACACCCACGTAAGCCGCCTACGCCGCAAGCTGGAACTGGATGGTCGGCATGGCCTGCGTCTACGTAGCGTTTACCAATCGGGGTATCGCATGGAAACTTGCCAGCCCCCCCACCTTGAACAAGTCGCTAAATAGATTGACGCTCATATAAGCATCGGTTAAAACATAAGAGCTCCCCTTTAAGGGGCAGTTCTTTTTTATTAACGAAACTTTTTCAGAGACCTTCTCATGCGCTGGCAAATCCCCGCGACACGAATGAATAAGCTGCATCGCATTATTAATAATGCGGTATCAGCTTATTATTGTCGCGCGCCAGAGATGTAAAGAGGAAATTGGCCGCGGCAAGTGTCGCGGCCATGTTGTTTTATCGTTACCTTTGAGACTCCCTGATCGCGATGTTGCCCGGCCTCCTAACCCAGGAGACCGACCCCATGGCAATCGCAACCATTACCCGCAAACTACTCAGCGCTTTCACCCACTATCGTACCCAGCGGCGCTTTTACGAAGACCCGCGCTTTCATGACCCGCACCTGTTAAAAGATATCGGTTTACGCTGGGAGCAGGGCCAGCTGGTATCCATTCATGGTGTAGAGGAACCAAGTCAGCGCAACCAACGCCATCAGGCTGAAACCCGCGATGCCTACGAAAAATGTCCACACTGTGGGAGTAGGTTGGCATAGCCAACGCCCCGGTCACAGGAAGTGGCCGGGGCGTTTTCAGTGGCGTGCCACGCCTGGCGCGCAATAAAAAAGCCGATCCATTGGATCGGCCAAGCTGATGGGATATTGCACAGCATGGGGAATACTGTGCAGAGATGCCTGGGGAAGGCATCGCCAAAACGCCGGGTTAGGCGGCTTGGCGATGCCCTCCCAAAGAGTTGCGTCCTTTCCGGGAGTAGCTGCCTTTACCTTTTTTCGGGGTTTGCTGCTGCATTTTAAACATCGGCGTTCGCAGCTGCGCTTTTAAAGCGTTGTCTTTTATCTTGCGCTGTTTCATCGTTTTCTCCATTCTTTTAAAGATGCCTGCCTGGGCAGGCACCCACTACGACACATACTATTAATTGAAGTTCATCGTTTAGCGTTTCAAGTCCTGGTTATTCATTCCTCTTACTCATCCCAGAGCGGCGCTATTTCAGGGTTGGCGATACGCTCTTTACGATCCAACTTGGCGATTTCCGTCATCTCGCTGTCGCTCAAGACTAAGTCAAAGGCGGCAATGTTGCTTTGAATATTTCGCGCCTTGGTCGATGAAGGAATCGTAATCATATTGCGCTGTTTTACCCAAGCAAGGGCAATTTGCGCGGGCGTGGCGTTATGCGCGTCGGCGATCTGCTTAAGGGTTGGGTCATCCATGACTTTACCCACGGCCAGGGGCATAAAGGCAGTAATTTGAATGCCATGCTGCTCGCAGTGATCGACCAGTTTACGGTTCTGTAAGAAAGGATGAACCTCGATCTGATTGGTGAGAATTTCACCTTTACCCAGAATGCTAACCGCTTCGTCCACCTGGGCGATGGTAAAGTTGGAAATGCCGATATTGCGCGCTTTACCCTCGGCTTTGACCTCTTTTAGCGCCGTCAGGTAATCGACCATCGGCACTTCATCCTCTGGGGACGGCCAGTGGATCAGCAGCAGGTCAACGTAATCGGTGCCTAATTTCTGCAGGCTTTCGTCCACGCTGGCTTTAAGCATTGTGGGCTCAAGATTATCGAACCACACCTTGGTGGTTAGGAAAATATCGCTGCGTGGCACGCTGCTGTCGCGAATCGCCTCCCCTACCCCTTTTTCATTGCCATAAAACTGTGCCGTGTCGATGTGTCGATACCCGACCTCAAGCGCTGTGTGGATACTCTGCTTGAGCGTATCGCCTTCCAGGCGAAAAGTACCGAAACCGGGGTTGGGTATCACAGTCTGCATCATTAACATCCTTTTCTATTGATAGCGTGTTAACTAATATGGGGTGGAGACCGCCCCACTTCAACCCCGTTGTTTATTGTTCCCTGATCAACAGTAGTGCCATCAACGCAATAAAAGAGCGATAACCACTACCGCCAACACTAGCGACACCCCCTTCCAGAACAGCACCGGATCACGTTCCAGCAGCGGTAACTGGGCGCGCTTCAGCATGTCTGGGCTTGGCGAGCGTAGCTCGAAGATAAACTCCGAAAGCGCCGGAAAGCGTTTGTGGGGAGTGGGATGTAATGCCTTTTTGAGCACCTCATCCACCCAGGCGGGCAGTTCACGGTTCTCGCTAAGCGCCGATTGGTAGGCAAGCTTATGCTGCGCTGCCCGAGTGCGAGTTTTGGCCACCTCGGTGCCATAGGGCAGCGTGCCGGTTAGCATCTGATAGGTAATCACTGCCAGTGAGTACTGATCCGAACGGGGCGTGCCTCCTTCACCCAGAAAATACTCCGGCGCGGTGTACTGGGCAGTGCCTAGAATATCGTCGCTAGCCGCCCCGACCTCTTCGGCAAGGCCCGCCACCTTGGCAGCGCCAAAATCGATCAGCTTCACCGTTCCGTGGCTATCGATCATGACGTTATCGGGGCGTAAATCCTGATGCAGCATTTCCAGGCGATGAAAGGCGCGTAGCCCCTTGGCAATCTGCTCGACGATGGGACGAACGCTGGCTAATTCGGCGTTGGGGTGGTCACGCATCCACTGGGTCAGGGTTTGCCCTTCGATATACGCCAGCACGGTGTAAAGGTAGCGGCGAGGGCGCTCTTGGGCGGGGGCTTTAAGCACGTGCTGATTATCGATGCGTCGGGCAATCCACTCTTCGCGCACAAACCGCTCGATACTCGCCGAGTCTTGGCTTAGCTCGGTTGAGAGGGTTTTAAGTGCCACCTTCTCGCCACTCGCTACCTCTTCCGCCAGGTAGACATGGCTGCGGCTGCTGGCATGCAGTTGACGCACAATGCGGTAGCCATCCAGCTCACTTCCTGCGCGCAATTCAGACGGTGACGGCAGTGTGCTCAGCGCCGCGTAGAGCTCATTAGCGTGGCGCTCAGGCAGCGAATCAATGCGCACAATTTGCACGGTGAGGTTGTCATCGCTGCCATGATCGATGGCAGCCGCGATTAGCGCCTCAGCCGCCGCATCGAGATCGCCCCAATGGGCGTGAATCAATGCGGCCATTTCAGCGCCGGTTAGCCACTCATAAACACCGTCGGTAGTGAGTACAAACACATCGCCCACACTCAGCGATACCGAGGAATAATCCAACTCCAGGTGCTGGCTGGCCCCCATGGCGCGGCTTAAATGACTGACTTCCCGGGATGCCCAAAAGCGATGATCCTCGGTCAGTGGCTCCAACGTATTGCCGGCGAGCTGACAGATACGGCTATCGCCAACGTGAAACAGGTGCGCAGTGGTAGATTTAATCACCATCGCGCTGAGGGTACACACATAGCCACGATCCAGGTTGTAGCGGTACTGGCTCTGCCGGGTTTGGGCATAAAGCCATGCATTGGTGGCCTGCAGTACCCGCTGGGCGGAGGTTTTAACCGCCCAGGTGGCGGGGGTGGCGTAGTAGTCTGTTAAGAAACCGCCCACTGCCGCCTCGCTCGCTTCCCGGCTCACTTCGCTGCTGCTGATCCCATCCGCTAACGCGATCGCAATCCCTTTGGTGGCGCGCTGGGAGTCGCTGGGTAAATAAGCGCCGTAAAAATCCTGATTACTGGGCTTGCGCCCTTTATCAGAGTGCTGGCCGAGCGAAATGGTCAGCGCTGCCATTATACTTCCCCTAAAAAAACCTCCGCCGGAGCGAAGGCTTGGTTAATGACAAACTGCTGCCTATCAGATCATAGGGCTTTTTGCGGCGCGGTACGCACGTGTGTGGTGTAGAGCGTCAGGCCAGTGAGCGCTAGGCCACCGATCAAGTTACCCAGCACTACCGGAATTTCGTTCCAGATTAGGTAATCCATAATCGAGAAGTTACCGCCCATCATCAGCCCGGATGGGAACAGGAACATGTTAACCACCGAATGCTCAAAGCCCATACCGAAGAACAGCATAATCGGCATCCACATGGCAATGACCTTACCGCTCACCGTGGTTGAGATCATCGCACCCACAACCCCCAGCGAGACCATCCAGTTGCACAATATGCCGCGAATAAAAATCGTCGCCATGCCGCCAGCGCCATACTCTTTATAACCAACCGTGCGCCCTTCGCCCACTTCACCAATGACCCGCCCCACTTCGCTGGGTTCGGTGCTAAAGCCGTAGGTGAACACAATCGCCATGAGAAAGGCGACCGTTAATGCCCCACCAAAATTACCGATAAATACAATGCCCCAGTGCTTTAGAATACGATTAATCGTCACCCCAGGCCGTTTATCTAGCCACGCCAGCGGCGTTAACACAAATACCCCGGTCAGCAGGTCAAAGCCCATTAGATAGAGTATCGAGAAGCCCACCGGAAACAGGATGGCGCCGATAATCGGGTAGCCGGTTTGCACCGCTACGGTCACCGCAAACACCGCCGCGATGGCCAAAATAGCCCCCGCCATAAAAGCGCGAATCAGCGCATCACGGGTAGACATGTGAAGCTTGGCTTCGCCAGCATCGACCATCTTGGTGGCAAATTCGGCAGGCAATAAGTAGGACATCGAGAGCGTTTCCTTTGTTGTGAGTTTTAAGGGAGAGAAGGGTCAGAAGAATAAAACGAGTACCGCGAACCCTGCCGTTAAGGCGTGGTTTGCTGTGTAGCGCAAAAATTGGTGGCTAGGGCAGCGGGCGTCGTGGCGACTCTTTGCACCACACTGCCCACCACAATCAAACAGGGTGACGGTAAGGGAGTTGCGGCGAGTTTTTCGGGCATATCCGCCAGCGAGCCCACCAGCGACTGCTGATCACTCTGGCTGGCGTTAGCCACCAGCATGACCGGCCACTCATCCGGCAGGCCTGCTTGGCGTAGGCCGTGGCAAATTGCACTCACTTTTGAAAGCCCCATATAAAACACCAGGGTTTCATCCTTGCGCGCCAGCGATGCCCAATCCGGCGTACCGTCTTCGCGGCATAGCTGGGCAGTCACAAAGCGCAGTTGCTGCGCATGACCGCGATCGGTGAGCGGAATGCCCATGCAGGCAGCGGCAGCAGAGGCCGCGGTAATCCCTGGCACAATGGCAGCGGGGATCTCTGCGGCGGCCAGGGCATCCAGCTCTTCGCCCATCCGCGCGAATACCGCCGGATCGCCGCCCTTCAGACGCACCACCGATTTACCTTCCCGGGCGAGTTTTACCATCAGCTCGCCGATCTCCGTTTGGGGTACACTGTGGTGGCCGCGGGCTTTGCCAACGTAGTAGCGTTCGCTGCCGCTAGGAATCAGCGCCAGAACGTCATCGCCCACCAAGCGGTCATATACCACAGCGTCCGCCTGCATAAGTAAGCGTGCGGCCTTGAGGGTTAACAGCTCCGCATCGCCGCTGCCTGCGCCAACCAGGTAAACCTGCCCGGCGCGGCACTCGCCACGCAGTGGCAAACGTATGTCTACAGCCTGCTGAACCAACGGCGTTAGCGCGCGGTGCGATAACCGCATAAAGGCGTTAAACCACTTCTGTAGCAAGGGGTTGCTTAGTGCGGGCATTGGGCCGCTCCTCTTCAATAAGTGATTTCAATTCGGGAATACAGCTACCGCACTGGGTGCCGCAGGCGAGCCTGGCGCCCAACGCTTCTACGCTGGTGTCGCCCTCGCGGATCGCATTGACGATGGTGGTTTGGCCTACTTGGTGGCAACTACATACCACCGGGCCGGTATCCGCAGCGCCGTCGTCGCAGCCGGCCAATAGGCGGCGGCGGTGGGTATCGCTCAGCGCCGCCTCGTTAAAACGCGCTTCCAGCCACGCCAACCCTGGCAACTCTTTGGGCGGGCCAACCATCAGCCACCAGCGCAATTGACCGTTTTCCACACAGGCGGCGCGCAGACGTCCGTTAGTGGGGTCTTGGCTGATAACCGATACATCGCCGGGCAGCCACGTTTTCAGCTGCGCCAACCAGTCATTAACCGACTGCGTATTGGCAAGCTGCCAGCGTTGGCAGCCGCGCATGGGAATACGTGTCCAGTAGGCACTGGTGCACCAAGGTGTTGATTCCGTTGCCCCTTCGGCAATCAGTAGAGTGGCCTGCCAATCAGTAGCAAGCGGCGCCAGCGCCACGGCGCCGTGCTTCGATTCTGGCTGCCCAGAGAGCGGATCGGTAATGCTGTCGATCAGCGCGCTACTTCTGGCCTGCTGGGTGAAGCAGTCAGTCCAGTGGATGGGCACGAAGACCTCACCACGGCGTTGAGCATTGGAGACCCGCACCCGGGCACGAAATTCACCTTTCTCGGCGGTTAACACTGCCAGCCCTTGATCCATAACACCGGCGGTGTGGGCATCCTCTGGGTGCACATCCATAAAGGGTTCGGCGCGGTGATTCATTAACCGCGGTGAGCGAGCGGTGCGGGTCATGGTGTGCCACTGATCACGAATCCGGCCGGTGTTCAGACGCAGTGGGTAGGCGGCACTCAGCGCCTGCTCAGGCCCTTGGGGCTTGATCGCCAGCAGCTTGGCGCGACCATTGGCGGTGGCAAACTCGCCATCCTCAAACAGCCGCGCAGTGCCATGGGGTGCGGCCTTTGTGACCGGCCATTGAATGGGGGCTAAGGCGTCGTAGCCATCCCGGCCCAGTCCCACCAAACCCGATATATCAAACAACCGCTGCGGGTTGCCGGGCACCGTGCTGTTATCAAAGCCGTTTTCAAACCCAGAGAGCTTGGCGTGCTCGTCGAAAATCTCCCAGGGGTGCGCGTAGTTAAACGCCTCAGCAAACCCCAACCGTTTCGCCACCTCACACATTATCCACCAGTCGTGGCGGGCTTCACCCGGGGGCGGCAGCATGCCCCGCTGGCGAGAAATGCGCCGCTCGGAGTTAGTCACGGTGCCATCTTTTTCCGACCACCCCGAGGCTGGCAGCACGATATCGGCATAAGGCAGCAGATCGGTATGGGCAGCGCACTCGGAAACAATCACCAGCGGACATTTTTCCAGCGCAGCACGCACCCGCGCAGCATCGGGAAGGCTAATCGCGGGATTGGTGGCCATCACCCACAGCGCTTTTATTTCGCCACGCTCAATGGCCTCAAACAGCTCCACTGCTTTATAACCGGGCCCTTCCGGCAGGATCGGTGTAAGGCTGTCGGTAGTCCAAAAGCGGCTGACTAGATCGAGGGCGCCTGGGGTGTGGTAATCCATATGCGCGGCTAGCTGGTTGGCCAGCCCGCCTACTTCGCGCCCACCCATGGCGTTGGGCTGGCCGGTAATCGAGAACGGCCCTGCCCCCGGTAAACCGATTTTGCCGCCGGCCAAGTGACAGTTAATAATCGCGTTGCACTTATCGGTACCACTGGCGGATTGATTAACGCCCTGAGAGTAGAGGGTAACCACATGCAGCTGGCTGGCAAACCAGTAGTAGAAGGTTTCCAGTCGCTCGGGGTCAACATCACAGGCCGCCGCTACCTCCGCCACCGAACCCGCGGTTTGCTGGGCCGCCGCCAGGGCATCGTCAAACCCTTCGGTGTGGCGCTCAAGGTAGAGGGTATCGAGCCTGTGGCGCTTTGCCATCCACGCCAGCAGGCCGTTAAACAGGTAAGCATCACTGCCTGGCTTAATCCCCAGGTAGAGATCAGCGATTTCGCAGCTGTCGGTGACGCGGGGGTCGATCACCACCAAACGCATCAATGGATTGCGCTCTTTATCCACTTTAATGCGCTGGTAAAGTACCGGGTGGTTCCAAGCCAAGTTGGAACCCACCAACACGATCAGTTCCGCCTCTTCCAAATCCTCGTAGTTACACGGCACCGCATCGGCACCGAAGGCGCGCTTGTAGCCAACCACCGCTGAGGCCATGCACAGCCGCGAATTAGTATCTAAATGGGGCGTGCCTAAAAAGCCTTTAAACAGCTTATTGGCTACGTAGTAGTCTTCGGTAAGCAGCTGACCGGATAGGTACGCGGCCACACTGTGGTTGCCATGCTCGGCCCGTAGGGTGTTTAAGCGTTCGGTAGTAGTGCTTAGGGCGGTGTCCCAGGAGACCTCAACACCATCAACGCGAGGGTGAGTCAGCCGCCCCTGTTGTCCCAAAGTTTCATGTAGCGCAGAACCTTTGACACACAGCCGCCCGAAGTTCGCCGGATGCTCGCGGTCGCCTTCTACAGCGCTCAGCGTGCCCGCTTCAACGGTTGCCGTTACACCACAGCCAACGCCGCAATAGGGGCAGGTGGTTTTGGCTTGCTGCGTCGTTGTGGACTGCTGCCCTGCTTTTGCCCCTCGCATAACACCTCCTCGGGTCGAACCTGAACGCCGTATATACGTATATAAATGCCGGGCATAAAAAAACGCCCAGTCCCATTCTCTAATGCGCTATATAAACGCATTAAGAGAAGAGGGCTGGACGTCGTTGCCACAGCGCACCTTCATCGGTGCATTACTCTTTACAATAGTCTCTTCAAACAAATGAAGATTTACTAACAGCTACACATTTTCTAACGGCTACTTATTTTTCTAACGGCTTTGGAATTGTTCGCTGCCATCGCCAAACAATGAGCGCTTATCCCTTGTTAACTTACTTATTGCCTTGGGAACTGCAAGAGCCAAGCCGACAACCGGCCATATAAAATTTAATCATTTAAAAACAGATGGTTAAAAAATAACAAATCATCACGCAACGCTCTTTTTCGCACTGTGTGCGCGCTAAATGGTGCTTGAGAGTGCAGGCCACCTCTCTTTTCGCACCATCACCGTGCAGTCTATCCGAAGAGCCTGGCCACCGTTTACCTATCACCTAAACATAAGCAGCTGAAGTTATTTAAAAAAATATGCTATACGGCCAGTTGGCTAGCTCCTTGCTTGTTACAGGGTAAGGTTTTTAATCAGCTGGCAGCCAATGGCGGTTGTCGCGTATTTAAAACGACGCTATCGGGCAACGACGCCCCTGTTACGCACGCTTTTGCGATTATTTGCAAAGAGGTGCGCGACAGGGGCGTTTTTTTGTTTGGTGCTCAAGCAGCCGCAAAGACACAGAGGAGCCCCCCATGGAAACTACTTCCCGGTGCTCATCCAACGACCATCTGGTGGTCATTGGCAATGGTATGGCAAGCCACCGCCTAATTGAGGCGTTGGTAAAACAGCCCACACGCCCCCAGCGCATCACGGTGATTGGCGCAGAGCCAACCCCTGCCTACAACCGTATTCTGCTTTCGCCACTGCTGGCCGGAGAGATGCAGCAGGAGGCGCTTACCCTGCGCGATACCCAGTGGTACGCCGAACAGGGCGTTACGCTGATACTGGGTGAAAAGGTCGAGACGCTTGATCGCTCACGCCAAACATTGACCACCGATAGCGGCCGAGCGCTTGATTACGATCATTTGGTCATCGCCACCGGCTCGCGCCCAGCGCTGCCCGATGTTCCCGGGATTGAGCTTGAGGGCGTACATGGCTTTCGCGACCTGCAAGATGCCGAATCACTAGAAGCCATTGCCCAGCGTGGCGGTGACGCTGTCGTGATTGGCGGCGGCCTGCTGGGTCTTGAAGCGGCTGAGGGGTTACGTAAACGCGGCAGCGACATCAACGTAAGCGTGCTCCAGCGCAGCGAGCGGTTGATGAACCGTCAGTTGGATACCACCGCCGCCCACCTGCTTAAAGACACCCTCACTCAACGCGGTCTACAGATCATCACCGGCGCGCAGTTAGCGAGGCTAGAGAGTGACGCCCAGGGTCGGGTCGCCAAGGTGCAGCTTGCCGATGGCCGCCAGTTGAACGTCTCCAGTGTGATCGTTGCCGCGGGCATTACCCCTAATGCGGAACTTGGCCGCCAGACAGGTCTGCGCACGGATCGAGCTATTGTGGTGGACGAATGGCTCACCACCAGCGACCCGGCGATCTCAGCACTGGGCGAGTGCTGCCAGTTCGATGGCACCACCTACGGCCTGGTGGAGCCGATCTGGCGTCAGGTAGAAGTGCTCGCCGCGACGCTGTGCGGCACGCATACCCAAGGCTACGCGGATGCTCCCAGCGCTACCAAACTCAAAATTAGCGGTGTAGCGCTCTACGCCTTTGGCCCCACCGAGGCCAGCGCCGAGCATGAAGTGCTGAATTACCACGACATTGAGCACGGCGACTACCGCCGCCTGCTGCTACGCGACGGCCAGATTGAAGGTGCGGTGCTTTACGGCGACACCAGCCAAGGCCCCTGGTACTTCGAACAGGCGCTCGCGGGTACCGATCTCAACGCTTACCGCCAAGCCTTGTTGTTTGGTGGTGCTGATGTCGAGGTGCTCCGCGAAGCATCTCAACACAGCCCTGATTCTTCTGAGCTCTCTTCAAAACAATCTTCTTCAAAACACTCTTCTCATACAACGTCGGAGGCGGCTTAAATGTCTACCCAACAGCAGCTTATTATTATTGGTAACGGCATGGTCGGCCACCACCTGGTCGAACAGTTAGTCGATAACGGCGCCCTTGAGCGCTATCAGGTCACCGTGTTTGGCGAAGAGCGCCACCGCGCCTACGACCGGGTGCATCTGTCTGAATACTTCAGCGGCCGCAATGCCGATTCGCTAGCGCTTTGCGAAGCGGATTACTACGCCACCAGCGGCGTGGAGCTGCGCACAAGCGAAGCCGTCATTGAGATCGACCGCAACTCACAAGAGGTGGTCACCGAACAAGGCCGTTACCCTTACGACCGCCTGGTGCTGGCTACCGGCTCCTTCCCCTTTGTGCCGCCGATTCCCGGTAATGACCGCGATGGTTGCTTGGTTTACCGCACCCTGGACGATTTAGACGCCATCCAGGCGGCCGCCGAAAACGCCACCACCGGCGTGGTCGTGGGTGGCGGTCTGCTTGGTTTGGAAGCAGCAAATGCCCTGCGCGGATTAAACCTGGATACCGCCGTGGTGGAGTTCGCCTCACGCCTAATGCCGATGCAGGTGGATAACGAGGGCGGCGAGCTACTGCGGGAAAAAATCGAAGCGCTGGGCGTACAGGTGCTTCTTGAACGGGCCACACAGCGTATTGAAGATGGCGAGGCAAGCCGCCACCGCATGGTCTTCCAAGACGACAAAGTGCTGGAAACCGACCTGATTGTGTTCTCAGCAGGCATCCGCCCCCGCGACCAGTTGGCCCGTGACTGCGGCCTGGAGATTGGTGAACGCGGCGGCGTGGTGGTGGATAACCAGTGCCTCACCAGCGACCCGGCCATTCTCGCAATTGGTGAAGTGGCGCTGTGGAATCAGAGCATTTTTGGCTTAGTCGCCCCCGGTTATCAAATGGCCAAGGCGGCGTTTTCGACGCTAACTGAAGGCGACACCCAGTTTGGCGGTGCGGATATGAGCACCAAGCTCAAACTGCTGGGCGTGGATGTGGGCTCGATTGGTGATGCCCACGGCAACCAAAACCCCAGCGCTCGCATGTTCCGCTACCTAGACCCCATCAAGCAGGAGTACCGCAAACTGGTGGTCTCCAGCGACGGTAAAAAGCTGCTCGGCGCCATGCTGGTGGGCAATAACAGCGTTTACGACACGCTGCTGCAGTACTACTCCAACGGCATTGAGTTGCCCGACGAGCCCGCCTCATTGATTCTGCCCCAAAGCAGCGGCGCCACGCCCACTCTCGGCCCCGGTGCGCTGCCGGAAACCGCCTCCATCTGCTCTTGTCACAACGTCACTAAAGGTGATATTTGCGCCACTATTGACGCTGGCGCAGTAGATCTAGGCGGTGTCAAAGCGGCCACCAAAGCCAGTACCGGCTGTGGCGGCTGCACAGCGCTGCTCAAAAGCGTGGTTGATCACGAGTTGGAAGCTCGCGGCGTCGAAGTCGATAAATCGATTTGCGAACACTTCGCCCATACCCGCCAGGAGCTTTACGATATTGTGCGCGTTGAAGGTATTAAAACCTTCACTGACTTGATTGAAAAACACGGCAACGCCGACACCCACCGCCTGGGCTGCGATATCTGCAAACCCGCCGTGGCATCAATTCTGGCCTCCTGCTTTAACGAGCCGATCACCGACGCGGCGCATATTCCCCTGCAGGACACCAACGACACCTTTATGGCCAACATGCAGAAAAACGGCACCTACTCAGTAGTGCCGCGTGTTGCCGGTGGCGAGATTACCCCGGACAAACTCATCGTGCTGGGTGAAGTGGCCAAAAAATACAGCCTCTACTCCAAGGTCACCGGCGGCCAGCGTATCGATCTGTTCGGCGCCCGCCTGGAAGACCTGCCGGATATCTGGGGCGAGCTGATTGCCGCAGGCTTCGAGACCGGACACGCCTACGGTAAATCGCTGCGCACGGTGAAATCCTGCGTAGGCAGCACCTGGTGCCGCTACGGCGTGCAGGATAGCGTCGGCATGGCGATTCAGTTAGAGAACCGCTACAAGGGCCTGCGCTCACCCCACAAGATCAAGTTTGGCGTTTCCGGCTGCACCCGCGAGTGCGCCGAAGCCCAGAGCAAAGACATCGGTATTATCGCTACCGAAAACGGCTGGAACCTCTACGTTTGCGGTAACGGCGGCATGCGCCCCCGCCACGCTGAACTGTTTGCCACCGACCTGGACGACGAGCAGCTCTACCGCACCATTGACCGCTTCTTGATGTTTTACGTGCGCACTGCCGACCGTTTGCAACGCACTTCGGTGTGGCGCGAAAACCTCGACGGCGGCCTGGAGTACCTCAAAGAGGTGATTCTGGAAGACAGCTTAGGCATCAACGACGAGCTAGAGCGCCAGATGCAAACCGTGGTGGATACCTACCAGTGTGAATGGGCCGACGCTATCAGCGACCCGGAGAAGCTCAAGCGCTTCCGCAGCTTCGTCAACGACGACCGCCCGGATCCGTCAATCATTATGACCTCCGAGCGCGGCCAGCTGCGCCCCGCTTAAGCGACGCTGGGCCCTGACACTGACAACGACACTGATTCTGAATAAAAACGAGGCAACCCATGACCGCAACGGCACTGAAAAAAGAGATGGATATGGCGGATGTGCACAATAGCGAGGCTTTTGAAAACCACGCTTCTCAAAACAACACGGCGTGGCAAAAAGTTTGTACCAAAGATGATCTGGTAGCGTTCTCTGGCATCGCCGCCTGGCTGGAAACCGCCGAAGGCCCCGCCCAGGTAGCTATTTTCTACTTGCCCGGGCTACGAGGAAAGGGCGATGAACTCTATGCTCTCGACCACCATGACCCCTTCTCAAACGCCAACGTGATCGCTCGTGGCATCGTTGGCGACCTTAAAGGTGCGGCGGTCGTCGCCTCGCCTATCTACAAGCAGCACTTCCGTCTTGAAGACGGCCAGTGTTTAGAGGATGAGGACGTTAAGCTACGTACCTGGAAGGTTGAATTTAAAGGTGATGAGGTGTGGGTTGAGGGGTGATAACGTTGCTTAACACTGTTAAGGACGGCCAGAACCGCTCTTAACATTATTGAAACACACCTCAATCTCAGCTTGCTTTAGAATCGACTGCATCTGGCTATCGAAAACCTGATTGCCTGATGCAGAATCTCCTTACGCTTAGGTGACGGAAGCTCTACTTTTGACGATCGTTATTTTTTTGAAGGGATTACCATACCGCACCATTTTAATATTTTCTTAAAAGAAAAACGTGAGAGTAGCGTCGTTGTTGAAGAGTGCTGAGTAGTGTCAGGATGACATAGCAACGTTTCACCTTGAATAACCGCGCAAGTTTTAGGCATTGGCTGCCCACCCTGCTCTGGCGGAAGGCTGATAACTTCATCCTCAATAAACGCTAACCACCACTGCTTCAGGCGGCGCCCAGGCTCACTGGTTAAGGGAAAGGCCTGTTCAACCAACAGCAGCTGAGAGGCAGCATGATCATACTCTGCATGATCCAATAAAAGGCTGTTTACCATAATAAAAAGCGTATGCCACGCTTGCAATTGGTCTTGTTCGGAGGGGCTCTGTTTCAGGTATTCGATAAATTCACTAAAGAAATTATTACTAAGCGCCATGGGGCTGCCTGCTTTTTCAAGGCGAGCATCATGTTGTCTAATATCGTTTAGGAAATCTTGTCGCCCTCCCCCTCTTTGCATAGAGCTAGGTTCATATTCATCGCTAGTCAATGGTGCAGTCATATACACATAGAGTTCTTGTATCAAACGTGCGCGACCCAACGCATCAGGCGCATCCAGAGCGACTTCTAACGCCAGGTTAACCAAGCGCTCGTTCAGTTCTTTGAAACAAGTGCAGATTGATGAACTAAGGTTTGCAGAACACTCTGAAACAAGCCACATTAAATGCTCATGGGGTACAAAACGACTGCCCGCTCGGTTATGAAATGCTACTAATGGCTGAGCAATAGACACCCAGTTACGGGCTTTATTTTCAGCGGTAGCGACATACTCAAAAAGCTCTTTTTCAGACTCACTTAGCTCATTCGACATTGTGTCCTCATAGGACAATCTTTTCTCTGAACTAACCGCTTGATAAATTTCAGTAGATATAGACTCAAGACCTTCTTCTAACTCTGCTAGCAAACCAGCAACATTTTCATGATACGTATCATATAAAAAAACGGCTAACTGATTGTTAGCAACATCAATTTTTTCATCTTTACTTATTGCCATTAAGGCACTGCCCAGCACAGAAGCACCGTGCGGTTCAAAGGCGTTCACTACAGCATGAGCAATGCGCTTTGCATGCCATTCCAGGGCGTATTCAAGCTCTATCATCGACACTTCACTGAAGTGCCCGGCACGCCGCTGCTGGTTAATACTATCTAATAAGGTAGATTTATTAAGTTTCTGCCACTCGTATAATACATTGTTAACCGTATCAGGATTTAATATACTTTCGGCTGTTAAATTGTGAACCGACGAGTTAAACCTAGCAAATGGTGGGCTCAGCGAATCCTCATCAAGCTGCCCCTCAACCGCTTGGAGGGCTTGGGTAAAACCAACACCTGGCAACCACGCCACCTCTGCTTTCAAACGCATAGCAGAGTCCACTAGAGCAGACTCGATCATGTTGGCCTCTTCGGCATTTAAGCAGGATTGCTGAACGTTATGCCGCAGCCGATGCTTTAAATCCGTATGGCTATTACTGGGCGAATAGTTTAAAAGGCAAAAAAGATTGTCATTTAATGAAAATGAGGAAATTTTCATTTCTCGAAGAGCGCTGACTTGCGCCTGCATACGGCCATTCATAGTACGTCCTAAATTAAAAGAGAGAAAACATTAACATCAAAAAATACAAAAACAACAACTCAGTAAAAGCACATCCTTAAATCCAACCACTTCTTTTTAAAATATGGTATAGGTTAAGAAACTGACTCCAAAACCCAGCCACACTTCTAATATCCTGATCAACCCTCTACCAAATAGACAAAATTACCATCATCAGGCTTTATTCAGACCAATTGTCAAATCAGCCTGGTTATCAACGAGCGCCTTCAGTAAACCAAAAATCCCCAGCCCGACGGGCATATAAAGAATAAACCCAAGTCCGCCAAAGTAGAGAGACACGATTAGTCCCCCGAGGGTGTAGAGCAGCATAAAAACAACCATCGCCTTCCCGAATCGCTCTCTTTTCTTCATAACACTCGCTAGGCGATCCTTGTCTTCAGTCCCAATCAGCAACTCACCTTCACAATTTGGGCAAGTAGCCTTATTGGCTTTCAAAAGGTCGGCAATCCATGGTGAATCTTCGCAGAAACAAGAGCTGCATGAGGGACACTCGAAATCAATGTTTTCAACTAAGGCTTTCTCTTCTTTTGTGCAGGCTTCTTTTTCACTCAATGCTGTACTCTCCAATACTGGGTTATTGATACACTATCGCTAAGCGACCTGGTTGCGCACCCACTCTCGGTTCTTCAGGCTGAGAGTAGCGTTTCCTCTGCATAAACCTCGGCGAAGATAGCCGTGATCGGCCGGTTTGGTGTTGCGCATGGCGCTGTTTGACTTCTTTTGATAAGCGCGTGAGCTCTTCACTGGGCTTTGCCCACTGTTCTTCGGGCAGGGGTTGCGACCATTCATCAAGACTCGCCGGTAGCGTCTTCTGTCCGGCCTTTTGGATAACGCGTATTTCCCATTCCGCCAGATGAAAAGGAATCGTCCATAGGTCGATAATGTGCCACAGGTACCACATCGTGACCTTGAACATGCCTATTTCGCCTTCGCGGTAGCGGCGGTGCAACCGGCGCCGGGCATTGTGGAAGGTATGCACACCCTCGTAGGGCGGATCGCCGGGGCGATACAGGCCGTGCGGGTCTTGGAGTTCCTCGCGAGTATTGACCTCGTACTCCATATAAGCCCGTACCGCTTCCCAAAGCCCCAATGCCAATGGCATGCCCGGCTGTGATAATTCCAGGAAGTGCTGCTGCCCTGTTTCAGGCTCGATAAAGCCTATCCCCAAGCCATGCTGACGCTGCACACCGTATTGCGTTACCCCTTGCGCCTGGGTCACCCAGGCTGCCACGTTTTCCCAGGGCACGATGATGGGCGGTTTTCCGCCACCCGGTGCAAAGGCGACCTCGCGGCGCTGGCGGTGAAAACGAGTGGGGACAGCCTCACGGAACTTAAAGTGGTAGTGGGCTTTGATAAACAAGGCGAGAATCAGTATCAAGGTGCAGATCACAGAGGCCTTGGCAAAGGCTTCATTAAAAAGCCCGGCAACCCCTACATAAAATAGGGCAATATCCTTTCCAATGAACCACATTAGCCCTCCCCCCAACATTGGAATAACAAAAACAAACATTAAAAAACTAATAAAAGGGCCTCCCAGTACTACTTGCCATGTAAATGGAGTAGGGAGACTTCCACCAAAGTCAAGATAAGCGTCGTTCACTTACCCAATAGCTTGGTTGAAATCCAAGGGGGCTACACCCGTAGGCAAGGGGACTGGCGACAGGTAAATAACCTTGCCACCTGGAAATGACTCAACATCACCAGCCCGGTGGGGCTGAAGGATATCCGGACGCGGCGTTGGGTGTTGCTTGGCCGACATAGGAGGTGCCTTAAAACAATTAAAAAAGAAGGGGGTCTATGTGCTGCCTACTCCTCAGGCTGAAATTGTCGTTTCCTCTGCATAAACCTCAGCAAAGATAGCCGTGATCGGCCGGTTTGGCTGCTGGGCATGACGTTGCCTGACTTCTTTTGATAGGCGCATGAGCTCTTCGCTGGGCTTGGCCCACTGTTCTTCGGGCAAGGGTTGCGACCACTCATCAAGGCTCGCAGGCAGGGTCTTCTGACCGGCTTTTTGGATGATGTTTATCTCCAATTCGGCAAGATGAAAAGGTATCGTCCATAGGTCGAGAATGTGCCACAAGTACCACATGGTGACCGCGAACAGGCCTATTTCGCCCTCGCGGTAGCGGCGATGCAACCGGCGCCGGGCATTATGGAAGGTGTGCACGCCCTCGTAGGGCGGATCACCGGGGCGATACAGGCCGTGCGGGTCTTGGAGTTCTTCGCGAGTATTGACCTCGTACTCCATATAAGCCCGCACCGCTTCCCAAAGCCCCAATGCCAATGGCATGCCCGGCTGTGATAATTCCAGGAAGTGCTGCTGCCCGGTTTCAGGCTCGATAAAGCCTATCCCCAAGCCATACTGACGCTGCACACCGTATTGTGTTACCCCCTGCGCCTGGGTCACCCAGGCCGCCACGTTCTCCCAGGGCACGATGATGGGCGGTTTTCCGCCACCCGGCGCAAAGGCCACCTCACGGCGCTGGCGATGAAAACGCGTAGGCACAGCCTCACGGAACTTAAAGTGATAGTGGGCTTTAATCGCTAAGGCTAATAGTAATACCAATGTCGAGAACACTACGGCCTGAGAAAACACCTCATCAAATACGAGTCCAGTAACCAGAAAAAATGCATCTACATCTTTTCCATATATCCCAATTGCCCCCCCTCCAATCAAGGGCAGAAGAAAAGCTAGCATTAAAAACCCTATAAAAGGTATGCCTAACGTAAACTGCCAAGTAAATGGCGTGGGAAGGCTGCCGCCGAAATCCAAGTAGGCATCGTTTACTTCCCCAATCGCCTGATTGAAATCCAAGGGCGCCGCTTCCGTGGGCAAGGGAGCAGGGGAAAGGTAGATAACCTTGCCACCTGGAAAGGGCTCGACATCTCCAGCCCGGTGGGGCTGGAGGATATCCGGGCGCGGCGTTGGGTGTTGCTTGGCCGACATAGGGGTGCCTTAAATCAATTAAAAAAGAAGAGGGTCGATGTATTGCCACGGGGCCTCTTGACCACGAATAGCAACATCCGATGGCGTGTAATCTCCGCTGCCTCCAGCAGGCGACAGGTAAATATGGTAATCGTTAGCCTGGTATTGGCCATCGCGGCCCAGCACTTCCAGCCGAACGGCAAAAACATTATGGGTGGGGCGTGCGGATATTGAGTTCAGCGGCTCGGGCTGAGGCAGGGCAAACGCGAGTGGCGCTTTATCCGCAAGGGACAAGCTTTCCACGATCTTATCGGTAGCCGTCACCCAACGTTCAGGCCGATAATCTCGGCCACCATCTTCAGGGTGCACCTGGTAGGCCCCCAGGGAAAGGCGCACCGGCGCCTTGCCGCCAAAGGGTGCTGTGAGGTCTTGAAGACTAATAGGCAAGGCGAGTTTAAAATCGACCGATATTGGCCCACTTATTTTCCTCTTCCACCAGCTGTCAGCCTCTTCAATCGTGACATTGATTTTGGGTGCCCGGGCGATCTCCTGTAACCGCAACTGATAGGCTTCAAGCGTATCATTACCGGCTTTAGAGGCATCCTGGCTCCAGGGGGTGGAAAGCAACCATTCGTCATGGCGACTAATACTGTAATAGTTAGTCAGCCAGCTCCCTCCCAGTTCAAGTATGCTAAACAAGCCCCCGGCGAGATTAAAGCGCCAAAACACCGTCCCCAGGCGTGTACCCGCCGCGGCCCACTCAGCGCCTCGGAATAACACCGAGAAACCTGTTTGTAGTGTATGGGTTAACCCATATATATTGGCGCCCAGCATGCCACCCGCACCTATTGTGCTCGCCATGGCAGCACTCTGAGCACTACGGTTACCGCTACGGACGGCTTCCTGCCATGTTCCGTGCCGGTTAGAAAAACTTGAATACGCTGCAAAAGATCCAAAGAAGTATGTAAAACCACCAAGGAAAACATGTAACCTTCCAAGTGAAGAGCTCACACTTTGAGCACCGGGCAGATTGAAGACACCGGCAAGCGTTTTCGTTCTAGCACCGAGGGCTGTATCCATAATTCCTTGAGCTGCGAGGAAGCCTGCACTTCCAGTCGCAGACAGGCTATTAACAAAAGCTAACACTTCAACGTCTTGCCCTGTATTTACCTGCCTCCACAAACCTCTTAAAGCCTCGCCAAACGTAGATAATTGAGCCGCAAACACCAAAAGCCCCAACCCATCCCCAGCTAGATTGACCCTCGGCGCTGCCGCAATCCCTTGACGTATATTGCTAATTAACCTGCCCACCTCAGCCTGCTGGGCGGCGGAAAATATCGCTGTCAGACCAATCCGTCCGGGTTTAGCCCCCGCGATACGAATGCTGTTCTCGGGAAGCTCTTCGATTGGGCTAATGGCTTTAGCAAGGGCGGGCTCATGCACCGTTTGTAGTTCATGGCGCAGGCGCTTGAATTCATTAAGCAGATCTTTAGCTTCAGGGGAGCGGTGCCCGGCGGTTTTTTTCACCTCGTTGCGGCGCTTGCGAATAATGTCAAGCTCCTCACGCAGCGTCAAAACACGCTGCACGGTGCGACGAAAATTCGCTAACTCCTCAGGCGATGCCACCACAAAGGTGGCACCCGTGCGTTGAGCAGCATCCAGAATTCTCGCTGGTAGAGCCTTGGGCAAGCGCCGGAATAGCTCCTCAATGTCAGGCATCGAGTGACGGTCGATACCCTGATAAAACTCTTCCATAACCTGGGCGATTCCCCGCGAGATAGCGGGCCCCAAGGTTTGATGAGCACTATCGGCAATAACCTGAGTATTATCAGGCAGTGTATCAATGGCAGGTAACTGCCCCGCCTCTAGGGACGTAAGCTCACTGCGTAAATCATCCAGTTTGAGCAAGGTACCGTAGCCAGCATTAGCAATAGTAGAGTACTGGCTGATGAAATCATTCTGGTCAGCAAGCGGCAGCGTATGGAACAGCGGTCGGTCGTAGTACGGCGCGCCCTCCAGCCAATCGGCTATCCGCTCCGTTACTTCATCGTTGCGGCAGATATCTTTCAAGCAGCCGTACTGGGCTTTGAAGCCTTCATGTACCTGTTCGTCAACCTGGGCATCAAAATACCAGGCAGCGTTATGGAAGCGTGTATTGCACAGCATATCGGCACGATCATCAGAGATAGTATCGAGCAAAGCATTCCAGCGCTGCAGGCGGGGACGCTGTTCAGCGAGGAAGTCATCCATGCGCCCCCGATCAATCAGGTCATTAATGCCTCGCTCTCCGATTTTACTGCCTTTTAGCAGAGCCTTGAGCCGCTCGTTGTGCTTCTGCTTCATCGAAAGCAGCGCCTCGCTGTGGCGATCTACAAAGTCTCTTCCTAAGCTGTCGCTAAGGCTCTCTTCAATGTAGTAGCGATGAACTTCGCTATTCAGCCGATCAGAGATTGCGCGCGAATTAGTGAGACTCGCATCGTCACGGATGTCGTCAAGGCGCTCTTTAAGATCTTCGGGTAAGTCCGGGTCGTAGGACTGTGGCAATCTACCGGTATTACTTTCCTGATTGAGAAAATCAAGCAGCTCCTGGCGAACCTCGCTTTGCCGAGGCTCCTCCATCGCGGCAACTTCATCCAACATCGCCTGAACGGCGGGATCATCGGACATCTGGCGCATGTCGTCCAATGACGCTTCGTTCAGTTGGGAGAGCGACTCTATATAGCAGGCCAGCATGTAATCCCGCTCGGTATGCCCCTCCTTCTCAGTGGCCCACTGCTCTATCCACCCCACGACTTCATCCTGGAACTGCGCTAAATCACGCATCACGCCAATATCATCGCGCGCAATCAGGCAAAGGCACTCGTCACGATCCTCCACCTCATGCTGAGCGAGCAGCTTGCCTAAACGCGTTTTGTGGTAGTAGTGATCATTTTCCCAGAGATAAGGCTCCGCCTCATGCTCGTAACCTTCTTCCGGCACCTCTAGCTCGACGTCTTCTGCAAATTCAGCCACCCACTCTTCTGCCTGGGCTGTCGTGATCAGATCCCTGCCTCCACCGGTAACCGGATTGGCACTGGCAAGACTGACCGCTTGCATAAAGGCATCGCGATCTTCTTCGCTTTCTTGCACCTGGGCGCGTTTTGCGCCCGTCCACTGGATCTCTGAAAAGCAGACGTAAAGCGTGCGGTCAGTCTCGTACTCGAGCTTGCCGCCATTGTGCCCCTTAAGGGTGTCCCCTTGATCGCGATACTCGTACTCGTGCAGTTCGTTGCTTTCACCATCCAATACATAGAGAAAGCCATTGCGCAGCAGGCGTATCCCTAGCGGGCGAGCTGTCAGTGAGTAAGGCATGCTTTTTTCTGGTTCAAGCTCTTCTACAATGCCGTAACGAAGCGGCACCAGCCTCACTTTGCCGGTGAAGAGAGGGCAAGTAGCGGCTTCTTCGCTATCCCGCGAAGAGAGTTCGTGGGCGGCAAATTCGGCATTGTCACGGTCATCTGAGGGACGTTCAAACGCAGACATCGTTAGCTTCCTTATATCGCCGCAGCGGCGGTGTTTGGTGACCCAGTTTTTGGTGAAGTAGTGGCTAGCGCTTGCTTTAGGCGCTGCAGGGCTGAATCGCTGCTGGCGATTAACAATGGATAAATCGAATGCTTTTCTAGCGCCTCCCAGGAGGTGAGGTTCAAACGAGCCATTAAGGTGCACAGCAGTGCCCACTCTTTAGGCGAGTTGAAACCGTAATGACGCGCATCTTCGACTAATAACGCGAGTAACCGAAAACGCTGTAGGGCTGAGTCGACACATGGCCATCCGTCATGAAGCTGTTCTACAAATGTCATCAGGTGGCGAATGTCGCGGCGTCTATTGCAGACCTGCAATCGTTGGTGCTGCTCTTCGCTCAATTGATAGCCGCTAACATCAATCATTAGCGGTGCCGTGGCGGAGTGCCCGGGCTCTGGATGCTGCCACGCGCTCTTCACTGCATCCGGCAAATGTAATTGCTGTATGGGCCCCCATGGGGCCGTGGCCGTTGAGCTATTATTCGGCAGCATGGCGGCAATAACAGCGGGGTCAGCCACTCTTAGCATCATGGGTGTTCCCAAGGGGTGTAACACGACCAATAGTTGGCGGTAGTGTTTTGCCACGTCGGTTAGAGAGGCGTCACTTTCGATTAAATAGCCCCACTCAGGCAGCGTTCCTTGAGCCAGATAGCTTTTCAATACCAAATCCTGGGGCCCCGAAAGCTGGATTAGCCATGGTGAAATGTCATTCAATGATGACAAGGGCGTGCCTGCATAAAGTAATTCAGCGTTTAGGTTGCCGTCTGACCAGGTATATAAGCGCTGTGCGATTTTTTTGACCCTTACGCCATCTAATATAAGAAAAACGTTTCGGTTACGCGGCCATTGCCAACTTGTGGCGTTGAGCAAGTGGGTAGGCTGATTAACAGTGGCCATGGTTACTTCGCCTCCTTACGAGGGGAGCACAGTGGGCATAACGCACTTTCTTGCAACAGCGCGGCGTATTGCGTAGCTGGCTCAATATCACTACTTAGCAACGGCGAATGCCCTATCGCTTCTGCCCGGTCATGATCTTTACCTTCTAACACCGGTGGCAGTTTGGGCGGCTCGGCGGCTTGCCCAGTGCCATTGCCGGGGCTGCCACCGGCGTTGATCTTGACCTGGGGGCCAACGATGGTGATACCGCTGGCGTCGAGCTTGATAAAGCTGCCGCCTACCTTGAGGGTGATTTCGCTACCGGCTTCGAGTACCGCTTTTTGGCCCGACTTGATATGCAGTTCCCGGCCACTTTCGCTTAGCCAGGCCTGCCCGGCACGCATATGCATAGTGCCTTCAACATTTAAATGTTGGGCGCCTTCGGTGTGCTCAAAGCGGTGGCGGTGCACCGTGTGGTGCTCGTCGTTGTCGATCTCGCTGATACGGTCATTGTGCACTTTGAGATGGCTATCGCGTTTGATCTCCTCGGTGCGGTCATTAAGGGTGAGCAGCTCCAGGTCTTTCTGAGCGTGGAGCCAGATCTGCTCCTCGCCAGTGGCATCCTCAAAGCGCAGTTCGTTAAAGCCTTCCGACTTATGGCTCTGGGTGCGGATCACCGTGCGGGTCTTGTTGGCCGGCAGTGGATAGGGCGGGGTATTCACCGCGTGGTAGGTGCGCCCGGTGACCAGCGGCTGATCGGGGTCGCCCTCTAAAAACGAGACAATGACCTCGTGGCCGATCCGGGGGATCGCCATACTGCCGTAGCCACCGCCTGCCCAACCCTGAGCCACCCGTACCCAACAGCTGGCGGTCTCGTTGGGCTCGGCATAACGATCCCAGGGAAACTGCACCTTGACCCGGCCGTGCTCGTCGCAGTAGATCTCTTCGCCTTCGGGGCCGACCACAAAGGCCACCTGGGGACCGTCAACGCGAGGTTTAGGGTTGGGCACCGGACGAAAGGTCTGATCCCGGGGCATGATCACCACGTCATTGTGGTAGCGGGTCATCAGCTCGCCTGACTGGGCACTGCTCCCGTTATTTCCCCGGGCCATACCGTCCTCTTCCAGCGCCTGGGGCTGCTCGCCGTGGTGTACGACTGAGACCACCTGCCAGGCACGGTTAAGGCTATCGATATCGTGGTCGGTGAGGGTAAAGCAGATGCCCGGGGCGAGTTCGGGCAGGTCACTCTCGGCCTCGGCGGTGGTGGCGTCAGCGCGCAGGGACTCTAAGCGGTGGCGGGTAAAGGGCTTGCCGGAAGCGTCCTTCTTATAGCGGCCGGGGTAATCAAAGTGCTCGTAATCCTCCCGCTGGGCATGCTCGCCCAATCCTGGCGCGAGGCGCTCGTGGATCTGCGCGTAGGGCGGGTTTTTAAAGGTGTAGTCCTTGAGCATGGCCGAGGCGGGGCGCACCCGGTTGGCCTGACGCAACTTACGCACATGGCGTCGGGGCGGTGTACCGCCGGCGCGGCCGTGGTAGGTACGCTCGCCCACGCTGGGCAGCACCACGGTGGCATCGGCAAACACCAGCTGGTGTTTGCCGCCTTCAGTGTTCTCAAACTCATGGAAATAGAAGCAGCCCTCTTCGGCGGCTAAACGCTCAATAAAGGCTAGGTCGGTCTCCCGGTACTGAACCAGAAACTCCCGATCAAGGGGCGTACGGGTGGTGGCAAAGCCGATATCGGTGAGGCTGCGCTCGTTAGCGAGGGTGGTGATGGCGTCAAAAGGTGAGGTGTCCTGAAAGATACGCGAATTATGGCGCAGCGATAACCGCCACAGCGCGGGGCGAATCTCCACCCGATAAAAGCTGCGCCGATGACCACGATCGCCGCGGTGTAGCTCTGAAATCATCCCATGGACACGACGTAGCGGCTCGCCGTCCTGCCAAATGGTCAGGGTGGCGTTTTGATCCAAGCAGTCGCTGGGCGACAGATTGTGGGTGCGGCTGGCAAACTCAACCGAGAGCGAAAACGGCTCAGAGAGAGCCTCACGATGGGTAAAGCGCACCACGGCGGTGTCATCGGCCCCGGGTAGGGTCAGGGTAAACTGTAGGCCCGTTTTGTCCGCCATCGCTCCGCTCCTTGGATCATCAACTGCTAATGAGAGGCAGTCAGGATAGCGAGCCAGGGGCAGAGGGCAACCCCTTGAGGGCACGAAGCGTCAATGTCTTACACGCTTGTAAGAGATCTCTTACAAAATAGGGCCGAAGACTCATCAAACAGGCAGCCAGCATTCAATAAGCCACTGACGTTGTGACCAACAAAGTTGCTATGCTTATTGGCTATTTTGACTATGTACACTGGAAGAAACCTTCGTGAAGACAGAATCAAGCACTCTAGCGTTCTCCGCTTTTATGGCGCTGTTAATTGGCTGTGCAGGCATTATTGCTACGTTAGCCTCCAACTCCCAGGCGATCCTACTGGATGGGCTGTTTAATCTGATCTATTTCAGTGTTGCCCTGGTGACGATCAAGGTGAGCAAGTTAGCCAGCCGCCCCGATAGCGAATCCTATCCGTTCGGCTATAGCTACTTTGAGTCGCTAGTAAATCTGTGCAAAGGGCTGCTTATTTTAGGCGTGTCTATTTTTGCCTTGGTCGACGCCATTGCCGCCCTACTCACCGGCGGCCGTGAGATCGCGGCAGGCTTGGCGGTGCTGTACGCGCTATTCGCCACCGCGGCTTGTTCACTCACCGCTTGGGTGATGCACCGCAGCCAGCGCCACGTAAGCAGCCCACTGGTGGCGGCAGACAAACTCAACTGGCTAGTCAACAGCGTTATCTCTGCCGCCGTGCTAGCCGCTTTCTGCCTGGTGATGCTGTTTGAGCGCCTAGGCTGGCAGACAATTCTGCCCTACGTGGATTCGGTGTTGGTCATTGCGGTGGTGTTGCTGTGTTTAGGCGTGCCGGTGCGGATGGCCTCCCAAGCCTTGAAGGAGCTGCTCAACAGAACCCCGGAAGAGGCTATCGCGGTGCCCGTTCGCCAAGCCGTGGCGAGTGCCCTGGCGGATACCGACACCCAAGAGGTGCGGGTGCGCATGGTTCGCCCTGGGCGCCTGCTATATGTGATAGTGCATGTGGTACTACCCGACGCATCCGATGTTTCGGTCTCCACCCAGGATTTACTCAGGGCACGCGTCGATGACGAGGTGCGCCGCTACTACTCTCCCGTGGTGTGTGATGTGGTGTTTACTGCCAACACCCGCTGGGCAGCGCCCTCCTGTGGTCTATTGGTAGAGAAGCAACCATAGATCAGCTGTCCAAGTTACCGAGCCTTGCGCAATAGAACTAGCGTGGCGATCACGCCCACCAGTAGCGCAAGGCCAAATAGCGTTAACGCCAAGGTATGCCCTACGGCATCAATGAGTACCCCAGTAGTGATCACCGGGATACTGAAGCCCAGATAGGCCATCAGGAAATAGCCCGCGCTGGCTTGGGTGGCTTGTTGACTAGCCGAGGTATTCGCAATCGCCAACACGCCGCTTAATCCCCCCAGGTAGATAAACCCATAGCAGGCGCTACTGGCTGCTACCGTGCCCAGCAGTACCGCCGCAAGATAACCTTGAACCGCTCCCAAGGCGATCAACCCGTAGGCAATCGGCAAAATCACCAGCCCCAGTTGGGTAGCGCTGCGCGGCGCAAGTCTTCTCGCCCAGGGCTGAAACAGCACCCCGCAGCTGCAGATACCGAAGGTGGCGAAGCCACTCCAGGCGGATAAACCGTGTTGGCTTAATGCCGAAGGCAGAATCGCAATCACTAGCCCCACCAACGCCCAGGCCAACAAAATCGCCACCCCATAGGAGATAGCCCCTTGGGGATAGCTGGGCAAACGCAGCATAGGACTTTTAGTGGTGCTCGGTGCACGATCCTTAAGCGTGGTGACCACCACCAGCGCCAACGAAGCGGTCGCCAAATAAATCCACAGGCTGGGTGGCGATACATTTGGGGTGTGGAAAACAAACAGGCTAGTCACCGCTGCTCCTAACCCAAACCCGAGCGCGGTACTGGCCGTCACATAGGTAGTCGCCACACGGTTATCCTGCCCACCCAACAGCATCTGCATATAAGCGGGCGCCACCGCTGACGTTAACCCCGTACTAATACCCAGCAGAAAGCGTGCAACTCCTAGCGCCAACAAACCGGGCGCTATTAGGGTAATCCCGGTCGCCAGGAGACATAACAGCAGCGCGGCAATGATTAGTGGCTTGCGCCCTACCCGGTCAGCCAAGCCATTTAAACCCAGCAGTACCGGCACAATACCCACCACATAGCAGGCAAAGGCGATGCTGGTGGCGCCAACGCCCAAACCATCCCGCGCCGCCAGCGCATCGTAAAGAGGGGCCTGTAAATTAACCGCCGTGGTAATCGTACATAGCGCAAACGCCAGGCAGGCTGCGCTCCTTTTATTGATAGCTAAATTCATAGTTGTGTCTCAATAATCACAAGTGCGAGGGCAGGTTGAAGCGAGGGTCTTTTGACAGGGATGTCAAAAGTAGCGCCCATGGATGGGTTTACAGCGCCCTCGCGGAAACCTGTCCTCAGCAGGCAGATAACCAGAGGCGATGGCGCTGAACCGCTACCCTCCCACGCTTACTGCGCAGCGGTAAGGTACACTTAACCCCCACTTTCCAGACACTGTTCCGCCCTTTTAGCGAACAGTTGAAAGCCATAGGGAACGTTATGAAACTAGAGGTTAATCGGCACGCCACAACGCCCATCGCCCAGCAGCTCGAAGCGGGTATTCGCGCTTGGATTGCAACTCACGGTGCCGGTGGTGGCCGTCGTTTACCCTCTATTCGTCGCTTAGCCGCCACCCACCACATCAGCCGTAATGCGGTGATTGAAGCCTACGAACGGCTTGTCGCTTCCGGCTTAGTGCGTTCACGACCCGGTTCAGGTTTTTATGTGGCGGATAGCGCGGTAGCACTGGTATCACAACCCGCAGCTACAAGTGGATTGGAAGAGGTCACCAACGGGCTATGGGGGCTTTTCAGTGCAAACGAGCACGCGCTCAAGCTGGGCTGCGGCTGGCTGCCCAGTGATTGGCGCGAAGGCGATGACCTAACTCACGCCATTCGCCAAGTGGCACGTAAAAGCCGTTCGGGAATTTTCGAGTACAGTACCCCTCAAGGGCCGCAGGATTTACGCGGTTTAATCCAGGAACGCCTGCGCCCAATGGCGATTACTGCGGACGCCCAGCAGATCGTGATGACCGGTGGCGGCAGCCATTCGCTGGATCTACTGGTGCGGATGCTTCTTGAGCCTGGCGATGTGGTCTTCGTGGAATCACCGGGCTATTACAATCTGTTCGGCCTGCTGCACTTACAGCGAATCCGCGTGATTGGCGTGCCGCGATTAGCCGATGGGCCTGATATCGAGCGCTTGGAGGTGTTGTTGGCCGAGCACCGCCCAAAGCTGTTCTACATTAACAGCGTTTTTCACAACCCCACGGGCAGCACGCTCACCCCGGCGGTGGCGCACCGAGTGTTACAGCTCGCCGAGCAACACGATTTTCAGATTATTGAAGACGATATCTACGCGGATTTTCAGCACACCCCCACCACCCGCTTGGCAGCGCTAGACGGTTTGAGCCGGGTGTTCTACCTGGGCAGCTTTTCGAAAAGCCTCTCCTCTTCACTGCGAGTAGGCTTTGTCGCCGCCCCCGTGGCTTGGGTGCAGCGCCTTGTGGATATCAAGATGTTGACCAGCATCTCCGCTTCGCGGTTTGCCGAGCAAGTGGTCACCACCCTGCTGCAAAACGGCAGCTACCGGAAGCTTACCGAACGGCTGCGCATCAAGCTCGCCAATCAAATGGCAATGGCACTAACGATGCTGAAAAATGCCGGCTGGGAGGTGTATACCCAACCGGCTGGTGGGATGTTTGTGTGGGCAAAACCACCGGTAGCCATCGCCCCTGAAACCCTGAGTGAACTGGCTAACCGGTGGGAAATCACGCTATCGCCGGGGCATCTGTTTTTCGCCGATCACCAGCCAACGCCCTGGCTCCGGCTTAATGTAGCCTATATACAAGATCCCAGAGCCAAAGGGTTTATTGAGGCGGCAAGTTAGGATTAAAGCGGCCCTTCTGATATCGCTGAAGGGGGCTGGTAACCCCCCGTTAATTACAGCTCGCGTTTGCCGTCAACTAACCGCGACACCTTCAGCGGGTTGCCCTCTTTCAGCGCATCGGGCAGTAAGCCTTCTGGCAGGGACTGGTAACAAACCGGACGTAAGAAGCGGTGAATGGCCGCCGAACCGACGGAGGTCGAGCGCGAATCAGAAGTGGCCGGGAACGGGCCACCGTGCACCATGGCATGGCACACCTCGACACCCGTGGGCCAACCATTGGCGAGAATACGCCCTGCCTTGCGCTCAAGCGTAGGCAGCAGCGCTTTAGCGGCATCCAAATCGGCGTCGTCCATATGCAGTGTGGCGGTGAGCTGGCCTTCCAGCTGTTCAGCAACACGTTTTACTTCCGACGCGTCTTCGCACTCAACAACCAGCGAGGTGGCGCCGAACACTTCCGCTTGCAGCGCTTTTGATGCAAGGAAATCGCTCGCTGAGGCAGCAAACAGGCCTGTCTGGCACTGGTAGTCGCTGCCGGTTTGGCCACGGGCGATTTCGCGCACTTTGGCTGCGCCGCTCAGACTGGTCACGCCCTCTTGATAGGCGCGGTGGATACCCGGCGTCAGCATTGTCTGCGCGCCGCTGGCTTCCACGGCGCCTCGCGCTGCCTCAATAAAGGCATCCAACTCAGGACCTTTTTCCGCAATGACCAAGCCAGGATTGGTGCAGAACTGGCCCGCGCCCATATTGAGTGAGCCAACAAAGGCTTCGCCCAGTGCTTTACCGCGCGCTTTAAGTGCCGCTGGTAGCAAGAACACAGGGTTAATACTGCTCATCTCAGCGTAGACTGGGATCGGCTGAGGCCTTGCTTGCGCCGTTTTCATCAGCGCCATACCGCCACTGCGCGAGCCGGTGAAACCAACCGCTTGAATACGCGGATCATCCACCAGCGCCTGGCCAATTTCGTTACCGGCACCAAACAGCAGCGAGAAAACGCCTTCCGGTAAATTGCAGGCTTTTACGGCTTTTTGAATCGCTTGCCCTACCAGCTCAGAAGTACCTGGATGCGCTGAGTGGCCTTTAACCACGACAGGACAACCAGCCGCTAGGGCCGAAGCGGTATCCCCCCCCGCAACCGAAAATGCTAGCGGAAAATTGCTGGCACCGAAGACAGCGACAGGCCCCAGGGCGATATGACGCTGACGCAGGTCAGCACGCGGCAGCGGTTGGCGATCCGGCATGGCCGGGTCGATGCGTATATCAAGCCATTCACCGGCACGCACTACTGAAGCGAACAGTCGCAGTTGCCCGCAGGTTCTGCCTCGCTCACCCTCGATGCGTGCCTGGGGCAGGCCCGTTTCAGCCATGGCACGCTCAATCAGCTCACTACCGATCGCTTCTATTTCACTGGCGATGGTTTCTAAAAACGTAGCGCGCTCTTCGAGAGACGTTTCGCGGTAGATGGCATAGGCCGTTTCAGCCAGCTCGCAGGCTTGTTCAACATGGGCTCGACTGCCGCCAGTATAGACAGGCTCTAGTTTTTCACCGGTGGCTGGGTTAACAGCTTGAATATTGGCTTGGGTGCCGGTCACTGATTGTTGACCTATCAGCATTTCGCCTCGAATCGTCATATGTTGCTCCTTATATGGGTCAGTGGTATCACTGGTCGCGATACTGGGCGTATGTATTGCGCGCCCGATTAAGGTGCTGGTACATGGTTTCGCGAGCTGCTTGAGCATCACGAGAAAGAATAGCTTCGAGAATGTAGGCGTGCTCTTCCTGAACTCGCTCTAAATAGCGCTCTGAGGAGATCGGGTTAATATCAATACTCAGCAGCTTGGCGCGGGGAATCACGCTCTGGCTCCACTGCTTGTAGAAAGATTGAAAGAAAGGATTTTTGGTCGCCGTGGCAATAGCAAAGTGAAACAAATAATCCTCTTCACGAGCTTGGTTTTTTGCAGCATACGCATTGCTAAAAGCAAGGTGCTGCGCTTCGAGCCGTTGACGATCTTCATCATCATGGCGCAAGGCAGCCAGTTCAGCTGCCGCTGGCTCTAAGGTTAGCCGCAGTTCCAGCAGGTGCAAGATATCTTCCACGGTGGTCGGGTTTATGCGCTCTGCAGGCCGCGCCTCTACCGTAGAAGAGCGCAGCACCGAAGTGCCTACACCACGTCGGGTCTCAACAAGCCCCAGGGATTTAAGGTGTGTGATGGCCTCACGTATGACTGTGCGGCTAACGCCAAAGGAGTCACAAAGACTGTTCTCAGTGGGCAGTTTTTCTCCCACACCTACTTTCCCCTGGGTGATCAACGCTTCCAACTGGTCGGCCACGTGCACGGACAAGCTTCCCTGCTGTGTCACTTTACTTATTTGAAGCGGTTTTAGGGCAGATGCCGTTGCGCTGGTTTTGACCATGGAAGCTATCCTTCATTAATATCCAAGTTGTATTATATCGTACAACCTAGATCTTGGAAGTGCCAATAAACGGCTTCTGAATGACCCCAGGCAGCCTGTTTTCTATTTTTAATGCCATCACGAGTAATAACAAATATTTTTTCATACCAGATATAACACATCATACAAGAAAAAAGGTAGGTCTGGTTATTGTGCCAAGCAAGCATAACTAACGAAATCTAAACCAAAGTTACAGTAGCACTTTGATAAAATCAGCTCATCAACATTACGGTCTCACATACCTTACCCCCCCTTGCTTATGGCGCAATCGGTGCATGCTTTTTGTTGCAGACTTGTATGATGTAATACAACATGTGGTTCATAGAGGAATCCAAAGGCGATAAGACTTAACACAACCCTCATACCGGCGAGATCACACAAGGTTCTTTACTTGCATAGCGCCACCTTGGGTGGATAACCCGCAGCCCTTAATAGAGTAATCATCAAGGAGTATCACCATGCTGTATGACCACCGTACCTATACCTGCACACCTGGCACGTTGAAGAAACAGATGGCGCTCTACGAAAAGCATGGCTGGGCCATCCAAAAACGTCACCTTGGCGAACCTCTGCTATATGGACCGGTAGAAACCGGCAATGTGAATTCCTATGTGCATATCTGGGTGTTTAAAGATGCCGCTGACCGTAGCCAGCGGCGCGCCGCCATGCAGAGTGACCCAGAGTGGGCCGCCTATCTCAAGAAAAGTGCCGAGGCGGGTTATCTAATTAGCCAGGAAAACAAGATTGTTGTCCCCGCCCCCTTCTTTAAAGACTGATTTCTTGATTAGCGGGTCTCTTCATGAAGTGGTTCCTTTATGAACGAGCTTTAGCTGAACGCAGTGCTGTGACGGTAGTGCGTGTTGAAATACGTTCCGGGTCAGTGACAAGCTCGATCACGGCAGGGCGACCCGAGGCCATGGCCCGCTCCAGAGCGGGCTTGAAACCAGCCGTATCGATAACACGTTCGAAATGCGCGCCAAGCCCTGCTGCCAATTGGCCGAAATCGGGATTCACCAGGTCGGTTCCCGAGACACGGCTGGGGTGCTCACGCTCCTGGTGCATGCGAATCGTGCCGTAAGTACCGTTGTTGAATAGCAGCACGATGGGCCGGCCACCATGCTGTACGGCGGTGGCAATCTCAATACCGCTCATCATAAAACCACCATCGCCGACAAACGCCAGCACACACTTATCGGGTTCACGTAAAGAGGCCGCCACGGCGGCAGGTACTGAATACCCCATCGCCCCGCAGGTTGAGCCGATGATCCGACCAGGCCTCTGATAGGCCAAAAAACGCTGCGCCCACCCGGTATGGTTTCCAGCGTCTAGCGTGACGATACACTCCTTCGGCAGGCTATCGCGCAACGCATGCATTGCCGCGCCCATATCGAGCGGGTAATCGTGTGACGGAGGCAAAATATCGGCAAGATACTCATCTCGCAACGTTTTGCACCACTCACTCCAGCGGCTGAGCTGCCCCCAGTCGTGAGTGGCTAACGCTGCAGCCAGCTTATCAGGGGCCGAAACAACGCCCAGCGCCGGGCTAAACACACGGCCTATCTCATCCGGGTCGATGTGTACGTGTATCAGTGTCTGGCTAGGGGTAGGAGAAGCCAGCGTAGTATACGTTCGGGTAGTCATCTCGCCGAGCCGGGCTCCGACGACCAACAGTAGGTCAGCCTCGGCAAGACGTTTAATCAATGAAGGCACCACAGCGGTACCGAAATCGCCCACATAGCAGTCTGAGGCGTTGTCCAAAAGATCCTGACGTCGAAACGAGCAGGCCACTGGAATACCGTTAGTTTCAGCGAAGGTGCGTATCTGCCCACAGGACTCATCCGTCCAGCCCGACCCGCCTACCAGCATTAACGGACGTTCGGCACGGGAGACCAGGGCAGCGATTTTCTCGATTTCCTCCACGGCAACGCCCGGCCTTGACGGCGTGTAGGGAACAGCGTCTTCGACTTCGACGATATCGGTTAGCATATCCTCAGGTAGGGCCAGCACCACCGGGCCTGGGCGGCCTGACGTCGCTACCCGGAAGGCGCGCGCCATGTATTCGGGAATTCGGTGAGCATCCTCTATCTGTGCCACCCACTTGGCCACACCGCCGAACATCACCCGATAGTCAATTTCCTGGAATGCTTCCCGATCCATCGAGCCACGGTCGACCTGACCTATTAGCAGGATCATTGGCGTCGAATCCTGCTGGGCAATATGAACGCCAATAGCGGCATGGCAAGCGCCAGGCCCGCGTGTCACCAAGCATATACCGGGGCGCCCTGTCAGCTTGCCATAGGCCTCGGCCATGTTCGCTGCCCCGGCCTCATGCCGGGCGTTATAGAGGGTGAAATGCTCACGCTGATCAAAAAGCGCATCGAGCACTTCCAGATAGCTCTCTCCGGGCACACAGTAGCCACTATCAGCCCCGTGGATCAGGAGTTGGTCAACCAGTACTTTTCCCCCGGTACGCGGTAGTGGGCGAGTTTTTGTTGTCATGTTGGCATCCTAATGGCAGAGAAGAGCGCCCCCAGCCGCTCATGATGAACAGCACTGGAGGCGCATAGCGAGTAACAGAATCCAATCTTGTTGTGTACAAATGTTTATTAAGATCACGGAATGGCATCAAGTTTCGGCTTCTTGCGCAGAATCAGATAGGCGAAAACAACGGTTAATGCCAGAAAAGCAAGGCTGTCCAAACTCGTCAGAAAGACTATCGGGTTACCGTCATTGAACGATAAGGAGCGTCGCAAATACTGCTCCAGATCCGGCCCCAAGATGAAGCCTAGCAACATGGCCACTACCGAGTAGTTATGTTTGCGCAGGAAGAAAGCCAACACACCAAACAATAGAGCTAAAAACATCTGAAAAATTGAGTAGGTCGCCACATAACTTCCAACGAGCGCTACCACGGCGATGGCGCTGTAGAGCAGACCACGGGAGATTGAGACGATGCGAATAAAGTATGGCCCGAACAGGAACAGCGTCAGCGGGATGAGGATCAAGGCGCTTACAAACAAAGAGGCAAACATGGGCGCTATTAGATCAGCCTGCTGCTCAATGAGACGTGGCCCTGGCTGTAAGCCATTGATAACCAAAACACCAAGTACAATAGCCGTGGTAGGGTCGCCCGGGATCCCGAACATCAGCATCGGCACAAAAGCACCGCCGCACATGGAGTTATTTGCCGATTCAGCCGCTGCAATACCTTCACGGCTGCCATTGCCATACTCTTCAGGCTTCTTCGAACTGCGCTTGGCATCAGCATAGGCCACGAAAGCCGCCATTGAGCCACCCGCGCCGGGCAAAATACCAATGGCATAGCCAATGAAAGCACTCTTAATATAGGTAAAGAACCCCACCTCACGAATTTCAGACCAAGGGGGAATAAAATCGCGTCGACGAATTTTTAAGCCTTTCGCCCGCTTCAGAGACCCCTCTAAAGAGAGGTTCCAATTCTGCGCCTGTACCAGTAGCTCACTGACCGCAAACGCACCGATGACCACCGGCATTAAACCGATACCTTCGACCAGCAGTTCAGTGCCAAACTCAAAGCGTGGAATCGGCTGGAGCACATCAATCCCCACGGTGGCCAGCATAATACCCAGCGTCGTAGCGACAATGCCCTTAGCAATGGCTCCCTTGTCGACAATGATGATCACCACTAGGGCAAAGAGTACAAGTGAGAACTTGCCGGGGGTGCGAATCAAAAGCGCCAGCTCACCTGCGATCGGCATGAACGCCATAAGCAATAAGGCACCGATTGAGCCACCAATCATTGAGCCTAGCGCCGCATGGCCTAGCGCATTGGCACCATGCCCTTTTAACATCAAGGCATTGCCTTCCACAGCGGTCATCATTGAAGAGGGGGCGCCGGGAATATTGATCGTCGTGGCCGTTATGCTGCCGGAGTACATACCCGCCATAAAGATAGATGCACACATGACCAGCGCGGGAACAACGTCAATAGTGTAAGTAATGGGTAATAGCAAGGCGATCGCCAGCACTGAGGTAAGACCAGGCATCGCACCGAAAAAGGTACCAATTAAGAAGCCGGCAATCATGAAGCCCAGCACTTGCCAACTCAGCAGTGCTTCAAAACCGCCCAGGAAACTAACAAAGGTCTCCATTAGAATCCTCCTAACATGGGAGGCAGACGCACCCCGAAAATACCGGCAAATAGTCCGTAAAAGAGCGCTGTAACAGCGATCACATAAAATATAAAGAAGGCGGGACGATGTTTCTCGAAGTCAAAGATAAGAAAGAGTGCTACCAGGAAACCCAGCGTAGCTGGCACGTACCCCAAGAGACGAAACACACCGATGTAGATACCTGTCGCCACTACAATCAGCAATGGCCTTAGCAAAGAGCCACCAGTGGTCGCCTCTGCTTCTTTGCGCCACTCCCCTACTATTACAACAACCAGCGCTACATACATGATGAAGGCCATCAGAATTGGCATGAAGCGCGGCCCCACGATGGTGTCACCACCAAACTGCGAGCGTATGCTTAAGGCTTCCGCCAGATAGATCGTGGTCAATATCAGCAAGAAAGCTGGAAACAGTACTGCCGATCTTCTGAAGCGTTCGACGTTGTTCATTGACTCAAAATCCTCCTATTGAGCTAGCCATGGCACCGGCTACCGGTGCCACGCTCTTTGAGCTGCGAGTTACTTGGACATCACGCCTGCTTCAACCAGCGCATCCATTTCGCTGAACAGTGACTCGGCCGTTTCATCAGCCCAAGTAGTCACCTCATCGGTACCCAGCCAGTTCGGTGTTACCCCGACATTGGCAACCCACTCTTGAAACTCGTCGCTGTCGTATGCCGTTTTGTAAGCGCTTTCAAGTGCGTTAATGGCTTCTTCCGGGGTATCTGCTGGTGCGGCGAAGACAATAAAGCTGCCAATCTGGAGGTCGATCCCCTCGTCAGCTGTGGTGGGCACATCGGGATACGTCGGGTTTTGCGTATCGGAAAACTCAACGAGACCGCGCACGGTGCCATCTTCCAGGAGATTGGAAAAATCGCCCAGGCTGGTAAGTGCCACATCGACCTCATCGGACAGAATGGCTTCTTTCTGCGGGGCGGCACCACCGGGATAAGAGACGATTCTGAACTCCGTGCCGGTCAACTCTTGAAGCTGCAGGATCGCCAGATGGATACGCCCGCCCAGATTCTGAATGGCAACGCGAATCTCGCCGGGATCAGCCTTAGCCGCCTCGATAAGGTCATGTATCGTTTGATAGTCGGAATCGGCGTCAACGACGATCGCATCAGGCTCGCTGGTAACCCGTGCAATTAGCTTCAACTTATCAACATCGTAACTGGGCAGCATGGCCTGCCAGGGCACGGTTACCAAGCTGTCGTAGGTTAACGCGCCGATGGTATAGCCGTCGGGCCGGGCGCTCATAAGCTGGCCAATACCGGTGGCACTAACGCCACCCTCGATGTTCTCTGCATACATGGCAACATCAAGATTTTCTTCCGCGATGGTAGTCAGTTTACGGACGATTCCATCGGTACCACCGCCGGCTCCCCAGGGTACAATGACGCGGATATCGCGCTCGGGGTAGTCAGCAAGCGCCACGCCAGTTAGTGAGGATAAAGCGACGGCAGCGGACAGTGTTAGCAGGGCTTTGTTGTTTTTGTACATTGTGTACTCCTTGGTTTAAAACCTATCAGCAAACTATTTCTTATGATCAGGTCATACATCATACAACCTGAAACTTAGTGTGTTCTTGTTAGCGCTACAATAGAGAGATGTAAAAACTAGACCAAAGTCGAGCGCTTACCTAACTGACCACATCTCTCTATCGGTAATACGTCTGGCTAAATCCATCATCATCGAGAAAGTACTTTAACGAACGAGTGCGGGACGCTTAGGATCAAACTCCCACCCAGGAATCAAAAACTGCATCGCCATGGCATCATTTCGCTGTGTGGTATCCAACGATTTATAAAGACTATGCGCCTCCATAAGCTTGTCTTCATCCAACTCAACGCCTAACCCTGGCGTGGTGGGCACTGTGAGTTTGCCATCGCGAATGAGCAAAGGGTCTTTAGTGATTCGTTGTCCATCTTGCCAGATCCAGTGAGTATCAATCGCGGTAATATCGCCCGGGCAGGCCGCAGCAACGTGGGTCATCATCGCAAGCGAAATATCAAAGTGGTTATTACTGTGAGAGCCCCAGGTCATACCCCACTCATTGCAAAGCTCACCCACTTTTACCGCACCTTGCATGGTCCAGAAATGGCAGTCTGCCAAAGGTATATCAACGGAATTGAGCTGGACGGCATACTGCAGCTGTTTAAAATCTGTCGCGATCATATTGGTAGCTGTAGGTAGGCCGGTGCGCTTCTTAAACTCAGCCATGGTCTCGCGTCCTGAGTAGCTCTCTTCCTGGCCACAGGGGTCTTCGGCGTAGCTAAGCAGGTGCTTGATAGGCTCCAGTACTCGCACTGCTTCATTGAGCGTCCAGGCACCGTTAGGGTCAAGCGTTAGTCGCGCCTCAGGGAATGCTTCATGAAGCGCTCGTATGCAATCAGCCTCCTCTTCCCCACGTAACACACCGCCCTTTAGCTTGAAGTCTTTAAACCCATAACGCTCATAGGCGGCTTTGGCTAAATTAGCGACGGCGTCGGGTGTCAGGGCCTCTTGGTAGCGGATTTCGTCCCAGGTATCTTGAGGGTTAAGCGCTTTAGGATACGGTAGGTCTGTCTTACCAGGATCACCCAATAAAAACAGGTAGCCCAACGCCTCGACTTCATCGCGTTGACGGCCATATTGACCGAGCAAGTCGGCTACGGGCATGTGTAGCGCCTGCCCATAGAGGTCTAACAGCGCGGACTCAATGCCTGTGATCACGTGTACCGCTACGCGCAGATCAAACGTCTGTCGGCCTCGCTCTTCGCGTCCGTTCTGGGCTAAACGCAGGCGAACCTGGTTGAGGGTGTGCTTAATATTATTGATCTGCGAGCCTTCTACCAGCTCACGGCACTGTTCCAGTCCTTTAAGAATACCGCCGCTGGAAGGAATCTCACCAACGCCCTGGTTACCCGCATCATCTTCAAGGATAACCACACAGCGAATAAACCAGGGCGCATGACCGCCACTAAGGTTAAGCAAAAAGCCGTCATAGCCTGCAACAGGGACCACTTTCATTGATTTAATCTTCGCAAACATATGTCGTAAACCTCTCTTATTATTGACCCAAGTCGAAAAACTATTTAGGGAATTAAGTCACTGGCGCAGGATTAAACAACACCAAATCGTTATGAATACCTAGCCGATCGGCGGCAGCCTGTTGGCGCCCGCTGGCCACCTCAAGAATCAGGTGGAAAAGCTCCCAGCCCACCTTTTCGATACTGGCATCGCCTGTGGCAATGCGGCCTGCATCCAAATCGATAATGTCGTGCCAGCGTTTTCCCAGCGTGGAGTTAGAGGAGACCTTGAGCACAGGCACCATGGCCAGGCCATATGGCGTCCCACGCCCCGTGGTAAACACCTGCAAGTTCATACCCGCCGCTAATTGAAGCGTGCCGCAAATAAAATCGCTGGCCGGAGTGGCCGCAAAGGTCAGGCCCTTGCGGCGCAGCCGTTCACCGGGGCCAATAACATCAACAATGGGTGAGTTGCCCGACTTAATCACCGACCCCAGCGCCTTCTCAACCACGTTGCTGAGCCCGCCTTTCTTGTTGCCTGGGGAGGGGTTGGCACTGCGATCCGCCTGTCCTTGAGATAGATAGTCGTCGTACCAGGCCATTTGCTCGATCAACGCCCGCCCCACCTGCTCATCAATTGCCCTGGGCGTCAGCAGATGGATGGCGTCCCGCACCTCGGTGACCTCCGAAAACATCACGCTGCCACCCGCCCGCACGATCAAATCGGTCGCAAAGCCCACCGCAGGGTTAGCCGTTACGCCAGAAAAAGCATCGCTGCCGCCACACTGCATACCGACCACTAGCTCGGACGCCGGGCAGGTTTCGCGCTGACGGCTATTGAGTCGTTCAAGATGGCGTTCGGCCATGGCCAGAATACCCTCGACCATCTCACCGAAGCCTTGAAAGGAGTCATCTTGAAGGCTCAGCACGTTGGCTTCTGGGTCGGCCGCCTGGGTGTTTTCGTAAACTCTTACTGGCCGATCAGTCAGCAGTGTCGAGGGTTGCAGTTTTTCACAACCCAGCCCGATCACCATTATCTCGTTGCCGAAGTTTGGATTCAGGGCGATATTTTTAAGCGTTCGAATCGGCACAATCGCCGCAGGTGCATTAATGGCGACGCCACAGCCATAAGAGTGATTAAGTCCCACAACATCGTCGACGTTGGGGAAGCGCGGCAGCAGCTCGCGTTTGATGCGCTGCACTACGTAATCGACAGTACCGGCGACACACTGAACGCTGGTGGTGATACCCAAGACGTTCTTGGTTCCCACGCTACCATCCGGATTGCGGAAGCCTTCAAAGGTGTACCCTTCCAGAGGCTCCATCGCGGGGATCTCACGCGTAGCCAAGGGTAACTCACCCAGCGCTGGTGCCGTGGGAAGGCGTACATTCGTCTCGTTCACGTGACTACCACAGGCAATGACCGTTAACGCCTGACCAATGACCTCGCCATAACGAACAACCTGAGCTCCTTCAGCGATGTCCTCTAGCGCCACCTTGTGGCCTTGCGGAATAGACATCGTGGTGGTGATGCCGCCCTCGATGACGGTGCCTTCAGCGAGGCCGCCCTGCTCGACCACAATGGCAACATTATCGTTGGGATGTACGCGAATCACGCGGGAATTAGTTTGTGTCATGACCCTTTCCTGAGGCTGTGTGTGTACTGCCAGTCACCTGGGTCAGCTCCATTTTTTGCCTGGCGCGGGACTTAACGCTCATGACGACCGCGAACATTACCGAGGCTGCAATCAATCCCCACAGCACCATGGCAATGGGGCTTTTGGTGAAAAAGATCGAGTAAGTGCCGAACGATTCCAGACTCTTGACGAAGTAGACCTCGGCCTGGCTCCCCAAGATGAAACCAATAATGAGCGGAGCCACTTCCAGACCAATCTTCTGCACCAGATAGCCTAAAACACCGAAAATCAGCAGCGTCCAGACATCAAACATGATGCCGTAGTTGATGGCATAGGCACCCACTACACACATCATCACAATGATGGGAAACAGGATGTGTTTGGGAACCATCACCACTTTGGCGATGTACTTAATGGCATAGAACATTAAGAAGAACATCACGATGTTGGCAAAAACCAGGGCCGTCATCATGACGTACCAAGTGTCGGTATTCTCAGGAATAAATAGCGGCCCTACCTGGATGCCCTGCAGCGTGAATGCACCGATCAACACAGCCGTAGTTGAGTCACCGGGGATACCCAGCGACAGCAGTGGGATCAATGCACCGCCGGTCAAGGCATTGTTGGCTGACTCCGAGGCAATAAGCCCCTGGGGCGCCCCTTTACCCATTTGCGATGAATCCCGCGTTAAGTTTTTTTCTTGGGTATAAGCCAACACGGAGGCGGCGCTACCACCGACCCCAGGCAGCATGCCGACGAAGGTGCCGATAAAGGATGAGCGCACCAGATTGGTCAGGCGCCCATTAAAGATTGAAAGCGAAAAGCCTCCTCCTTTGCTGATCTTTATGCGTTCGTTGACCAGCCCACTCTTTGCCCCCTTTTCCGCTTCAAGCAGAATCGTGGAAATACCAAAGACACCGATCAGCACCGGCAGCAGGGAAAACCCTTCAAATAAGTAGGGTTCCATAAAATCGAACATCAGTCGGGTCTTGCCATTGCCGCCATCCGAAATGCTGTAGTCACCGATCAGGCTCAGCCAGATGCCGATGACACCGCTAAAGATGCCAATCAGCATGCTGCTGGAGAGCGAAGCAATGACACTTAACGCTAACAAAATGATCAAAAACTTCTCCACATAGGAGAACTTGATCGAGAAATCGGCCAATAGTGGCGCAAACAGGAAGAGTATAGCGGCGCTGATAAGCCCCCCGACGACGGATGCGACAACGCATATTTTCAGCGCTTTCTCACCCTCGCCCTTTTGGGCCATCGGGTAGCCATCAAAGGTAGTGGTGATTGAAGACGGTGTGCCGGGAATATTAAGCAGCACCGCCGGCACCATCCCACCGGAAATACCCCCTACATAAAGACCCAGCAACAGCGCCAGGCCATGGTGTAATCCAAGTGCATAGGTCAGCGGCAGGCAAACAGCTACTGCCATGGTAGCGGTCATGCCGGGGATCGCGCCGAAGATGATGCCGATCAGAGCACCGAACCCGGCGAGTAAAAAAAACGTTATGTCGAGAAGTGAGAGAAATTCCATGGTGGCACTCGCTTCGGTCACGGTAAGGTGATAGTGAAAAGCTTGGCGAGAATGAACCAGGCCAGACTAGGTGCGACGATGGCATTGACCACCACGATGGTAAGGGCCTTTTTCGTCCAGTCATGCAAATAGAGCAGTGACATAAGGAATACGAAAGCTATCGAAACCATCAGAAAGCCATAGCCGGTGTAGGGGAATAGGTCACCCACCACTGCCATTAAATAAAAATACGCCGCGATCAAGACGAGAGTGCCGAAGAAACGGAAATTATCCCTAGCCTCACCCACAATGGGCAGTGTGCGCTCTCCTCGTTTCACTGATGCCATGAAGGGAGCTACCTTTGTCATTAAAATCAAGACAAAGAGTCCCGCCATGATCCAGTGAATAATCCTCGGGAAAAACAGGTGGGAGGTCTCGAAATCGATGGAGACACTAAGCAGACTTGAAAGACCTGATTCCATAACAGCTCCGGGCATTAGCAGCAGATACCCTGCTTACTATTGTTCTTTCTATAGCGGTTCTATAGCGGCTCACGCATAGGTGAGACACCCGCCACCCACGCAGCGAGTGCCATACCCTTTACTTGATGTTGCTGATGATTTCTTCGTAGCGAGCCATTTTATCGGCGAGATACTCAGAGGCTTCGTCAGAAGGCTTGAAGTTGGGGATAAAGAAAGCGTTCTTCTGAGTTTCCTGTATTTCACCTTCCGCATAGATATCCGCTAGCGCTTCATCGATTTGCTCAACAATCGCTGGATCCATGTCTTTGTTGTAGAGGAAGAAGAACTCCTTATCGAATGTAAAGCTCTCATCATCACCCATTGAGACGTGCACGTTTGGCTCTACATACTCCAACAGTTGCTCACGAGACGTTTGGCCAAGCCCCTCTTCCGGAGCCTGTTCAATGGTATCTTGACGTGCCGTCAACCAGACAAAACGCATCGCTTTCTGGTCGTCTTCAGGTAACCGCGTGTACTGCTCGTTAGCCTGCACGGTGCCATTAATCACATCGGCTTGGCCGTCAAAAAGTTGCTGGTTTTTGTCGGATTGAGAACCGGTATTGACAGCAACTAGGTTGTCTTCCTGACCAGGATGCTCAATAGCGATGGCATTTTTTAGGGCACTGAAACCAATCTCCGATACGCCACCCGGCTGGATAGCGACCCGCACAGTCTCACCATTGCCTACTGCAGCAATGATGTCATCAAGGGTCTGGTAAGGTGAATCTTTAGGCACCAGGTAGGCATTGCCTGGGTTGATTGCAAGCGTCGGCCCGACGGTATATTTCTCAAAAATATCGTCGTAGCCCTCAACCCCATACAGATGGCCAAGATAGGACTGATCGTGGAAGATCATCAGCGTATTGCCACGAGAGTCCCGATCAAGTGTGCGAAAAGCAGAGCTTGCACCAACGGCATCCACCTTCATGTTGAGATCCAGCCTTTCAGCTAGCTGATCCACCACAATAGTAGAGTTTTGATACGTATCCCCGCCGGTGGACGTTGAACCGATAACCACACGAATATTGCCCCGCAATGGGCCATCTTGGGCCATGGCTACGCCAGCGCTGACGCTCAATGCTGCCATCAGCGCTGCTGAACCGACACGTGTCATTAATCTATTGGAAATGCGCATACTTTCACCTCTTTCGCTCGTTGTTAAATTGTTATAGCTCAGTGGTTTAATGGCTTAGTGAGTTGGCGCTTTATTACTATTTAACGCGATCGATCAACTTTTTAAGCTCCTGACACTCCGCCTGGGTTGGCATTGTCAGCGGCGCGCGAACACTGCCGGCGGGACGGCCAACAATGTCTGCGCCTGCTTTGATCAGGCTAACGGCATAGCCCGCTTTTCGATCCCGGAGGTCTACGAAAGGAATAAAAAAGTCGTTAGTGATCTGTTTCACAACGTCTTTATTACCTTTGCGCAACTCCTTGTAGAACTTCACTGCCATCTCCGGCACGAAGTTGAAAACAGCCGATGAGTAGGTATTTACGCCAATGGAGACATAGGCCTCGGCAAAAATTTCAGCCGTGGGAACGCCGCCGATATACACCAAACGGTCACCCACAGTTTTGACGATTTTGTTAAGCGCCTGAATATCGCCTTTGCCATCTTTTAGCCCCACCAAGTTAGGGCAATGGTCGGCAAGCTGCTGAACAGAATGAGCATTCAGGATGCCATTACCGCGGTTGTAATAAATCACGTTGACTGACGTGGCATCACAAATCTGGCGGGCATACTCCACCAAGCCATCCTGCGGGCACTCGGTAAGGTATGGCGGCATCAGTAGAATGCCGTCAGCGCCCGCTTCTTCGGCCGCTTTTGCAAAGGCCTTGCCGGCTTCAACGCTTAAGCCCGCGCTAGCAATAACGGGCAAGCGACCGTCGATTACTTCGACGGCGACGCGAACAATCTCGCGGTATTCATCAAGTGACAGGTTAAAAAACTCCCCCGTGCCACCCGCGACGAAGACCGCCGAGATCTCGTGGCTGATGAACCACTCAAGCCGCTTGCGGTAGCTCGCTTCATCGAAACGACCTTGACTATCGAAATCGGTAATCGGGAACGATAGCAGACCATCGCCGATGGCTTTTGTTACTTCTTGTCTTGAAAACGTCACTTTGCGCCCTCTTTAAAATGTGTTGACCACTGAATGAGCAGACATCATTTGCTAGCCAACAACCTTATGTCATACATCATACAACTTAGAAGATAAGTATCCTGCTAGCAGGGTGCAAGCAGAACTATTGAAATTTAAACCAAAGTAGCAGCCATACCCTGTAAACCTGTTGAGGATTAAAACGCCTTTAACTAATCATCCGCCAGCTCGCAAACAGAGCGCCATAGCATGTCATCGACAACAATCGGCCTCTCTCCATATCGCTGATTAGCGGTCGACTCGCCCGGCCAGCGCACTGTGCGCCCCGGCTCGGCAGGAGTGGTTGCGGCCAGATGAGACTGAATGCCTTCAACAATGCTATCGCAAGCTTCGCGACCACCAAGCTGTTCAGGGTCAAACACCATAAACACCTGGCTGCAACCGCCGCCACTGCCACGCTGAACCTTATCAATAGCATGGCTAGGACGCCCTTGAGCGAGCAGTGCTGCTAACGCATCCAGTAGAATCGACAACCCAGAGCCTTTCCAGTACCCGGTCGGCAGCAAGCGCCGCGTCGCAGCGATCGCCGCAGGATCACGGCTCAACTCTCCACGCTCATCAAAACCGCCATCAACGGGCAAATGCTCGCCCTTCAGCTGAGTCGTCTGCAGCTTCCCATAGGAGAACTGAGACATCGCCATATCGAGCACCAGAGGCCCGGTGTTATGCGGTACGGCCATCACCAACGGGTTATTGCCAATCGATTGGGAAGCACCACCCCAGGCAGGCATGCACGACTCGGTATTGGTCCACATAATCGTAGCGAACCCCTGCCCAACCGCATGCCAGCCATAGCTTCCGCCCCGCATCCAGTGGGTTGTATCGCGCAACGCCACCAGCCCCATACCATGTTCACGCGCCAACGCCATGGCACGCTCTGTGGCATGAAGTGCATTGACCACACCTATTCCAAACCCTCCATCGAGCACCTCAATCGCGCCCAATCGCTGGACAAGGCTTGGCTTAGCGTCGATATCGACCCAGCCTTTCCCGACGTACTCAATGAAGCGTGGAACCCGCCCGATACCATGCGAATGTACGCCGTCGCGGGTACTTTCAGCATGGATTTGCGCGCAGGTCTCAGCATCAGAGGGCTTTAGCCCCGCCTTCAATAGTGATTTCTCAATCGTACTGCGCAACGTCTCAAAATCGATATTAGCCATCACTTACCCCCACCATTAAAAAAGCCCACTCCGCGAGTGGGCTTTAACACCCCAGCCGCCTCGAATGGCGGCCATGGACTTCAAGCAGCGTCAGACGCCGCGTTTTGTTGACGAGTACGGTAGTTCTGCCACAGTGTCAGCGCCAGCAACCCAAAGGCGATGACTAAAAAGGTAACGCTGATGGGCCGGGTGAAAAACGGTGTCCAATCACCACCGAAGGTCTGCAGCCCCCGTCTCAGATTAGATTCCGCTATAGGCCCCAGAATTAAACCCAGTATTACCGGAGCGGTTCCAAAGCCATATCGGTTGAGAAAATAGCCGAGCAATCCAAAAGCCAGCATTATGTAGAGGTTAAACACATCCCCATCAACTCCGTAAACACCGATAAAACAGAAAACAATGATAGCCGATATCAACTGTTTTCTTGGCACTAACAGTACACGAACAAACAGCTTGATACCTAAACACATGATGATAAGCATGAAGAAGTTAGCGACTAAGTACGCTAAAAATATGCCGTAAATGATGCCGCTCTGGCTTTCAAATAGCATCGGTCCCGGCGTAACGCCTTGAATCATTAAACCGCCCAATAGAACAGCAGTCGCGGCCTCGCCGGGGATGCCCAGCGCAAGCGTAGGAATTAACGCCCCACCTAACAAAGCATTGTTCGCACTCTCAACGGAGACAATGCCAGCACCATGCCCCTTACCAAATTTTTCAGGTGTTTTAGAAAAACGACGTGCTTGGTCATAGGCTACCAGTGAGGCGATACTGCCCCCAGCGCCAGGCACTGGGCCCACGACAGAACCAGACACGATACCGACGAGAAGGGCGCGCCAATTGCGCAGCGTTTCAATAAACCGCGGGCGTGCAATATCGACCTTATGGGGGCTATTCTGAAGTTTATTGGAGGGGTCATATTCGAAGGCATCTTTCAGCACTTGTGACACAGCGAATAACCCAATCAGCGCCGGTAAGAGGTTAATCCCGGTCAATAAAGAAAGCTGTCCAAACGTAAAACGGTCGACCCCCGCAATAGGATCTGTACCGATGGTAGAGCAAAAGAAACCTATCAGGCCTGCAATCAAACCTTTAAGGAGGGACTTGCCCGCAACAGAAGCAATAATGACTAGTCCGAAAATGCTCAGCGAAAAATACTCGGCAGCACCAAATCGCAATGCAAACTCAGCGATAGGTGGTGCGAGAAGACTTAACACCACCATACTAGCTACACCGCCAAAGAAAGAGGCTACAATTGCCAGCCCCAGGGCTCTCCCCGCCTCTCCCTTTTGAGCCATTGGGAAGCCATCGAACGTAGTCGCGACCGAGGATGGCGTTCCTGGAATATTCAACAATATGGCGGGTATAGAGCCACTGGCACCAGCACCACACAGCGTACCCAGCAGCATACCAATACCCATCACAGGCGGCATTCCAAAGGTTACCGGCAATAATAGAGCTATCGCCATGGCCGATGTTAGGCCTGGCAATACCCCCATGATAATGCCTAGGAAAGTCCCACCGGCAATCGCCAATAATGTACCCAACTGGAAGACCAGCCCCAAACCATCAATATAACCCGTTAGCATCTCACTTCTCCTTCCTCAATCCGGCAGTGGGATATTGAATAGTTCGGTAAATACATAATAGATAACCAATGATAAAGCGAACGCAAAAACTGTATACGCTGCTAGGTTTCGAAGTTTTCGGCTATTTCTTAATTTTTGAAATTCACCGCTAGTTATGACAAGGCAAACGACATTTAAAAAGCAAAATATCGCTGTGCTTGCGATATACCCCAGCCGCTCGAAAGAATTGATATAAACAATAATCAAAGCCACGATGGTCAGCCATTGCAAAATGCCTTTCTTCGGAGCAGTGGCATTAAGGGCTGTTGCGTCTTCCCGCACTCGCCTTGCAGCAAGCCATTCGTAAGAATCACGTATTAAGCAGGGCACAGCACACACAAAAATCAAGCCAGAAATCAACTTTGGAAAAGAAGCGGGGGAAAGCCCCCCCGCCATGCTGACGGCTGGCAGCGTAGTGGCCATATAAAACCCAATTGCCGATGCCACCACAAGAAACAGATCAAAGATCGGTTTACCTATATCCTTTGCCATCAGTCGCTAACTCCTTATTTTATTTAGCAGCTAAGTCGCCAGCACTGTCTTTCATCACTTCAGCAGATTCGGCGATAAACGCCTCTAACTCATCTCCATACAGCGGTACAATATCCAAGCCCAGATTCGAGGCAGTCTCTTCGAAGGATCCTTCTTCTACAATTTCTTTAATGGCGTTGACCCACGCTTCCTTAGCCTCTTCCGGAAGGCCATCAGGGCCCGCAATGCCGCGCCATACTGTCAGAGACAGGTTGTAGCCTTCCTCTTGGAAAGTAGGGACATCAGGCAGCGACTCGCTACGCTCTGCGTAGGACATACCCAAGGCTTTCAGACGACCTGACTCTAGCGCCGAGCGAAGTTCCGCCCCACCTAGCACCACGGCATCCACGTGCCCGCCCATAGCAGCGGAGATAGTCTCAGAACCGCCGGGATAGGGAATGAAGTTAAAATCGACTTCAGCGGTATCAGCAAAGGCCACCGCCGCGATGTGAGCTGATGATCCTACCCCCGAAACCCCAACTTGCACCGAGGTGCCTTCCTTTGCAGCCTCGACCATAGCGTCCAAGTCGGCGTATTCACTGTCTTCACCAACAGCGATGACGTAGGGCTCTTCAAGAATCTTGGCGACAAAATCAAAATCTTCGTAGGTAAAGTCAACATTACCCAACGCCTCCAAGGTCAGCAGTGCATTGCTGGCGGCAGCTAAGGTATAGCCATCTGAATCTGATGCCTGAGCACGCGTCAGCCCCACGGCTCCGCCGCCGCCCGAGATATTGCGAATGACCAAGTTGGTATCGAGTTTTTCTTCCAGAAGCGGCTGTAGTGCGCGGACGAAGGTGTCGTTGCCGCCACCGGCTGAGAAGGGCACGATCATATCGATGTTTTGCTCAGGATATTCAGCAAATGCACCAGCACTGGCCATCATTGCTGTTGCCACAGATAAGCTTAGCGCTAACTTTTTCATTGTAATGTCCTTCTTTGTCATGTTTAGAGTATTCACTCAGCGCACTAACGCTGGCTTTTTCGGATCAAACTTCCAATCATCTATCAAATATTGCATTGCCATCGCATCATCCCGAGCACCAGCAGGCAGTGAACGATAGAGCTTATTAGCCTCCTCTATGGCCTTCATATCGATGTCGACCCCAAGCCCCGGCGCATCGGTTACGGCCACTTTGCCACCCACAACCTCCGGCGGATTGCGAGTCAGGCGAGCATCGCCCTCCTGCCATATCCAGTGGGTATCAAGCGCGGTTGTGCGCCCCACGGCGGCGGCCCCCACCTGGGCGAACATGGCAAGCGAAATATCGAAATGGTTGTTGGAGTGCGAGCCCCAGGTCATACCATGATCCTGGCAGAGCTGGGAGACACGTACAGCACCGGAAAGTGTCCAGAAGTGCGGGTCGGCTAATGGAATATCGACTGAGCGCAGCATCAGCGCGTGGGCCATTTCCCGCCAGTTGGTGGCTACCATGTTGGTGGCGACAGGCAATCCGGTGGCATGGCGAAACTCAGCTAAAATCTCGCGACCGGAGAAGCCTTGTTCCGCCCCGCATGGATCCTCTGCGTAGGCAATCACACCGTGGAGATCCTTGCACAGCCGGACCGCCTCTTCTAGCGACCAAGCACCGTTAGGGTCAATGGTCGTGCGCGCATCCGGAAACGTATTGTGCAGCGCCGTGACGGCCGCTATTTCTTGCTCGCCAGCCAGAGCCCCGCCCTTTAACTTAAAGTCTTTAAAGCCATATCGATCATGCGCCGCCTGAGCTAGCTCAACAATGTGCTGAGGGGTCATGGCCGCCTCGTCGCGCAAACGGTACCAGTCGTGATCCAAGCCCCCGGTGCCACGTCGAAAATCCAACGGCGTAGCGTGCCCATCACCGATAAAGAATAAGTACCCCAGCACGTCAACGCTGTCACGCTGCTTGCCGTTGCCTAGGAGCTCTGCCACCGGCACTCCCAGAAACTTCCCCATCAAATCAAGTAACGCCGCTTCAAGCGCGGCAACTGCATTGATGCGTAGCTCAAATGTCCAGGATCCTTTACCGAAATCTTCAAAATCGGCACTCCGTCCGGCATTGTGCAACGACGCAATCATGGAGCGCATTTTTCCGATCGACTGACCGACCACCATCTCTCGCGACTGCTCAAGAGACGTTTGAATCGTCTCGCCACCGGGGGCTTCGCCCACCCCTACATTACCGTGACTATCCTTGAGGATAACCAGGTTGCGGGTAAAATACGGCGAGTGCGCTCCACCGATATTGAGTAACATGCTATCGCGCCCTGCCACGGGAATGACCTGCATATCGGTTATCGTGGGAGTGTCGTGACTCGACATAAAACAATTCTCCATATAGGCGGTGTTAGCGCGCAGATCAGCATCCCGCTCATTGCCGCATTAAAATAACGAAGGCGGACAAACGCAGCCCTTGTTGGTCAATCAAAGACTTTTAAACTCAAACCCACTCTTCGCTGCTTGGCATAGGCGATCTAATTATCCGGATCAATATGTCATACATCATACAAACAAGAAGATAAGTAGCATGACTTTCAGACGCAAGCAGCAGTAGTGAAAATTAAACCAAAGTAGCACTTGCTGGCATGACTGCCAGCAAGTGATTAACAACCTAAAAAAGACATTAAATAACTGATTTTATTTATTTTTATACTTCAACCACCCAGCCTGGCTTAAACACCGCTGGAGTAAACTCATCAGGGTATCCACCAGGGTTGGCAATGATACGCGTGCCGTTACGCAGAATATCCACGGGTTCGTGAACATGTCCGTGCACCCATACATCCATATTGCCCATTAAATGAGGCAAATTGGAGGCAAACGCGGGGGATAACGCGTCGCCCAGATATTGGCCTGGGATACAGTCGTGTAGCGGGGCATGATGGCTAACCACCACCTTAGGGCCATCAAACGGCTGGGACAGCTCTTTTTCGAGCCAAGCAAGCGCTTCAGCATGCACCTGCTGGCTTGCCTGAGGTGTGAATGTCTCCCCTGGCGAGGTTTGAACGATTTTAAAGTCGGGCATGTAGCGCAACGCCTTAGACTCAGTATCGGCGGGGTTTTGCGTTGGGTCACCGGCGTACAACGCAAAGTCAGTCCATAGCGTTGTACCGTAAAAGCGTACGCCATTGAAGGTGACAGCACGATTATCCAGAAGCTCAATGTCGAGCCGCTCGGCTTCGAGCGCCAGCTCATCACGCAGCAGCGGCATGCAGGTACCGTAGAACTCATGGTTGCCTGGTACATAGATAATCGGCGTGTCTGGAAACTGGTGGCGCGCCCAGGCAAGGCCTTCGCACTTACGGTGAATATCCCCCGCCAGAACCACTACATCTGCCTCCACCTCAGGCAGCTCGCGGTTCCCGTCAAAAAACTCCAGGTGCAGGTCAGACAAAATACGCAGACGCATAGGGCTCCTCGTAACAAATACCTATTTAAACGATCTTACCCGGCCTAGGACACGTTGTCGCAGGGCATCGGTGTCACGTCAAGGCATGCTGCATTGCAGCAAAAATAGGCTATAATAACGATGTAGTCCCAATAGGAGGACCGCACAATGACTTTTTTAATAACCCCCCCTGCACGCGATAATGAAGTTCTAGAGTTCTGGAGCTTGAATGCTCAATGGCATCGTGCCGCAGTTGAAGCGCTGAAAGCCTATTTAGGCTAATTCAGGTGCTTTTGCGCCCTTTAGACCAAAAGCTAATCACCGAAGCCGGAATATTTTCCGGCTTTTTTATGACTATGAAAACCTTTTCCATTCAAAGACCTAATATCGTCATTTCAGCATTTGTAAGCCATGGCTTACGAAAAATGGCAAAACACCTACATCGTTAGGACTAGCCCTTCGCAAAAAAAGCTCTTAGTATCCGACCACAGCTAAATTGCTGCTATGCACAACACAGGCTGTGTACAACATAAGCTTTCTACAACTTGAAGGCTTTACAACATAAGTTTTACAACAAGGTCTCATCGCATTCCCTGTCCCCTGAAAGAGGAGTGAACGCCATGCAACACTTAGTCACCCCAACACAAGCGTTGGAAGTAGATGTTATGGAAGTATGGGCACAGCGTGCCCGCCAACAACGTGCGGCACTTGACGCTATTAAAGCTTACCTGCGCTAAGTCCCCAAACGTCATATTGGTTCAACGCCGCTCAACGCCTCGTTTCAGCGAGGCGTTTTTTTACCTAGTTAAATGGACAAGCATCACTATCAGGTCTAAATATACGACCTCCAGACTATAACTATGCTTTACGCAGCCATGCATTACCCTGCAACATAGTCTCTTGACACAAGACGCCTGTATAAGATAACGCTCTTCTGCTTACCCGCACCCCTTACCAGATGAACCGCTTTAATGCTCGCTACCATTAAGCTTAATTATATTTGTCACCTCTTTAAAAAAACAAATAGTATTGCAATACCTAGTGGATTAATGATAACCACCTCGACGCTTCAGTATACATAGTCCCCCCAAATCATTTACTTCACGGCTGGGTATGGAGTTATATAAAGAAATAGTCTAATATTAATTCGGCTGATAAAGGCGCAATACTCAACGTGCAGACTCTTCTTGTTATGCACGCACATTGACGAAGGAACGGACGATGCAAACACCTTTTTTGGTTCGCAAAACATCTTATGCTTTAGGTTTAGTGGCGACACTCGCCCTTAGCGGCTGTCAATCAGGCGCTGATCTCGGAGGCTTAATGTCTGCGGGCTCCAGCTTAGCCGGCGCTGCCACGATGTCAGATCAGCAAATGCAACAACTAGGCGATCAAACCATCGCCCAGCTTGACTCCCAGAACCACCTTGTTGCAGACGATAGCCAGTATGCAAAACGCTTGGCCGAGTTAACCCAAGGCTGGGAAACAGTCGACGGCCATACGCTTGACTATAACGTTTATCGAATAGAAGAAATGAATGCTTTTGCGGTACCCAACGGATCCATTCGACTGCATAGCGGGCTGATGGATGAGATGACCGACGATGAAGTGCGTTACGTTATCGCCCACGAGATCGGCCACGTCTCGTTAGGACACTCCAAGCGTGCTTTCCAGGTTGCCTATGCTGCTTCCGCTGCACGTGAAGCAGCTGCGGCCAGCGGCAGTACTACCGCCGCCGCACTATCAAGCTCTGAGCTTGGTGACCTGGGCGAAAAACTGATCAATGCTCAGTTTTCTCAAAGCCAAGAGAGTGCAGCTGATGACTATGCCATTGAGCTAATGCAGCGCCACGACATGAATGCAGAGGCTTCAGTTGCAGCTCTACGCAAAATGGAAGCCAAATACGGCAACAACAGCAGCGTCTTCTCAAGCCACCCAGCAGCGGGTGATCGTGCAGAGCGCCTAGAAGCTTCGTTCCAGTAAAGCTCAGACACTGGTACTCCTGCCAAGTTAGTCTTGATAATGAATGGCAGGAGTATCGGTTGCTTAGGTTTACCGATTTTTCTTACCCCCACTAAGCCCACTCGCCACCCTCTTCTTGCTGTTCGGACAGTTGCGTCAGGTACGTGTCCTGCAAGATATACATTCGCTTTACATCGCGGTACTTGCCATTGATAAAGAACTCCTGCACCAAGTGGCCCTCTTCTATAAAGCCACTCTCCTCGTAAAGATGAATCGCTTTGACATTATCCACCGCCACAATGAGATATACCTTGTGCAGGTTTAGAATGGTGAACGAGTAATGCAGCGCTTGGCGAATTAACGTGCGCGCAAACCCTTTGCCCTGATGCTCCGGGGTAATAATGATTTGAAACTCGCCGCTGCGATGGATGTAGTCGATCTCGATCAGTTCCACCAGACCGATAGCATTTCCATGGCTATCTTCCGCAACAAAGCGCCGTTCGGCGTTGTCATGGATATGCTTGTTATACAGCTCCTCCAGCTCATCAAATGACTCGTAAGGCTCTTCAAACCAGTACGACATAATGCTCTGGTTATTATTTAGCTCATGAACAAAGCGCAGGTCGTTGCGCTCTAGTGCACGCAAATAAAGTGTGTGGCCCATTGCCCGCTTTCCTTATGAATATCCGTTAAGAATACTCGTTTTAAACTTGCCCGCCACTCGGTTCTTGCCTTTAGGTTAGGACATCTTGGCCAGGCGTCTAAATGAAAACAGCTCCGCCAAGGGGTGCTCTCTACCCTCTATAAGCGCGCGCAGCAGTTTGGCACCTATCATGCTATAGCTGATTCCGTTGCCGCCGTAGGCCATGGCAAAATGAACGCGTGGGCCTAGGGCGTCATGTGGGCCGAAAAAAGGCAGGCCGTCGTCGGTTTCAGCAAAGGTGCCACCCCAAGAGAACGTAGGGTTGATATCGAGTTTAGGCCATAGCGTTGCTATTTTAGCTGCCAGTCCTTCGGCCTTCTCTTCTACCCGCGCATCGCGGCGCTTGGGAATATCTTCATCGTCGTCGTCTCCCCCTACGAGAAGTCGTCCATCGCAGGTAGTGCGCATATACAGGTAGGGGCGCGATGATTCCCACATCATGGTGTGGCGCAGTTTGCCCAATGCCTCTGGCGGTAGTGGGTCGGTAATCAGCGCATAGCTACTGCGATTGACGGCCACCTTTTCTGGCAGCCAGGCTTGAGACTCATACCCTGCGGCCATCACTACGTACTGGCAACGCAGCTTGGCGCCATTGGCCAGAGTGAGCGTGACGCCTTGATCATCCGGCGTCATCGTCTCCATCTGTGTGCGGTCATATACTTCTCCCCCACGCGCAACCACTCTGGAAAACAGCTGATATGCCATGCGATAAGGATCAATAGTGGCGGCTAGCTGAGTAAGAATAGCGCCGGGTGCCTCAAAGCCGTACTCCGCCAAAATAGCCTTGCGCTCAAGCCACTCGGCTTCAAAACCGTGTTTTTGGCGCAGCGCCAATTCCTCCTGAAGCGATGCGACATCCTCTTCGCTACTGGCATAGTAAAGGCTTTGCTGACGCTCAAAGTCTACATCGCCCAGCCCTGCCGCCAGGGACTCAAGCTCGCCAATGGCCTCTGCACAGGCGCGGTAAGCACGCACTGCATCGGCTTCGCCATAGCGCTCGGCTAGTTCTGTCATATGGGTGTCAATTTCGTACTGCAGCAAAGCAGTACTGGCGGCTGAACTGCCCCACCCAACATCCCGGCGTTCAAGCACCACCACATAGTGGCCACTGCGGCTTAGCTCATCAGCAATCAACGCCCCCGTAATACCGCCACCAATCACAACAACCTCGCATTGGTGATCGCGAGTCAATTGAGGAAAGGTTTTCAACAGGCCATTTTTGACTGCCCAAAAGGGATAACCACTTTTCAGATCCATCTGTTTGCCTTTGCTTGAGAGACTTGCAGTATGCTGTTAACCATAGATGGTTCCCCAGAACTTGCTTGAGAAAACGCTTCCGAGTGATTGCTCCACACAATAAAGGAGATGCGCATGATTGATTTACGCAGTGATACGGTGACCCGTCCGACCTCTGCCATGAAAGACGCCATGATGGCCGCCCCGGTTGGCGATGATGTGTGGGGCGATGACCCAACGGTCAACGCGTTTCAAGCAAATCTGGCCGAACAGGCAGGCAAAGACGCGGCACTGCTGTTTCCTAGCGGCACACAAAGCAACCTAGTGGCGCTAATGGCCCATTGCGAGCGTGGCGATGAGTACATTGTTGGGCAGTCAGCCCACACTTATCGTTATGAAGGCGGTGGCGCAGCGGTGTTAGGCAGTATCCAGCCACAGCCCATCGAGAACGACTCCGATGGCACGCTGCCACTGGAAAAAATCAGTGCCGCGATTAAAGCCGACGATTTTCACTTTGCGCGTACTAAGCTGCTGGCATTAGAAAACACCATTGGCGGCAAAGTGCTGCCCGTAGACTACGTATTAAAAGCCACTGAGCTTGCTCGCGAGCGTGGTCTGGCAACGCATTTAGACGGCGCGCGCTTATTCAATGCCGCAGTCGCAACCGACACCTCGCTCAAGCAGCTGTGCCTGCCGTTCGATAGCGTGTCGCTGTGCTTCTCAAAAGGCCTGGGTACGCCAATAGGGTCGGCACTGGTAGGCCCACAAGCATTGATCGACCGCGCTCGGCGCTGGCGTAAAGTGGTGGGTGGTGGCATGCGCCAATCAGGTATTATCGCCGCCGCCTGCCAGTATGCGTTAGATCACCACGTGGCAGACTTAGCCGACGATCACCGCCGTGCAGAGCGCCTTGCAGCGGGCTTAGCAAAGCTGCCAGGAGTCGAGATCAGCGCTCAGGCAACCAATATGGTATTCGCGCATTTTCCCGATGCGCATGTAAAGCCACTCTCCGCCTGGCTAAAAGAGCACGGCATTTTGATTGAGCTGCTTTACGCCACGCGTTTCGTTACCCATCGTGATCTTGATGACGCAGATATCGACAAGGTCATCGCGGTGATGGAGGCCTATTTTAGTCGCCATTAAAAACGAGTCGTCATTAACCAGTAAATAGCTTAGCTAAGAGATGACGCCCCTAAAGCAAGATGTACAGCGATGCCTGCCATCATCAAGCCAATCAGGCCATCGATAATGCGCCATGCGATGGGTTTTGAAAGCCAAGGCGAAAGCGCAGCGCCGCCCCAGGCCAGCAGGCTGAACCAGAGGATGGAGGCAGTCGAGGCTCCCGCCACAAAAACACCGGCGCTCTCCTGCTGGGCGCCAATGGCGGGTATCAGCAGCAGCGTATCCAGATACACCTGAGGGTTAAGCACGGTGACGGCAAGGGTGGCGAAAATCACTTTGGTTAAGCTGCGCGCTTTGCCCGCTTCGGCACTTAACCCTTGCCGCCCGCTAAAGGCTCTAAACAGCGCCTGAGCCGCCAGCCAGCTTAAAAACACTACGCCCACCCAGCGCATTGCCTCCAATGCGTTGGGCATCGTCAGCAGAAAAGCACTCACCCCAAACATGCCCGCCGTGAGCAGGATAATATCCGCGCTGATGCACAACCCTGCCGACCACCAGTGGTACTCACGACGAATAGCCAGCCCTAGGATATAGGCGTTTTGCGCCCCAATCGCCATGATAATCCCGCCGCACACCACTAGCCCGGTGATATAACTTTCCCACATTGCCCTGCCCCCATTGCCGGAATTAGCGTCGCGTTAATTAATCTGGCAATAAAGTAACCGGGAATGCTGATTGCTAAAAATCATCCTGCTAATGGGGTATTAGTTTTTCTTATACTCACCCTCTTACACACAGCCTATCTATTTTGATTCCAAGGCTATGGTTTGTTGGAACGTTTGAACTGAAGCGCACGCTCAACACCACGAATTTCCGCCATGCCGCGCAAACGCCCGATTGCCGGGTAGCCAGGTTTAAAGTCGCTGCGCAAATCACTCAACATCGCATGACCATGGTCTGGACGGAAGGGAAGTTGTTCGCCCCTTTTTGCTTCAATGTCCAGAATGATATCGACCAGGCGAACCATATCGGTATCACCCTCTAAATGGGCATCTTCGTGGAAACTGGCCCCATCTGCTTCCAAGGTAGTATTTCGTAAGTGTAAAAAGTGCACTCTATCTGCCTGTTCTTGCAATATTGCAGGCACATCGTTATCAGCTCGTACGCCCAGTGATCCAGAGCAGAGCGTGAAACCATTTACCGGCGAATCGACCATATTCGCAATATCTCTTAAGTCCTGGGCGGTTGAGACCACTCTCGGCAGCCCGAACAGAGAATACGGTGGATCGTCTGGATGAATCGCTAATCGAACGCCTGTATGCGCTATCTTTGGAATGACTCTTGAGAGAAACGAAGCGAGGTTTTCTCTCAAAACCTCGGCGGTAATGTCTTTGTAGGCAGCGAGCCGCTCGCTGAAGCTATCGAGACTGTAGCTTTCTTCAGCACCTGGTAGGCCAGCAATAATAGTATTCGTTAATTCCTCAACCTGATCTGCGTTCATTTCAGATAGGCGAGCCCGGGCTGATTCCCGCGTTTTCTCGTCATAATCTGACGCTGCGCCGGGGCGCTGCAGTATAAGCAAATCAAAAACGACGACGCTAAGCGCGTCATACCTTAAGCATAAGGCCCCATCAGGTAACTCATGGCGCAAGGACGTCCTGGTCCAATCAAGAACCGGCATAAAGTTGTAACAGATGGTTTTTATGCCAGCCTCGGCAAGATTAATGGCACTTTCTGCCCAGGCATCAGCCAGTGTTTCCCAACCATGGGCGTGAGTCTTTATATCCTCATGTATCGGAATGCTTTCTGCCACTGTCCACTCAAGCCCAGCAGCTTCGATAATAGCTTTACGCTCCATGATTTCATTCAAGGGCCACACACAACCGTTCGGTAAGTGATGCAGAGCCGTCACAACACCAGTCGAGCCAGCTTGTCGTACATCCGACAAGCTGATTGGATCGTCCGGCCCAAACCAGCGCCATGTATGTTTCATCAACCTTCTCCCCCGTATTATTAGTGTTAAATAATGCTCTTATTAAATCGTGCTCTTGTTAAACAGATAACCGTCAAAATTCGGGTCTTCAACGTCGGAAAGCTCCATTAGGGTGTCTCGGACGTTATCTAAATGAACCCACATCGCCTTACGCGCCCCTTCGGCATCTTTTAGCTGCAGTGCAGAGAGAATATCCTGATGATCCTTTAGCCATTTTTCTCGGTAGTTGGTATCAAATATCCGCTCATGTAGTCTGGCCCACATCAAGCTCTGGTCTCTTTTGGCCCACAGTTCAGAGACCATATCGACCAATACACTGTTTTGCGTCGCCTCCGCTATCAGGCGATGGAATAGCTCATCACTGGAGTAGTCGTTATTCTTTTCTTCAATGCCCTTGCGCTCCATATCAAGCGCTTCCCGCATACGTACAATATCGTTTTTGGTGACTGACACCGCGGCAAAGCCGGCGATGCTGCTTTCCAAAAGCTGCCTTGCCTGTAACAGTTCAAACGGTCCTATATCATCCACAACAGGCTGTGCTACCGAGCGACTGTCGGAAAGCAAATAGATGCCAGACCCTTTTCTCACTTCAACCAGCTCTTCAATTTCAAGCATGAGTATGGCTTCGCGCGCTGCGGATCTGCCCACGTTTAAAGCCTCTGAAATCTGACGCTCAGTCATAATACGATCGCCGACTTTATACCCTTTCTGCTGAATCAAAATCTTCAAGTCGCGAGCCAGCTCCTGGTAACGCCGTAAACCTTTATGCATTAGATTTCATTTCCATTTTTAATCTTTTATAGAGTGGTAAAAAGAAGCTAGAACATTAAATGCTTCTTTTTTTGTAGATTTATCAGCAGCAATCAACCCTTTCCGGTTGAACCCTCTCTGAAAGATATTTTGTCTTCGCTCAACTCTAAAATCGTATAAAATCCAAGGCGACATGCCTTTGATGTACGCTAATTTTTGCAGCGTATCGATCTGCCGCCGGTACACATCCGCCATATATTTTTCGCTGAACAGGCCTTCAGACGGGCCTTGAGATGAGTTATCGCCATCCGCCCCTGTTTCAGAAATGACGACGGGACGATCAGGGTCGGAATTTTTTCCGATGGCGTACAGGTCGTCGAAGTTTTCATCGTACCAACCGTAGTACTCATTAATGCCTATAACGTCTAAATGGTCGACTAACCGATCCTCAATTTTTAATTTTGCATGATTAATTAGGCACGCTGCGGCGACTAAGCGCGTGGGGTCATATAGGCGTGCAGTTTCAGCCAGGTCACGCATAAAAGAGAGACGACTATCCGTATCTGGGTTCTCGTTGCCAATCGACCAAATAATGACGCTAGCTCTATTGCGATCACGCTTAATTAACTCAATGAGTTGGTTTTTAGCGTCTTTAAGCGTGTTGTGATTATCAAAGTCAATGGCCCAGTAAACGGGTATTTCTTGCCATAGTAAAAAGCCCATCTCATCGGCTAGTTCAGCTGCGCGTTCATGATGGGGGTAGTGCGCGAGGCGAAGAAAATTGCACCCAAGCTCTTTCGCATGAGCGAGCCGTCTGCGAATGTCTTCATCGGACGTCACTTTCCCTAGGATGTCATCGTCTTCATGGACAGAAATGCCACGTAGCCAGATAGGCTCACCGTTTAGGAGAATATCGACCCCTTGGCGAACGATGGAGCGGAATCCGACATTGTCAGTGATACGGTCTTCGCCAGCAGTCAGCACCACTTTATATAGGCGTGGGTTTTCAGGCGACCATCGCTCTGGCTCTGCTGCTATTCGGCAAGTACCTTTGCCATGTTCAATGTTAATCTTTTGAGCAATTCCTAATTCAGGTATCTCAAGGTGAGCATGGTGAATGCTGGGGCCATCAACAGCGCTATCAACAGCTCTATCAACAACTACATCAACCTCTATCGCCCTTCCATCCTGAGAAAGGCGAATGAACATATCGCGAATGAATTCTCTGGGTAAGCTAAAGAGCTCGACCTCGCGGTAAACGCCACCGTAATTAAACCAGTCTGTATTGCGCATCGGTACGCGATCCAGCGTACGGGTATTATTGACACAGAGCATCAGCCAATTGGTTTCTTCGGCAAGGTCATCCGTCAGCTCAACGTAGAAGGGAGTCGAGCCGCCATAGTGATTGCCTAGGAATTTTCCGTTAAGAAATACTTTACAGTCGTACTGAGCCGCACCGACCCTAAGGATGTAGCGTTGGTCTGATTCCGCGTCACTCTCTCGCTTTTTAAAAAGCTCTGGGGGCAGCTTTTTGGTGTACCAAGCACTGCCCTCAAAGAAGTACCATTTTTCCTTTAACATGGCCCAGTTTGAGGGCACCGGGATGGACTCACCCATAAATGGGTCGTAGTCCCAGGGTTCAACGCGATCGACAGGGTTGGCCGGCTGCATTTCATACCATTTTTGACGCAGACCTGTATCAAGCAAATCCACGCAAAAATTCCAACTGCCGTTAAGCGACGTTGACGTGCGACCTTTCGTGAACACCATGGTGGAGTGGTTCAGATTTTGCAGATTCAACGGCACGTCGTACTCTTCGTCATGTAACGACGTGAGGGCATTCTCAGCCAAGGATGATCGCTCTAGCATCTCTCCCACCTCCCCTGCAGCGGTTTTAGTTAGCCTCTGCCTTGATTCGACTGATTAGGTCGGCCAATTCAGCAGATTGGTTGGCCACCTCATCGTGCATAGGCATGACCGCTTCAATAAAGGGCGCTTTATCTACTTCATTAATCTCAACCCCCATCTCAGTCTCTGCGGTTTCCAATGCTGCCATTGCCGCTTTATTCCAGGAATCGGAATGAAATGCCTGAGCTTCTGATGCCGCCTGTCTCATCGCCGCTTGCTGATCCTCCGACATACGATCCCAGGCGCAGCTGGAGATGACGACCACGGATGGGATGATGGTATGTTCATCAAGCGAGAAATGGCTTGCTACCTCGCCATGACGCGCGTTCGTCAGGGCCGTTGGGTTATTTTCTGCCATCTCGACCACCCCTTGCTGCAGCGCACTGTAAAGCTCGCCCCAATCAATAGGTGTCGGATTGCCTCCCAACAGCTCAACCATTCTTACCGCTGATGGGCTTGGTTGTACTCTTACATTCAGACCCTCTAGGTCTGCTGGCGATTGAATGGCCCGGTCACCATAAAAGGAGCGAGCCCCCTCGGTTAAAAAGGCAACCCCTATGAATCCTTTATCACGTGACGCGTTAAGAATATCTTGGCCAATATCTCCGTTAATGACCCGTTCAAAATGCTCTTCGCTTTCAAAAATGAAAGGTAAATTCATGGCGCTGTACATTGGCTCGAATGCTTCCAGTTCGGCCGTATTGCTGCGCGCCATATCCAATGTACAGTTTTGTACCAACTCCATGGATTCACGCTGCGAGCCAAGCTGTGCGTTGGCATAAATGCGGATATCCAGTTCACCATCGGTGAGCTCTGAAAGACGTTCACTCATGTACTGCATGCTGACATGAGTAGGATGGTCTTCAGGATTATTGTGGTTCAGCCGCAGTGTCTGGGCTTGAGCTGAGGCCGCTGACATGAACAGCGCCGCACTGATTAGAGCCGTGTGTCGCAAGGCTTTTGTTGTCATCAGCTGTTTCTCCTGCTTGTTATGCTTGTTGTTGTGATTGTTGTCGTGAAAGCCGACTGTCATTGAGGCACTCACTTTCTAAGTTACAGATGCAAGATGGCTTACCGACTATATCATGTCAACCAATAAAACAAATTGGTTGACATCTTTTAGAGTAGAAGCGACTCTCTGCACAATGACTAGGGAGTAAGAAGCTAGTCACCAATACACAAAAATAAAACCAGAGGTCTTACGTATGAAACGCACAATGGACTATGTGCTTGGCACGTCTGTGTTTTTAATACTGTTGATCATCGTCGTCAGTGTGACGTGGCAAGTATTATCCCGGTACGTACTAGGCACCCCAAGCACAGCGACAAGTGAAATCGCTCGCTTGTTGTTCATGTGGTTAGCGCTACTTGGAGGTGCTTACACCTTTGGCCAAGCTCGACATCTCGCCATTGATATATTGCCTCTTGCCTTAAACGGCCGCTCACGTCAGTTACTTAATACACTCATACTGTTAATCGTGGCTGGCTTTGCCTTCTTTGTAATGGTTTGGGGTGGTTGGCAAATGGTCTCCCGAACGCTGGCATCGGGCCAAATCACCCCCACGTTGAGACTCCCCATGGGCTATGTATATGGTCCCATTCCAGCTTCCGGGCTAATCATCATTTTTTACTGTTTTATCTTTTTAGGGCGGGTTTGGCTTAACCCTAAGTCGGAAGGCGGCTTCACTATCGATCCGCAACAAGCACCTGCTCCACAAGAGAGAGATTAATATGAATATAACCGTCCTGGTGCTTTTTGGGTCGTTCGCGCTTTTAATGGTCTTAGGCATACCCATTGCGTTCGCGATTGGCGTATCTGCGACACTCACCTTCCTGCTATTCATGAGCGTCGACCAATCCCTCAGCATTGTTGCCCAGCAAATAGCGTCGGGGCTTGATAGCTTTACGTTAATAGCCATCCCCTTCTTCATTTTGGCTGGCAACATTATGAATCGAGGCGGCATCGCACTTCGCCTTATCGATTTAGCGAAAGTGCTTGCCGGAAGGCTTCCTGGCTCGCTTGCCCACGTCAATATCATTTCCAATATGCTGTTCGGCGCTTTATCCGGCTCAGCCGTTGCGTCAGCGGCGGCCGTTGGGGGCGTAATGGCTCCTATCCAGAAGCGGGAGGGTTATGATCCTGCTTTTTCGACAGCCGTTAACGTCACCTCTTGTCCTACGGGCCTGTTGATTCCTCCCAGCACAACACTCATTGTTTACTCGCTGATTACTGGCGGCACGTCGATAGCCGCGCTTTTTTTGGCGGGTTATATCCCCGGTATCATCATGGGCTTATCCCTGATGGTGGTGGCAGGGATCATATCTAAAAGAAAGGGCTACCCCGTCGCGGAGAAACCCTCCCTTGCTGAAGTTAAATCAGCAGTACGCCGGGCGATATTACCTTTAGGCCTTATTGTAGTGGTGATTGGCGGTATTATTAGTGGCGTATTTACGGCGACCGAAGCCTCAGCGATCGCAGTTGCTTATTCACTGTTCCTGTCTTTATGTTGGTACAGAGAAATAGGGGTAACGGATCTTCCCAAGATTTTTATCGACTCGGTCGTCACAACGTCTATCGTATTATTTTTAATCGGCTGCTCCATTGCCATGTCCCGCGCCATGGCGTTCGGCGACATACCTTTAACGATCTCTTCTTTTATGATCGGTATATCTGATAATCCGATCATCATTCTACTGTGCATTACCGCCGTACTGCTGGTGATTGGTACTTTTATGGATATGACACCAGCACTGCTTATCTTCACCCCTATCCTTATGCCAGTGATGCAGGATATCGGTATAGACCCGGTTCACTTCGGCATCATCATGACGATCAATCTCTGCGTCGGTATCTGTACCCCGCCAGTGGGCTCAGCACTGTTTGTCGGCTGCTCCATCAGTGGCGTGAGTATTGGTCAAGTGATGAAACCCATCCTGCCATTTTATTTAGTCTTGATAGCCATTGTTCTACTGGTGACCTTCGTTCCACAAATCAGCTTATTTTTGCCCCAGCTTATTTTAGGTTATTAACGAGTTGGTTCCAGGTGATGACCACCGTTAAATCCTGAATTCAGGAATCAAAGGATAAACAATGAAAACCTTAAAAAACTGGCGCCTGGAGCACCACGACGACACGACAGTGCAACTGAGAGTGCACGATAGACATTTAATCTGCATCAACATTCTAGACAACAAATTGTTCCGAGTGCGGCTGCTAAAAGATGGTGCATGGCGCCTTAACCGCTCATGGACGGTAAACCCGGATGGCCACACCTTACCAAAGGGGCGCTCACGTGATTCGGTGACGGGGTTCAGTTGTCCCCAGTACAAGCTTGGGTGGTCGGATGGGCAGTTGCAGATCGAGACCGATGCCTTACGGCTCATCGTCTCTCAGCCGCTGCATTTTAGGTGGGAAGCCTTCGTGGATGAGGGCTGGAAGTATTTAACTGAAGACAGACCCACCGGCGCTTATATGCTGGGCGTTAAGAACCATGCCCACGCCCACTATTTACGTCGGCACCCCGATGAGCGGGTTTATGGCTTGGGCGAAAAAGCCGGGCTGTTGGAGCGGACGGGGCGGCGTTTCGAAATGCGCAGTTTAGACGCTATGGGGTATGACGCAGAGCGCACCGACCCGCTGTATAAACACCTGCCGTTCACCCTTACCCAAACCGCGTCCACCGGTAGTTTTAGTATCTTCTACGACACTTTGAACACCTGTGTATTGAACATAGGGCAGGAGCTTGATAACTACCACGCCCCTTATCGCTCCTTTACCGCCGATGATGGCGACCTGGATTACTATTTCCGCTGGTCTCCACAGCTTCTAGACCTGGTGAAGAGCCAGTTGGCCTTAACCGGGGGGATGGCATTTCCGCCACGCTGGTCGCTGGGCTATTCCGGGTCAACCATGGCCTATACTGATGCACCCGACGCTCAGGATCAGCTCATCGGCTTTTTGCGAAAGCTGGAGAACGAGGCTATCCCCTGCGACAGCTTTCATCTTTCTTCGGGTTACACCTCCATTGAAGATAAGCGTTATGTGTTTCATTGGAATAACGACAAGGTGCCCAATCCAACCACGTTGACGAAAGCCTTTAATGATTCCGGGGTGCGATTGATCGCCAACATCAAGCCCTGCTTGTTAAGGAACCACCCGCGCTACGCAGAAGTGGCAAACAATAAATTATTTATCCAAGACAGTGAATCTGACACACCGGAGCTTTCAAGCTTCTGGGACGATGAAGGCTCTCATCTCGACTTCACCAATCCCGATACGCTCAGTTGGTGGAAAGAGAACGTCACTCAACAACTGCTGAACCTCGGCATCACTTCCACTTGGAATGATAACAACGAATTTGAAGTGTGGGATCATGGCGCTCGCTGCGTTGGCTTTGGTGAAGAGGTCGAGGTGGGGCTGATACGGCCCTTGCATTCGCTGTTAATGGTTCATGCTTCATGGGAGGCGCAGTCACAACATGCGCCTCAACATCGCCCATACGTGGTAACCCGGTCAGGCTGTGCTGGCCTACAACAGTTTGCCCAGACCTGGACGGGAGACAACAAAACCAGTTGGGAGAGCCTGCGTTGGAATATCCGCATGGGGCTGGGCCTGTCGCTTTCGGGAATCTACAACATTGGGCATGACGTCGGCGGGTTTGCTGGCCCCCAACCTGGCCCGGAGCTTTTACTCCGTTGGGTTCAGAACGGCATATTTCATCCCCGGTTCTCCATTCACAGTTGGAACAACGATGGCTCTGTGACCGAGCCTTGGACGCACCCCAGCGTTACCGAAGGCATCCGTGCCGCTATCCAATTCCGTTACCGCTTGTTGCCATATTTTTATACCTGCCTTTGGCAGGCGGTCAACAACCATGAACCCATGCTACGGCCCACTTTTCTCGATCACGAGAATGACGCACAGACCTATGCAGACACCGACGATTTCCTTCTAGGTCGAGACCTACTCGTAGCGTCTGTAGTTGAGCAAGGCGCAGATAAGCGGCGCATCTATCTGCCCGACAACCATGCAGGATGGTGGGACTACTGGACAGGCCAACTGCATGCCCCAGGAACATGGTTAGAGAAGCCGGTTTCATTGGCGGATATGCCGCTGTTTGTTAAGGCTGGATCAATACTGCCGCTTGCGAATGAGGCCATAAAAGCAACGCCGGAGGCGCAAGTTGGCCGAACGTTGGCACTGTTTCCACAGCCTGGATCGTTTTCCTGCACCTCACTGATTTACGATGATGACGGCGAGTCCAAAGATGGCCCGCACTGCATCACCACTCTGCTGCTTACCGGCGATGAGCATAGTTTGGAACTGCAAATCAGCCAGGCTGGGGATATGCCTTTTCCATTTAAACAGCTCAATATAGTGCTACCAGCAGGTGAAAATCGCCCCTTGCACTACGGTGGTCGCGTCATAGAGCATGGCGGGCTAATCACCGTGGGAGAAGCGTCGTGAGCAGCGATAACACATTACTTTGGCGCTTTTGCACGAGCCGCTATCGCTGAAATGGTAAACCAGAAGGCTTTTCTATGAATAATTACCTACACACTGATTTCTTGCTGGATACAGAAACAGCACGCCGCCTCTACCATGATGTAGCTGCGGACTTGCCGATTATTGACTACCACAACCATCTTCCGCCCGAAGAAGTGGCTCACAATCGCAGCTGGGACAACCTGGGCGATCTATGGCTGAGCCATGACCATTACAAGTGGCGTGTCATGCGCTGGGCGGGCGTCCCTGAATCTCACATTACCGGTAGCGCAACAGATAAAGAGAAGTTTCTGGCGTTTGCCCAGATTCTGCCTAAGGCAATTGGCAACCCCATGCACCACTGGAGCCATCTCGAACTGTGGCGCTACTTTGGTGATGAAGGCAAGTTGATCAACGGCGACAGCGCAGAGGAGATTTGGCAAAGCACGCAAGCAATGCTGAGCCAGCCTGAGTTCCGCGCCCAGGGTTTGCTAAAAAAGATGAAGGTCGAACTCATTGGCACCACCGATGACCCGCTCGACCGCCTTGAGCACCACCAAGCATTTGCTGCCTCGCCACACAAAGGTGAGCTTTCCATGGTGCCTACCTTTCGCCCGGATCGCGCGCTGGCAATCGAAGGCGCAGGTTTCAATAACTACCTTGAAAAACTGGAGACCCTGACCGGACAGCCCATCAGCACCTTCGAGCATCTGGTAAGCGCACTCACGGATCGCCTGGAGTACTTCATTGCCAACGGCTGCCGTGCCGCCGACCACGGTATTGGCCAGCTAGAACAGGCCGATGAGCTAAGCGCTAGCCAGCTTGACGCCATTCTTGGAAAAGGCCGCCAGGGCAAAGCCTTAGAGCCAAAGGAAGCAGAGAGCTTCCGTATGGCCGTATTGGTAGCACTTGGCCGTGCGTACGCGCGGGCTGACCTGGTGATGCAACTTCACATAGGGCCACTACGTAATAACAGTACGCAAATATTAACGGCGGCGGGCAGCGACTCAGGTGCTGATTCCATTCAAGATAAGCCCATTGCCGAGCCGTTAAACAAATTGCTGGATCGCATGGATAGCACCAATGAGCTACCGCGCACCATTCTTTATGCGCTGGATCCCAGTAAAAACCCCATCATCGTCACCACAGCGGGTAACTTTCAAAGCGGTGGCATAGCAGGCAAGGTACAGGCGGGGACTGCATGGTGGTTCAATGATCAAATTGACGGCATGGAAAACCAGATGAACCATCTGGCGCAAATGGGGCTGTTGTCCACCTTCACCGGCATGCTAACGGACAGTCGCTCCTTTTTGTCCTTTCCCCGACATGAATATTTCAGAAGGCTGCTTTGCCGTATCGTCGGCCGTTGGGTTTCTGAGGGGCTGGCACCGAATGATCACAAGATGCTTGATGAGATCATTGCGGATATCTGTTACCACAACGCCCGCCGCTGGTTCATTGAATGAACTCATTAAAAATCTTTTTAACACTCATGGATCCCTTGACCGAACAGTGATCTAGCTTAGTGGTGTGCTTTTTGACACAGGTAGACGCTTCTTTCGCTTGCGAAATTCAGGGGAAAGTGGACAGAGCCCGCAGTAACTGCCTCCTGGCAAAAGATAGTCAAGGCAGCAGTGCCGATGGAGCCGCACCGGCACTTCTCCCTCCTCTGTTATCCGCATCGTTTGACGTTTCGAGCCAAACATCGGGTTGCGTTTTTTACCGGGCCAAGTACGTTGCTCTAGCAGGTATGCTTTATCACTCGCAGCCCGCTGAGCAATATCAGGAGAAAATGAGTCCAGCTGTTGTGCAAGGGTAAGAAGTGTCTCTAATCGCCGCGCAACATTTCCCCACAATATCTTGGCCGGCACTTGAGTGCGCGAGGAAAGGTAGGTAATAAGCGGCTCCAAATGCTCTTTTATTAGAGGAGCATAGCGCCGCTGAGCGTCGAGCCCAGTAATGCTTTCGCCAAGATGAGGAATTACGAAAGCGACTGGTGTTGCATTTTCATCCAATATTACCGAAATATACTCCGGTTTAACGGGGAATCCATGCTGCAGTACTGTTGCGGCGGCGGCGATAGGAGGAATAAGAAGAGTGACGTATTTCAGCAGCCAGATAGATGCCACTGGCCGCAAGTCGTCAAAATCGTAAAAGCGAGCGCGACGTACCAAAATGTCATCGATCTTCCCTGGCTCATTTAGCAGGTCAGCAAGGAGATATGCATTGCTTCCCGCCGCCTCGCTACAGATCAGACCTTGGCCGTAGTGTGCCCAATCGCCTTGAAAGATGGGAGACAATAGTTTGATCATTAGATGGCGTCAGAATCCTAGGTTGATTGAACACTGTCTAGAGTGATCTATCACTCGTAGAGTCCGAAATACGAAGTAGTGCAATATTGCGGGAAATAAATGGCATCAAAGACCCTTTTGCGCTTCGAGGGCCTCAACAAGAGCTTCGGAGAAGACTAGGGCAGAAGGAAGAGCACCAAAATGATGAAAAGTCGCAGGCAAGTAGATCTCATCCCCGCGCTGCAAGCTGCGCATATGTTGCCAAGTACCCTGTGTGGAAAATTGCTCACGAACGGGGCTGTTAGCGTAGGGGCTTTCCAATAACACCAAGCGAGCATCAATATCGATCAATGCGTCGATACTGACAGTCGTAAACCCCCAGTGATTGCTTTCCCCTTGCCAGGCATTGGTCAGTTCCAACTGCTCCAAGGCACTTTGAAACATGCTGCTATTACCAAAGACACGAGCATGCCGGTTATCCATTAAGCGAATGATTAAAAGGGGCGGCTGGTTATCCGGGATACTCTCCCGCAATGCATGAAGATGCTGTTCAGTTTCGCGTATTAAGCGTTCCGCAGACCTCTCATCATCGATGTATTTGCCAAGCTCCCGAGTGAAAGATGTCAGCTGGTGCCAGGGGTCTGTCCCTGTTTCATTGTTATAGGGCGTTAGACTCGTCAATGAGGAAATACCAGATAACCGAGCAGAAATCTGAGCTAAATTCGGCGAAACCAAAATTTGCTGTGGTGAGACTTGGCTTAGCAGCTCCAAGTTAGGCTGAAAGCCTATGCCAAGGTTAAGAGAACCCGACAACCTAGAAGTAGAAAAGTATTGGGCCTTAGGTTCAGTCAGGTACATAGGTATTATATCCATTGCTACCAGTGTTTCGACGATACGGATATCGAGAGCGGCAATGGCGGAATTATTTGAAGACGCTAGGCTTTTAGTAGGCAGCGTTAAAACCGCAATGATGATAACCGCCACTACGCTATTAAATAAAAGCCTAAGGACGCTCGTTAAACCCAGCATGATAATCCCGTATAATCGCCTAAGGAGAGTAGTGATAGCAGCCAGGAAGAGGCTAAGCCCCTTCCTCTTTTTTAGGCTGGTGTTTTGAACATAGAGAGTTCAATCAGAACTCGAAGCGAACACCGCTATAGAATGTTCTGGGGTCACCCACGCTTATCCGAGTATTCCCCCCCGAGGCAACAATATACTCTTCATCGGTAACGTTCTTGACGCCCAAATCAAAACGAAAGCGATTGCCGTTACCGACAGGGAGGTAGTACCAGAGGCCGGCATCAACAACGGTATAGTCGCCAAGCTCAAAGCCATGAAGAGTCTCGCCAAGATTATTAACGTGGCCATTATCACCATAGCGGTTGCTAGCATAGGTAATGCCACTGCCGATACCTAGCCCCCGAAGAGCGCTTTCTGGATTCTGGAATTCGTAGCTTGCCCAAAGGCTGGCAGTCGTGTCAGGTACGTTACGCGGTTGATTGCCGTTCGTTGCTTCGTTATCGCTAACTATCTCAGCATCAAGCAACCCAATAGCGCCACGCAGATTGAAGCCATCGACAGGGTTAGCGGCTATGGAGACCTCTACGCCTTTAGAAGTGATGCCACCGGTTGGCACAGGTTCTCCGTTGATGGTTTCGACGACGTTGTCTTCGCGAAGATCAAAAACCGCGCCAGTAATAAAGTAGCGGTTATCGGCAGAACTCCATTTCATTCCCGCCTCTACCTGTTGTCCCTCACGAGGATCCTGCTCAAAGACTTCTTGATTTCCTACATATATATTTTGAGGCTCGAAGGTGTCTGCATAGCTGAGATATAGATTCAACCCCGGCATGGTTTCCCAAATTAGCCCGAGACCTTTTGTGAGCTTACTGCTGCTACCTGAGTCAATATCGGTTGAAGAGCCAGTTAAATAGTTGTCGTTATGATAGTTATTCTCGGATACTTCATATCTAAGTCCAAGGTCAAGCGTTACTGTTTCTGTAAGCGAAAACTCGGTAGACGAAAATACGCCATGTGATTTTTGGCTAACGTCGTAAAGTTGGTCGCTTCTGGGTGAGTCAAGATCATTGATAAGCGAAAAAGAATTAGGCGATGAGACAGTGCCCCCGATTTGAGGATTGCCGCTTAAATTATGCCATTCATGGCTAAACTCTCGATACTCAACCCCCGTTGCCACACGTATAGGTATCGCCGTATCGATTTCACCAATCAGCTGTGAGCGGGCAAATTTGTATGTGCGTACACTGTTCTGGTTGGCACCGACACGTCGGATTAGCGTATCTTCAGCAAACTCGCTGCTAACATCCGCTCCAACAGAAATGACTTCCGCACGAAGATCCTCTCCCCTTTCTCTAGAATAAAAGAGCTTATTATCGATTTCCCAGGCTGAATCTGCCAACGGAATGACAACGTCAAGCTCAGCAAGGTGGTATTCGCTGTTGCGCTCGTTGGGAATATTTCCATCGAAGCGAGTATCAAAAGGAACATCCGCTAGTCGGCGCTGCAAATCCCCCACTGGTACCGTAATTAATCCTCTATCTATTTCTCGGCGATCTTTAGAATACTCATGATTGAATCCTACGCTTGCACCCGAATCACCATGCCAGAGTAGCGCAGAAGATAAAAACTGCCGGTCAACGTTGGTATCACGAAATGTCTCGCTGTCCTCAAGCGAGCCCGTGATCCGATAGGCCAAGTTTTGGCTCTCACCGACGGGGCCCGTGAGATCGATGGTTCCACGTCGTTGCCCATGCTCATCGAAGGTTGTCGAAATGGAATGTTCGCGCTGGAACTGCGGCTGTTTGGTTTCTATATTGACGATGCCGCCTGGTGACATACGGCCGATATCGGCAACTGGCCCTTTGATTAGCTGAATGTTATCAATAGTGGCTGGATCAATACGGCTTTCATGGCTAAAAGGAACGCCATTACGATAGAAGTTATCGTTGCGGTTGAAGCCGCGAATCAATGAGTGCTCGCGGGTGCCACCATAGCCATCAGCCACAACCACATTGGGTGATAGGCGGAAGGCATCGGCCATTTCTCTTGCCTGCTGATCGAGCAGGAACTGTTCAGGAATGACGTCGATGGATCGAGGAACATCAATAATATCTTTGGGAATACGCAGCGAGGAGTCAGCGTAACGGCCTTCATAGCGGGCAGGTAGGGTGCCGTAGACCGAAACGGTTTCTAAGTTCTGAGCAGCACGCTCATTCAGGATCTCCAGCCGATAACTACCCTCAGCGCTGCGCACTGGTACAAGGCCGGTACCTGACAACAAGCGCTCCAAACCTTCGCTGACTCCATAGTTGCCCTGCAGCCCAGCGGTTTGCTTGCCAGCGGTCAAGGTGGCATCGAAGGCAATCTCGATGCCTGCACTGACCGCAAAACGGTTTAGGGCCGTGTCGAGCCGTCCTGCTTCAATGGAATAGCGTTGCGAAGCGGCGGCACTCTGCCCTGCGGCTTGCTGAGCAAGCGCCGTTGCGGGCAGGGCCACCAAGCAACTGGCGAGCAGGCCGTATTGAATGGCTCGTGGAATGGCGCGGGCCAAAGGCGTTCGAATAAAGCGTGAGTGCGCTTGCTGCGTCGTCATGAAGATCCCCGTTGATTTTTATGTCTACATCTTCTATTCCGAACGAGAACGAGAATCCCTCAATGTTTTCTGAAATTTTTTCTTTCTAGCTTTCGCCGTCGCTGCGCGGCATGACCGTGACCCAAAATGGCGTTCGGTAGACCACCTTTAATGACAGTGCATCGGCAAGGCTGGCCAGGGCGCGATCGGTGTCTTGCAGCGAAAACACCCCGCTCACCCGCCGGTCAGCTACCTCTGGTGCACAGCGCACCACACCATGGCGATAGCGGGCCAATATCTCGACCACCTCACTAACTCGCATGCCTTCGGCCACCAGCCGCCCCTGAAAACGGGCTAATCCAGCGGGTTCCAAGGCCGCAGGTGGCGATACCTCATCGGCGCTCATGTCAGCCTGCTGGCCAGCATCCAGCGTCGTCCGTTCATCGCTTCCACGCTGCTCCAGAGCCACCCGGCCTTCATAAACGGCCACTTGGGTGCTGTCAGTATTCTGCTGCACGCTGAAAAGGGTTCCCATCGGATAGGAAAGCCCTTCCTGGGTCATAACGCTGAATGCCCGGGCACCCGGTGTTTTTGCTGTAGTAATCAACACTCCACCACGTAGCAGGTGGAGCCGCCGTTGGTGGGCATCGAACCTTATGTCGATGGCGGTATCGGTATCCAACACCAGATGAGTGCCATCGCTCAGCGTCACTTCGCGGCTCTCACCAATACCAGTGGCGTAGTCAGCGAACTGACGCTGCCACTGGGGCGTGCGCGGTAGCCCAAATCCCAGTCCGCCTAGCAGCACGGCCAAGCCGCCCCACTGCAGCAAGCCCCGCCGGGAGACCTGGGAAGACGAAAACAGTTCGCTACGGGCAGCGTGACGCGGCAGCGCGGCCAACCGGCCATCAATCGCCTGCAACTGCTGCCAGGCGCGCTCATGTTCCGGCGACGCTTGTCGCCAGGCCAGGCAAGCCTCGCGCTGGGCCTCGCTGATGTCGTCACTCCATAGGCGCGCCATCCACAGGCTGGCCTGCTCCAGCACGGCAGGATCGATGGTCTCATGGGAGGCGTCGGCAGACATGCGGCTCATGGCATTCACTTAAGGTTGAGATTCGCTTATCGCGCGGTGGCAGGCCAGCAGCGCCCGGGCGATATATTTCTCTACCGAAGAGACAGAGACACTCAGCGTCTCGGCGATGTCTTGATAACTCTGGCCGTCCAGGCGACACATAAGAAAAGCTCGGCGAGGCTTGTCAGGAAGCTCATGGAGCAGCGTATCAATCTCTACCAGCGCTTCGATAGTGAGTGTTTGCTCCTCGGGAGAAGGCGCGTGTGTCTCTGGAAGCAGACTGAGAGTTTCCAAATAGGCAGTTTCGATTCGCCGACGGCGGTAATGGTCGACGACCACCCCTTTGGCGATCTGTGTCAAGAAACGGCGTGACTGTTCCGGCACTGGCGTAGTGCCCCGCGCCAGTATGCGTAGGTAGGTATCGTGCGCGAGATCGGCAGCAGTATGGGAACAGCCCAGCTTGGCGCCCAACCAGCGCCGCAGCCAGCTATGATGATTGTGATAGAGGGTGTCGAAAGGAACCTCGCTTCCGCCCTGTTGCTTTATCGATACCATCGCCCGTTGCCATTGATTGCCTGTGCCAAATGCCCCCAAAAAAGGGGCAAAACCAGACACAAACAATAAGTGATAATACTTATCATTACAAACAATATGGCGATGTAAAGCACCTGCAGATAACAGAATGGCGCTAGGGGGTGGTTGGCTCCTCCAGAGCCTCGACGAGGGATTCGGCGAAGCGGAGGGCTGAGGGGAGAGCACCAAAAACCCAAAAATCGCCCGGGATGTAACTGATTTTACCTTCTCGCTGGCTAATCAGCGTTTGCCAGATGTCACTACTTTCTAAGCTTTCACGGATCCACTCTTTGTAAGCTGGACTCTCTATAATAAATAAATGACCTTCTGCTCTAGCTAGCACATCAATAGTAACGACTGAAAGACCTGTAGCACTTGCTGATGGCTCCCACGCGTTGGTTAACCCTAACTGATCAATAACTCCATGTAATATATTGTTTTTCCCGTATACCCAAGCATGGCGATCATCTCTGAATTGAGCAATAAGAATGGGTGTTTCCTTGTTTTTTATTTGATCTCTTAAGATAGCTAACCGTTGGTTTGCTTGTGCAGTCACAATCTCAGCTTCTTCCTTAAGATTAAGCTGCTCTGCAATCTCAAAAGTAAAGTCAACAATTGCCCCCCATGGATCATGCTTAAAAGGGTAAAGTGAAGTGTCAATAGTGGGCGCTATTTTTGATACGTGCTGTAGCAAAATTGAATTTTCACCGAGCAAGAAGTCAGGCTCATAGCTTGAAATTAGTTCCATGTTCGGCATGGATTTTAAACCTACGTCAATGCCATCTTCCTTTTCTATAACTTCGTTTCCAGTCCACCCCTGGTAGTTTCGAAGCTGGGCAATAGCTATCGGTGAAACTCCTAGCATGCTAAGAGTTTCAGCGGCAGCCCAGTCAGATGTAACAATTGACAGTCTTTCATAACTTATCGCGTAGTTTGAGAAAAGAAAAAAAATGGATATTAATAAAATCTTATTTTCCATGGTCTTATTGAAGCCCAGAATATTAACTGAAAATCCCCTAAAGTTAACTTTAGGGGATTCATTCTACCAAGCGTAGGATATCGTTCCTATCACATTTCTTCCAACACCATACTTACACGAGTCACCGAAATATCCACAGTCACTTACGTACTCTTTGTCGGTGACATTATTTGCATTAACTTGTGCATGCCAGCCATCAAAGCTAGCATCGACTTTTGAAAAGTCATAGCTCAATGATGCGTCAAACAGTGTCGTAGAGGGAAGTGAGTTTTCGTTGGCACTATCGTAGTAGCTTGAGCCTATATAGCGTACGCCAGCCCCAAGGCCTAATCCACTTAACATGCCATTTTCGAACTGATAATTAGTCCATAAATTTGCCATATTCTCGGGCGTCCCCGTTGGCCTTTTTCCTAGATCATCTCCGTTGCTTTCGGTGACTTCTTGGTTGAGATAGGTATAGCTGGCAACTAAGTCTACGCCAACTGGTAGACTCGCTCTTGCCTCAAGTTCGAGGCCTCTGGAGCGCCACTCTCCTGTCTGCTGGTTAAAGCCGGGGTTATCTAAATCAGCCGTCGTAACATTCTGGCGCGTGAGGTCAAAAACTGAACCGGTAATAGATAGATTGCCATCACGAGAGAGGTACTTTATACCCGTTTCATATTGCTGAGCTGTTTCTGGCTCAAAAGTGGCACCCCCAGCACCTTGGCCTACCACTGGCAAGAATGATGTAGAGTAACCAATATAGGGCGTGAGGCCGTTATCTGCAGTGTAAGCGAGTCCTGCTCGATATGTGAATTCGTTGTCAGATACTTTATTTTTTGTATCTGCAGTCCGATCACGATTTGTTTGACTGCTCCAATCATGACGACCAGCAAGCGTCAAAGTCCAACGCTCATCAATTTTAATTTGATCTTGCAGATATATACCTGTTTGCTCAAGCTCTTGTGAAGCGTGAGCTGAAATTTCCTGTATGGGGATGCTAGCCCCATAGATAGGATTAAAAACATCTAATGGAGCAAGACCCTGAACGGAGTAATAGGTGAGATCATTGTTTGCTTTTTGCCAATCAACACCTACTAATACTTTATGGTCAACTCCTTGAGTATCTAAATCAAACTGTAGCTGGTTATCAGTTGTGATAGCGTCAATTTTTTCATCGCGTGCTAACCCAAAGCGGGGTATCGTGCGTAGGTCATCCATTATTTGGCCAGCATAGATATTTGTAATATTTGTTTCCGCTTCCCTATAACGTGTGTTTTGTCGAATTGTTACTGTATCGTTAAGCTCATGCTCGAATAAACTGGCTACCGAAAAATAATTTTGTTCAAAGTTGTCAGCACCAGGTTCACCGACATAACGTGAACGTGGAATTTGGCCATTAGGGTTACTGTCTAGTGTACCAACCCTAGGAAGTACGATATAAGAACCAACTGTATCTATTTCTTTATATTCTGCTAGTAATGTAAGAGATGTTTTATCATTTGGTATCCAAGAGAAGCTTGGTGCAAGATAAGTGCGATCGTTTTTTGTATAATCAATTTCTGCATTTGCATCTCTTAGCAAGCCTACAAAGCGATATTTAAGCTCCCCTTGATCATCTAGGTAACCGCTTACATCAGTATTGACTTGATGATGGTCGTTACCTCCTGTGGACACTCGTACTTCGCCTTGAGGTATTTCTGTAGGCTTTTTGCTGATCAGGTTGACAATCCCACCTGGGCCACCTTGCCCATAAAGAACTGATGAAGGCCCCCGCAGGACTTCAATGCGTTCAAACCCATAAGGTTCAGAGACGGTTCGACCCTGATTGTTAAACCCTGTGAGCCTTAAACCATCGCGATAAAAGTATTCTGTTCCGCCAAAACCGCGTATCGAAATAAAGTCACGTCGAGGGTCAAGCCCATTAGAATGACCAATCACCCCCGCTGTATAATTCAACGTATCACCGATTGATTGCGCGCCCCGCGCCTCAACTTCATCGCTGGTAATGACAGATATTGACTGTGGCACTTCGTTAAGGGGAGTGTCAGTTTTTGTGCCTGTTGCAGAGCGAGTCGCCACGTAGCCGTCTACAGGCCCTGTAGCTGTCTCTTGAACCCAGTCGGCTTCCACCCGCATCGTCGTCAACGCCACATCAGCCGCCCGTTCTTCCAACCGATAACTACCATCACTCTGCCGGGCTGCCGTTAAACCCGTTCCATCCAATAGCCGCTCCAGCCCTTCATCGACTCGATACTGGCCTTGCAGGCCGGGGCTTTGGCGCCCTTCCCCCAGCTCGCCAGCGCCGCTGATAAAAACTCCCGCTTCGGCGGCGAAGCGGTTGATGACGCTGCTTACCGGGCCGCTGGCAATGTCATAGTCGCGCGCTTGCTGCTGGGTGACTTGAGCTATGGCGGGCTGCGATAGCAGCGGCACGGTCAATAGCCCGGCGGAGGCAAAATGAACCGCCAGCGCCAAGGCGCGGCGGTTAAGCGGCGGTTGGTGCTTGGCAGTAAGCGGTTGAGGTGCAGTGCGCTGTTGGAGCATGTCGGTTCCCCTTACAGATACGTTTTAAGTGCTTATAAAGGGGAATCGAACCAGCGCGAAAAAGGGGAACCAGAAAAACCAATTTTTGCTCTTTTTATTCCTCGCTGGAGCTTGCTTCGCCTGCCTCTATTTTGATCCACCAGGGCATTACCCGGCGCACCTTCACCGGCAGCGTGGTCTCTACCATGTTCAGGGTGCGCTCTAGGTCATCGAGCGGGAAAGCGCCGAGCAGGGTGAGATCCGCCACCGCCGGGTCGACCTCAAGGCGGCCACGATGATGACGGCTAAGCGCCGCGGCGAAGGTTTTAAGCGACATGCTCTCGGCCAGCAGAATCCCGTTGGCCCAGGCTTCCCGACGGCCTTCGGCGGGGGTGAGTTCCCCGATGCGGTCAGCGGCGAAGTGGGCCTGCTGCCCCGCATTAACCACCTGTCGCTGGCTCGCATGCTGAGCATCGCCCAGGGTCTGGATGGCCACGGCACCGTCAAACACCGCCAGCAGTTCGCCTGATGGCTGCTCACCCACGCTAAAACGCGTGCCCAAGGGCGTTAGTCGCGCACTGCGGGTATCCAGGTAAAATGGTCTTTCGGTGTCTTTGCCGGTCTCTATCAGTATCTCGCCGGTCACCAGCGCCAAACGGCGCTGCTCTTGGTCGTAATCGACATTCAGCGCCGAGGCGCTGCTCAGCCAGACCTGAGTGCCATCCTCCAGCACGATGTGAGTGATTTCGCCGGTGGCGGTGTGATAATCAGCGCCCCACTGCTGTACTAGTCGTGGCAGTGGTGTGCTTTGCCAGAGCGCTGCGGTGAGTACAGAGACCAGCGCAAGGCTTGCCAGCCCACCCAAAAGGTGACGACGCCCCCGCCGTCGCTGGCGCGCCAGGCTAATCACGCTGTCAGCGGTTTGGCGTTCATCTTCGTCTAGATGCTCGGTGAAGCGGCGGCTTACGCCCTCCACCTGCTGCCAAGCCCAACGATGGGTGTCGTTGGCATCCCGCCATGCTTGCCAGCGTTGACGCTCGGTAGCCGACAGCTCCCCCGCTTGCCACTCAGCAAACCACTCAGCGGCCTCCGCCAACGCACGGCGTTTGGCGGCTTCCTCGGAGCTGGCGGCAGAGGCCATTTAGAGACTCGCCTCGAAGCCCGCTTTGATCAACGCGCACTGCAGCATGGCCTGAGCCATATATTTTTTGACCATGCGTTCGGAAACCCCCAGCTCCTCAGCAATCTGCCGATAGGGTTTGCCGTGCAGTTGGGAGGCCAAAAAGGCGCTAGCGACTTTCTCGGGCAACCGCGCCAGCATGCGGTCGATTTCGCACAGTGTTTCGATGACAATTTGCTGGTGTTCGGCAGAGGGCAAATGCGCCTCGGCGCTGGCCGCCAGGGCTTGCTGCCAGGCGCGCTCGATATCCTGCCGGCGCCAATGATCCACGCATAGCCCTTTGGCCATACGGCTGAGATAGGCTCTGGCACCTTCGAAACTATCCAGGTGGCGGGGCGTTTTCATCAATCGCACAAACGCATCCTGCGCCAGATCCGCCGCCGACTCACTGCACCCCAACCGCTGGCTGAGCAACTGCTGCAACCAAGGCTGATGGTGGTGATACAGCTCACCGAGGGAGTCTCGACAGCCGGTATGGTAAGCCGCAGGCTCGGCTGATCGGGGTGCCGCCGCCATATAAAAAGTGCCCCACTTCTACGAAAATGATTCTTATTCTTTTTCAAATACTCAGGCGTGTCAACGACTGTGCGCGTATCTCGACGCTGCATTTGACATAACGGCTATCAATAAAATAATGCAAATCAATCTCATTTATATGGCTATGGTGCCCTATGAACGCGGAACGCTCCCAACTGTATTACACATGCGTTTTCTGCACGTTTCCTTCCAGGCGATCCAGAACTCGGTCGCCACCTCGCCGAGGAGAGAGGACACGCCCTGCTGGCTGGATGCTCAGACGCTGTGCATGCTGCTCGGTGAGTGACAGCGCTGCCGCCAAGAGGCGGCGCCCTTCAAAGAGGTCAACCAGCCGTCGGACACCGCGATCTACCACTGTTGCCTACTTATGGCACAGTGCCCCGCCGCCCTCAATCGCCAGCTCTGTCAGCACCATCTCTCGGCGATCATGGCGCCGCTGAAGGAAGCCACCGCGCAACTTTCTATTTCTAGTAGCGCACAGCGAACCTACGCCGCCTCATCTCCTCGTGCGCGGCTGACTGGAATGGTAAAGACGCGATAGCGCTGTCTAGAGCCACTTGCTCCTCGGCCCTATGTGACGCCAGAGCTGGTTGGCAGACCCACGGGCCCAACGTTTCAGGCTGTCGCCATCAGCTCGCGAATCCGGGCACGATAGTGCTCGGTGCCCTGCAGCAGGCGGTCGATGACCGGCTCGACACCCCAGAACCGCTCGCGGATATCGAAGTCGATGACTCGCGAATGATCGCTATTCAGCGTCCCGATCCGTTGATGATAGCGTTTGGCCAGTTTGGGATAGCCCATCGGCTCGGTTTGCGCCGCCAGTACCAGGAAGGTAGCCAGCTCTTCGGCGAATGCCGGTTGCCGGTCGCCGTGGTCCGCCAACCAGCGGTAGAGATCGGGGTGGATGTTGTTGAATACCCCACAGAAGCCGGAAGCGCCGGCGCACAGGGCGGGCCAGGCAATTGCCGCGTTGGCATTATTGATGCCTAGTGGAGTGTCCTCGACCAGTGCGATGCGACGGGTGACCGTTTCCAGGTCGCAGGAGACGTCCTTGAGCAGCACGAACCTGCCGGTATCGGCACAGTAGCGCAGCTCGTCATCGCTGAGCAGGCGACGAAACGGCGCCGGGCATTCGTAGAGGCCCAGCGGCATCTCAGTCGGCAGGGCCACGAGCAGCGCATCCAGATGGTGGCGAAAGATCTCGGCCGAGTCGTCTTGCGTGGCCAGACGATTGGTCACCAGCACGATGCCATCGATACCGGTATCCACCAGTGCCGTGAGTTCGTGCCGCTGCGCGTCCAGCGAGTCAGAGACGTGACCGGAGGCGACCACCGGCACGCGGCCCTTTACACGCTCGGCGGTGAAGGTGGCCAGCGCGACACGCTCCTCAAGACTCAGGTACTGCATCTCCGAAGACTGACAGACCGCGAACAGCGCCTGGGCGCCATTGGCCAGGTACCACTCAATCAGCGCCTCATAGCCGTTCCAGTCGATTTCCCCGCGTTCGTTGAAGGGGGTCAACATGACCGGGATAATACCATTGATTGCACGCGTCATCGGGCAGCCGCCTCCAGCGTCTCGGGGTTGATGACATAGGGTGTGAGTGCGCTGACGTCGCCGCCCAGCCAGGCCAGGACGTTGTCGACGCAACGCCGGGTGACGCGCGCCTCGGCCATGCTGTCCATGCCCGATACGTGGGGGCTGAGGATGACGTTATCGAAGCGCCGGAGCGGGCTGGTCTCGGGCAGCGGCTCGACCTCGAAGACATCGAGTCCGGCGCCACCCAGATGGCCGCTCTCCAGCGCCTCGACGAGCGCCACTTCGTCTATCAGCGGCCCGCGTGAGGTGTTGATCACGATCGCACCGCGCTTCATGCCGGCAAACGCCCGGCGGTCCAGCAGGTGGCGGGTCGCCGGGGTCGATGGCGCATGCACCGACACTAGGTCAGCCTGCGACAATAGCGTCTCGAACGACACCTTGGTCACTCCTGCGGCCTCGGCCTGGGCATCGCTCAACGCCGGGTCACACACCAGTACCTGCATCCCCTGGCCGAGCAGGCGGCGCGCCATCGCGCCACCGATCCGGCCCAGGCCGACCAGCCCGGCGACACGCCCCCAAAGACCGGGATGGAAGCCGTCGAAGCACCACTCCCCGGCTTTGACCTGAGCGTCTCGCCGACCGATACCGCAGGCCAGCACCAGGGCCATGGCGTGCGCATACTCGGCCACGCTCTCGTGATTTTCACCGAAGGCCATGGCCACGGGTATGCCAGCTCGCGTCGCTGCTGCCACGTCTACCTTGTCGTAGCCCACTCCCCAGCGGGCAATGATCTTCAGGTCGCGGGCCGCGGCCAGTACCTCGGCAGTATAGGGCTCCCCACCGGCGATCGTCGCCACGACGTCTTGCGACAGCATCTGCCGCAGCTCCGTCGCATCCGGCAGGCGTCCGGTCTCGTTGACCTCGACTCGGTAGCCCGCCTCGCGCAGCGGATCAAACAGCGGACTGGCCTGGGTGAATTGCTCGGTCAGCACGAGCACCTTGTTTACGGTCATGACTCACTCAATCAGGTTGGGAAGGAAGGTAACCAGGTCGGGCCACAGAATCAGCAGCGAGATCGCCAGGATCTGCGCGGCCAAAAACGGCAGGATGGCGATGAACATGCGGCCGATACGTATCTCGCCGATCTGCGCCGCCACGAACAGGCAGATGCCTACCGGTGGTGTCATCAGACTAAGCGTACCCGAGAGCAGAAACACCATGGCGAACTGCATTTCTTCGATACCCAGAGCACGGGCGATGGGCAGCAGGATCGGCGCCAGCAGCAGTACCTGCACACCCGGCTCCAGAAAAAAACCGGCGATCAGCAACACCGCCAGCACGAAGAACAGAAAGATTGTCGGGTCGCCAGCGAACAGCACCGTCATCTCGCGCACGCCACTGATCGCTCCTGTCACCGTCAGCACGTAGGAGAGCACTGAGGCCCCCGCGATGATCAGATAGAGATTGGAGGTGGTACGGATCGCACTCTTCAGCGCCTCGATCACGCTCGGCCCAGAAAGCGTGCGCAACACGAAACGCCCCAGCACCAACGCGTAGACGCAAGCGATCCCCCCAGCCTCGGTGGCGGTGAAGGCCCCCGAGAGCGTTCCCCAGACGATGAACACCGGTATCGAGAACACCAGCAGGCTCTCGAGTACGAGCCGCCCGCCCGGCTTGCGCACGGCCGCGATCTCGCCCTTCGGCAAGCCCTTGCGGAGCCCGGTGAGAAATACCACCACGGCACAGGCGAGACCCAGCAGCAGCCCAGGCACGATGCCGGCGACGAAGAGCTTGATGATCGAGACCTGCGCCACCGAGGCGTAGACGATCATGATCACCGAGGGCGGAATGATCGGCCCGATCATTGAACTGGCCACAGTGACCGCCGCAGAGAACTCGCGGGTGTAACCCTGCTTCGGCATACCGATGATGAAGATCTTGCCCAGCGCAGCGGTATCGGCGATCGCCGTGCCAGAAATCCCGGCGAAGAACATCGAGGCCAGAATATTGGCGTAAGCCGCACCGCCCTTGACCCAGCGCGTCATCTTGGCAGCGAAGGTAATCAGCGTTTCGGTGATCCCGCCGCGGTTCATGAGTTCACCGGCGAAAATATAGAACGGCGCCGCCAGCAGCGCGAAGTTGTCCAGGGAGCTGAAGAAACGGGTCGGGATGAGCACCATCGGGAAGCCTGCGAGCCAGGCCGAGGCGGCACCGGTTAGCCCCAGCGCGATGGCGATCGGCGCCCCGACGAGTACCAAGGCGAAGAAGCTGGCGAATACAGCAGCGGGACTCACGTGTCGACCTCCAGAGATACACGCTGGGGCGGATCAATCCAGGCAGCGATGACCTGGATCGCGATCAGCAGATAGCCCACCACCACAGCGGCATAGGGAATCCACATCGGTAGGCGCATCGAAGGCGACACCTGTCCGGTATTCAGCAGGAAAGGTAACCCGAACCCCACTACCACGGCAGACAGCGCGAGTGTGGCGAGCAGTGACACCAGCGCCGCTGCTTCCCGCAGCATCCGCCAGGGCACCAGATCGATCAGATCAATCGCCATCTGCTCGCCGCGGCTGAAGATGCTACCGGCAGCTAGATAGACCGCCCAAACAATGGCGTAGCGCATGGCTTCCTCACTCCAGCCGAACGGCTCGCCAAGCAGATAGCGGGCCGCCACGGCCAGAAAATTGATTGCGATGATGAGCGCGAGTATTAGCGCAGCCAGATTCTCGCATGCAGTTGACAGCCGTCGGCTCGCGGAGATGAAGGCCTGGCAGCCGCGCCAGTTGGCGATAGACTTCATGAGTTCCCTTTGCGGCACGTTAGGTAGGTGGTCATCAAGCAAGCCTTATCGACTCTCGCCCCTGGTGTAGATCTCTTCCTCAATGTCGCGCACGCTGGCCACGAACGAATCGACATAGTCGGCACCGAGATTTTCCGACAGAAAGTCCAGCACCGGCTGCTGGGTCACTTCACGGAACTGGGCCTTCTCTTCGGGAGAGTTAATATGCACGTCGACCCCCATGTCACGGATCTTCTGGGTATCCTCAAGGTAGCCCACCCCCTTCTCAGCCAACATGATGGCTTCATAGAGCTGCACGCCGTCGATCACCGCAGCCCGGGCCTGGTCGCTCAGACCGTCGAGAAAATCGGGATTGGCATAGACGAATACGGCCGAGAAGATGTGTTCGTCCATCGACATGTACTCAATCACATCGGCCCAGCCGCCGTTGATGATCGTCGATGGCGGGTTTTCCCCACCGTCCACGACCCCCTGACGAATCGCCATGGCGCTCTCGGGGAAAGGAATCGGGGTCGGCGCGGCATCCAGGCTCTTCATCAGCGCCATCATCACTGGGCTCTCCATCGAGCGCAGCTTGAGCCCCTCCACGTCGGCGGGCATCTTGAGCGGGCGAACGTTGTTGACGAAGTTACGGAATCCGTCGGCGGCAAACCCCACGATGCGCAGCCCGGCTGTATCCTCCACGTCACGGACGAAGTCCTTCATGACCGCCGTCTCGTTCATGAAGGTGAGCGCCACCCGAGTCGAAGGAAAAAGATAGGGGATTGAGAACGCCTGTACCTTGGGGTAGAAGGGGGCGAGCGCGCCATCAGTGGTGGCCGTCATCTGGAAGATATTGTTGCGAACACTTTCCAATATCTCGCGGTCTCCGCCGACACCGCCGTGCAACAACTGAACCTCGACTTCGCCGTTGGAGTGAAAATCGACGTATTGCTTGAACGCCTGCATGGCGTGGGTTTCCGGGTTATCAGACTCGGGTAACGTAGTAGCGAAACGTAAGGTTTCCGCGCTGGCTGAGCTGGCGAAAACCATGCCCATCGCCGTGAGAATGACACCGCCAAGGATCTTGTTCATGGGTACTTCTCCTACACGTTACGTGGCCTATCGACTGTATCCATCCTATGACGACTAGGTGTAACATGTCAGATAGATGTTAGACAACTAGACTAAGGTGGGAGCCTTATCATCAACCGGGAAGACGCAGTACCATGACGGATCAGGAAAGCAAGGCCACTGACACACCGCAAGAGAAGCCATCACACTCGATGAGCCGCACGGCATACGAGCGCATAGAGACGCTGTTGAATTGCGGCACACTGCACCCGGGCCAGGTAGTGTCCCAGCGGGAACTGGTGGACATGACTGGCGCGACGCTGGGCTCGATCCGCATCGCCATCCCGCGGCTGGAAGCGGAGGGGCTGCTACAAACGCTGCCCAAACGAGGTTTGATGGTACCAAGTCTCGATGTGGCTTTCGTCCGCGACGCCTATCAACTCCGTCACATGATCGAAGTGGGCGCGATCGAATACGCCACGACATCGCTGCAGCCCAGCCAGATCGCTGCCTGGATCGAACGCCACGAGACGCTGCTAGACTCACTCGTGCAAGGCCACCACCGGGAGGTCAGCGACGAGCTACAAACCCTGGATTGGGCGATGCACGAAAGCATCGTGGCGGCGATGGGCAATAAGCTGATCGACAACACCTATCGCGTGACCTCGATCAAGACACGCATGGTCGTGCAATCGCGATTGCAAATCACATCGGGCAACGCACGTCGGGTGCTGGAGGAGCATCTGGCCTTTCTGCGCCCGTTGGCGAACAGAGACATCGATAGCGCGCGAGCCGCGCTGAGCCGGCACATAAGCAACTCGCTGGATCTGGCGCTGAGCGCAAGAAACTAAGTCGCGCTCCCGTGACATTCACAGCTGCCTCTATTCGTGAAAAGCCCAAGCCCTGCGCCGTACAGGGCTTAAACCTTGAGCGCCGGTTGCATTCAGAAATGCTTTGTCGACTATTGGACGGGTGATTTTCAGTTCATACGGAACCATGCGCAAATCCACGAGAGGTGTGGTAGCCTCCGCCCCCGAGGCGGCAACGTTCCACAGGAAGTGACACCACCAATTTGAGTATCGCGGGCAGACCTGCTAGCTGTAGCAAGAAGCCAATGTGTGTGCCGCTCACGCAGTGCCAGGGCGAAGTGGAGCCAGCTGAACGCCAGTTACTTAGCCATCAGAGAGCGGTTCATTTTACCCTTCTGCGTGCCACCAGGGCCGTGGCGGGCGCTATGGGAAGCGCAATCTGGCACTCCTCGCACACCTCAAAATCCTGCGCCAGCAGTGCCTGACGCAGCTCACCGGCCTGGGTCACCCGTCGCCCCTGCCACAGCAGCGGCAGGTAGTAGGACAGCATGCGGCGGGCCGCCTCGGGTTCTTCAGGAATTTCAGCGTGCACGCAGATCAACTCACCGCCGGGTTTCAGCGCGGCATGCAGTTTGGTCAGGCCAGCCGAGAGATCCGGCACGAAGTGCAGCACCGAGGAGCACCAGATCAGGTCGTATCCGGTGCCCAGGGCGCCCCTGACCAAGTCCCCGCCCCGCGCCTCGAGGCGTGATGCCAGACCAGCCTGGGCGATATGTTGCGCGGCGACATCGGCAGCTTCGGGTAATTCAAAGACCACACCGCTCATCTGCGGAAACGCCTTAGCCAGGGCTACGGCGACTAGCCCTGGGCCACCGCCCAGATCCAGCAACCGCCAGGCTGCGTCAGGCGCCATCCGTTGTGCCACCACTTCACAGGCTGAAGGCGCTGTCACCGCCATCTGCTCACGTGCCAGATGGCTACGTGCCGCCGCGGCCCAGCGCTCACCGCTGGCTAGCGGCACCGACTTCCCCTGTTCATGCAAACCATCGGTCAGCCCTGCGCCAAAGTCTCGCAGCGAGGCGAGTCGAAAGCACCAAGCCTCTCCACAGTATAACGGCGAAGAAGATGCCAGGTAGCGCTGTGCAACGTCAGTGCAGATATAGCGCCACTCACCTGGGGCATCTCGATGTCGGTCGATGAGGCGCATGCTCCACAGCAGGGTTAGCCAGTGTTCGACGCTCACTCGACGCCACCCTCTGGCGTTGGCCAAAGCTGCCGCCGAGTGAGGTTGCTGAAGCGTTTCGAAGAGCCCCTCTTCCAGCGCCAATTGCAGTGCTTCGCCCTGCACGGAGGCCAGCGCTAGATCCCAATAGGGTTGCAGTGCATGGGGGAGGAAGTCGTCGGCATGGTTCATAACGATACCCCCAAGCGCAGGCCAATCTCCCAGAGCGGGCTGTACTCCCGCACGCTGCCATTGAGCAGGACGACAGCGGCATTGGTGACCAGTACGCTGCCGGGTAGCCAGCGTAGACTCAGGCGCTGGCGGTCATCCGCTTCGTTCTCATGCGCTAGGCTCGACAGCACCTCCTCTTCGGCCTGGGCTACCTTATTAGCCGCCACGTTTACCACCGGCGGCCCTTCCCCTTGAGCGATGCTGCCCACGCTGCATCCCCCCAGCAGAAGCACCACCACTGCATTTCTTTTCAACCCCTTGCTCTGCATCGCCCACCCCCTTAGCGCTGTTTCTAGCTCCCCGACTAGCGTGGGAACATTCAAGTGAGTAGGCTAGCTATAAATGATAGCAATTATCATACTCATTCATATGCAAACCGATTCACTTCTTATGCGTAGCGACGCTTCACCTCCCATTAGCGACTCTCTGCAAGGTTCTCAATGCTGCGTGCTGGATGATGGCCTCTCGGTAGTGTTAACCCGCTACCGTGCTAAACAAGCGCTCGTCGAAGAGAGCCGCACACCCCATACGGGCGCAGGCGTGATTGTGACCTTTGGTCTACAAGGCCACTCTGATTACCGAGAGCGCTGGGGGCCGCGCATCGATTTCGGTCACGGTCACACCACGGTAACCACCTTTAACCACAGCCAGGGGGAGCGCCATATACCGGAAGGGGAAACAGTGCTTCAGTTACGCCTTGTCGCCAGTACTGGCTGGCTAACGCGCTACCTGGGCGAGCGATATCAAGCAGCACTCCCTGCCTCTGGGGGTATTCGACCGCTGGCTTTTCAGCCTACGTCGCCGGTCAGCCGGGCACATCTGCAGGCGCTCCAGGTATGCCTCCAAACAGGCAGCGCTCGGCTCCAGCAACACATTCACGCCTTGAGCTTATTGGGGGAACAACTTGAGATGCTGCTGCCGGAACCCTGCCCTACACAGACTATCGCCAGCGCAGACGCCGAGCGCATCGTTCAGACCCGTGAGATCCTTCTCAACGAACTGGATCGCCCCTTGCCCCTGGCCTATCTAGGAGCACGAGTGGGGCTAGGAGAGCAGAAGCTTAAGCAGGGATTTCGTCGCATGTTTGGCACGACGCCTCAGCACTTTCTTCATCAACAGCGCATGCGCCACGCCCATACGCTGCTGGAGAGCGGTCAACAGGTCGCTCAGGCCGCCTACGCCACGGGCTATCGGCACCCAAGTAACTTTAGCTTAGCCTTCACACGCTTCTTCGGTTATGCCCCTAAAGCCATCAAACAGCGCAAAAGTTGATAACAAGTATTGCGAGTACTGATGCAGCTGTCCGAGCGAGTTCCGGCGGAATTGCACACTGTCGCGCGACACACTACAATAAATAAAAGCCAGTTAGGCATAAGCCGGTACGATGGATGATTAAAAGCATCAAGCATAAGGGACTAAAACTGCTTTTTGAAAAAGGCAGCACCAAGGGCGTTCGTGCCGATCATGTCGACCGTCTCCGTGATCGTCTGACCGTACTGGACGCAGCCACAAGTCTCGACGATATAGCGGCTGGCAACTGGGGCCTTCACCCTCTAACTGGAAAACTGGACGGCCAGTATGCCATCAAGGTGTCGGGTAACTGGCGACTGTTCTTCGAGTTCCGAGACGGTAATGTTTACCTGCTGGACTATTTACCTTCTGAACCATGACGATTATCACTGATGGGAGAAGAAACAATGGCGATGTATAACCCCTCACATCCGGGTCGCATTATCCGGCAACGTCTGATTGAGGATGAAGACGGCCACAAGATTGGCAGCGTGGCATCGGTCGCTGAACAACTCGGCTGCCACCGTAACACCCTGAACCGGGTAATTAACGGCAGCGCCTCCGTCACACCTGAAATGGCATTGGCTCTAGAAAAATTGCATGCCGGAAGTGCCGAATTCTGGCTATCCATGCAAACCAATTATGACCTATTTCAGCTTCGCCATAACCAGGGCGCAGCTTAGCTAAGCGATATCACTCACTATAACTAATTATTCTAAGCGACTCACATCAATGACTACCCACCCGGGCCACCGCATCGCGGCTGGCGGCTTCTCGCTGTTCGCCGGTGAGCTCTACCAACTGCCCCTGTCGCATTTCCAGCAGCCGGTCGGCCTGGTCGAAGTAGTGGTCATCGTGGCTGATCACCACCAGCGTCTTGCCCAGCGCTCGCAACTGCGGCAAGAGCTCACGGTAAAAGACCCGGCGGAACTGGGGGTCTTGGTCGGCGGCCCACTCGTCTAGCAGCAATAGGTCGCGCTGTTCAGCGACCGCTAATAGCATCGCCAAGCGCTTGCGCTGGCCCTGGGAGAGGTTGACGTTGGTGATGCGATCGCCGTCGAAGTCGAGCTTGCTATGCATGCCCAGCGCGGCAAGCCACTCCTCCACCAGCGCCGGGTCGGGTGGCTCGCCCGCTGGGCCCATCAAACGATCAAACAGGTGCAGATCGGTGTAAATGGCCGAGAAGTGCTGGCGATAGCGTGTCCAGTCTTCCTCCTGCAGCGGCCTGCCATCGACCCGTACGCAGCCACTTTGGGGCTGGTAGAGCCCAGTCAGCAGCCTCGCCAAGGTCGATTTTCCGCTGCCGTTACCGCCGATCAGAAACACTACCTCGCCACGCATCAAGGTCAGGTCGATAGGGCCGATGGCAAAACCCGCCCGAGACTCCTCATCCGGGTAGCGATAGCTAACCTGCTCCAGGGTTAGCTCTTGCCAGTCGTGGCGCAGCGCAGAGTGGCCGAATGCCTCGCGATGCTCGGCCAGGTCTAAGCTGCTGATTTTTTCGAACGCCACTCGGGCGTTAATCAGCGTCGGAAAAGCGCCAATGGCCTGCATCAACGGCGCACGCAAAAACAGCAGCGTGAGTGAAAAAGTAGTGGCTACCTGCACCGATGCCCAACCCAGGCCGTTGGCCAAAAAGAACGCGACGCCGATGGCGCCCAGCATCATGATGTTGAACCAGTTCACTGCGCTGAGATGATAGGTATCACCAAGAATAAAATGACGCCGACAATCCTGTGCGTTAGGCGTATAGACATCGCGATACAGCCATTCGGCGCGGTCACGGTTGAGCGCCAACTCTTTGCGCCCCTCGATCACCGACTGGTAATCCGCGTAGAGACGATCCTGTATGTCGCGCAGTTTGGCCATATGCCCATAGACCCGAGCTACCAGACGTATGCCAATTAAAATAGTCACGATCACCCAGAGCGCGGTGACACCCAGCATGGCAGGCGAAAGCCACGCCAAGTAGAGCGTAGCGCCTATCGTCAGCACCCCGCCCTGCACCAGCTCCGGCAAGCGTATAAAAGCAACGGTCACTGAACTCACATCGGTGGAGAGGCTCGCCAGCAAACGCGCACTGCCAATCTGCTCGGTGCGTTCGATATCGGTATCCAGAATTCGCTTGATCAACTGCCCCCGCAGCCGGTAAACGAAATGGTGACCCAGCGTGGTCAGCGCTAACTGTGATGCCAGGGTAATGACCAGCAGCAGCGCGATCAGCCCCAGGAATTCGGGCAGGATACGCCAGGGGTCGGTAAAGGTGCCCAGCAGCCGTTGATTGATAAAGGCGATGACACCAATGCCCAAGCCAGCGCTTGTCAGGCTAAGCAGTACCACGGCCACAAACGGCCAGCGATAATCACGCCATACAATCCTCAACAGCTCCATGACCACAACTCCCCGGCATTCTGTTTTCTTTAACAGCTAAAAGCGTTGGTGATTACAAACGCCGCAGCCCCCACATAAAGTAGGCACCGCCAATCAGTGAAGCGACCAAGCCCGCCGGAATTTCATAGGGGAAAATAATCTGGCGCCCCACCCAGTCCGCCAGCACCATCAATAGCATGCCGATCAACGCAGCACCCAGCAGGTGCTGCCCTGCACGGGAGAAGCCGACCAAGCGCGCCATGTGCGGTGCTAACAAACCAATAAACGAAAGCGGCCCCACCACCAGAGTGGCACAGGCGGTTAACAGCGCCACCAGTAGCAGCAACGCCAAACGAGCACGATTGAGCGTTACCCCAAGCGCCTTGGCCGTCGGCGCGCCTAAGGGCAAGATATCCAACCAGCGGGTGAAGGGCAGCGTGATCAGCGCCAATACAGCGGCAATCCCCCCGACCACCACCGCATTGGTGATATCCACGTAATAGGTAGAGCCCGCCAGCCAAGCGATCACCTGCTGGCCACGAGGGTCGCCGCCTGCCAGCATTACGCTGCGCACCGCATCAAACAGCGCACTGACCGCCACCCCGGTAAGCAGCAAGCGCTCGGGGAGATAACCGCTCTTGCGGTTGATACCCACCAACACCAGCAGCGTCGCGAAAGCACCCAGGGTACCCACGCCAATCAGCATCATATTGGTGGGCGCAGGCAGCAGGAAAATCCCCAAAATCAGCGCAATGGCACAGCCACCACTGATACCCAGTACTTCGGGGCTGGCCATGGGGTTGGCGGAAAGGCGCTGGAGAATAGTCCCGGCAATCGCCAGCATTAACCCGCTGGCGGCTGCCGCCATCACCCGGGGCATGCGCCACTGCATGACATTCCAGTTATTGGGCGCCAGCCAGTACCAGCCATCTACACCCTGGCCAAACAGTAAGCCGAGAACCGTTGCCCCCAGTAACGCGAGGATTAAACCAGTGGCTAAACGTGAAGGCGCTGGGTGACGACGGGCGAAAACCCCCGCCCCTTTCGGCGGCTGGTCGCCCTGCAGTTTCAGGCGCAGAATCAGCCACATTAACAGCGGTGCCCCCAGGGCACCGGTAATCGCCCCGGTAGGAATAAAAGCTGCCACCATGCCACCGAACTGCTGCAGCAGCAGATCCGTGGTAGCCAGCAGCACGGCCCCTAATAGCGTCGACCAGATTAGCCGCGGCCCTAAGCGGCGCGCACCGGCCATGCGCACGATATTGGGTGCTGCCAAGCCGATAAAACCGATGATGCCCACCACGCTGACAATGCTGCCGGTGATGAATACCGCCAGCCCCATCCCCGCAAAGCGCAGATAGGTCAGCGAGACTCCCAAGCTCTTGGCGCTGGCGTCGTCCAGTTCCAGCACCGCCAAGGGCCGCAGCAAAAACCACGCGGCCACGCAGCTAATCGCCAGCCGAGGCCAGAGGATTGCAACGCCGTCCCAACCGTTTTGCGCCAGCGAGCCCGCGCCCCAAATCAGTAGCCCGGAGAGCGCCTCGTGGTTGAACAGCAGTAGCGCGGTGGAGAGTGCCCCCAGGTACAGATTGACCACCAGGCCCGCCAGCACCACCACGATCGGCGCCAGCCCGCGCCGCCAGGAGAGCAGAAACACTAATCCAACCGCTAGCGCGCCACCCAATAAGGCGACCCATTCGCGCCCGGCGACAAGCAGCCCCGGCGCCAGCAAGGTGGCGGTCATCAACGCCAGGTTAGCGCCCGATGCCACCCCTAGGGTGGTGGGTGAGGCCAAGGGATTGCGCAGCACCTGCTGCATAAGCACGCCTGCCAACCCCAAGCCGCCCCCGGCTAGCAGCGCGATCGAAAGGCGCGGCCACCAAGCGTAGTAAAGCAGTAGCTCGTCAACATTCTCAAAAGAGGGGGCCACTAATGCCTGCAGGCCCAGCGCGAAACCGCCTTGGCCCTCTAGGCCCACCCAAAACAGCACCACCATGGGCAGGCTAAGCAATAGGCAGGCTTTAGCGGGCGACATCCCCCCCATTCGCTGGGCAAATTGCGCGGCGCCTAACATAGCGAGCACCCTTTTGTGATAACCGGACAGTTCGCCAAAAGAGACGTGATAGGCAGCAGCGTCATTTTCTTAGCCTTACTATTTATGCAAACGAGTTTATGGAAATTAGCGATTGAATAACTAACAACGATTCTAAATGATAATAATTAGCACTACAATTGACTCCTTATATATAAAGGAGACATCAACATGGCAGCCAAACCGAGCTACCAGCTTTTCGATATCACCCTCGACCGGCGCACCCAAGTCAGCGCCTCATTAGTCAGGTTCACCTTTACTGGCCCAGAGGTCAGCCAAATGGCGACCTACGCACCGGATCAGCGCGTCAAGCTATTCTTTCCCGAAGGCGGTGGCAGTCTCGACCCGCTGTTTGAAATTGCCAAGCTGGAAGAACACGACTGGTACGGTGCCTACCGCGCGCTGCCGGATGCCCAAAGGCCCTCAGCGCGCACCTACACTATTCGCGCCCTCCGCCCGGAGCAGGCTGAGGTGGACGTTGAATTTGTACTCCACGGCGACAATGGCCCCGCGTCGCGCTGGGCAATGCACGCCCGCCCGGGTGACCGGCTAGCCATGACAGCCCCCGACGCTAACGCGGAAGGCCCAAAGTTGGGCTACGAGTGGAAGCCGCCCCAAGGCGTACGCCGTATTCTGATCATCGCCGATGAAACCGCCCTCCCCGCTGCCGCCGGTATTCTGGAAACCCTTGATGACCTACCGCTCAAACCCAAGGTCGAAGCGCTATTCGAAGTGCCTCGTGGCGACGACATTCAGCCTCTGCCCCAAGCCGCCAAGCTGCGCTGGCTGGCCCGCGACGCTGAGCCCGCCTGCCAACATGGTGAGCTACTAATGAGAGCGCTACGTGATATCGATTTACATAGGGAAATTCAAGCGCTAGGCGGCACGCCTGCTAACACCACTATCAGCACCACTACCAGCGCCACGACCAACGAAGAAAGCGACGATGAGGATGGCCCACTCTGGGAACCCGCCACCCTGGATGACAGTGCGCCCTTCTACGCATGGATCGCCGCTGAAACCAAGGTCGCCATGAAACTGCGCCGCTACTTAGTCAACGAGTGCGGGCTACCCAAGCAGTACGTTACCAGCATGGGCTACTGGCGACAGGGCAAGGCCAATGGTTAAAGGAACGGCAAACAACACGGCGTTAAACAGTAGCCACACAAGCGATCCAGCTCAAACGACTATTGGCTGGCGAGACAGCCCCAACTGCTATGGGCGGATCAGCCGTACACTTCACTGGTTGACCGCCGTGCTGGTCACGCTGCAATTTACCGTGTTGCTGGCCTGGAGAGGAATGGGCGAAAACGCTATCACGCTGTTCTTGGCGAGCATCGGGCCTCACGGCTCATTAGGATTTATGATTCTGATCGTGACGCTGGCTCGCCTTGGCTGGGCATGGATAAATCGCAAACAACGCCCGCCCCACACGCCAGGGCTAGGTGGGCGCTTGACGCGCTTTGTCCATATCACCTTTTATGGGCTACTAATGTGGTTGCCCGCTTTCGCTATTTTGCGCCAGTACGGCCGCGGCGGGGCGCTACGCTTTTATGGCATGGAGCTGCTGCCCGAAGCGGAACGCGAGATCACCTGGATGGTCGCCCCCGCCGAGCTCCTTCACGGCCCGCTCTCGTGGCTGCTATGTGGATTAGTCATCGGCCACATCATGATGGCGCTGACTCACCGCTTCTGGCTTAAAGACCGAGTACTGGCGCGTATGGTGGGGTCAAGTGGCCGATGAGGGTTCCGCTAGCGGCTCTTCGGCAGTCTCAGACTCAGCAGTCAACAGCTTGCCACTCTCTAGCCGCACCAATCGATCTGCGAGGTGGAAATAGCGGTCATCGTGGGTGATGACCAGCACCGCTTTGCCCATGCGTTTTAGCTCGGGCAACACCTCGCAGTAAAACACCTCTTTGAATAACGGATCCTGATCCGCCGCCCACTCGTCAAACACCAAGAAGGGCCGATCCTCAAGGTAGGCAACCACCAGAGCCAGACGCTTACGCTGGCCCTGGGAGAGTGCTTGGGTGGTGAACGCACCGTTTTCAACCCGCACCTTGTGCTGCAGGTGCAACTTGGCCAGCAGGCGGTTGCCTTCCTCGTCCAGACCATCACGCGGTGCCTCTAACAGGCGTTCAAAGAGATGGAAGTCCGAGAACACCACCGAGAAGAGCTGCCGGTAGGCATCCCAGCCATCCGCTTCGACCCGCTCGCCATTGAGCAATACCTCGCCACCTTCCGGCGGGTAAAGCCCCACCACTACTTTGGCCAGCGTGGTCTTACCGCTACCGTTGCCCCCCACCAGAAACACCACTTCCCCCGGCGTAAAGCTCAGATTAATCGGCCCCAACTCAAAGAAGTCATCGCTCTGCTCGTGGTAGTACTGATGGGTGACGTCGCGCAACTCAAGACGCTGCAAAGCAGGCACCTGAGGTGACGCTTGCCTCTCCTGCCCCTGGGGCATCTCTCGTGTGATGTCATCAATTCGGCTAGCGGCTACCCGCGCCATATTGATCCGCGGAATATTGATCAGCAATCCTTCAAGGGGGGTCACCATAAACACAAACACCAGGGCAAATCCGGTCATTACCTGGGTTTGATTAGGCCCATCGCCCGCCAACACAAACAATACCAGACCGATAAAGGCGTACATCAGGAACTGCCCCCAACTGGTCGAGATCACGAACAGCGACATGCCATAGGTGCGCAGCCGCCGCACGCCTTCAACCGACTCCCCCAGTATCTGATCCATAAAGACCCGGCTCTTGCGCTGGTGTAGGCGTAGCTCTTTTGCCCCATCGGTCAGCGCGCGGAAATGCCCAAACAAGCGATCCTGCTCTGACGAGGCATCCTGGAGGTAATGAATAGCGCGTAAGTGCACCAGGTGGTAACCGACAGCACCCAGCCCAATCACCCCCAGAGCAAACAAAAACACCTTCCATGAAAGCATTGCCAGATAGCCCAAGCACCCCACCACGATGACCGTATTGGTCAAAATCACCGGCAAGCTAACAAACAGCACCGCCACGTTGTTGCTGTGCTCGGTGAGTGCCGACTGGATCCGTGCACTGCCCACACGCTCGAACCGAGCAAAGGGGGTCTCGGCCACGCACTGGGCGACAAAACTGCGTAACTCGGCCAAAGCACGCTGCCCCAACCGCTCAAACAGCGCCGTCGACACCATCCGACAGACCATTAGGGCCACGGCGATACCCGCGAAAGCCCAGGCCGCACTGGCTCGGCTGGCGGAGTCGCTGGTTAACGCCGCATTAATTTGGGCAATCAGCAGCACGCTGAAAAGCCCCGAGAGAATACTGGCCAGCGCAGCGGCGGTCATCAACCCGCGGGTTCGACGAATCAGATAGGAAAGCACATTCACCTCATTGGAAAGCGATTGGAAAAAAGCTATTGGAAAGCGGCATCTACCCATAAGACGAACCAGCGCCACAAAAAGTTAGCCATCTTTTATGTAAACATGCCTCATTCTCATTCGTCTTTAGGTAGAGAAGTCAGTACGCCGCCCTTCGGTGGGGTGATTTTTTATTGCTGTTTTTTTGATTCGTTTTTTCGATAGGAGCTTAGCGGTGTCCAGTTCTGTCCAGGCACAACCACAGGTACACATACCCTCTGAAAGCCACACGGAGGCCTCGCTGCTCTCACGCCCTGAGGGGTGCACCTATCAAGTTACCTATGAGGTAACCACGCAGACACTTTATGTGGAAGGACATCAAGAGCGTCTTGAATGGTTGGTTGTAGACGATAACAGCACCTTGATGCTGCAGTGGTCACAGCGTTCAGCACCTCCTCTCCCGGCGTTACTGGCTGCTATCGAAGGGGCTTTCGCCTTTCACCCAGGGGCTGTAGCGCTTCGTTTACAGCTCCCCACGGTTTTACACCCCACTCTGTGCGCCAACGGAATCGCAGTTAAAGATTCCCATGGCAAACTCTGGGCCTATGCGGAGTTATTTTGGCAGTTGCCCACGCTTTGGCTCACCGCCCCTTCCATCTCCCCCTACCCGCAGCAGCCAATCTTGGAGAATGGAAAACGCCATCCACGCCGCCCGCCGCGCCCCAGTGGCACGGTGTATCAGCGCCATATTGCCTGGCTGAATGCCACCCTGAGTTTCCGAGTGCTTGACCTGGAGCTTGATCTTGAACGCTTCAACCGCTGGATGAACGACCCGGTTGTCGCCCACTTCTGGGAAGAGCAGGGCGATCTGCAACAGCACCGCGAACGGCTGGAGAGTACGTTGCAAAATCCCAGTGTGGTACCGCTGATTGGTTGTATCGACGGCGAGTCCTTCGGCTATTTCGAAACCTACTGGGCAAAAGAGGATCGCATTGGCGCTTATTACGATGCCAGTGACTTTGACCGTGGCTGGCACGTGCTTATCGGCGAAGCTGCTTTTCGCGGGCGGCCCTATGTCGCTGCCTGGATGCCCTCCATCTCGCACTACCTGTTTCTGGATGACTGCCGCACCCAACGCTTGGTGATTGAGCCCCGCGTAGATAACGCCAAGATGCTGCACAACCTTGCCCAGTGCGGTTATGCCCATGTTAAGGCGTTCGATTTCCCCCATAAGCGGGCCATGCTGGGCATGCAGCTACGCGAACACTTTTTTAACGAGCGCAGTTGGGTTCCGCTGCCTCCGCACCCTGGGTCAGCGCCACGACCCGACCCACGCTTCACCCTATAGACACGTCAGCCACGAGGACTCTTATGCATATTCATGACTTGATCGGCATCGGCTTCGGCCCTTCCAATATTGCCCTGGCCATTGCGCTTGATGAGCAACGCCAGGCAGGGCAAGCGCGGGATGCCCTCTTTATTGAACGCCAGCCCTGCTTTGCCTGGCACCCGCATATGCTGCTGGAAAATGCCCATATGCAGATCTCTTTTCTCAAAGATCTGGTCACGCCACGTAACCCGGGAAGCCGTTTCAGCTTTCTCAATTACCTCCACAGCAAAGGCCGCCTGCAAGACTTTATCAATCTGCAGACCTTTTTCCCCAGCCGCCACGAGTTCAATGACTACTTAAGCTGGACTGCCAGCCACTTTGAACACCAGTGCGCCTATGGAGAAGACGTATTTGAAGTACTGCCCGAAACGGACAACGACGAGGTCGCTTACCTCCGCGTGCGTTCACGCGATGAGAGCGGCGCGGTACAGGAAAGGCTCACCCGTTCACTGGTGATCAGCGTGGGCGGTGCGCCCAATGTGCCTGAATGCTTCGCTGGGCTAAAAGACGACTCGCGGGTATTCCACTCCAGCCACTACCTCAGAGAGCTGGCAAAGCAAGATGCCCCCAAACGCATCGCCGTGATCGGTGCGGGCCAGAGCGCCGCAGAGATATTCCTGGATCTGCACGGCCGCGAAGGCATTCAGGTGGATCTTATTAGCCGGGCATGGGCCTTTAAACCCTCGGACGATAGCCCTTTCGTCAATGAGATATTCAACCCCGAATACACCGACTACGTATTCAACAACCCCACCGGCCAGCGGGAAGCGCTGCTACAGGAGTACAAAAGCACCAACTACTCAGCCCCAGACTTGGCGCTGATTCAGGAGATTTACGATGTGTTCTATCAGCAAAAAGTAACCGGCCTGGCCCGCCACCGCTTCCGCCGCCGCCATGAGGTTATTGGCAGCGAAGCAGGCCCTGGAGGCGTTGAGCTACTTGTGCGCGATTTGGAGAGCGGCCATACAGAGTCCACTCGCTACGACGCAGTGGTATTAGCCACCGGCTATGTACGCGACACCCATAAACGGCTGCTGGCCCCCGTTGCGGACTACCTGCCTGATTTTGCCGTCAACCGCCACTATCAGCTCTACACCAAGCCTGAGTTCAAACCGGCTATTTTCCTGCAAGGCAGCTGCGAGCCCACCCATGGTTTAAGCGACACCCTGCTGTCGATTTTGGCGGCAAGGACAAGTGAGATTTGTGATGCACTAGATCAGACCACTGCCTTATATGCCCCTTCTCCCTGTAAGCAGGAGGTTACTATATCCTAGTTTTCATCAACTCACTTCCATAAATCATACCAGTGGTCAGGCCACTTCTTGGCCACTGGGCGTCGCAACTAGATGCTGTTCTTGAATACCGTTTCGGTTGAAGCACAGGCACTAAGTCAGCATGACTGATGAGCCTTAAAACTAACATCTACTATTCGAAAACATGGATAAAACATGTCTAAACTCAAACTAGCTTATATCCTGTCACTGAGAAATGCTGCAGCCGATAAAGCGGGGCAACACATTGAGTATAAGGGGGAGAAACAGTACATGATGGCCCCTCTTGAGTATCTGGTGACATCTCTCAACGAGACTCCGCTAGGTGATGCCTACTCTCTGGAGACTGTGATTTATGATGACGATGAAGGCTCAATAAAAGACCAAGAGAAGCTCAAAGACTATGGTTTCTGTCGTCAACTAGGAAAGCCATGGATCTTGCCACAAGAGTTCTTTGTGAAGGGATGCCACATTGATGATCTTTTCTGCTCTATACCATCCACTTACCGACGCTTACCAACCGACTCGCCCGATAGACTCCCTGCGAAATCGACTTTTGAAAAAAGCTTGCTAGAAAAGTTAGTGGCAGTCGGAGCAGACGTCGTCGTCCTTGACGGACTATTAGTCATTCTAGACGAGCTAATCCGCCCTCAGAGTCCTTTTTATCGCAAGATCGTCAATATCCATCCGGGACTTACGCGCCAAGACTCCCCATATCAAAGACGGGGTGCCTCTGCAACACTTGATGCACTGTACGGGGCTCAAGGAAAAAAGGTTATCAACTGGCAGACAATGGAGACCGAAAGCGTTCCTACTATCAACAAGACTGGCGCCTCACTCCATTATGTCGACAGTGGAATTGATTCTGGCGAAGTCATCTACGACCTATTGGAAACTCATATCGAACCAGGTGACTCCATCATTGAATTACGGTGGAGAAACTTTAATAAAAGCCTATTTCCCGCACTTCATAAAGGATTGGAATCTCTGAAAAACGACATCACCACTTCCTAATCATACTGAATCTATAGAATGGAGGTAGAATCTCATGCCCATTGGGCATTAGGAGCGGCTGTGAGCAGACAGTACCAAAATGAGAAGAAAGGGTATTTCTATGCAAAAGTTATGTGTCTCCAACAGCCTGAGACCAATGCCTCCGTTTTATATCCTTACCGCGAATATGGTCTGGTGAGCGCCGATTGGATCCGCGCGCAGCCAACACGCTCAAACTAAGCAAAAGGGGCAATGGCCACACACTGGGCAACAAAACTGCGCAACTCAGCTAGGGCACGCTGCCCGAGCCGCCCAAACAGCACTGTTAAACCAAGGCAACCCCTGCGAAAGCCCAAGCAGCGTAGGCACAACGGACGGCATCACTGTTTAACGCTCTATTAATTAGTAACACGCTGAAAAGCCCCGAGAGAATACTGGCCAGCGCAGCGGCGGCCATCAGCTCGCGGGTTCGACGAATCAAATAGAGAAGCACATTCACTTCATTGAAAATCGACGCCTACCTGTAAAGACGAACTGCTCGCGTAAAAGTTAAACAACATCTATGTAAAAAAACCTCATTCTCATTCGTCATTAAGCAAGGAAGCCAGTACGCCGCCTTTGGTGTTTTATTAATTGACACATCAGCCACTAGGACTCTTATGCATATTCACGATTTGATCGGCATCGGCTTTGGCCCCTCCAATATTGCCCTGGCCATAGCTCTCGACGAACAGCGCCAGGCAGGGCAAGCGAAGGATGCCTTGTTTATTGAGCGCCAGCCCTGCTTTGCTTGGCACCCGCATATGCTGCTAGAAAATGCCCATATGCAGATTTCCTTCCTCAAAGACCTGGTCACGCCGCGTAACCCGGGAAGCCGTTACAGCTTCCTCAATTACCTTCACAGCAAAGGCCGCTTACAAGACTTTATCAATCTGCAGACCTTCTTCCCCAGCCGTCACGAGTTCAATGACTACCTAAGCTGGACCGCCAGCCACTTTGAACACCAGTGCACCTATGGAGAGGATGTGTTTGAAGTGCTGCCCGAAACTGATAACGACGAGGTAGCCTACCTCCGCGTTCGTTCACGGGATGAGAGTGGCGCGGTGCAGGAAAGGCTCACCCGTTCATTGGTAATTAGCGTGGGTGGTGCGCCCAATGTGCCTGAATGCTTCGCCGGCCTAAAAGACAACCCACGGGTCTTCCACTCCAGCCACTACCTCCGGGAGTTGGCGAAGCAAGACGCCCCCAAACGCATCGCCGTGATCGGTGCGGGCCAGAGCGCCGCTGAGATATTCCTTGATCTACACGGCCGTGAAGGCATTCAGGTGGATCTTATTAGCCGGGCATGGGCCTTTAAACCCTCCGACGATAGCCCCTTCGTCAACGAGATTTTCAACCCCGAATACACCGACTACGTGTTCAACAACCCCACCGGCCAGCGGGAAGCACTGCTGCAGGAGTACAAAAGCACCAACTACTCAGCCCCTGACTTGGCGTTGATTCAGGAGATTTACGACGTGTTCTATCAGCAAAAAGTGACCGGCCAGGCCCGCCACCGCTTCCGTCGCCGCCATGAGGTTATCGGCAGTGAAGCAGGCCCTGAAGGCGTTGAGCTAAACGTGCGTGATTTGGAGACTGGCCATACGGATATCACCCGCTACGACGCAGTAGTGTTAGCCACCGGCTATGTACGCGACACCCATAAACAGCTACTGGCCCCCGTCGCGGACTACCTGCCTGAGTTTGCTGTCAATCGCCACTATCAGCTCTACACCAAGCCTGCGTTCAAACCGGCTATTTTCCTGCAAGGCAGCTGCGAGCCCACCCATGGTTTAAGCGACACCCTGCTGTCGATTTTGGCAGCACGGACAAGTGAGATCTGTGAAGTGCTTAATGAGGCACTGCCAACATCCTATTCAGGAGTATCAACTCCCTCACTAGTAGGTGCGGACTAACCAAGCACTATTAACGCATGGCCGCTCTCTCAGAGCGGCCCCTAATACCGAGATTCACGACCATCATGTCCCTACATCCTGATATCGCCGCTTTCTTAGACCTAGTCGCCGATAGTGGCAGCCCGCCTTTCCACTCTCTCTCACCACAACAGGCACGCACTGCTTACGAGGCATCATCGCAGATGCTTGATGAACCAGTATCGCACAATGCCGAAACGCTGAGCATTAAGTGCCGAGATGGTCACCAACTTGAGCTACGTCGCTATCAAGGTAAGGAAGCTATCTCGCCCACCCTTCTCTATTTCCATGGCGGCGGCTACTTATTAGGCAGCCTGGATTCGCACGATACGCTTTGTCAAAGCATTGCTCAGATGGCAGGTTATACAGTCCTCGCCGTCGACTATCGTTTGGCCCCGGAGCATAAATTCCCAACAGCCTTTCACGATGCTGAAGATGCCTATTGCTGGTTGCTAGAACATGGAGAAGGGATAGGTATCAATACCTCATGCATCGCTGTTGGTGGCGACAGCGTAGGGGGCACTCTGGCCACTGCGCTCTGCATGTCAGCACGCGATAATGACTGGGCCCCGCCGCGCTGCCAAATCCTTCTCTACCCCTGCACCAGCGCCTGGCAGGACAGCGAGTCTCATCGCCGATACGCACAAGGCTACCTGCTGGAAGCAGACACCCTGCAGTGGATGTTTAGCCACTATCTAAATAGCAGTGAGGAACGCCACGACTGGCGCTTCGCGCCGTTGGAGGCTGCGGAGCTCAAAAACCTACCGCCTGCGTTTATCGCCCTGGCCGAACATGATCCTCTAGTCGACGAAGGCATCTCCTACGTGAACCGCTTACAGGAAGCGAACGTGGATACCCAACTGACCATATACCCCGGCATGGTGCACGACTTCGCACGCCTGGGCAGCATCACGCCCGATGCCACCGGTCAGGTACGCGCAGATATTGCTAAGGCGCTACAGCACCATCTTGTTAACTAGCCAACTCGTAGGTCTGGCTGCCGCCCCATAGGTCATACATGTAGCGGCACTTACTACATGTACCGTTTTGGGCAACATGATGTTGCAAGTCAGCACAAATTCAGAACATAATACTAATAATAACAATTACCATTAACGTATAAGTATCATTCAAGGGGATTATCATGCATCAATTTCGTACCGGCCTGCGCAGGCAACTGCTCTCCGCGGCCATTGCCAATGCCTGCGCTGCGACGCTATTCGCGGCACCGGCGGCTCTTGCTCAAGGCGCTAATCTACAACCTAACGAAAGCAGCGATACAAGCACCACACTGCCTACCCTGCAAGTAACCGAAAGCCGTCTCTATGAAGAAGCAACGGGGCCAGTACAAGGTATTGCTGCCACCCGCAGCGCAACAGGCACCAAAACCGATACACCGATCATCGAGACCCCGCAGTCCATCTCAGTAGTTAGCAGTGAGGAGTTTCGAAATTATGGGGCCCGAAACTTCAATGAGGCGTTGGGTTACACAGCCGGTGTATCAAGGCAGGAAGGCGCTGATCGCACCACTGAAACACTCAGAATCCGCGGATTCACCGTTAATAGATCCTATCGTGACGGCAGTAAATACCAATCTAATCTTTATGATGGCCAGCAAGAGCTTTATGGTCTGGAACGATTGGAAGTATTAAAGGGCCCGTCCTCTATTCTTTATGGGGTGGCCTCCCCTGGTGGCATGATCAACGCTGTTAGTAAACGCCCTACCAGCGAGCCCCTGCGCGAGGTAAATATCGAGGCGGGCAGCTTTGATCGTCGCCAAATATCTGCTGATTTCTCCGATGCTCTGGATGAGGATGGCGTTTGGTCATACCGCCTGACCATGCTGCACCGGGATAGCGATAGCTTTATCGACCATGTGCCGGATGACCGCACCTATATTGCTCCAGCGTTGAAATGGCAGCCAAATGAGGATACCTCGCTCACTCTGCTGAGTGAGTATCAGCGTGATCAAACGGCCTATGTTTACGGGCTACCCACCAGCGGTACTATTCTTTCTAACCCGAATGGTCAAATTCCCCGCGAGCGATTTACTGGAGAGCCCGGCTATGATGAGTATGATAACGAGCGCTACTCGATTGGCTACTTGTTTGAGCATGATCTCTCTAACAGCCTCCACCTCCGCCATAGCCTGCGGACATTCCAAGCCGACCGGACTTACGATTCTATAAATATGGGACAGAGTAGCGACCAGCGAACCTATACAAGGATCGCTCAAGATCGCCACGATTCGTCAGCTGGCTTGACCTCAGATACCTCCTTGCAATACGACTGGGAGGCTGGTAATACCACCAACACCAGCTTGATCGGAATAGACTACATACGACAACGCCACGAAACCGAGCGCTACAACCGCACAGCGCCACCGCTTGACCTCTTTGATCCTGTTTACGGCAGTGGAGATTTCGGCGAACCGGTGCCTTTTGCATGGTCATCCAAGCAACGCAGCGAGCAGGTTGGCTTGTATGCTCAAAATCAGATGAAAATCGCCGACAAGTGGGTTCTCATGTTGGGAGGGCGGCAGGACTGGACTGAATCTGAGACCTCTCCCTACTTTGGCCCCACAGAGTGGAGTCGTGAAACGGATAATGCTTTCACTGGACGTGTAGGGGGTGTCTATCTTGCCGATAACGGTTTGGCGCCTTTCATTAGCTATAGCCAGTCGTTTGAACCTACCAGCGGCACCGACCGTAACGGTAATCAGTTCGAGCCCACGCGAGGAGAGCAATATGAACTGGGCGTTCGCTTTCAGCCGGAAGGGTGGGATACCATGCTCACCGCCACCGCCTATGAGCTGACACAGGAAAACGTCAGCGTCACCGATCCGGTGGACACCAGCTTCCAGACACAGATAGGGGAAGTACGTTCACGTGGTGTCGAATTGGAAGCGAAGACGGCACTAGGCCCCAACGCCAACTTGGTAGCAGCCTACACCTACACTGATGCGCGTACAACGAAAAGCAGCCCCGTTACGCCAGATCAGGTGGGCAGGAGAACGGCCAATACACCCTACAACCAATTCTCGCTATGGAGTGATTATCGCTTTGGCGATTTCGGCTTGCCGGGGTTGAAAGTAGGAGGTGGAGTTCGCTACGTAGGCCCAACCCGGGCGACTTGGGTAGCGGGAGAAGTGCCGTCGTTTACACTTGTCGATACACGAGTGAGTTATGAAACCGGATCTTGGGTGTATGCATTGAATGCCACCAATCTCACTGACAAAACCTATATCGAGTCCTGCACTTATGGATGCTTCTATGGTGAACCGAGAAGCATTGTAGGCTCAGTAAGTTATCAGTGGTAACCTCATTACCAAGAGAGACAATGGCAGGCGGCTTCACCGCCTGTCATTGTTTTATAAGAGCCAAAATAGAAAATATATTGATGATCTATATGGGTAATTTGCTACCATCAGGCCGTATAATTTTTCTCCTAGTTATATTTTTACCGCTACTCATCTCATTCGCTAACGCTGAAGAGCCCAAAAAGCTGGTCGCTTTTGACTATGCCATTGCAGATACACTTTCTGCTTTGCAACAGCCTCCTTTAGCGATGGCGGGCTTGGCACAATATAGGCGCTTCTACCGAGAGCCTTTACTACCTGATACCCAGGAGCTCGGGAATAGGTTTCAGCCCAATTTTGAATACCTAGCGTCGTTGGAGCCTGATGCTATTCTAATATCGCCACCGGCCCATTTGAATTTAGAGAATAAACTTTCCAGTATTGCTGATGTAATAAAAATCCCGCTATTTGGAGAAAACTTAAATATTTGGCAGAACCTTGAACAACTTACTAGAAAAGTAGGGGAGCTGAACAATCAGCAACAGCAGGCCCAAGAATTAATTGAATCTGCCCAAACTAGACTGGCAGTAATAGCGGCACAGATTGCAAGGCCTGTAGACCCCCTGTTGGTTGTAGAAATTCGAGACGACCGACATGTTCGCATTTATGGGCATGGAAGCCTGGAAGATATGGTTATCACTCAGTTGGGATTGGAAAATGCCTGGCAAGGCCCTACTAACGACTGGGGCTTCAGTACATTAACCATTTCAGAGGCGTTTCAATTAGAAGGTAGGTTCATTCTGCTTCACCCGACTTACTCTCAATACACAACTGATTCAGCCTTGCCAACGTCGGGGCTATGGCAGCATTGGTTGGATGATCCCCCAGTCAGTATAGACGTCAATTATTGGTCGTGGGGTGGGTTCTTCTCCGCCCTGCGCTTCGCTGAGTCACTCAAAGAAGCACTGGAGAACACTTAAGAAATCTCTGATCAACTATTTTTCGCTTGGCCATACTGCGTTAAAAATCGTCTCAAAATGCTCATTTACAACCTGTAAATTTCGTTTTTTCGTTGATTTTTGCCTTGTCTGGCCTGCGCTCATCACGTTAATCAGAGGCTCCTTAACTTCCCGACTGACTTCACTCTAGGCAGTCGAGAAGAGTTTAAGTATGCTTTTCAAAAACCGGCTCTTAGGCCGGTGAATTCTCCTCTACAAACTTCGATGGATGCGTCTCCTCTCGCACTTTTTCCACCAGCTGTAGCACCAGTGAATCACTGGCAACAATCGAGAAGTGATCCTCAGAAGTTTCAATAGCCCGACGTGGCGCTTGCCCCACTTGATGAGTTAGCGCTTGCCGCTCCTCTTGAGGACGCCCTTCTGACCACCAACAATCCGCTTCACAGCCCAACACTGGCAAGGCACCGGTCTGCAGAGAGAGCCTTTTCAGATGCCGCGCTACACAGAAGATTCGAGCTAGTTCCTCACCGCCCAGAGCGGCATAACCTTCCCGTCCGTAGGACTCATCCGACGCCAGCAGGCATTCTAGCATAATGGCCAGTTCCGCTTCACCCGGCTCTTCATGAGGTGTTGCGTTGTTAATATTGGCTACCATCTCGGACGGGATACCTGGCAAGATTACCGACGCATAAGCAGCAAAATCCTCCTGCCAGTTATCAACGCTCTTCTGGCCGCTACCGGGGATATAAGGATCCACCAGCGCCAACAGGCTCACCTCCTGGCCTTGCTTTTCAAGCCGTGCCGCAACCATTGCTGCCAAGGTACCACCTAGAGACCAGCCCAATATCCGGTAAGGCCCGTGAGGCTGCAAGCTACGGATAGTGGTTGCATAGTCATGAGCCATCGCTTCCAACGACGTATCACAATGCTGAGGATCTGTTAGCATCCGACACGGCAGCCCATATACCGTGCATACTCCCTGTAAACGCCGTGCCAGCGGCTGATAGTCGTAAAGGGTGCCCATACCAGCATGCACGCAAAACAGCGGTGACTGCCCCTGACTCTCACCATTGAGCATAACCACACCATCCAGCAAGGCATCCGATGATTCTCCCAGCCCCAACAAGCCTGAAATGGTCGGCTTCTGCATCAGGTCACGTAGTTTGAAATCAAGCGTAGTCTCCTTTAGGGCGCGCACTCGGCTCAACACCTTCAGGCTCAGCAGGGAGTCCCCACCCAGCTCGAAGAAGTTATCAGTTTCTCCGATCCGCTCGATACCCAATACTTCCTGCCATATCTCAGCTAGCTGGCGGGCTTCCGGTGTAGAAGGGGCCACGTGCTCCCGATTTTCATCCAGCCGTGGCTCGGGTAACGCCGACTGATCCAACTTACCATTGACCATACGTGGCAGGGCTGTCAGCACCATCATATGTGCTGGCACCATGTAGTCGGGCAGATGCGCTTCGAAGTGTCGGCGTGCAAGGCGCACTAATCGATCGTTATCTGCCTCCTCATCAGCTACCAAATAAGCAACCAATTGATGGCCATTCGAGGTTTCATGGGTAACGATGGCGACATCACTCACGCCAGGTATTTCACGGGCACGTGCCTCTATCTCACCCAGCTCAATACGGAAGCCACGTACCTTCACTTGGTGATCCGCCCGGCCCATATACTCCATATTGCCATCTTCTCTCCAGCGCACCAGATCCCCGGTGCGGTAGAGACGCCCCCCTAAAGTATCGAAGGGATCGGCCACAAAGCGCTCGGCGGTCAAGCCGGTACGCCCAAGATAGCCTCGCGCCAAACCATAGCCACCGATATACAACTCGCCCACAACGCCCTTGGGTACCGGCTGTAGGTTGTCATCCAACACGTAGAGCGACCGCTCGCCCACAGGGCGACCAATCGGTGCATAGGCACAGTCAAAGGTCTCTTCGGCGGGTGTCTTCCACAGCAGTGGCGTCACCACTGTTTCGGTGGGCCCATAGCCATTAATGAACCAGCGCGGCCGCAACGTGCGGCGCGCCTTGTCATAGGCTGTCTTGGGCATCGCTTCACCACCGAAAACGTATAACTCCACCGGTGGCGTATCATCTCGCCCTTCTGCCCAGTCAGCGACTTGATTCAAGTAGGCCGGCGGGAAAGCAACGTTCGCTGCACGATAGTGTTGCAAGGCCGTATAGGCTTGTTCCGCTGTCCATAGCTCTTCTTCCCGAATGGCTAGGCTCATCCCCGAGCACAGGGCTGTCAGCCAGCGCTCATGGGCACCATCGAAGGAGAATGACATGAAGTGTAACTCGCAGGAGTCTGGTTCCATATCATAGAGCTCGCTGATCGCTTGGCAATGCATCGCCAGCGGGCCATGAGCCACCGTAACGCCTTTAGGTGTACCTGTAGAACCCGAGGTATAAATCACGTAAGCCAGGGACTCTTCGTGCACGGCCACATCGGGATCAGCATCGTCATAACAGCTTAGATCGAGCGCCTCGCAATCCACATAAGGTATACCCTCCACCTTTGCCAAGCGCGGCAGTACCACGTGCTGCGTTAGTAGTAGGGCCATGCCACTATCTTTGATCATAAAACTCAGACGTTCGGGCGGATAGGTCGGATCGAGTGGCACATAAGCGCCGCCCGCTTTGAGTACAGCCAGTAGAGTGACAATGACTTGGGGTGAACGCTCCAGCGCCACGCCGACCCGCACATCGGGCCCCACACCTTGCTCGCACAGATAATGAGCCAAGCGGTTAGCCTGAGCGTTGAGTTGCGTATGACTGATCGACTGGTCACCCATACGAAGCGCCATGGTAGTTGCCCGTGTAACAGCATGCGCAGCGATGCGACGATGCACAGGCATGCGTGAGAAGCCACTACGGCCACTCTGACCCAACTTATTCAGCGCATCCCATCGAGTCGACTCAATCCATCCCAGCTCACCCACAGGCCGCTCAGGCGACTCTGCCATCTGACGAATGAGCAGCTCCATAGCACATTTCAGTTCATCAACGAACAGCTCCGGGAAGTCCCTTCGGCTGTAGCAGTACTCGATCTCCAGCTCATCGTCGATCACCACCTGCAGATCCATCGCGTAGCCAGTTATGCCCTCCCCGGCAACCTCACCAAAGCGCAGACCATGCCGCTGCTGATCACGCATTGTTCTATCGACGGGGAAGTTCTCAAATACAATGATGCTGTCGAACAGAGCGCGGCCCGATGATCCAGACCAGCGTTGGATATCTGCTAACGCGGCATGCTCATACTCGCGAATGCCCAGATTGGTCGCCTGCACGCTCTGCAAGTAAGCACCAACACTCTGCTCAGGCCGCGCCGTCAACGCCACAGGGATGGTGTTGATGAACAGACCGACCATCTCCTCAGCGCCTTGCAGGCTCGGTGGGCGACCGGATACCGTCGCGCCAAACACCACCCGTTCCTGATGACAGTAGCGCTGCAATAGCACACCCCAGGCTGCCTGTACCAAGGTATTTAGGGTCACTCGTTGCCGCTGAGCAGCAGCTTTTAGTAGCGCGGTATCTTGCCGTCCTAGACGGGTATATCGTTTGGCGAAGCCCTGGGCCTCATTCTCCTGACGGGCCGACTCTGCCAACAGTGTCGGCCCCTCTAGCCCCGCCAGTTCCGATGTCCAGAAGGCTTGGGTCAAAGCGGCATCCTGGCGCTGCAACCAGCGAATGTAGTCCCCGTAGGGCCGCCCAACGGCCGCCAAGGGCTCTTCCGAGTAGCTCGCCAGCCACTCATTAATTAGACGTGCTTCGGCCCAACCATCGGACAAGATATGGTGCCGAGTCCATATCAGTTGATAGCGGTCATCATCGAGTCGAATCAAATGTAACCAGGCTAATGGTGGTGTCAGCCAGTCAATCTGGTGCTTAATTACTTGCTCAGCATAGGTGGCGAGGGACTCTTCAAGCGCATCTTTCTTACCGCGCCAGTCCAGCTGCACTATCTCAGGCTCCACTTGTGTAAAGACGAGCTGTAGTGGACGCGCCATACCCGCCTGCCACAAGAACCCCGTTCTTAGAATGGCATGTCGCTCGACCATATTTTGCCAAGCCCTCACTAGCCTATCGGCATCCAGGCCACTGACGTCTACATTCAATTGATTGACGTAGAGCCCTGGCTCGTCCGCTTCAAGAGAGTGGAAGAACATCCCCTCTTGTGTGGGCGACAGGGGATAAACATCTTCGATATTGCCTTGGTCTAAGCCTAGGGCTTCGATCTGATCACCGCTTAGATAATCTGCCAATTCATTGAGCTTAATCTCACGTCTTGGCGCTTCCTCCTGTGCACCGGTCGCATTCAGCGCCAACTGGGCTATGCTCTGATGCTCAAAGACCTGCCGAGGAGTAACCGTCCAACCAGTCCGTTGCGACCGAGAGACGATCTGCAGGCTGAGGATCGAATCCCCGCCCAACTCAAAGAAGTTGTCATGGCGACCCACCTGTTCGACGCCAAGTATCTCTGACCAGATTTCCGCCAGCGCTTCTTCCACCTCACCCTGGGGCGGCTCGTACCGCGAGTTACTGGCCAAATCCGGCGCGGGCAGAGCCTTACGGTCGACCTTACCGTTCGGGGTTAGCGGCAGCGCCTCCAGAGTGACTATCACTCCAGGCACCATATAGTCCGGTAGCTTTTGTCCCAGCGTTTCGCGTAGCGAGGTGGTATCGAGTTCAACGTCGATTTGGGGAACCACATAAGCCACCAACNCCAGGCACCATATAGTCCGGTAGCTTTTGTCCCAGCGTTTCGCGTAGCGAGGTGGTATCGAGTTCAACGTCGATTTGGGGAACCACATAAGCCACCAACCTAGATCCGCTAAGCCCCTCTTGGGCAACCACCACTACCTCGCGTACCTCCGACAGGGCTAGCAGTTGGGCTTCAATCTCGCCTAGCTCAATACGGAAGCCGCGCACTTTGATCTGATGGTCAACCCGTCCCAAGTATTCAAGCTGACCATCCTCCCGCCAACGCACTAGATCACCCGTACGGTAGAGGCGTTCGCCCGCAGTAAAGGGGTCAGCCACAAAACGCTCTGTCGTCAGTTCAGCACGGCCCAGGTAGCCGCGCGCTAAGCCCACACCACCTAGATACAACTCCCCCGCCACGCCTAGGGGTGCCAAGTTGAGCGCACTATCCAAAACGTACAACTGCGTCGCCGCAATCGCCCTTCCCAGGAAAGCTTGGCAGCCCTTCACCTGATCCGTCGCTGACCAAATCGTGGTCTCAGTGGGGCCATACATGTTCCACAATTCGATCCCCTGAGTTTGCAGATCCTCAGCCAAATCAGGTGGCAAAGCCTCACCGCCACATAGCCCCTTAAAGCCTGCCGTTAGCGGAGCCGTCGTCCATGGCCAGCCTGACGAACGTAGCAACCGCCAGCCGGAGGGTGTCGCCTGCAGAACCGTCGCTTTCTCCTGATTGAGTAATTCACCCAAGGCCCTGCCATCTCGAGTCGTCTCGCGGCTCGCCAGCACCACCCTTGCGCCGCTGATCAATGGCAGATACAGCTCCAGGGCRGCAATATCGAACGATAGAGAGGTCACCGCCACCAGGATATCGTCTGGGCTTAGGCCAGGGGTTTCCTGCATGCTTAATAAGAAGTGGCTAAGGGCGTGATGACGCACCATCACCCCCTTGGGCCGACCAGTAGAGCCTGAGGTGTAAATGACATAGGCGAGATGTTCACTGTGCAGTGCCACCTCCGGGTTGGTTGACGCATGATGTGGTTGACGCATGATGAGTCACAGCCAAGCGATCCAGTTCAATAACGTTTAGCCCATCGGTCACTGGCAAGGTATCACTCAGATGTTGCTGGATAAGCAGCAGTTCAATGCCACTATCTTCGACCATATAGGCCAATCGCTCGGTGGGGTAATCCGGATCCAACGGCACATAAGCACCACCTGCCTTAAGAATCGCCAGCAGCCCCACCACCATCTCGATGGAGCGCTCAACGGCAATACCCACCCGGCACCACCTGCCTTAAGAATCGCCAGCAGCCCCACCACCATCTCGATGGAGCGCTCAACGGCAATACCCACCCGAGTTTCAGGTTTTACACCTAGACCGATCAGATAGTGGGCTAGGCGATTGGCACGGGTGTTAAGTTCGGTGTAGCTAAGTGACTGATTGCCGACTACCAGTGCCGTAGCCTCTGGAGTGGCCGCGGCATAGCGTTCGATCAGGTGGTGGATAGGCGAAGCATCGGGATACCGGTGAGAGCTTTTACCCCATCCCTGTAACTGAAGGTTCTCGTCTTTATCAAGCAACTCTATATCGTCCAGCGCTCGTTCCGGCATTTCTGCCAGCGCCTTTAAAATAGCGACATAGTACTGCGCTAGGCGCTCAATGATCGCTGAATCAAACAGCTCTTCTGCATAAACGAAACTTGCCTCCAGGCAACCATCTGTGCATTCCACCACATTTAGTGTCAGCTCGAACTGGGCCACTTTGTTCTCTAGTGTCCAAGCGTTAAGCTCCAGTCCCGGTAGCGTCTGCAACGCGCCATGATCCTGCCGCTGATGGTTGAACATCACCTGGAACAGCGGCGTATGGCTCAGACTGCGCTCCGGCTGCAGCGCTTCAACTAACTGTTCAAAAGGGAGATCCTGATATTCTTGAGCACCCAGCGTCACACGCTTCCTCTGCTCCAACGCCTCGGCTAGGCTTAAGCGGCCATTCAACTGGTTGCGCAGCACCTGAGTATTTACGAAGAAGCCAACCACTCTCTGTGTCTCCGTGCGATGACGGTTGGCGATCGGTACCCCGACCCGAATATCTTCCTGCCCGGTATAGCGATACAGCAACGCCTGGAAGCCTGTTAGTAGCGACATAAACAGGGTGGCCCCTTGCGCCTGGGCATGTTGACGCAATCCGCTCACTAGCGATTGCGGGAGAATCATTTGGTGGCGCGCAGAGTGATAATATCCATCGTTGCGACGCGGTCGATCGGTTGGTAGTTGCAGTACCGGATGTTCATCACCCAGTTCCGCCTGCCAGTAGGCGAGTTGGCGCTCCTTCTCGCCCGCGTCCATCCATTGACGCTGCCATAGCGCATAATCGGCATACTGAATAGGCAAGGCTGGCGGCTCCCAAGCCCCCCCCGTCACCCGAGAACGGTAGTCAGCGGCAAACTCATCAATGATCAACTGCATCGACCAACCATCGGAGACGATGTGGTGCATTACCACCACCAATAGATGCTCCTCTTCAGCTAATCGCAATAACCCCACCCGTAACAGAGGTCCCCGCTCTAAATCAAAGGGAACATCGCAGAGCTGTGTAACTTGATTCTCTTTTGCCGCTTCTCGTTCATCCTTCGGCATATGAACTAGATCAACTTCATGCAATACGAAGTTGCTCTCGGCCTGCAGCACTTGTATTGCACCACCCTCGCCATCGTCACGGAACACCGTGCGCAATGCTTCATGACGAGATATCAAGGCGGAGAAGCTACCCCGCAGTGCTTCAGTATCCAGCGAGCCCTTAAGGGTCAGAGCACCAGTAATATGGTAAGCGTTGCTTCGTGGATCCAAGCGCCACAGAAACCACTGGCGAAGTTGGGCATAGGAGGGTGAGCACGTCTTCTGTTGCAATGCCGGACGAGAAAGAATTGGGAACTGGCCAATGCCTAAACCCTGAGTACGAATCTTGTCGTAAACCACACGGCGCTGCTCTGTAGACAATCCGGCAAAGCGTTCCGCAATACGACGGGTATCAATGTTACTCATTGAACGGTATCCATGCTGTCGATGAAGGAATCAATGTCTGAGAGCGATTGCTCAAAGGAGTACCCACTGTTTAGCGTGGCAATGCATTCTGCTAAGTCACAAAGTAGTGGTTTTTTAAATATCTCGGATATTTTGAGCTCAACTTGCATATCAGCTTGAACACGAGCCACCATTTGCACAGCAAGTAATGAATGCCCGCCACGCTCAAAGAAGTTGTCACGACGCCCCACTTGATCCACGCCCAACACATCCATCCAGATCACCGCCAGTTCCTCTTCTACCTCGCCTTGAGGCGGCTCGTACTGCGAGCCACTGGCCAAATCCGGCTCGGGCAGGGCCTTACGATCCACCTTGCCGTTGGGGTTCAGTGGTAACGCATCGAGCGTAACCACGACTCCCGGCACCATATAGTCCGGCAGTCGTTGCCCCATCGCCTCACGCAGTGAACTGGTGTCGAGTTCACTGTCAGCCTGGGGCGCCACATAGGCCACCAGCCTCGAACCACTGGAACCTTCTTTGGCGACTACCACCGCCTCGCGAACCTCCGGCTGAGAGAGTAGTTCGGCTTCGATCTCGCCAAGCTCGATACGCAGGCCGCGGATCTTCACCTGGTAATCGAGGCGGCCCAGGTACTCGAGCTGACCATCTTCCCGCCAGCGCACTAGGTCGCCGGTGCGGTAGAGACATTCGCCCTGCGCAAATGGATCGGCGACAAAACGTTCTGCGGTAAGGTCAGGGCGGTGCAGATAGCCCCGTGCCAACCCAATGCCTCCGAGATAGAGCTCCCCCGCAACTCCCGGTGGCACTAAGTTAAGATCTCCATCCAGCACGTAGGTGCGGATACCGGCGATGGGTTGACCGATAGCTACGTGGTTGCGCCCATCGTCTTGGCAGGCCCAGTGAGTGACATCAATGGCCGCTTCGGTGGGGCCGTAGAGGTTGTAGAGCTCCGTATGAGGCAAGCGGGCAAATACCTGATTCTGCAGTTCGGCCGGCAGCGCCTCACCGCTGCATACCAAGCGTGTCAGACTGGTGCAGTCTTCAACCTTGCCATGAGCCAAGAAGGCCTGAAGCATTGAAGGTACAAAGTGCAGTGTAGTGATGTTATGGCTACGGATTAGCTCGACCAATTGTGCCGGTTCGCGATGGGCTCCCGGCGGCGCCATCACCAGCCGCGCCCCCTGCATCAGCGGCCAGAAAAACTCCCACACGGAAACATCGAAGCTGAATGGCGTTTTCTGCAGCACCGCATCGTCGGTCGTCAGCCCATAGGCGTCTTGCATCCACTGCAGGCGGTTGGTCAGCGCGTGATGACGGTTGGCCGCACCCTTAGGACGTCCGGTAGAACCCGAGGTGTAAATGACATAGGCGAGATGTTCACCGTGCAGTGCCACCTCCGGGTTGGTTGACGCATGATGCGCCACGTCCAATTGATCCAGCTCGATAACGCCAAGGCTCTCAGACACCGGCAACGTATTGCGAAGGTGCTGTTGGGTAAGCAGCAGCTCAATACCGCTGTCTTCAACCATATAGGCCAGACGTTCGCTGGGGTAATCCGGATCCAACGGTACATAGGCGCCCCCCGCTTTAAGAATGCTCAGCAGCCCCACCACCATCTCGATGGAGCGCTCAACAGCGATGCCTACTCGAGTCTCAGGTTGTACGCCTAAACCAATCAGATAGTGGGCCAAGCGATTGGCCCGGGTGTTAAGCTCGGCGTAGCTGAGATGCTGATCATCGAAAATGAGGGCTGTAGTTCCAGGCGCCATATCGGAACGACGCTCAATCAAACGATGGATCGGGGCTTCCCATTCGTAATGCTCATCATTGACGCTCCACGTCTCAAGCTGTTGCTGCTCAACGTCACTTAACCAGTCAATGTCACCGACTCGGCGAATAGCCGACTCACTCAACTGTTTCAGCACTCCCACCAGATGCTGGATCAATATCTCGGCAGCGGCATCATCTAACTGTGACCGTGAATAGCCGCAGCAAAGCTCCAACGCTTCCTTATGGAAGACGACCAGCGTGACGGGATAATTGGTTTGCTCGCGGTTATCCACTTCGCCGAACGTCAGCCCGCCTGGCAAATTCTGGTGTAACGCGGCATCAACGGGATAGTTCTCGAATACCACCAAGCTATCGAACAGTGCCTGGCCACCCTGCCCCGCCCAGCGTTGGATTTCGTATAGCGGCGTATGCTCATGCTCGCGACTCGCCAAGTTTTGTGCCTGTAACAGGCACAAACACTCGTTGACGCGAAGCGAGGGATCCAATGAACCAATGACTGGCAAGGTATTAATAAATGGGCCGATCAAGTTTTCTGCTGCCGGTAGCTCAGCGGGTCGTCCAGCCACGGTAGCTCCAAAGCAGATACTATCTTGTCCCGTATAACGTGCCAGCAGCAGCGCCCAGGCACCTTGCATTAAAGTATTGAGCGTTACACGAGTCGCTTTGGCGAAATCCTCCAACTGCTGAGTAGTCGTGCTATCTAGTGACAGGGATATCTCTCTGTACCCAGCTTGCGCCTCGTAAGGTCTAGGGGTGGTGCTCACTAGGTGCGTGGGTGCATCGAGACGCTGCAGCTGGTCACGCCAGTAAGTCTCACTGGCATTGGTGTCACGACGCTGTAACCATGCAATGTAATCACGATAGCGTCCTTCTGCAGATGGCAAGGCCTCTCCGGCGTAACAGCGCAACACCTCGCCCATCAGTTGCGACGTACTCCAGCCATCCAGCAGCAAATGGTGGCGCGTCCAGATAAAGCAGTATCGGGTTTCTGCAATTCGCACCAACGCCAAGCGCATCAGCGGCGGCGCCGTCATGTCGAACGGTTTCCGCTGCTCCTGGGCCAGTCTCTCAAGCGCCGCTTTTAGATCCACTCGTTCGCGCCAATCCACTTCAAACCACGGCAGATCAACGTTGCGCGCCACCCACTGCAACGGCATTCCAGCACTCTCCAGGAAGCCACTGCGCAGAACCTCATGGCGCGCGAGTACTGCTTGCCAAGCGAGCTGGAAGCGTTTGACATCCAGGTCGTCAATTTCTACCTGCAACTGGTTCAGATAGGCTGAATCTTGGTCATCGTAAAGGCTGTGGAACAGCATGCCCTGCTGCAACGGGGACAGTGGGTAGAGATCCGCCAGCTGGTCAGTGTCAACAGGCAAGCCGTCAAGCTGCTCTTGACTCAGCCCCGCCAGCGGGAAGTCCGAAGGTGTTGCGCCACGAACGCCACTAGCACAGTGCTCAATCAATACCTCTAGTTGCGCTTGGAAGCTTACTTGCAAGGCATGTATCGCTGCCTCGCTGTGAATCTCACGACTGTAATTCCAGTCGAAGCGCAGTTGGCCATCTTGAACCCAGGCCACCACCTCAATCCAGGTACGGCGCTTGCTTTGGGGCGCGCGAGCCTGCCCTGCATTCTCTTTAGCGAGCCGCCAGGCCCCATCGCCCTGTAGGGAGCGATCCAACTGGCCTAGATAATTGAAGGTGACCTGGGGGTAGGCACCACTAACCAGCGCGGGCTCTTCTTTCAAATAGCGCAGCACGCCGTAGCCGAGCCCCTTTTCAGGCACTTGGCGAAGTTGTTCCTTGATGGCTTTTAGGCTTGTACCGGGCTCCGCATTACCTGGGGTCAGGCGAACCGGGTAAAGCGAGGTGAACCAACCTACGCTGCGACTGAGATCGACACCCTCGAACAGGTCTTCGCGACCATGGCCTTCCAGTTCAATCAGTACGCTATCTCTCTCTGCCCATTGGCACAAGGCGCTCGATAGTGCAGTGAGGAGCAGGTCATCTACCTGGGTACGATAGGCTTTATGCACCGGCCCCAGCAGTTGCGTGGTGGCCTCGGTAGGCAAGCTGCCAACGAGCGATGCGGTATCGGCGACGGTGTTGCTGCCATGGGGATTCCGTGCCGGTAGGCTGGGCTCTGGCGCTGTGACGAGACTTTCCCAATAGGAGCATTGCTCAGCCAAAGCCTCCGATTTGACATAGTCGGCCAGGGCACGCGCCCACTCATCTAGCGAGGTGGTTGCCGGTGGTAGGTCGACTGTCTTTCCTGCATTTAACTGCGCGTAGGCCGTTTGCAGGTCGTCGAGGATCACGCGCCACGAGACGCCGTCCACCACCAGGTGGTGAGCCACTAGCAGCAATCGTCCGCCGCGCTCGCCTCCCAGTGCCATCCAGATAGCACGGAACGGCCGCGCCAAACTCAGACTGCGTTGCGCAGCATCGGCAGCCTGGGGGATGGCCTGCGCCGGATCCGCATGATCGCTTACGTCCACGTGCTCGAAGAGATCGTCGGCTAGCTTGCCATAGGCTTGTTGCCAGCTATCACCAACGCGCTCAAAGCGCAGCCGTAAGGCGCTATGGTGATCTACCACTGCCTCAATGGCACGCCGTAGCAGCGCGGTATCTACACCACTGTCCGCTTCCAGCATCAACGACTGATTCCAGTGGTGTGGCTCGGCAAAGTTCTGCTCGAAGAACCAGCGCTGTACCGGCAGCAGCGCAAAGGAAGCAGTCTTATTGGGCGCAGCCGCTTGTTTAGGAGCGGTAGCAGCCAAGGGCGTGGCCATCGCCGCCACTGCGGCAATGGTCTGCCCTTCCATCAACTGCTTGGGCGTTACCTTGTAGCCACGCTTGCGCGAGCGCGCGACGATCTGCAAGCTGAGGATAGAGTCACCACCCAGCTCGAAGAAGTTGTCGTTGCGCCCCACCTGCTCGCAGCCGATTACGTCGGCCCAGACTGCGGCTAGGGTTTCCTCCGCTGCTCCCTGGGGAGCTTCGAATGCTTTATCACCACCCGCTTGTACTGGATCGGGCAGCGCCTTGCGATCTAACTTGCCATTGGCGGTTAGCGGTAAGGCATCTAGCCGTACTATGGCACTGGGCACCATATAGTCCGGCACGCGTTCGCCAAGCTGCGCGAGTAACGCGGCGTAATCGACGTCGCTCCCGGCTGCCATAACCACGTAGGCGAATAGTTGCGCGCGGCCTTCCTCGTTTTCCCGCGCTACCACTTCGGCCTCTGCGATGCACGGTTGATCGCGCAGCAGGGTAGCGATTTCGCTCGGTTCAACCCGATAGCCGCGAATTTTGACCTGATCATCCACACGGCCAAGGAACTCCAGGCTACCATCGGCCAGTTGGCGCACACGATCACCGCTGCGATAGAGCCGCTCCCCCGCATGGAAGGGGCTGGCAACGAAACGTTCCGCCGTTTGCCCCAGCCGCTGTAGATAGCCTTGCGCCAGCCCTGGGCCGCCCAGGTAGAGCTCACCGGCAACACCCTTCGGCACCGGATTAAGCCAGGGATCGAGCACATAGGCCCGAGCATTGGCCAGCGGTGTGCCTATCGGCAGAGTGCTGGCAGCTCGATCGGCCATGTCGGCTTGCTGGGTGAGAATACCGACAGTGGTTTCCGTGGGGCCGTAGTGATTAAGCACTTGGCAGGTTGGCTTAAGCTCGGCGAGACGCTCCAGTAGCGCCCAGTCGGTAGCTTCGCCACCCAGAATCAAGCGCTCTTGCGGAAGTACATCCGCTGGGCTTGCGGCACTCAGCAGCGCCCGCAGGTGGCTGGGCACAATCTTGAGCACATCCACCTGCTGTTCCCGCATATAAGCCGCAAAGGCATCCGGGTCGAAGGCGCACTCGGGAGAAATGAGGTGCAAGGTGCGGCCGGTGCACAAGGCACCAAACAACACCGTATGCCCCAGATCCGCCGCCACCGTCGACACCATAGCCAGGTTGTGGGCATCCTCTGGTAGCGCCAGCGCCTCCAGAACGCCCTGCACATAATTGGCCAGAGCACCGTGACTCACCGCCACCCCCTTGGGCTTGCCCGTGGAACCAGAGGTATAGATCACATAGGCGGTCTGCTGGGGATGAATGACGGGCAGTTCGTGCTCTACGGCAGCCGGAATATCGTCGATAAACGCCAGCTCCATTACCGGAATGTCATCACTCCAGCCGCAAGGCGTGCTGCTCAGTAGTAAGCGAGCGCCACTGTCAGCCAATTGATAGGCCAAGCGGTCGCTCGGCAGTTGTGGATCAAACGGTACGAAAGCCCCGCCCGCTTTGAGTACGGCGAGAATGCCGAGCACGTACTCGCACGAACGCTCAGCGTGAATGGCAACACGCACCTCGGAACCAACGCCTTTTGCGATTAGTGCCTGTGCCAGATTCTGGGCTTGGGCATCCAGGCTGGCATAGGTATAACGGTACTGCCCGTCGTTTACGGCTAACTCATCAGCATGAGCTGCCACCACTTTCGACAGCAGGGTGGGTATAGCCTGAGTGAGAATCTCGCTTTGGTTTCCTTCCAGCACGGAGATAGGCTCAGGTAGCGGCAGCATCGCAGTGTGAGACCGCGGATCAGCTACGACCTGCTCGGCCAGGAATCGGAATGCCTGGCAGAAACGCTCGATCGTGGTGGCATCGAATAGCTCTGCGGAGTAAGCGAATAGACCTGCTATTCCCTCGGGCTCATCGCAAAAATCGAGACTCAGGTCGAAGTGAGCAATACCCGTGAATACCTGCTCGGCTTGAATGGCCAGGCCAGCCACGTGACGCTCCGCCTGCCACATTTCCTGCTGAGTACACTTCACCTGAAATAGCGGATGTACCCCCGGTTGCCGTTCTAGCTGTAGCGCCTCCACCACTTGATCGAAGGGGACATCCTGATGCAGCTGGGCATCGATCAGGGTAGCGCTCACCTCATCTAACAAACGTTCGAAATTTCCAGTGGGATCAATCTGAGTGCGCAACACAACGACATTGATAAGGTACCCAATTAAGCCCTGAAGCTCGGCTTTATGCCGATTGGCAATCGGCGCCCCTACCTTGATATCTGTCTCACCACTAAAGCGATACAACGTCTGCTTCAATAGCGCCAAGATCACGGCGTAGAGTGAAACGTTTCTTTCACGGGCTAGGCTACGTAGCTGCTCGCTCAACTCACCGGGAAGCGTAAAGCGCAGCTGGCCTTCGCTCGGTGCGGACATCGCTTGGCGTGGGCGATCCAAGGGCAACGCTAGCGGGGGATGATCCCCGGAGAGGCGTTCACACCAGTGAGCAAGTTGGCCCTGCCGCTCACTACTGTGCTGCTGACGCTGCTGCCAAACCGCATAATCTGCGAACTGTATTGGCAGTGGTGCAAGCTTGGCTTCTTGCTGTGTACACGCGCCTTCATAAAATGCGCATAGATCATCGATGAGCACCTGTACTGACCATCCATCCCCAGCAATGTGGTGCTGCACGACAGCTAACACATGGTGCCCCGTGGACAAGCGGTAGAGAGCGACGGTTAAGGGAGGTGCCTGATCCAAGGCAAAAGGCTGCCGGGCCAGTTTGGTGAGTGCGTCATGCAGTGCCTGCTCCCGTTCATCCACGGTATCACCGAGCATCTCGTTACAGATAAACTCAGGATGCCAATCCTGCGCTAGCCGCTGAACAGGTTCTCCCGCCTCATTCAAGGGGTAGTAAGTACGTAAAATATCATGTCGTTGTACGAGGGCCTCCAGCGCTGCATTGAGCGCTGTTGGTTCCAACACCCCCTTGAGATGCAGTGCCCCTGCCATATTGTAACCAGCGCTCTGGGGATCAAGTTGCCACGTCAGCCATAGGCTGCGCTGTCCTTCCGACAGCGGTATGTCGCCTTGGCGCTGATCATCTTCAAGACGGGGGATGGCCATCCCTCGTTGATCCGATGATGCCGCCAAACGTGCTTCGATAGCGTTAGCCATGGCAGACAAGCGCGGTTGCTCGAACAGCGAGTGCAGAGATAGCTCGACGCCCCAGTAATCACTGATGATGGCGGCTAGCCGCACCGCCGCCAGAGAATTACCACCGCTGGCGAAGAAATGAGCATCGCTGCCTAGCGGCTTACTTTGCGACTGGGTGTCGTCATCCCCCAGCACCTGGTGCCAGAGCTTCGCTAACGCTTGCTCCGTTTCGCTTCCAGCTTCCGCAGTAGAGTGCGATGACTTTCCACCACCAGCATCCTCATCGCTGCCGCCACTGACAAAACGCCCAAAGGCGTGAATGGCGTAGGCATCCAGGCTACCCGCCTCCCAGCCTTGGCGGCAGGTGCTGCGCTGCAATTTACCGCTGGAGGTTTTGGGAAGGCCACCTGGGTTGAGCAGTAGCACTACCGAAAGCGGCTCATGGCAAGTGCTCCCCACTGTCTCGCTTAGCGCTTCGACCAACTTCTCGGCGGGCACTAGCTTCTGTATGCCGCGGGAGACTTCTGCCGCAATGCCAATCCCTTCAGCGCCTTCCGGCGTGGTCACTGCAAAGGCCGCCACGCGCCCTTTGCGCACTGCTTCCACCTCGGCTTCGATAGCGCTCTCGATATCCTGTGGGTAGACGTTATGGCCGCGCAGAATGATCAGGTCTTTAATACGCCCAGCGATATACAGCTGCCCTTCGTGCAGAAAGCCCAGATCGCCGGTGCGCAACCAGCGATCATCGCGGGCGTCGTGGTTCTGTGCATCAGCATCATCGGTGCGCTGCCAACTGACCCCATCGCGGGTAACAAAGGCTTGCGCTGTTGCTTCTGGGTTCTGCCAATACCCGTGCGCCACGCTAGGCCCATTGACCCAGATCTCGCCGACTTCACCACTGGGCAGCGAGTGAAGCCCCTCAGGGTCGACAATATCGATAGCGTGACCGGGTTCCGGTGTACCGCAGCCCACCAGGGTGTTGCCTTCAACCGCTGAGGCAGCCTTTCCCTCGGCCAGCGACTGTTGAGAAAAAGCCGTGCCTACCACGCCCGTACCGCGCGAATTACAGCTAACCAATAGCGTCGCTTCGGCCAAGCCATAACAGGGTGCTGCGGTGTCAGCGGCAAAGCCCGCCGGGCGGAAGCGTTCGATAAAGCCAGTGAGGGTATCGTGGCGTACCGGCTCGGCGCCTGAGAACGCAACCCGCCAGCTGGATAAGTCGAGCGCCTCAAGCTGCTCGTCGCGGATACGCTCAAGACACAGCCGGTAGGCAAAATCAGGGCCACCGCTAATGGTGCCCCGGTGGCGGGAGATCGCTTCCAGCCAGCGTACCGGCCGCTGTAAAAAGAAGGTGGGGCTCATCAATACCGCAGGGATACCGCGATAGATGGGCTGCAGCAAGCCACCGATCAGCCCCATGTCGTGGTAAAGCGGCAGCCAACTGACGAAAACATCGTCGGCACCAATCGAGAAGCCCGTCTCAATAGCACGCTCGTTCGCCATCAGATTGCCATGGCTAACCATCACCCCTTTGGGAGTGGCCGTGGAACCTGAGGTGTACTGTAAAAAGGCGAGATCACCACGCTTTGGGCGATGCTCAATCCAGTGTTCAGCGCGGCTCTCATCTACGGCATCCACGGGGATCAGTTCGGCGCTGCCGAAGCCTTCGCTTGCAGATGCGACCACATCGATAATCGTTGTAGAGGTGAGCACACAGGCGGCCTGGGAGTCGGCGGCAATGGCGAGCAGACGTGCCAGATGTTGCTGCTTGGCCGACTCTGGAGGGAAGACCGGCACGGCAATCACCCCGGCATATAGGCAGGCGAAGAACGCCACCACATAGTGTTCATCGTTATCCAGCAGGATCAAGGCACGCTCACCAGCCGGGAACCGCTGCTGGAGCTCGCTGGCCAGGGCGCGGGAACGCCGCTCCAGGGTGGCGTAGTCAAGGGTGGTCTCACCTTGTGCGTTCACTACAATCAGCGCCCTGTCGCTGGGCCTTTCCCGGGCCAGGCGACTTAAATGCTCAACGAAGCTGTGGTTAACAACGTTATGGGACGGGTGGCTGTTCATCGTCTGGGCGTGCCTTATATTCATATGCGTACCTGCTGGAACTCCTGGCCGTGGCGTGGGATTGAGCCGTTGTATTCAGTCTTTGGAGAGGTTGCCGTGACCTTCCGCCATGGCGACGACGACTTTGCGCGGCCCTTTGAACGGCGTGCGTGCATGGGCGACCAGCATGTTGTCGAGCATTAGCACATCGCCTGCCTGCCAGGGGAACATCACCGTTTCGTCGGCCAGTACGCCGCGGATCTCATCGAAGATGGCATCGTCGATGGGGCTACCATCGGCAAAGAAGACGTTGCGCGGCATGTCTTCGGGGTCAAGCAGCTCTTCCAGCGACTCTCGTACTTCTGGCTGCAGGTTGGAGACATGGAAAAGATGGCCTTGGTTGAACCACACCTGCTCACCGGTGACAGGGTGAGTCTCTATGCTTTGGCACAGTTGGGTGGTACGCAGGTCGCCATCGGGCTTCCACTCACAGCGAATACCCGCGCGCTGGCAGAATGCCTCCACTTCAGCGCGGTCTTCGGTGTTAAACACCTTTTGCCAAGGCATATCGAAATCACCGTAGTTGCGTACGTAGAGAATGCCTGGAGCAAAGCGCTCACGAATCTCTACTGGCATACGGCGGTAAATAGCGCGGCTATCGGCTATCGGCGTCTCTCCCCCTTCGGGGGAAGCGGTGACACAGTGGAACCAGATTTTCATCGGCCACTCGCGGGTGTAGGCCTGCTCATTGTGGAGGGGAATATGTTGATGGGCGGGGTATTCGGTGGAGGTATAAATGCCTGACGAAACCGCTGAGCGTGGCGTAGAAGCGAACTCATAGCTCAGCAGAGGATGACCAAAGGCGGCAGCAAACTGCTGAAAATCGTCCACGGAGGGAACATCGAAGCCTCTTAGCAACACCCCGCCGACTCTGGCCACCAACGTCTCAATATCAGCACGCAAATCGCCAAAGGCTTCCAGCAGCGGCTGCCCTGGATAGGAGGGAGAAATCATAATGGGCAGCTCCGAATCAGCAGGCCCCTGACGTTTGGATATGGTGTTGGTTTGTTGCGTTGGTGTTGCGCTTTGGCTGTCCATTATTGATCTCCTAAAAATTCGTTGAGTAGCGTTCGCCCTGAGCGCTATGGGCATAGCAGGTGCAGTCCGAGTCGACATAGCTTTTGTCGACATAGCCCAGGGCAGCGGCATAGCCACTCGGCGCTGGCAGCGGCCATGCTTGCAAAGGTGATGAAATGGGAAGCGAGTGCTCAAGGTGATAGGTGCCTGGCGACCCTAAAGAGGAAGTGATCGAGAGCGCCTGCAAATGATCAGCGATGCCCAGGCCCAAGGCTTTGAGCACCGCCTCTTTAACCACCCAGCGCTCCATAAAGGGCAGTGCGATGCCGTCGCGTGCGTGGCCGAGCTGCTCACTCGGCGATAGCACCAGCCCTTGCAGCGGCGCCAGTTCGGCCTCGGGTCGGCAGCGCTCAATATCGACTCCCACCGCGCCGCCGGGAGCAAGCGCGATCAGGGCGACATGGCCAGAGTGGGAGACATTGAAAGCAGGCCCATCAGCGTTTTCCAACGCTGGTTTGCCGTAAGCGTTCTGAGTGAACACCAACTTTTCTGGCGCTATACCGGTGTGCGCTGATAGCAGTCGCCGTAGGGCCGCGCGAGTCGCCACGGCGCGTACGACATCGGCATGACGGCGAAGCCGCTGGGCGCGCTGCCACTCGGCTCGACTCAGCAACCGATCATCTTCGTCAGCCACCGGGGCGTTTAGACCGAGCGATAAGCGCCAGACTTCAAGCCCCTCAGGGGCCCCTTCAGCTAACTGCAGGCGCTGCATGGGGCACCTCCTCAAGCCGTCGAGTTAGCGCCCGTTCGATAGTCTCCAGCACTTGTGCTTGCTGCTGGCGAATAAAGAAGTGCCCTCCTTCGAACCAGTCCAACGAGAACGCCCCGCCCGCTTCTCGCTGCCACGCTTCTAAACGCTCTCTTTCGATATCGTCATCGCGCCCTGCGAGTACCTGTAAGGGATAACCAAACGGCGACCCGCCGCGATAGCGGAAACTGCGGCAGAGGCGATAGTCCGCCGCCAACACATCAAGAGTGAGGCGCAGCAGTTCCGGGCTTTCGAACACTTCCTCTGGGGTGCCGCCCTGCTGGCGTAGATCCGCAATCAGGGCCTTGTCGTTATCAAGGCCCGCCAAGCGGTCTGAGTCGCGCATTGAGGGCGCCGCGCTGCCTGAGGCGAACAGCATCCGCGGCTGAGGTCGCCCTACATCGCGCAAGCGAGCTGCCATGCCGTAGGCCAACAACGCCCCCATGCTGTGACCGAACAGGGCAAAGTCGCCGCGCATCCGCGTTGCTTGCTCTTCGCACAGCCGCACGACCTGGGACTCGAAGTCATCGATGAGCGACTCACCCAGGCGCTCACCACGCCCAGGCAGCTCGACGGGATATACCTCGATCCAGGCGGGCAACTGACGCTTCCAGCGCAGATACATGGTGGCGCTAGCCCCGGCACAGGGCAGGCAGAGCAGTCTTAAACGCTTAACCTGCATCCACCTGCTCCGCCTCAGCGTTAGCCTGCTCATCCATCCACTGGCGCAGCGAGAGTGGCCGCATATCAGTCCAGGTCTTTTCGACGTAGTCGAGGCAGGTTGGCTTATCGCCGAGTACGCCGGTATCGGTCCAGCCAGCGGGAATCGCTTTCCATTCTGGCCAGAGGGAGTACTGCTCTTCGTGGTTGACTAATACGCGGAAGACACCATCTTCACGATCAAAACAGCTTGTCATGGGACTAACCTCATCGTTGCCAAAGGAATGAGAAATAAAACGCAATTACTTCTCATTACTCAATGACGAGTGAGGCGTCAGAAAATTTAATGTTGGGGTAGGAAAATAGAAAAAATAAGGGGAGGGGCCGCTAGGGCGTAGGCATAGAATTACCTTTGCCAGACTAAGAATTGCACCAGTAGGAGGCAGCTTTAGCTCGCGACCATTTAGTTAGCCTGACAACCGAAGGAGGAGAGTAAAAAAAACAGTGACTGATCAGTTGCGCTCATCACCACTTGGAATCATCCCCGTTAGCAGCCATAGCTGTTCGGCTTCACGAAATACACGGCGGTGCTGAGAAGAAGCCGCTAACCACGCATGAAGCGCCTCGCGATCAGCGTCGCTCAACGTCTCTTCATGCTCGCGCATCAGCCAGTCTAGCGCCGTTTGCCAAACGGCATCATCGCCGCTGTCGTTATCCATCGTTACTGTCAAACCTCGCTACTGCTGCCTGCTGAACACCTGTCTCGGGAAGCGTGTAATATTATCAACGCTATTTGCTGACAGTGTAACAAAGCGACAACAAAGAAGGGACGGAACGTGGGCTTACCGATCTGGCAACGTCTGGCCTTGTAGCGACTGGCGGCAATGAGTCAATGCATCGCGAATCATAAAATTAACTAACGTGGTGGAAATACCTAACAAGTGGGCCACTTCCCGCTGCGTATGACTTCCCGAACGATAGAGCTCAAAAGCGCGACGCGTACGCTCGGGCAGCTCGTCCAGCGCGTCCACCACCTGTGCCAAGGCCTGGCGGTCAATCGCGATCACCTCTGGAGAGTGTGACGCGTAAGAGGCGGCCTCCCCTTCCTCTTCTTTTGCAAACAAAGTTGACTCAAACGCCGAACGGCGGCAGCGGTCAATGGCGAGGTTGCGCACCACACGTGACACGTAAGATATGGGCTGCTTCACCTCAAAAAGCGTGGTTGCTTCCGAAATTTTTAGATAGGCGTCCTGCACGACATCATCGGCTTGATCAGCATTGCCCAATACTCTTGCGGCGACACAGCAGAGCCGGGGCCGCTGATTAACGAAGATATCTTCTAACTCAGCGCTCCAGGTCTGGGTATCCACAGCTCGGCCTCCTGCCTTGATTAACACCACGGAATAAATGGCAATAATTATTATTTGCGTTAGAGCCTGACAAGTCAACTGGTGAGAGCTAACTCACTTTTTATAACGATATGCTTGTTGGCAGCACTACTTCATGAGATGTTTCTCGTCTCCCTCCAGCCCTTGTTACTTCGTTGCCACCAACGCCTTTACCTTAGCTGCGAACAACACTCGGCGCGCTGACGACTCGTGGCTAGGCATTTCAGCCCCTGAGCATGCTAAACTACTGCTGCTCGCATCGCTGTTTCTTGCTCTGGAGACCCACCGTGACGGATGCCCACCGCCGTAAGCTACCCATCGGGATTCAGACGTTCTCGGATATCCGCGAAGGGAACTATTACTACGTCGATAAGACACCGCACATTGAGCGTTTGGTTAACCAGAACAAATACTACTTCCTTTCGCGGCCACGCCGCTTCGGCAAAAGCCTGTTGCTGGACACCCTGCGTTGCCTGTTTGAAGGTCGCCAGGCGCTGTTCGAAGGGCTGTATCTCCACGACAAGTGGGACTGGCAACAGCGCTACCCGGTGATTCGTATTAGCTTTGCCGATGGCGTGATGCAGGGCCGTGAAGGGCTGGATGAGCGTATCCGTGAGCAGCTACGCGTTCAACGTGAGCAACTCGGCATTACCCACCACCATAAAACCGATATACCGGGTGAATTTTCTGCCCTCATTCGCGCCGCCCACCAGAAGAGTGGTCAGCGGGTGGTCATTCTGATTGACGAATACGACAAGCCGATTCTGGACAATATCCTGGTACCGGAGCGCGCCCGGGAACTGCGCGAGGGTTTGAAGAACCTTTACAGCGTGCTGAAAGACGCCGACCCGCACCTGCACTTCGTGCTGCTTACCGGTGTGTCCAAATTCAGCAAGGTCAGCCTGTTTTCGGGCTTGAACAATCTCCGCGATATTACCCTTTCGCCCGACTATGCAACCTTGTGTGGTTATACCGATGACGATATCGATACCGTATTTGAACCTGAACTTTCTGGGTTAGACCGTCAGGAAATCAAACAGTGGTATAACGGCTATCGCTGGGGTGGTCGTGAGGTTACCTCTGTCTACAATCCCTTCGATGTACTATTGCTGTTCCAAGAGCAAGAATTCGGCCCGTACTGGTTTGAGTCCGCGACGCCAACGTTTTTGGTCGATATTCTCAAACAACGCGGGGTGTTTACCCCTCGATTGGAGACCTTGCAGGCAAAAGCACAGTTGCTCGGCCGCTTTGATGTCGACGATATCACCACCGAAGGGCTGCTGTTCCAAACCGGCTACATCACCATTAAAGACGTGCAGGAACCCATGCTGGGTTATCGCCTCTATACGCTGGGCTTTCCGAACAGGGAGGTAGAAAGCAGCCTTAACGATTTATTGCTGCCAGTATTGGGTATTAACACAAGCGATGCGCAAACCTACCAACTGGCGTTATTTGACACTTTTCAGCGCCATGACCTTGCTGCGTTGGAAGCTCACTTAAAGGCGCTCTACGCCGGACTCCCCCATGACTTGTACCGCAACAACCCCATCGCCAAATACGAAGGGCATTATGCCAGTGTCTTTTACAGCCACTTTGCGGCCTTGGGGCTGGATGTAACCGTGGAAGACGCCAGCCACCACGGCAAGGTGGATATGAGCGTGGACTTTGGTGGGTATATCTACCTGTTTGAGTTCAAAGTGGTGGAACAACTGCCGGAAGGTAAAGCGCTGGAGCAGATCAAACATAAAGGCTATGCCGATAAGCACCGCGGTTCGGGCAAGCCCATCCACCTGATCGGCGTGGAGTTTTCCAGCGTTGAGCGCCAAATTGTGGCGTTTGAGGTGGAGACCTTGGCTTAGCTACCAATCTATCCGCCACTGTCATCTCCGCGTCATGAATGGCTAGTTACATTGAATGCATACAGTTTTTGCCATTCACTAAGGCACGATGAATGCCCAGGGGAAATACAATGCTCGATAGCAGTAACGACCTACTCGAAACGGTGAAGCAGGCGGCGTACGAGGCAGGTGCGCTGTTACGCGAGGGATATTCGCTAAAGGGCAGAATCGCCTTTGAGCAAAAGGGGGCGTCAGACTTTGTCAGCTACTACGATACGGCCGCAGAGAACATCATTATCGACTGTATCAATAGCGCCTTTCCCGATATCGCTTTCCTAGGTGAAGAGAGCGGGCTTACACCCACCGATAGTGACTATACCGTCATCATTGACCCTCTCGATGGCACCAGCAACTTTTTGCATGGGGTACCTCACTTCTCAGTCTCCATCGCGGTTACTAAGGGCGATGAGCTGATCATCGGCGTTGTCTATCAACCGCTGCTTGATGAAATGCTTTGGGCCAGCCTTGGCACCGGCGTCTTCCTCAACGACACGCCGCTCACTACGCCTGAACCTCGCCCACTGAACGAGATGCTTATAAGCACCTGCCTGCCCTACCACGCTAAAGGCGACTGTACGACGGCCCTAGATCAACTCGCTGCTCTAATGCCCCAGGTGGCCGGTATCCGCAGCCCAGGATCGGCGGCGCTGGAGATCGCCTACACCAGCCTGGGCCGGTTTGATGCTTTTTGGTCTCAAGGCGCTAAGCTCGACTTTTGGGATATCGCCGCCGGTATTGTGATTGCCCGAGAAGCGGGCTACACCGTCACGGATCTCACTGGCGAGCCGCATCCCGCTCAATGGAACAGTTTACTTGCGGCGCACCCTGAGCGGCATAGCCAATTGCTGGCATGCTTAAATGCCTGTTGATAAACGATCAACGCCACCTTTTAATCACATCGGTTAGCCACTCAAGCGGAGGCTAGCTGATGCAGACCTACTACCCCCTACCTGCTTTCCCCAAGCGGCGTTTGCCATCTATCACGTAAATCTTTTCATTTTTTTGTTAAAAATGAGAACCATTAGCACTAGAATGGAGGCATTATCATCAACCCTATCGCCAGGAGTCATTCATGTTCGAGGTCAAAGGCGCCACCTTTGAAATCAATGGTAAGCAGATTTTAAATCCCATTGACCACAGCTTTCATGAGGGCAAGGTTTATGGCCTGATTGGCCATAACGGCTCGGGCAAGTCGACGCTAATCAAGCTCATGGCCCAGCAGCAGCCGGTAAGCCAGGGGGAGATTCACTTTGATCAGCGCCCGCTGAGTGACTGGGGAAATCGTGAGTTCGCTCGTCAGGTGGCTTACCTGCCCCAGCATTTACCAAGTGCAGAAAGTCTTACCGGACGCGAGCTAGTCGCCTTTGGCCGCTACCCATGGCACGGGCTGCTGGGCCGCCATACCCAGAAAGACAAAGATGCCATTGATCGCGCCATTGCCCTGACCCACACAGAGTCCTTTGCCGACCGCTTGGTCGACACGCTCTCTGGTGGTGAACGCCAAAGGGTATGGCTGGCGATGCTACTCGCCCAGGGCAGCCGATTCCTGCTGTTGGATGAGCCGCTAGCGGCGCTGGATATCGCCCACCAAATCGAAGTGCTGGCGCTGATCCGTAAGCTGTGCGATGAGCTAAATCTTGGAGTCATTATTGTACTGCACGATATCAACATGGCCTCGCGCTACTGCGACGAGCTAATGGCGCTGCACAGCGGTCGCTTGCTGGCCCATGGCAGCCCGGATAATTTGATGTGCGGCAGCACCTTAGAGGCTATTTATGGCTTACCGATGCAGATCATGAAGCACCCCAACGGAGAGCACAATATCGCCGTGGCTCAATAGCGCTATTCTCCGAGGTCAGACACTTTTAAAAGCACTCATTCGCAATCAAACGCTTCAACTGATACGCATTATCGATTAAGCTGAATGCCATATTTTACCTGTGTGCTGTGTCAAAACCTTGTGTTAAAGCCCTGTGATGGAGCCCGCGATGCCCTCTGCTCTGCGTCAGCCACAACTGTTCGAGCCTTCGTTGGCCGCCTGCTACACCGGGCCGTTGGCGAACTTTACGCCGCCGTTAATAGGTGGAACGCCACCGCTGGAAGCGTTCAAAACAGCCCGTTGGCGGAATGCCGATTGGCTCAAAAAGGACCTCTCCCGTTTCACTGAACAGTACCCAGACGGAGACCAGCGGGCAGTGGTATCGATCTGGTCGAAGTGGCACTTGAGTGCGCTAACCGTTCCCACACTGACAGCCAACTTGCTGCTTAACCGTGACCTGCCGGTGGGGCTGGACGACATGCAGGTTATCTTTAACAACAAGGGCGCCACCTCGCGGCTGTGGTTACCCCACGAAGGCACGCCGATAACCACGCAAGATCCGTTTGAGCGTTTTGCTACCCTGATTGAGCAGCACTGGGCACCGTTGATTGAGCAATTAGCGGCTATCTCCGGCGCTGCACAGCGGGTGTTCTGGAGCAATGCCGGTGGCTACCTGGACTTTTACGTCAACGCGCTGGGCGAGCACCCGCTTGCCAATAGGCAGGCGTTTGAGGCCGCCAAGGCGTTGCTAGAAGCGCGCAACCTGCCCAACGGCAAGCGCAACCCGCTGTTTCAGCCGGTGCGTTACTTTACGCCCAAGGGTAGTAAGGAAGTTAAGCGGGTGCGCAAGCTTTGCTGCCTGCGCTATTTACTGGATGAGTTTGATACCTGCGGCACCTGCCCGCTAGAGGGCTGCGACCTGGAAGCGCGAAAGCGGGCCAAACAGGTCGCCCGTTAAAACGTGAGCTATTTTTAACACGGTTTAGATATTAATTTGCGCAACAGCATCTTCGCTTGCCCGCGCACGCTGCTCGCCTTTCAGCTCGCTAAGCTGCCCCTTCGACATCTCCAGCAACCGATCAGCGTGGACGAAGTAGCTGTCGTCATGACTGATAGCAAACACGGTTTTACCCATCGCTTTTAAGTGCGGTAACAGCTCGCGGTAGAACAGCCGGCGGAACTGCGGGTCTTGATCCGCCGCCCACTCGTCGAGCAGCAAGATATCGCGCTTTTCGGCAATCGCTAGTAGCAGTGCCAGGCGCTTACGCTGCCCTTGGGAGAGCTGGGTGTTGATGACACGATCACCCTCCCACTGCAATTTGTGCTGCATCTGCAATCGCTCAAGCCAGGTATCAACGACCTCTGGGTCAGCAGGCAGGCCTTCAGGGCCCATGGTCTGATCAAACTGATGAAAATCGGTAAACACGCTGGCAAAGCGAGCGCGGAACGCTTCCCACTGAGCAGCAGTGACCACCTCGCCATCAATCTTAATAGTGCCGCTTTGGGGGCGGTATAACCCCGAGAGCAATCTTGCCAGAGTCGACTTACCGCTGCCGTTGCCGCCGATCAGAAACACCTGCTCACCGCGCTCTAGGGTCATATTGAGTGGCCCCACCTGGAAGCCCTCGCCTTGAGCAGTGTCTGGGTAGTGGTAAGTGACCTCCTCTAGCTCCAGACGCTGCCAGTCGGCCAGCGTATCGTCGACGGCAAAGCTTGACTGGTACTCGGCTAGCTCCAGGCTGCTCAATTTATCAAAAGCGACCTGGGCACTGATCAGCGTTGGCCAAGCGCCCACCGCCTGAATCAGCGGCGTACGCAGGAACAGCAGCGTCAGCGCGAAGGTGGAAGCCACCGTGGTATTCGCCCAGCCCAATCCATTAGAGAGGAAAAACACCACCCCGATGGCACCCAACATCATAATGTTAGACCAGTTGTTAGCGCTTAAATGGTAGGTATCGGCGCGGATGATATGATGACGATAGTCACGGGCATTGGCGGTATAGCGCTCGTCATAAAAGCGCCGGGCACGGTCGCGGTTGAGCGCCAGTTCTTTGCGCCCTTCAATGGCCGCCTGGAAATCTTTATACAGACTGTCTTCGCTTTCACGCACGAGGCGAAAATGGCGATACACCCGCGACACCAACACCCACCCCACGCCCATGGTGAACGCGATCCACAGCACCGTGATCACCACCATTTGTGGCGACAGCCATGCCAAATAGGCCACCGAGGCGAGCGTTAGCACCACGCCCTGAATCAGCTCCGGCAGGCGCACAAAACCAATGGTGATGTTACGCACATCGCTGGACAAACTGGCAAGCAAGGTGGCGTTGCCCAACTGCTCCAACCGCTCAATATCGGTGTCGAGAATCCGCTTCACCAGCCGCGAGCGTAGGTCAAACACAAAGTGGTGCCCCAGCACGGTCAGCGCTAATTGCGTACTGAGTGTGACCGCCAGGAGCACCACCAGCAGGCCGAGAAATTGCGGCAGCGCCGCCATACTGCCTACTTCGATAAGCCGCTGATTGATAAACGCAATCACCCCGACCCCTAAGCCAGCGCTCAATAGGCTCAAAGCAATGGCGCCTAAAAAGGGCCAGCGGTAGTGATGAAATACTAAGCGCAGCAGTTCCATGGAGCTCCTTGCCTTCCTGTAAAGAGCGCTGAAGTCTAACAGCAGCGCCTCTCACCAAGAAGACGTCATTCATATTGGGTGGCAAACGAGCAGTGACAGAGGCCTGACAAAGAGTAGTCTGAACCGGAACGCTATTCCTAAGGGCTATTCCTAAGGGCTATTCCTAAGAGCTATTCCTAAGAGCTATTCCTAAGGACGATTCCGAAGGGCTATTCCTAAGAGCTATTCCTAAGGGCGATTCCGAAGGGCTATGTCAGATGGTTATCCCAGCGGAGTTCCAGACTGGCGACCAGTTGGGGTGTTGCCGAGCCAGGCGTTACTCGGTAGAGCCCGCCCTGGCCGGAGGAGACCAGAAAGCCGCCGTTGCCGTCGCAGCGGGCGCCGGCGGCGTCGGGTAGCGCTAGGCTGGCAACAAGCTTGCCTTGCGCGGCATCCAGCAGCAGTACCCGGTTGCCGCGAGGGGCAGTCACCAGGGCATTGCCAGAAACACGGCTAAACGCCACGCTGGCAGTGTAGTGCTTCAGACTGGCGGTGACTTCATCGGCTAGCGACAGTTCAGAAAAGTGTCCCTGGGCATCCAGGCGGCAGATCAGCGGGTGGGCCTCCCACTCGGGGCCTTCAAACTGGTAGCCAGCGATCACTGTACCGTCCGCCGCTACATCCAGATGACGGCAGCTGAGCTGGTGGTGCGAAGGTGCGTGACGGGCCAGTATCTCGCCGCTGTAGCGATCCAGCAGCATCAGCGCGGGTGCCATGGTGTCCAGGTTGAGCTTAACCCGACCATAGTCAGGATGAGTCTGAATGCCCCCCAAACCAATCACCAGTGTGTCACCATCCGGCATCAGCCTAAGCTCATGAGGCCCGATACCACCCAGCGGCATATCGCGCACATGGGCGTAGCCGTTGACAGCGTCGTAAACACGCACTAGCCCGGCGCTGTCCTCCAAACGATTGGCGGTGACATACAGATAGCGCCCGCTTAGATCGAACACGCCATGACCATAGAAGTGGTATCCCTCCCCGGCTGCAATGGTGTGAGCTAATTGACGGCTGGCGCCATCGATCACATGCATCCGTGTACCGGGACGGCGTGCAAACAATATCGCCTGGCGGGAATCGGGCCGTAAACAGCCGCCATGGCAGCGCTCCGGCACTTCGATCATAAAGCGGGTCTGACCATCCAGCGCTACCCCGGCGATGCAATGCGCCCCGCTGGGATCATCCACCGCGCTATACAGCCAAGCGGTCTCTTCCCGGGCGGGCAGTGCCCAGCTCAGCGGGGTCAGCGCCATGGCGAAGCTTCCCAACCCCACTTTGAGTAACTGCCGTCGATGCATGGCTCAATCCCCATCGCTGGAGTTAAAGCCTCGCACCAGCCCCAGTTCACCAGCGATCTCGTTACCCAGCAGATGGCGTAGCTGGCTGATGTCGAGGTAGAGCGACTGAAGACCGCGAAACGCCTCTTCGTCTTCAAGGGAAGGCACCAAGCCCGGTGGCAATTCGCTGACCTGAACGAGTGTCTTATCCAACTGGTCACGAAACGCCTCGGCAAGCGGCAGTGCATCGGCCTCGCGCAACAGCGCGGTGAGCCCCGGCAAAAAGCCGGTACGCAGACCCTCCAGGCTGCTCTCTACCAATCGAACCGTTTGTCCGCTTCGCCACGCTTCCGCCAAGTAGCCGTTGGCGGGTGCGCCTTTAAGGCCCATGGGCTCACCGAGCCGTTTATCTTCGAGTATTTCGAGAGCCTGGATGGCGCTCGCCAGCGTGGTCTCCGTGTAGTCAGGAGTCTCAAGATAGTGCTCGCCAAAGGCCTGCCAGTCGCGATGCAGCGCGCTTGTGGTATCAGCAAGATGCGTGGTGATGGCCTGCATCAGCGAGCAGGCTCCAGGGTCGCTCAGGGCCTGTTCGTCCATGGCGTCGTCATAAAGCAAGTATTCAAGGGCGGGAAAGCCTTGAATCGCCACGCTGTCACTGGCGATATCTTGGGCATCCGGGGCTTCGGCTGCCTTCAGCCAGCCGCGCACCTTGCTGCCCACCAGGTTTTTACGGTCTGGCCAGAATTGCAGTTGCCAGCCTCGGCTATTCTGCTCGACCGGGCCGAACTGAATAAAACGCACCGCCTGCCAAGCTTGATAGGCGCTCAGCCAGTCATTTTCCAGCCGCTGCCTGAGAGCTTCGTCGGGGCTCTGGCAAAAGCGTGCGGCGCTAGCTTCCAGGCGCTCGGAGGCGGCGCTCAGCTCAGCATACTGAAGTTCCACCGCGCCGTGCCACATTTCCCGCGGCGTAGGGGTGTCCGTAGCAAAAGAGAGCGGCGTCGCGAGTAGCGCGCAAGCCAGCAAACTCAGGCGGCGAAGAGATGCGATCACGTTAACTCCTTAACAGTAATGACTTACAGGGATTCAAGGAAACGTATAAGTTCCGCTCGATGGTCGGCGGGCAATGCGCGATAGCCCTGGGTGGCGCTTTCTGCCTCGCCACCGTGCCAGAGTATCGCCTCTTCCAGAGTGCGGGCGCGACCATCGTGGAGAAAACCAGCCCGGGGGTTAACCGTTTGCGCCAAGCCGATGCCCCACAGCGGCGGGGTGCGCCATTCTCGGCCATCGGCCTGGAACTCGCTGCGATGATCAGCCAGGGCATCGCCCAGATCGTGGAGCAGTAGGTCGCTATAGGGCCATATTTCCTGATTGGCTAGCGCCGGACGGGCAGTATCCGCAGCGGTGCGATGGCGCGGCGTATGGCAGCTCGCGCAGCCGAGCGCGTTAAATCTCTCAGCGCCCTGTTTCACCGCTGAGTCATCCATATTGCGTCGCATCGGTACCGCCAAGCTGGAGGCGTAGAAGGTCACGAAGTCGGCCACGTCATCGCTGACCTCAGGCGTGCCACCGTTAGGAAAATCATCGCACCCCTGGCTCTCCATGCAGTCGGTTTGTGGCACCAGACTGGAGGTCAGCCCCATATCCCCGGCGAAGGCATGCAGGCCCTGCTGCTCAATGCTGGGCTCTCCGGCTTTCCAGCCGAAACGCCCTAGCACCGTGGTGCCACTGCGCACATCCCACACTTGGTTGTAGCGGCCGGAAATTCCGTCGCCATCGTCGTCTGCAGGGTCTGCGGCAGCGATAAGGTCAGCTTCAGGAATCGCTTCTAGCAGGCCCAGGCCAATCATTGGCGGTGCCAGCCGTGGCGAGGTTTGCAGTGACTCCGGCAGCTCTCCATAAGCGGGCTCGACAATCGAGTAGAGCGGTTCCTGCAAGGTGACGCGGGTGCCATCGGTGAAACTCACTTCCCGAGGACGATACTCAATCACCAGCTTGGCCTCGGGCTTGGCACAGCTAATCGCCGCGGTTTGGAGCTGCAAACCGTAGTTAGGTACCGGAAGCGCCCCCCGCTGCTTCAGTGTTTCTGGATCCGCTTGGCTTGCGGGTAGCGAGAGGCGCAGAAACAGCGCGATGGGGTTTTCGTCGCCGGTGGGTGGGTGCCCCCGACCATCTTTAAGGTGGCACCCCTGGCAGCTATTGGTATTGAGCAGCGGCCCCAGGCCATCCCGGGCCTCGGTGCTGGCGGGCGCCGCCACCCAAGGGTTGCGAAAGAAGCTGTTACCGACGCTGAAATCCAGCCGCTTGGTCATCGACATATTACCCAACGGCAGCGAATAGGCGTTATGGTCAAACTGCTCCACCGAGCCATCGCCACCACTCATGGGCGTCGTTTGAATGGGATAATCTTGGCTAGGTGGCGCATTTTGTATAGGTGATTCGGCTGCCTGCAAGGGCACGGCCAACAAGAACAGTAAGAAACTGCTGTGGGCTAATGTGCTGGGCACCCACTTGGCTAGGACAATAAACCGGGGTAAGCGGTACATGGTGATACCTTGAGAAGGAAGATACTGACAAAACCAACAGAGCCGCGCGATAGCAACACTATCGGCGGCTCATGGTAGACGCTAGTCCGCTCTAGAACCGGTGACCGGCATCATCAGGCTGTAGGGAGGTCACGCCCAGTTCACCTGCGGCCTGTTCGATAGACCCTGTTTGCGCCACCAGGGAGAGAATCGCCTCGTTGATCAATTCACTGCCCTGCTCGTTACCCGGCGCAATCATCATATCGAATGCCATCGGCGAGCTTTCCGCTTCAGCCGCCTGCTTGATAGCATCAAGCCTCGCCATGGTGGCTTCAAGCTGCGCACCAAGGGTGTCGGCTAGCTCGCTATCTGCTTGAGACAGTAAGTCTTGCAGCGAAGGCCCCTCTACCACACTGCCATCAAGGCGCTGATAGCTGCCGGTGTAGATATTCTGAACACCCTGGCCGTTGTAGTAGTGGGAGTTGTGGGTATTGTCGCTGAAGCAGTCGTGCTCATCCTCAAAAGAGTTGGCTTCAAGGGCGACCTTTAAGCGCTCACCTGCCAGCTCACCCAGGGAGAGCGAGCCCATACCGAACAGCATACGACGCAGGCCCTCCTGATCGCTCTCGGCGAGCAGTTCCTGGCGATAGTTACCCTCGGTTTCCGGCGCCCACTGGGCCACCATCCACTCAAGGTCGTCAACGAGCAGGTCAGACACTGCGTCCAGATAGCTGCGGCGGCGATCGCAGGGGCCATGAGTGCAGTCATCGCCGGTTTGGTAATCACTCACCGGTCGTTCGCCGTTGCCTTCCTCAAAGCCATGCAGATCCTGCCCCCAGAGCAGAAACTCGATGGCGTGATAGCCGCTGGCGACGTTAGCCTCCGAGCCGCCGATTTCATTCAGGTCGGCGAGTAATTCTGGGGTAATATCGCTAACGTCCAGAGTTTCGCCGCCGACAGTGATTTGCTCGTTGGCAATGATATTGGCAGTGGCACCTTCGTTGCCCAGCTCATATTGGTAGTCATCGCCCTCGACATAATCGATCATGCCCTCATCAAGGGGCCAGGCGTTTAGCTGCCCTTCCCAGTTGTCCACCACCGCATTACCGAAACGAAACACTTCGCTCTGCTGATAAGGCACCCGCGCCTGCAGCCAGGCTTGCTTGGCTGCGCTCAGGGTTTCGGCCGTGGGATTGGCGAGCAATTCGTCGATACGCTCGTTCAATGCTTGGGCAGCATTCAGTGCATCGGCGTAATTGGCATGAGCCAGATCGGCGTAGTGTTTAACCACGGCGTCAGCGCTAACGGTGCCGTCAGCAGCAGCAGTGTCGACAGCAACTGGGGCAAAAGGCATCAGCGCGCTAAGCGCAACGATGCCAGCAAGAGGGCGACGGAGCATGATGGCGGGCATTACAGTGTCCTTTAGGCTGTGGCATTACAGAAACTACTCACATAAAGTGCTAGGCAACCCGAGAGGGTTTTGGTGCTCTAGCCCTGCCTGAAATGTAATTCATTGGCCTATGAGATTCAATCCTATTTGATCTTAAATAGAGAGCACTACGCCGTTTCATCACCATTTTTTGCTCTGTGTCACTTTTTGCTGCCTTGGGAAAACCGACATGCTGGATTATAAACTGCTTCATGCCTTGGCAATCGTGGTGGAGTGCGACGGTTTTGAGCGCGCAGGCGATGTACTGGGGCTTTCGCAGTCAGCTGTCTCCCAGCGCATTAAGGCACTGGAGGTTCGCCTTGGGCAGCCGGTGCTTATACGCTCTCCTCATCTAGCGCCGACCCCTGCGGGTCAGCGGCTGTTGACCCATTACCAGCAAGTACAGCTATTAGAGCGCGATCTCCGCGGCTCCCTACCCACGCTGGATGACCAGGCGCCGCGTCTGCGGATTGCTATCAATGCGGATAGCTTGGTCACTTGGTGGGCCGAGGCCGTTGCCACGATCTGCCAAGAGGAGGGTTTACTGCTGGATTTGGTGATTGAAGACCAGGATGTCGGACTCAAGCGCTTGCGCGATGGCGATGTAGCGGCCTGCCTGTGCGCCACACCACAACCGATAGCCGGTGCACGCAGTGTTGCGCTGGGAGAAATGCGCTACCACCCTTTGGCGACACCGGCTTATATCGAACGCTACTTTCCAGAAGGCCCTTGCAAAGAGAGCTTTCAATCCGCGCCAGCCATCGTCTTCGGCCCTCACGATCAGTTGCAGCATCGCTTTCTTGCTCAGTGCGGCTACCACGGCCACTTTCCTTATCACCTCTGCCCATCTTCAGAAGGGTTTGTGCGCTTAGCCACAGCCGGGGTCGGTTACGGCATGATGCCTCAGTTGCAGGTCGGCGAATTAATGGCCAGTGGCCAACTAGCCAGTGTTGCTCCCGGTCATTTTTTAGCAGTGCCCTTGTACTGGCATTTTTGGCGCCACAGCGGGCAACTCATTCAACGACTTACGCAACATTTAAGTCGTGCTATGACTTAAGCATGAGAGTTTTCAACGTTTCCTTTCACCAAAGCCAACTACACTCAAAGAGCTTATCGTACGGCACAAGGAAATTTGAGCTGCTTTTGAGCGGGGTGGCATGCAAACCGCATCTGAGCGCTATGCCGACGAATTAGCGGCCCCCGGCGGGTAAGGGAACCCAGGGAACAGCGAACGGGGTAAAAAAACGAAAAAAGCGATACCCTATGCATGCACAACGTTTAACAGCGGGTGTTTACACCGGCTTATTGCTGCTGCTTGCGGTTTGTTTTATGCCCTGGGCGCAGGCAAATACTCTCCTATCCGCATCGCCAAGCCAGGCGAGCTATTCACTTGCCCCTTATAACGAGTTCTGGCACGCCGACGAACAGTCTGTAACGCTTAACGATTTGCTCGCCCAATCGCGTACTTTTACACCCACGCACCAAGCCCAAGATTTAAATTTCGGCTATACCCGTGGTGATGTGTGGCTGCGCACTCAGGTGCGCAATGATTCGTCGGAACCCCAGCGTTGGATGGTGGAGTTTGAATACCCGTTCTTGGATTACGTTACCCTTTATACGCTTCGCCAACAGCTAAGCAGTGTGCAACGAAGCGGCAGCGCGGTTCCCGTTGAACAGCGTGCGCTTGCCCACCGTCAGGCAGTTTTTCCATTGGAGCTGGCCGCCTTTGAAACCGTCACGCTGTATACCCATGTGGCTGCCTCAGGCAGCAAGATGCTGAGCTACAACTTATTAACGCCAGAAGTGTTTTATACCCAAAATGATCGTCATAATTTTTGGCTGGCGACCTACTTTGGCATGCTGCTGGCGATGGGGTTATATAACTTACTGCTATTTTTCGGCTTAAAAGAGCGCATATTTCTTCACTACTCGCTATTTGTCGCAGGCTTTGGACTTGCCATTCTGGCGTTTAACGGCATTGGCACACTCATGTTTTGGAGTTTTCTGGGTGAGAACACGTCTCGCTTGGTGGCGCTCGGTTTCACCTTTGCCTCTACCATGGCCACACTGTTTGCGCAGAGCTTCCTAAACACAGAGACATATTGCCCACGCTGGCACCAGGTATTAAACACCTTTCGCAGCTACTGTTGGCTCGCCGTCATTGCCTCGCTGCTGCTGCCCATTCCTGCGGCCCTCCACCTAATGGATGTGACGGGGTTTATGGCCGCCTTACTGCTCCTGATATGCGGCAGCTACTGCAGCTTTCGACGCATACCCAGCGCTAGACTCTTCGTGTTTGCGTGGTCGATATTTCTGCTGGGTGCAGGTGTCTTTACACTCCGCAACCTGGGCATACTGCCGGCTAATTTTATTACCCTACACGGCATTCAAATTGGCTCGGCGCTAGAAATGTTACTGCTTTCGTTTGCACTGGCATCACGCTTTAACAAACTTAAACGGCAAAAAGAGCGCGCTCAAGCCGCTATGCTAGCTGCGCTAAAAAAGCAGGAAGCCGTGCTGGAACAAAAAGTCGCTGCCCGAACTAAAGCGCTAGAGCATTTAGCCAACGGCGATATGCTGACCGGTTTATTAAATCGCCATGGCCTGGCGCGCTGCGCCGCAGAAGCTCTGGAGCGTAATCGTCAAAACGGCCATCGCTTGGCGCTCCTGATGCTTGATCTGGATCGTTTCAAACCCATTAACGACTGCTACGGCCATGAGGCAGGTGATTTTGTCTTACAACAAATTGCCAAACGTATTGCCCATATGGCGCGTACCGGTGACCACTGTGCACGCTTTGGTGGTGATGAGTTTATTATTATCATGGAGAACATCGAACCTCACGATACGCTTGAGAATATACAGGCACGTATCGACGAAGCCATTCGCTCACCCATAAAACTCCCCTGCGGCGAGCGAGTTAGTGTTAGCGTGAGCATTGGGGTAAGCACTTGCCAGGGAACAGAGGGTGCCACTCTTGAGAGTTTACTGCGTGAAGCCGATAGCCATATGTACGCTGTCAAATCACGCCAAGCGGTAGAGTTCTATCGCTACGGCTCGGCGAGTTAGGTATTAACCTTGGTCATTAATCAAACAGGCTCATACGTTTCATAACGTTATCGCGTTTGATTTTCCAATGGAACATGGCACCGGCAACGTGCAGTACCACCAAACCTAAAATGGCCCACCCCAGGCGCCCATGCCACATAAAGAGTTGTTCAGATAGTTGCTCGCGCTCGCCAATCAGACCGGGTAAATGCCAGTGGAAAAACTCCACGGGAAAGCCGCCGCTTGCGGTAGCCGCCCAGCCCAATAAAGGCATAACGACCAACGCCAAGTAGAGCAAATGGTGAACGCTGGTACTCACCACCCTCTCGAAGGCATTTAGAGGCGGTTCATGGTCAGGCACCACAAAGGCCAGGCGGGTAATAATACGTAGCGTCATTAGCAATAGTATCAGCACACCCAGCGTCTTATGGCTGGTATACAGCAAGTTCGTCAACATATTGCCGACTAGAGCGAGAGTGCGTTCATAGCCCAAAAAGCCTAACGTTAAACCGCTGGCCAAGGAGAGCAGCACCGCGCCAGCCACCAGCCAGTGCAACACCCGATGCGGGTAGATATAGTGATCCAGTTCGTGCATGCAGTGCTCCTAACAGCCAATTCATTTGCTCTTCATTCTAGTCAGTAACGCTCCCTTACGCTGATTAAAGCACTACACGGCCATCAACGCTAAGCATTACCTAGGCTCTACTTGGTCTCAAAAGCCACTTTATAACGCTTGTTCGGGCACTGCCAGCTGATCGCGTATTAACTCTGCCAAACGGCGCGCAGGCTCCGAAGGTCGGTGCGGCGCCCGGTGCAGCGCCAACTCAATCATCGGCAGCGCAGGCAGCCCACTGCTCTCATCCAGCGGTCTCAGTGCAGGGGTTAGCATGCTGCGAGTCACCACCACGATGGCCAGCCCAGCGGTCACAATTGGCGCCAGCCCCGCCATGGATTGGCTGGTATAGGCCACGCGCCAGCTGCGCCCCGCCGATTGCAGCGCCTGCTCGGCCACTTCACGGAATACGTCAGCCCCCGGTGAGTAGAGCGCCAACGGCAACGGGTCGCTTAGCAGCGGCTGCTGGTTCATACCGACTGCCCACAACAGCGGTTCCCGGCGAATCACATCGCCGCCCGGCGAGTTGCGCTGCCGGGTCACCAGGGCTAGATCCAACTCTTTAGCTTTAACCTGCTCAACGAGATGCGCGCTAGTGCCGCAGATCACCTTTAACCCCACGGCGGGGTAGAGCTGATGAAAGTAGGCAAACACCGAAGGTAGCAACGAAGCGTAATCTTCAGGAATGCCGAGGGTAAGATCGCCTGTCACCTGGCGCGCCTGCATATCGCTCCACGCGTCATCGTTAAGTGCTAATAGCCGTCGGGCGTGGTTAAGCAAGCGTTCACCTTCTGAGGTAAAGCGTATTCGCCGCCCTTCCCGCTCGTGCAGCGTGAGCGAGAGCTGCGCTTCTAACCGCTGGAGCTGCATGCTCACAGTGGACTGGGTATACGCCAACCGTTTAGCAGCTGCGGTCACACTCCCAGTGTCCGCAATCGCCACCAGGGTGCGTAGCAGGGTTAGGTCTAACGTGGGGGCACGCATATATCACCAAGCTTGATGAAAACGATCACAAAAGATCGATATTGTGATGCATTGATGATGAGTATGCTGCTCGGTACATGCTCAAATCAAGGAGAACTCTTATGCATCCCGTTCACCCCCCTGCGTTATTCCCACGTTGGTACAGTGTTGGTGCGGCGCTGGTGGCCGTGATGCTTTGGAGTTCGGCACCGCTGCTGGCTGAGTTTGCCAAAGCGACACCGCCCTTGCAGTTAACTGCCGTTACCCTGTTAGCGGGATCATTGGCGACGCTACCATTAAGCCGCCGCATTAATGTCGCTGCCTGCGGCGCGGGTTGGCAACTCAGCGTTTGGGTGGGTATCCCACTGCTCATCTTTGGCGCCGTCAGCACCTACTTTATTGGTATGCGGCTAGCCCCCGCCGCCGAAGCAGCGTTAATTACCTACACTTGGCCCGTGCTGTTTGTGCTACTCAGCCAATGGAGTCGTTTTGGCCGCCTGCGCATCGCAGGGATGGTCGGCGCTCTGATTGCGTTTTCAGGCGCTGCGCTACTGCTGGTTCCTCAAGCCATCAGTGGAGGGCTGGGTGGTGCCACCACGGGCTACGCGCTAGCACTGCTGGCCGCCTGCTGCTGGGCGATCTATTCATGGTTAAGCCAAGCTGCACCAGTGGCCTTAACACCCCTGCTGCCGCGGCTACTGCTGATTGCCTGCGCTATTGCCGTGGCTGCCAGCTTAATACTGGAAGGCACCCTCGCCCTCCCCAGCGGTGAAGCGTTACTCGCGGGCATCGCACTGGGTTTAGGGCCTTACGGAGTAGCCATGGTGGCCTGGGATAAAGCATTGCGCTGGGGGCACGCGAGCCTTGTGGGCAGCTTGGCGTATGGCGTGCCGATTCTAGCCGCCCTACTGCTGGTGCTAGCAGGCATGAGCGTGCTCGACTGGCGCCTACCCGCCGCGACCGTGCTGGTAGTGGTAGGCTGCCTCAAAGCTGGCCGTTAACCTCCTCACGCCTAACTATTTACGCCTCACGCCTCACCATTTACTCCTCACCATCGACCAATAAACCAACGCCCCTATCACGATAAGCAACAGGGGCGCTGGGTATTATCGATTAACGCTAACAATTAAAGCTCTGGGGGAATGTCCGTCGGCTCCATGTCGAGGCTTAGTTCAAATAAGCCGCTACCGGTAGCGCTAAACCCGCGTGCGCTTACCGTGTAAGTGCCGGGCAGCAACTGCTCTTGAAGCCGTGAGTCGGTACCTCCCGCGCCGTCGTCATCGCTGGCGACAAAACCCTGACCACTGATCTCAATAAAGGTATCAAAATCGTCAGAGCGCATTTCCAACGTCACTAAAGAGCTCTCTTCTACTTCCAACTGATACGTCAGCGGTTCACCGCTATACCAACCGTTAAGCGCTTCACCAGGGGTAAGCGTGCCTTCATTACGCAGATTAACATCTGGCATATCACGCGGAGCCATGGAGAGCGTAAACATGCCACTGCTCTCGCCATAGGCAGTACGTGCCGTTAGCTGATACTCACCGGGAGCAAGAAAATCAGCGATGCTAGCATCCAGATTGCCGGCACTGTCATCATCTTCGCGGTAGTAACCGTTAGGCCCTTCAAGCACTAGGTAGGAATCGATATCGCTGGAGCGCATCTCAATTTGGTACATGCCTGCTTCTTCTACTTCTACTTGGTAACTAAGCCCCTGGCCACTAAACCAGCCGTTGAGAGAGTCATCGGGAGTGAGCGCTCCATCATTACGCAGCTCACCATCACCCGGTAACTCGTGAGGCTCTACTGAAAGCGTATAAACGCCATTGCCATCATCGTAGGCGCTACGTGCCGTCAGCGTATATTCACCGGGTTCAAGGAAATCAGCGATGCGCGCGTCTAAATCACCGGCGCTGTCGTCGTCTTCGCGGGCGTAACCGTTCGGCCCTTCAATCTCCAGGTAAGCGTCGAAGTCGTCAGAGCGCATTTCCAGTTGGTAGAGGCCTGCCTCTTCTATGTTCAAGGTGATTTCACGGGCATCCCCTTGCAGCCAACTATCGATGGGCTCGCCCACTGCCACTGTGTCAGCATCCGTCAGCTCAACGGTTCGGCTGACAACGGTAAACGGGCCATAACTGTGGGCATCGGCACCGCTAACCACCACTACATAGTCGCCGCTCTCTTCTATACGGTGACGAACGATAGGGGCATTATCGAGCAGCTGTAGCTGATCATCATAAAGCGCCACAACACCTTGCAAGGCTCCGTTGAGAGAAATCTCAACAATCTCATCCTCTTCCAGTGCGATGGCGTAGCGCATGAAGCGGCTGCCATCGTTACCGTTCAGCTCGCTGGCCGAGGTTATTTCGCCACGCATGCGCTCATCAAGCGTGAGCTTTTCAAGGCCAACAATAGCCTCGGCAACGGACGGCTGATCAGTTGTCTCAGCAGTTTCGGCAGGCGCTTCATCGGCGGTTTGCCCCGGTAAGGGAATAATTTGAGCAGCGAGAAAACCAACGGCTGCGCCACCGATCGCCACCAATACAAACGTAAACGAAGAAGATCTAGCCATGAGCGGTTCCTTGTTGAGTCGCAATGACAATCATTAATTAGATAAGTGTCAGTGATTATAAGATGCTTACTCAATTAAAGTGAGCGTTTCATGAAGAATGCTGCTTTGCACAAAGTGCTTTCTCTATTCATTTCATACCTGGGTTGATAAGTCACTGAAACCCAAGGCTACATAAGTAGAGATTTAAAAATCTTGAAATTGAACCTATTTGCATCGATCTTCTCAAAGCTTGCTGACTCGTTGCGACAAGGGTAGTATCGAAAAGCCTATTCAGGCACCTCATCAAGAGTGCGGGATTCGCAACAAGCAAAACCGAGGTACTCCCATGGGAGCCGAAAAACGACTGATCCGAACGATTTGTTTGGCAGCGATAGTGGTAAGTAGCGCTGCTAATAGTGCTTTTGCACATGAAACAGAAACGCAGGAAGGCGTCGCCTCCTTTTACAGTGACCGCTTTCAAGGAGCGACCACTGCCAGTGGAGAGCCCTTTGACCAGCAGGCGTTGACCGCCGCCCACCCGAGTTTGCCGTTTGGCACCAAGGTGTTGGTGACACGCCCGGACACGGGGCAAGAGGTAGAAGTACTGATCAATGATCGTGGCCCTTTCATTCAAGGACGCATTATTGATTTATCTAAACGCGCGGCAGCGAAGCTTGGCATGATTCGCCGCGGTACAGCTCCAGTGATGGTAACGCTGTTGGATTAACGGATAACACATCCTTGGTTGTTGTGTGATACCCATTAGCCTAATCAATGCGACAGCACACGAAGCATCGTTATCTTAAAGTAGTCAACAGACAGGGTGACCAGCAATGGTCACCCTGTTTCTTTATGTGGCTACTTTCCGATACATTAACGAACTTGCAAGCAGGCTAATGGTCTCTATGCTGCAAGGAGTTCGATACACGCCAAGTATTTGCAGGAGATACATCCATGCAGTCACAATTTTACACGCTTACCGATTATCCCAAAGGCCTGCCCGATCGCACGCTCTTCAAGCTAGAAACACAAACCCTACCCGACCTAGCCGAAGGCGAAGTGCGTATTCGCAACCGCTGGCTTTCCGTCGACCCTTATATGAGGGGGCGCATGAGCGGCATTCGCACCTATGTGGAGCCGTTTGAACTCGGCAAACCGATGGAAGGCGGCGCCATTGGCGAAGTCATCGAGACCAATGATTCAAGCTTAAAAGTGGGCGACAAAGTGAGCCATATGGGCGGTTGGCGGGATATTGCCCAACTGCCTGCGCAGGGCGTCACGCCGCTACCCGATATCGATGTTCCCGAACAAGCCTATCTGGGCGTACTCGGTATGCCTGGCATGACCGCCTGGACTGGCCTCAACCTGATTGCCGAATGCAAGCCGAGTGACAATGTGTTGGTTAGCGCGGCTAGCGGTGCCGTAGGCTCCCTGGCAGTGCAGTTGGCCAAAGCCAAAGGTTGTCATGTGGTCGGTATTGCCGGGGCTGCGAATAAGCTGGCCTGGCTTGAATCATTGGGCGTTGAACCGGTTAGCTATCGTGACCGTACCGCACAGGAGTTAAGCGACGCCATTAAGCTCGCCAGCCCCAACGGCATTGATGTGTATTTCGAAAACGTCGGCGGTATCTGCCTAGAAGCAGCATTGAACCAGCTAAATGAAGGTGCGCGGATTGCCGTATGCGGCATGATCGACAGCTACAATGCAAAAGAGCCTACCCCCGGCCCGAGCAATCTCTCTCAGTTGGTAGTGCGCAAGGCCAAAATGCAGGGCTTTATTGTGGCTGACCATTGGGCTAGCTACCCCTATTTCCTGAACGAAGTAGCCCCCCAAGTAGCGGAAGGTAAGCTGGTATATAAAGAGACAGTGAAAGAAGGCCTGGAGAACACCCCCGATGCATTCCTGGCCCTGTTTGACGGCGGCAATACCGGTAAAATGCTGGTCAAGCTATAAACCTCACGCCTTCTGGCTACCCCTACCGCGACATTAACTACCCTGGCGGTAGGGCACCCGCCTTAGAAAAAAACATCAAATCGTTAGACCAATAGCGAATTGATTATTAAAATCATCCACCATAGCGGTGTGTTTTAACCCATCGGCGCCGCCGATGGGTTAAAGCGCGTTGCGGGTTCGCCGCTTGGCACTTATTGCTTGAATTTAGGGTTTAAGCGGCATGCATTAACGTATTAAGTACGTTTCACTAGGGGAAATCTCATGGAAGAAAGCACGCGCGCTCACAGTAAATGGCCAGCTATTATAGTTGGCCTGCTACTATTTATTATCGGCTTGGTGCTTGCTTTTGGCGGCAGCAAGCTCGTCAGCGTAGGCGGCAGCGCCTACTACTTAATTGCCGGGCTTAGCATTATTGCTTGCGGCATTCTATTTGCCCTGCGCAAAGGCGCCGCTCTGTGGCTCTACGCGCTGATTCTTTTTGCCACATTAGTGTGGGCTCTGTGGGAGGTTGGTCTCGACTGGTGGCAGTTAGTGCCTCGCGTTGCCATTCTCTGTTTAATAGGTATTCTGCTGCTCCTGCCCTGGTGGCGTAAGCCACTACACTCAAAAGGCGGCAGTCTGGCGCTTGTTGGCAGCATTACTGCCGCTGTTATCGTGGCCATTGCCAGCCAGTTTAACGATCCCGGTACTATCGAAGGGTCGCTAGCCGCTAACAACCAATCAACGACCGATAGCGTAAACCCTGCCCAAGTGGCGGGCGATGATTGGCCCGCCTATGGCGGCACCAATGCAGGCACCCACTACTCTTCCCTTGATCAAATTACGCCGGAAAACATCGGCGAGCTTGAAGAGGTATGGCGGATTCAAACCGGTGACAAAGCGGGCCCCAATGCGCCCCCGGAGATCACCAATCAAAATACCCCGCTGAAAGTGAATGACAGTCTGTATATCTGTACGTCTCACAGCCGGGCGATGGCACTCTCCCCTGAAACCGGCGAAACCCTCTGGGCATTTGACCCCGAGATCAGCACCATGGGGGCGGATGACTTTTCTGGCTGGGCACATATGACCTGCCGCGGCCTCGCCTACTATGACGCCGCAAACTATTCTACTGACACTAATGACTCTGCAACCGATAGCACAGAAGTGACGAACAGTGACGCTGCCCCGAACAGTGCAACGGCACTCTCTTTTGATATCTTCGATGACAGCGATATTTTCAGTCTGGATCTCTCCTTCTTGTCACTGCTGTTTGGTGTTGAAGAAGAAAACGGCGCCCCGCAGCAACCCATGCTCAGCGAGACCGACGTCATGTGCCCACGCAGGCTCTACCTGCCCACGGCGGATGCACGCTTGATTGCGCTGAACGCCGACACGGGTGAGCGGTGCGCCAGCTTTGGCAATAACGGTGAAATTGATCTCACCAACAATATTGGCGATTTCTCACCAGGCGGTTACTACTCCACCTCCCCTGCAACGGTAACCGAAAATCTGGTTATTCTGGGTGGCCACGTCACCGACAACAGTTCCATTGACGAGCCCTCAGGCGTTATTCGTGCCTTTGATGTGCATACCGGCGAGCTGGTATGGAACTGGGATAGCGGTAATCCCGACGACACCGACCCGCTACCAGAAGGCGAAACCTACACCCGCGGCTCCCCCAACGTATGGGCACCGATCAGCGTTGACGAAGAGCTAGGCCTGGTTTACCTGCCAATGGGTAACGCCACGCCTGACCAGTATGGCGCTGACCGCACCGAGAACGATGAAACCTACAGCGCGGGTCTAGTGGCACTCAACCTGGAAGATGGTCAGGTTGAGTGGGTTTACCAGTTCGTACACCACGACCTATGGGATATGGACTCACCTGCGCAACCGGTACTGATTGACCTAGCCACTAGTGATGGCACCCAGCCCGCGGTTATTCAGCCGACCAAGCAGGGCAGCCTATATGTATTGAACCGTGAAACCGGTGAACCGATTGTGCCCATTGAAGAGGTTCCTGCACCTCAGGGCGCCGTGGAAGGTGACTGGACCGCCGAGACTCAGCCGCGTTCAGCGCTTAACCTGCTGCCACCGCCGCTCACCGAGCGCGACATGTGGGGCGCTTCACCGTTTGATCAAATGATGTGCCGCATTCAGTTCAACTCTTTGCGCTACGAGGGCCAATACACGCCACCTTCGCTGGAAGGCAGTATTGTTTATCCAGGTAATGTCGGTGTAATGAACTGGGGTGGTGTGGCCGTTGATCCCGAGCGCCAAGCGCTCTTCACCGGCGCTAAATACCTGGCGTTTGTGTCTACGTTAATTCCTCGTGAAGAGGTAGAAGAAGGCCAAGGCTCTGCCAGCGAACAGGGTTTACAAGCCAATGAAGGCGCACCTTATGCCGTTGAGCTTGGCCCGCTGCTTTCAGTGCTCGGCCTGCCCTGCCAAGCGCCCTCCTGGGGCGATGTAGCCGGTATCGATCTGCAAAGTAACGAGGTGGTGTGGAAGCACCGCAATGGCACCACACGCGACAGCATGCCGTTTGATCTACCGATTGGCTTGAACGTCGGCGTTCCTGCACTAGGCGGCCCGCTGACGACGGCTGGCGGGGTGTCGTTCTTAAGCGGCACGCTGGATCAGTACCTGCGCGGCTACGACATCACTACTGGCGAAGAGCTGTATAAAGCGCGCCTGCCAGCAGGTGGCCAAGCCACGCCGATGACCTACACCGGCCAGGATGGCCGTCAGTATGTGGTGGTCACGGCGGGTGGACACGGCACCTTTGGCACCAAGATGGGCGATTACGTGATTGGTTACGCTCTGCCTGAGTAAACGGCTAACTTAGCGTTATCACCCACGAGAACGGGCGGCCTCAGCAATAATGAATGAGCGCCGCCCGTTTTTATTTACTTGCAGTATTTCGACTTAAAAGCGTACTTCTAAACCGCCATACACACTGCGCCCCGGAGCAGGTTCATAGAAGCGACCAAAGGTGCCGTTCAAGCGCACGTTGGCGTAGTGCTCTTCATCTAAGAGATTGCGCACGCCCACATACGCATTTAGCCGTGTATCGCTTCCCAACCGCCAACCATCACCCACCCGCAGGTTCACTAGCCAGTAGCTATCGACTTCTGTCTCATTGGCGTTGTCCGCCACCATATCGCCCACGTACTGGGTTTCCAGCGTGGCAAAGCGCTCATCCAGACCCTGCCAAGTGAGTTGATTGACCCAGGTTTGCTCGGGCAGCCCAGGAATGCGATTCCCGCCAAAGCTTTCAGTTGGTGTAGCAAATTGATCAAACTCATAGCTCGCCAGCGTAACGGCGCTATTCAACCGCCATTGGTCGGCCAACTGCCAGCCCAGCGCCAGCTCGATACCGTCGCGGTCGGTGTCGCCTGCGTTTTGGTAGAAGGTGCGACCGCCGTCATCATACGGCACGAGCTCGTCACGCACGCGCACCGAAAATAGCGCCAGATCGTAATCCATGGCCAGTGGTTCAACGTAGCCCCGCAGCCCCACTTCACGATTCCAGGCTTTTTGCGGCGACACCGACGGGTTAAAACCACCGCCCGCCGGATTGGCAAACTCGGAGAACGTAGGCGTTTCAAACGCCGTACCGGTATTGATATAGGCTTGATGCTGCGGACGATAACGGTAACTTAACCCCGCCGAACCGCTCCACTCATTGAAGGTCTGGTCACCGCTTTGATCGCCATCGTCCTGATAGCGATCATCTACTTCTAGCTCCACTCGGTCAAAGCGTGCGCCAAGCGAGAGCGTTACCTGCTCGGTCAGCTCTAAATCGCCCTGGGCAAATACCCCAGCGGAGGTCGCCGTTTGGGTCTCTTCCGCCAGTTGCTCGCCGACCACGCCTTGGCCATTTACATCGTTCCTAAAGCGCTCGTCGTCTTGACGCGCCACATCGACACCGGTGATATAGCTCAGCGGCAGGCTGCCCAAGCTGACTTCATGGTGATACTCAGCACTCGCGCCCAGATAATCACGCTGGTAGCCGATACGGCTATCGCCCACATAGGGCAGTTGCTGCTCAAAATCGCGCTGCGCAACAAAGCCTTTTAAATAGAACTCACCAGGGCCAGCGGATAAATCTTCGTACTGTAAGCCAAGAAGCTGCTGATCTACGTTCTGTCCTGCATCCAACGCCAATGAGTTCGGCGCTGCTTGATCACGGCCACTGGCCACTTCACGCGCGTTCAGCGCGCCAGGATCTTCGGAACGGGGGTTGTCCAGCAGGTTGATAATCGCGGTTAACGCCCGATCACTGCCTAACTCTCTTCGCAGTTTGGCATTCAGCAGGTATTTCTCCGTAGAGCTCTGTTCCCGATAACCATCCACATTGAGTGCCGAGAAGCTCACATGGTGCGACCAATCACCCTGGGCTCCACCGGTTTGTACGACCGCCTTACGGTAGCCATCACTGCCCACCTCGGTTCGCACGCTTGAGCCAGGGTTATCGCGGCCATCGGCGGTGGTCACATCAATTACCCCACCCGCCGCGTTGCCGTAAAGTACCGAAGAGGGCCCACGGATAACTTCGATGCGCTCAGCGCTGTCCAGATCAATGGCATCTAACTGTGCCTGACCATCGGGTAACGTATACGGAATGCCATCCACCATCACGGTAATACCGCGAACGCCAAACGGCGCCCGAGCGCCGAAGCCGCGAATGGAGATTCGCTGGCCTTGGGCAAAGTTATCGCGGTTTTGCAAAAACATGCCAGGCACGCGCACTAACGCCTCATCCAGCCGTGTGCGCTGCTGCCCCTGAGCAATCGCCTCACGGTCGAGCGTTGAAACCGCAGCGGGCGTGGCGTAAAGCTCTCGCGATAGTCGTGGCGCCGTCACTTGAAGTGTGGCCAGCGTGTTGTCAGTTGACGGACTCTCTTGTGCCCAACTCTGGCCATCGCCAAGACAACTTAATAAACAAAAAGACGTGGTGGTTACTTTTAATGGCACTTTGATGAACACGGAGTCCCTCCCAAACAGCGTAGAGCGGAAATAAATGGCGGAATTGAACGATTGCCTACTCGGCTAGTCACAGGGAATTAGCCAAGGCATGGATAAAGTAGGTTGATCGTGCCTACACTTGTACAAGTTACACCAATGAAAGCAAAGGAGGCTTCATGGCGTTTACAGCGACTGATCCAATCAAAATGATTTTTGCCGTAATACTTCCCCCGCTCGGCGTATTTTTTGAGGTCGGTTTTAAAGGGCATTTCTGGCTGAATATTATTCTAACGCTATTTGGCTTCATACCGGGCATCATTCATGCGTTTTATGTGATATTGAAGCACTGATACCCGAGAGCAGTAGATAGCTTTAACTAAACAGGCGCCTCTCTTTAGGGGCGCCTGTTTGGGTTCAAATGGGATCGTTATCGATGACTACTATGCGTATGGATATGCGTAAAGTCCGGCCATGGCACCTTAGGCTGGCTCAGGGCATACTCTAAGGAGTCGTGCCTACCCACCATCAAGAGCCTCCCCCCTATGCCATTGGGCCATCAACCGCCTCTGCGCGTCGGATTTATCCTACTCCCGCTATTTACCATGAATGCCTTTGCAGGGTTCATCGATTCATTGCGCTTGGCTGCCGACAAGGGTGGCCGAAGCCGACAAATCCACTGTAGCTGGCAGATCATGGGCCCCGGTCCAATCACCTCCAGCTGCGGCTTGGAGGCCCACCCACAAACACCATATCGTGAACCGAGTGAATTCACTCATATTGCCGTTTGTGGTGGTAATAATTATCTCAATCCCCACGAAGATCAGGCACTGAGTCAATATCTCAAGGAAGCGCATAGCAAAGGAGTGAAACTTGTCGGTGTATGTACTGGCACGTTTGCTATTGCCCGTGCAGGCCTGCTGAGAGGCCAACGGGTATGTGTGCACTGGAACGTAATCAATGATTTTCGCCAACAGTTTCCCAAAATCGACGCCACTCCCGATCGAATATTTCTGGAATCCGCCAGGGTAATCACTTGTGCAGGCTCGTCAGGTGCAACGGATATGGCCCTGCACCTGATTCATCGCACATGTGGCCCCGAGAAGGCCCAGCAGGCGGTTCGTCACATGATCTTAAACGGCATGCGTACGTCCAACTCTCCACAAACACACTTTTTTGAAGCCATCCATGAAATTCGCGATGAGCGAGTCCGGGTAGCCGTACTCACCATGGAGCAATCGCTGAATACCCGTCTAAGTGCTTGTGACCTGGCCAAGCGGATCAATTTAAGCCCCCGACAGCTTGATCGACTCTTTCGTCAAGAACTGGGAATCACACCTATGCGCTACTTCAAAATCATGCGCCTGCGCTATGCAGACTGGCTACTCCACCATACCGACAGCTCAATTGCCGATATTGCCGCTGACTGCGGTTTCTCCGATGCCGCTCATCTCGCCCGAGACTTTCATACGCATTTCGCTTGTAGCCCAGGCCAGTCACGCCGTCAGGAAAAACGTTTGTAGCTCTTCGTTAGCCGCCTGCTGTCATGATTTTCAAACAGTTACTACGTGCGCAATCCGTCCAAAAAATTCAATTTTCTGTCTCTTTTATTCTATAAATCATGGTGGCGCAGACCTACTCTAGAGACACGTGATCGTAAAGGTCCGTGACATGACTCCCGCAAAAACAACCTCCGGAGCGTCACCATGAAAGCACTTTCCTCCGTACGATATATTGCTTCCTTCGCCCTAGGGCTCGGTTTGGCAGGCCAGGTAGCTGCCGCCGAGCTAGAGCTTCGAGCGGCGACCATTGGAAGCCAGCAAGGCATCCAGATGGCGGGGTTGAATGCCCTAGCCGCACACGTGGCAGAAGCGACCAATAACAGTGCCGACATAAAACTTTTTCATTCTGGTTCACTTGGCGATCAAGTCAGCAATATAGAAGCAATAGATACACGCTTGTTAGATATCGCCACTATTGAAACGCCGATTACTACCATTGATGAAGATATGGGTATTCTTTCACTTCCCTATCTATTTCGAGACAGGGAGCATGTGAGCAATGTCCTGAGCGGTGAAATCGGTCAAGAATTAAAAGACAAGCTTCAAAAGCAAGGCTACCGTGTTATCGGTTTTTATGAAGGAGGTTTCCGTCATATTACCAACAATAGTCATGCCATTGAAAAACCTGAGGATCTTGACGGGTTAAGAATCCGTACCCCTGGCAGCCGCCAGCGTGTCGAGATGTTTAATGCCTATGGCGCTAACGCTTCCCCGCTGCCTTATCCAGAACTTTACTCCGCCCTTCAGACCGGTGTCTTCGATGGCCAAGAAAATCCTCTCGTCGAAGTAGAGGCCAGCCGCTTTTACGAAGTACAGGATTACCTCTCACTCTCTGGGCATGTTTACACCGTCGGCTTCCTGCTGATGAACGAGTCACGTTTCCAGGATCTTGATGCCAGCGTTCAGCAAGCTCTACTCGAGGGTGGCGAACAGGCCTTCGAGGCAACGGTTAACTTTGGAGAACAAGCGGATCAGAGCGTCGTGGAGCTTGTAAAAGAGAACGGCATGGAAGTGAACGAGGTAGACACTGACACCTTCATAGCAGCCTCTCAACCTCTATGGGACTCCTTTACCGAAGGACTGTCACAAGAGGCACGTGACATGGTGCAACGCATCGCCGACCTCCCCTAACGACAGAGCACACTTCCCGGCGGGCACTTCCTGCCCGTCGCTACTCCCGGGAGTACTACCATGCTTGATCGTTTTTTTGAAGCGGTCGCGGCACTGCTGTTGGCTGCCATTACTCTCCTGGCAATAGCGGCAGTGGCTGCGCGCTACATCCTGAATGCCTCGCTATCGTGGAGCGCCGAAGTCTTAGTGGGTCTGCTGGTCTACATTACCTTTTTCTGCGGTTATCTGGCACTCAGGCAAGGCGCTCATCTACGTATTGATGTTATCGCTGCCTTACTTCCCTATCGCGGTCAATGGGTATTGTTCTTTATCAACCAGGCACTGATAGGGCTGGTCTGCGTCATCATGATCGTGTGGGGCTTGGAACAAACACTCACCTTTTCCAACCGTACAACGCTTATGCTAGGTGCACCTCAGTGGCTTTTCTACTCCGCCGTGCCTATCTCCGGCGCGGGCATGTTGCTGGAATTGGTTCGCCAGTGTGTCGTTGCCGCCAAGGCAAAGATACCGCCCTATGAAGCTGCTCGAAGAGCCGCTCTGGAGGAGTCAGAGCTATGATTCTACTCGTCATACTACTTGCACTTCTGGCTCTGATTGGGCTGGCCATGCCAATCGCCTTCGCTTTGACACTTGTTTCTATCGGCGTACTCGCTTTTTCCGGTGTCGATATGCTCGTGCTGGTACAGCGCCTATACCGAGGTACCGAGTCCTTTCCGCTATTGGCTGTTCCGCTGTTCATTCTAGCGGGCCAGATAATGAACCACAGCGGTATTTCAGCACGGCTTGTCGATCTGGCTCGTTCCATGGTGGGGGCCATACGGGGTGGGCTGGCGGCGGTCAATATCTTGACCTCCATGTTCTTTGCAGGCATGAGCGGCACCTCCATGTCAGATACGGCCGCCGTGGGCGGTGTGATGATCCCCCAGATGGTCAAACGGGGTTACTCCGCCCCCTTTACTGCCGCCGTGACTGCCTCCTCCTCCACTATTGGCATCATCATTCCTCCCAGCGTGCCCATGGTGTTATTGAGTGCCTATATGGGACTTTCGACAGGGGCGTTATTTGCTGCCGGTCTAGTCTCAGGGCTACTCATTGCCATAGGACTCATGCTTATGGCGTGGTGGATATCGGTGAAACGCCAATATCCTATCGAAGCTGCATTTTCGATCAGGCAACTGGGCAGTAGCTTGGTCAGTGCATTCCCGGCCCTGCTAATGCCAGTCATCATCCTCGGCGGTATCCTCGGCGGCATTTTCACACCGACCGAAGCCTCCGCCGTGGCAGTCGCTTATGGCATCTTCGCTGGCATGGTGCTTTATCGTTCGCTTTCACTACGTGCGCTTTATCGTGCCCTGGTTGAGAGTGCCGTGTTGACCGGTGCGGTCATGTTTGTGACGGCAGCGGCACATACACTCGGCTACACCTTCACTTACCAAAGTCTCGGGCAGCTAGTTCTCGGGCCGATCGCAGCTCTGGATATGGGCCCCATCGGCTTTCTACTGATTTTGAGCATCGTCTTGATTATTGCCGGTACCTTCCTCGATGGCATCGCGATGATGTTCATAGTGGTGCCACTGTTCCTGCCCAGTGTTCAATTGCTAGGCATAGACCCTCTCCAGTTCGCCATGGTGGTCATTCTTTGCTGGGGTATTGGCCAGCAGACGCCACCGGTCGGGGCCGCCTTGTTTATTACGAGCGTGATTTCACGTGTCGATATCATCCGCATTACCTACGCCAACCTACCGTTCATTGCCGTGATGTTGGCAGTGCTGCTCGCCGTGATTGTCTGGCCTGCTGGCATGGTCATGAGCGTACCCCGCTGGTTTGGTCTTTAACCCAAGACTAATAACCCAACCGCACAGCCCACAGGAAGAAGCAACCATGAAAAACCAACAGTTCCTTGACGTTATCTATACCCATACGGAAGGCGAGCCAACCTGCATCGTGCATGCTGGCATTCCCTACCCGTATGGCAGCAACATTCTATCCAAACGCGCTTATTTGAAAGAGCATCACGACCATGTCCGCACTAGCCTGATGCGTGAGCCCCGCGGCCACCAGCACATGTTTGGTGTTTTTCTAACCCCACCTTCCGATGAGCATCATGACGCTGGCATGCTATGGATGGATGGCGAACAGTTCGTCGACATGTGTGGTCACGGCACCATAGCCCTTTCCATGGCGATGGTTTCTCACCGCTTGGCGCCACCAGCACAAGAAGACGGCATGACACGCATCCGTTTTGAAACTACCGCTGGCACCGTCGTCTCGGAGGTCAAAGCCGATGCCGACAAAGTGCATTGGACTCGCTTTGAAAATGTGCCCGCCTTCGTGATGGAGCAGGACATTCCTGTTGACGTTCCGGGGCTGGGTACACTAAAGGCTGACCTGGTATTTGGTGGCAACTTCTTCGCTATCATTCGCATTCCATCTGACAAGCAACCCATCTGCCCCGAAAATGGCAGTTATTTTTCGATGGCGGGAGAGGCGGTCAAGGCAGAATTGAATAAACGCATGACGATTCGTCACCCCGTACATGCTCACATCAATGGTCTAAATTTCGTTACGTTCTGGCATGAGGGAACGCAGCCAGATTCACTTTACCGCAACGTCCATGTGTTCTCAGGCGGCAAGCTGGATCGCTCGCCTGGTGGCACTGGAACCAGCGCCATGATGGCCATGTTTCACGCACGAAATGAACTGGAAGAGAACAAGGAAATCTACTCGGAAGGCCTGCTGGGAAGCGGCCGTTTCACGGGCAAAATATTGGGTAAAACCGAAATTGGTGGTTATTCTGCCATTCGTCCAAGCGTGCAAGGTACCGCTGAACTGATCGGTTATGCCAAATGGCTGATTGATGAGAGAGACCCCGTGGGTCGCGGCTTTATGATTGGTTAACGCGATCTCCCCCCTAAGTCGTTCTCAGGGGGGAGATAAACGCACTACCCTCTTACTGCCAAGCCCGCGTCTTCGACGGGCTCCTCTTGCAACTCCTCGCCTTCACTACGGGCTATCACGGAGGTGCCGACCAAGTCGCCTGTCACGTTCAGCGCAGTACACCCCATTCCCACCAGTGCATCGATAGCGGTGAGCAACGCGACGGTTTCAATTGGCAGGCCCACCTGAGCAAACACCGTGGCAATCATTATGATACCGGCCCCCGGCACCCCTGCCGTGCCCACCGACACTAGCGTGCCGATCAACACTATTTGCACCATGCTGATGAAATCCAGCGGTGCACCAATCACGTTGGCGGCAAACACCGCCGAGATGGCGATACGAATCGCCGCTCCATCCATATTTAAAGTAGCCCCTAACGGCAGACTAAAACCATAGATGCTTTTGGGAATTCCTAAGCGGTGGGCAGCATTAACCGTTAGCGGTAACGTACCCGAGCTACTCTGGGTAGCAAACGCCGTGGCCATGGGCGTACGGGCTTCGCGAAAAAAGGTGCGCAGCTTCACGCCAAACAGCCGCATGATGCCGCAATAAATCAGCAGTTGGGTTGCCAGGGCGATATAAAGCACAACCACCATATCGCCCAATGAGAGCAGCGTTGCCAAACCCTGCTGACTCACCGTTTCGGCGACAATCGCAAACACGCCGATGGGCACGTAGTGCAATACCCCCGACATTACTTTTAGAGTGACCTCGTTTAGCGCTTCAATCACCCCATAAAGGCGTTCACCCATGGCATGCTGGCGCTCCGACTGGCGCATTTTTAGCAATGCGATGCCAAACACCAGCGCCGTAAAAATAATGCCCAACATGTTGAGTTCGGCAAACGCACCAATAATATTATCCGGCACTATATTCAGCAGCGTATCGACAACGCCTGGATTCTCGGGCACCGAGAAACTGGCACTCTCATCCAACGTCATACCGCTGCCGGGACTAAACAACGTGGCAACCGCTAAGCCCACCATGATCGCCAGCGCTGAAGAAGTAAGGTAATAACCAAACACCTTGCCGCCCACGCGGCCAGCTCTTCCCTCCCGGGACTGATTCACCCCCACCATCAGCGTAAACAGTACAATGGGGACAATCAGAAAAGTAAGCAGCCGTAGCAGCAGGTCACCCAGCGGCGCTAGCCAGGCAGCCACTGCCTCACCACCAATAAGCCCAACGACAACGCCCAGAACAAGCGCAACAGTGACGCGTAAAATCAACGATGCCTGAGCATAGGCCTTCCATATACGAGTCATTTGCGTCCCTACAGATTTGAAGAAGTTGGTAGGTCTAATTTGATAAGCGTACATCACACTCTATTAGTGTGGCACAGCGATATCTACCAGGTGAGTAGGCGGCAATAAATCAAGGCTTGCCTTCATGGTACGCACCTCCTCCGCTGGTGGGCGGCCAAAGAAGCGCTTGAATTCACGACTAAACTGGGAGGGGCTTTCATAGCCCACTCGGCTAGCGGCCGCGGCAGCCGTCAACCCATCACGTATCATTAACAGCCGAGCATGGTGCAAGCGGGTGGATTTAATGTACTGGATAGGTGAGGTCTGGGTGACCGCCTTGAAGTGTACGTGAAAGGCTGGCGCACTCATGCCAGCTTCATTCGCCAGGCTTGCTACTTCCAGCGCATCGGCATAGTTAGCATGAATACGATTGAGCGCCTTAGCAATTTTACCAAATTGCCCATAATGGGAGAGCGCTGTTCGAACACTGCCGCCCTGCTCTCCCGTCAATACCCGATAGCAGATCTCCCTGACAATAAAAGGGGCAAGAATATGCGCATCCGTTGGTGAGGTAAGCGCATTCAATAAACGTAATGTCGCATCTGCCAGCGGCTCTTCCAGCGGGCTTGAAAGCATGCCGCGCGGCGCCTCAAACCCATACTCGCCTGACGCCTCCAACATCGTCACCAATTCGGCGATTACCACCGCATCCAGGCGGATAGCAATACCCAGCATTGGCTCGTCAGGGCTGGCTTCTGTTTCCGAAGTAAACGGCAAGGGTACTGATAGCACCAAATAGCGCTGCGCATCGTAGATATACACCTCATCTCCCAAATAGCCACGCTTTCGGCCTTGGCAGATGATGACGATACTCGGCTCGTAGAGCACAGAGGTGTTTTTAAGCGGGCGGTTAGAACGCATAAAGCGTACGCCATCCAGTAACGACTGGGTATATCCCTCGTGTGGTGCGAGTTGGTATAAGCATTCGACGATATTGCTGTAAACCACAGAATCGCTCTTCAGTGTCATGTTAACCACCTTGGTCATGCGTGCCGCACCTGAACCAACCCTAAGAGCCAATAACACCATAAGAGCAATATACATGCTGTGTTGCTTGCCTCGCCGCCCACCTTTAACAAACAAATAGGATTAGGCAAGCATGCAATAGGATCGCCTATACAGATGCCAGCCGCAGCAGCTTAATCTTCTCTGGGTACCCACCACCCTGAGGATTATCCAATGACTGCTTTAACAACCCCATCTTCCAAAGTCGTTTTACTGACCGGTGCCAGCAGCGGCATCGGTGAAGCCACTGCTCGCTGGCTTGCAGGTCAAGGGCACCGTTTGATTATTGGCGCACGCCGAACTGATCGGTTGGAAGCATTGACCCACTCCCTTCGCGAAGAGGGCGGCAGCGTGGATTTCCAGGCGCTGGATGTCACCGACCTTAAAGACATGCAGGCGTTTGCGGATTTCGCGATCAAAACCCACGGCCGCATAGATGTCATCGTCAACAACGCGGGCGTCATGCCCCTATCGCCTTTGGCAGCGCTCAAAGTAGATGAGTGGAACCGCATGATCGATGTCAACATTCGCGGCGTACTCAATGGTATCGCCGCTGTTCTGCCTACTATGCAGGCCCAGGAAAGTGGCCAGGTGATCAACATCTCCTCCATCGGTGGCCTCACTGTTATGCCCACCGCAGCAGTCTACTGCGCCACTAAATATGCGGTGCGCGCTATTTCCGATGGGCTACGCCAGGAAACCGACAAGATACGCGTGACCTGTGTCTACCCCGGGGTAGTGGAATCAGAGCTGGCCAATACCATCACCGACTCTGAAACCGCAAAGGCAATCGACCTTTTCCGCCAAATTGCCCTCAAGCCCGAAGCGATCGCCTCCGCCATTGCGCATGCCATCAACCAGCCCGATGACGTAGATACCAGCGATATCGTCGTACGGCCTACAGCGAGTCACTAACTGCGCGCCAGGTGCTGTCCGAGCTTTTGGCCAAACGTAAACATTAGCACGAGCGATATTCATGTAAGAAAACAAGCTTCCCATTTACTGGAAACGTGCCCTGATGGTCGCTGGCATTATCACTACTTTCCAGCGACCACCTCTAATAGAGGCTCTCACTGCGCCCCATAGGCAAGACAATCCAGAAAGGCTTTGACACGCGCTACAATTCATGACAATGTAGCGCCAGTTGGTTAGCAAGCAAGCATGGTTTCAGAAGTGTACGAAAAAGATTTAGAAATGTACGAGATAGACGTGTACAAAATCTTTCGGCAAGACTGTAATTGTATTCCTTGTTTTATCCGCTATTAATCTGGGTGATACCAGGAACTTTACAAAGCGCTTTGCGCGAAAGGATTTTTACTATGTCTACTGGCACAGTTAAGTGGTTCAACGATACTAAAGGCTTCGGTTTTATTGCTCCTTCTGACGGCGGCGATGACCTGTTTGCCCATTTCTCTGAAATTCAAGCAGACGGCTTCAAAACCCTGCAAGAAGGCGCTAACGTTTCTTTTGACGTTACCCAGGGTAAGAAAGGCCTTCAAGCTTCAAACATCAAGCAAATTTCCTAAGCCTAAGCTTTTTGAGACTAAGTCTCTAAGACATAGCGCTTTAGAATTTGCTCGAACCTTCTAAGGTTCGGATAACAAGGCCCGCTTATGCGGGCCTTGTTGTGTTTGGCTGTACAGAAGTTGCGCTAGAAGTGTGTGAACGCTGCGTTTGAAAGCGCCTAAAGACGTCGCCACTGCACCACCCGCACATCCACCGTCACCACCAGCACCTCAAGTGCCGCTGCTCGATCACGCCCCTCAGCGCTGGCTCGGTAAAGATGCGGCGTCATCGCCAACAGATCGGCAATTTCCTCACTTCCATTTAGTGCAATTGAGTAGCTTACCCTCTCGCTGCCATGGTGAATAAAGCCATCGGGCACTACCGTCTCACTCGCACGTTCAGCTTTTAACGTGGGGTAGATAATCTCCCGCAGCTCCCTCAAGTGATTAGGCCCCGCTTCAACCTGCAGTAGTACGCCACCGGTTTTCAACACACGAGCAAACTCGCTTACCACTGGAAAGCCAAACATGCACAGCACGCTATCCAACGTTCCCGTCTGCACCGGCAAGTGTGCATTACTCCCCACGACCCAGCTGCTTAGCGGTGCCTGCTTAGCATCCTGTTTTGCTGCGGCCAATACCGCCCATTTAGAGATATCCAGCCCCATCAGTGAAAGTGGCTGCGCGTTAGTCGCCGCGTCAGCTAATTGGCGAAGGTAATAACCTTCACCGCAGCCCGCATCCAGGCAGCTAAAAGGCAGTCTGTCTGCCTTTTGAACCTCGGCATGGCCCAACACAGCATGACTGACTGCCTCCGCAATGGGTTGATAGTACCCCGCGTTAAGAAAACGCTGGCGAGCAGCTACCATCGCCTTGCTATCCCCCGGATCGTGGGAACGCTTTTGCTGCACAGGCAGTAAATTAACGTAGCCCTGCTTAGCAATATCAAAGCTGTGGCCATCAGAGCATCGCCAAACACTAGCCGACCAACTGAGTGGTTTTCCGTCTAGCGGGCACGCCAGTGCTTGAAAAGGGGTGATGCTCATATCGGTGTCTTCGCAAAGGTAGATGGGTGCATGCGTTTAGCGAGTCACCAGAATGATGCCAACTAAAATAACGCCACCGCCGATTATAAAATTAATACTCAGCGGCTCATTGAGCAGCAGTGTACCAAACAGAATACCGAAAAGCGGCGCCAAGAAAGAAAACACGCCTAACTGCGAAGCGCGGTAGCGGCGCAGCAAGGTAAACCATAACAGCAGCGCAGCAAACGAAATGATCAGCGTCTGAAAACCAAGGCTGGCTAACGCCATTGGGGTAAACTGCGCGCTCATTAGCTGCCCGGATATAGCCGCCACCGGCAGGAGCAACAACGCCGTCACGCTCAGTTGATAGCTCAGAGTGAGCTCTGCTGGCGCCTCAGAAAGCGAAGTCTTGCGGATCACGACGGTCGTGGCCGCCCATGAGAGGCCAGCGAGCAAGCCCAGCGTATCCCCAATAAGAATCTCGGTGCTGTAAGCACCGCTTGGCGCCATGGCAACCACCATTCCCAGAAATGCCAAGCCAACGCCCCACCACTGGCGAATGGAGAGCTGCTCGCCAGGTACCCAAAGATGCAAACCCAGGGCAGCGAAGATGGGCGCAGTATACAGAAAGACCGACATGTGGGACGCCAAGGTATAGGTTAATCCCCAGGCGATAAAAGCGAACTCAGCCGCAAACCCCAGGCCCACCAGCAACCCAGGGCCCCAATGATGACCCACATCCGCCCAGCGAATACCGCGCCAAGAAGCCAGCCCGCCGACCAGACACACCGCCAAAGCTGAGCGCAGGGCCATCTGCACCACGGGTGAGATATCCTCAGCCACACCCTTGATCGCCACCTGCTGAAAACCCAACACCAGGCAAAATAGCAGCATCAACGATGCTGCCGTTGCGTCCACTGACTTTCGCTGCGATCGACCAACCATGCAGACAGTGTGGTTGTTGGAGGCTATTCTTTGATTACTCATTGCGGGCTCCTATAACATATAGGTGCCCATTGCAGCAGTAAGCGTCATTGCATACAAACGATTACTTATCGACCCTAGGCTTATGAAAACTCACTCTATGAGAATAGAAAGGCTACCGCTGAATGCATTGCGCGCGTTTGCCGAGGCCGTGCGAGAAAATAGCTTCAAAGCCGCCGCTTATCGCCTCGGGGTGACGCCTGGCGCCGTTAGCCGACAGGTCAAACAGTTGGAAGGCCACTTAGGCGTGGTGCTGTTTGAGCGTCATGCCAATGGGGTATGCGTTACCGAAGCAGGCCGGGTACTGGCTGAAGATGTGCAGGCAGGCCTTTTGCGCATCGCCAGCGGTGTACAGAACGTCACCGAGCGCTCAGAAGAGGCTTTTCGATTGTTACTGAGTGCACCGCCCTCCTTTCTACAACTCTGGCTACTCCCCCGCTTACCCCGCTTTGAAGCTAATGAACGGCAAATAGAAATCTCTCTGGATGCCGAGGCGCGCTTAACGCCACCGCTGTGGTTGCCCAACAGGGCACGCTTATCATTGCGCTATGGCCAGGGCCCTTGGCCCGGTGTCACCAGCCTGCGCCTGTTTGAAGACACGTTATTTCCGGTTTGTTCGCCCTCTCTATTAGCGCAGGCAAACATGCAAACCCCCGACGATTTGCTGGCACAGACACTGCTCACCGTGGATTGGTGCAGCCACGCAGGCCACCCCATTCCAAGCTGGAGCGATTGGTTTAAAAGCGCCAGCGTAGAGCTAAACAAGATGCCCAACCAGCGGCAATACTCGCTTTACAGCTTGGCTCTCGATCAGGCCATTGCCGGGCAAGGCGTGGTACTCGCCAGCTACCCATTGGTGGCTGACCGGCTAGCGAGCGGTGTTTTGGTACGCCCCTTCGCGGAACACTATCCACTCGCTTCTCCGTTCGCCTACGAACTGATTCTGCCTAGTGATGGAGAAACGCCACCAGCGGTAGCACGCTTCGTCGAGTGGCTAGAACAAGAGGCCACTCTCTTCCGGAACACATCTACGTAGCGTTGGGAACTACTTGGCCTCCCCGCTTGTAACCCTGAAACAGCCCATACTGCCACTGCCGTACCGCCAGCACCGAAGTCGTGCCAAACCGCTGATGAATGGGTAGCCCGCTCTCTCGTTCGCATAGCGCATGAAACTCTTTCGCCAGGCGCTGCATGGTCTGCTGCCATTCAGCATTACCCGCAGAGGATAATAGGCCATTGAGGACAATGAGCTTTTCGCTGTCACTATCAAAACGGGAACGGAAAAACTCGTTGGCGATATGCTGCTGAAAGAAACGCTGTATCGGCCCGTCCGCCCGCCAGCGGAAATTGGCGGCTACCCTACGTCTGATCCGGTTATCGGGAAGTAGATCAATAAGCTTAAGCCGCTCAAGCTTCAGTAACTGCCGGATACACTCTGCTTCACTTAGCTGGTACTGGTGATGAATTTCGTCGAAGCTATAGCCATTGATGACGCAGACAGCCACCAGAAACAGCTCACGATCATCCACAATACTCTGCTCTTGGGCATGGGTTAGCGCCTGCAAACGCTGCTCGTCAGCTTGCATGGTCTGCACCAGCTCGGCGAATTCGATATTCAACTGGTCACAGATGCACTCCAGCCGCGATAGCGTAAAGTGCTTCTCTGCGAACAGCCGCTTCACGGAGGCCTCGCTCAGCGCCAGCCACTCTGCGACATCAGCATAGGTTTTACCCTGAGCGCGAAGCTGGCGCTTTAGCGTTTCAATCAGCGAATCGGCTTGGGACATAGTAACCTCTAAAGCGGCATGAAAAGACATCACACACAAAAGTATTAAATAATGATACCAAACAGCACCTATGACACAACTTTGTGCAAATGAGTTGCAACCAGTAAGCCTCACAGAGAAAGTGCTACGACTTCCAGGGATTAAGAAGGCTAAACAACGATGCATCGACTACTGCACTTGAAGGGCGCTTTGCCCTATTTGATCGCTATTTTCCTCAATGCCTTTGTGGATCTGGGCCACAAGATCGTCATTCAGAACACGATCTTCAAAAGTTACGATGGCGAAGCACAGGTCGTGCTCACCGCACTGGTCAATGGACTTATCCTGCTGCCGTTTATTTTACTGTTCAGCCCGGCGGGCCATGTAGCTGACAGCTACCCCAAGGTACGCATTCTGCGTACATCGGCCTGGGCCGCCGTCGTGGTCTCACTGGGCATCACCGCCGCTTACTACCAGGGCTGGTTCTGGTTGGCTTTTTCCATGACGCTGCTGCTGGCGATTCAATCAGCCTTTTACTCACCGGCCAAATACGGCCTGGTAAAAGGGCTATTCGGCAAGCCGCGCTTGGCGGAAGCCAACGGGCTGATCCAGGCCGTCACGATTGGAGCCATTCTGGCGGGCACCGTGGCGTTTACCGCGCTGTTTGAAACCTGGATTACCCCTGATGATCAAACCCCAGCGCAGCTGTTGCGCCAAATAGCCCCTCTGGGCTGGCTGCTGGTGCTCAATAGCGCCATCCAGGTGGTGGCGCTTTACCGCCTTCCGCTTGATAACACCACTCGGTCAGATATACCGCTGACCTGGCAGCGCTACATCAAGGGCACTGCCCTAAAAGACAATCTGAGGATTATCGCTCGCCAGCCTGTCATCAGGCTCTCCATTATCGGCCTTGCCACCTTTTGGTCAGTGGGCCAAGTGCTGCTGGCGGCCTTTCCTGCTTATGCCAAAGATGCCCTGAGTATCGATAACACCTTAGTGCTTCAGGGAATTCTCGCCGCTAGCGGCATCGGAATTGCGCTTGGCTCGCTATTCGCCAGCAAACTTTCCCACAACCGTATTGAAACCGGCTTGATCCCCGTAGGCGCTATTGGGGTGGCCGTGGGTTTATGGTGCTTGCCGCTGTTGACCACACCCGTTGGCCAAGCGCTGAACTTTGTGTTCATCGGCATCATGGGTGGGCTGTTCATCGTGCCGCTCAATGCGCTGATTCAGTTTCACGCCGCCGACAACGAGCTAGGCACCGTACTGGCCGCCAACAACTGGATTCAAAACATCGCCATGCTGGGCTTTTTGGTGCTCACGGCGCTGTTCGCGTTGGCGGGAGTGAATAGCCACTACCTGCTGCTACTTATCGCTACCGTGGCCATGGTGGGCGGTGGTTACACCATTGTTAAGCTACCCCAAAGCTTGGTGCGCTTTCTGTTGAGCTTCCTGCTGACACGCCGCTATCGCGTAGACGTCCATGGCTTGCAGAACCTGCCCGCCCAGGGCGGCGTGCTGCTATTGGGCAACCATATCAGCTGGGTGGATTGGGCCATGGTACAGATCGCCAGCCCTCGACCGGTGCGTTTCGTGATGCTCAGATCGGTTTACCAGCGTTGGTACCTGCGCTGGTTCTTCAAAGCCTTGGGCTGTATTCCCATCGAGCGTGGCAGCGGTGCCGAAAAGGCCCTAGCCGGTGTTGCTGAACAGCTCAACGCAGGCGAAGTGGTGTGCCTGTTTCCTGAAGGGGCGATCAGCCGCACTGGTCAACTGGGCGAATTCCGCCGCGGTTACGAGCGTGCCTGTGACATGGCAAATCCAGACGTCAAAATTGTGCCCTTCTACCTGCGAGGCCTGTGGGGCAGCCAGTTCTCCCGATCTTCCAGCAAGCTTAAAGAGCTGCGTAATGCGCCTCTGCATCGCTCGGTAGTGGTCGCCTTTGGCAAGCCGCTGCCCAAGGACMCCCCCGCCGATGTGCTCAAACGACGTATTTTTGAGCAGGCTACCCGCTCTTGGCAGCGGGCCATGGGCGAGCTCCCGAGCCTGCCTAACGCCTGGATTCAAAGCGTTAAGCGCCGCCCTAGCGACCTTGCCCTGGCCGATACGCTGGGCCGCTCACTCAGCGCAAGCCAAGCGCTCACTGCCAGCCTGCTGATGGCAAAACGACTTCGCAAGCTCAACCCAGGGCAGAACGTTGGCTTACTGCTACCTACCAGCAGTGCCGGGGTTATCGCCAATATGGCCACGCTGCTAGCGGGTAAAACGGTGGTGAATCTTAATTACACCGCCGACCACGAGGCGCTGACCTCTGCCCTTTCCCAGGCGGAAATCGCTACCGTCTTCACCTCACAGCGCTTTGTGAAGAAGCTCGAGCAGCGCGGGCTCGACGTTAGCCAATTGCTTCGCGCGAAGCAGGTGGTTCTTTTAGAAGACCTGCAGGCCACGATTGGCCGTGGCGAACGTTTGAGTACCTGGCTGGCGGTGAGAATACTGCCGACTTGGCTGCTACAGCGCTGCTTCTGCCACGGCCACGATGCCGACGCCACCGCCGCCATCCTGTTCTCCAGCGGAAGTGAAGGCGAACCCAAGGGCGTGATGTTGAGCCACCGCAACCTGATGGCCAATATCAAGCAGACCTCTGACGTGCTCAACACCCAGAGCAACGACGTTGTAATGGGCTCACTGCCGCTGTTCCACGCCTTTGGCCTTACAGTGACTCAACTGCTACCGCTGATTGAAGGGCTGCCACTGGTGTGCCACGCCGACCCCACCGATGCCCCCGGCATTGCAGGCGCTATTGCCAAGCACAAAGCCACTATCATGTTCGGCACCTCCAGCTTTTTAAGGCTGTTTGTGCGCAGCTCAAAAGTGCATCCGTTAATGCTGGAAAGCTTGAGGGTGGTGGTTGCCGGAGCTGAAAAGCTCGACGAAAACGTGCGTAATAGCTTTGCGCTGAAATTCCACAAGCCTATTTATGAAGGCTACGGTGCCACGGAAATCGCCCCAGTCGCCTCAGTGAATCTGCCCGACGCCATGGGCGTTCACTATCAACAGGTGCAGCGGGGCAGCAAAGCAGGCACCGTCGGTATGCCGTTACCCGGCACCAGCTTCAAAATCGTCGACCCTGACAGCTTTGAAGAGCTGCCGACCGGTGAGGCCGGTATGATATTGATTAGCGGCCCGCAAATAATGCAGGGCTATCTCAATGACCCCAACCGCACAGCCAAGGCGCTCCATGTGATCGATGGCCACCGCTGGTACATAACGGGGGATAAAGGCTTTATCGATGAAGATGGCTTCTTAACCCTGATTGACCGCTACGCCCGCTTTGCCAAAATAGGCGGTGAAATGATCAGTCTCAGCGCCGTTGAGGCAGCAGTTAAAGCGGCTCTGGAGGATACAGACACCGCACTGATGGCGGTGAATATTCCCGATAGCCGCAAGGGCGAGCGCATTGTGCTGCTTTCAGAAACAGCGTTAGACGCCAAAACCGTCAAAGCCACTATGCTCGCTAACGGTACGCCACCCATGATGATCCCCAGCCATTGGTTTACGGTAGAGACCATCCCTCACCTTGGCTCTGGAAAAGCGGACTTTGCAGGGGCGAAACGTTTGGCCCAAGCACTAATAGAGGAAGAACTGAAGCATTAAAAGCTAGTGTTGGAGTGAGATACTGTACAGCAAAGCCCAAACTCAATATGCGCTGTGCAGTATCGAGCTCTTCTTAATAAATCAGTTCTAAAATCAGCAGGCCGCTTAGCTTAGCCATTGCTCAATCAGCAGCATGACTTCATACCTGATATTACATCTTCAGCGCCACTTGACCTCAAGTTAACTTTAGGTTTTAGGCTACCTTAGTCGGAAAAAAACCACTGGAGCTCTTATGCGCTTATTCAGAGTCGTTAGTAAAACTATTTGGGATCAAACTCAGCAACTTGGCTATGTACCCCGCTGCGGAAACGATCATAAGCTCGACTGCGTTCATTTGAATGTTGAAGAAGCTGTTCTTTTTATCGCCAACAAATACTTCGTCTATGCAGAAGCACCGTTGGTGTTAGAGATTGATGATGCGCTATTTAACGACCGTATTGAGTGGTTGCCACCCAGTGATGAGCAGCCCTGGCTGCAACCGAGAGCGCATATCGACAACCTGCCCCAAGCAGCCATCATCACCGCCATACCTCTTAGCTACCGAGATGGGCTTTTTGGATGGAAAAATGAGGAACAGTGACTTACAGGTGTTTTGAAAAGAAATCTAGCAGCAGCCCATAGTGCTTATTCTGCCCTGAGCTACTAGGTATATGATCTTCACCTTCGTAGTAGTGAACTTCTGGGGAGCGGCCATGCTCGCGCAGGCGTTGTTCCAGGCGTTTGGTCATTTCCACCGACCACATTCGGTCTTTGGTGCCATGGGAAAGTAGTAGCGGCCCAGGGTAGCGTTCGATTTCGATCGGCGTGGTCGGTAGCAAGCTTTCGTGACTGTCACGCCATGTCCAGGCGCGTTTGCTGACGTCCCAGGCTTGCCAGCCTGGATCCCCTACATCGCGAAAACTACGTGCATCAAAGGCCCCGCACACAACATCCGGCGGGCTATGCGCAGCGATGGCATCAGGTGCGCCCTTGATCTTATCTCTTGCCATTAGGGAAGCGAGCAATAACGCATGCTCGGCACCGCGTGAAATACCATAAAGCCCTACCCGCTCATCAGCGAACTGGAATTCTCGTAGGGCTTTAAATGCCTCCACGCTGCGATCCAGTGGGTAATCGATAATATGCCCCGCATTCCATGCATTACCGCCGCTTGAGTAGCCATAAGGGAACGCCAAGAAGCCATGGGCGGCGAATAGCATCGCATCACGATGGCTCCACCCCGCCCATGCGCCTTCAGAACCATGCAACAACATGACGGCTGGAAAAGAGTCATGGCCCGGTGGGCCATAAGTAACGCCCCAGCCGGGTAGCAAACGCTGCACAATATTTAACGACATTTAGACAACCACTCATTCACCATAAATTTCTCTGCCATCACCATGCTATTCATTTCGAATTTATGCGATGCCGTGCCCCAGCATCGTATAAAGTTTAACTAGCATAGTAGCTAAAAATGACGCTTCCATCGCATTAGAATATTATGGATCATTAGACTTTAGCCGACACCCAGGATATTACTATGCACCAGCCAATCGCTGTTTTCGACGCTGGCATTGGTAGCTATGCCATTGTTGCCGAGATACATAAGCGCCTTCCCAAACAGGATATTGTTTATTTCGCTGATCGGGCGAGCTTTCCTTATGGGAGCAAAGGGCGTGAAGAGCTACTCGCTGTCATGCATCGCACACTGCGTTTTCTTGAGGGCTATGCACCCTCTGCCATCGTCATCGCATCGAACGCACCGTCTATCATGGTGCTGGATGACGTTCGCCAAAGCACCTTGGTGCCATTGTTCGGCGTCTACCCGCCCATCGAAGAAGCACTCGCTATGTCGGCGAGCGGCAAGATCGGCATCATGGGGGTGCATTCACTCATCGAAAGCTCGCCGCTCAAGCAGTTCATAGCTCGCCATGCACCCCACCCGGAGAATGTCAGCCTGATCAATGCTTCGTCCATGGTGGAGCTTGTCGAGAATGGCTCCTTTCTCTTCGACCCAAAAGCGACGCAGAAAGCGGTCACTGCTTTTATCGACAGCGTCTTCCGGCAGCACCCCGATATCGACACGCTGACACTTTCCAGCACGCATTTACCATGGCTTCGCTCCTTCTTCGAAGCGGCGAGACCCAGTTGCCGATTCCTCGACCCCGCCGAATCGATTGTCGCTGGATTAGGCGATGGCACGCCGGGCACAGGCCAAATTCAAGGTCTGGTGACAGAAAGCGAGGCCTATGATGTTGAGACATTCCGACGTATGTTGCAGCAGTTCGGCGTCGATATACCGCTAGAGGTAGTCTAAGCGCCATAAGGCTTTATCAGGTCAAAACGCGTAGTTTTTCCCTGGGTTCTTTAAACGAGTCGGTAGCGATGCCAAACCGTTCCGAAAGCTCGCAGATTTGGCGCCAGTTCAGCTTGCGGCGCCCACTGAGAACTTCAGACACCACTGATTGAGCGCCAACTTCAGGTAGCTCGCTCTGCGCTATCCCATGCTCTTGCATAAGGTAGCGAAGTACCTCACTTCCAGACACCTCAGGCATCGGGCGATGTGCTTCATCATAGGACTCAATGATATCACCCAAGCGATTCGCCAGGCCGACAAGTGGGTGTGTCTCATCGTCACCGACAAGATCAAGAATTTCATCAAGCGCCTCGACCCGGGCATCGTATTCAGCTTCGGAATGTGGATCGCTAAGAAGAGGGGCAAGATAAACCCAGTGTTCCGTCGCTTGCTCAACGAGTGCGTGCATAGTCACTCCTTTTTCCACTTACCCTTGTCATAACAAGACTACTCTATGGATAAAATACGCAAAAGCGTTATCTTCCGCTGCACAATCCCCCTTTATTCAGATGGTTTCACCTCAACACTATCCATTTCCCCCGAGCTTTTCCCTTGCGACCCGCGGGCGATATCGTTGTGACTGATAACCACAATTTCACGTGGCCACCACTCTGGATGGTTATCGCGGATAAACGCCAACAGCTTCTCGCGCACATTCATTTCCGCTGTCCAACCCGCCAAAGGGTCTGAGGTCATGAGGTAACAGGTGACGGTTTGCGCCGTTCCTGTTTGTGCCGTTACGTAGCAGAGCAGCTTATGGTGTTCGATAACGCTGTCTTCTTCTTTGGCGACCTCGAGAAATTTCTCTCTTAACAGTCCTATATCGGCGCTTAAGTGAAGCGTCAGCGTCAATGACCGGTACATCTTGGTACTTTTTACCGACAAATTGTCGAATGGCTTAGAAGTAAAATAGGTAACGGGCACAATCAAACGCCGCTCATCCCATGACCTCAACCGGATAAAGGTATAAAAAATACCTTCGACATAGCACCACTCGTCTTCAAAGATCACCAAATCGCCAATGCGAATGGGTTTAGCAAACGATAACTGAAATGAAGCGAGGATATTGCCAAGTACCGTTTGGCCCGCCACACCCACTAATACGGCCAATACACTGGCAGACGCCAGAATCGATAAGCCAAGAGTTTCGAAAAGCTGAACCTGACCCAGTATGTAGATGGATACGCCAGTAACGGTGATCAGAATAATGACCCGGCGCAACGCGTAGAGCGACGTTAGCAGTCTGCGTTCGTCTCTGGGCTTGGTATCATCGATTTCCCCCACAATACGCCGCGTTAAACGCAGCATAATGGTATCCACTAAGCGCAACGCAACCGTGCCGACTCCCCAGGCCAAAATACTGATGAGTAAAACTCGGAAGGTCGTCGTGGCAACCGCTGAAAACGACACTACATAATCCAGTACCATCTGGGTAACCAGCGACATCGCAATCAGCGCTCCAGGCATACCGATTTGGCTGGCAAAAATGCTCGACACCCCTGAAGGTAACCATTTCGACATCAAGCCGATCAGACGGTGAACTCCCCACCCTACGAGCCCGATGAATAGCACAAACAAGGGAATCGCGATCCATTCCCAAATTCTCAGGATGCCAAACGAGGCCTGGAAGCGTTCGGGAATATAGCCTTCCAACGCTGAGGGGCCGTACTGCTCATAAAGCGCCGGAATATAAGACACACTGATAGGCATGATCAGCCAGACTGGTTCCTGCTCCCCCACGCGGTAGCGACCCAAGCGAATATCGTAGGTTTCCCCGTCGGCTTTTAAAGAGGAGACCTCAACGTTGCGACGTGTCTCGCCAACACGGGGGTTTTGGCCTGCGGGATCTTCAATCACCGCGTCTTCGCGACCGGGCAGATCGGAAACGCTCAACCAATCGCCGCGTTGAAAAACCTCTGCCAGTTGCCGGGCGAGTTCACTCCCCTGCTCGCGTTGTTCATCCTCTGAGAACTCGGAAAGGTTGAGCATATGGGCAGCGGCCTCATACTCCTCCTGATCCGTTAGCTTCAGAAAACTCCTGATCGATTCTCGCGGTGTTACTCGGTTTGCCTCTTCGGGAGGTTCACCAAGCCCCGTATTTAACGCATCGATGGTAAACCACCGCTCACTTTCGCTCTCTCCTCCTTGAGTTTGTGCCGCGCATAGGTTGGAAAAGGTCAGTGCCATCACCAACAAAACCCATGCGAGCCACGAGCTGTTTGCTTTCATAAATGCCTTATTCATTGAAGTGGGTCAGTTTGACTACCCACCGACCGGCCCTATCGAGCCAGTCCAGCGTCATTACTGGACTATCCATGTCAGTGGAGGAACAAAGTACAGCCTACCTTACTGAATGAAGCAAGACAGAATGCAATAGTGAAAAGTGGGATGAGAACAGCTCGCCAGATAAAGTAAATTTTACTTAACGCTTTCGCCTAACTTAGTTAATTCTGCATTGTATAAAGCCACCAGCAAGGGCTCGCCCTTGGTATTCACCCTAAACTGACCATAACGCGCTGGCTCATAGCGCTCGCCGTGCCCCTCCTGAAAGAAGAACGCATCGGTGGCAAAGCGTACCTGACCATTGCGCAGCCGGTAGCGAAGGCGCCGTTCGTCGTCGCGTAAAGAAGTACCTTCATCCAAGCGCTGAAAGTGAGCGATACGCTGTTCATCCAAACGCACCACTACATAGCCGTTAAGAGCTTTCAGCGAGTCTTCATCACGCTCACTCTGATAAAGCGCGCTTTGAATTTGGTTACCCAGCGCAAAGTTTAGCGCCATATAGTCGCCCTGCATCAATGAGCGCGGGTCGACGGGCGCCAGCTCCAGGTAAACAATTTCTCCCTCGGATAAATGACGCTCTTTCTGCCAAACGGCCCAGTTCACCGTCACCAACACAACGACGGTGGTTAACACTATGATCCAGCGATTTCGCTTGGCTTTCAGCATCATTTCCCATGTCCTTCCACAGAGGTCGACGGACTATTTTCCGCTACGCTCAACCACTTGAGCAGCGTCCAACGTAGCGCCAGCAGCCCTCCCCCCAACACCAGCAACGTTAGAGCCTTGGTTAACAGTGTTGCGTCCAGCCAGTAGTAATAGCTGCCAATGCCCATCAGCAGAGAAAGCACTCCAAGCCCCAGCACTAGGCGATGCCCGATCGCGAACCCTAACAGTACGACGACCAAACCTTGGCCCACACTCGGTGCATAAAATGAGACCAACAGCAGCGCTAAAGGACTGAGATACAACCCCCAATGGGTTTTGGAATGAGGGATGGTATAGAGCAGCAACGCCAGAGAGAGTGCCACGAACACGGCGTTCAACCAGGGTGCTGACCATGCAAAAGCGTTAGTGCTCTGTGCGTCAAACCAGAAGGCAAAGGAGTGGCCGCTATGCGCTAATCCCTGCATCACCAAGAGGCCTATCAACAGGCCGTAGCCCCATGCTTGCACATCTTGAATACGGCCAGGACAGCGAAACTCATTCAGCCAGAGCAGCGCCAATGCCAACAGCACCAATCCACCCGCTGCTGGCGCCATAGCGTTCACTGCCAAAGCCATATAGAGCGCCAAGCTGGCGGCAAAGGCTGAAAAGGTGCGATGTACCTGGCTTGGCATTACCAGCGCCAGTGCGCACTGTAAGGCCAGCAGCGACCACCACAAATAAGTGGACACATTCCAGAACTCGACCAGCGCCCACGCTATTAGCAGTTGCCCGGCTAAGCTAACCGCAAGCGCCAAGTGCTCGAGCACATCACCGCGAGCTTTGCAAAACAGCCCATAAGCCGCACCGATCATCACAAGCCCCAGGCCCAACGACGCGGCGGGGCTCTCCACCACGAACACCACGCCCATGGCGATAAAGCCGAGCAGAAATAGCGCCGCTAACCAGCCTGAAAAGGCCTGCAGCGCACGTACAAACCAAGGCGTTTGCAACTGCGCTGGGGAGGTAGGCTCGTTTAACGGAATACCCGCTTGGCTCAGCCTAACGCTTAAATCATTAACGTTGTTCGTCACTGGGAAATCTCCCGATGTAGACGCTTTAGCCATACCACGGCCCCAGCGCCCATCGCCAGTACCGCGATGGTGATCAGCAGCAGACTTCCCTCCTGCCAATCGCCTTCCCAGAGCAACAGCCTGGCAAGCAGCAGTGTGGTCACCGTTAACGCCGAGACACAGCCGCCCGCGATCATAAACAGGTCAGGCCGCCAATAGCGATAAACGCCATACAGCACCGCCAGCCAGAGTGAGTAAATCGCCAGCATTGGCGACCATACGAGGCCTGCATCGACTATCAACCTCATCGTTAACAGCGTCATAGGCACCCCGCTACCCACCGCCAGCAAGCGTAGTGCCCACTGCCGTGACCAGTTCCGGCAACGAGCCCCCCATTCCCATGTCGCCAAGGCAAGGGTATTGAGCCCAAACAGCCCCCAAAGCGCGGCATCGCTACTGACCAAAACGCCAAACGGCCCGCCCCAGGTACGAAAATAGAGCCCGACGGCCAAATTAAGTAACCCCAGCCACAACACCCAGAGCAGCTCAAAACGCGCCACCCAGACCCAGGGCAACGTGAGCACCGCCCAAGTAAAAAACAGTTGCCACGGATCGGCACCGGTCTGGTACACCTGCCCGAACAGCGCTAACAGCACCCCCAACAATAATGTGGCCGAGGTTAGCGCCACACGCTGAACCATCGGGCTGTACTTGGGCCAAATGGCGACAACTACCGCCAGCACCATCGCTGCCTGCACCACGCCAAAGCGCAGCCAACGGCCCATCTCAGCCCAGTTATAAGCGATGAAAAACAGCACCGCGAAGGCCAGCGCCAGTCCGCCTAGCCACAGCAGTAAGCGATCAATAAACAGAGCCCAAGCGCGAGGCGAAGGGTGCAGCCCAGAAGCTTGCACTGCGCGCGTCACCTGTTCAGGCGGTATCACGCCCTGCTCAATCAGTGGTATCAGTTCACGGCGGATAGATGCCATGGGGGCTCCCTTCTAAACGGCGCAGTGGAAACACAGGAATCTAGGCTAAGCGCCACGATCACTCCAACTTAGTAAAGCGCAACCGAGCAACCTGCGCAGGCGGCTGGAAGGAGTCGGCTCGGGCATTTTCCCAATAGTGCTTGAATACCGTGTGCTCGCACTTTGCATTGAGCAGTTCATTGGGTTTTAAGAAAGTGAATATCTGATCGTAGGACTGAATCTCGTTTTCCGAGACACGCCGGATAATGTGCTCGGGCCCCAGCTCACTAGGGTGGCTAAGCCCTGCGGCCCCCAGCATTTCCGCCAGCGCTTTTAAGGTATTGCGGTGGAAGTGGTAGACCCGCGCTGTTTTATCGGCAATGTCCAAATGGCGGCTGCGGTTAGGGTCTTGAGTAGCCACGCCGCTGGGGCATTTGTCGGAATGGCAGTTAAGCGCCTGAATACACCCTAATGAAAACATAAAGCCCCTGGCCGAATTGCACCAATCAGCCCCTAGTGCCATGGTTCGGGCAATGTGAAAACCGGACATAATCTTACCCGCCGCGCCGATACGAATCTCCTCGCGCAGCCCGGCCCCCACCAGGGTATTGTGCACCAGCGTAACGGCTTCTGTTAAAGGCACACCTATACGATTGATAAACTCCAGCGGTGCCGCACCGGTTCCTCCTTCGCCACCGTCCACCACTATAAAGTCAGGCCGCTCGCCGGTTTCTAGCATCGCCTTAACGATCGCAAACCACTCCCAGGGGTGGCCAATCGCCAGCTTGAAGCCGATCGGTTTACCCCCAGAAAGCGAACGCAGGCGGGCAATGAATGCCATCAGTTCCAGCGGCGTCGAGAAAGCTGAATGGGCAGCGGGTGAAATCACGTCCTGGCCCATGGGGACTTCTCGCGCTTCGGCAATCTCGGCAGTTACCTTGGCCGCTGGCAATATGCCACCATGTCCCGGTTTGGCGCCCTGGGAAAGCTTGATTTCGATCATTTTCACCTGATCGACACTGGCGTTAGCTGCAAAGCGCTCCGCATTAAACGAGCCATCGTCGTTGCGGCAGCCAAAGTAACCAGAGCCTATTTCCCAGACGAGATCACCTCCATGCTTGCGGTGATAGCCGGAAATAGAGCCTTCACCAGTATCGTGATAGAAACCGCCTTTACCAGCGCCCGCATTCAGCGCCTCGATAGCGTTGCCCGAAAGCGAACCGAAACTCATTGCCGAAATATTGAAAACACTCGCCAGGTAGGGTTGGCTGCAGCGGCTACCGCCCACCCGAATCCTGAAGTCACTGTTTTCGATAGCCCGGGGAAGTAGCGAGTGGTTGATCCACTCATGCCCCGACTGATACATATCCAGCAGGGAGCCAAAAGGCTTTTTATCACTCTCATTTTTAGAACGCTGATAGACCACAGCGCGCTGCTCGCGGGAAAATGGTCGTTCGTCAAGATCGGACTGGATAAAATACTGACGTATTTCCGGCCCAATAGACTCTAGAACATAGCGAAAATGGGCCAGAACAGGATAGTTACGGCTCACCGTTCGCCGCGTTTGGCGTAGATCATAAAGCCCCAGCCCAGCGAGCATGCCAAAAATCGCCACGCCCCAAAGCCATGCTAAAGAAAACACCACCCCCACCAGCGAAACCAACAGCAGAATCAGGCAGGCAACAAAGACGGCATTACGCAGAGGAATACGGGTCAATCCCCGGGCTTCGATCATCTGAACACGAACTCCTTATCAACAGTTCACCACAGGGGCGACCAGCTACCCCGACAGGCTCAATTTAAATCGTAAGGGTTTTGTGTAAGTTTTGGCGAACTTACTACACCCATTAATATCGAATGCTGCACTCACCTCGTATGCTACCCACAAAGGCCTTAGTGGAGACACCCAATGCTAATAAAGATTGCCAAACCGAGTGATTTACACGAATCCGATGTCACGCCGGAATCTATCTACCTCTCCCGGCGGCGCTTTATGGGCGGTATCGCAGGCCTAGGTGCAGGGCTCGCCCTATCCGGCCACGTCCGCGCTAACGACAACTACTCCGATGTACCCGAAGGCGATTCACCAGCGTGGTTAAAGGAGAAAATCAGCGAAACCCAGTGGCGAGCCGTCACCCCTAGCGATCCTGACAAAGATAAAATTGCCCCCTTTGATGACGCCAGTGGCTACAACAACTTTTTCGAATTCGGCACCGACAAGGGTGATCCTGCCCGCCATGCGGGCAGCCTGGAAACCCAGCCCTGGAGCGTGGTGGTCGATGGTGAGGTCAATAACGGCGGGCGCTTTGCCCTGGAGGGCTTCGCCAAGCCCTCGCAGTTTGAAGAGCGCATTTACCGCCTGCGCTGCGTTGAGGCATGGTCGATGGTCATTCCCTGGCTGGGTATTCCGCTGGCCGATATCATCAAACGCGCCGCCCCCACCAGCAAAGCCAAATACGTACGTTTTGAAACCCTGGTGGATCCAGAGCAAATGCGCGGGCAGCGCTCCTCGTTTTCGATCATTGATTGGCCCTACGTGGAAGGCCTACGCCTGGACGAAGCCATGCACCCGCTGACGATACTGGCCATGGGTATGTACGGCCGGGAATTGCCCAATCAAAACGGCGCCCCTCTGAGGCTGGTCGTGCCGTGGAAATACGGCTTCAAGAGCATCAAGTCGATTGTGCGGATATCGCTGACGGAAGAACAGCCGGTGAATTCCTGGCAGAAGATCGCCGCCGACGAGTACGGCTTTTACGCCAACGTGAATCCCAACGTCGACCACCCCCGCTGGAGCCAGGCCACCGAGCGCCGGCTGCCCAACAGCCTGTTCAACCCCAACACCATTGATACCCTGATGTTTAACGGTTACGCCGATGAAGTCGCCGAGCTCTATGCGGGTATGGATTTAAAGGAAAATTATTAATGGCCAGCCCACGTATATGGTTAGCATGGCGCGTGGGCGTGTTTCTGGCCGCGCTAGCACCGCTGCTGTTTTGGAGCTGGCAGGTGGCAAATAACGCCGCAGGCCCCGAACCGGGGCGCTACCTGCTGCTGAATATCGGCATCGGCGGGCTGTGGATGCTGCTGCTCACGCTCAGCCTTACCCCACTTACCAAGCTCACCCGTTGGAAAGGCTTTGCACTGATCCGGCGCCAACTGGGCCTATGGACACTCGCCTACGCCACCCTGCATATGCTCAGCTACGCGCTGTTTATTCTGGGGCTTAACTGGGCACTGCTTGGCAGCGAGATCATCAAACGCCCCTACATCATCGTCGGCATGATCGCGCTGATCGGCCTTGCTGTGCTGGGTGCCACGTCCAACCGCTGGGCAATGAAGCGCCTGGGCAAACGCTGGAAACCGCTGCACAAATTTTCCTACGCCATTTTAGGGCTGGTACTGCTGCACTTCTTCTGGGTGGTGCGCGCGGATATGCAGGAGTGGGCCATGTATGCCGCCATTGCGGCGCTCATCATGTCCACTCGCCTGTCCCCAGTTGCCCGTACTCTGCCTAAACTACGCCATCGATTGAGTCGTACTTAGGGCTTGTAAGAGATATCAACCGACGAAGCCTAGCCAAGTACGCAGCGCAGATGCTTACGATAAGCCGCTTTATCGCGATCGACATCCGGCATCTTCATTACATCGTTGGCGATAAAGGTCGGCAGCGCTTCTAAGCCGATAAATTCCTGAGATTTGTGGAACGGGAAGTAGACACCATCCACACCGCGCCCTTCGAAGAAGTTGTCAGGCTCATCGAACGCTTCCAAAGGCGCGTTCCAGGTCAGTGATAGCATATAGCGACGGCCCTGCAGCAGGCCACCACTGCCGTACTGCTTGGTCGGGTCTTGGCGGCTGCGGCCATCGCTGGCGTAAAGCGAACCGTGGCCTTCTGTAAACACCTCATCAATGTAACGTTTGACGATCCATGGCGCGCCCATCCACCAGCCAGGCATCTGATACACAATCGTGTCCGCCCACAGGTAGTTCTGCACCTCAATATCAAGATCATAGCCCTGATCAATCACCGTCTCGCGCACTTCATAGCCCATTTCCTGCGACGTACTCACCGCCACACCGTGCAACGTATTATTGAGTTCACCGCCAGAGTGTGCAAACGCTTTACCGCCATTAATCAGCAGAATTTTCATTAATAAAACCTCTCATTATAGCCTGACATCCATGCTTATATTCTTTGGCATGGCGTTTAATGGGCGGTATTGTGGATTCAAAGCATGCGGAAAAATAGCGACGTTTCAGCAAGACACTTTTGATTTAAAATCAATAGTCCTGATATTTACTATTAAGGCAACCAGTAATGTTATGAAAAGCACCCTTGAAGAACAGCAGGCCTTTGTGACGGTCGTCGATAGCGGCTCAATCACCGGTGCCGCCGAACGGCTTGGCATTACCGTTTCTGGGGTTAGCCGTGCGCTCAACCGCCTGGAGCAAAAACTCGGCGCTACCCTGCTACGTAGAACCACGCGTCGCCTGGAGTTGACCGAGGAGGGAGAAACATTCCTAAACCATTGCCGCCGTATTCTTGCAGCCGTGGAAGAAGCCGAAGAGGCGATGCTGGATCGCCACAATCAGCCTCAAGGCAGGTTACGGATCAACGCCGCTCCCAGCTTTATGCAGTTCGTGATTGTGCCGGTGATTGGCGAGTTCCGCGCACGCTACCCTGGTATTACGCTGGAACTCGACACCCACGACCGCTTTGTCGACCTGTTGGAACAGCGGGTTGATTTGGCCATCCGCATTGGCAAGCTTGAAGATTCATCGCTGCACGCCCGCCTCCTTGGCTATAGCCCGCTGCGCCTTCTGGCCAGCCCCGCCTACCTTGAACGCCACGGTACGCCGGAAAGCATCGACGACCTTCAAGATCACAGCTTGCTAGGCTTCAGCCAGCTCGATCATCTCAACCGCTGGCCACTGCGCCGCGCCGATGGCCAGCCCTTACATATTACCCCAACGCTGGCGGCCTCCAGCGGAAGTACGCTAATAGAACTGGCCATGGCAGGAGAAGGCATCGTTTGCCTTGCCGACTTTATGACCATCACTCCCCGTCACAACGGCACACTGGTGGATGTACTACCCGACTGCACAGAAATGCAGACCCAAGCTGTGAACGCCGTGTACTACCGCCAAACCACGCTTTCACAGCGTACCCGACTGTTTATGGAGTTTTTAGCAGAACAGTTACAGGGGCAACTGCATGGAAGCTTATCCAATCACTGATTACAGCTTGCGCGATTCACTCCCTCATTCTAATTTACTTATATGCAAGGCTATTCAACGTCGCTCCAGATGTCACTTACCACATCGCTACTGAGATAAGGTGCCGCCTATGCCTCCCGCCGCCGCCCACTCTTTATTGCAGTCGCCACTAAATCACTCACACGGGGCTTGCTGTTGCGGTTCACCGTTACTACAACGCTTTCATGAGCGTGTGATGGCAGATATTACCCGCCGCCAATTCATGGGAGGAGCCGCTGCAGTAATGGCACTTTTCTCTGGTCTGCGCGCACCCACCGCCATAAGCGCTCAACCTAAACGGGCTGATGGCCCACTATTATTGACCAATCTAAGGCTATTCGACGGCAGCGGCGCGGCGTTACGCGACAACGTTTCAGTACGTATTGAAGAGCAGCGTATCCAGGCTATTTTGCCTGGTGATGCCGCACCTGAAGGCGCAGAAATCATCGACTGTGGTGGTAGCGTATTAATGCCAGGCTTGATTGATGCCCATTGGCACACGACGCTGGCGGCTATTAGCCAAGTAGACGCCATGACCGCCGATCTAGGCTATATCCATCTAGTGGCGGCTCAGGAAGCAGAGAGAACGCTGATGCGTGGCGTTACTTCAGTGCGAGATGCGGGCGGGCCATCCTTTGCACTGAAGCGTGCTATTGATGAAGGAATTGTGGCTGGACCGCGCATACTTCCAGCAGGAGCCATGATCTCCCAAACCTCCGGCCATGGTGATTTTCGAATGCGCTACGAAATCCCACGGGCCAACAACGCACCGCTTAGTGAACAGGAACGCCAAGGCGTAGCCGTCATTGCCGATGGGGAAGCAGAAGTATTACGACGTACCCGTGAACAACTCATGCTAGGAGCTTCACAGATCAAATTGATGGCAGGTGGCGGCGTGGCGTCTACCTATGACCCATTGGATAGCACCCAATTCAGCGAGCGCGAGCTGCGCGCAGCGGTGGATGCAGCAGAAGACTGGGGTACCTATGTCATGGTGCATGTTTATACCTCCCGAGGTATTCAGCGTGCATTAAGGGCAGGCGCTAAATCCATCGAACACGGGCAGCTCGCCGATGAAGAAACCGTAAGGATGATGGCAGGGGAAGGCGCATGGTGGAGCCTTCAGCCTTTCTTGCAAGATGAAGATGCAAATGTTTATCCCGATGCCGCTCGCCGCGAAGCACAACAACAAGTAGCCGAAGGCACCGTGCAGGCCTACGAGCTAGCCCAACGTTTTGATATCAAGACAGCCTGGGGCACTGATATTTTATTTACCCCGCAAAATACCCCCAACCAGCTGCGTCAATTAGTCAAGCTGACTCGCTTTTATGACCCACTTACCGTGTTGGCCATGGCGACTGGCCGCAATGGTGAGCTTCTTTCACTATCAGGATCACGCAACCCCTACCCTGGCACGCTCGGTAAAATAGAGCCGGGCGCGATGGCCGATCTACTTTTAGTAAACGGTGACCCTAGTAAGAATCTTGATTTCCTTCATGACCCTGAACGCAATCTGCGACTGATCATGAAGGGCGGACGCATCTATAAAGACAATGTATAAGGATTTCTGTGATAGCCAAATTACGCCCATTTATCACTGCCTTCAGCATCTTAGCGATAGGCTTTGCAACGAATGCCAATGCCCAAGAGGATGCTTGGCGTTTCCAGCTTACCCCTTATGTCTGGATGACGGGTTTAGCTGGCGATGTGCGTCCACTGGCGACTGCTCCTACCATTAGTACATCGCGCTCATTTAACAATGTACTTGATGATCTTGATGGTGCCTTTTTCATGGCTGGTAGCGCACGCCGCGACCGCCTAGTGCTGTTTGGTGACATTACCTGGGCATCGCTTAGCCACGAGAGCACGCTGCTTCCTGGCGTTGCTATAGAGGGCAAGCTGCGCCAACGCTCTTTAACTGCAGCAGCAGGTTATCAAGTGGTCAATACTTCGAGCCAATACTTAGATTTACTGGCGGGCGCTCGCGCTTGGCGGATCGAGGCGGAAGTGGATGTGCCCGCGCTGGGAGTTGGTGCAAGCGAGACCGAACGTTGGCTCGACCCGATTTTAGCCGCTCGACTGCGTTCCACCTGGAGCCCCCAGTGGTCAACATTAGTGCATGCCGATATTGGTGGCTTCGGAGTTGGTTCTGATAGCACCTGGCAGGTAGTGGCTACCGCTAATTACCAAATCAATAAGGCGCTCCACTTATCAGCAGGCTATCGCCATTTGGCAGTGGATAGAGACGAACCGGGTACACGCATCGATATATCGATGAGCGGTCCTTTGCTGGGTGTTACTTGGCGCTTTTGAGTAGGCCAATTCTTCCCTCTTAAACCTCAGAATCATCTCTCCTGCCATAGTCCACCCACACCCGTCGGGCAATGGTGGTCAGAACGCTACGCGGCTCATGAAGTTTGCTAAAGGAAGGTGTCCTGAGCCAGATCAGCCGCCTGCTTTCACCTCCAGTCTTTGGATTTCAATACACAGCCAATTTTCTCATTATTTGCCTTTTACCGACGCCATGATCCTTCCGGCATATCAATGTCACGTTGAGCCTCATCAAGCGCCTGACGCAACCCCTCCCGATCAAACGGTATACAGTAAGCTGGTTTGGCGCGCTCAAAACGCCAGCTTTCCGCCAGCGACCCAGCATCGACAACGTCGAAGCCGAACTGTCGCACCAACCTTGCGACGCTCTCCTTAGCCGCATCGTCATCTCCCGCTATCGGTAGGGCGCGCCGGTTTCCCGAAGGCAGCGTCTGCCCACCCTTCTCCAGATCGGAGGCCAGAATCGCGTTGAATGCCTTCACGAGACGGGAGCCTGTCAAATGCTGCGCCAGCAGTCCACTCGTCGTCGCCCTGCGCTCATCCAGTTCGGGGATCGATCCATCTCGATCTGGATAGTAGTTATTGGCGTCCAGCACTATCTTGTCACGCAGTGGCTCAACCGGAAGAGTGGCATATTGATGAAAAGGAATGGCGATCAGTATAATTTCGCCGAAGCCTATGGCTTCATGCAGGGTGCCAATTTGTGCTCCAATTTTCGGCGGAATGCTGCTGAGTGTCTGCGGCCCCCGCGAGTTGCTGATCATGACGTCATGGCCTGCCGCAATCACCTGGCGTGCAAAGGCTTGTCCGATAAAGCCCGCACCAATAACCCCAATCCGCATGTCTTTCTCCCGACCGTTTTAAGATAAGCAGTACTTTATTGCGTTACTCAAACGTGATAAACAGGTCTTTATTGACTTAATAATCCACTGAGAGTTGATAATGCTGGATCGGTTAACGAGCATGGCTATTTTTGTGAGGGTTGCCGATCTTGGCTCTTTCACAGCCACCGCCGCAGAATTCGGCCTATCGACGCAGATGGTTTCCAAACACATCATGGCCCTGGAGCAGCTGCTTGGGTCGCGGCTCTTGCACCGCACCACGCGCAAACAGAGCCTGACCGAGATCGGACATCTCTATCACGAACGATGTCAGGTTATCCTTGCAGAAGTCGAGGCGGCCGAAGCGCTGACGGAACAGGCCCGGGCCGTTCCACGGGGTCGCCTCAGAATCAACGCGCCCGTCACATTTGGCAGTCAAAGCCTGGTGCCTCTTGTCACCCGCTACCTTCGTAAGTACCCAGAGGTGGAGGTCGACCTCACCTTGTCGGATCGTCTGGTCGATCCTATCGAGGAAGGTTACGAAGCTGTCATTCGCCTCGGGCCCATCAGCGACAGCACCACATTGGTGGCACGTCCGCTTGCCCCCTACCAGCTCATCGCCTGCGCCTCGCCTGCCTACTTAGCGAAGCATGGAGAGCCGGAGACGCCTGCGGATCTGGTTGAGCATGAGTGTCTGGGGTTCGCCTATTGGTTCGGCACCTTGGGCAGGCAGTGGCGCTTCAGTCGCGACAACTGCAATTTCGACGCTTCCGTGAACGGGCGGCTACAAATCAACGACTGGAAGGGGCTGCTTCGCGCAGCATTGGAAGGATTCGGCATTACATTGGGCTACGAAGCTGCATTGACGGAGGCGTTATCCACTGGGCGGCTGGTACGCATCTTGCCAGACTATGCTGGGCCATCAAGACCAATGCACCTGCTCTACGCCGCCGATCAACGCATGACGCCGAAACTACGTCATTTCATAGACGACGTTGTGGCCACGTTCGCTTAACTTCCACCGTTACCTCGCGCCTTTGTCGTCACTCACCCAGCGGGTAAAAGCAGCGACCTGAGGATCCGCCTCCTTTACGGCATAATAAACCAACCGTAGGTGGCGCTCTTCATCAACGGTTAACGTCGTGTGCTCGAACGCTACCTCGCCTAACTCCTCAAGGTGAAGATGACGTACTCCCTGGCAAGGGGCGTTGACCTCCTGGGTTTTCCACAACTGCTTAAACTCAGGCGAGACCTTGGTTAACTCTTCGACAAGCTCATCAATGGTGGGGTCTTGCGCCGCTCGGGCAAAGTCGCGGCGAAAACTGGATAGCATTTGGCTGACCTGCGTTTCCCAGGGTGACAAGCGCTGACGCATGGCAGGGTCGGTAAATAACAACCACAGCATGTTGCGACGCTCTGGTGCATGGCAAGAGAAGTTGAACAGCTTATTGGCCGCGCTGTTCCACGCCAGCACATCCCAGCGCAAGTTCAGGATATACGCAGGTCGCGTAGGCAGGTCGTCCATCAACCTTTGAACCAGCGGCGGCACGCTGCACCAGGTTTTGCCTAGCTCAGAGGGTAAGCGCTGATGGGTAAGCAAGAATAGATGTCGGCGCTCAGCCGCATCCAGCTTGAGCGCTTTGGATAGATTGTCCAGAAAAGTGGCCGATACGCTGATATCGCGACCCTGCTCCAACCAAGTATACCAAGTCAGCCCCACGCCTGCTAAAGCGGCGACTTCTTCACGCCTTAACCCCGGCGTACGCCTTCGGCGGCCACGAGGAAGCCCCACCTCTTCTGGTGCGATTTTCTCTCGGTGCATGCGTAGAAACTCAGCTAGGTCTTCCCGCGTTCGAGTCAGCGTCCGTGGAGCGGTCATTTTATTACCTTGAATAACTTATCACTTTTAGTAATAGCATAAATAGTTAAATTGTACCCCCTTTAAAGCCTCTCCAGAATAGCCCTTCGCTGGCAAAACAGCGCTGGCGGATTCTTTTCTAATGCTTATGCCTGGAGTGCGTTATGGCTGACCAATCTCGTCTATCGGTATATCTCGTGGCACTGGGTGCGTTTGCACTTGGGATGGCCTCTTATGTGACTGCGGGGCTAATTCCCCTCATCGAAGACGCCTTTAGTGTCTCTGCGGCCACGGCTGCTCAGTTAGTCACGGCATTCACCTTAGCCTATGGCTTAGGCTCGCCTGTCGTCGTTGCGCTACTACCTGGCAAGCACCAACGCCTGGGTTTACTACTAGCGTTAGCCGTTTTTATTGTGGCAAATATCGCCAGCGCACTAGCCAACAGTTTTATATCACTCTCGATATGGCGGGCGGTCGCTGGCGTTGGCGCAGGGGTTTACCTTGCCATGGGCATTGCCGCCTCAGCCGCCATAACGGCTGAGGCCCACCGCGGTAAAGCGATTGCCATCATTATGGGCGGTATGGCGAGCGGCACGGTACTGGGGGTGCCTATCAGCCTGTTGCTAGCAGAGCGTTTAGGTTGGGAGTCAGCGATGTGGCTTATTTCAGCACTTGGGTTAATCGCCTACGCGGGGCTACAGGTAAAACTACCTGCTCTTCCATCCGCACCAACGCTTTCACTTGTTCGCAAGCTCGCTATTTTGCGAAGCCCTCATGCCATGGCCATTCTGGCGGTTTCCTTATTGGGCGCTGTGGCCAGTTTGGGGATGTATACCTTTATTGCCCCGTTTATGGCGGCCACCGAGTCAGGTGCTGTTCAGTCAATTACCGGCTATTTATGGGTGTGGGGGATTGGCGGCGTCGTGGGCAGTTTTCTGATTGGGCCTCTGGTGGACAGGTTTATCGGCCCTGTGATTACCCTGGCGATTATGTTGCTGCTCTTTTTGGCGCTCATTGCTCTACCTTTCACGGCGTCGGTTCACCCACTGCTGACGTTACTTCCAATTGCGCTTTGGGGTGCTGTGGGCTGGGCGCTTCAAGTGCCACAAAACAATGAACTCGTTCGTGCACGCCAAGCCCACGGCGACGGTAACCTGGCGGTCGCACTCAATGAATCAGCGCTCTATTTAGGCAGTGCGATAGGCGCGGCGTTCGGGGGCGTTTTGCTGGCTTTCCACCTTCCCGTTTCGACATTAGCCATTGGCGCGGGGGTTATTGCCGCTGCAGGTGCAGCAACACAGCTAATCATCGTCATGCGCATGAAGCGCTAGATCAGTTAGTGCACGCCAAGTGGCACTCTTCATGCCCCTTGGCGGCTCTACATAGATCAGTCTTTTGCTTAACACCCAAACATCAGCGACCGGTGTGTAGAAAGCCCGGCCATGGCGCCATCAGCCACGGCAAAGGTGACCGACCCTGCGGCGCGGGCTACATCACCGCAGGCGAAAACACCGGGGATTGAAGTGGCCTGCATTGCATCGGTTTTAACAATGCAGCCCATGGGAGACTCCTCTAGCTCGCATCCCAATTGAGCTGCTAACGGGCTAAGGTGAATGCGCGGCGCGACAAATAAGCCCACCAATGGAAACACCCGACCATCCTGCATTACCAGCTCAACGCCAATCTCTGTTTGGGAGACTAGCCGTGCCGCTGCGCCATATTCGATATGAGTACCGCGCGCCTTAAGCTGAGCCAGTTGCTCAGCAGTGGGTTCAAAGGCATCGTTAACAAACAGCGTGGTTGCGCCCCAGTCGGGCAGCATCAAACCATGGTGCATCGCGAGTTCTGAGGTTGCCAGCACACCGATACCCTCTTTGCCCAGCTCATAGCCGTGGCAGTACGGGCAGTGGAAAACGCATTTTCCCCACTGCTCGGCGAGCCCCGGTAAGCCTGGAAGCTCATCGGTAACACCCGCGGCCAGAATAATGCGCCGTGCCTGATAGGTGCTGCCATCGGCCAGCGCCACCAAGAAATTATCAGCCGTCCCCGTTACTGCCTCCACCCGCCCCGTGCGCCACTCAACCGTTGGGTACTCCATCAGTTGGCTACGGGCCTCTGCTGCTATCTCTGCGGGTGGTGCACCATCCTGGGTTAAAAAACCATGGGAGTGAGAAGCAAAACGGTTACGGGGTTGTCCCGCATCTATCAGTAATATTTTCCGCCTTGCTCGGGCTAGCTGTAGCCCTGCCGCCATGCCTGCGTAGCTGCCACCGATAATCACTGCATCAAAGCTCATTGCCCTTCCTCCGTGTACACCCAGTCTTTTAAGCCCATGGTGAATAAACTCATTTCATGTATCTTTTATTGATACATTAAAAAGCGTACAGAGGTCAATGGCAATGTTGAGAATGCCGATTAACGCTAATCGGGTTGGTGGTGAAGATTAAGGCGTCGGCAGCTGGTAGCCTTTGCGCGTCGCAATATCGTCAAACTGAGTGGCTAGTTCCGCCAGCGTGACCGCTCCCAAGCGGTCGATCAGTAGCGCTTCTGCTTCGCGCATGGCATCAAAAAGCGCCGCATTAACCACCTGCTCTACCGCGCAGTCCGGGTTATCACGGTCGGTGCCGATGGCGAAAATGCGCGGTCCGCCTACGGCGTTGTGTATATCCAGCAGCGTTACGCTGTGCAAATCACAGGCGATGCGCCAGCCGCCGTTGTGCCCCTTTTCAGACTTTACATAGCCCGCCTTACGAAGGCCCGCCATAGTGCGCCGCACCACGGCAGCATTGGTGCCCAGCATGGCGCCAATCTGCTCTGAAGTAATCGGTTGGGATTCCCGCGCGATGTGCAGCAGCACATGCAGCATACGAGAGAGGCGGCTATCTGTTCTCACGGGCAACAGTCAACTATTCAGAGGATAAACAAAGGAAAACAACGAAGCTGCACTTTAGCACACCCGCGAGCGGGGCTGGGAATGAACCCAACCAGGGCCACCGCACACGAACCTACACCTCGTTCGCCGTTATAAGGCAAACTATGCTCTCGCTCTCTATACTGGTGCTGAATCACTTTCACTGGCAGGGGATAAATGTCTGGCACGTCATTAGCCCCATTTAGCGCCTCCCATTGTCGTTACTTCCAGGCCACTTAAGGATGTTATGGGTCTTCACGAAATCGCTGTCGGTGGCATCTACTTAAGCCCTCTGTTGATCTACGCGCTGATCGGCTTTGTGGCTACGCTGACCATTCGTTCACTACTGCACTGGGTGGTCGGCGAGTACGCGCTCTGGTACGAGGCGTGGTTCGACATTTCATTATTTGTCATCCTCACCGCTGCCACCACGTTCATTTTTACTGTTTTGCTTCAAAGCCCTTAAGACAGCCCTTGAGAGAATCGCCGATGCGCCCTTCGCTCCGTATTTTGCTCACCCTCGTTATTGTCGCCATTGCCGTTGCCGCCGGTGCATGGCTATGGCACTACTACCTCTATACCCCCTGGACTCGTGACGCTCGGGTTCATGCGGAAGTGGTGACGATTGCCCCCGATGTCTCTGGCTGGGTACGCACACTTGAAGTCGTGGACACCGACCATGTTGCCCAAGGCGATACGCTGTTTGAGATCGATAACACGCGTTACCAAGCGGCGGTGGACAGCGCCCAGGCCACGGTTGACCATCGCCAGGCAACCCTGGAGCTAAGCCGCGCCGAGGAGAGTCGACGTAACCAGTTGAGCAACAATCGTGCGATTAGCGCAGAAAACCAGCAGATTGCCCAGATCAACTCGCGCATTGCCGCCGCCGATTTACAGCAGGCTCAGGCGGAGCTGGCCAGTGCCCAGCTTGATTTAGCGCGCACCCAAATAACCGCGCCGGTAAGCGGCCATATCCTCAATGTCCACCTTACCGCTGGCACTTACGCTAATCGCGGCACGCCGGTAATGGCGCTAATCGCGGATAATTCCTTCTATGTCGTGGGTTATTTCGAAGAGACCAAAATGACGTCGATCGACATGGGCGATCCGGTGGATGTGATTCTGATGAACGGCGACACCCATCTGGAGGGCCGAGTGGTGGGTATTGGCCGAGGCATTGCCGATAGCAACACAACCCTTAACCAGCAGTTGCTACCGCAAGTGGAGCCCACCTTTAGCTGGGTGCGCCTGGCTCAGCGTATTCCGGTGCGCATTGCACTAGAAGACGTTCCTGATGACACCCTCCTGAGCGTCGGCATGACCGCAACCGTGCGTGTCCGCCCTGCTAAAAACGCTGCCGAGCAGCCTGAGTAAGCCATGTCGCCGTTTGTTAGCACCTACCTGACACCCAACGCTACGGCGGTCAAGTTTGCGATCAAGACCACCCTGGCGATGATGCTCGCGCTCTATATCGCGCTTATGTTCGACTTGGAGCGCCCCTACTGGGCGCTGATCTCGGCGGCATTTCTGCAGATTCGCCCTATGAGTGGCATGGTGGTTGAGAAAGGCATCTGCCAGCTTGGCGGCACCTTGATTGGCGCCGTGGCGGGCATCACGATCATGGCCCTATTCGCCCAGGCCCGCGTACCTGCGCTTATCGTGCTTACCGCTTGGATTATGCTATGCACTTACGTGGGCTCGCTGTGGCGTAATAACTACACCTACGGCTGTCTGATGGCCTCCGTAACGGCCATGCTGATCGTGGTCATCTCCAGCGGTAGCACGCCCGCTGGGATCTTCGATATCGCCGTGGCGCGCCTTACCGAACTGGGGCTGGGCGCCATCTGCGCCATGCTGGTCAGCTCGCTGCTCTGGCCGTCCCATGTGGGCGCCCACCTTGCCACCCAGGCCGACAGCGTGATCAACGAAGCCTTCGAGCATGCCGCCCTGCGTTTGGAAGCCAGCGACGATATCCCGGCGATGCAGAAAGCCCTGCGCAGCAGCCTCGTGCCGTTAACCCTGCTGGAAACCGATAGCCAGGCCGCCCGCTTTGAAGGCCCGGTAGGCCCCGGCCGAGTTCGGGCAGCCCATGTACTAACCCGCCGCACGCTGCGCTTTTTCGCCAACCTGCAGGCGCTGCACCAACTGATGCACGACCACGCTGACCGACTCGCTCCGCAAAGTATCGAACTCGCGGGCGAGGTCGCAAAAGGCTTTCGCGATGCTGAACACGTCAAAGGGGTCATTGAGGCCAGAAAAGCTCTCCAGTCGCTACGCCACCGGGTTCATGAAAGCGAGGAAGAGGCCAGCTTAGCTCCCCTCGATCGACGTCTGCGGTTGGGGCTACGTGAATCGATCGGCCACGCCATGATCATGCTCGATGCCCGGGAGGCGATTGCCTCGCCGGAGAGCCATAAACTGCGCTCATCGCCACTGGCCTGGCACCGCGATCACCTCGCCGCCGGTATTAACGCCATTCGCTCAGGGCTAGTATTTTCGCTACTGGCGACTTTCTGGATCGTCACCGCCTGGCAGAGCGCCATGATCGCGATGATGCTGGGCACACTGTTTTCCGCCTTTTTCGCCAGCCGTGACAATCCCCTCGCCATCACCATGATGTTTTATAAAGGTATGCTGGCGGCGATTCCTAGCGCTTTTCTGTTCGGCCATGTATTGCTCTCCCAGGCCAACGGTTTTCCGATGCTAGCAATGCTGTTTGGTACACCGCTGTTCTTAGGACTATTAGGTGCCACTAACCTAGCCACCATGGGCTACTGCCTAGCCTTCACTATCTTCAATATTCTGCTAACCATGCCCGGCAACGGCATGGATTTCTCGTTCGACAGTTTTGCCAACCGGGTGGTGGCCGTAGTGATTGGGCTAAGCTGCGTGGTAATGGGCTTTCGTCTACTGCCGGGGCTGGGCACCCGACTTCGGCGGCGACGTTTAATCAATGCGATTTCCACCGATATCCATGAGCTAAGCCAGCGCTCGATTCGCGACGCCGAAACCCGCTTCAGCGGCCACATGGCGGATCGGCTTCTGCAACTGGCGCAGCATGACGACATGCTACCCGAAGACCAACGCCACCTGTTTATTCTTGGTTTGACCGGGTTGGATGTTGGCACCGCTACGCTGCGCCTGCGTGATCGGCTTGATGATGCACCGCACCCGCGAATTCGCGAGGCGCATCGCCACCTACTAGACACGCTAGCTGGCGGGTTTGAAGAGAGCGCCAACGGGTGCCAGCCACAAGGAATTCGCGAAGCAGGCCAGCAGTTGGAAGAGGCAATAGAGGCTTACGGTGACGTGCCCGCTGACCGCCGTGTACTGTTGGAAGGCTTGGTTGAGCGGCTCGAATTGGCTCTGGAGCGCCTGGGGCGCATCATGGTGGAGCGGCCACAGATTAAGTCTATGCATAAAGCCCCGAACGCTCCCGTGCTAAAAAAATAAGTGTCCGTTCATGGAATTACCAGAGTAAAGCGCTAGTGAACTAGCTACTTGTATCGCTACTGCCCCCGTCGATCAACCATGGGCGCATGCTGAGCCATCAACTCCACAACCCAATCGATAAACACGCGCAGCTTGGCGCTTACGTGCCGATTCGGTGGAAAAGCGACGTACATCGGCATTGGGTCGAGATGCCAGCCATCAAATAGGCGAACCAGCTCCCCGCGAGATACGTGCTCACTGACCATGTAGTCAGGAAGCCACACTACGCCGAGCCCCGCTATGCCTGCCGCAAGACCGGCATTACCGTCATCGACCGAAATCACATAGCGCCCTTGTACGGTAACGCGCTCTCCGTTGCGGTACATGGCGTAGGGAGAAGACGCCCCGGCACGGGCCCATCGGAACCCTACAATGTAGTGAGGGGGAGCTGAGAGTTCTTGCGGGTGCAAAGGCAAACCAGCGCTTTCCAGATAGCTCGGCGCGGCGTAAATACCGATCTTCAGGTCGCCTACGCGGCGCGCCACTAACGATAAATCCGTGAGTTCTCCGCCGCGCACCACACAGTCCACGCTTTCACCGATCAGATCCACCATGCGGTCACTCGCCCCCATATCAATTTGAATATCGGGGTATTGAGCGTGGAAAGCAGGCAAAGCTGGTATCAAGATCATGCGCGCGAAAGGGCTGGGCACGTCCACCCTTAGTCGACCGCGAGGCAACACCGAAGCGTTGGACAGGCTGGTTTCAGCATCATCCATATCGGCTAATAGCTTTATAACGCGCTCGTAATAGGCGGCGCCGTCAGCCGTTACGTTCACCTTGCGCGTGGTGCGGTTGAGCAGCTTTACCCGTAGCCGTGCCTCTAGTTGTTGCACGAGTTGCGTCACGCTGGTTTTGCTCATGTGAAGTGTTTCAGCTGCCTTGGTAAAGCTGCCCGTCTCCACGACCCGAGCAAAAGCCTGCATTGCGTTAAAACGATCCATGAGGGCGCCAAACACCTTTGATTGTTTGAAATATACAAACAATGTTGAACAGAATTCGCCGTTTATCCACCTCTACTGACGGCTTAAAGTGACGCCATCGTAGATAAAGGGTCGGCTTCGACCTATTGATGGAGATTCACATGACTCAACGTGACGTTGTTTCCCCCCCAGGCCGTCAGGCGCTTTATGAACAGAACGCCTACTCCGCTGCCATTCGCTCTGGCGACCTCCTGTTCGTGTCGGGCCAGGTCGGCAGCCGTGAAGACGGCTCGCCCGAGCCGGACTTCGCTGCCCAGGTACAGCTCGCTTTCGACAATCTGAAGAGTGTCTTGGAAGCAGCGGGCGCAAGCTTCGAAGATATCGTCGACGTGACGACCTTCCATACTGATCCCGAAGCCCAATTCACCACCATCATGGAAGCCAAGGCACGCGCATTCCCGGAAAAGCCCTACCCTAACTGGACGGCGGCCGGCGTGACATGGCTGGCGGGATTCGACTTTGAAATCAAGGTCATTGCCAGACTACCCGAGTAAACAGCAGTACTTTTCTGCACGGTTCAACCACTGGCATAGCAGTGCTCGCAATCGGCGAATTAATCCTCATCAACGTCTATTTTTTTGATTATCCTGGCGGGGTTGCCGGCTACTACAACACTATTTGGCACATCTTTAGTAATGACAGCCCCAGATGCAATGACAACATTATTGCCGACTGTTACTCCTGGGTTAATGATGGCGCCGCCACCAATCCAGACGTTATTTCCAAACGTAATCGGCTTTGCGTACTCTTTGCCCGAATTACGCTCACGCGGATCCAAGGGATGCGTGGCCGTATAAATCTGCACATTCGGCCCAAGCATGCAGTTATCACCAAATCGTATTTCACAAACATCCAGCAGGGTGCAATCGAAGTTGGCAAAGAAGTTTTCACCGACATGGATATTATATCCATAATCCAGTCGAATATTTGGCTCTACATGAAGGCACTTCCCCGTAGAGCCAAATAAATCTTTTAACACTTTCAAGCGCTGAGCATCGGTTTCCAACACTTGATTGTATTGCCAAACCTTGCGCTTTGTTTCCTCATGCTCTTTTCGCAATACCGGATCAGCAGGGTTATAGAGCTCTCCTGCTAGCATCTTGTCTTTTTCCGATCGCATTATTCGCCTTCCTTGCTAGAACTCTATGTTAATCACTCCCAACCGGTATTGTCTCGCTCCGGTTCGGAATCAAGCGGTGCAGCCAGTTCAAGATATCATCGACACCACTGTAGACAATGGGAATCACCAACAGACTCAAAAACATCAACGTGACCAGCCCACCAATGACCGCGACGGCCAGGGTGCCCAGAAGCTGGATCACCCTCCTCCCTTGAGCTCAGTGAGAGTTGAGCATGTAAAATGATCGTTTTACACTACTCACATGGATACTAAAACAAAGCTTATTTCAGCAGCAGAGCAGCTATTCGACCGGCACGGCTTTACCGCCACCGGGATGGACAAGCTAACCAAGGCGGCTGGCATGTCGAGCCGAACGCTCTACAAGCATGCGGGTAGTAAAACGGCGCTAATAACGGATGTGCTCAAAGAGCGCCATCGACGATTCCTGCCGCTCATCGAAGTAGACAGCGTTGATGCGCTCTTCGACGCGCTGGAAGAATGGATAAGGAGCGAGAGCGCAAGAGGATGCCTTTTTCTGCGCGCTTACGGCGAAACCGGCGGCGACACGCCGGCAATCACTGAGGCCGTGCTGGCTCACAAGGCAAGGCTTTATGAGAAGATCCAGGACATTGTCGCGATAGAAACCGATGGCCAGGAGATGCCAGAACTCGCCGAGCAGATCCTTATTCTGTACGAAGGCGCCACCGCGGCCGCGATTTACCGTGGCTCGGAGGCGATAGCCTCGGCACACAAAGCCGCATTAGCACTGCTCAAGCGGGCACGATCATGAGCCCCAGCGTGTACCTCGGTGCGGCGGGGTTTGGCCTGATTGCGGTGTGCTATGGTTTTGCACGCTTCGCCTTCGGGCTCTTTCTGCCCCAGATCGACACTGACCTTACTCTTACGCCCACCTTGAGTGGCTTTATCTCAGGTGGGTCTTTTCTGGGCTACTGTGTCGCCATCATTTTATCGGCGTACCTGACCGAACGGATCGGCGCCCGCGCCGTTGCCATCGGGGCGGCGCTGGTCGCGACCGTCGGCATGGCAAGCATCGCCATGGCCCCCTCCCCCATATTGCTCGCCAGTGCGGTCATGCTGGCAGGCTCCAGTACGGGGCTAGCATCGCCGCCCATGGCAGCAGCGGTGGCCGTCGCCGTCCGCCCTGGACGGCAAAGTGCCACCAACACGATCATTAATGCCGGAACGAGTGCCGGTGTGGTGCTTTCCGGGCCGGTCGCGTTACTGATGGGAGGTCAATGGCGGTTAGCGTTCGCGTGTTTTGCAGTGGCGGCTTTTGTGATGGCAGTAGTCGCCGCGCTCAGCGTACCCAGCGGCACCAAAGCGACCCAGACCTCGGGAGGCTTACCACCCTTTAACAGCGTTGTTATGCACTTGATCGCGGCTGCTTTTCTGATGGGCGCGTCCAGCACTGCTATTTGGTCTTTCGGCGGCAAACTCGTCGCGCTGCAACTTGGCTGGGGCAATACTGGCGCAGGGCTGCTTTGGATCGCTATCGGCGCTGCCGGTATTGTGGGCGCAGGCGCAGGCACGTTAGTGGCACGCTTCGGGATCGACCGGGTGCATTGGCTTTTTCTGGGGGCATTGGCAGCAGGCATTCTTTTGGTTGGTACCAGCGCCACCACTCCCCTACTGGCAATCGTCGGCGGCATGCTATTCGGTGCTGCTTACATCATGGTGACAGGTGTCTATCTGGTATGGGGCGTCACGGCATTGCCCGACCGGCCTGCCACAGGTCTGATGATTGGCTTCCTGACCATCGCGATCGGCCAGACGGCTGGCGCCCCACTCTTTGGTTTTTTGATGGATCGGCTGACCCCCGACTACGCTGTGCTGGTCTTCGCATGCCTTGCCTTTACCGCGGGGCTGGCAAGGGCCGGCAGCGCCATACCCAAGCCCGCCCCAAAAGCCACCTAGTCAGCACAAGAGGTCAGTCACCTAATAGCGGGGTTACTGGCCATACATTGACAATAACGAGGCAGTGTTAACGCTCCTGACACAACACGTTGAAGCAGCCAAAACGATACAGGAGCGGCACCAGGCATTGCCGTGGCAGGCGGTATCAGCTACACCGCCATGAAGATGATGGGCAACCGTCATATCGAAGACTGCTACCAGATTGCCCTGGCAACGCTGGAAAATGACCAAGAACTCGTTGTCGTTGCCGACTACTCGACAACCCCTCTGAGCCACGATGCTAGCCCTCCAGCGTCATGACGCTTCCACCGGCTTGCTTCAAGCGGTCAAAATAGGTGGAAGTTTCTAGCAGTTGGTAGGGAAAGTAGAGGCCAGGTGGCGTCGCCGGGTTACCATCCAATCCGGTAAGCCTCTCAAGAACCAGGGCCACACCGAGCCCTGTCAGAGGCATCTGCCCTTGCGGATGAACGATGGCATGGCGAGTACACAGCGCTTGACCGTTATGATCCTCACCCTCAAGTTCGATAATAATCTCGGTCGATATCGGCTCGCCGCAACGGCGACTGGAGCTCTCTCCAATCGCGAGGTTGAATTGCACATTGGGTGTATCGAGTACAGTCGCCAAGCCGACAACATCATTCGGCGATAGCGCAGACGCTTCCATTTCTGTGCCATCCACAGCACGGAAACGGGCCATGGCATCAGCATCTCTGCGCCAGTAAAAGACGCCGTCACGACGGGCAAGCGCGACGGGCATCGCTTTCGTTTGCCGCTCCAGATCAACTTCTGCGGCCGGACCAAAATCATCTCGCTCATCAAGCAGTGCGCCAATAACGACGTTATGGACACGGCGGAACCTCTTGGCAAATTCGAGCGTAGGCACGGTGGTAGCACCCACCAGCCACTCGGTACCGAGAACCACAGGAGCAGTGCTTGGGTTGTGCATATAGGCGGCGACTTCGGGGCCTAACTCAAAGATACCCGGTGAAATGCTAATATGCGGCACACAGCGTGACTGGGCGAAACGAAGTGCGGCGACCCGGTCATCCATAAAAAGCGTAGCAACAGCACTGATGCTGCGATCCCCCAGCCCAAGATCAGAAGTGGACAAATCAACTTTCAAGCCCTGCGCATTGCCCAATTCGGCCGCCCATTCCTGGGCCTTAGCAAGGTTGCGTCCGCCAATCAGTAACGGTACATCAGGGTAAGCAGAGCGCAGGAATTGCGACGTCCACCGACCGACAATGCCATAACCGCCTATAAGCAAAATAGAATCCTGTAGCATGGATACACTCCCTAACCTAAACCTACCAATAGTAGGTTATACCTACCAACGGTAGTCTTCAACTAAAAATCGATACAGAGAACCGCGTCATGCAAGGCAAATCAGGTGAAACAAAAACACGTAGGCTTTCCAAAGCAGAGCGTCGGCACCAGTTGCTCGACACGGCAATCACGATTGTTCGTGAAGAAGGCGCTGATAGCTTGACGCTGGGACATTTGGCCAAGCGAGCCGACATCTCCAAGCCCGTCGCTTACGAGCATTTCGGTACGCGGTCGACGCTTTTGATCGAACTCTACAGATCAATCGACGCAGAGCAGGCAAACGCGCTCCGCGCAGCGTTGACTACCGGTGAGCGAAGCTTTGCAGAAACGGCTGACGTTCTGGCAAGCACCTACATCCATTGCTATGCCGACACCAGCGGTGAATGGCACGCAGTGGGTGCCGCATTGGCAGGTAGTGAGGAAAAGGAAGCCGTATACCAGGAACTGCTCGACGGGTATGTTCAACTATTCGCTGCCATACTTAAGCCACACAGTGCTTTACCGCTAGAAACGTTAAAACAACGCTGCATTGGGCTGATCGGCGCGGGCGAGGCCCTTTCTTCCGCCATGGTACGCGGCAACTGCAGCGAAGCTGAAGCGGCCCAGACGTTCGCTGCGCTTATTCAGGGCGGGTTGCGCTAATACAGCCTAACCCCGCAACTCTCGCAGCAGGTCGATAAAAGCCCGCAGGCTGGGCGGTACATGCCGGTTATTGGGGTAGTAAAGAAACAGCCCAGGAATGTTTGGGCACCATTCTTCTAGCACGGTGACCAGCCTTCCATCCCTCAGATAGACTTGGGCATATGACTCTGGCACGTAGGCAATACCCAACCCATCCGCTGCGGCCTCCACCATTAGTTGGCTACTGTCCAAGGTCAGCGCACCTGGCACATCAACTGCCATGTCCTGGCCGTGCTGCTGAAATTCCCAGCGGTAGAGTTTGCCACTCGGCAGCCTTTGCCTGATGCACTGGTGTGAGAAAAGATCGTCCGGCGTCTTTGGTGCCGTTCGGCCGCGCAGGTAGTCAGGGGAGGCTACGGCAAGAAAGCGCATATCGTGCCCCACTGGGATGGCGATCATATCCTGAGGAACTGCCTCTCTAAGCCTTACGCCTGCATCAAATCCCTGCCCGACAATATCGACAAGTCGCCCCTCTGCCACGAGATCAAGCTCAACGCCATCATGAAGGGCGAGAAAACGCGGTACTACGGTTTGCAGTAACAGCCGCACGGCCCCTTCACTGCCATTGATACGCAGCCGCCCCGTGATCTTTCCTTCGGCGCTGGAAGCATCCTCCAGAATCGACTCCAAGTCGCGCAATAGCGGGCTCAGCCGCGATAACAGCCGCTCGCCGCTCTCGGTCAGCGAGACGCTACGTGTGGTTCGGTGCAGCAGCCTTGTACCCATCCGTTGCTCAAGCGTGCGCACAGTATGGCTGAGTGAAGAGCGGCTCACTCCCATCAGGTCAGCTGCTCGGCGAAAGCTGCGATGTTCCGCCACGGCCTGAAACGCCTTGAGGTCGGTTAAGGTTGGCTTACTCATTGGTGAAATACTTTCACCTCCTCATGCCAATTGATGAGTATTCTCTTACCAGTGTTACTGCCCTAGCCTTTGTCTTGCAACACTTGATGAATGACTTAGGAGATATCTCATGGCTAAAACCTGGCTTATCACAGGGACATCCACCGGCCTTGGCCGACTACTCACTGAACGGCTGCTTGAACGCGGCGACCGCGTTATAGCAACGCTACGCCGCAAGGGTTCGCTAGACGACTTGCTCGCCTTGCATGGTGAACGCTTGCAGATACTGACCTTCGACGTGACGGATACACAGACGATGAGAGATGCCGTTTCGCAAGCGTTCGCAAAACTCGGTCGAATCGATGTGGTGGTCAGCAATGCGGGGTATGGGCTCTTTGGCGCTGCCGAAGAAGCCAGCGACGAACAGATTGAGCGGCAAATAGCGACCAATCTCACAGGCTCTATCCAGTTCCTGCGTGCCGTACTGCCCCATTTACGCGAGCAAGGGGGTGGTCGGATTGTTCAAGTATCGTCAGAGGGCGGCCAGATCGCCTATCCAAGCTTCAGCCTCTACCATGCCACAAAGTGGGGGGTTGAGGGGTTCGTCGAATCAGTAGCGAAGGAAGTCGCACCTTTTGGTATTGATTTCATTATCGCTGAGCCGGGCCCCACTGCTACGCACTTTGCTGAGGGGCTGGATCGCACACCCTCGACGCCGACCTATGAAGACACCCCAGCGGGAGAGCTGCGTAGGGCCCTGGCGTCAGGTGACTTGGCCATTAAAGGCGATGCAGGCAATACCGTTGATGCCATCATTAAAATAACGGACATGCCGAACCCACCACTCCGTATTACGTTAGGCAGCACGGCCTATGACTCCATTAGCCATGCGCTAAAAGAGCGGCTTGAGTCGCTCGAAGCATACAAGGAGGTGGCGCTATCTGCGGACACAGATGAAGCAAGTTGATAGGCGCAGATACCGTAGGATCCAGCCAAGCCGAATCCAAAGTAGATACTCGCCCCTTTCTTGCCTAACGCTGAGCTTATTGCACGTCCACATTTGCAGTGTCGGTGGCTTCGTAAAGTGGGCGTAATGCCTCTTCCCGGGCTACACCTCCTACACCGTCATTCACCAAGGTTTCGGCATTATTTTCAAGATATTGTCTAACTCCTTCGCTTTCAGCAACACGCTGAAAGTCGCGAAGTGAAGCCATCAGTTGTGGTGTCAATTGGTCAAGTTGGGGGCGAATATCTTCGGCAAGGTCCGGCGGGGATTCAAAGGGAGGCTGCTCTGTTTGCCTCCATTGTTCATGGAGCCGATGCTGGATAACCTTGCTTGCCTCAAACTGATGTTTGAAAAACGTCTGGGCAAAGGCTTCATCGATACCCGCCCGCGTGGCTTCAGCCACGACCCTCTCTAGAATTTGCGCTTCTCGTGCGGGAGCATCAATAGGATCACCAGAGTTCCATTTAGCCTTTGCAACATCGGGTGCAATAGCAAGCCGCTCATGAACCAACCGGAGCAGTTGATCCACCGTCTGTCTGGCGTCATTGGAAGGCTCGGCGGCACGGGCCTGATACCCAACACCGAGCACCAGTGCCACCAGGAGAATGGCACACAACATGACACGCTGGGAAGCAAGAGAGATCGTTCTTGAAGTGACCATCATGACCGTCCATAGCTAGTTAGAGTGAATTCAATTTTTCTGTTTGCGACGCGCCAAAATTTAGCAAAAGGCATACTGACCAACACGCTTACGTATTCAATGGGGCGCAAAGATCACGCTGTGGTAACCGTTAACGGCGATACTCTATGTTCAATAGATCTTCGAGCTCGCAGAGCGTCCTGCTTCGGTGGCTTCTGGAACAGCCGCCCATATTCGCGAGTGAACTGAGAAACGCTTTCGTACCCCACCTCGAAGGCAGCATTGCTCGCGGAACACCCTTCGTCAAGCATCAAGCGGCGCGCCTCAATCAGACGAAGTCGCTTTTGGTACTGCCCCGGTGTGAGCGATGTCATGTGCTTAAAATGCTTGTGAAACGAGGTGCCACTCATTCCCGCTTCTGCCGCGAGTCGCTCAACGGGCACACGCGACTGATACTCAGCTCTGAGGATCGCGATGGCGTCGGCGAGGCGGCTCGCGTAGCTATCCGGATCTGCAATATTCCGCAAGGCGGTGCCATGAGGGCCTGATAGCAGCCAATAATGCAGCTCCTGCATGATACCTGGGCGTAGGAGCGGCGCTGATTCGGGGCGATCCAGCAGTTTCATCAGCCGTAATACGCAGTCAATCAACTCAGCCTCGGTGTCTTCGGCAAATAGTGTCTGCGTCTCGGATGAGCGCTGGGCGCAGGCACTCCCCATGTGAGCGGCCAACTCGCGCAAGATAACCATGTCCAGTTCGACGGCGACCGCTAGATAAGGCTCGCCCACTCTTGCCTGCACGATCCGACCAACCACCGGCATATCAGCGCTCACGATGGCCGACTGACCGGCGGATAATACTCTCTTCTGGTTACCCACAAGAATACGCTTTGCGCCCTGAAGAACCAGGCAAACCAACGGTTTATAGACCGAATGCAGGTCACCAGCCGGTGCCTCGACGCACATCATGTGTAGGCCCGGCACGGGTGTGAACGCCAAGCCATCGCTGTTGACGTGGCGCTTGGCGTAAGTCTCGACAGCCTGTTTAAGTGAGTTCATCTGCTTTTTCTCCAGCATTTCGACTCAAATTTAGCATGACCGAAAAGGCGTTTCTCCATGCCTGCAGGATCAGGCAAGTTTTGCGCAGGTGCTGGCAAGCCCCGCTGCCACCGAATTGTTAAAAAGTTAGTGGCATTCGCCACTAAAAATAGACGGAGAGTTAAACCATGAACATGTCAGGTAATACCATACTAATAACCGGCGGTGGCTCCGGGATTGGCCGTGAACTTGCCCTTACGCTTCAATGCGCTTGGCAACACCGTGATCGTCGCCGGGCGGCGCATGGAAACGCTGAAAGAAACCATTGCGGGTCATCGCGACATGCACGCGATGATCCTTGACGTCGAGGACCCAACGGCCATCCAGGCTTTCGCTGAGCGGGTCATCGCCGAGCATCCCAACCTCAACGTGCTGATTAACAATGCAGGTATCATGCGAAGCGAAGATTTATCCAGCACCAGTAGCCTGATTGACGCCGAACAGACGGTCGTCACCAATCTACTCGGGCCAATCCGGCTGACTAATGCACTGATCGACCATCTAGTAAACCAGCCAGACGCGGCGATTGTGAACGTCTCCTCCGGCCTTGCATTCGTTCCGAAAAGCGGCACACCCACCTATAGCGCCACCAAGGCAGCCATCCACTCCTATACGATATCCATGCGCGAACAGCTCAAAGGCAAGGTCGAACTCATTGAGCTGGCACCTCCTGCGGTTCAGACGGAACTGACACCAGGCCAATCGACCCGCAGTGGTTTTATGCCGCTCAATGACTACATTGAAGAGGTCATGACGCTGTTTCAAGAGCAACCTACACCCAAGGAAATCTTGGTGGAGAAAGTAATGTTTCAGCGCTGGGCAGAGCGTGACGGGCACTTCGATCAAGCGGTCGAGATTCTCAGCAAGATGTGAGTATCCTCGACGACTACCACGCATAAGTTACAATTGGTGGCACATTATGGTCGCCAGACTCTTTAGCCATGGATATCAACAAGCTTATTTCGGCACCACACGTCCAAACGTAGTGGTACTTATTTCTGCGTCGACAATAATATGCATGCCAACGCGTAAGACATTGTCGTAACGTTTGGCTAGAAGACTTGGTTGCTTTTTTATCCCAACCGCATGGATAGCTCAACATCCTCGCCAACAGGTATTGATAGGTAGCCTGAAGCTGGCGACTTTATATGCAAAAGATAGTCGGGGCTCATGTCAGCGTCATCGGCGAGAATAAGCGAGCCAGGGCGAAGCCGGTCTTCGAGCAGTGCCAGAATCTCCTGATAGAGCCCTTTGGCACCGTCGAGCAACAACAAATCTATGGTGTTAGGGAGATCGCTCTTCAGCGTCTGAAGAGCGTCACCTTCTCGAATCTCGACGAGATCGCTCAAACCACTTTCTTCGATGTGATCGCGAGCACGAGCAACTTTGGAAGGTTCGAATTCAGTGGTGATCAGCCGACCACCACCATTATCTTTCAGTGCGGCAGCAAGATGTATGGTCGAGAGCCCAAAGGAAGTGCCGAACTCAACAATCGATTTGGCGTTACTGCTACGCGCCAGCAGATAGAGCAACTTGCCGGTCTCCCGCGAAACAGGCAGCCAGAGATCTTTGAGTTGTCCATAGAACTGGAGATAGCCAGTCTTGCTTTGTAACAAACGCATTCGATCTTCTTCGGAGATTTCATCCAGCACAGGACTAATCGCCTGATCGGCCTGAGCAAACAGTCGATCCAACAGAGGGCCCACCGGGGCCGACATTAAAGTGTTCATGTATCGTTCCTTGCTTGAAAGCTGTTTTCACAAAAGCGTGTTTATCGACTTAAGTGCGTCGGCTGAAGCACCAGATTAGGATGTAACGAATTCATCGCATTTTCTATTCGCATTGTGAGACGCTCATGCCAGAAATTCTTAACCACCAGATTTCATTGAGAAAAAACCCCACACAAGCCCGATCTACGGAGTCGATGGAAGCTATACTGGAAGCGGCTATTCAAGTTTTGACATCAGAAGGGGTCGCAAGATTTACAACGGCTCGGGTGGCGGAGCGAGCAGGCGTCAGTATTGGCTCGCTGTATCAGTATTTTCCCAACAAGGCATCAATTCTGTTCCAGCTTCAACGTCGGGAGTGGGGACTAACGATAACGCTGTTGCGTGGATTGCTTGAGGATGAATCAAGACCGCCACCGGCCCGGCTGAGGCGGCTGGTTCATGCCTTCATTCAATCGGAGTGCGAGGAGGCCGAGATTCGTCTGGCGCTGGTTGCTGCTGTGCCACTCTACAGCAAGTCGAAAGAAGCAAGTGAAGGGAAAGCAGCGGGCAAGCGCATGTTCGAAACATTCATGGCGGAAGCACTACCCAAGGTAACAGAAGAACAGCGTGCTCTGGCAACGGATTTGTTTACCACCACACTGAGCGCTGGCGGCGCAGAATTCTCGCAAGAGCCACGAACGGCCGAAGAAATCAATGCCTACTCGGAGGCCATGGCCGATATGCTTTGTGCGTACCTTTCCATTCTTTCAGAGAGTGAATTCACACAGGCTGATGAATGACATAGACACCAATACTAGAACGTTACGATGCGAATAAACATCGCTGAACCGCCAACCGGTTGCGCCCCTGCATGTTCTACTTGATGTTGAAAACATCGCGCGCTGCGGCTGCCAACGAGGCAACCCCCCATCTTTTATCTTTTCAACGGCCCCATGATGTAAGGCAGATAAGAGGCTTTAGGGCGAAAGCAAGTCTGAGAACGGATCCACAATATCTCCTGGACGATTGCAAAAGTAAACAGGACTTTATCGCATAGATGGGACAGGCATAGACCCCTAAAGTTCTTGTAGTCGGCGCGGGGCTGGTCACGCCTGCAATGGCGACCGTGAGCCTAGCGTCAATCATGCAACGACAATGAGGGATCAGCACATGCGCGTATTCGTGACTGGGGCCACGGGCTGGGTTGGCTCAGCCGTGGTGGATGACTTGATAGCTGCGAGACACCAGGTGAAGGGCCTTGTCCGCGACGGTGATAAGGCCACGATTCTTGCTACGAAAAGCGCCGGGGTGGTACGAGGCACTTTGGATGATCTCGATATAATTTATGAGGCCGCACGCACCGTCGATGCGGTGATACATACCGCGTTCAACCATGACTTCTCGAAATTCCAGGAAAGCGCCGCACAGGATCAGCGCGTGATCGAAGCATTAGGGAGTTCACTGGAGGGATCCGACCGTCCTCTGGTCGTGACGTCCGGCCTTTCCGGAATACCTTGTGGCGGAGTAGAAACGGACTCTCCCCATCCGGCAGTGCCGAGAAAGTCGGAAGTAGCGGCTCAATCCTTGGCCGAACGTGGTGTGCGCGTTGCAACGGTACGACTAGCGCCTTCAGTGCACGGCTCTGGTGATCATGGCTTCATCCCGCTCGTTATCCGCAAGGCGCGCGAGACCGGCGTATCGGCCTTTATCGGCGAGGGTTTGAATCTTTGGTCAGGCGTACACCGACTCGACGCCGCGCGCCTGTACCGACTGGTGCTTGAGAGCGGCGTCACTGAGTCCGTCTATCACGCAGTGGCCGACGAAAGCGTTCCCTTCAAACGGATCGCCGAAGTCATCGGCACCCATTTGGGGCTACCCATAGTGTCGCGGACAGAAGAGCACTTTGGCTGGTTTGCCACCATGGTCGGCGCGAACATGACAGTTTCGAGTGAGCGGACGCGTGAATTGCTCGATTGGAGGCCTACTGGCCCGGATCTCTTGAGCGACCTCAAACAGCCTAGTTACTACACAGGCTGAAAAGCGCGCAAGTAGCCCGACCGGTTTCGCTTGGTTTATGAGCGCCAAGTCAGGTTGCGCTTCTCGCCGACCAGACTACCGAATTCGGAGGATTTTTTATGAAGTATGCTGCTCGCCCATCGCACATTCTCCACTTCGGTGGAGCTGTGCTTCTCAGCTCGACGCTGACGGGATATGCGTCGACTGAAGCGTCATCGGAGTGGAATAAAAATAATGAAGCGATCACAGCCAACGGAAACCTTGTCCTGGAGCGCGCTCTGGCGTTCGCCGGAGCACTTTCGGAAACTCAACGCGAAAACCTCTTTCAGGCGTACTCGTTCTCCAATGCATCACGCTGGCACACATATCCGCAGGCTGATATGTATTCTGGGCACCGCATTGGGCTGCCCTTGGAAACGCTCTCATCAGAGCAATGGCGTCGACTGGAAGCATTGCTTGCGGCTGCGAGCGGCAGTAGCCCGAATGAAGGTAGCGACGAAATCCGACAACACCTGAACGCCGAGGATTATCTGCGGCAGATCGGTAAGGGTGATGCTTACGGAAGAGGTGAGTTCTACGTCGCATTTCTCGGCAGACCTTCACCTGGAAACCTCTGGCAGTTGCAGTTCGGAGGGCACCATTTTGCGCTGTCTAACACCTATCGAGATGGAATTCTGATCGGAGCCACGCCTTCTTTCCGGGGCATGGAACCGGCCGGGCCTTTCGATTACAACGGTGTAACGAACGCACCCCAGCTTCAAGAGATGGGCGCATTCCGCGAACTCCTGGCTTCGTTCGACGAGCTCCAACTGTCGGCCGCAAAGCTTTCAAGCCAATTTCGAGACGTGGTAATGGGCCCAGGCAGGGACTGGAGCTTTCCGACACAGGCGGCAGGGATACCTGCTGCATCATTGGACGACCGCCAACGCACCCTTCTACTAGCGGTGATCGCCACCTACGTGGGTGATGTCGACGACGCGAACGCCGCCGCCTACATGGCGAAATACGAAAGAGAGCTGGCGACGACACGCGTTGGATACTCGGGTACAACATCGCTATCGCGGGCAGGAGACTATGTTCGGATCGACGGGCCATCCGTGTGGATCGAGCTGTCTTTGAACCATGGCTACAACTTTTCTGATCCGCACCCTCACTCGGTCTGGCGCGACAAGGTCACGGATTACGGTGGGCTTCGGCCTTAATATCTATTGTGGTTAAAGAGAACATGACACATGAAATCAAACAATATTAGAACTGCAATCGTAACCGGAGCATCGCGGGGCATAGGCGCGGCACTTGCTAGACGACTTGCTGCTGACGGATTTCAGGTAATCGTCAACTACGCATCAAGCCATGCCAATGCGGATAATGTTGTAGCTGCAATCACATCAGCAGGCGGGCGGGCGAAGGCAATCCAGGCCGACATTGCCGACCCCACGGAGGTTCGTGCGCTATTCGATCAGGCGGAAGCCGAATATGGGCCGGTTGATGTATTAGTGAATAATGCAGGAATCATCGCGCTATCGCCGCTAGCACAAGTCACGGACGAGGACTTCCAGCGTCTTATCGCCGTCAACCTCACCGGCACGTTTAATGGCATGCGCGAGGGAGCGCGACGCATTCGCGACGGTGGACACATTATCAACGTGTCGTCAGGACTGGTCGGCACCTACCTCCCCAACCATTCCATCTATGTAGCTACCAAAGCGGCAGTTGAAGGAATGACACATGTACTCGCGAAGGAACTCGGCGGCCGATGTGTCACCGTTAATGCGGTCGCGCCCGGCCCGGTTGCAACCGACCTGTTTTACGCTGGCAGGTCCGCAGACATTATTCAGCGTTTAGTAAATGAAACTCCCCTCGGGCGTCTGGGTGAGCCGGATGACATAGCCCATGTCGTTTCATTTTTGGCCAGCGTGGAAAGCGACTGGATTAATGGTCAGGTCATCAAGGTCAACGGTGGCCGAAACTGAGATCGAATGTTCATGAAACTAATTGGCAATACAACCCTGATCACCGGCGCCACCAGTGGCATCGGCCGCGCGCTTGCTGAAGCCTTCCATGACCGCGGTAACCGCGTCATAGTTACGGGGCGGCGACAATGAAGTCACAGCCTCCCGACCAGGGCTGGTTGGGATATCGCTCGATATCAACGATCCTGATTCGTTAGCCAGCCTCGCCGATAACGTACGGGCACAGTTCCCTGAGCTCAATGTACTGATCGCTAATGCAGGGATTTCACGACCGGAGAACATGACGTCTGAGGATTGGGACGTTTCTATAGCGCAGTCGATCATAAATACCAACATCATGGGCGTACTGCACGCGACGGCAGCATTCCTGCCGATCCTAAAAAGCCAATCCGAAGCGACCATTCTGGTGACCAGTTCTGCCTTGGCCTTTGTACCACTGGCTAATTTCCCGACCTACTGCGCCGGCAAAGCGTTTCTCCACTCCTGGCTTACCTCTCTGCGGCATCAGTTGCGCACAGTCCCAGTGGAGGTACTCGAGCTTTCACCACCGTACGTGCAGACAGACCTCACTAGGGCGGAGCAGGCTTTCGACCCGCGTGCTATGTCACTCGAAGCATATATCAAAGAAGTAATACAGTTGCTAGAGCGCGGTGATCACCCTCGTGGTGAAATTCTTCTTGAGCGCGACCAGGCTCGCCGCTGGGCCGAGCGTGACGATCGCTACGAAGAAATATTTGCGGCTATGAATCCAGGCTAACGGTGCTTCGATTAGGCGAAGTCATTTCAGTTATTGCCACCAGCGTCCACGCAGCCGTGGGCTTAACGTGTTTGTAAAACGAGTAGAAGATCACTTCTGCTTCCGCCGCGAGTCGCACTATAAACACTAGCGTGGGACATGAGCTTCGCCCGCCTGTTTAAGCGAGCTCATCTGCATCACTCCTGCCTTCGGCCTGAACTCAGCATGACGAAAAAGGCTTTTCACGCACACTGCAGGAAAAGGCAAGGTTTGCGCAGGTGCTGGCAAGTATTGTTTCCATCAACTTATTAAAAAAGATAACGCAAACTGCTGCCTCTAAGGCAATCGAGAAGAGCCAACGACCCTGCCATGTTACGACCCGAAATGAGGCCAAGGAGAAGCAGTCATGACAGCATTCACGATCGCCTGGCACACCGCTTCTCTGGGTAATCCGGGAGCAATTGAAACTCACCGGTACCAAGTTCGGTTGCGGTGGTGCGCAATCCGCGCCCTACCGATGCGCACATACACCGTGTCGCCGAAAGCTAACCGGCGCCATGTTCCCTCAAGGCTTATGGAAAGGACAGGTCAACAATGAAAACACATCATTTATCCTTTAGCCGTCACGCCTTTCTAGGCGGCACTTTAGTGGCGGGCGCCGCGCTCATCATTCCCCTTCGTCTACCCACGGCCTGGGCACGAGAGGACCTTTCGCACGCTTATATCCGCATTGACACAAGCGGCCTGGTAACCTTCCTGCCACCCACTTTTCTGAAGGACTGGATCGCACACCCACGACGCCGATCTACGAAGACACCCAGCAGGAGAGCTGCGTAGGGCACTGACTCCAGGCGCCCTGGCCATTAAAGGCGATGCAGGCAACACTTCTTGCCTAACGCTAAGCTTATTGCACGTCCACATTTGCAGGCCTCGGTTTCAAGCCGCAACCTTATATCTCTCCTGATCGTCTGTTAATCCCAGAGCGTCGCGTTTTAACGACGGCAACCGTGCATATTCACGAATGAACAGTGATCCCTCCCATTGCCCACCCCAAAAACAGTAAATAGCGCAGGAACAGGCAAGTTTTACAGACTGGATGGCAAGCTCTTTCGCGGCTGAATTGTTAAAAACTCATTGTTAACGCTTCTATTGCAATAAAGGAGAGATGACAGTGGCGGATTCAGTTAAGGGCCCGAATGCCAACAGCGATACCCTACCCCAGGTGAGTCGCCGCACGGTACTCGGTGTTGGCGCTGGCGTAACGGCTGCCAGCCTGGCACCTCTTCGAGCGACCGGCCTGGTCCCTCTTCAGGCTGAAGCTCAGAAGCGACTTCCCGTTCCAAGCCCCGAAAACGGTATGACAACCCACATCGCATTTCAGGTAAATAGCGAGCCGATCGCCATGGAGATAGATGCGCGAGCGTCACTACTGGACCTTCTGCGTGATCGCTTGGCGTTGACCGGAACCAAAAAGGGCTGCGACCACGGCCAATGTGGCACCTGCACCGTTCATCTGGACGGGCGTCCCGTTGCCTCCTGCCTCACCATGGCGGCCAAAATCGATGGACGGCAGGTCACCACGATCGAAGGGCTTGTGAGAGGTGAGGAACTGCACCCTATTCAACAGGCTTTCATCGACCACGATGCGCTTCAATGCGGGTACTGCACTCCCGGGCAGATCATGTCGGCTGTCGCCTGTGTCACCCAGGGGGAGGCAACCGACCCCGACGCGATCCGCGAATTCATGAGCGGGAACATCTGCCGTTGCGGCGCTTATGTCGGCATTCTCGCAGCCGTCGCGCAAGCCGCCGAAACGATGGAGGGCTGACCGTGCGGGAATTGAATTACACCATCGCTGAGTCGGCGGATGCAGCAGTCGCGCAGTTCGTCCAGGCTGACGGTGCCGCCCGCTATATTGCGGGCGGCACCAATATCTACGACCTCATGAAGCTGGGTATCGAGCACCCGGCGCACCTGATCGATGTGAGCCGCATCGAAGGGCTGGACGCGATTGAAACGGATGGCGATGTCCTGCGATTCGGTGGCGGCGCTCTGATGTCGGATGTGGCGCGTACGCCGGTGGTGCGCGATGAGTATCCGGTCCTGGCCGAAAGCCTGCTCAAGGCCGCCTCGCAGCAATTGCGCAACATGGCCACGGTGGGCGGCAATCTGCTGCAGCGCACCCGCTGCATGTATTTCCGCAATGGCGCGGGGTCATCTTCCATGGTGGGTGTCTATCCTTGCAACAAGCGAGAACCCGGATCCGGCTGTGCCGCTATCGAGGGGCTCGACCGTACCCAAGCCGTACTCGGCACCAGCCGGGCATGTACCGCAGTGGCGCCCGGGGACTGGCCGGTGGCGCTGACCGCACTGGACGCCGTGATAGAGGTTTTCGGGCCAGATGGTACGCGCAACATCCCGATCGCAGGCTTCTATCGGCTGCCTGGGGAGACGCCTCACAGGGAATTCAATCTCGAGCCGGGCGAGTTGGTAACAGCCATCACCGTGCATAAAACCCCGGCGGGGCGCGCATCCACCTACCACAAGATTCGTGACCGCGAGAGCTATGCCTTTGCACTGGTTTCCGCCGCTGTCGCGGTCGAGATGGAGGGAAACACCGCCCGCAGCGCTCGCATTGCCTTGGGCGGTGTCGCCACCACGCCATGGCGGGCCAGCGCCGCGGAGCGAATTGTGAGCGGTGCGTCCCTGACCCCCGAACGGGCACTCGAGGCCGGGCGTGCCGCCTTCGCCGAGGCCAGCCCCGGCCGACACAATGCCTTCAAGATGGACCTCGGTGCCAGAGTCGTCGCCGATGCGCTCATCACTGCTGCGGAAAGGAGTGCGTAATGCCTGCAAAAGTATTTTCCGACATCGCCCGGACCGATGCCAGAGGCAAGGTGCTTGGTCAGACGCCGTTCGGGGCCGATATGATTTTCCCCGACATCCTCCACGCCATGCTCGTCCCAGCCACGATTGCCAAAGGGACGGTAAGCCATATCGATATCACGCCGGCGGCTGAAATCAGCGGGGTGGTACAGATCCTATCCCTGGGGGATTTTCCAACGCTTTCTCCCCAAATCAATTATCTGGGCCAACCCATCGCGATGGTGATTGCCGAGACGCTCGAGGCTGCCATCGAGGGAGCAGAGGCCGTCACCGCAACCTATGAGGCCGCGTCTTTCGTTCCGCTGATGGATAGCCCTAACGCCTCGGTCGTTTCCTCCGAGGGTTTTGAAACGGGCGATGTCGATACCGAATTCCGGCACGCCGTCGAGATCGTCGAGGGCACCTTCGAAACGCCGGTCCAGCACCACAATGCCATGGAATTGTTCGGCACTGTCGCGCGGTGGTCCGGGGGACGGCTGACGATTTACGAGGGTTGCCAGAATTCCGCGAGCGCCAGAAATGCCCTCGCGGAAGCCTTGGGAATCTCCAGTGAGGCCATCACCATCAGATCCGACTATGTCGGCGGTGGCTTTGGGCAGAAGTCCCCGCCTAAACTGCAGACGGCTCTGGTCGCCGAAGCCGCAAGGTTAACCAGGCGTCCGGTCAAGCTCGTTACGCCACGCGGGCAGCTTTTTCATATCGCCACCTTCCGGCCACGCAGCATCCACCACATCCGACTTGCCGCCAACAGCGAAGGGCGCCTCACCGCGCTTAACTACGATGTGGTGCAGGAGAACTGGCCCGACGGCGGCTTCCGGTCGAGCGGCTATCATGAGGATATCGCCCGACTCTACGCCATCGAAAACCTTCGCGCGACGGCTGGGGATGTCCATATCGACCGTAACATGCCACGTCATACCCGGGGAACACACCCATTTTCGGCCGGGTTCGCCTTGGAAAGCGCGATCGATGAAATGGCCTACAGACTGGGCGTGGATCCGGTACAGCTGCGTCTCGACCATGAGGCCACGACTGACATTATCGCCGGGCAGCCGCTCGCGCCGCATTTTCTGAACGACTGTCTCAGGGAGGGCGCGCGCCGCTTCGACTGGAGCCGGCGCACCCCAAAACCCGGCTCGATGCGGCTGGAAGATGGCACTCTGGTGGGATTCGGTGTCGCCTGCGGTATCTTCGGAGCATCAGGATCCGCTGCAGAGACAACACTCAGGGTCCGGGCGGATGGCACGACTCGGATCACCAGTTCGGGCCATGAAATGGGGCAAGGGATTCGCACCGCCGTCGCGAATACGATCCTCCAAGGGCTTGACGTCAACCCGGATAGGATCGAGATCCTGATGGGAGATACATCGGTGGGGCCGCAGATGGCCACGGTCGGAGAGCGCGGCACAGCCAGCATTATCCCGGCGACGATAAAGGCTGTAGAGGCCCTGCGGGTCCGCTTCGAGAAGTTACTGGCGGGATCGCCCCCGCCGGCGGGTAATCTGCACGAGCAGCTGTCGCGTCTGAAACGCCCATACATCGAGGTGACCGCATCGCAGCTCGCCCCTGGGCAGGACGCCTCCGCCCTCGAAGCCTTCAGAACCGGCAACCGAGCGGGGGCGGGTTCGGAATATCCCGGCTTCACCTCTATGAGCTATATCGCGCAGTTCGTCGAGATCCATATCGACCCGCGAACGCGGCATCTGCGTATGCCACGCGCCGTAAGCATCGCCGACGTCGGACGGGTCGTCAGCCCCAGGACCGCGAAAGGTCAGATGCATGGCGGCGTGGTCTGGGGCTTCAGTACTGCCCTCCGGGAGCAGAGCGAGATCGATCCGCGTTATGCCGGATATCTCAATGACGACCTTGCTGATTACGTCATGGCGGTGAATGCCGACATCGGCGAGATCGATGTCGGTCTGATCGACAAGCCCGATACGCTGGTCAACTCGGTCGGCGTCAAGGGAATGGGCGAACTCGTCATGCTCGGAACGGCACCCGCGATCGCCAACGCGATTTACCACGCAACCGGCAAGCGCATACGGAAACTGCCCATCCGCATCGAAGACGTGCTTTGAAAGAGTGACGGAGGTGGTGGCACCAGTCGCGCTGGGAGAAGACCGTAGATCACACCGTTGGGACTTGACGTTCCGTAGCGCTTCGGCCGCGCAGCACGTCGCGCTTCGGCGGCACTTGGAACAGGTGGCCGTAGTCGCGGGTGAACTGCGAGGCACTCTCGTAGCCCACTTCGAAGGCGGCTTTGCTGGCTGAGGAACCTTCCTCTAGCATCAGGCGGCGCGCTTCGACCAGGCGCAGCCGCTTCTGGTATTGTCCGGGCGTCAGCGAGGTCATGTATTTGAAGTGCTTGTGAAATGACGAGAGGCTCATGCTAGCTTCCGCCGCCAGCCGCTCCACGGATAAGCGCGAGCGGTACTCGGCCCTGAGGATCGATATGGCGTCGGCGAGACGGCTCGCGTGGCTGTCCGGGTCTGCCAGCGTCCGCAAAGCATTACTGTGAGGCCCAGACAGGAGCCAATAGTGCAGCTCCCGCATGATTCCTGGGCTCAAGAGCGGCGCCGCTTCGGGGCGATCCAACAGGTGCATCAGCCGTGATGCGCAATCGAGCAGTGCGGCTTCGGTGTCGACGGCGAATAGCGTAGGCATCTCTGAAGAGCGCTGCGGGCGGGGGGTATCGATATGGGCCGTGAGTTCGCGCAAGAGCGCTACCTCCAGTTCGACTGCGATCGCCAGATAGGGCTCGCTCTGGCTTGCTTGCACGACCCGTCCGATGACCGGCATGTCAGCACTAACGAGGACGGACTGCCCGCTAGAAAAAACCCGTTCCTCATTCCCCACTATCAAGCGCTTCGCACCCTGCAGAACCAGGCATATCAGCGGCCTGTAAACCGAATGCAGGTCGCCAGATGGCGCCTTGAGGCACATCATTCGTAACCCCGGCACCGGGGTTAGCGCCATACCACGGTTGTCGGCGTAGCGGCTGGTATAAGCCCGGACAGCCTGTTTGAGCGAGTTCATAGGATTCCTCCCGCATTTCAGCTGGAACTTATCATGAAGGGATGGCATGAGGGGATGGTTTCAAACAGCGGTCTCACCCCACCCGACTTTGCGCTCGCGAAGCATCAAAGCTCCAAACGCCTGGGCCTGCGGCACTAATATAGAGAAAGATGAAGCAATAAAGCATGGCCGCTTCACCGTGGTTGAGAACAGGAAAGAAGCTGTTCGAGCTGTGCGCGATAAAGTAGGCAAATGCCATTAAACCAGAAAGTAAGAAGGCCGTTGGTCGCGAGAACAGACCCATTAATAGCAACAACCCGCCCACTACCTCCAGGATGCCTGCGGTATAAAGCATGGGGTTAAGGGGATACTCGAAAGGAGCAGGCCAGCTGAAAAGCTTCATCGTCCCATGTGTCAGGAAAGACCCAGCGGCAAAGATTCGCAGAACGCTGAGAAAGTACGGAGCCAATTTGCTCAAGCGGTGCATTGGTAGTGTCGGCATGTTGTCCTCGCTCTATGCTAGAGATTACGGTGCCGAGCTAACTAAGCTCTGCAGCGACAACGAGGATGGTAGGTGATGGTTGTGTCCATGATATGCCGTAGTTTTGGTTATTTTGTAGCAAACTGTGCCACTAACGCTAAATCACAATAAACAATGTGATGAGTTTGCCTTGCCATATTGGGCATGGGTTACTGGAGTGTCAGGGCAAGAAACAGGCTATTTCGGTGAGTGAGCACTTTGCACGGATCGTGAAGTTTTTTTGAGTCGCCAGATACGCTCTTTTCGCACTGGCGCTGCGTCTACACTGCCTTCCCTGGGAAGCGAGATGATGGCTTGCATACCGGCTTCGCCATTGAAAAACGAGATATCTCCCCCGTGCTGCCGCGCGACTGCGCGCACTATCGAGAGGCCGAGACCGATGCCTCCGGTCTGTCTGTTTCGCGACGTTTCAAGCCGGACAAAAGGTGCGAAAACCTTCTCTTTCATGTCGTCCGGAATCCCCGGCCCACGGTCTTCAACGACGATATCAACCGTGGAAGGAGTCTCCCGAAGAGACACTTTTGCCTCCCCCCCATAACGCACCGCGTTCTCGACCAGATTTCTTAACGCGCGGCGAAGGCTATCTGGTCGACAACGGTACTTCATCTTAACGCTCTCGACATGGGTGACCGGATGTCCCAGATCAGCGTGGTCGTCACAAATACTCCCCACAAGCGCTTCCAGATCAATGGTGCGCGTTTCCTCTTTAATCGACTCTCCACGCGCAAACGAAATCGCGGCTTCCGTCATCGACTGTAGCTCGTCAATCGTCACTATCATTTTGCGCTGGATATCTTCGTCGTTGACGAATTCGGCTCTTAACCGAAGCGAGGTCAGCGGCGTCCGTAAATCATGGCCAATCGCTGCAAGCATCTTCGTCCGATCCTCTACGAAACGATGTAGACGGCTTTGCATCTTATTGAAGGATTGAGCTGTGCGCCTGATCTCTTCTGGCCCCTCTTCCAACAATGGCGGCAGGTTTTGCCCTCGACCTAAAGCTTCAGCGGCTGTGGCCAGATTTCGTAGTGGTTGGGCGATACGGCTTGCTATAAAAATGCTGATCAAAGCGAGCATGATAGCAGTAAGCCCAAGCGAAATCAGAGGCTTGGATGTCCACAAACTACCTTTATCGTGCTGGTAAAAGGCCGCATTCAACCAACGCCCGTCACCCAGTTGCGCCTTGTACCCATACCCAAGACTGCCTGAAAACTGGAGCACCTTGGTTGGCTGCGACAGCATCCACAAATAGGGCGTTGGAGTCCACCATGGGTCATCGGCGTTTGCAGTGACCACTTCGTCGACGTTTGGTAATTTCGGATGGGGAGACCCAGCCCATCCTAATGTTCCGTTTGGATCGACGGCGCTATCCAAAGGCCGGGAAAGCTGGGAGAGGGCCACCAATCTCCAGGCATTAGGATCCGCAGGGTCGCTGTCGGTCAACCAGTATCTTAAATAACTGCCTTCACTTGCGCGCAGAGCCTGCTCTCTCAATGGCGGCGATAGCGATTCCACCAAGCGGGTCACGGATGACGCTCGGCTGATAAATTCAGCTTTTACCCCTGCATCGAACTTTTTGGTGTACTCATCCATGGAAATAAGGAAGGTAAACGCCTGGGAGACGATTAACGCCGCTAGCGTTAGCCCGATGATTTGTATAGCCAAGCTTTTACGCCAAAGACGAATCATTCGAACACGACCTCAGTACACAGGCTGTAGCCACCGCCCCAATGGGTTTTGATGATCGACGGATTCTTGGCATTCTCCTCAATCTTCTTCCGCAGACGGCTAACTTGGTTATCAATGCTGCGGTCAAAGATGTCGGCTGTCCTCCCAACCGTCAGATCAAGAAGCTGCTCTCGGCTGAGTATTAACCCAGGTCGCTCAATGAAAACCTTGAGAAGACGAAATTCTGCTGTACTGAGAGGAACGCCAACACCATCGTCACCGAAGATCTCCTGGCGCCCTAAATCGAGTTTCCAATGTCCGATGCGCACTATCCTACGATTGAAAATAGTACCCGTCGGCGTAGAGCTGGTGGCACGACGGAGGACGGCTCTAATTCGAGCAAGAAGCTCACGCGGATTGAATGGCTTAACCAAGTAATCGTCCGCGCCAAGCTCAAGACCGACGATACGATCTGTATCTTCGGCCATCGCAGTCAGAAATATGATAGGAATATCTCCGGATGCCCGAACCTCCCGGCATAGCGAGATACCGTCCTCACCGGGCATCATGACATCGAGAATGATCAGGTCGACCGTCTGTCGCGCGAGGATTCGCCGTAGGGTCGCCCCCCCTTCCGCTACGCTGACCTTGTAACCTTGATACTCAAGATACTCCCGCACCAGATCCCGTATATCATTATGATCGTCAACGACGACTACATGTGTGGCGTCTTGCATTCCCCTACCCTCCGCCGAAAAGGCTGAATCTTACCTCAGTCGACACTCTGGCCTGTCCTCTTGGCTAGCTCATCGTAGCGTTGCGAAGCCACATCAGGAGTCATTCTCGTAGATTGGTCTTCGCTTACCCCGGCGTCAACTTGGACGTTGATGGGCCCATCGTCGCCTCACCTTGCCGTCGGGTCAGCCACGGCATGCTGTAGCGGGAGCACGACGATCAAGGCCAGCCTGGAGAGTTCCGAGTGAGACGCGATGCGGGGCACTATTAATACGATAGATTTGTCGCGTAAGTGTGCCGCGTTGGTAGCAAATTGTCACAAGGCTTTCTCCGCGGTAGCTGACGTTGCGAGCGAAATATCACAGGGCGCCACACGTTGCGACGAACTGATACGGGTACGACACACCAGTAAGACAAAGCCGCGGTAAAGTGCGACCAATTCGCACCGAGACGGGAGTGTCGACTATGAAGTTTCAATATTTCGACAATAGAAGCATTGCTGCTTCCATGCGGTATGAAATGTTCGGTAGAAGCACGCTAGTGGCAACTGCAGTTCGCTTTTCCATGATCGTTCTGATGTTCATCCTACTCGCTGCCATAGCGTTCGTGGCCTCGTTCAGCGCTCATGCCCAAGCGCCGAACTCGACCGGTTCTCCGGTAACAGGTGTATTGCCTGTGGGTACGCCTCTCGAGATTGCCTCGGGGCTCAATATGCCCTGGTCCGCCGTACCCGTGGGCCACGAGGTACTCATCAGCCAGCGTGACGATGGGGAGATTGTCGCTTTGCAGCCAGACGGGGCGCTGCGATCTGCCGGTATCGTGCCCAACGTAGTAGCCAGAGGGGATGGCGGAATGCTGGGGCTCGCAGTGCTCAAAGAAGGCGCAGACGTATGGGTTTACGCTTACCATAGTACGGCCTCAGGCAATCGCATCGTGCGGATGCGGTATGCCGCGGGAGTACTCGCTGATAACCAGATCGTCCTTGATGGATTGCCCGGCGGACGCAGCCACAACGGTGGACGAATCGCGTTTGGACCGGATGGAATGCTCTATGCCACAGTGGGCGATACACGCAATCCCAATCTCCCCCAGAATCCCAACTCGCTCGGCGGCAAGATCCTGCGTATGACGCCGACCGGCAGTATCCCGACCGACAATCCAATCGAAGGCTCCCATGTCTATTCACTTGGACACCGCAATCCTCAGGGGCTGGCGTGGGATGAAAACGGGCAGCTATGGGCAACCGAATTCGGGGATGATGCCTGGGATGAGCTCAATCGAATTGAGCCGGGTGGAAACTACGGTTGGCCGTTCGTCGAGGGCCGAGGGGAACAGCTGGCATACATCGACCCAGTCGTCCAATGGCGTACGCAGGAAATGGGCCCGAGTGGACTTACCTACATTGACGGCACCTTTTTCATTGCCGGGCTGACTGGCCAGCGGTTGTGGTCGGTGATCAACGATGCCGAGGGTAATCCCGTAGCCACCGCGCACTACACCGGCGAGTACGGCCGTATTCGCCATGTGTTCGAGGGCAGCGACGGTAACCTGTGGTTCCTGACGAATGGACAACGTGGCAAACCGGGCGGACAAATCCTGTCTGTTCCGCTTGCGCCCAATGCACGGGCGACAGTAGCACGTGCCGAAACGCCCCTGATGGATCACCAGACCCATGCCAACGCCCTCCCCATGACGCTTGGAACAGGCGTCGTCACGTTCGACTTCTAAGTGGGAAAGCTTTCAGTGAGCGGGTTTGCGTTTTGTGATTCTCGAACCTGTGGGGTGAATACCCCTCATTTGGTCTACCCTTCGGCCTGAACTCAGCATGACGAAAAAGGCTTTTCACGAACGCTGCAGGAAAAGGCAAGGTTTGCGCAGGCACTGGCAAGCCTTGTCTCCAGCAAGTTGTTAAAAAGATAACGCAGCCATGGTCGAAGCCAACTGCTGCCTCTAAGGCAATCGAGAAGAGCCAACGACCCTGCCATGTTACGACCCGAAATGAGGCCAAGGAGAAGCAGTCATGACAGCATTCACGATCCCGCCGAGCCGGATACACCGCTTCTCTGGGTGATCCGGGAGCAACTAAAACTCACCGGCACCAAGTTCGGTTGCGGCGTCGCGCAATGCGGTGCGTGCATGCTGCATGTGGATGGTGAGCCGGTGCGTGCCTGTGTTTTCCCGTTATCTGGCGCCGAAGGCAGATCCATCACCACGATCGAAGGGTTGTCCGAAGATGGCTCACACCCCGTCCAGCAGGCCTGGGTGGAGCTTGACGTCCCGCAATGCGGCTACTGCCAGTCGGGTCAGATCATGAGCGCCGCTGCGCTTCTGGCGCGTAATCCGCGCCCTACCGATGCGCAGATCGATGACGCAATGAGCGGCAATCTTTGCCGTTGCGGCACCTATGTGCGCATCCGGGCGGCCATACACCGTGTCACCGAAAGCTAACCGGCGCCGTGTTCCCTCAAGGCTTATGGAAAGGACAGGTCAACAATGAAAACACATCATTTATCCTTTAGCCGTCGCGCCTTTCTAGGCGGTACCTTAGTGGCAGGCGCCGCGCTCATCATTCCCCTTCGTCTACCCACAGCCTGGGCACAAGAGGAAGAGGATTCACTCCTTTCGCACGCTTATATCCGCATCGACACGAGCGGCCAGGTGACCTTCCTGCTACCCACGAGCGAAATGGGCCAGGGCACCCACACGGGCCAGGCCCAGATTCTCGCCGAGGAGTTGGGCGCCGATTGGTCGAGTATTACTGTCGGCATGCCGAATAAGCTCTCCGACGACTACAGAATTCCATTCATCGGCCAGATGCGTTCTGTGGGTTCGTTCGGCATCCGTTTCTGGCACGACCCGCTGCGCCGCGCGGCCGCCCAGGCACGGCAAATGCTGACCCAGGCGGCGGCCGAGCGTCTAGACGTAGCAGCGGCAGCCTTGCACGCCGAGAACGGCTTCATTGTCCACGCCGACAGCGGCCGAAGGATTCCCTTCGGTGACCTGGTGGAAGACGCCATGGCGCTGCCGATGCCTGAGGATCCAACCCTCCGACCCGATAGCGAACGCACGCTGACCGGGCGCAAGGTAGCGCGTCTCGATACCCCGGCAAAGGTGACAGGCAAAGCCGTATACGGGATAGACGTCGAGCGCGAAGGCATGCTGTATGGCGCCGTCAGACTCGCCCCGGTCTTTTCCGCCGATGTCGAGACATTCGATGAGAGCAGCGTCTCCGGGATGCCGGGCGTTGTCGCCGTGGTTAGCGTGCCACGCGGCATGGTGGTGGTTGCCGACTCCTGGTGGCAGGCCAAACAAGCAGCCGATGCCCTGGATATCACCTTCACACGAACACCGGCGGATACGCTTTCCTCCGATGAGATAAATGCAATGCTTCGCCAGGGACTGGATCGAACCGATGTCCCTATCACCACGCTGCGGGGCGAGGCCGAGGCAACCCTGTCGGACGACGGTCAGGTCGTCGAGGCCGAATACTCGGTGCCGTTTCTGACTCATGCCAGCATGGAGCCGATCAACTGCACGGCCGAGTCCACCGAGGAACGAACAGAACTATGGATCGGCACGCAGGGCCAGGACATCGTGCGCATGACGCTCGAGAATGCGATGCAGATACCGGCTGACCAGTTTTTCATCAATACCACCTATTTGGGTGGTGGCTTCGGGCGCAAGACCCACGGCGAGATCGCCCTTCAGGCAGCGCTTGCCAGCCGCGCCGTCGATGGTCGGCCGGTCAAGGTGCTATGGGCGCGCGAGGATGATGTTCAGCAGGGCCAGTATCGCCAGACGATGATGTGTCGCTTCCGGGCGGTTCTGAACGAGGCCGGCCAGATCACCGGCATGCGCATTCGCGTCTCCGGGCCGCAAATGGGCCGCGAATACGGCATTGATCCGGAGCAGCGGGCGCAGTCGACGGGCAATCTCGCCAACTTCGATCCCTTCTCGCTCGGCGGCCTGTCGGACATGCGCTACGTCATCCCCAATTTTGTCGTGGATCATGCCGTGGTCGACCTGCCAATCCCGCTTTGCCCCTGGCGTTCGATCGCCCACTCCTTCAACGGCTTCTTCTTTGAAAGCTTCATGGACGAATGCGCTGCAGCAGCGGGCCGCGATCCGCTGGAGTTTCGCAGAAGCCACTGCACCGATCAGGCGAGGATGCTCGCCGTCCTTGACCGGGTCGCCGAGATGTCGCATTGGCACGAGCCTGCGGCAGAGGGAATCTCGCGCGGCTTGGCCGTGGTAGAAAGCTACGGCTCCTATGTTGCCCAGGTAGTCGAGGCTCGGGCTGACGATGAAGGTATTCAGGTGGAACGTGTCCATGCCGCTATCGACTGCGGACGCGCGATCAATCCGGGCCAGGTGGAAGCGCAACTACAGGGCGCCGTCATCGATGCGCTCGGAGCAGCCATGAGGCAGAAGGTGACGATCCGTGACGGCCACGCCGAGCAGTCGAACTTTCACGACTATCCGTTGCTCCGCATCGGGGAGGCACCAGCCGTGACGGTGAGCATCGTCGATATCGGCTCGCCGCTAGGCGGCGTGGGTGAGCCGGGCACTCCCCCGCTCGCCCCGGCGCTGGCCAACGCGCTATTTGCCGCTACGCAGCAACGAATCCGCCACCTGCCGCTTTCCGATCATGTTCAGGGTTAGCGCAGCCGACCACAGATTGATGAGGCCTACCATGTACCTGGAACACGCACAGGATGTCCTTGGACAGTGGCTCGATTGGCGCAGAGAAAGCAAGACAGCTCTCGTTATCGTGACCGCGACGGAAGGTGGCGCCGTGCGCATGCCGGGCGCCCTGATGGCCGTGTCCGCCACGGGTGGCCGTTGCGGCTACATTTCAGGCGGGTGCATCGACGCGGATGTGGCCAATCATGCGCGGCAAGCGCTTAGCACGGGGCGGGTCAAACGCCTGAGGTACGGCAAGGGCTCACCGTTCATCGATTTGCCGCTACCCTGCGGTGGTGCCATTGATGTTTGCGTACTTCCCAACACCCAGGCCAGTGTTCTGCGTGCCTGCCATGATCAGCTCGCCTCGCGCCAGCCGGTATCGATCACGCTTTCTGACTCGGGCTCGCTCGGATTGGGACATCTTCCCACCCCAGGTGCTCTGTCTTTTCAGTACATACCCAAGCTCCGACTGCGCATCGCCGGGCGCGGCGCCGATAGTCTAGCGCTTGCCCGGCTGGCGACGGCAAGCGGCATCCACACCGAGCTGCAACTCCGCGATGCTGCCGAAGCCCAGGATGCCCAACGGTTAGGAATCGAGCGCGTTACGACGCTGACGGTTCCTTCGGCGCTTCCCAAGCTGGACGATGATCCATGGACGGCGTTTCTGCTCGCCGTCCATGACGTGGACTGGGAGGAAACGCTCCTCGCCCAAGCGCTCATAGGCCCCGCCTTCTATATTGGCGCCATTGGCAGCAAAGCTACCCATGCGCGGCGCTGTGAGAGGCTTCAGACAATCGGTTTTACCAAGAGACAAACTCACCGCATCCGCGGGCCCGTCGGATTGATACCTTCCATGCGCGATGCTTCATCGCTTGCCGTGTCCGTGCTCGCCGAGATCGTAGAAGCCTATCAACGCAAGGTACGATATCCCTTGAGCTCGACCGCGCTTGCGCTGCTCGCCGATATGCCGAACGTTCCAGACACACACCTTTTTCAATCTTCGTCATGCACTAACGCCTGAGCGCTCCGCGGTCATATCCGTTGGAGGGGGAACCCATCTGCCATCTGCCACCTTCGCTAGCACAAGCTGAATTAGATCATTTAGTCGAAGCAACTCGAGTCGATGGTGGATTGGGATCCTAAAGGTGAAAGCTCAGCCGACCGCCCGCGATTGCTTGCCTGAGAGTTTCGGCTCAAGCAATGGATCCGGTCTCCGGTGAGCTATCGGCTTCGACCTGTAGCAGCCTGTCAAACGAAGTGTCCCGAGCATAGCGGGCAGGCGGAAGCCCAACATGACGGCCGAAGGCGACACTAAAGGTGCTGGCGGAGCTGTAGCCAACCCGTTCGGCGACGTCAGCGATACTGGCTTTTTCTCTGCGCAGCAAATCCTTGGCTAACGCCATGCGCCAGGCGAGCAGGTACTCCATTGGCGCCATGCCCACCGCGCGACCAAACCGTTCGTAAAACGCGGAGCGGGAGAGTGTCGCTTCGTTTGCAAGCTGTGCAACCGTCCAGGGGCGGTCGGGACTCTCATGTATCCGGCGGATTGCAATCGCAATCCGCTCGTCGGTAAGGCCGCGCAGTAGCCCAGGCGAGGTGTCCGTCTTACCGTCAGAGCGAAGGGCCTCGATGAGCAGGACTTCCAGCAGGCGTTCCAGAACCACATCCCGCGCCGGCCGTTGCGCACGCGCTTCATCGCCGACGAGTTGCATGAGAGTGGCCAGCCGATCCACTCCCCGAACGTGTACAAGCTTGGGGAGCAGCGACGAAAGCAGAGCCGCATCCGGGGAGCGAAAGACACAGTAACCCACCAGAAAGCGGACATCGGGAGAGTCGTTTGGGTTGCCGACCCTGTGTTCGCCATCGGGTAACACGATGGAGGTATGAACGATGTCTTCGGGGGTCGTGGGCGAGTGGCTCGACATTGAAAAGTTATAGGCGGAGGGGAGGAGCACGAAATCCCCCTCTTCGAGGGCGATCTCGTCGTGCCCGTCGGCTTTGAGACGGCATGCTCCCTCAAGAATGGCGCAATAGAAAGGGCGCCCGACCTCTGTGCGGAGAACTCTCCAACGACCGGCGCCGCTACCCCGTTTCGAAAACGGGGTAGCGGGTTGAAGGAGCGTGACTACCTGGGCAAGCGGATCGAGCAACACAGGACACCTGCAAACTAAATACGGACGATTTATTGTAGTGCATCCTGTTTCGGCTTGCCATACTCGACTCATGGCAGATGCCAGAGGCGCTCTGCAGCGGGGATCTCTCCCGCGACTGTTGTGAACATGATTCACCTGCACCGTTGCCATCATACGAGGAGAACACCATGCAATATCGTCAACTTGGCCGTACCGGCATCCAGGTCAGCCCCTACTGCCTGGGCACGATGATGTTCGGGGGAATCGCCAATGCCGATCACGATGAATGCGTCGGCATGATCCACAAGGCACTCGATTTCGGCATCAATTTTATCGACACCGCCGACGCTTATCACCAGGGCGAGTCCGAGGAAATCGTCGGCAAGGCACTGAAGGGGCGGCGAGACGATGTCGTCCTTGCCACCAAGGCGTCTCTCCCGATGGGGGACGACCCCAACCGCCGGGGTGGCTCGCGGCGTTGGCTGACCCGCGCGGTCGAAGACTCGCTGCGCCGCCTGCAGACCGACCATATCGACCTTTATCAGATTCATCGGCTGGCGCCGGATACCGACATCGAGGAAACGCTGTCGGTTCTCACCGACCTGATGCGCGAGGGTAAGGTGCGAGCCATCGGTGCCTCGACCGTTCCTGCTTCCGCCATCGTGGAGGCGCAATGGGTCGCCGAGCGACGCGGGCTGGCACGTTTCCGCACTGAGCAGCCGCCCTATTCTATTCTCAACCGTTCGATCGAGCGGGAGGTGCTGCCCATCTGCCAGCGTTATGGCATGGGAGCGATGGCTTGGAGCCCGCTGGCTAAGGGTATGCTCACAGGCAAATACCGCAAGGGTGGAGAGCAACCGGACTCGCTGCGCACGAAATATTTCCCCAAGGCGATGTCCGACGAAGCCAGCCTCAACGCTGTCGAGCAGCTCATCCCGCTGGCCGAAAATGCAGGCCTGTCGTTGACCCACATGGCACTGGCTTTCGTCGTGACGCATCCGGCGATTACATCCGCTCTCATCGGCCCCCGCACGCCCAAGCAACTCGACGACCTGCTCGCCGGCGCGGAGGTGCATTTGAGCGATGAAATCCTCGACCGGATCGACGAGATAGTCCCACCGGGCGTTGATGTGGCGCCGCTGGAGGGAGCGGCCTATGTCCCGCTGGCGATCGCCCAGACATCCCTGCGACGGCGTAATCCCCAGGAGCGGGCGGCCATTGTGCGTGGTGAGCAAGGAGAAAGCTGAAGGCAGTGCCGTGTTTATGCCCTTGTGACGGAAATCAAAAACAGGAGACTTTCATGAACGACATCGAACAGGTAGGCACCTTTAAATTAGGTGATCGGCAGATCAAGCGCATGGGATATGGCGCAATGCAACTGGCCGGCCCCGGCGTATTTGGCCCGCCGAAGGACAAAGAGAGCGCCATTGCCCTACTTAGAGCAGCCGTGGAATACGGTGTGGATCATATTGATACGTCCGACTTCTATGGCCCCCACATCACCAACCGAATCATTCGGGAGGCCTTGCATCCCTATCCCAAGGAGTTAACGCTTGTCACAAAAATCGGCGCCCGGCGTGACGACAAAGGTGACTGGCTTCCGGCCTTCTCTAAGGCTGAGCTTACCCAGGCAGTCCACGACAACCTGATTAATCTAGGCTTGGAGCAGATAGAGGTGGTGAACTTGCGGGCAATGTTTTCTGCGCACGGTCCGGCTGAAGGTTCCATCTCTGAACCCTTTTCAGTACTTGCAGAACTACAGCAAGAAGGGCTTATTCGCCATTTGGGTGTCAGCAATGTTACCGAAAAGCAAATCGAAGAGGCCCGCGCCATTGCGCCTATCGTCTGTGTGCAGAACCATTACAACCTTGCCCACAGACATGACGATGCTCTCATCGAGCAGCTTGCACAGGATGGAATTGCCTATGTCCCTTTCTTCCCCTTAGGAGGCTTTACACCGCTGCAGTCTACAATTCTGCAACAAGAAGCAGAAACGTTGCAGGCATCGCCTTTGCAGGTTGCTCTTGCCTGGCTGTTACAGAGATCCCCAAACATCCTGTTAATCCCTGGAACATCATCCATAGTACATCTACAGGAAAATTTGGCTGCCGCACAGTTGGTTTTGCCGGAAGAATCAATCAACAATCTCAATCGCATTGCCAGCGAAGCTTGAGTGGAAGCAACACGGGTAATACCGCAAGCGCCCCCGAGGTAAGGGGCCCATCCATGTGCACGGACGTGATACGTTACGCGGAGCGGCCGTTGTCCATGCCGTCGAACAGGCCGGAGGAACCGCCCGGTTCTTCGAGGCGGACTTCGCCTCTCTTGGCGACGTGTATAGACTCGCTGATGCGGTTCACGCGGAATGCTCCCATCTTGACGCTCTCGTCAATAATGCCGGAATCTCGAAGCTGGGGCTGGCGGCTGCGGTCAAGCTCAATCGAATATGATGATGATTTTGCCCTGTGCACGTCCTGAGGCCTGATGTCGGAATGCTGGAATGAACTCTGTAAACGGTACCGTTCGATCCACAAGGATCCGTAGTCCGTACTGGTCGATAGCTTTCGATACTCGCGCCAAGCGCTGGCCGTCGGAAGCATGGAATACGAAACCTGCAGTGACGTTATGAGCGGCTGCCAAAGTGTCATCAGGTGGCATGACGGTCGACAACAAATGCCCTCCCGTCCGCAGCACGTCGAAAGAGCGTTGCTGGGTTTCGCCGCCCAACGTATCGAGGACGACGTCAATGTCGGATAGCTGCCGAGTGAAGTCCTCGCGGCGGTAATCAATGCCCATGTCAGCGCCAAGTAGACGGATGATATCTAGACCGCTGCCCGAGGCCGTTGCGATGACCTTTGCTGCGACACGATGAGCGAGCTGAATGGCAAAGCTTCCGACGCCACCCGTGCCGGCATGGATCAATACTTTCTGTCCCTCAGTAAGCTCGAAGGACTCGAACAAGGCTTGCCAGGCCGTTCCGGCAGCTGTCGGAATGCCGGCTGCTTCATTGAACGGTAGAGTACTAGGCGCCTTCGCAAGGAACTCCTTCGGCACCAGGGCGTATTCTGCAAAAGCACCTCCGGCGGTCGGGTTGGTTCTGGCGACCACCTGGTCGCCGAGAGCCCACCCTTCGACATCCGTCCCCAACTGCTCAATGACACCGGCGAGATCGGTCCCTAGCGTGTAGGGAAAGGTCAGGGGAAAGAACTGTTCCATGTAGCCACGTTGCAGCTTGACGTCGAGTGGGTTGAGACTAGCGGCCCGGACTCGAACCAATACCTGACCGCTAGCCGGCACTGGCTTGGAGACGTCATCAAGGTGCGGCTCGGCCTCATAGCCGGTGATACGGATGACTTTCATCGTGTGTTCTCCTGCTGAATCGCAGGCCAGGCGCCGACCTGATTGAGCCATCCAAACCAGTCTTCAAGGTGCCAGGTATGGGTCAACCTGCCGTTAGCGATATGGTGGAATTCGTGAATCGCGAGCTGGCAGGTCTTGCCGGTCGGTGCAATGCCAAACCACTCGCCTTCATGTGTGCCTGAGATCACGGCTCGCACGGCGGCCCGGCCAGGAGCGCTGATGATCTCGTGGATAGTAACCTTCGCATCGGGAAACGCAGCTCTGAAGTCGGCAATGAGCGGTTTCATTCCGTCTCGACCTGCTATTTGACCAGGAGCGAGCGGTATATCCTGCCAATCGGCCGCGACAGCATCGTCGAGCAGTTCCGGCTTTTCTTCAAAGGCGCGATAGAATGTTTCGATAGCCTTGAGTTCTTCAGCGGGTAGGCTCGCTACTTTGGCCTTGTGTTGAGTGGTTGAATCAATCATGGAAGGTTCTCGCTTTGAAGGTTCTCGTTGTGAGGGTTTTCATAGCTTAGGGCTGCAAAGAACATACTTGAAATCGATTTTTGATATGCATTAACATCCATCTCATGAATCTACACGGCATAGATCTCAACCTGCTCGTCGCTTTCGATGCCTTAATGGTGGAGCGAAGCGTCACGCGAGCAGGGATACGGATCGGACGCACGCAGCCCGCAATGAGCGCTGCGCTCTCAAGGCTTCGTGCTCTGCTCCGGGATGAGTTGTTCGTACGCGGAACCAACGGTCTACAGCCGACCCCACGGGCACTCGAATTGGCCGAACCGATTAGCCATGCGCTGGCGGAAATCCAGCGCACGCTGAATTTCACACAAGAGTTCGATCCTTCTTCATCCACCGTCGCTCTTTCTATCGGCCTGTCCGACCACCCGGCGTTCAGGTTTTTGCCGCGGCTGGTGGCGAAGCTGCGCGAGGCAGCTCCGGGCATAACGCTAGCTGTACGGAATTTCACCAGTCGGGATGATGCCATCTCAATGCTTGATGCCGGGGAAGTGGAAATGACTATCGGCGTCCCGCCCACATCAACTGGCCGCATTCTTAGCGCTCCCCTGTTTGAAGAGCGCTTTGTCTGCATCCTGCGTAAAGATCACCCGGCCATTCGTCAGGGTCTGAACCTCGAAACATTCCTGTCCCTGACGCATCTTCTCGTATCTCCAGAGAACGACCGTTTCGGCGTTGTGGATACAGCCTTGGCAAAGCAGGGGCTGAAGCGGCAACTCGCTTTGACCCTTCCGCAGCTCTACGCCGCTCCGGCTCTTGTCGCCTCGTCGGATATGATCGCGACGATTCTCGAAGGGGTGGTGGAAGCTTCCGGTCAAACGGAACGTCTCTATGTGGGAAGCCCACCTATCGAACTCGACCCGGTTCCTTTCACGCTATCCTGGCATCGCCGCAACGATACTCACCCTGCACAGCGCTGGTTCCGTGAACGGGTTATTGAGGTATTTAGTGTCTGAACTTGCTTAAGCGATGCCACCATTCGCACGTATAACTTGACCGTTGATCCAGCCCGCCTCCGGCACACGAGGAAGACGATGACCTCTGCGATATCGTTGGGGTGACCCAAACGTCCGGCGGGCGCCAGCGAGGCCATACGCTGAACATCGGCTTAGCTCTTGCCGCCCAGGAACAGCTCTGTCTCGACGGGTCCAGGCGCAACGGCGTTCACCGTAATACCGTGCATCCCAAACTCCTTGGCGAGAACGCACGTAAAGCCTTCGACAGCGCCGGGCCTTCCGCAGGCTACATCAACGGAAAAACCATCAACGTTGCCGGAGGTTTCGGTATTTAAGCGCATGCACTCCGTCGTCCACGTAGCTATACACCACCGGAATAACCAACAGGCTTAAAAGCGTCGACGTGATCAGCCCACCAATGACCACGAAGGCCATGGGGGCCCGGAAACTGGGATCGCCTGCCCACCCCAAAGCAATGGGCACCATGCCTGCTCCCATGGCAATGGTGGTCATTACAATCGGCCGGACACGCTTCTTGCAGGCATCGAGGATGGCGTCTGCGCGTTCTATTCCATGCGCCTGACGGGCGATGATGATGTAGTCGACTAGTAGGATCGAATTCTTCGTCGCAATCCCCATTAGCATGATCAATCCGATCATGGCCGGCAGCGATACAGGCGATTGGGTCAGGAACAACGCCAGGAAAGCCCCGGGGATGGAGAGTACCAGTGCCACCAGAATAGTGACCGGCTGCATGAAATCCTTGAGCAGCAGCACCAGTACCATGTAGATACACAGCACGCCGGTCAGCATGGCAATCCCGAAGCTTGTGGCAAGTTCAGCCATTTCCTCTGCATCACCCGCCGTAGTCTGGTAAACGCCGCGCGGCAACTCACGCAAGCTGGGCAATGTCTGCACGAACTGCTCGATCTCCCCCAAAGGCCGCCCCTGCAGGCTCACCTCGAAATTGACGTTGCGTAGACGGTCGTGTCGGGTGATTTCCGAAGGGCCGCTGCTCCACTCGAAGGAGGTCACACTTTCGAGTGGCACCATCCCATTAGCACCAGGGACAGGCAGTCGTTTTATGGTCGCCATATCCTCCCGAGCGGCATCCGCCAGCCGCACCATCACCGGCACCTGGCGCGAGCTGAAGTTCAACTTAGGGAGATCCTCTGCGCTGTCGCCCACGGTCGCGATGCGCACTGTATCGGCAATGGCTTGGGCCGAGACCCCAAGGTCAGCAGCGCGAGCAAAATCAAGCCGTACGATGAGTTCAGGCCTAGCCAAGCTGGCCGTCGAACTCACCGCACCGAGGCCGGGAATGGCACGCAGTTCCCGATCGACCTGGCGGGCATGCAGCTCCAGCACCCGGCTGTCCTCGCCAGCGAGCACAAGCTCATAGGTGTCTCCCTCGGTGCCTACTCGGCTTCGCACGCCGGGAAGCGTCGCAAGCGCAACGCGCAACTGCTGCTCAATCTCCTGCTGTTTGACACCTGCGCGAGTCGCACGGTCTGCCAAACTCACGGTCAGCACCACCGAGGTCACCGCTCCATCACTGCTGCCGGAGCCCTCACCGACAGCCGCAAAGACGCTGACGACATGGCGTTGCGTCGCAAGTCTTGAGCGTGACTGCTCGGCAAGTACCGCCGCTTCAGACAACGTGCTGCCGGGCGGCAAGGTGAGCGTCGCCTGCGTCAGGGAGTTATCATCGGGAGGGATGAAGGAGCCCGGCAGGGTTGATGCCAGCCAGGCTCCTCCCGCAAAGCAGGCTGCCGCCGCGAAGAGCGTTGTCTTGCGGTGCCGCAGGCACCAACGTGCAACAACCAGATAGTAGCTGATCCACGCTGGATCGCGAGGGTGTTGATGGGGTTTGCGCAGCAGATACGCAGCCAGCATGGGCGTTAGCAGACGCGCCACCAGCAGCGAAAACAACACCGCCACCGAGGCAGTCCAACCGAACTGAACGAAGAATTGCCCGACGGTGCCGCTCATAAATGCCGTGGGCAGAAAAACGGCAATCAACGTAAAGGTGGTGGCGACCACAGCCAAGCCGATTTCTGCCGCCGCATCCATGGCGGCCTGGCGCGGGGGCTTGCCCATTAGCAGATGCCGTTCGATATTTTCGATCTCGACAATGGCATCGTCCACCAACACCCCGATCACCAGCGAGAGCGCCAGCAACGTCACGGTATTGAGCGAGAAGCCCATCAGGTGCATAAAAGCGAAGGTGGGGATGATCGACAGCGGAAGCGTAACCGCCGCAATCAGTGTCGCCCGCCAATTGCGCAGGAAGCAGAACACCACCAACACAGCCAGTGCCATGCCCTCGAACAGGATGTGCATGGAGCCCTGATAGTTCTCTTGCACCGGCCCAACAAAATTGAAGGCTTCTTCGACCTCGACATGGGGATATTGCACCTGCAACGCCGCGAGCGCAGACTGCACGCCCTCGGCCACATCCACCTCGCCGTATCCCTCGGCACGGGTCATCTCGAAGCCAACGACGGGCACGCCATTAAGCAATGCCATCGAGCGCCGCTCGGCCACGGTATCGGTAACCGTCGCCACCTCATCAAGGCGAATACGGCGGCCATCGCTGAGTGCCAGCTCCATCTTCGCCAGCTCGGCTGCGGATTCAGCGTTGGCGATGATGCGCACTGCCTGTTCGACCCCGCCGACATCCACACGGCCGCCGGGCGCCTCCAACTGCGCCTGACGCAGCTGGCGTGAGATATCCAGCGCTGTCGTGTTCATCGCCAGCAGACGATCCGGATCCAATGCCACGCGGACTTCGCGATCGACCCCGCCGATACGCCGAACCGAACTAACGCCCGGCACCACCAAGACGGCCTTGGTCATTTTGTCATCGACGAACCAGGAGAGTGCCTCATCGTCTAGAACGGAGGAGGTCACCGCGTAGCGTACAATCGGCTCACTGGAAAACTCACTCTTCCGAATCACTGGATCACGTAGGTCGGCGGGTAGATCCGAGCGGATGCGGGAAACAGCGTCACGCACGTCCTCAACAGCCTCTTGCAAGGACTTTTCCAGCCTGAATTCGATAGCAATGTCGGCGTTGCCATCCGTCAGCGTTGTGGTGATATGTTTGACGCCGGAGACGGTGGCGATGGCGTCCTCGATCTTGCGGGCGACCTCGTTCTCCATTAGAGCGGGGGCCGCCCCCGGCAACGAGGCGGAGACCTCCACGCGGGGTAATTGCACATCCGGCAAATCCTGAATAAACAAGCCTCTGAAGGAGATGAGCCCCCAGAAGGTCAATAGGATGAAGAGCAGAACAACCGGAATAGGATTGCGAATCGCCCAGGATGAGGTATTGAGCGTCATACCCCCTCCTCGGCGTCGGTATCGTTCGTTTGGGGTGAATGAACTGGCTCTCCCTCAATCACCCGCACCTGATCACCGTTGCCAAGAAAAGCACCGCCCGAGGCGACCACTCGGGCATCGGGTTCAAGCCCGGCGCGAATTTCGATTCGATCCTCCGTGTGCTGGCCCAAGGCAACTTTCAGCTCCGTTATTTGGCCTTCATCGCTGACGCGATGGACGTAGCCAAAGCCATCGCGTAGCTGCACAGCGGCGCGGGGTAGCGTCATCACTGGACGTGTGCCCAGTTCAAATTCGCCCCGCGCAAACATTCCCGCCCGAGCCACGCCACTTTCCGGGAGGTCGACATAGACCAGGCCATTGCGGGTAGAGGGATTCACTAGCGGCGCGATGGTGCGCAAACGCCCTTCGAGTTCGTATCCGCCCGCTAGGGTAATCCTGGCAGTCTGACCGGATCGCAGCTTCTCCAGATCAGAAGCGGCGACCTCGGCCCGCCACTCCAGCCGACCGTGGCGCGTCAATCGGAACAGTTCCTGATCGGCGCCTGTAACAGCGCCAACAGTGGCCGTGCGGGAGGTAATCAAACCGTCGTCCGGGGCGACTACCTGCGTCTGAGCCAAACGCAGCGCTTGGGCTTCATTCTGTGCTTGCGCAACGCCTAGCCGCGCCCTGGCGGTGAGTTCGGCAGTTTCGTATTGCTGAATCTGCTGCTCTGAAAGCGATCCCGTGGTTTTCAAACTTCGGGCACGCTGGGCATTGGCGTTCGCTTCCGCAAGCGTTGCTTCGGCTTCCGCCACGGCGGCGCGGCTCCTAGCCAGCTCTGCGCGCACTGTCGTGTCGTTATAAACGGCCAACACCTGCCCTTCCGTGACCTCGTCACCCACCTCTACTTTGACGTCGACCAGCCGCAGGCCACCGATTTCGGTGCCGATACTGATCTCCTGCCACGCGGCGATATCCCCATTGGCCGACAGCGTGTTCGTAAGCACCCGAGGTTCCAGCGTGGTCACGTTGACCGAGAGGGATGGCTGCCTCGTAGGCGCCTCAGCCGCATCACTTTCAGACGACACCACCTGTATGCACACTAGCGCGGTGGCGCCAGCAACCACAGCAATTAACATGCCGAAATAACGTTTTCGTATTGGAGGTGACATCGTCCAGGCCTGCTTCCAAGGGTTCAATTCATTGATGAAAAAGAAAATTCAAGAATTTCAGTTGATCCACTATCGGCCTGCCTTCCTTTCTCATTTCTTACTGACGTAACGTTTTAAATAAATCGGGCACCAGTAAGAAACGCGTAAGATAGCGCACCTGATGATGGCACTTTCAAATCATGCTCACTTTCACACCATGATAGGAGTGCCACCATGGGGTCTCATCAGTCGCTCTCTCAGACCGTTCAGCTCACCACCAGAGGGTTGGCGACCGCCGCGCTCATAAGCGGTTTTGTTATTGTTTCTCCGTTGGCATTTGCCGACGACGCAAGCGCAAATAAAACCACTTGGGGATTAGGGATAGGCGCAATAAGCAAGCAGGAACCCTATGCCGGTATCGATCGGGATAACAGCGCACTGCCCTTACTCCAGGTCGAGAACCGGTACTTTCGTGTCTTCGGTCCGGGAATCGAATTTAAACTGCCGAGTATTAATATCAGCGACTCGCAACAACTCAATTTCGGTATCGTCGGCCAGTACGATGGTAGCGGCTACGAAGAAAACGACGCCCCCATTCTCAACGGCATGGGTGAGCGCGAGGGCGGCTTTTGGGCGGGGGCCAAAATGGAGTGGAACAGCAACCTCGTTGATGTCGACGCCGAATGGCTCACCGACGTCTCCGGCAACAGCGACGGGCAGCGCTTCAATCTTGGCCTGGAGAGAACGTGGCAAATCGGCGAACATGTACTGCTAACCCCACGCGTAGGGGCATCCTGGCAGGACGACAAGAACGTCGATTACTATTTCGGTGTTCGCGATAGCGAGATTCGCTTCGATCGCCCTGCCTATTCAGGGGAATCGGCTATCAATATCAAGGCGGGGGTGCGCGGCGTGTATCAGTTTGATCAACATCACTCTGTGCTGATGGGTGTTGAGGTCACGAGCCTGGCGGACGAAATCAAAGATAGTCCGCTGGTGGATCGTTCGACCCAAAATGCCGTGTTCGTTGGCTATCTTTACACTTTCTGATGAGCCGCATACTGCTGATCGAAGATCACGACCGGCTAGCCCATTTGATGTGCAAAGGGCTGGTGAACGCCGGTATCGGCGTTGATGTGGTCGGACGCATTGATGCGGCATGGGCTGCCGTCCAGCAGTTGCCCTATCAGGCACTGGTGCTTGATCGCGGCTTGCCGGATGGGGATGGGCTGCTATTGCTGAAGAAGCTTCGCAACGCGGGCCTTAGCGTTCCCTGCCTGGTGTTGACGGCGCGCGATGCGCTACATGACCGGCTAGAAGGCCTAGAAGCCGGTGCCGATGACTACCTGCCCAAGCCATTTGCCATGGACGAAATGGTGGCACGGGTTAGGGCCTTGCTGCGCCGCCCTGTGGAGTTCCACCCTATCGATCCCAGTCATGGCGACCTGAGACTGCATACTGAAAGCGGCGTTCTGTTCAGCGGGAACGAGAGCATTACCCTTGCCCCGGCGGAGCTACACATTATGCAGTTGCTGTTATACAAGCACGATGAGGTAGTTCGCCGCAGCGCGCTAGAAGCGGCGGCCTGGGGCCTAAGCGAGGCTGTAACACCGAACGCTTTGGATGTCGCCCTGTACCGTTTACGCCGCAAGCTGCTTGCCATCGGATCGCGCCATCGGATCGTCAACATCAGAGGAATGGGGTATGCGCTTCGTCAAGCGGATGACGCTAAATAGCCTGAGGCTGAAAGTGCTGTTGGCCTATGTGGCAGGGATGGTGCTGAGTATCATGCTGCTGGTGATCGCGGCGACAGTGTTGCTTCAGAGCGATTTACTAGCTCGCATGGATCTAGCCGACGCCGCCGAGGGGCTAGCCGATAACATCGTTTTCGATAGTAGTGGAGTACCTATAGGTTTCGACTCAGGCATGGATGACCGCGCCTGGTTATACGAAGGGCCACAGAGCGAGACAGCGTACCGAATTCTAGATAACACTGGGAACGTGGCGGCCTTTTCGAGTAGCAGCGAAGAATTCTGGCCAGCCAACGGCGCCACCCATCAATTAGCCCGCGGTAACTTTACCTTCGAGCACAATGGCAAGACCTTTTATGGCGCTACGCAGCCCCTGGAGCACAATGGGAGAACGTGGTATTTGCAGTTCGTGGCCAGCGCAAGGTTCGTGGACATTCTTCATAAAGTTGCCTTCCCACAGGTGGTCGCTGGCGTGCTGCTGTTCGGCTTCGTCTTGTTTATCGCCTTTGGTCTATGTGCCTTCGTCACCTTGCGCTACACCCTTAAACCGCTGCGCGATGTATCAGATTCCGCAGCGGCTATTTCACCGCGCTCCATTGACGCCCGACTAAATACGGAAGCGGTTCCCGTGGAGATTGCGCCACTGGTGGATAGCTTCAATCACGCCCTGGAGCGCCTTGAGCGGGGTTATCGCCTTCAGCAGGAGTTTCTCGGCCACGCGGCCCACGAATTGAAAACGCCACTGGCGCTGATCCGCGGGCAGGTTGAGTTGCTTGAGGAAGGGCGAAATGACCGCGAAGCGCTATTGAGCGATGTCGAGTATATGACCCGCCAGGTGCAACAGCTGTTGCTTCTGGCAGAAGCAAGCGAGGCGCATAACTACCAGTTTAGCGTTGTTCGAATGCACGACATCGCCCACGAAGCTTCTACCTACTTGCAGCGCATGGCGGAGTCCGCGGATGTGCATTTAACGGTGCTTGCCGCGGATCAAGGGGTGACATGGAAGGCTGATCACGGGGCATGCTTCACCCTGCTCAAGAACTTGCTGGAGAACGCCATCCAGCATGCCCCCGAGCAGACCGTCGTCAGCATGGAGATCCAGAGCAATATGATAACCGTGCGTGACCGGGGGCCTGGCGTCGAGCCTGAACAGCTGTCTCTGCTGTTCTCTCGTTTCTGGCGTGGTGCACATCGGCGCGACCATGGTGCTGGTTTGGGGCTGGCCATCTGCCAGGAAATCGCCATGGCACACGGCTGGGTGCTTTCGGCTCACAACGCCCATCCCGGGTTGATCATGAAGCTATGCAAAGAAGCCTAGGGTTAATCCCTGCAAACAGCGCCCTACATCACTTATCAACGAGGTGGTCATGCAAATTTTAAGACGCAAGCCCCTAAATCCGCCCAACCTGCCCGATACCTTGATCGAAGGTCACAGCCAAGCCGTATTAGTTCAGGGGGGCTCCCGGGTGCTGATGTCCAGCCAGGTAGGGGTCGATACCGAAGGCCATTTAGCGGGCCCCGAACTTCCCGAGCAGACCGAAGCAGCGCTGAACAATATCGAACGATTGCTATCAAGCCTCGGCGGCGATCTCTTGCGTGTGGTGATGTTGAGAATCTACTTAGCCGAATCCGCTCGCTACGACCAGCAAGTGGTAATGGAGGCGCTGAAGCATCGTTTCCCCATCGCCCCGCCGGCTGCTACTTGGTTGATTGTGTACGGCCTTGCCGAACCGGAATGGTTAATCGCTATCGAGGCCGAGGCAGTGCTGCCGGGGTTTGCCTTAAACAGCTAAATAACCGTAACAGTCAAAATAATCACGCTGCTCGTTAAACACTACACAGCCCGCCTGCACGATCATTCTAAATAAGGGGGAGCACATTTGTGGCTCTCTGTTAGAGGCAAGCATCTACAGAGAGGGTTTCATGATTAGCCGCCTGAACGTTCTACTTTTCACACTTTTCTTGCTGGCTTCCTGCACCATGCCACCGGATTCGCCGGGTTTTCAACCCTCAGAAAACCTGCCTCGCTATGATCAGGAGAGTTTCGATCAATATGTGCGCGAAACACGTGCATGGATTGCTGATAATCGCGCTTTCATCAGTGAGAACCGCGACCTTGAAATACAGCTCAATACGCCGTTTGAAATCCGCCCTGATAAACCGGCGAAACGCGGTATTCTGTTAGTGCATGGACTGGGCACAAGCCCGTGGTATTTCATCGATATCGCCAACGCTATGGCGAATGACGGCTGGCTGGTTCGCTCCATCCTCCTGCCCGGCCACGGTACACGTCCAGCCGATCTGATGCTGCCTGATAATGATGATTGGGAAAACATCATTGCCCATCACGCCAAACTGCTTGCAGCCGAGGTCGATGAACTTTGGCTTGGCGGTTTCTCAACCGGAGGTAATCTAGTCACCTCTCATGCGTTCACAGACGACAATGTCGATGGCCTGCTGCTTTTTTCCCCTGGATTTTACCCCGATACCCACTATCTATTTCTCGCCCCGGCCATTTCCTATTTTTGGGACTGGCTCGATATCGATGATGAAGACAATATTGTCACTTACCAATCACTTCCTGTACGCGGGGCCTCGCTCTATTATCGCTCGGTCAGTGCCGTGCAAAAAAACCTCGCAGCCGAGCGCTTCGATAAACCCGTGCTGATGACCATGAGCCAGCACGACAGCGTCCTTGACCCCGACGCGACGCTCACTGCCTTTCAAAACCGCTTTCCCAATCTACAATCGCGTTTCGTCTGGTACGGCGATCCACCACAGCACCGTGACGATCCCCGCGTCACCGCCCTGACCAGCCACCTTCCCGACCGGCGAATCAGCAACTTTTCCCACATGAATGTGCTGTTTGCACCCGAGAATACCTATTACGGTCAAGCGGGTAGCTACCTCATGCTGGAAAACGGCCAGGACGGCCTCGCGCCGCCCGACGACCCGGATGCCCTGTGGTTCGGCGCATGGGGTCAGAGCGACGCGGAAAAATACCACGCTCGCCTGACTTGGAATCCCTATTTTGACGACCTCCTCGATGGTATTCGCGAGGTAACAGGAGACTAATCGACGTCCCTCCCCGACTGAGCTTTTCGGGACTCATGGAGAATAGGTGCAATAAGATGGTTATATCTATATTTTCACTATCCAAGTGTTTTCTTGTAACGCTATGCATGGAAGAGAAAACGTTATTCTCAAATGCTTGGCTATCAGAAACTCCTGGAACTTTAAGTCATTCACAGTGCTTTGCTTTACGCATTACAATAACTTTAACTGCCTTTTTAGCGTTACCCATGATACTTCTTGATGCAGGATCAATTGAAAACATCATTGCCGTCTTCAGCGTTGAAGCTAGCACTGCAGCCTTAATCTTTTCCAAAATAAAATCAAAAAGCACTACAGCTTGGCTACTGAATGATATTGAGGATGAGATACTAGAGTTCACCAATACAATAGGGATGGCAGGTGCAGGAACACTAGTCATTATATATTTTTTGGCCTGATCTATTGCTCAATTATCGTTTTGAAGGCCAGATAGTTAACTGAACGTTTATAACGACTTAGGCGCAGAATCTGAGAGCCACTTCCAAAAAATCTGCTAAGCAGTTCTTCCACTCACTAAACCGTGCTCAGAATTGAAGAGCGTGCCACGATACTGCCGTGGCGAAGCTCCCATGACACGTTTGAAAGCGGTGCTGAACGCGCTTTCGGACTCGTAGCCGAGGGAGAATGATATAACGGAAACAGGATCACTGGAATTCTCTAACCTATCCACCGCAAGAAGCATACGCCATCGCGTCACGTATTCCATGGGTGACGAACCAATTGTCTCTTTGAATTTTTGGGCAAAGGCCGAACGGGACATGCAGGCGCGCTCGGCCAGTGACTGTAGTGTCCAGCGATATGCAGGCTCAGCATGGATTGCATTAATAGCTGGCCCCAACTGCTTGTCTGCTACACCAAAAAGCCATCCCGCCTCCTTCGCTTGCGTCGCTTCTGTCACATGCAACCTGAGTGCCTGAACCAGCATCATATGCGCGAGGTGCTGGGCAACGAGGGCGCTACCGGCCTGCGGTTCGCGTAGTTCCTGCATCATCCTTTCCACCGACCAGCGCAGCGCAGCCTGTTCCGACTCGTTGTGAATGTGCACGATGGGCGGCAGCATGCCCATCAGTATATCGGCATGCCCACCGCTGACGCCAAAACGACTTCCGACAAGAAAGCAACCGCCCCCATCGTTAATGGTGACGACAGTTCCCGGATGCGGGGGCGGAAAATACGTGCTGGAAGGAACAGTCGGCAGCGCCATATCGCTCGCAAGACGGAAAGGACGTCCACTCGGCAAGACAAAGCAATCTCCCTTCTTCAAGTGAGCCGCCTCAGGAACCCCCTCGACCGCCAGCCAGCATTCGCCCGACACCACTGCGTAGCATTTAATCAGTTTATTCTGATCCGGATACTGGATTGACCATTCGCCACCGGCATCTACTCCGGCGGATACGTAGCTGCGTGGCTTCAGCAGCGAGAGTACGTCTGAAAGTGGATCCATGCATTCTCCTGGACGATGGCGAAGATAGACTGGACTTTAGCGCATAGATCAGACAGCCCCAAGCACCTATGGTTGCAGTCATGATGTTCCGGATACCGCTGAGCACGAACCATATCCACCTCTACCGCGCTTTAGTTGTCTTGGTGCACCTTGCTACAAAATAACCAATCTTTGACACACCGTGGGCACAACCATGGCCTACTTTTTATTCCCAGCAGACAGCTTTGATAGCCCAGCTCGGTAAGCAGAGATAATCACATATAGAGATTAGCGAAGTATTAATAGTAGGCAGGGTCTTGGTAACAATCGATAGCCTTCGCAGATGCTGCCGTCTTCGATCCTTTGGAAGAGTTTAGAAAAGCTATGGAACTTAGAAACCTGTCCGACACACTCTTATTCTTCAAGGCTTGGCTCTTTAACCCACTGAGTATTGGTGCGCTCATGCCTTCCGGTCGAGCGCTGGCCAACCTTATTACCTCGGAAATATCTACGGATACGGGTCTGATCATCGAGCTTGGGCCGGGGACGGGGGTCTTTACACACGCACTCATTGAGCGTGGTATCGACCAGAAAAACATAGCATTAATCGAGAATGACGCGGCATTCGTTACCCGGCTACAGCATCGCTTCGGGCATGCGCACACGTTTTGTATTGATGCTTCAAGGCTACACGAAGTTAAGTTTTTCGACGGGGCGCATGCTGGTGCTGTCGTCAGTGGGTTGCCCATGCTGTCAATGTCTCCACGTAAGATGATCGCCATTCTGGACGGCGCTTTTGCCAAAATGCGGCCCGAAGGATCTTTTTATCAGTTCACTTATGGCCCGAGCTGCCCTATACCCCGAGCGCTGCTCGACCGCCTTGGGCTTAAGGCAACGCGTATTGGTCGCATACTCGTAAATGTCCCTCCCGCCACCGTCTACCGCATCGTCCGACGTAAGCCTCGTCCTGCCGCTAGCGGTGAGCGCATCGGCGTGTGATGACGGAGTGTCATCTGCACTACTCCATTCACAGTAATCGAAACCCACTGATGGCTTTTCTCCTAGCAGAGGATGGCCGGAGAGGATGACTATGACCATCAAATTCTGGCTTTCTGGATTCGCCTGTTTTCTTCTGACCGCCTGTGGCACCCCTGCTGACGATAATATAAGTGACAATGAGCGTGCTGCCGTACCTGTCTCAGCGGTACCAGCGGAACTGGCGACGTTAGGCGAGCAGTTGTCACTTACGGGTACCCTAACCGCTGAGCGCCAGACACGCCTCTCCCCTCGCGCGGACGGGCTCGTGGCACACGTGCATGTTGAAGCGGGTGATCATGTTAAGACCGGACAGTTACTGCTCGAACTCGACCCGGCCCTTGCACAACAGGCGCTCATGCGTGCTCGCGCTCAGGAGGAAGAGGCAAACGCCTCGGTGCGAGAGGCTGAACGCTTGGTAAATGAGGCACAGCGGCTTGCTGAACGTCAGGCCATCCCCGCAACAGAGGTCGCATCGCGTGTTGCCGCGCTAAATCTAGCACGGGCATCGGCAGCCTCCGCTCAAGCAGCCACACGAGAGCAGGAAGAACTGGTTGAACGGCACAGTTTGCCAGCCCCCTTCCCAGGCGTCGTCGCCGAAAAACTCACCGAAGTTGGCGAATGGGTGCAACGGGGAACGCCGGTGTTATCGTTAGTCACGATTGATCGTATACGTCTGGATGTGCAAGTGCCCCAAGAGCGATTTGGGCAGCTAGATGAGCAGGCACAAGCGCAAGTATATGCCGATACGCTGGATGACACCCCATTGCCAGCGCAGATCATTGCACGGGTTCCCGTCACCGACCCCGAGGCGAGAACCTTTCTACTTCGCCTACTGGTAAACGATCCACAGGGTCGATTACTTCCTGGCACCTCCGCCCGGGCAGAAATTTCTTTACCCCCGCAAGCAACCGATACATTGGCCATTAGTCGCGATGCGTTGCTGCGCCAACCGGATGGTAGCCACAGCGTCTACATCGTCGATAACACAAACAATGAACGCATCGCCCGCCGGCGCCAGGTGCAAATTCTGTATGAACAGGGCGGTCAGGTCGCCGTCGCGGGTGACACCCTGCGCCAGGGCGATCAGGTCGTCACCCGAGGCAACGAGGCCCTGACCGACGGTCAGCCCGTGGAAGTGGTGGAGCGCTAACACATGGATTTCGGACGCGTTATTCACCACAGCACCCTGATTGCCGTCGCAGTTCTGATCCTTTGCTTACTGGGGATCACTGCTGCACTGCGGGTACCGGTTCAGATGATCCCCGACCTGGAAGTACGCACCATCAGCGTGGAGACAAGCTGGCCTGGGGCGTCTCCCCGTGACGTGGAGCAAGAGATTCTTATCGAGCAGGAACAATACCTCCGCACCTTGCCCAATCTCCAACGAATGGTTTCCACCGCCAGCATCGGCCAAGCCAGTATTGAGCTGGAGTTTCCCTTCGGCGTCGACATTAATGAAGCGCTGATACGCACCAACAACGCGCTTAGCCAAGTATCCAGCTACCCTGAAAATGTCGATGCCCCCGCCCTGACGACAGTCTCTTCCTCGGACGAACCCTTCATGTATTTCCGCATCGGGCCACGTGCGGAAAGTGGAGAAAACCTCGATCTGGAGATGATGCGTAACTTTCTGGAGGATGAGGTGCGCCCCCGCCTGGAGCGCGTCAATGGTGTTTCGCTCGTGGAAATATGGGGCGCGGAAGCACGGCAGGTGCGCGTAGAAATCGATCCGTACCGTTTGGCCGAACGCGGGCTCGACATGACCGATGTGCGCAATGCACTGCAGACCCGTAACGTCGACAGTTCAGCGGGCGACCTGGACAGTGGAAAGCGCAGTGTGATGGCACGCACGATCGGCCGCTTCCGTGAGCCCAGCGATATGGGTGAGTTGATTATTGCCGAGCGCCAGGGCGCCTTGATGCGGCTCTCCGAACTGGCCAATATCCGGCTCAGTCACCATGAAATGCGTACCCAGGCATTCTATAACGGCCTGCCTTCACTGATCCTGGCGGTGCGCCGCGAAACGGGATCGAATGTCGTCCAGACCAAGTATGCTGTACTGCCGGAAGTCGAGACGATCAGCGACGAGCTTCTGGCGCCGTTGGGTCTTGAAATGACGCTGATCAACGAAGATGCGCGCTACGTTGAAGACTCGGTCGCCAACGTCTGGAATAACCTTTTACTCGGGACACTGCTGGCAACACTGATAATGTTTGCCTTCCTGCGTTCGGCGCGCAGCACCTTTGTCGGGGTGATCGCAATCCCGGTCTGTACGATCGCCGCCTTTATCGGCCTGCTACTCGCAGGCCGAACGCTGAACGTTATCTCATTGGCCGGCGTGGCGTTTGCCATTGGCATGACACTGGATAACACCATCGTTGTCCTCGAAAGCATCGATCAAGCACGACGACGCGGCCTGAAACCCTTCGATGCCGCAGTGGCGGGTGTGCGCCGGGTCTGGACGGCGGTCATGGCGAGCACGCTTACGTCAGTCCTGGTATTTGCCCCCACGCTGTTCATTCAGGAGGAAGCCGGACAGCTCTATTCGGATATCGCGATTGCGATTTCCTCTTCTATTCTTGCGTCGATGGCCGTTGCGGTGACCGTGCTACCGGCGATGGCGGCACGACTGCTACCGGCAATCCAGCCAGGAGTTACCGTCGAGGACGGCGCCTTTGACCGCATCGGCCGCTGGATCACCCGCGCCTATCGCCATCCGATACGGCGCGTGATGATTCTACTCGGCACGCTTGGCTTGTCGGCATGGGTCGTGGTGTGGCTAACCCCTCCGGCGGAGTACTTGCCGGAAGGCGAAGAGGCGCGCATCTTCTCTAACATGATCGCACCGCCGGGCTACAACCTGACGGAGATGGAATCCATCGCGCAGGAGCTAATCCCGGAGCTGCAGCAGCGTCTTGATGACGAACCGGCACGCTTCCACCGTGGCGAAACGAATATGCCCGCACTGCGCTTCTTCGCCATGTTCGTCGATGCCCAGGGCATTCGTGTCATTACCGATCCGAAAGATCCAACCGATCTGGAAGCATTAATGGGCGCCCTCGAGGCACGCTTTACGGCCTGGCCGGGCATGCGCGCATTCGCCTCACGGGGCTCCATCATCTCCACCAACGATGGCGGTACGCGCAGTATCAACATGGACATTTCCGGCTCTGATCTTGCCGAGATCTATCAGGTTGCGAGCCTTGCCTATGCCCGCGCAGGAGCACTGTTCGACGACGCGCAGATTGGTTCCGAACCCAGCTCACTCAGCCTGGATCAGTTATTGCTGGAGATCCAGCCTCGGTGGGAGCGTCTGGTGGAAGTCGGGCTCGACGCTGAGCGCTTTGGCTATTCCGTGGCGGCGCTAAGCGATGGTGCGTTTGCCGACCAAATGATCCTGGATGACCGTCGGGTCGACATCTACCTATTCAGCAGCGCGGGTAGCGATCAGCGGGCAGAGCGCCTGGGTGACCTGCCCATTGCCACACCTTCTGGCGACGTGCTGCCACTTTCTGCATTGGCCGATTTGAACGAGTCCGTCGATACGGACAGCATTCGACGGCTGGACGGGCGCCGCACGGTGACGCTGAATATCGTGCCGCCGCGCTCGGTGGCGCTGGAAACGGGCGTCGAACGCGTGCAAAACGAGCTGATCGGGGCCATGCGCAGTGACGGTGAGATCCCGCACGGCGTCTCGATAGATATCACCGGTGCCAGCGACCAGTTGCAAGCCACCCGCGAAGCAGTCTCGGGTAATTTCATGATCGCGGTGCTGTTGTGCTATCTGATGCTCGTGGCGATTTTCCGCCACTGGGGGCGGCCGTTATTCGTCATGGCCACGATTCCTTTGGGGCTCGCGGGCGGGATTCTTGGCCTGGCGATACTCAACGGCCTCGGCGCTCCGTTTGGCATCCACCAGCCTTTCGATATGATCACGCTACTCGGCTTTCTGGTATTGCTCGGCTCCGTCGTCAACAACCCGATCCTGATCGTTCAGGAAGCCTACAAGCGGCTGGAAGAAGGCGCGGAATCCATCGTCGCGGCAGTTGATGATGCGGTCAATATCCGTCTGCGCGCGATCCTGATGTCCAGCCTGACCACCATCTTCGGTCTCGCCCCTCTGGTACTGATCCCTGGGGCGGGCACCGAACTCTACCGTGGCCTGGGCGCCATCGTGATGTTTGGCATCGCGTTCTCCACGCTCATCACGCTGACTTTCCTGCCCAGTTTGATGGTAGCCGCCATGAGCGGGCAACAGCGTATTGCCGGGTGGGTATCATTGCGTAGGGCTCAACGCTCAACACCATGAAAGGCGCGGGGCTGGACAAAGCAACACTTCACCTAATGGGGTAAATGTTGTGCTTGGCTATTGAGACTGCAGCCCTAGGAGGTAGCGTAAAATCTCAACCTTACTGAATCAAATGGAAGCCTGAAAATAAACGGGCGGGCCTAAAATGACTAGGCCCGCCCGGCATTATTGCCTACATCAAAATTAATAATTCGCTTTAAGGTTTATAACCAGCGTGTCAGATAATAACAAACTTCTTTCGCTTGCTGCGAAGACATTGACTCGATATAAGCAATCTCTCTATCTTTATCGGAACCTCTCTCAACGGATGTTTCACCTGATAAAAGTACTAATACAATCATTTAGGCTGCATGTAAAATCTTCATAATTTACTCCTTACCCTTAAATAACTAGCCATCACTCGACCAACCCTGTGACATGTGATTAATTTAAAATCTACATGCCACCGAGCAGTTTTAATGACTTTACGTTACTTCAAAACACACTACCTACAACTGACCTACTTAGCTCTGTTCAAGGGTTGTCAGCAAGCACCTGGGAGGCTGGAATATTCTGAGTACCGCTATCTGTAGACGTCGAATCAGAATAAACAATCCTGTTATCTTCATCCGAGCCTTTTTCCGCAAGCGCCACGCCTGAAGAAAGCATTAATGCAATGATTAAGGCCGCATTTAAAAGTTTCATGATTTACTCCTTACGTTAACTATCTATTCAACCTACCGAGCTGAAAAAGAACTTCATGGATCGCTTCCTCTCTCATTTCCCACCTGTGATTTAATCATCTTCTTTAGAGAAGGAGGCTTGGTTTTCTAGTCTCTTTATCAGCACATGAATGATAGATTCAAAATGAACGGATCAGAATGCCAAATACTCTTTGTTTCTTGCCTGATCCGGTCTTTCTATATATTTCCGAGGATATTTTAATATTGAGAAGAAGTGATGCCCGCCTGACACTCTCGCCAGACAGCTCGTACAGAATAAAGGCAACTGCCGACCAAAACCCTCGCCGTAATCGCGGACATGAGCATCCTGCCCCTCAATCGACACTTAAAATCTCCAGCTATCGATGTCTTCTAGTGAGGGGGCACTTGGGGCTAAACTGGTATTTTCACGATGCCAAGAGCAGCCAGTCCCCAACGCTATGATCAGCACCTTTGCCGTATCCAACTACCGCAGCCTGAAAAACGTTGTCTCTCCCTTGTCGAGTCTCAATGTAGTGACTGGGCCCAACGGGTGCGGCAAATCCAATTTATACAAGGCGCTGCGGTTACTGGCGGAGACCACCAAAGGCAATCTTATCTCCTCGATTGCTCAAGAAGGTGGGCTTGATTACACCTTCTGGGCAGGTCCAGAAAAACTCACCAGAGGCATGAGAGACGGCTCCAATCCCATCGAGGGCACTGCCAAGAGAAACAGTTCTCGGCTTAGGCTGGGTTTTGTGGGTGAAGATTTCGGCTACGCCATTTCATTGGGGATGCCCGCACCTCAGGGCTTTGCGGGCTACCAAGACCCGTCCATGTTCCAGTTCGACCCCGAAATAAAACGTGAATGCATTTGGGCAGGCAATGTTTGCCGACCCAGCAGCTGTTTGATCGACCGAGTTGGGTCTGTGGTCAAAGTGCGTGCAGGTCGTAAATGGCAGGTTTACGATGCCCACCTTAATAGCTACGAAAGCATTCTGAACGAAATCAGTGATCCGGTCGCCGTGCCTGAAGTCCATGCTGTTCGGCAAGCCATTCGTCATTGGCGCTTCTACGATCAGTTCCGAACCGACCCACACTCCCTCATCCGCACACCGCAAATCGGTACCCGCACCCCGGTGCTGGATCACGATGGCCACAGCCTAGTGGCCGCATTGCGCACCATACACGAGATTGGCGACCGAAAGGCCTTGTATGAGGCAATTGAAGACGCCTTCCCCGGCGCAACGATTGATTTTGGGGCCGATGCGGGTAACCGCTTTGTACTACAGTTTCGACAGAAAGGCCTGTTGCGCCCCTTAAATCAGTCGGAACTATCAGACGGCACACTTCGCTACCTATTGCTGGTGGCGGCACTGCTCACACCCAGGCCGCCTTCCTTGCTAGTGCTAAATGAGCCGGAAACCAGCCTACACCCGGATTTGCTGCCCGCCCTGGGGCGCCTGATTATCCGTGCATCGCGGGAAACCCAGGTGTGGGTGGTCTCCCACGCGCCGCGCCTAGTGGCGACACTGGAGCAAGATCAGGCCTGTAACTCTATCGCGCTGGATAAAGAGTTTGGCGAGACGGTTATCTTGGGTCAGGGATGGCTGGACGAGCCGCCCTGGCAGTGGGCGGATTAAACAGAACGCTAACGAACCGAGGGCACTAGCGTTTCGTCTTTTCCGTTTAGATTGCCGAGAAGCCCTTTTCGCTAACTAAAGTGTAGCTGTTGGGGTGCTTTAGATTGATCAAAACGTAGGCTCATCACTATCAGCCCTATAAAAACCACCCCAAGCATAAGCCATGCCTGCTCAAACCCTCCCAGTAAGTCTTTTATCAACCCCGCCGCGATAGGTGCTAAAGAGGCGATGATATAGCCGATCCCTTGTACCCAAGCAGCAAGCTGGCCCGCTAGCACGGGGTCGTCTGAGTGATCCATAGTGATGATCAAGCTTAAGGGAAAAAGGCCTCCAATTCCTAACCCCAGCAGCGCGGTTGCCAACCAAGCCATTGTTTTAGGCATTAGCCCAAGAAGCAAAAAGCCCGCCACCGATAACAGAAGCACCAGCAATAACACCGGGCGACGGTCTTTCATCTGTTGAGCCAGTATGGGAAACGTTAGGCCAGCCATCACCTCAATGGCAGTTAGCCAACTAAGCGCCAGCCCCGCTTGCGTTTGAGACCAGCCTAAATTGATAAAGGTGGGCGGAATCCAAGCCAGAAGGCAGGTATAACCCGCCGTACCTAAACCAAAGAAAATCGCCAACGACCAAAACCGAGGCTGCCGAGCCATCGCTGAAAAAGCGATGCTAACACTGTTGTTTTGACTAGGGGCTGGCAGTACTCGCCTGCGCATCACCCAGCAAACGAGCCCTGCAAGTGCTAAAAGTCCCCATAACGCCAAGGCGCTCTGCCAGCCAATATAATCACTCACCACAGGTGTAATGGCAGAAGCGAGAGCCGCGCCCCCCATGATGGAGGCAATGTAGAACCCCATCACCATCGGGGTTTTCTCGCCTGCCGCCTGTTTTATCACCGCAGGAAGTGCCGCCTGGATAAAGGCTATGCCAATGCCGGCGCCCAGCGCGGCTGCCCATAAGCCTGTATACCCGAAGCCAAACCAGTGTAACGCGTCCGATAAAGCAATCGACGCAAGCGCCAGGGTAATCACGCTATTAAAGCCGATCCGCTTTGCAAGCAATGCGCTAACAAAACACCCTAACCCCATCGCTAGTACCGGTAACGTGGTTAAAAGCGACAGCTGTGTAAATGAAAGACTCACATCATACCGGATTGCCTCAACCAGCGGGCCAATAGCCGCCATGGATGGCCTCAGGTTGAGCCCAATCAGAATGATCAGAAGGATCGTTCTTACCAACGGTATTGATCTCGAATTGCCATTGCACATACCCACTGCCCACCCTTTATCGGCCATTGCTAAAATAAGAATCGGCGCTTACTTTAAAACCTCAGGTTAACTTGAGGTCAAGAGAAATGGAGGGTCGTCGCATAGTCCTTGGGAAGAGAGCATTGAGTGTGGACGAAGAAGAGAAAGAGCCGCTGAATGCCCTACCCCAACAAAGCCCCCCTTCTCAACAGGATTGGCAGGCGCTATAACTTGGCTAGGTATGGCTATGGTATTAATGGCGGGTTTGATGGTATTGCGTCAAAACCGTCCCTAAAGAAACGACAGCGATTTATCATCGCATTGCCTATTCGCGTTGGATAACCGCCTGCCGATAACGTCGCTTAGTCCGGTAGCGGCGCTTAGGGCAAGATACGGAGGGTCAACTATACTCCGCCCTAACGTACATGATGTCGTTCCCTTGACTGGTTTGTTCAGCCTGCCTAAGTAAATCAATGAGTTGGGCCGCATAAGGAGCTTGCCGTTCGTGAATAAAGGATCTTATATGATCGAGTCACTAGAAGAGCTCGAAGCCATTAAACAGTCATGCCGTTCGATGGTAACGAAGAGTTCAAGCCTGTCAGCTGGCACTGCGGTTATACCCATACCAGGCTTAGATATTGGCTCAGACGTCGCCATATTGATGCGGTTAATTCCCAAAATTAATGAAAAATTTGGGTTAACGCCTGAACAGATCGACAGCCTGGATACAGAATCCAAGCTTTTTGTGATGACGGTCATTTCAAATACCGGCAGCAAGATGGCGGGAAAATACATTACAAAAGCACTTATTATGACGCTGCTCAGCAGAATGGGTGTCAAGGTTGCTTCCAAAGGCGTTGCTAAGTTCGTCCCCTTCGTAGGTAGCGCTGTGGCAGGCAGCATTAGCTTCGCCGCCATGAAATACATGGGTAACAGCCATATCGACGATTGTTATGAAATAGCCTTGGCGGCACTGGAAAAACATTGGCTGGAAACCGAGGTAGTCATTGAGCCCGAGCCTGAAATCGCTAAGAAAGGCACCCACAACATACCCGACGACTCTACAAACAACGCTTAGTAAACAATATTTATACTTGTGATAAACTGCCGGTTAACCCTCGGCAGCTGTTGCATTCTTACACACACTTATTTTCAACCCAGTATGTTTTATTTCAAAAATACCATAAACTTTTTAAACACTCCCCTACAACTTACCATTTAATCAACACATTCTGCATCACTCTTTCTCATCGACATCATAGCTCTCTCCTTTATATAAATCTAAATTTACAACCCTGCCAACAAGAACAACTACTACAGCTAGAGCTTATCAGTGAAGCAATCTCCGCATCGGATCTATAGTTGAGTTAGCAGGGTTATAAAACTTGATAGTACGAATATTTAATTTCCAGTCAGTTGCTTTAAAACTACTAACTAGAAGCCCATTTAGGCTTGTGAGCCGACTACTACACCAGCATTGGCTGAAGCCGGAGGCCCATAGCTAATACGTAATCGACTGCTGGCGTCTACCCATAGGTAGTGATTATTCAGCACCAGAGTGCTGTCGAACGTACCTTTACCAACCGTAACATGACCGCCGTAGGGATTAACCTGTAAGATACGGTGTGAAATGCCTGCTTCTATAGCTTGAATGCGTGCCATATTGGCAGTATCGTCATACTCAAAAGAAAGACGTTTTGAATTGGAACTCTCTGGGCTAATAGCAAATTGGCCAGCGTTTCCAGTATCACCTAACTTACCAGCCATTTTCTTTCCAGCAACATGAAAGCCAGAAGCTTCTGGTTCTGTAGTGCCAGACCCCATATTGCCATTGTTGGACATAAGCGAACCAATCTTAGAATTGGCGCCATCATTAAGGACGTTAGCGATCAAGCCTTCATAACGACCACCAATCAGCGTCGGTGTCGCCTTAGTTACACCCGAAGGAATGTAAAAACCCACTTTGTGATTCTGGAAAGCCATACAACCAAGAAATGTAACAAATGCCTTGTTTCTCGGGCCACCAATTAGATAACCAACACCGAAAGCTTCAGGGTCTTGACTATTAGCTTTTGCAACGCAGGATGTGAAAGTGGCAAAGTCATTGTCAATACGGTAACCGTGACGCTTACAGCCATAAGACATCAAGTTAGTGCCGGAAGTGTAAGAAGCAATTGCATCGAACCAAAAGCCATCATTCTCACAGAAGAAAGCTTGGCAATTGACTATGTGGCTATCTGATCCTCCAATGTAAAAACCTGTACCTGACTCAGTTGTACCGATCCAGTCATAGTCACGCTTAGTAGCATAGGCAATACAGTTACTGAATACTGCTTGGGCGCCAGCACCTAAATCTAGAATGAAACCAATATAAGAGCCTTCATCTAAGCAGTCAGAAACGATGCAGTTATTGCCTGAACCAATATCGACCGCCGCGCCAAGGCGACCACGAGGCGTTGGCACACCATCAATGAGCTCTTTCAAGCCAGTTGCGCAGCCGCAGTTAGAACCGCGACAACCAGTAACTCGCACCATACGCGGCGCGCCAGCAATAATAGTATCATTTTCAATACGGCAAACTGCGATACCATTATCCGCACCGTTAAGAACAGTAACGTTACGAGCTTCGCACTCATCAGCCTCCATGAAGATAGCAGAAGCCCAAATTAGGTGTCCACCACGGTCGTTAATAGGGCCATGATTCTGACCATTGTGATTAACTGCACGTACACATAAAATAGCCTTATCAGCGCCCTTGGCTAAGTAAACAGCTGGTCGTGAGGGTTCGTTATTGGCAATTTTAAAATTAATAATACCATTGCCACCGAAACGCTGGTTAGGCGTTATCATGCTCAGAGTGTCAGAAATAAGATACGTTTTACCGGAAGAAAGGTATACATCTTCACCACTATCTAACGCAAGTTGCAAGCTAGCAGTATCGTCAGTAACGTTGTCACCTACTGCACCGAAGTTTTCTACGTACATAGCTTCAGCTAATTGCTCATCAAGTGGGCGGGGGAATTCACCTCCTTTAACTAGCACATTCCACCGGGCATCTAATGCTTCAAGAACTGTTTGAGTACCAGTAGACGTAGTAACTTCTGCAGAGCTAATACTATCCGCCAAGTTGCTAACACCTCTAGTCGTGGCGCCATTCAATGTTTCAGGCGCATTATCGCGAAACTTGCTATTATTCATCGTTTCTCCTTCATGTATTATGTTAATAATGATAGTTTTTCGACTAAAAAAGACAGCAGCATTATAAAAAGTCTCAACAAACTGGCTAAAACATAAACTTACGGTGTACTTAAATTACACAGAATTAAAGTCATAGCCAATCATGTAAGCTGCTTTATCCCATAGGCCATATGGCCTATATTCTTTTATATCTTCTAGTTAGCCTCAGCAGCTAACAAAAGCCACCTCAAGACGTCCTTACTTATACGTCTTACTCTTCATTCATTGCTGATTTTTTTTCAGACAGTTCGTTCAGGTACTGCATGACTTCGTTGAAGTAAGGTACTTCGTGTCCCTTCAAATCACAGCGCATCAGGAACTCACTTGCTGAGCGTATCTTCTCTACCTCGTTCATATTAAGCTCCAATTAAACCATGACCTGTCAGGTCTTCAATTAGGGCCTTAACTCGCTCAGCCAATTGAGAGGTTGTGACATTCGATGTATTAAATTGCGCTCGACTAGTGGTACCGCTTACACCTCCCCAGCCTCCTTTGCGTTGGCCCAGTACTTTAGTACCGGCTATTTGTAATCCCGTGTCACTTACCGGATTGGCAATATTAAGGGCTCCGCCGGTAATGCTGAGGGTAGTATTGCCCCCCACCAAGCTAACTCGACGGGCTCCGTTGGAGTACCAGGAAAGACGCTGTGTGACGCCAAGACGCCCGACTTCATTGTCAGCGAAAACCGCTTCGTCTGTTTTGAAGGCATACTTGAATACACCACCGTGCGAGGTATGAGCTCGGGCGAAGCGAAGGCCACCAATGCTTCCAGAGGAACTAATTGGCGCATCTACACGGATGGCCTCTCCATCATTTCCAGTGTTGCGTACGATGGAACCAGCTTCAAATCGGAGCCCGGTATGAAATCCGTTGTTATCTCCACCTTTAGTATTTCGGCCTACAGTTAGGGCGCTACCGAATCGGTTAGTGTCAGCTGATCGATCAGCCATGCATACCCGGACAAGCTGGTGGTTAGAGCCATATCCAGGATCATAGGTTACATTGGCATTAAGCTCAGCTGCATGGCTAGCTTCACTACTCTGCACTTGGCCGGAAAAATAACCCCAAAGAGCATACCCGCGACCACCTGGGGTTACCCGAGAACAGCGAGCATGAATCCCGATGGAGTCTCCGGATCCACCAGTGGCTCGGGCATTTCCAGTGATTGCTGCGCCGTATGCGTTACCGGTGACCTTAGTTAACTGTGAGTACAGCCCACCTTGTTCCCATTCCGATGAATTCTGGTTGCGGTTAGCAGACGAGTACTTCTGAAGAAATAAAATGGGGTTAGGGTCAGTGGTTGGCTGATTACGTAGCCCTCCCTGTATCAGCTGATACAGCGGGCTGTTGTAATTGCCGTAAATGTTGTCAGGCAGGTCTGTAATGGCGCCGGAAAGAGGCTGGGTTTCGTTAATACGAACTACGCTCATAAAATTCTCCTATTGCTTAGGTTTAGTATTACTTAGGTATAGATAGATTCAGTGTTTATGCATTCCCCGGTTTAAAATAAACGCGGAATCGAATAGTAGTCTTTATTCAATTGATTACATGCGTGGGCTAGGCTCAGGGGGCTATCACCTCCTTATCTTGGCTCGGTTTGATTTGTCATCGTAAGATGCTGTTTTGAGAGAAACTGTATGGTGAGCAGATAGGTTAAATAGGAATTTCTTCTTCAAGATCGTTATATTGCTGCGGATCAGGCGTGACTTACTGCTGTTGATTCGGCAGCCCCTGCAGTGGAGGCTGGTTTAGCGTTGACTGCTAACTGGGCTGGTTTGCCAAGTCTGTCCCTATTGCGGTCGACAGTCCGCGCTATTCTCTGCCGAGTGGGCGGACATATGCCCCACTGCGCAGTCAGCGCGGCCTTTCAGCATTCCCAGCATTTCGACAGCCCTGGGCGGCGTATTCCTAGCAACCTCTTGTGAGATGCAATCCCCTACGGGCGGCTAGGATTATCGAATTGTTAAAGAGCATCCACGTTTCCCGGTGGTGCGGGTAATGCTGCTTGCAATGAATCCAAACATACAAGATAAAGTTGTAATAGCAAGCACAAAACAAGTTTTATCAGGTATTATTACAAGAAATAGATGTAACCAACTGAATTGCAGGCGAAAAAAAACCGCCTCAAAAAGGCGGTTTTCTTACAAAAAAGACTTGTTACGAAAAAGTTTCCCACCAGAATACACGCCCAATTATCTTCGGTGCTTCTGGATCGCCAATCGAATACACTTCCTCCGGAAATTCCTCGTGATTTTCGCTGACTACGCGCATGCGGTTAAGTGGTAATCGGTAGAGCTTCTTGACCCGAAGCATGCCGTCATGGTCTAGCGCGTATATCTTCCCATCAATTATGTGGCGGCAGCCTTTATCGATACCGATAGGCGAGCCATCTATAATTATAGGCTCCATAGAATTACCGGTAACCGTGGCGCAACCAGCGTTACAAGGCTGGACATTTGCCCTGGCCAAACGTTGAAGGCTAAATCGCATTGTGCGACCGTGATTTTCTATTACCTGGGTTCTTCCGCTTCCTGCTGCCATTTCAACCTCACGAAAAAAAGGCACCTCAATCTCATCGGGCGGTATTTCACCCTCTTCTTCGTATAGCTCCGTCTTGTGTAGAACCACCTCATCTTGCACACCCTCTACCATGGGGCCTTGCTCCAGGATAAGCCACTGCGGTCTCACATTTAACTGCTTCGCCAATGAGTCTATGCGCTTGTGGCGGGGCATCGTACCACCTGATTCCCACTGTTGAACCGACTGCGCAGAAACGCCAAGCATCTCGCCAAGCTGGGTCTGGGTAAGACCACGTCTTTCACGGGCTATTTTAAGTCGTTCTGAAAATTCCATTGGTTTGCTCAAAGCGCTTTTGACTGAATGATATAAATTTTCAGCAGTGTACAAGGCAAGCTTGTGACAAGCTAAACAAGATATACTTGTAATTAAAAAATTACAGGCTTACTCTGATTACAGGAAATACTTGTGCACTGAGCTGAGATGCCGAAAAGGCACTCGAACAGGCAACCACGACCTTGACCGGGGATTGCGGTGTTTCTCAGCAGTAGCGCGAGTCAGGAAATATTCCTCCTGCCTACGTTCAGGTGGACATTTCTACGTGTACTGGCGCCGCAACCTCGCCCGATCATCGCCCTAGTATTTTTTTTGGAACACTCAGTTACCCGGGTGCTAACCCAAAGTGGACGTGATGTTTGAGATAGAAATATTCAGATGAAGCAAAAACCTTAGCATTGCGTATTAATGAGATAGGTTCGACCTATGATGAAACAACTCATAATTTCACATCGTGAGGCGTTGGAGACCTACATGCCCCGAATTACTCCCCAAGCCACTGACGGCAAGAATGTATGCGCATTTCTCGACGTGCTGGCGTTTGCTGAGATAGGCAAGCCCATGCTTCAAGACCCCCGCACTGATAACGGCTACCGAGTGATTGTCGGCTCTATCCCAAGCAAGTTGATCCTAATGGATCACTACACCGACCACCCTCGCCAAAGCGTGAAAGTGCGTAAAGGGCTGTATTCTACAGCTGCTGGCCGATACCAGCAGTTGAGCCGCTTTTGGCCTCACTACCGCATCAAGCTTAACTTGCCCGACTTCGGGCCAATTAGCCAAGACCGTTGTGCAATTCAGCAAATCCGTGAACAGCACGCCTTGCGCTTAATTCAGGCGGGCGAGATCGCCGAGGCCATTCACCGCTGCAGGAATATTTGGGCGTCGCTGCCAGGGGCTGGGTACGGCCAGCATGAGTATTCGCTTGAGCGCCTGCTGCTGGAGTTCAAACGCGCCCACGGTGAGCTGTGCACTAACGACCAAACTTGGTACGAGCGCATCAAGCTTCGGAGAGTGGCGTAATGACTCAGGAACGCAATGTGAAACCTTCAATATTTGAGCGCCATATGCAGACAGGAATCCAGGTGCTGTTAGTAACGCTGATCATTTGGGCTGGCTCTGAACTGGTGAAACTCGGCCAGCAGTCGGTAGTATTAGAAGAGCGCCTGACTATGCAGGACTTGATGCTTCAGGAAATGCGCCATGAGCTGAAAAGCTGGGGCGATACGTACTACCGCACAGTGGATGCGCGCCGTGAGCTTGATAATATCGAGGGGCGTATCAATAACCTAAATAGCCGAGTGTCAGCGCTGGAGGGCTTGCGATGAACATAGCGACTAAAGCGTTATCTGTTATCACTGGCCCGCTGTTTAGCGTGATCGACAAGACGTTGACCGACAAAGATGAAGCGGCGCGGCTTAAGCACGAGATACAAACTCAATTGATCGATGCGGAAAACAGCGCTCTCAAAAGCCAGATGCAAGTCGTGCTTGTTGAGGCTGAAGGCGAAAGCTGGCTGCAACGCAACTGGCGTCCCATCTTAATGCTTACTATCGTAGCGATCGTCGCTAATAACTATCTGATCGCGCCTTACCTATCCGCCATGTTTGGCGTGGGCCTGACGCTGCCATTGCCCGAAGCACTCTGGAACCTGATGACGCTTGGCGTCGGTGGTTATATCGCGGGACAGACTGCCGAGCGCGGCATATCGACATGGCAAAACGGGCAAGTAGCTCAAGAGCAGGCAAAAGCTCAGCACAGCATTTACCAACAGATTCCAAAGCAGTAAAGAGTTTCGCTGCCCGGCAATGCTGCCAAGCTGTGATATATCGCTTGGGCCATGCCGTGAGGCACAGCCAAAAAACCGCCCAACACATTGTCTTTCAGTTTTATAAGTGGATATAGGGCATTGAACAATTAGTTGAGTATGTGTGTTACGTATTACAGCTGGCTCGTATACGGGTTGGATGAAACTACCAACAATCAAAACCGATAACGGCGCTAGCTCATTTGCTTCTACAGAGCAGTCCAAAGTGCTGAAGCTACTCTATTAACCCTGGATCACGGCTCGCCAGTATTGAAGAACCTTTCCTTCAGTTTTTGAGTGGTGAGGAGCCGGATCATGCTAACGAATTACTTGGCAGAGTGATTACCCCTTTCATGTAAGGCGCCACACGGCCTTTAATCACTACCCGCTCTCCTGCCACTACGCAGCGAAGTTCATCTTTTCGGGCACCACCCTGGCGCGCCGTTAGCTCACATTTGCCCAGCCGTTTCGCCCAATAAGGTGCAAGCGAGGTGTGCGCCGAGCCGGTAACGGGGTCTTCTTCCACGCCTACTTTGGGGCCGAACCAACGGGAGACAAAGTCTACATCGCTGCCTTTCGCAGTAACGACAATGCCGCGCCCTGGAAGGCGCTTCAATTGCTGCATATCCGGCGTTAGCGATTCGATCAACTGCGCATCGTTGATCACCACCACAATATCGTCGGATATCAGCAGTTCATTGATCTCGCTAAGCCCAAGCGCTGCCATTACCTCGACTTTCATCGCCAACGACTCCAGCGCCTTCGCGGGAAAATTCATGGCAAGTTCGTCGTTTTCACGCTGCACTAAAAGCTGACCGCTACGCGTCTCAAAATGCAGTGTTTGGGCGGTATCGCCCAGCGCATTAAAAATCACCCACGCCGCTGCAAGCGTGGCGTGGCCACATAAATCGACTTCAACAGAAGGGGTAAACCAGCGCAGATGGTAGCCCGTTTCGGCAGGTACAAAAAAGGCCGTTTCAGAGAGATTGTTCTCCGTGGCGATAGCCTGCAACAACTCATCGTCAAGCCACGCATCTAGTGGGCAAACCGCCGCAGGGTTGCCTTCAAAAGGCTTGGATGCAAAGGCATCCAACTGGTAGAGATCGAGTTTCATGGTATGACTCGGCTTGTTATTAAATAAAGAAAGCAAAAACGATAACGTGCAGCGCTGTGGACACCAAGCGATGTTAGCTAATTAACCGTAAGCTAATCCTATGCCCCCGTCACCAGCCATACCCGGCAGTGCAGTCTGTACACCGAGCGGGGTATCATCAGTGACACCCTGCCCATTCCCTAAACGAACAGCTTTTAATAACGTTCCTGATAAACAAGTAAGGAGAATTTAATGCCCGCTTATATCGTAATGACCCGCGAACATACCCACGACGCCCAGGAAATGGAGCGCTACAGCGAGAAGGCAAAAGCCGCTCGCGCAGGCCACGATCCGCAACCGCTCGCTTTTTATGGTGGTTTTGAAGTGCTCGAAGGTAGCGCTATGGAAGGTGCGGTGATTCTGCGCTTCCCGGATATGGCTGCCGCCCGCGCCTGGTACCAAAGCCCCGCCTACCAGGAAGCCCGCAAGCACCGCTTCCAGGGTGCCGACTACCGCGTGTTTATCGTTGATGGTCTAACAGAAGCCTAAATACCAAAACGCCCCGCCTTTAATGTTCAAGTCGGGGCGTTTTGCCGTTGCTTTACCTCTGGGATATAGGCGGAATTACATCACCAGCGATAGCTCACTTTCGCGCTGATTTCGCGACCCGGATTATAGTAATCGGCCGTGCTTGAACCGACCACGTGCTGCTCGTCGAGCAAGTTGCTGACGTTGACGGCTAGGTCGGCGTCTTTAGTGAGCTGGTAGCTGAAGGCCGCGTCAAACAGCGTTGCCGCACTGCTCTTTGACGTATTGGCGACATCAAAGTAGTAGGAGCCAATGTAACGGGCGCCGAGGCCTACACTCATATCCTGGCTTGGCAAGGTATAGTAGCCCCACAGCGACGCCGTATGTTTGGGTGCTGCGGTGAACTCCTTACCCTCTCTGGCTGCGTTGCTGTCGCGTACCACTTCCGACTCCATATAGGAGTAACCACCGGCCACGCTAAAGCTATCGGTCAACTCAGCCTTCGCTTCCAGATCAAGACCCCGTACGCGGGACTCACCCACGGTTTCCCGCTCGATAACGCCATTGTCCTGTACAACCGAGATGGTGACGTCGTCCCTGGTTAGGTCATAGATGGCCGCCGAAAACAGCGCATTCGTACCAAAGGGAGAATATTTCGCACCAATTTCGTACTGCTCGCCCCGTTCGGGATCGACACCAATCGTGGGCGGTGCGACCGACTCCACCATGCTGACATAGGTAGAGATTTCGTCGGTGACCCGATAGGTCAGCGCACCGCGAAGTGAGGTCTCAGAGAAGTCATCGGAATCGGTAACGCCCGCCATGTTGGTGCTTGAGACATCCATCGAGTCGTTGCGCACACCCGCTGTCACGATGAATCGGTCATAGAAGGACAAATTCTGGGTCAGGAAAACCGACTCGGTGGTGAAGTCCTGCTTGTTGCGGCTATAGACGTTCGGGCTACTCGGGGCACCGCTAAAGACAGGATTTGCGATATCAATGGAGGTCGCATCCCCGTAAAACGAACGGTCTTCGGTGGAAGCATCGCGATACTCGACACCCACGAGCGTGCTGCTATCGACCTGATCAAAGCGGGCGTCGTATTGCAGGATAGCGTTGCCGATCAACTCCTGGGCTTCGTTGTCCGTTCCAAAATAGTCGCGATCCACCACGCTGCCAACTCGCGCCGCGGAGTCAGTGATATAAACGTAGCCGAAGTCATCAGTCAGGTCGCTGTAGCGCAGATTACCCCGCAGCGTCAGGCCGTTGTTGAAATCATGGGTGAGCTGCCCGGTGAGGCTGGTACGCTCAACATCGTGATAATTAAAACCAGGCTCACCAAAGAACTCGCTGCGATCGTACCCCCGGTCGAGCGGATAACCACCGCTGTTGGGGGTGTCATCACGCTTCAAGTAATCGAAGATAACACTCGCTGAGGTGTAATCTGTCGGCTCCCAGGCCAAGCCACCCATCAGGAAACCATTGTTGTCTTTGGAGTGATCGTATTCGCGGTCGCTGTCTCGGAGGGTGCCGGTAAAGCGGTAGGCCACTGTCTCGTCAGCGTTCAGCGTGTCACCCACATCAACACCGGCTTCTTTTGCGTCAAATGAACCGTAGGAGAGATACCCCTCTCCAAAACGCTCAAAGCGTGGCCGTTTGCTCACGAAGTTGACCGAGCCACCCGGATCCGCCGGGCCAAACAGGGTGGAGTTGGCGCCGCGCAATACTTCAACGCGCTCGTAGGCGTAAGGCTCTTCGCGTACACCGCGCATTGAGCCTAGCGTCAGCCCGTCACGGTAAGTGGTGGCCTCGAATCCGCGAATTTTAAAATAGTCGTTACGGTCATCGGTGCCGTAATAATCAGTGAGCACGCCTGGCGTATATTGCAGCACTTCCTCGGTGGTAGAGGCGTTGCGCTGCTCAATCTCCTTCTCAGTGACGACCGACACTGAAGCGGGGGTATCAAGGATACTGGTAGCCACCTTACCGCCGCCCCATAGCTCTTGGGCCACTATCGAATTGGCATCATCATCAGCGTAGGCCTGAGCATTGACGATAATGGGAGCAAGGCGATAGCCCTCATTATCTTCACTGCTCTCGCCGGTTTCCTGGGCGTTCCCAATCATGGGAATAGTCACCAGCGTCGTGCCGCACAGAATGGCGGTAGTGGTCTGCTGCCACCGTAACCAACTTGCGTTGCGCCGGACTGTGCTACTGCTATCAGTCATGTTGAAGACCCCTTGAAATGAATAAACCTGCCCTGCTCGCCTTATGGTTTTCTTTTAAAAGGCCGGAAGAGTATCCAAAGGGGGTAGCGTGGAGTCAATAGTGCTAATGCCAATCATAATCATTTATTTTGAACTATTGCTCATAATCGCAATACCCGACGACGCTGAACCACCCCGCCTATCGGCGGAACCAACTTTATCAACGACTTAAGCTTTTGGAGGAAGCGATAGCGCTGTTGATGATACCGCTCGGGCGAAATGGGCCAAGTTAAGCAATGGAAAGAGGCCGCTCAATGGCACGCCCAACCTGTAGTACCTTGGCATCATCAAATGCTTTTCCCATGATTTGGACGCCTATCGGTAGCCCTTGATGATCCTTACCGAACGGCACGGTCAGCGCGGGCAGCCCGGTCACATTGGCGGGTGCACATAAGCGCACATACGCCTCGGCAACACTCTCTTGACTGCCGTCCTCCCAGGTAAAGGTTTCCTGCTCTATACGCGCTGCTGTCTGAGGCACGGTTGGCGCCAGTAGAACGTCGACTTCTGCAAACAGGAAACCCCAGCGCTGTGCAATCAGGTGCCGGGCACGCTGTGCCTTCAGATAGTCTCCGGCAGGAAGCAGTTGTCCGGCTTCGAGCAGAGTACGTACATCATCACCGTATAGCGATGCCGATTGGCGTATGTCCTTGGCGTGTACAGATGCCGCCTCAGCCACCATCAGGCCCCACTGGGTCGGAATGAGGTAGTCAGCCAGCGGAATATCCACCTCCACCAGCACAGCTCCCTGCTGTTCCAGATGCGCTGCCGCACGCCTAACAGCCGCGGCGACTGGCTCCGCAACGTGGTCAAAGTAATAGTTGCGCGGGATACCAACACGCAGCCCTTGTACACCCGACTCTGCGTTGGTACCGAAAGAGGCAGGCGGAGTACGGCTAGCGGGGTCGCGCGCATCAAAGCCCATCACTGCCTGCAATAACAGGCCAACATCCTCTACCGTGCGTGCCATAGGGCCCGCATGATCGAGTGACCAGGCCAGGGGCGTAGTGCCGTGGCGGGAGACCAAGCCATACGTTGGCTTGAACCCGACTAACCCACAAAGTGCTGCGGGCACTCGAATCGAGCCACCGGTGTCTGTTCCCATGGCTGCCCAGGCACCACCATAGGCAACCGCTGCTGCAGAACCCCCACTGGAGCCCCCCGACGTGCGCTGGGGATCAAGCGGATTGCGCGTTTGAGGTGTGGTCAGGCCGAAAGCGAACTCATGCAAATGGGTCTTGCCCAGGAGTATGGCGCCGCCACGCAGCAAGGCATCCGTAACCGCGCTGTTGGCCTCTGCCCGATGCCCGTCCCGAACACGGGAGCTGGCAGTGGTGGGTTGGTCAGCAACATCGAACAGGTCTTTCAGCGCGATAGGAATGCCATGCAGCGGGCCACGGTAACGGCCATGTTGAATGTCTCGTTCGGCCTCAAGTGCCTGCTCACGGGCGGTTTCTTCCCATACAGATACAAAAGCGTTGATCTCTGACTCTCGTGCACCAATACGCTCCACGGCCACATCCACCAACTCTACTGGCGACAATTCGCGTGCCGCGATGGCAGCACTGGCTTGGGCCAGCGTCAGGTTTAATGGGTTTAGCATGGGTTGTTCTCCTGACTGGCATCAAAGGCAAATGAAGGAGGGTATGATTCATCGTTAGGTAATTCGTCGAGCCGGGCAATTACCGTGTGTATGTGATGCAGTACGCCGGCAATCAGTGGCGCACGTTCAGAGGCCAGGGGCAGTCCCAAACTGGTAGCCAGAGCCTGGGTTTCCTCGGCGGACATAGGAGTGGGATTTTGAACAGTCATGCTTGATTTCCTTTCTTCATTGAGGTGCGCGCTTGCATAAGCAGCAGGGTAATGGCCAGCAAGGCCAGTGCTGTGACTACCGCACCATAGACATTGACCGCGGCCAGCAAGCCGGCCTTCTGGGCCAAGTAGCCGACAGCCATCGTGGGCACGCTGTGGGCCAGATAACTTTCGATATAGAACACGCCCATCAGCGCGGCACGTTCATGGGGCTCGGCCAACGGTAGGACACTGCGCACAGCCCCAAGAAAGCTCGCGCCAAATCCAAAACCCGCAATGACCGACCCGACCAACAGCAAGACAGCGTGCCCCTGGTTAGCCCCGATCAGAATGACGACCAGCCCTGCGACTAAGGCAAGTTCGCCAGACAAAAGGGTTGTAAAAGAACTCAGCTTGCGAGCCGCCAGAACCGCGGTAGCGCCAGTGAGCGTTAGCGCTGCGACGACAAGACCACCAAGCCATGGCGTGTTCACATGTGTGACGTCAACGATCAGCGATGGCATAAGCGATAGATAAAAACCACCTAGCATCCACACTGCCATGTTCGCAGGGGTGACAGATAACAACGTCTTGCGCGCTTGCAACGGCACGGCAATGCGTGGTTTCAGGCTTGCCCAGGCACCCGGACGAGATGTCGCCGTCTCCGGCGCCAGCAAAATCAAGGCCAACATCACCAGAAAAACAGCCAGCAGCAACACGTACACCATGTGCAGCGGATCAGGCGCCAACACGACCAACGAGGTACTGCCTAGCGCGCCGGCTGCCATACCCAGCAGCGGTGAGATGCTGTTGATCACGGCCCCCCGCTCCCGACTAAAATCGAGTATCGCCGCTCCGACTGCCGCAGTGGCCATACCAGTGGCAAAGCCTTGCAGAGCGCGCGCAGCAATCAGCCAACCCGGCCCGGCAGCACCTAAAAAGCCCACCATAGCGATGATCTGTAGCGACAAAGCCAGGGCAATAACCGGACGTCGGCCAATATGATCTGACAGCCTCCCCGCCACCAGCAGTGCCAGAAGCAGAGCCAGCGCGTAAGTGGCAAAAACCACGGTCAGCAGTGTTGCGCTAAAGCTCCATTGCTGCTGATAAAGTTGGTACAGCGGGGTAGGCGCACTCGATGCTGCCAAAAAGGCAATCATTATCGCTGCGTGCAGGAAAACGGCACTGGAGGAAGACAGTCGCCAGCTCGAAGAACGGCGGGCGGTATCAGAAACGTTGATGGACATGATCCCTCTCAAAAGGCAAAATATTAGCTTTAAGGATCATAAGCCCAATAACTCACTAAAGCAAATATTTTGCTTTAGTGAGTTATTCCACCGTACCGATGAATAAGCACAGAAGGAACACATGACCAACAAACCCACTCCCCGTCCAGGGGGCCGCAGCGCTCGTATTCAGGCTGCCGTTCATCAGGCCGTTCAAGAGCTGCAACAAGAACAAGGGCGAACCGGGCTTACGGTGCCCGCTATCGCCGCACGTGCAGAAGTCACCCCCTCTACGATCTACCGTCGCTGGGGTGATCTTGCCCAGTTACTGGCCGACGTTGCCGTCGAGCAACTACAGCCGGAACAGCCGCCAGCCGATACAGGGAGTTTGCGTAGCGACTTGTTAGCTTGGCTTGTTGAATACTTCGAAGAAATGTCATCAGCCCCAGGACGGGCGATGCTCCGCGATGTGCTAGGTACAGAAGGCCACGCCTGCGCGGGGAAATGTGATGGCTTCTTGCGTCAGCAGATCGAAGTCATAAACGAACGCGCCCTCGCCAGAGGCGAGCAACCGATTGAAACAGGCCTAGTCATCCGAATAGTGGTGGCGCCTCTGATGTACCGCATCTTGTTTGCCAACGAAACGCCGACTGCGCAGGCCATAGAAGCACTTTTTGAACAGTTAGTAAGCTCAACAGATGCTTGATAAAAAAGCCCCGTGTTTTGGATAACACGAGGCTTTTAGCAAGAGCGCGCCGCCTGACCTAGGGTGCCTCGACAGCGGCACGCCCTTTGATGATAGAGCGGGCAAGCATCAGATACGCCACCGAGCCACAGGCGGCCATGGCCAGAATGACCGCTTCAAGCGTATGCGGCAACATGGCGGACAATGCGCTCAGCAGCCCGGCGACACCGAACTGTGCTGCGCCCAGAAGCGCTGCGGCCGTCCCGCCACTGGTGGGAAAGAACTCCAAAAAGCAGGCCTGAATATTCGGAGAGATCGCCCCCACCGCGCCGATGGTCAGCATCATGGCGGCGAGGAAGGCGTAAAGCGACCAATCCATAAAGGCAGCCATCACCAGCAATACTATACCCACTGCCTGACAGCCCGTTGCCAACTGCAGGATACGCAGTGACGGTAGCCTGGAAAGCAACACTCGATTGAGAATATTGAAGATAAGCATCGCGGCGATATTCGCCGCAAATAGCATTGAAAAGCTTGAAGGCGACTGGCCGAAATGCCCCTGATAGATAAATGACGCATAGGTGATGAACATCATCAAGGTAGAAAAAGAGGCAGCCTGCCAAACGATGAACGGCAGGGCCGGCTTTGTCGACAGCACCAGTTTATAACGCGCCAGCAGGCTCATCTTAGGGCTCTTCGCGCGGGATACCTTGCCCGTACCGGTAAACAGCACCCGCACCAGCAACGGCACCAGCAGTAACGCGTATACCGCCAAGGCGAAAAAGATATAGTGCCAGGAACCCAGCGCCAGAATCGCGCTGCCTACGCTCGGAGCGATCCCAGGCGCCAGCACCATGATAAAACCCATCATCGAGAACAGTTTCGCGGCGTCGCGCCCCGCCACCCGGTCACGCACTAACGCCGGTACCGAAACCAGAGTCAAGCCGGCGCCAATGGCCTGAATTGCCCGCCCGCCGAGCAGGGTGTTCAAGGAATCCGCCATACCAATGACAATGCTTGAGAGCGCAAAAATCGCCAGCCCACTCATCAATACCCGCTGGCGCCCGAAGCGGTCTGAAAGCGCGCCGCCGATTAACTGACCCAACGCCAACGCAAATACATACACCGAAACACTTAACGATACCGCCTGCTGAGAAATTCCCAGCGATTCACCAATGACCGGAAAGGCCGGCAGGTACGTATCCATGGAAAACGGGCCCAGCATCATGGTCATTGCCAGACTCAGCACCACAATGAAGGGCGTTTTAGATTGGGTCATAGAAGCTCGCGGTAAAAGGGCGTAATGATGGACAACATCAACGATATGATACCGACTGATGCTATCAAGGCAATCGAACAGAAGATGAGGGATACGCTGCCGGGCGGTAATTGACAAAACACACAGCCAGTTTGTTATCAGTTAGCGCGGCTATGCAAAAGAGTGTGCTCAAAGCTATTTTATAAACACACCCCCAACGAGGAGACCAGGATGTCTACCCCTCAGCCAGAACGACTCCATCTCGACAGCGATGCAGCGACCGGCTACCCCAACTCCCCTCTACCAGTGCTGGTTTATCGCCAGGTTCTCGATATCAGCAATGCAGAGGAACGGGCCGATGCCTTTGAAAGTATGTTCAAACGCCACGGTTGGCCGCCTGCGTGGCGCTACCACCTATATGACTTTGACCACTTTCACTCCACCGCCCATGAAGCACTGAGCATCTTCCGCGGGCAGGCCCGGGCGCGGCTGGGTGGCCCTAACGGTCAGGAGTTGATGCTTTACCCAGGCGATGTGCTGGTTCTGCCCGCCGGGGTTGGACATGCCAGCCTAGAGGCGGACGATGATTTCTGCATGGTAGGCGCCTACCCACCAGGCCAAAAGCCGGAAATAGAGCGCGGCGACCCAGCACAGCTTGCGGCAGCACAAGCCCGAGTTGCTGCCGTTGCCTTACCCGAGGACTCCCCGGTAGGAGGTTCATTAGCGGAGCTGTGGCGGGAAGGCTCTTAGCAGCTGGAAGGCAACTGGCAAACTCGTCGATTGATTAGCTTTTCGACTAACCGGAGCAGTTTTTAACTATTTATGCATAATCTGGCGCTACACCTGAAGCGTTTTAACAGTGTAAGTAATCTCTTTTGGAAACGACCAATGTAATGTGTGAAATATCACTAAAAAGGTCGTCGAAAAAAGAGCACTCTATAGCACCATATATTGCTAACATGGTTTATACTCTGAATTTATACTATTCTTTCCATATAAAATCGTGGTTTCTTTCCCAATACAACAGCCTACTTAAACAAATCAAAACCAGCACTAAAGGGAGCTCATGGAACTCAGACACTTAAGATATTACATTATCGTCGCCGAGCAACTTCACTTCGGGCGCGCGGCTAAATTACTTAATATATCGCAACCACCCCTAAGTAATCAGATAAAAAACCTTGAAGAAGAAATCGGCGTTCAGCTTCTTATTAGGAATAACAAGGAAGTCCGCATCACGCCAGCGGGTCAGCATTTTCTCGAAGCGGCAAGAACGTGCATTGCGACATTGGATAAGGAAATAGCCTTTACTCAAAGAATAGCACAAGGCAAGGAGGGGTCTATTTCAATCGGATTTAGCGGCACTATGTCGTTTCACTTGATTCCATCTATCGTTAAAGACTTTAAAAGAAGCCATCCAGGTATCGACATACGTTTGCAACAACTTACCACTCACAATCAGATTGTCGGCTTGATACATGGGACAATTGATGTCGGATTTCTTGTCTCTCCTGTCTCAGACAAACGAATAGACAATATCACGATACTAGAAGAGCACTTCGTTGCCTGTCTTCCTAAAAGCCATTCACTAGCGACCACTAACCAGGAGGTCGACGTAAGTAAACTCAGTAATGAAAACTGGGTGATGACACCCCGAGAAGCAGGGCACGGTTACTATGATGCGATAATGGCTCTGTGTAAAGAACATGGCTTCAAGCCCAATGTCATTCAGACAGCTCAGGAGCAGCAAACACTGGTGGCACTCGTGGCCGCCGAAATGGGCGTTACGCTACTTCCCCACTCGGCCACCTACATAAAAAATAACCATGTGGTGTACAAGTCGATTAATTCAGATGTGCAAAAGGTCAGCTCGATGGCGTGGAATTCCAATTTATTGACTGATACGGCACGTTTCTTTATTCAGTATATTGAATCGAAGATAAATGAAGGCACGATCGAAAAGCCGATCGTGCCTAAAACTTATCTGCTTTCTTAAAAAGGGCCTAGGTTGATGGCCACCGCAATGCTTAGCGCCGCAGCCCCAATGGCTATCCAGATTAATAGCAAAGGGATCACGAACTTAAGCCATTTAAGCCATGGAACCCCACCGATCGCAATACTGGCCATTAAAATTCCCGACGTAGGGGTAATAATGTTAGTAAAACCATCACCAAAGTTATAAGCCAGCACGGCAACTTGCCGGGTCAAACCGATAGTGTCTGCTAATGGCGCCATCACGGGGACAACAATCGCCGCCTGACCGCTGGCAGAACTAATGATGATATTGAACGCCAGATTGAACCCGTACATACCTAGTGCCGCCAACACATTAGGTAATGGCTGAAGTACCATCGCAATCGAGTTAACAATGGTGTCCAGAACGTAAGCGTTTTCGAGCACGACCACAATTGCCCTGGCAAGGCCCACAATTAATGCTGCGTACAGCATTCCTTGCGCACCTCTGATGAACAGATTCACATACTGGTTTGCGGGTACCTTTTCAATCGCCGCCGTTCCCAGGCTTATTACCAAGAACAGCGCGGCCATTTCATGCAACCCCCATCCTAAGTTAAAAACGCCCACTACGTAGCCAATCATACAGGTCGAAAAGTATCCCAATATCACCTTATGTTTCCGAGTAAACTCGGCGGGGATTGTGTTAGCGTTTTCAACCTCTGTGGGGAAAGGTGTAGCGCCCAGCACAGATTTACTTTGATCTTTTGAAACTTTGGAAATGTAATGACAAAGATAGGCGATCGTCGACGCTAAAATGCAGAGGTAGACGGCAAAACGAAACCATAGGCCGCTGAAAATGGGGAGCCCCGCGATCTCTTGACCAAACCCGGTGGTAATCGGATCCAAACCGCCAATCGTGTAGCCTGCATATGCTCCCAGGTAAATAATCGCCACGCCTGCTACCGCATCTAGCTTAAAGGCTCTGGCGATAATGATGCCGATGGGGATAAATGCAATAACAGCCGTTTGTAACGCGCCAATAAACCCCGCTGCCGAAAAAGCGATAGACACCGCCACTATCAACGCATATTTTTTATCCTGCGTTTTCTTGATCAGCTTCATAATGCCAGCCTGAATGGCTCCTGTGTGATCCAGGATGGCGAACGAGCCGCCAATGGTCAGCACAAGAAAGATAATGCTGGCAGAATCGATCAAACCAGACTGTATCGAAAGAAAAAAATCATAGAGCGTGGTGGGACTTGCAGGCAACGCTTCATAGCTACCTGGCACCACCATAGCAGTGCCACTTTCTGTTGTACGCTCAAAGCTGCCTGCTGGAATGAACCACGTCGCTATTGATGCAATCATTAGCATCGCGAACAGGATGACATAGGAGTCAGGTATATTTTTCTTCTTTTTAACAGCTGAGGTATTCGGGTCTATTTTTTTCATTTTTACCTCTCTAAAACTTATAAGGGCAAGGTCAAAGGCCTCACCCTATTGTGAATTAACCAATGATTAGCGACTCGAAGTCTCTGGGAAAGTAAGTGATCATATCCATACCCTTTTCCGTTACCACGATAGTGTCGGAGTGTCGGAAAGCGCCCAGGCCATCGACATACAGCCCCGGCTCAACGGAAAAGACCATGCCTGGTTCAAGCAGAGTGTGATCTCCCAGGTCGAAAAATGGGGCCTCGTGGTTTAAAAGTCCCATGTTATGGCCGGTATGATGTTTAACGTATTGCGTTAAGCCATTATCCTTAAAGTATCGTTGCACCTCTTCCTCTACTTTAGAAGCGGGAATACCTGGTTTAATAGTTCTAAAAGCTACTTCCTGCGCTTCATACATATGATTGAAGAATATTTCCTGTTCTTTTGTTGCTTCTTCAATAAACATGGTACGTTCTAGCTCGCTCTTGTAGCCCCAAACATCGCAGGCCGCCTGCGAGACAACATTGAACCCTTTCTTGAACATGGCGTTTTGGTTTTGCGAATGAGGGAAAGCCGAATGCGGGCCAATCTGACCGCGATAGAATGCATGCGCTGGCGATCCATAGGAACGATAACCTGCGCCCAGGGTTTCGAACATCGCCTTGGTCGCTTCCTGGGTAGCGCGGCTTTCCGCCTCCATTTCACGGCCACCCGCATGGGTATACTTAGTCAGCAGGTTGTGCGCCAAATTACCCCATCGGGCAGACTCTTTAATCAGCTCTATTTCCGTCGATGATTTAATATAACGCTGCTCTTCAACGAGCCCTTTGATAAGCACCTTATCGGCAAAAGTGATCAGTGAAGTAATTGCCGGCCCCGCATAGCCCTTTGCTGACCCATACCCCTCGGCATCAATGCCAACACTTAAAGAACCAAAGTTCTTATCCTGAAGTACCTTTTTGAGATACTCCATCGGATGAGTAGTGCCAGGGTATTCAGGGTAATCGTAAGAAGTACTTATAACGGCGTATTCTTGTGCATGCTCTACCTCCATGCGGGGCACAAATAAACTGAAAAAGCCCTGTGCATCCACAATAAGAGCAATCGGCCTTTCTGAAGGGCGGAAGTGAAATCCTGTAAGATAGAAGATATCGGTAACACTAAAAAGCAACGCTGCGTCGCAGTGCTTATTTTTAAGATTAGTTAAAAAAATTTCTTGCCTTGCTTTAATTTCTGAAACAGAAATTTTCAAAATCATGTTGCTAGCTCCTGAGTTAACCACCTCAGGAAGCTATCAGTGCCCTCACGTGAGGGTAAAATACTATATAAATGTCATTCGATATCTTATAAATATCATTAATGGAGAACCAAACCGCTCAACTTGAGCGGTTTGGTTGTTTATTTCCAATGTATTGCAATACTGACCGAGCGTATTCTTACGCTTGATTAGAAAGGCCCGTAGTTAATCAACACAGCGGTAACTACAAAGGCGATGCCCACTAGCGTCCAGAGGCATACCAACGGAAACGCGAAACGTACCCAGTTACTCCATGGCACTCCGCCCACGGCAAGCACAGACATCAACACCCCCGATGTCGGCGTAATAATATTGGTGATCCCATCACCAAGCTTGAATGCAATCACCGCCGTTTGCCGAGTGATATCAAGCATATCCGCAAGCGGCGTCAAAATCGGCATCACTACAGCTGCCTGACCGCTACCAGAAGGCACCAGGAAGTTGAAAAAGAGGTTGAATACAAAAACAGCGAGCGCACCCAACATGGAGGGAAGCGTACTCAAGGGCACAAAAATTGAATTCACTACCGTATCGAGAATCATCCCCTCGGCCATTAGCACCGTAATGCCTTTGGCAATGCCAATAATAAAGGCACCATATAGCATACCTTTGGCCCCCTTCATGAACATCTGCACAAACTCATTAGGCGAGAAACGAGCGAGTGCAGCGCTTCCTATCCCATTGATCATAAAGATGGCAGAAAGCTCATTAACGCCCCACCCCAACCCTAAAGAGCCATAAATAAACACCGCAAGGCAGGCAACAAAGAAGCTTAAAATGACCAGATGCCGACGCGTAAACGTTAAGTTCTCATCATCGGACCCAATGGCTTCAGTGCTAAAGGGCTGATTCCCCATCAAACTACGGGCGGGATCGTCGCTAATGCGTTTGATATACCGACACACATAAGCAATTGTCACTGCCAATAGCACGAAAAATAGCGCCACCCTAAGCGGCGCGCCAGAAAATAGCGGCAGCCCTGCTATGGATTGCGCAATCCCCAGCGTAATAGGATCGAAAACAGCAGCCGCTGAGCCCGAAAAATAGCCCAAATAGACAATGGCGATCCCCGCGATCGCATCTAACTTAAGCGCTCGTGCCAACACGATACCCAACGGAATAAAGGCAATAACGGCATTCGACCCAACGCCAATGGCAGATACCACGCCAAATACAAAAGACACCACAATCGCGAGCAGATATTTACGCCCCCGGGCTTTATCAACCAGGCTTTTGATACCTGCATTGATCGCACCAGTAGACTCCACCACTGCAATCGCACCGCCCATTACCAGAACTAAAGCAATGAGGTTTGCTGAGCTGATAAAACCGTTTTGAATAGAAAGAAAAATATCGAAAAAATTAAGGCCGCTAGACTCCACCAGATGAAAACTGCCGGGAATAACCGTAGGACGCCCCTCTGTGGTTCGCTCAAACTGGCCCGAGGGAATAAAGAAACTCAATAACCAAGCCACCAGTAATAACCCAAACAGAATCACAAAGGCATCGGGCATGGCCATTCTTTGTATTGATCTAGTTTTCACGTTGAAATTTCCTGAATATTTTTTCATATAGTTATTTATTTAACGCACTGACAAACGGCTGAATGGCGTATCAGGCCTGCCGTATCAACGCCGCCAGGATCGCCGCACGCGGTACAATTGAGGCTATTTCAATGTGCTCATATTCCGCATGGGGGGCAGCGCCGGTTGCACCCAGCCCATCAAGGGTGGGAATACCTTTGGCTGCAGCGAAATTGCCGTCGCTTCCTCCACCTACCGAGGCTTCCGTAAGCTCAATGCCGAATGCACCGGCAGCGTGCTGGGCAAGTTCAAACAGACGAGCCGTAGCATGTGTTCGCTCCATCGGCGGGCGCGTCATGTCACCGCTAACGGTTAGCATTACGCTGGGATGAAATGGGGTACTTTGATAAATGGCATTGTAGAGCCGCCCGGCTTCTTCCAGCGTCGTTACCCGAACATCAATACCTAACTCAGCTTCCTCCGGCACGACATTAAGTGGGCCACCGCCACGTACCATCCCAACATTCACTGTGGTTCCCAGGCCGGGGTCGGCCAGGCTATGTAAGTACTGAATCTGGTGGGACAACTCCTCAATCGCACTCACCCCTTCTTCAGGGTTATTGCCCGCATGAGCTGCTTTACCCGTTATATGCATGTAAAAGCGTCCAGAGCCTTTACGTGCCGTTTTCAAAGCGCTGCCATTAGCCGTGGCAGGTTCAACAACCAGCACCACATCGCTCGCAACCGACTCCTCCTCAATTCGTTGTCGCGAAGTAGGGCTACCTAACTCCTCATCACTGGTACATAGAAAACGAATACGGGCATTGGGAAGCGCATCGAGTTCAACGAGTGCTTTGACAGCCCAAATGGCTTGAACAATACCTGCTTTCATATCCAAAATGCCGGGACCGTAAAACTTGTCCGTCTCACGGCGGATAGCGAGCCGGCCGATATCCCAAACCGTGTCGAAATGCCCCAAAATAAGAATCTGACGATCCCCCTCTCCTAGCGTGAAGCCAAGATGATCGCCTTTTTCAGTTTGTGGAAACGTTTCCGCCTGACATTGGAGCCGGTCTTGAAATAACTGGCGCAACATTTGACCACAGGCGTCCACTGCGGCTTTATCATTGGATGGCGATTCAGCACGTACCAACGCTTCAATATCATCGAGAATAGAACGCTGATGCTCTTGCAGATAAGTGTGAAGGGTATTCATATAGCCTCTCGAGTAAGAATGACAGCCTCTAAACAGCAGCAACTCAGAACAGCGTTGTGCTATTAGGCGCACGGTCAGTATGTGAGGGGCGTAACAAGGAAAGAATAAGAAGCACGCAGCCGAATCGTTGCGTTCAAAGCAACGGTTAAGAAGCCGGTGAAGGATAGAGAGAATGGTGCAACAACGCATAGACCAGGGAATTACCGAACATCGACTGGCTTACCTTTACGAGGTTGCCATGCAAGGAGGTGTTAGAGCGGCTGCCGAGTCAGTCGGCGTTAACCCTTCGGCCATTAGCCGGCAAATAGCACTGCTTGAGCGCCATCTGCAAATTCCCTTGCTCGAAAAACAGGGAAGGAACGTCACGGTGACCCAGGCGGGAAAGCTACTGATCGAGCACCACCGGGAAATGCTGTATCGGCGGCGTCAGTTAGCCGAGACACTGCAGGATATGCGCCACTTGCGTCGAGGCAGTGTTAGCCTACGAGTCGGGCAGGGTATGATCAGTGAATTTGTGGAAGGGCCTCTCCAACAGTTCAGTGCAGATTACCCTGATGTGTTTGTCGATATTCACTCTGGCAACATGAGTGAAACAATCAACATGATGCTGCGGGGCAAAGTGGACATGGCGATCAGCTTTGGTCCATTAGGCGATCCTCCGGTCATGGTTCGCAGTTTTAACCGCGGCCCCATTTGCGCCATAGTGCCGCCACATCACGCTTTGGCAGGCCTTGAAGCCATTACGCTTGAAACCCTGGCCTCCCAGCGGTTGATCTTTATGGCAGAACAATTCGGCATCCAACAGTACATCAATGAAATGTTCAGCAGCCAACACCTAGCCCCTCTGCCCGCTTACCAGTGCAATCATTTTTCAACGGCTATTGCGCTCGCAATATCAGGGCTAGGTATTGCCTTCATGACGCGGCAGTCTGCCCGCCCATTGGTGGATCGTGGTGATATCGTTGCGATCCCTGTCGAGCACTCTTTATCGCATACCGCTACCTGCCATCTCATCCGTAGCCAAGGAAGAAGGTTCACTCCTGCCGCTGAACACCTATGGAAAGTACTCGCGAGCTCAATGCAATCACAGTCTGCCGGGAAGCGCTGAGCTTAAATCAGGTAGCGCTTTTACTCGTTAAAGTTGGGGAGTAATTCGCGTCCAGTAATGCCCCCATATGAGGCAGCCAAGGCAACCCGCCACGCTTACCTTAACAGCTAACACCGGGGCTAAAACCGCATGGATGTGCCAGTGCACGACCAGCATCACTCGTGCGCCCCCACCTTTTCTGGGTGGCTACCCAGCATCAGAAAAACCACCACCGACAGCAAGGCGATGAGAATCGCAGCAGCTGTTAGCAAGATCGAATGCGTGGTGGAGAATGCTGCCTTCGCGGCCATGATGAGTGCATCCGCCTGATCTGCAGCCAGCCCTTGTGCCACAACGATGCTGTCGCTCATTGAGCGCGCTGCCTGTGCACCGAGGGCTGGCTCCAAGTGTGGCGGCAGTACAATAGTGCTGGTATAGACGCTCGCCATGAAAACCCCAAACAGGGTGATGCCGAGCCCACTGCCCAATTCGTAGCCGGTGGCTTCCAAAGAGCCTGCAGCCCCTCCTTTACTGGCGTCCACTGCCCCCATAATGGCAATTGAGGAAGCGGTCAGGCCGATGCTTAGGGTGAGCCCCAGCACGGCCAAGGCTGTTGGCACTGTCCAGTCAGGCGCGTGGAAGTCAGCATGCGCCAGATAGGCCAAAGCGGCTGCCGCAATCGCCATCGACATGCTGGCAACCAACCGTAAGCCGAACCGGTTGGACAGGTAGCCTGCAACGGGGCCACCAACTGCAGCGGCCGCCATGATCGGCACCATAACAAGGCCGGCCTGCAGCGGCGTCTTGTCCAGCACATATTGCAGCTCTTGCGCCAGCGTCAGCTCGACACCTGCCAGTGCACCGGAAGCCACTAGCGCCATCACCATGCCAGCGACAATGGCCGGATGGCGAAATAGCGATAAGTCCAGCATCGGCTCCACCGAACGCAACTGGATACGTGCAAACCAGGTCAGCATCGCTAGCCCCAGGAAGAGCACCAACCCTGCACGCCACAGCGGCTGCCCCGCTCCCACCCCAGACTTGACGCCGTAAACCACCGAGATGATACCAACAAGCAAAATCAAGGCCTGACCGAAAGCCCATTTACCTGGCGTCGTCGCCTCGCGGCGGGGCAGCAGCGCATAGGCGACCGGCGCCACCACTAGCATGATGGGAACATTGATGAGGAATACCGAGCCCCACCAGTAATGTTCCAACAAGACACCACCAATCAATGGGCCAACTGCCGCGCCTGCGGCCCCAACCGTTCCCCATAGGCCAAGCGCCATCGCACGCTCGCGCTCGTCCTCGAAGGTTTTGCGGATGACACCCAGAACACAGGGCATGATCATCGACCCGCCAATGGCGAGCAGCACTCGAGCACCGATCAACATGACGGGTGTCGTCGAGAATGCCGCCAGTAGTGACGCCACCCCGAACACCAAGAGTCCGGTCAGCAGCACACGACGCGTACCGATTCGGTCAGCCAGCGTGCCCATCGGCACCAGCAGGCCCGCCATCAGCAGCGGATAAATATCGATGATCCACAGCACTTCGGTGCCAGTGGCACCTAGCGCCGGCGTCAGTACAGGTATAGCGACGTGCAGGATCGTCATGTCGATGACAACGGGCAGGAACGCCAGCATTACAGCAAACAGAACTAGCCAACGTTGTGGGATAGCAGAAAGCATTAGCCACTTAACTCCTAGATAATGATGTCACTTCCAACGCTGCCACTGAAAAGGTGTCTGACACAGGGGACGCCAACAGCGTTAGCACGATAGGCGGAATCAGTCGGCGCATGGCATTAATGCTCTATATCGTTATCGGGTTGTAATGATGAAAGGCGACGAGCCGTACGCCTGCCACTAACGCGCTCCTGAAGACCTATCACGAAAACGAAGAACACCGGGACGAAGAGAATCACCAGAAGCGTTCCGCTAACCATGCCGCCGAAAACGCCCGTGCCTATCGCATGCTGGGTTTTGGCACTGGCGCCAAACGCAACCATCAACGGCACCACTCCCAAGCCGAAAGCGAGTGAGGTCATAAGAATCGGACGCAGGCGCAGACTGGCGGCTTCCACCGCGGCCTCCATCAGCCCCTTACCTTGCTCACGCAACTGTTTTGCGAACTCAACGATCAGGATCGCGTTTTTCGCCGACAACCCGATCACGGTGACCATACCGACTTTGAAGAAAACATCGTTAGGCAGGTCACGCAGCAACATGGCCGCCACCGCCCCCAGCAACCCCAGCGGCACAACCAGGATGACCGACAACGGAATGGACCAGCTCTCGTAGAGAGCGGCTAACACCAGAAACACCGCCAGGATGGATAGCGCAACCAGCATGGGTGCCTGGGCAGCGGACTGGCGTTCCTGAAGGGACTGCCCCGTCCAGGCCACTGCGAAACCGGGCGGAAGTTGCTGCGCCAGACGCTCCATTTCAGCCATGGCATCACCAGTGGAAGCCCCCTTCGCCGCACTGCCGGAAATGCTGGTGGCGGGATAGCCCAGGTAGCGCACCATTTGTAGCGGTGTTTCGTCCCACACCGGAGTCACCACCTCTGACAGGGAAACCATGCCCCCCCTGCTATTTCGCACATGCAGCTTGAGCACGTCGTCGACCTGCATGCGTGCCGACGCATCCGCTTGCATAATCACCTGCTGCATCCGGCCCTCATTCGGGAAATCGTTGATGTAGGACGACCCCATCGCGGTAGACAGGATTTCGCTAATGTTGGCGAACGACACGCCGAGCGCTTCGGCTTTCTGGCGATCGATGTCAAGACGAATGCTCGCCCCTTCCGGAAGGCCGTCGGAATAGACGTCACTAACTACCTTGCTCTGCGCCGCCAGTTCCAGCAGCGTTGTCTCGGCAGCCTTAAGGGCCGCCGGCCCCTGGTTGCGTCGATCCTGCAAGAACATCGTAAAGCCGGACTTGGTGCCCAATTCATCAATGGCCGGCGGCAACATACTCATCACCGTCCCTTCGTTCAATTGACTCATGGCTGCCTGAGCTCCTTCCGCTTCACTCGCCGCCGTGGCACCGTCGCGCTTCCCCCACTCCTTTAGCGTGGTGAACGTCAGCGCTGTATTCGCGCCAGACCCAGAGAACCCGAAGCCCAAAATAGACATATTGCCGTCCACTGCAGGGCGCGCCATGACGTACTCCTCATACGCCTTGACGACATCCAAGGTACGCTCGGTTGTCGCATTGGCAGGTAGCTGGATACTGGTCATGAAATAGCCTTGATCCTCTTCCGGTAGAAAAGCCGAAGGCAACTGGCGGAAGGCGAACACCAGCACGCCTGCGATGACCACAAACACCAGCATGACCCGACCGCTGCGGGCGACCAGTCTCCCCACACGCGATTCGTAACGGGCGGTCATACGTTTAAGCGACCGGTTGAACCAGCCGAAGAAACCGCCTTTGTCGTGGTGCCCCGGTTTAATGGGCTTGAGAAGGGTTGCGCATAGCGCCGGTGTCAGCGTCAACGCCAGAAACGCCGAGAACAGAATCGAGACCACCATCGCCAGCGCGAATTGCTGGTAGATCACACCGACCGAGCCACTCGAGAAGGCCATCGGGATAAACACCACCGTCAATACCAGGGTGATGCCCACCACCGCACCAGTAATTTCCTTCATCGCCTTGATGGTGGCGTCCTTTGGCGACAATCCCTCTTTGGCCATGATGCGCTCAACGTTCTCGACCACCACGATAGCGTCATCGACGATGATGCCAATCGCCAACACCATGCCAAACATCGTCAGCACGTTGATTGAGAAACCTGCCAGCAGCATCACCGTGAAGGTCCCCAACAACGCAATCGGCGCGACCAGTGCGGGAATCAGCGTGTAACGGATGTTCTGTAGAAACAGCAGCATCACCAGGAACACCAATACCATCGCCTCGATAAGGGTATGGATGACCTTCTCGATAGAAACCTTAACGAACGGGGCCGTATTAAAGGGGATCGATGAGCTCATGCCCGCGGGTAGCGCCTGGTTTAACTCAGCCAAACGCGCCTGCACACTCTCCGACGTGCGGACAGCATTGGCGCCGGGTGCCAGCTGTATGGCTGCCGCCGTCGCTGGCTGGCCATTCTCACGATTGGAGAAGCCGTAGGATTGGGCCCCCAACTCGACTCGCGCCACATCGCCCAACACCACGCTGGAGCCGTCGACATTGGCGCGAAGCACGATAGCAGCGAACTCTTCCGGCGTGCTCAACTGCCCCTGTGTTGTCAACAGTGAGGACACCTTTTGGCCGGGTAAGGCCGGCGACGCGCCGATGCTGCCCGGCACAATCGGTGCGTTCTGCTCCGTGATCGCGGTCGAGAGATCATTCACCGACAAGCCGAAAGCAATCAGCTTCTCCGGCTCTATCCAGATGCGCATTGCCTGCTCAGCACCGAACAGCTGCACACGGCCGACGCCGTCAATGCGGCGCAGCTCCTCAACGATATTGCGCGCCATATAGTCGTTCAGGGCGATCTCATCAAAGCGCCCATCCTCGGAATTCAGACCCACGATCATCAGAAAACTGGATGACGCTGACTCTACGCTCAGCCCATCCTGACGAACCGCCTGGGGTAACCGGGGTTCGACTGCCTTGAGTCTATTCTGCACATCCACTTGGGCCAGTTCCGGATTTGTCCCTGGTTTGAAGGTGGCGGTGACAGACGCCGACCCCGAAGAGTCCGCCGACGACTCGAAGTACAGCAGGTTCTTGACGCTGGACAGTTCTCGTTCGATGAGACTGAGCACGGCGTCATTCATAGTCTGCGGTGTGGCGCCGGGGTAAGTCGCAGTGATGGTCACCGAAGGGGGCGCGACCGAGGGGTAGTGAGAGACCGGCAACTGCGGAATGGCGATCACTCCTAGCAGGATGATAAACAGCGCGACCACCCACGCGAAGACCGGGCGCTGGATGAAGAACTGAGGCATTGCGGAGACTCCTGAAGCTTAATAAGAAGATGCCACTGAAGCCTCAAGAGGCGATGACCTATGCCAATCAGTCGCGCTGACGTCGACACCATCAGCCAATCGTTCTATACCCTCGACGACGACCCTCTGCCCCTCTGTCACCCCCGTTTGAATCCGATAATTACCGTTCGCCAATTCACCAAGCTCCACTGAGACCATCACCGCCTTGTCGCTGTCACCAATCAACCAAACGTAGGGCTTCCCGCCGATGCGCACCACGGACTGTTGCGGCACCGTCAAGGCATTGTCATAGCGTGCATAGGGCACGCGAGCGCGCACAAACATGCCGGGCAGCAGGCGTCGATTGGGATTGTCCACGAGTACACGCAGTAAAAGATCACCCGTGCTGGCATCCACATTGATGCCCGAAAAAAGAATGCGTCCGGTGACATCGTAGGGTGTACCGTTGCTGCCGAGGATGGTGACCGGTAAGCCACTGTCTAGCGAAGGTTGCGCCGCCATCGCATCTTGAAGCGATTCGAGCGAGGAAGCCGAGCGCCGAACATCGACATAGACCTTATCGATCTGCTGAACACGGGCCATGGGCGTGCTATCGCTGCTGCCGACAAGCGCTCCCTCCGTTACCAACGCCTGATCAATTCGGCCTGAAATGGGGGACACCACCGTGGAAAATTCCAAGTCAAGGCGGCGGCGCGACAGCGTGGCACGCGCTTGGGCTACCTCAGCGGCAGCTTGCTGGCTGCTGGAGACGGCATCGTCATACGCTTGGCGGCTCACCGACTGCCCTCTGACCAGCGACTCCAACCGGGCCGACTGCGAACGGGCATGCGCCAGCTCGGCTTCGGCCTTCTGCAAAGCGGCTTCTGCCGTTTCCACTTCCGCTCGAAACGGCGCTGGGTTGATTTCGAATAATGGCTGCCCCGCACTCACGTCGGTTCCCTGTTCGAAAAGTCGACGTTGGACAATTCCGCTGACCTGCGGACGAATTTCCGCCACTTGAAAAGGAGCGACCCGGGCCGGTAAGTCTTCGGTCAGCTCCAATCTAACGGGTTCCAAGGTAACGACAGACACTCGGGCAGGAGACGGCGTTACTTCTTGCTCAACTGGCCCGCAGGCGGTTAGCACGCTTAGCAGCAAGGCACAGAGGCCACCATTGCGGTAAATATGTCGGATCGTCATGCATCTTCCCTTCAGGCATCGTTCTTTCAGACCTAGCTCATTGAGAAATAGGTAAACATTTGCCTAGCAATAAAATTGAAGGGGACTATATCGCTATAGCGTGGTATTAACGTCGACGGTATGTGTAGATATGATGGAGAACACAATTAATGTTTCATTAGGCACTTTTATGTCCACGACTCAACAGTCGCCAAATTCTTCTTCTGGCCTGCAAGCACTGGTTCTCATCGCCGAAGACGAGCCTGAGATCGCTGATATTCTTCAGGCTTATCTGAGACGTGAGGGCCTTCGAACTATCCACGCAGAAGATGGACGCAAGGCATTGGAAATGCATTTGTCGATGAAGCCCGATCTCGTCTTACTTGATGTAAAGATGCCTAAAATGGATGGTTGGCAGGTGCTGTCGGAGGTTCGCCATCGTGGTGAGACGCCCGTCATCATGTTGACCGCGATGGATCAGGACATCGATAAACTCATGGGCTTGCGTTTTGGTGCCGACGACTACGTCGTCAAGCCGTTTAACCCTGCTGAGGTTGTCGCACGCACTCAGGCAGTGTTAAGGCGCACCATGGCTGATGCTAGCCATCAACCCCGTGTCCTCCGGGTGCCGCCCTTTGAGATCGACCTGGAACAACACGAAGCCTTTGTTCAGGTAGGAGGAGACTCGCATAGCCTTGCGTTGACGCTCACCGAATTCAGGTTGTTGACGCACCTTGCACGCGCGCCCAAAAAAGTTTGCACCCGCGCAGAGTTATTGGCCGCCTGCCTGCCCGAGGGCGAGGCGCTTGAGCGCACTGTCGACAGCCATATCAGCAAGCTGCGTAAAAAACTGGAAGATGTCGATGTAATAGGTATGCCCGTAGGCATACGCGGCGTTGGGTATCGCCTATGGGGGGCAGAATGAAGCTCATTGGGCTAAGCCGCACAATCGCATTGACAATGGCAGCGATGGCGTTTGGCATAACGCTGTTAGTCGTGGTGACCTCTTATGTGTTCTATTTCATTACCTTCCGTTTTTGGCAGGAGTCGATTAACGAACCCAACATGTTCCCGTCGGGGCTAGAGTGGGCTTGGCTCGTTAGCACTACGCTGGTTGGTCTGGCGTTCGCCGTGATAGTGGGCGTTCACTTGGCCCGTCGCATTCTGGTACCCCTCAACTCCGTCACAGACAGCATGCGTCGCGTCGCGCAAGGCGACCTGGACGCACGCGCCACGACGGGTGATCGCTCTTTAGGCGAGGCCGCCGTTTTGGCAAACGACTTCAATGCCCTGGCAGACCAATTACAGCGTATGTCCAAGGAAATGACGTTCTGGAATGCGGCGATTGCCCATGAGCTGCGTACGCCCGTTACTATTTTACGCGGACGCCTGCAAGGCTTGGCAGAAGGCGTATTCCCCCCCGAAAAACCCCAGTTTCAAAGCCTCCTTACCCAAATCGACGGCATGGCACAACTGATTGAAGACCTTCGCGCCGTAAGCTTGGCCGAAAGCGGCCATCTGAACCTTGAGATCAAGCAATGTGATCTTTCTGCTGAAATTGAATTAGTCGTTGAATTTTGTAGGCATGCCCTAAATGCATCAAATCATTATCCAACCCTTGATCTGCAATCTGGCGCCGTGTATTGCGATCCTGTCCGTATTCGCCAGGCATTGCTTGCGTTGCTGGAAAACGCTCGCCAGCATGCATCCCCAGGGTCACTCATCATCCAAACGCGCCAGAACGACGGCTGGTGTGTTTTACGTGTTAGAGATGCTGGCCCAGGCATTCCTCAGGAATATGCTTCGCAGATTTTCACGGCATTCCGGCATGCGCGGGATGCTGGCAGTAATATGCCAGGAGACAAGCAAGGAAGTGGGCTCGGATTGGCGGTAGTCGCGGCGATTGCAAGAGCCCATGGTGGCGAGGCTAAATGCTACCCCTCTGATGAGGGTGGCTCTTGTTTCGAGTTGCGCTGGCCTACTCAATCACATAGGGCGTGATGACATAGTACGTGATCACATAGCGCGTGATCACATAGCGCGTGATCACATAGCGCGTGATTGCTGAATGAATCAACTTTACGTCTTTAAACCCTGCACCCCATAAAGAGCCGCTCTACAAAACAGGCATCTCCCAAGCAAGCAACACTCAACGCACAAAAACCATCACCACAAGCACCATGGTCAGCAATAGCAAGTACACCCTGGCATGAAGACGGTCAGGGATGCGCCCGATCCAGGTCGATGCCAGGCGGATTCCGAGCCATGAGCCCACTGCGAGTACCAGCAAGGCGCGCAGATCCACATAACCGGCATACCAGTCCCCCACCGCTGGGTGATTTGCCGACAGCAACACATACGTCACGGTGCCACTCACCGCCATAGGCAACGACAACGGATTGGCCATGGCTGTGGCTGCCGTCATACTCGCGCCTCTACGGCGCATGAGCGGTACGGTCATCACGCTGCCGCCAACGCCCAGCAAGGCGGCCACCGCACCAATCAATGTCCCCGTCATCGCCGTTACCCCACGCCCCATAGGACGCACATCACTCCCTGACTGATGCAGAAAACCAGGCCGCAGAATGGCATCCGCAATCGTGATGCTCAGATAGCCGATAAACGCCCAGCGCACCCACTCGCCACTTAACGACACGGCAACCGTCGCACCAAGCACAGCGCCCACGGCGATATAGCCCACCAGCGGACGCACCAGGTGCCATTGCACGGTTTGCCTTAGATGGTGGCGCCATGTGGATAGGGAAGCAGCAAAGACCATCAATGCCGTCGAGGTGGCCACCGCGATATGCATGGCCGTCTGCCCGATACCACTATCCGACCCATGGACGGAAATCAGCAGGGTATACAGCAAGGGAACCACCACAAACCCACCACCGAAACCGAACAATACGGTGGTCACTCCCGCCACCCCGCCACAAAGTAGCAATACGCTATACACCGGCACTCTCCTGATGAAACCAAACAGCAGGCACTATATGCTGGTGGACGTTGGCCGACATTCGTCATTCGGACAACCATCAACGCGTTTCAGCCAGGTTAACGCTAATGCTCAATACACCTCTTTCAGATGTGGATCATGTAGCAAGGCCCGTGGTGGCCATCGGCACTGACTACCGCCCCGGCACCCTCCTCGACTTTCATACCCATCGACGTGCCCAGTTTCTCTATGGCATGACCGGCGTGATGGAAGTTAATACGGATGACGGTACCTGGATGGTGCCGCCCTACAGCGGCGTCTGGCTGCCTGCGGGCAAACGCCACCAAGTGTGCATGAACGGGGTGAGCACCCGAAGCCTGTATATCGAGCCCCACGTTGCGCCACGCACATCGCACAACTGCGAGGTGCTGGTCGTGACGCCTCTCCTGCATCACCTGCTGCTGGCTTCCGCCCACATCCCCGCGCTCTATAACGAAAACGGCCGCGACGGTGCCCTGGCTAAACTACTCCTATACGAACTGGAACAGGCTCAGCCCCTGCCACTGTTTGCGCCCCTGCCCCATGACCTTCCCCTCGCCCGCCTGTGCAGAGAGTTCCTCGGCCAGCCAAACATTCACACCCTTCCCGAGGAGTGGGCCCATCAGTTGCATTGCAGTCAGCGCACCTTCAATCGCCTGTTCCGTCAGCAGACCGGACTCTCCTTTGGCGTATGGCGCCAACAGGCCTGCCTGATGGCGGCTATTCCCAGGCTACTCTCGGGCAGTTCCGTTACCCAAACCGCGCTGGAACTCGGCTACGATAGCCCGGCCGCTTTCTCTAGCATGTTTCGCAAGGTACTCGGCCAGTCTCCCAGCGCTTTCGTCCGGGAGGCTAGTCGCCAAAAGGAATAACTGCCTCAACATACCTAGCTTTTTTCACTTACTCTTCGGCAAGGTGATAACCCCTTTCAGATAAGGGGCCACGCGGCCTTTGATAATCACGCGCTCGCCTTCCACGACGCAGTTGAGCGCGCCTTTTCGGGCGCCGCCCTGGCGTGCGGTTAGCGTTTGCTTGCCTAACCGCTTAGACCAGTAAGGTGCAAGCGACGTATGGGCCGAGCCTGTCACTGGATCTTCTTCAACGCCTACCTTGGGGCCAAACCAACGGGAAACAAAGTCCACATCATGGCCTTTAGCGGTGACCGCCATCCCCCGCCCCGGTAGCTGTTTAAGATGCTGCATATCCGGCGCTAACGACTCAATCAATCGCGCATCATTAACCACCACCACGATATCGTCAGAGATCAGCAGTTCCTCAATGTCGATACCGCCGAACGCCGCCGCTACCTCAGCGTGCATTGCCAAGGGTTCTAGCGTTTTCGCGGGAAAATCCATCGCCAGCTCGTCACCCTCACGCTTTACCAATAACTGCCCACTGCGGGTCTGAAATTGCAGAGTTTCTGAGCTATCACCTAGTGCATTAAAAATTACCCACGCCGCCGCCAAAGTGGCATGGCCACACAAATCAACTTCCACTGCAGGGGTAAACCAGCGCAGGTGATAGCCGGATTCAGTCGACACAAAAAAGGCCGTTTCAGACAGGTTGTTCTCCGTGGCAATGGCTTGTAGCAGCGCATCATCCAGCCACGCTTCCAGCGGGCAAACCGCCGCGGGATTGCCCTCAAAGGGCTTAGAGGCAAACGCATCTACTTGGTAAAGATCAATGTTCATTACAGCTAGCCTTATCTCACTTCAGATATCACTTCGGGGGCGGCGCTAAACCTGTTAACGATGATACCAAGTCTTGATTAGTTAAGGTTCGGCTGAGCAAACTCACCGCCTGCTCGAACTCTATACCACGCTCGGTTAAGCGCCGCTGGTATAGGGTGTAGCACCTGAGTAACCCGCTTGCGGAAATGCACGGCGCGATGGGACTTTAATCGGGAACCAACTGAAACAATGGAATACAAGCTGTAATGCTGAGTTTCACCCTGAACCTGACGTTTACTCGCTTGGAAAATGAACAGGAATTTCCGGATAGTTTCCTCCCTCTCTAGCTGTGCCTCTTGGTTGGCGAACTACCAAGAAATTCTTAGCAGTTGCTATTTACTCACGACTCGCCAATCTCGACAGTAAGCCCATCATCTCTTTATGTGGCCATAGATACCCTCGGCCTTTTACCGTGCGCGGCGACTCTGCCAGCCAAGCACCCGCGTTATAGCCTGTTATTTCAGCCACATTCAGTTGGTCATAATGCAAGAGGTGGTCAAACTCCTCCTTCATTCGGTTAAGCGTGCCTTGTACAGAGCGGCTGCACTGGGTATCCACCTGTAAAGGACGTAAATAACGGTGGGCAGTCTCCATATGACTCCCCTCCGCACCAAATTTGAGCAAAGTGTTCATCAGTGCATCATCAAAACGGTCATTTAGCTCCACGAAATCAGGTTTTGTAAGCGCAGGCAATACCAATGGGAAGCGAGTTTCATCGTGTACCAGTAGTACGCAATTGCGCCGCTGCAACGTTACTAAATTCCCATGCCAATGGCTTAACGGGTTGATATCTAGCAGCGGTTGCTTGTAAATCCATTCCGTTCGTGGCGTTACATTAAACTGACCGTCACTAGTTAGCGGTAAGCGCTCGTATAGTTTATGTGTTGCTTGGAGTTGAATCACAGCACTCACCTTGGTAAGCAGATAATTTTATCTGCGTCTGTGTGTCCGGGAAACTATAACCACTTCATTAGTCACACCAGCTTCTTTGCTAAACGGGCACTACTGATACACACCAAGCGGCTATGTATTACTGAGTATGACCCATGGCATCAGGTTCTTTCATGGCATGGGGAATGTCTACCATCCTCAGCAGCCAAATACAGAAAGGGCAGTCACTTGGACTGCCCTTTCGTTTTATGTGTGAAGCGGGAATACATAAATGAGAGCAAGGATCAGCGCTTACCTTCAAGGCGCAATTTAACCACTTCATTTAGCGCCAAGCCGGTCGCTTCAGCAATCTGCTCATCACTCAGCACTCCCAGCTTGAGCAGATTACGGGCTGTTTTCTCGATGCCCAGCTTTTCACCTTTCACAATACCCAGCTTTTCGCCTTCCTGGCGTTCTTGCTGAGCCCAGTTTTCCAGATTTTCTGCCAACATGTCTTTATCCTCCACCAAACTGTTGAACTGTTGGCTACGCGGTCAGCAACTCCATTTCCTCGCGGCTACGAACCGGATGGCGGATCGCCTCTTTGGCTATATTCACTTCTAATGCTACTTTCGCAATATCCAGCACGCCAACATCAATATGGTAGCCCCCTCGGGTCATCAACCAGTCAAGCACCTCCGCCAGGTGCCAGATTGAGGCACTGCCTTCGTGAACCGGCACAGGAAACGTCGCTCGGTGGGTGAGCATCAGCTTTCGCATTGCCTGTCGCGAAACGCCCACAACGTCTGCTACATCCGTCAGGCCAACAAGATCCGGCGAAGCCTCGATCAGCCGCGCGGAAGGGATCGCTTTTTTTACGTCAACCAGGGCACTGTGAACCGCTTCCGCGGCGCTGTCCGCTTCACGAGAGAATTCCAGCGCCAAGCGGCCCGGCTGCCCCACACCCACCAGAGCATCATCGCAACCGGCAGCGCCCAAACGCTCCACTAGCGCATCTAGGTCGGAGTCACTATCAGCCATTTGGTATTTCAGCGTAAAAACATATTCCATTCTTCAATCCTCCGGCTCCGCTTCGTCTCGACGCTTGTGGGTCGAGCACTTGTCCACCACTCTCCGAATTGCCAGGGCGTGGCTGCCGGGATTTCTCGGCGTGCTCCACACACTTGCTATACAGAACTCACCGCAGCGACATTCATTGTCATTGTAGGGGCAGTAGATCTTGCCCCAGGCATGACTCCCACCCACCTCGACTCGCCAGCCCTCCGCTTCCGCATGCTTGAGGGCAGTTTCGATCTCTTTTTTCGGATGTGCTGGACGAGTCATTATTTGCCTCTGAGTATGAAGCCCCCACCAAGGGTTGTCAATTGACAACCCTTGAGGCAGCCATTCATATGCTTGCCGACGTTCATCTAAATAGATAGACCCAAGTGTCTCTTTTAATTCCCTAATAAAATTTAAGAAAGAATATCAGTAGGTGCAACACTTAACCTGACGCTGGGGGATTCCATGGCATGGGGAATGTCTGCCATCCTCAGCAGCCAAATAGCGCCACTGGGTGTCGTAAGGTTGGCGCGGATCCTTATGTAAACCAATTACCCGCCAACCAATGAAATGGGATGAGCAAAAAGTTATTATCCCGCTAAATAATTTTTCTGCCGCTAATTTTGCGGCTGCATCATGCGCTTTTATATTTCCTCACTGGATACGCTATGCATAATTTATGGATTCCCGTCGTCGCCATTTTCGTCGTTGCCGGCCTGGTATTCGGTAGCCAGGCCTATTCCGAGGCCCAGCGTGATGCCCACATCGCCGCGACGATAGCTGAACGCCTCGACAGTCAGGCGCCGGCCGAGATCTCCCACTTAACGCAAGTCAACAAGGGCTATGGGATGTGCGGCGACTATGCGCTTTCACGCGAGTCCGGTCGCTTCTACTACAATCACGCCACCAAGCGCCTAGCGTTGGGCACCGATGCCCCGCTGTATCACGACAACTGCGAGGGCGTCTCTGACTGACGCCTTAGGCTTTGTACGAAAAGTCTGCGTGCGAAGGTAAAACAAGACAAAAACGGTGAAAAGACGGGGCGAACTCGCGTGTGAGTTTACGTGGTGTAAATGAGTACGTTGAGCCGATTGTAAACACCGTAGGGTCGAGCGCAGCCAGTTTTCAGGCAGAGCCTAGCGCTATTGTTCACTCAACACCTCACGCAGCCAACCCAATAACGCTTCGCTGCCAGGGCGTTGAGGCGCACCCTGGCGTGTGTATAGGGCGATGGCATCGTGCTGAGGCAAGCTCTCTGCCACCGGGCGGATCAGTTCGCCATTTTCAATTAAGCGCTGCGTTGTGCGCCGCCAGCCCAAGGCAATGCCGTGCCCCGCAACAGCCGCTTGCAGTAGCAGTGGATAGCTGTCGAAAACAGCACTCTCCACTGCTGGGAGTTCAAAGTGCCCCATGGCACGAAACCAGTCATCCCACTCCAGCCAATCCGCCGGGTCAGCGTGGTGGTGCAGTAGCCGCTGGTTAAGTAACGCATTGAGACTCAACGGCGTAGTGACCCCTTTCAGGTACGCTGGGCTGCAGACCGGAAATATCTCGTCCTCGGCGGTAAACACCAATCGATGGCTCCCGCTAGGCCTACCGTTGGTTTGCAGCGCAATGTCGAAGCTGCCACTAAATTCGGTAATCGGCCTTGTCGACGTCGCCAGTTGTATCTCAATTGCAGGATAGCGACGATTAAAGTCAGCCAGCTGTGGCATCAGCCAATAGAACGCTTCGCATAACTGGCAGAACAACACGACGCGCTTATCATTTGGGTCGCCGCGCAGCGCCTGAGCCCCCGTAGCAATACTTTCCAACGCCTGGGAGACCGTACGGCCAAATTCGCGCCCTTCACGGGTAAGAAACACACTGCGATGACGGCGCTCGAAAAGCATCACGCCAAGGTCTTCCTCCAGCGCACGGATCTGTCGGCTGATAGCCGCCTGGGTCAGGTGAAGTTCTTCGGCCGCGCGCGTAAAGCTTTCCAGCCTGGCAGCAGCCTCAAAGGGTCGTAGCGTCGCCAGTGATGGAAGAGACTTGATGAAGTTATCCATAATCTGAGCTCATGCATTGTGACGCAGAAGTCGTTTGAAGCACTGCTAGAGGCAGCGGCATTCTAGAGCGGAATTAATCACTGGAACGCTGCAATGAAGGCCACTGCTAAACCACAAGATAATATCCTACAGGGCATAAGCCTTATCGTGGGGGCTGTCTTTCTGCTGGCATTGACCGACGCCCTGGTTAAGTATCTAAGCGCCAGTATGTCGCTATGGCAACTCTATGTCATCGGGTCATCAGTATCGCTGCCGATACTGTTAGGGTTAATCATTGGACATGCAGGCCCCCGCCCCAAGGTAAAATCACGCCGCTGGGTGACGATAAGAAGCCTGCTTCTGTTGCTGATGTGGATAGCCTACTATGCAGCACTACCGCTAATTCCGCTTTCGGTGGCAGCGGTCGCCATTTACACCACACCGCTGTTTATTGCCGTGCTGGCTGCTTTTGGGGCGGGCGAGCATCTTTCACGCCAGGCCTGGCTAGGCATTCTCTGCGGTTTCCTGGGCGTGGTGGTGGTGTTGCGCCCTGGCGGCGACACCTTCACACCTGCCACACTGCTACCCGTGCTTGCCGCCCTCTTTTATGCGCTAGCCATGCTGGTCACTCGCCACCACTGCCAAAGAGAACACCCCCTACTTCTCACCCTGGGATTAAATCTAGCCTTCCTGGCAGCAGGCAGTCTTTTCAGCGTGCTGGTGGCAATCAACAGCACAGCAACGCTTGCCGAACGCGCGCCGTTCCTGTTCGCCGGTTGGCAACCGCTAGACGCCACAGCGTTATTGATCGTGGGCGCCTACGCCCTACTGCTGATCATTGTGAATACCGGGGTGGCAAGGGCCTATCAAATAGCCCCTTCGGCGTTGATCGGCACCTTTGATTACGCCTACCTCATCTTTGCCAGCCTTTGGGGCTACCTGCTATTCAGCGAAGTGCCCGATGCCATGACTTGGCTGGGTATGGGCATGATCTTAATCGCGGGGGCGATGGTGTTACGGCAACGGCGTATTTAAACTGCAAAAAGAATTGCATCGTCAGTCGGTCATTGCATCCACACAGAACTCGATAGGAACACAGTAGACATACTATTCACCCACTAAAAAATTTGATCATTTTAGCGGCGATTTCGTCCGGTTGTTCCTCAGGCATGTAATGACCGCAATTCTGAATGACCCCACCTTCCACATGGGTCGCTAATGGTTTTATAGCGTCATAAATATCAGGCGACATGCCGAAATCACCGCCCAAAGCCAAGATTGGCGTCTCAATTTTTTTGGCCGCTAATGACGTATTCTGCTCGGCGTCATCAAGCACTGCACGATAATAAGCCAGTGCCCCACGTAGGTTTCCGGGTTGCTTATAGACGCGCTCATATTCATCTATATCAGCTGTTGAGAAAGTACCGGCGGGATTAAAAGTTTTCCGCTGAAAGAACCACTCGATATAACTTCTCTCCCGACCAGTGATTAAAAACTCAGGGACATCCGGTACTTGGTGAAAAAAGAAGTGCCATGACTTCCAGGTGTTTGGCCCCACCTCAACTGTTGGCTTAAGCGTCACGCCTGGGATATTAGCGTCAAGCAAAACTAGCCGACCTACTTCATCGGCGAATCGCACCACAAAGGGGTAAGCGACCCACGAACCAATATCATGCGCACCAATGTGATAGCGCTCGAAACCAAGCTCCTTAACTAGCGCATGGATACGATCGCCAGCCGTTTGTGTATCATAGCCATCTACCGGTTTGTCGGAATCACCTTGCCCAGGTAAGTCTATTGCGACTACGTAAAAATGGTCAGCAAGTATCGGCATAATACGACGCCACGCATACCAGCTTTGTGGGAAGCCTGCCATCAGCAAAACGGGAAAGCCTTTGCCACCTGATACAGTGTGCAAACGGACATCTCCAGCATCTACCATGGCATGCTTGAAACGCTTACCGCCAAGTTCAATTTCGTCATTTCCAGGCATTAGTTCCCCCTCCTTTTCAACAGAGTATAGTCGATATTTCTACCGCTCTTTACGAGGTAATACAAGAACACTGCTATAAGATATAGCCGTATTATAGCGCGGCGCAAAGAATAATTTTGAATCTCTAAACTTACAAAAAAATAACGTCCTTTGACAACCTAGCGAGACATAAAATTTAGGTTAATTAAAACCCAGCAACATTCCTTATCAATACAGAGTTACGATACGATCTATTCTTATACGTTTAATAAACTCCTCTCAAATATTTATATACAAAACATATAAACAGCAATTCGTTTATGACTTGCATTCTTTCAATAATTTTATTCCTATTTTATTGAGCGGCTGCTTTTTTGGCCAAAAGCCAATCAGGTTCCGGTCGCGTCGAGGAGATAACGGTCGAATGACCACTTTGGCCGTTGGCATATTAATTAATGCCAATGTCGGCACCAAGCTTACACCGACATCTCCAGCGACCATCTGTAATAACGTTTGCGTATCGCGTACCCACAAATCCACCTGGAAGGTATCAACCTCCTCCAACGAGTGGGCAAATATCTGCTGTATAAGTGCTTCACAACCGCCTGATGACATTATAAGGGGATGCTCCGCTAGTTCCGCCACCGTCACATTGCCTTGTTTGCTGAGCTGGTGGTTTACGGGCAGCACGGCCACAATCTCATCCTTTTTTAATAGCTGCCAATCGAAGTGCTCACGCCAGTAGGTGAGATTAAGCTGCGTGACATCTGTTGTGACACCCATGTTGATCACACCGCTTTCCACCCACTCCTTTATCTCTTCTTCCATGCCTTCCAGTACAAGGCTAATGGCTTCTGGGTAGCGGCTCGTAAAGCTCGCAAGCAGGGGCGACAGCCAACCAGATAATGCGCTAGGAATAACGCCTATTTTCAACGTTTCATCTACTTCATTATGGAACTGGGCCACTTGCTGGCTCAATATCTGAAGCTCTCCCACAACCTTCTTGGCGCTAGTAAGCACTAACTCTCCTAAAGCAGTCAGTTCCCACCCTTCCGCCGCTTTTGTGATAAGTGGGCCACCCACCAGCTTCTCCAACGCCTGCATTGAGTGACTTACGCCAGATTGGCTAACGCCAAGTCGCGCCGCCGCACGGGTATAGGATTGCTCTTCCGCGACCACAAGCAGCACACGCAGTTGGGCAATAGAGATATCCGAACCTTTGATCATCAAATTACCTCATGAACCATATGAGTCAGATAGATTTTACGTCGATGCTATTTAAAAATACTCTAAAAAAAATCTTCTATCATTAAAAAAACAAACGATCAAAGTTAGCAGGAAAACAATTAAACCCCTACATATCAAAAATTGAAGGTTAAGAATGAGCATGGAAATATTAAAAAAAATAGAGCGCGAGGTTATAGAATTACGTCATTCAATTCATAAAGAACCTGAATTATCAGGACAAGAGAGTGAAACAAGAAAAAAAATAATTCGCTTCCTTGACACTTTTGAAATACATGAAATAAAAAAAGGCCATGCAGGATCTTTAATAGTTGACATAACTTCCTCGCACAATGACTCATCTGACCTTGTCATCGGCATTCGGGGGGATATGGACGCATTACCTATTAACGAAGAGCGTGATGACCTTTCATACCAGTCTCAAAACAACGGGGTTATGCATGCTTGTGGGCATGATACGCATACAGCAATTGCAGCTGGTGTAGCTGCATATTTTAATAATAAAAAGGATTTAAATGGTGCTATTCGTATAATCTTTCAGCCTTCAGAGGAGTGTGAGCCACTTGGAGGTCGAGAAGTTGTTAAAGAAGGTTGGATTGACAATGTGGATATAATGCTTGGCATTCATGCCTACCCATCTTTGCCATCGGGAACGGTAGGTATAATTAACAACCACGTAACTGCTTCAGCCGATACTTTCAGCATTATATTTTCAGGACAAAGTGCTCATGGTGCATTCCCTCATGAAGGAACCGACACCATTTTTATAGCCTCAGCCTTTATCCAACTCCTTCAAGGGTTAGTGACTAGGCAAACTGATGCTAATGAAAACTCAATTGTTAGTATCGGAGTAATTTCAGGAGGTACAGCTGAGAATATTGTATGTGATCGTACAGAAATCAAAGGAACTATACGTACCCACTCAACTCAAGGAAGGTATAGATTACAAAATAAAATTAAAAACTTAGCACACGATTTAGCAAAATCACACGGTGCTAAGTCAACATTTACATTACTCGAGGGTGAACCTGCGGTTTTTAATGATCCAAAATTGTTAGAGAGTTTCAAAACAAGTACAGAGAAAATTATTGGAAAAAATAACGTTAAGCAATTACCTCCCCTCATGGGAAGCGATGACTTTGGATTTTATTCACAAAAAACTAAAAGTCTCTACTTTTTTTATGGCACTCACAATCTTCAATGCGGACATACTCATCCGTTACACACTTCAAAATTTGGTGTGGCGGATCAAGACATGATCTTAGGGCTAAAGCTTGTTATTTCAGCTGCTGAAGAATTCTTAAAATCTCAGAAAAAAGGATAAAAGATGATGATTATCGATAACAGTAACAACTCACCCTTTAGCAAGAGCGAGCATGACAACAGGTTAAATAAAATAAAAAAAGAAATGACCCTAAAGAATATTGAGGTTCTACTTGATTCAGACCCTGCTAATATTTACTATACTACGGGCTACGACGCTGTATCTTATTACACTCCACAAATAATGATTATATCCATTTATCATTCTGAACCAATTCTCCTGGTCAGAGATATAGATGTTCTCGCTGTTAAAATAAGAACCGAGCTAAGCAGTGATAGCATACATGGTTGGAATGACAGTTTTGTTGACAATGAAACCAGCCACCCTTTCGAGAAAGCAGTTGAATTAATTATTGAGCTAGAACTAAAACAATGTCAAATAGGCATTGAAATTGATGCTGGAATGACAACCTTTGATGATATTAATTTTCTAAAAAAGCACCTAAAAAACAAAATCACTGAATGCCGTAGATTAATAAATTTTGTGCGCATAGTGAAGTCAGACAATGAAATTAAATATATGCGTCAAGCGGGTAAGATTACAGAACATGCCATGCAGGCTGGATTTAGTGCAATGTCAGAGGGAGTAAGAGAAAGCGACGTAATTGCAAAAATATACCATGCTTTTATTACTGGAACAGAAGAGTATGGTGGTGACTACCCATCAAACCCACCAGTTATGCCAACCGGCAATAGAAGCGCTACTCCACATTTGACTTGGAGTGACGAAGCATTAATTAAGGATCAGAACTTAACTCTTGAACTTTCAGGAGCTAGACACCGTTACCATTGCCCGCTTGCACGTACAGTATATATTGGAAAGACTCCTCCAAAAGATTTGGTTGATGCCACTAAATATGCGATTGAAGGTATTCACGAAACATTAGAAGCTATTGCACCTGGGATGTCTTTATCTGAAGTCCATATGGCATGGGATAAAGTAAATAAAAATCGAAATTTAGGAAAAACATCACGGCTTGGATATTCTGTTGGTTGCTCATTTCCACCATCTTGGTTAGAGCGGACAGCTTCAATTCGTGCTGAAGACAAAACAACTCTAGAACCAAATATGACATTTCATCTCATTGCTGGAATTTGGAAAAACAAGTGGGGAGCTGAAGTCAGTGAAACATTCCAAGTAACAAATCTAGGCGCTAGTCTTTTATGCAATCTTAGTCAGGAAATTCATCACATAAAATAAATCTTAAAAATTTACCAAATGGGATGCAAAATGAACAAACAAAAAACCAACAAGGTATATATACCTTCATTAGTTATTGCTTTTATCTTAGCATTATCTGGCGCCATCTTCTCAACCCAAATCAATGAAATAAGTGGTAAAATACTACTTATAGTCAGTAATCTATTTGGCTGGCTTTACCTATTATCTGTTTTTATTTTTTGTATCTTTTTATTCGTAATCGCTATTTCAAAATACGGCAAAATGACACTGGGAGGAAGTAAGTCAGTAGCACAATATAACATATTGACTTGGTTATGCATGCTCCTAGCTACTGGTTTTGGCGTAGGGCTAGTTTTTTATGGAGTGGCCGAACCAATATTTCATTATATACAACCACCATTTGACGATATGTCTCCTAAAACCACTGAGGCAGCTCGTCACGCCATGCAATATAGCTTTTTTAACTGGGGGATACATCAATGGGCGGCATCCGCTGTCGTAGGATTAATCATTGCATATTTTCAGTACAATCACGAAAAAAGGGGTCTTATTTCATCAACTCTAACCACATCAAACTCTAGATCAAATCATTTATACCTCTTGGACATAATTGCCATCTTAGTAACCATTGTAGGTATCGCCACATCATTAGGTCTTGGTGTTATTCAAATAAGTGGAGAAGCACAAAAGCTAACAGGATTAGCTGACAAGGATATGTGGAGCATAGTTACTCTAGGGGTAATATTTTTTTCTTATATGATTTCCACATACTCCGGCATAGATAGAGGCATAAAGTATTTATCTATTATATGCATGCTTTCTTGCATTACTTTAATGATATACATTTTAATTTCCGGCCCTACACTTTTCATTATTAACACTATTCTATTAGGGTTAGCTGACTATTTTCAAAACTTTATCGGAATGAGTTTGCGTACCTCTCCTTTTACAGAAAACAGTTGGGCAGGATCATGGACAATTTTTTACTGGGCTTGGACTATCGCATGGTCTCCTTTCGTCGGCACATTTATTGCCAGAATATCAAGGGGCAGGACAATTAGGGAGTTTGTATTTGGTGTTTTATTTATTCCTTTATTAGTCGCATGCCTTTGGATAGGCGTGATGGGTAGTTCAGCTCTGCACCTAGACTTTTACTCTGAAGCAGGCCTTTCTGAATTAGTGCTTATCGATTCTTCTGCTACTATTTTCGAAATGTACAATTCAATGCCACATCCAGCTATTTTATCTACAGCCACACTCCTACTGCTTTTTTTCTTTCTAGTCACATCAATAGACTCTGCCACTTATGTTGTTTCACAAATATCTGACAATGGTTCTCAATCTCCGGCTATTTATAAACGAATCACTTGGGGGATATTGATATCTATAACTTGCTGGATACTACTATCCTTTGGTGGTTTGCACGGCTTACAATCAGCATCTATTATTGCAGCCTTACCACTTACACTAATAATTCTATTAATGATTAGAAACTTTATAAAAAAATTAAAAGAAGACTATTAACCACCTATTCGAAAACCCTAGCTATAAACAACCTCTTATCTTACTACTTATAATTTTATTATCACGTTCTTCCATTGGCAACAGCTCCAATCGAACTAACCATTGGAGCTGTTGCCTTCCAACACACCTAGCACACTGGTCTCTTTTAAAAGCAGTCGCTGCTCGCGCATGTAGCCATGAGTAAATATCGTTCCATCTGCGCAAGTGAGAGATCATTTAAACACCATGGAGCCCCCGGCCATGTCTCCGCCAGCGTCTCTAGTTCCACATTCATGTAGATAAAGCGTGAACGGTGGGTGGTGCTGTTTGTGCGGTAGTGTCTTGACTGCACACAAATGCACCAATGCTCAGCAGTGGAAAAATCACCAGCGTCTCGGCTAAAAATTATTCAGCGTGCGCTTTCTTGGTGGGCATGAGGTTCAGCAGTCCCACCACAACCGAGCCCACCAAGAAGCCAATCACCGCAGAACACAGCGTATTGAAGCTCCAGCCCAGCGTGCCACCCAAGGCACCGGTTGCCTCGCTAATGCCTTGCTCAATATGGTGTACCCACTCATAGGGAGCGTTGAACCAACCCGTTCCATCGGCACCAAGATTGGCCATCAGGATATGCCCACCCACCCAGAGCATGGCGACGGTTCCCACGACCGAAATGGTCGCTAGCACCTTGGGCATGGCCGTCACCAGACCACGGCCCAGTGTCTGCATGCTCGAACTATCCCGCTGGGCGAGCTTCAGGCCGATATCATCCATCCTGATCAACAGCGCGACCACGCCATACACCAAAATAGTGATGACAAACGCGACCACCACCAGGCTAACCATCTGCGACCAGAACCCTTGATGGGACACTGTTGAAAGCGCGATCACCATGATTTCGGCGGACAGAATCAGGTCGGTACGAATGGCACCACTCACGATCTTTTTCTCGGCTTCCGGCCCCTTCTCTACCGCTGGTTTGTCGTCATCATGTTTGCCGGAGAGCTTGTGCCAGACCTTCTCAGCGCCCTCAAAGGCCAGGTAGGTGCCGCCCACCATCAGGATGATCGGCAATAGCGCGGGCAAAAAGTGATTCAGCAGCAGCGCCACCGGCAGGATAAAAAGCAGCTTGTTGCGAATCGACCCCAGCGCGATCTTCTTCACAATCGCCAGTTCCCGCTCCGCTGTTACCCCCTGCAAATATTGCGGCGTCACCGCTGTATCATCGACCACCACCCCGGCCGCCTTCGCCGTCGCACGCCCAGCGGCGGCACTCACATCGTCCAATGATGCTGCGGTCAACTTCGCCAATGCGGCAATGTCATCCAGTAATCCTATCAAGCCGCCTATGGCCATGAATGCTTCCTCCGTGAATAACAGTTGCAGATAGTAAAGCATACGGCGCGTTGGACGGGCCGCCTCATTTGCCTCATAGGGCAGCGCTAACAATTCCTCGCCAGTGTTTTTATCGCCAAAGCATGGGAGGCATTGCGCTAGCTAGTATCAGCAGCAGGTTTAATTGACTCTCATTTTGATCACTCATAGTGACGAAAAGACATTTTTTATAAACCTCCGCCGCCCATCTATGTACCCGAATGGCCTTATGCTCCTTGGGTCTGATACGCTAATAGAGCCAAAGGCACATTTCTGAAGAGCAAACGTATGGGTTCAAAAAAGTCAGACTATTAAGCCGCAACAACTTTCCTTTCTCGTTGTTGCGGCTGCCTGCTTAAACCACTTCCTCAAATGTAGGCCGCCGCCAAATAATCTTATTTGCGCGGAGACTTTATCGTGCCTATTAAAAATCCTCAGCTGTGGACTTACAGCCTGCCGATAGCACTGATGCTACTGGCTCCCTTTAATATTCTAGCGTCGCTGGGTATGGATATTTACCTGCCTATAGTGCCCGCGATGCCGAAAATTCTCGGAACGACGCCCGAGATCGTGCAGCTAACCCTTACCCTCTACATGATTATGCTTGGCGTAGGTCAAATCATCTTTGGGCCGCTTTCAGATCGTTTTGGTCGGCGCCCGATTCTGATTGGCGGGATATTAGTATTCGCTGTAACTTCATTGGCACTCGCGATGACCACTTCAGCTTGGCTTTTCGTTTTGCTACGACTGATGCAAGCAACCGGGGCAGCCGCAATGTTGGTAGCAGTCTTCGCAACAGTGCGCGACGTTTATGCGGATACTCCCGAGAGTGCGGTCATCTATAGCCTAATGAACGCGATGTTGGCTTTCGTTCCAGCCCTTGGGCCGATTGCCGGAGCCTTAATTGCGAGTTATCTCGGCTGGGGAGCCATATTTCTTGCCCTGTGTATCTCAGCACTCATAGCACTCCCCTTCGTATTACCGAAATGGCATGAGACACGACAAAGTAGGGAACACTCAAGCAGTGCTGACTTTGGTTTAGTGCTTAGGAGCCCTTACTTCTGGGTTTATACGCTGGCTTTCGGCACTGTGATGGGGTCTTTCTTCGTGTTTTTCTCCACGGCACCTCGGGTACTCATCGCGGGAGCTGGCTTATCTGAGCTGGGTTTTAGCGTTGCCTTTGCCACGGTAGCTGTCGTGATGATTGCCACAACGCGCTTCGCAAAGCGCTTCGTGGCCCGCTGGGAGATTGACGGCTGCGTGATTCGCGGCATGCTGATACTACTTTTCAGCGCGAGCTTGCTTGGGTTGGGCGAGATATTCCTGACACCCAGCTTCTGGTCTTTCGTGTTACCCATGTGGCTGGTTGCGGTCGGTATTGTGTTAACAACCTCCGTTACAACCAATGGTGCACTTCAGGAATTCAGTGCGATGGCAGGCACTGCCGTCGCACTGCACTTCTGCGTTCAGAGCTTGATCGTCGGCGTTATAGGTACCGGTGTAGTGATAGCTCTGGATGGTGGCACCGCTTGGCCACTTATTGCCTATACAGGCGGTATGGCAGCGATTACGTTGGCTGCGCTTATAGGACTAAGGCGGTATAAACAGCAGAAGTAGTTAACTCGATACTTTTTTCAGTGGCGATCCGGCCTATGCCTTTCCTCCGCCGATGGTTCAGTCGCTTGCTTGCCGCGTGGCCCAGATGCCGCCGACAAGCGCAGTGACCGTAAGCACTAGTGCGAACAGTGTGGCCCCCGATGCCAATCCCACCGCATCCATCAGATAGCCTGTCGCTACCGGCAGCAAGCCAGCCGGGATGTAGCCACCTATGTTGAGAACGGCGTTGGCTTGCGCGCGATGGCTGTCCGGTACATGCAGGCCGATTAGTGTCAAGCCGCCCAGTTGACCCAGCCCTTGACCGGCGCCTGCGAGCAGTGCGGACGCGACCAACGCCGGTACCAGCGAGGCATGGATGGCCAACACCAACCCAACCATCGACAGCACCGTCGCCGCTGCACTCGCGGCGAAGGTGCGGCGTATCGGCCAATGCTTTACTGCGAACTGCACGCCGGTGGCGGTCAGGAACATCGCGCATGCCATTCCACCAGCCAGCAGTGGACTGCGCACGTCCAGCAGATGTGACAGCAGCGAAGGCCCCAGCGCCAATACGAAAGACGTGGCGGTGATGCCGGGACCGAAGGTGACAATGCCACAGGCGACCTGGCGACGGTTGGCCTGCGGCACCGTGGGCAGACGCAGCCGTGCGGGGCCAGACGTGATCGGACGGCGTAGCGGCAACCACCACACGATGCCCAGTGCACTGAGCAGTACCAGTGCCTCGATACTGAAAATCGGAAGCACCGGCTGCGCCAGACTTTGTGCAAGCCCCCCAGACAGCAAAGGCCCAAGCCCAGCGCCCAGCACCATCGCAACCGAAGCCAAGAGCGCCGCCAGTCGCTTGTGTTCGGAGCCGCCCACATCAACCACCGCAGCCATGCCCGCCGATACGATCACGCCCACGGCGATCCCGGCCAAGAACCTGCCGATCGCCAGCATCATGATCGAGGTGGCTGAAGCGAACAGCAAACACGCCACCAAGGCCGCCAACAGCCCTGGGATAAGGACGAGCTTGCGCCCGTAGCGATCGGATAGCTGACCAGCGATCAGCAGCGTCCCCAGCAAACCCGCGATGTAGAGCGCAAAGATGACCGTCAGCACGCCTGACGAAAACCCAAGCTGCTGCTGCCAATGTACATACAGCGGCGTTGGCGAATTGGATAGCATGAAGACGGCCGTCACCACCCAGGCGGCGGCCCAGAGGTTAGTTGGTGCAGGTGTGGCTTTCATTGGGAAGCCCTCTCACCTTGCCGCACATAAGCGCGATACTTCAAAGCATTGACGGCCAGTTGCTGGTCATCGATATCGCCCACGCCATTGAGGAAGAATCCCGGCAGATAACGCATGCCCATGCGCAGGGCGGTGACCTCGAACGGGCTGGTCAGCTCGTCCATCTTCCGTCCATAGCGGCCATCCTTCCGGTAGTCCTCTGGCTTGGACCAGGTGGAAACCGCGATGCCTAGCTGCTTCCCCTTTAGTGCATCCGCACCGGGGCCGTAGGCCCAGCCGTGCTCGAGTACAACATCCAGCCACTTCTTCAACAGCGGCGGGCAGTTGTACCAATGGAAAGGAAACTGCAAGACGATGCGCCAATGTGATAACAGCTGTTGTTGTTCGGCCTGTACGTCGATCACCTCATTGGGATAGCAACCATACAAGTCATGCACCGCGATGCTCGGCTCCTGCCGCAATGCGGCAATCCACGCGGCATTGATACGCGACTGCGAAAGGTCGGGATGGGCAACGACTACCAGCGAGTTGGACATAACAGGCTCCTGTACGACATTTATCGAACTAAATCATAGTACGATAAAATACGTACAGCAACAAAACTTAGTACTGATATTGACCCACTGTCCCAGTTCGCTCTCGGAAGCACCGTCGCGACGCTTGCCGTACCTGCTCGCCATCAATGGGCAGCACTGCTGGCCATTGATGGCGGGAACACTGCCGAACCTCAATACGCTGCCACTGATGCTGATCGACAATCCGGTCGCCATTGACTGACCGTGAACCGATACAGCTTCACGCCCATGCCTCCGATACCGAAGCGCACTATCAAGACTCCGGGCACGAATGTGGGACAAACCTATTCGATAAATCTCGTATAGTTGCTACAATCAATCCATGAGCACTGTCAGAAAAACCGAATCGATTGCGGTTGGCGGCGAACCCGCCAACCTGCCCGCCCCATTGCCGGAGCCGGCTATTGCAGACCTGCGCCTTGAGGCCATTTTTGGCGCACTGTCCGATCCCCTGCGCCTGACCATCGTGCGCAAGCTGATGCTGGAAGCGCAGGAATATGATCATCCATGCGGCTGGTTCGGGTTCGACCGCCCCAAATCATCGCTAACCCACCACTTCAAGGCACTGCGCGAAGCGGGGGTGATCCGCCAGCGGCAGTATGGGCTGGAGCGACGCAGCCGACTACGCAACGAAGACCTCGAAGCGCGCTTTCCGGGACTGCTTGCTCTGGTTGCCAGTTGGCAGCCTCCATCTAGCAGTAAACATCAGTAGCCAATCCCGATATTCCAGTAGCTTATGCGCAGTGACGGCTCCAGTGACAGCAATGGGAGAATCTCTACCAGCAGTTGTACTCGGTCGGTATAGCGTTTATCCCAAGTGCTCATCCAAGTCCCTTGGTAGCGTGATTTGATAAATCGGGTGCAAATACCCACCAGGCACCAGAGCGCGTTTTCCACTTCCACCTTATCCAACGATAGGCGGCGCAACCATGCATGCTGGTAGCGATCCTCCAAGGCAAGAATTACGATGACAAAGGCTCGAATTATTTTTCGGCTTCTCTGCGCTAATGGGTATGAAAAGCTCTCCCCCGATAATAAGAGATTCTTCTACTAGAATTTTGAAGCTGAGAAACCATGTAGCCGTGCCGACCATACAACTAACAAGGTTCCTATGAGTAGGATAAGTAGTGCGGGGGGGAATGAAACAGCACCAAAATAATCCAACAATAGACCACCAACGATTCCGCCACCTGCGATAGCCAAGTTCCAGGCTGTAACTAACATGGACTGTGCAACGTCTGCCGCTTCACCAGCGGTTTTGGCGAGAGCTGTTTGAAACAAAGTCGCTGCTCCGCCGAATGAGAGCCCCCATGCACCGACTGCAACATACACTGCGATTGGCACATCACCAGCTACTCCAAGCACCAGCGCTGCCAATCCGAATAAAAAAGTACTGGCTAAAGTCAGTTTGCGAAGATACCGATCAATCAAAACACCGATGACCCAGATGCCGATCAGCGCAGAAATACCAAAGACAAGCAGAACCAGATCAGTTCGTTCGGCCAAATTAGCATTAGCCAAAAAAGGTGCGATATAAGTGTAAAGAATGTTATGCGCTAGCACGAAAACAAGGACTACGAACAATACAGGACGAATACCAGGCATAGTGAATACCTGTCTCAGCGTGAATCTTTTACCCGCAGACTGGCCTGCAAAATCAGGTACTTTTACACGAACCCAAACGATTAGTACTAGCGCCATAACGCTCATTATTCCGAAGCAAGCACGCCAACCTACCAGCGTCCCGAGAAACGTGCCCGCCGGGACACCTAAAGATAGGGCCAATGGTGTGCCCACCATTGCAATCGCGATGGCACGCCCTTTTAGATGTTCAGGAACCATTCGAGCGGCATAGCCTGCCAAGAGCGCCCACAACAGCCCTGCCGCTACGCCAGCAAGGAAGCGGGCAACCATGGTCAAGATGTAACTCGTTGAGATTGTCGTGACCGTATTGGCGATAGCAAAACCTACGATAGCGGCCAGCAGTAAGGGACGGCGCCGAACCCCCTGGGTAGCAGCCACCAACGGAATGGCAGCAACAAGGGAGCCGATGGCATAGATGGTAACAAGCTGGCCAGCAAGTGAGTCTGAAACCCCCAGCCCCGCTCCGATCTGGGGCAACAAACCAGCTGGCAAAGCCTCAGTTAATATTGTAACAAACCCCGCTAATGCAAGTGCTAGCAATGCCGTAATCGGAAGACGATCCGATTGAGCTGTTTTACTGCACTCCATATTTAAGTTGCTTGTTTCTGATGTGCTCATAATCATTGAACCCGTTAAAAGCGAAGGTATCTTGCTATTAATTAGCGTTTACCTTTCGCATGTGAGAGTAGATGATTACTTTAAGTATATTGAAAAAAGAGGACAATAAAGCTAGAGTTCAAAACATATCGGACAAAAATTCCTTAATGGTGAAATATGGACGCTCTAAGTGGAATTGACTACTTCGTACAAGCGGCAGAGACCCGAAGCTTTTCAGAGGCTGGACGCAATCTTGGTGTATCTTCATCTGCGGTTGGCAAAAGCGTAGCTCGATTAGAAGCCCGTTTGGGAGTCCGTTTGCTTCATCGAAGTACCCGCAGCATCACACTGACGGCAGAGGGAAGACTATTTCTTGAGCGATGCCGTCGTATATTGTGTGAAGTCGAAGCAGCAGAACTCGAGTTATCAGAGATCCATAAGGAACCCAAAGGTAAACTTCATGTAAGTCTACCGCTGGTGGGCAGTTTGGTCATGCCAGTGCTTACTTCATTTATGCATCAATACCCGTTAATTGAGTTAGATGTCGACTTTTCGGATCGAATGGTGGATGTCGTTGAAGAAGGGTTCGATGCTGTTATCCGCACCGGTGAGCCAACAGACTCAAGACTAATGTCTAGATCTCTTGGAACATATCGCTTGTTGCTTGTCGCTTCACCGGACTACATATCCAAGTATGGTAAGCCTGAGACCCCTGCCGAGCTGAGCGATCATGCTTGCTTGCAGCATAAATTTCCCAGCACAGGTAAATACGAATCTTGGCCGTTGATTCGAACTAATACAGAATCAGAATCCATGATACATGCAGCTATGGTATGCAATACTTCTGAAGCGCTGCTTGATGTGGCAATATCTGGTTTAGGAATCGCCTGCTTACCTGACTTTATGGTGCGAGAAACCATAAACGGGGGTGAACTAACTACCTTATTGGACGACTATATTGAGCATCAAGGAGCGTTTCGTATGTTGTGGCCTACCAGCAAATATATGGCCCCTAAACTACGTGTATTCATTGACTTTATGGCTGAAGAGCTATTCAAATATTAACAAAAACCGGCCTTCCCTTAAAATGCTATAAAAAAACAATATTGCATTTACTCTTTTAACATCTGATAGCAGCATTCGCGTCTAACAAAGTCAATACGATTACTACTCAGATTCATTAGCTCAAACCATTTTTCGCTTTGCCCAAGCCATTGTTCAATATCTGGTTGTGTCGGCTGTCCTAAATCAGAGCTATAGAGTGCTCTTGGCACACTTTTAAGCACCATTAAAAAATCTTCCCATACCTGGTAGCCAAGCAAATAAGTCAAGGCTGTTTGCTCAGTATAGACCATCGGTGCTTGCGATAGCTTAAGTAGTGCTTCAGCATCGAAACCTGTCAATGGATTCGCGGGCTGATTAAGCATAAGCTTAGGAACTCCATAACGTACTGCTGCTTCAATTAGCATATGAATTTCCTCGGCATTGGCGTGCCCAGTCGACACAACAATAGGATAGTCACGCGACATTCGCAGAATATCAATTGTTTGCTTCGTCAACTTTCCCTCTCGACTGACGGTTAACGGTTGAATTGGATGGCTTTTGAGTATCGAGTGGGCTGTTTGGCGCTTCAGTTTGGATTGGTGATTGCGCCCAGTAACAGTTGGCAAATGTACAAGTAACCGGGCTTCACTTTCTCCATGGTGAATTAAAGAGCGTTGCACGACTCGATAGTCAATCCCCCCAGCAATTTCGTTGAGTACAACCGAGCCCGAAACAGGAAAACCCGCTTGACGAGCTTCCCATGCTTGGGCAGCAGTGCAGCCAAGATGGTTTTTGAGTACAACCCAACCATTAACTTTTGCGTATTGCCTACCTGTTTCCATAACATTATGGCGGCGAATGAATGCGTCAGGCCCAGCATGGTAATGAACATCTATGAACTCACAATCGCTTAAACTTGCTGAAGCTTTCATTTCAGTTCTCCAAGAGTAAGGCCTAAATGATTATTTACAGCCGAAATGACCATTTGTGGAGCGTCTATCAGCGGACGCATTCCGCCATTTGGGATTTCCAAAAGGTATTGGTTCTTGTGTTCATTTATCTGTATATTAACCTTACGAACTAGCTGCGAAACTTCCCCATATATGCTCAGCAGCGGGGCTGAATAAGCATCGAGTGCGCCCTTTAAATCTAGATTACAAAGCAGGCGGAATCCTCTATGCAAGCGTTCAGCCTGCAGCTTAACTGTTTGGTCCTCAATGAACAGTGGAGGGGGCGCAACAATCTGATTCGCTGGCTGCACCAGCCTGTCGAGTAATTGTAATGCTTCAAGTAGATCTCCTTTAGCAGCAAGATCTGCCAAGTGCCCCAGCCGAGTATTTAGAACATCGTCAGCCCTCGCAGGTGACGAGATTAGCAATGCCATTGCAACTTGTGGCCTCAAGGACTTGTTAAGCAAAGACTGTACTACTGCACCTCCAAGCGCTACACCAGCCAACAGATCAATACTCCCTAAAGGCAATAATACTTTTTGCCATCTATCGGAGAATTGGTCGAGTGACTCATTCTCTTGAGGGAGCAGTGATAGCGTGTCGAACGTAATGACGCTGAAACCGGCCTGTACCAAAAGATTAATCATCGGCTGGAAGAACAACCCTTGATCCCAAGTTGGCATCACTGGTGCCATAACAACAGCTGTTCGAGTTCCAGAACCATATATATGACTTATGGCATGCATTTCATTCATTTTCTTAACTCCAGTAGCTGTTAAGTAGTTTCTGGAGATGAATGAAGTCGGTGGACTTGGCGGATAACGCGCAAGGTGTCACTTACGATATGTTCGACCAATTGGGCGGCTGGACGCACATCTTCGATCATGTCAAGCACTTCGCCTGCCCAGATCACTCGGCTATTAAGGTCATCTTCTTCTACCGCCTTTTCGTAGCTCTCACGAACAAAATCGGGTGCTTGGAGTAATTCCTGATCACGACCCATCCAAGTTTCGGAGAAATGGTTGGCAATAGCACGTCCGCTGTACTCAGCAGGCCATTCAATTCCACGAACGAGGTCGAAGATTCGTGTACGAACAGTGTTAGCTGTGGCGGAACGAACTAGACGCTGCTTATATGCTGCAGAAGGCAATGCTTCTTCAGATGCCAAAAAGCGAGTCCCTAGCATTGCTCCATCAGCACCCAGCGTTATTGCGGCAGCCATTCCCCTACCGTCGGCGATGCCACCCGCCGCAATCAATGGGTAAGTTTCACCGACCATATCGCGTACGGCTGGCAGCAAGGGCATCAAGCCACGGCGATAGCTATGCCCCCCAGCTTCGGCACCTTGTACAATCAGCGCGTCAGCTCCAGCATCAATAGCTGCCTTGGCTTGATCCAGTTCATGGATTTGTACAATCACTTTCGCCCCGCTTTCATGAATCAGGGGTACAAAAGGCCGAGCGTCCCCGAAGGATAAAGCTATTACACTTGGCTCATATGTTAGAGCCAGATCTAGTAACCCCATATTTTTGGCTACAGTAAACATAACCAGTCCTACACCCCATGGCTCACTGATTTTGCGCATAGGCTCGAGCTCTGTGCGCATCCACTGCTCATCGCCATAGCTGGCTCCGACAAGTCCCAAACCACCTGCTTGTGATACCGCACTGGCAAGTTTTGCCCCCGATGCCCCACCCATGGGAGCGAGAATCAGCGGATGACGGAGATTGAGGAGATCGGTGATGTTGGTATGGATAGTCTTCATATATAGTTGCTCCAGTCTTTACTGGTCAGACGGGGACGCCGATCTGTCCACCACTAAAAGGCTCCTCAGTTTTGAACCGTAACCGAGTTGAATGCCTGGGGAATAAAATCCGTTACGTTATAGAGATGAAATTCCCATGTTCCAGTTTCCTTGAGCCTGGAATAACGCGACAAGAACTCAGAGTCTTCAAATAATGATTCAAACTCTTCTCTGCTACTCCACTGCGCTTGATTGATAACGGTCTGACCATCAATACTTTTAAACAAGCGACTCCATTTAAAACAAGGATAAGTGCGAGCGACATACTCCACGGCAGAACGCAGTATTTCCAACGCAGCATCTTGCTTTCCTGGCTCAATATGAACCACATTCACCAGAAAAATATCGTTTATCTCATCAGAGTGAGGAGTCAGAAATGGCTTTTTTTCAGAAGTCATTGTGCTTTTCCTAAAGTGAAGTAATTAAAAGGATCATTGCGGTATTTGTTTGGAGCTAGCGGGTTGTCCGTTTTCCCACAACAACGGACTGACTTTCTCTAAGAACTGCACCGATTGAACTCGCCCAATAATCAAATCATGACTACCGTAGCTTGTGAGTTTGTCCAGAATGCAGATTAGGTTCGACTGAGCTCCCTGAAGAAGCGGCAGGCCATCGACGTCCTTCCATTGCCCATACTCAAAGCGAGCACTACCCTTAACTCGTCCTGCAAAGATTGGTATCAGATCGGCTTGAGTAGTACTCAGTAAATTTACACTGAAGCGCCGTTGTTGTAGCAAAGGGGCATGCAAGCTAGCTGAGCGGTTAACGCAGATAAGCAATGCAGGTGGTGCTGTGCTGACCGATATTACCGCCGTGGCAACCATTCCTGCTGAAACATTCCCCTCACTAGTTGCTATGATTGCAACACTAGAGGTCAGCCTGCGCATTGCACCTTTGAACTGATCGGATAGTTCGGCAGATTTGCTATCTGAAGAATTATCTATTGCTGGTTTTTTTTCGGTATTCGTGGAGGTCGAGGCTTGGATATTCATACAAGCTCCTCCGTTTTTACTAATTGAGGGGTGTACGCAGCGCGTTGACCAGCATTCTCCATCAGTGGCAACACTTCCTTGATGAATCGATCTAATCCGTTGCGGTAATCCAGCCAAGCTAGATTTATGCCGTCCACTCCAAGCTCTGACCAGCGCTGCATCTGTTCTACGATCATCTCGGAGGTTCCAACAAGAGGAACTCCTGCAAATCCAGCCTTGAAGTGGAAGCGGAACCGCTCAGCGTCGGCAGTATCCTTGAAAATGCCACTTTGAATGCCAATTTCACGCGTGACGTTATCCAGCGCAGAATCATCACCATGCTGATTCACGTAGTAGTCGAGCTTTTTATGGGCATCCTCAAGGGTATTCTCATGCACCACGTAAGCGTAAATCCATATCTGTAGTTCTCGACCAAATTCCAATCGAGCTTGATCACGGTAAGAATTAATTTGCGAACGAATTACCTCATCATCGTCTTCGTGTTTGAGGATCAAAAAAGCTGCATCACAATTTTGGGTACAGAAGCGGCGACCTCTTGTTGAACCACCTGCATTCATCAGGAAAGGGCGATTGATAGGCTTGGGCTGCGAGTAACCCTGTACGATATTGAAGAACTCACCATTAAAGTCGAAATAGGATGATTCCTGCCACGCGGATTGAGCAATGTGTAGCCATTCATCCGCGTGATCATAACGACGGTCATGATCAAGTTGGCTCTCGCCGAACATACCCATTTCTTTACCGAACCAACCACAGATAATGTTGAGGCCAAACCGACCTCCGCTAATGTGATCTATAGTCGCTGCTTGCTTCGCAGCAAAAAGGGGGTGAACGGTAGATAGATGAGAAGTAGTGAATAGAGCGATCTGATCGGTCGCCGATGCCAAACCCGCAGCCCACGTGTAGGTTTCAAAAGACTCACCCATAGGGTTGCTTTTGCCATCCCAGCCCCGCCAGCGGCCAACAGGAAGCAACATCTCCAAACCAGCACGATCAGCCATAGTGGCAATGGCTAGGTTGTTATGCCAGTCTGCGGCTTGATGGCGTTCAGGTACACTTGTTAGGGTACATCCCCCTTCGATATTGAATCCAAAAACTCCAAGCTTGATCCGGTTTTTGCTCTCGCGGACGGGGTTGGGTTTATGAGAAAAAACTTCTCTAGTTGTCATGCTGAATCTCCTTGCCTCAATGATATGAATAGCGGTTCAGGACTCGGCTAGCTTCTCCTGAGTTGAAAGCCAAGGCTGATCGTAGCGGTGAAGTTCACGAGCCTCCTCAAGCGAGGCCCCCCGGTTGATACTGTCAATTATTTTGTGCTCAGTTTGTTCAACGGCCTGAGCACGCTGGATCACTTGCTCAGCTCTGTCTCGTGGTATGACTAAACAGCCGCTGCTATCGCATACCACCAAATCACCAGGAGAGACCGTGACTCCTGAAATTTCTATGGGTATTTGTGTGGCTTTGAGCTGAACCCGGTTTTTGGCGGACTGCATGAAGCGAGTGCGGCTGAATAGGGGGTAGTTGAGACGCTGAACTGTATCAATGTCGCGTGCTGCACCATCAATCAGCGTGCCTCGGATCTTCTTGCTGATAGCGACATAAGTGAGAATATCTCCCCAGGTTGTGCAGTCGGCACGCTCGGGGTTGCTAGAAACAATGACTGAATTGGCGGGAACGTCATCAATATAGTTGGCGGCGTTCTTAAATCCCCTCTGCTCGTACACGGGTTCATACAAGACTGTGTAGGCAAAGCCAGCACATCGCGTACCTGACACTTGCTGATTGAGCCCAGCAATCCCGCCCGCGATGTTCAAACTGTCCAGCGCGTCAGAAAGCGAGGCAGTGTCCAATTTTTGGCAAGATTCTAAGAGGATGCTGTCGCTAGCTGGATAATTATTTGCAATGCTCATGAGGTTTCTCCTGTGAGAACTACGCGATAACCTTCACTTAAAGCAGACGCTCAGCGTGCGCCACAGTCTGGCTCACTATGGCCGATGCCATTTCAGAAGTACTGGCGGTACCGTTGAGATCGGATGTTCGGCTTTCGCTTCGGGCGACGTGTGTCACTGCACGTCGAACTGCATCGGCTGAGGAGTGATGGCCTAAGTGCTCCAACAGCAGAGCAACTGTCAGAAACATGGCGCAAGGATTGACACGATTTTGTCCCGTGTATTTCGGCGCGCTACCATGAACGGGTTCAAAATAGGCGCCTTGAGCACCAATATTCGCGCTTGGTGCTAAACCTAAGCCGCCCATTACACCCGCACCCAAATCGGAAAGAATATCGCCAAACATATTCTCGGCGACAATGACCCCAAAGCGTTCTGGCCGACGAACCATCCACAATGCGACAGCATCAACGTTTTCAATTTGGGCACTAATATCTGGGAAGTCCGCAGCAACTGTTTCGAGAAGATCCCGTGCAAATGCGCCACTGTGACGGAGCACGTTGGGTTTATCGGCAAGCGTTACTCGCTTGAAGCCCTGACGCTGCGCATAATCGAATGCAAACCGGAATAAACGTGTTAGGCCAGCGCTTGTCTGCAAACGAACACTCATCGATGCGTCTTTAGAGCCTTGGCGTTTCCATACCGCACCATTTTGCTCATGCCGGGCTAGTACTGGCTCAAACTCAGCCGGTATTGAATCAAAATCAAGCCCTGCGTAAAGACCTTCAGTGTTCTCGCGAATCACCGTGAACTGATAACGCTTGTCCCCCAAAATATCTGTGATAGGTCGGACATTTGCGAATAATTCAAGCTTTTGACGAAGTTGTATTACAGGAGAAACGTATGATAAACGGGAGCCTCGTAAACTGAATCGCAACTCTTCCTCAGCTTCACGCAAAGGCTTGCTGGTGACAGCTCCCAATAGGGTTGCATCACAACTGGAGATTATTTCCCAAGTTTGTGCAGGAACTGGATCGCCATATTTTCGCCAGCAATCCCAACCAATCTGGCCGAACTTTAAATCAATGGGTAAACGCAGAGCTTCAAAAATTGGCAACACTGCTTCAGTTACTTCAATACCCACGCCATCACCAGGTAATACGCAAATTTGTTGACGACTATTCATGACAGCCCCTCTGCGCAGCAGAAGAAATGGGCGCTATGTGAGCAACACTTTTTGAAACCCTCTCTTGTTTGCGTTTACTTTGGTCATGTATGGCCTGAAGAGCGTGGAAGACCGACGGCATTTCATTCTCTATCATGAACTCATCTATTTTTTGCTGGATATCAAAAGACAAGTTATAGGATCCCATCATGACATCCGGTAAAGGTGCGGGTAGACTACTCGACGGCACGCTTTCGGCGGTTAGTTGAGAAAGTTGCAATGCGCTGATCATGTCATAGTCATTATCAATGCCTATACGATGAAGATAAGCAATAAGCATGCTCAGATGCAGATTTCCTGCGCCTTTACCCATGCCGCAAATCGAAGTATCAATATATTTGGCTCCGGCTTCGATTGCTGATATTGAGTTTGAAAGTGCAAGCGATAGGTTGTTATGGGCATGAAAGCCTAAAGGAATAAGCACTCGGTTAGAAATGCGGCTAATTAATCGGTATACGTCGGTCGGTATCATGTTGCCATTGGAATCTGCAAATACCAGGAAGTCAGCACCAGCGGCCTCGGCGCGCAAACACATACTGGAGATGTCACTAGGATTTAAAGTTGTAATATGTGTAATATTAGCACTAACTTCAAAACCGAAAGACTTTGCGAGCGCTATAGTAGCCAAGCCTTCGTCAGTATGATTTCTGTGCAAACAAACTCTGATTAAAGATACACCCTGTTCTCGTAAAACTTCAAAATCAGAAGCATCGACATTATGAGGATGAACCATGACACACAAGCCGATACGCTCTGCTGCTGCATCTCGTAGAGCACTGATATAATCCGCTGCAACAGAGCTGGTTAGGCCATGTTCTTGCTTTCTTCTAAATGAGCCATTTCGATAACCAATTTCACAATACTGAACCCCAGTTTTTGCAAGCTGTGCTATGGCTGTTTGGGCATATTCAGTAGTGAAGTTAAAATTATTTCTATAGCCACCATCTCTTAAGGTAACATCAACAATTTTTATCTGGTTCATTGCACACCCCCTTAGTCTTTAAAATATCAAATGAGTAGCTTTAACATATGATGCTATAGCTGCATCTCTTGAGATTCACAATAGAACAATGTTCAGCAGCTAAAAAGGGGCTATTCTTCCTATGACTAGTGCCTATTTGTCCGTAATTCAAAAAAACCAAACACAGTGCAAACAACATTTCTTTACTAATCGGATTACATTGCAATGTAATAACATTAGAAAATGCTTTTAAAACTTCATCAACTAATGCCAAACAACATTGTTTTTATTAATAATATCTAATATCAACGAAAATTGAACGCATCAACACAGTATCTATCAAACGCCATATTAATTCACAAATCTCTACAAAGAATGGATAATACATAGCTTAACCAGCTTCAAATATGAAAGCGGCACTTTAAATTATTAAGGGTTGGTAGCTTTCCAAACTTGCGCGTGCGGGCTACTACCTGTTCTATAACGAGTCTCCGACTACACCATTTTGCCCCGTACCATCCATTAGTTAAGCGGAGCTTCTGCAGCAACGTGTACTTGATATGCCCCCCCACCTGAAGCCCACTAACTTTGACTTGATGTCCGGACGTGCGGCTGGGAGTGGGCTAGTTTCGTTATTTTTGGCTTGTGCAATGCGCAGTCTGGCATAGGCGAGACATTCGATACGTTCGATGACGCATTGAGCATTCTTGGCAGTAGCTCAACCGGTTATCTCCCCCGCTATGTATATGTGGTCGCCATTGAGAACGAACCCTATGCACTTGAATTAAAGAAAAGGCTACGGGAGCACTACTCAAGCAGGGGTGGCGTCGGCTCATAAAGGAACCGGGCAAGCATTATTAGAGCGACTCAAGCAGAGGCTGTTAGGCAACTGTAGGAAAATGCCGCAGCGGTGGGCCAGCAACTCAAAATCATGAAGCCAACCAGTTACTCCCCACAAAAAAGACTAATGGCTTCGGATTTCTGAAAGATAATGAATAAAGCGCTCCTTGCCCGTCCCATGTTTCGAAGCCCTATACCACCAAGCGCAAGCAGGATGGGGCACCCCTCTTGACTCAACTTCAAGGTGCTTTGTCAAGTGTCTTTTCGCTTTCGAGGAAACGAAAATCACGCAATCCGGCTCAATGATATCGACCACACCATTGAGTGTTTGTGTAGCAACCTCAAGATCTTCCCGTTGGACGTTGAGGCTTTTTCCTTCAATAGCTGGCCGTTGGAAGCCATTCATGAACGCGACGTATCTGAACAGGTTGCCGCCTCCCAAATACCCCACTTCACTCAGGGCTCGATTCAAGCGCCGGTAGATCTCGTGCCCCCTAGCGCTCCACTTGCCGTCTTTTTTATCGATGATTTGGCGAGTGTGTATCCAACCTGGTTCATCTTCAGTTCCAAAATTCTTTTCAGAACCCGCATACCAGCATTGTGCATCAAGGTGAAGCGATCTTCCCTCTGGCAGGTAATGGCTTTCAGCGACCAATAGGATTTTTGGGTCATACTGGCCATAAAGGCGCCCGATGAAAGGACGCATACGCGGGTAGGCTTGATAATGTCGCAATTGATCGAAAGCGTCATCGAACTCTTGCAAGTAGTGATGAATTTCAGACATATAAACTTACTCTGAGCTTAGAGAACCACTCGGCCAACACGAGGCAATTCTGTGATTTTCGTGACAGACGAAAATATCGTAACGCCTATAATCATTTTTTCAGTTTTTCCAATCTCGCTTCTTGAATAGCCTTCAGTGTTTTACCGCTCGCATCTTTCCAGGCAATCCGCCCGTTTGAAGCGCCACCGACCAACACACCCGCCGCGGTTGATGGCGACGAAAAACGAAAATCTTGGGTGAAGACCAGCTTTCCATCTAGCGGCGCCAATACGCCCCGCTCTTGCAGAAGCTGGCGCTGCTCGCGCATGTAATCGTGAATAGAAACCGTCTCTTCGGCGCGAGCCTGGGAGCCTTTTAACACCACAAAGCCATCGGCTACTTCTCTACCGGTGCCTTCAGCTCCACGCTCATTTAGATAAAGCGCTAACGACGGCTCAGCCTTTTCTGTTTGCGTGGTAGCGGCCTGATTGCTGGCAGATTCAAACGCATCAATGCCTAGCAGAGGAAAAATCACCAGCATCTCGGCTAAAAACCACTCGGCATCGGCACGGTCGGCTTCAGAAAGCGGAGGCGGCGCGGGGAAAGTTCCGTTATCCAGCGCCCACTGATTAGCGGTCTTCGCAAGAGCCAGTAAACTTGCTTCCAGGTAACGCACGTTAGCTTTGTTCAAGCCTTCGTTGGTGCTAGTGAAGGCTACCATCCGCGTCCAAAACTCCTTACCCGACACATGCTGCTTAATACGTTCCCCTAGAGCATCTGCTTCGCCTACGTACAACTTGGCCGCACCATCTTCTGTTTGCCCAGTGAGCACATACACGCCCGGCTGCGCCATTTCGCTTCTAGCCAGCGCACGCTCAAGCTGTGAGCGGTTAGCCACCACCGCCCTGCCCGTCCAGTTGGATTTCTCCACAATTCGCAAACCTTCAGGAGTGCCATCAGCAAGGAAGATACGAATGGACGTTGGGCGAGGTTGAACAGACATCAGGCCAATGTTCCTTTAAAGTAGTTACTTTCAAAATCATACGATGCCTAAGCCTAGCGCACCATAGAACCTATGAGCCAGACAATGTATAGCCAGCATCAAGCACAGTATTTCGCGTGGCAACTTACGCGTCGCTTAGACAGCGAAAATGAGGACAAGCTGACCGGCGCAATCATGGATGCGCAGATAGACCTGAACCCCCATCAAGTGGACGCTGCATTGTTTGCTTTTCGGAACCCTCTATCCAATGGAGTTTTACTGGCAGATGAAGTGGGTCTAGGGAAAACAATCGAGGCCGGCCTTGTTATTGCTCAGAAGTGGGCCGAACGTAGGCGCCGTATCCTTATTATTGTTCCAGCCAATCTTCGTAAACAGTGGCACCAGGAGCTTCAAGAGAAGTTTGGTGTGGAAGGACTGATTTTGGAGGGAGACAGTTATAAAAAGGCCAAGAAAGAAGGCGTCAAGAATCCCTTCGACGTTGGCGAAAGGATTGTCATTTGCTCCTACCAATTCGCCAAAACTAAAGCTGAAGACATCCAGATGGTTCCTTGGGATCTTGCGGTAATAGATGAGGCGCACAGGCTCAGGAATGTCTATAAAAGAGGCAACAAAATAGCAGCTGCAATTCGTGATGCACTAGGAAGTACGTTCAAAGTCATGCTTACGGCGACACCGCTCCAAAACTCATTGCTGGAGCTGTTTGGCATGGTCAGCATTATTGACGAGAAAGTATTTGGAGACCTAGATAGCTTCCGTATCAAATACGGTCGTCTAAACGACAACCTCTCCTTTAATGAGCTTCGTCAGCGGATCAAACCAGTATGCAAACGCACATTAAGAAAAGATGTCGAAGCTTACGTTCCTTACACTAAGCGAATCGCAATGGTGGAAGAATTTACTCCCTCAAGCGATGAGCAAAAGCTTTATAAACTGGTGTCAGGCTATCTGCAGCGACCTAACCTCAATGCGCTACCAAGCGGCCAAAGGCAACTAATTTCCATGGTGATGTGGAAGCTTTTGGCATCGTCATCCTTTGCAATAGCCGGAGCACTGAACTCGATAATTACTCGTCTGGAAGATGATTTAAAGAGCGATGATGCTGAAGCCGGCGTTTTTCACGATCTTAATGCCGATTATGAATCTCTAGTTGAAACTGCTGAGGAATGGCCTGATGATGAGGCAAGTTCAGGTCGCGTAGGAAATCCTAAGCGTCAATCCATTATTGACGAAATCAATGAACTCAAGTCGTTTAAAGAGCTTGCCAAGAATATAAGGAATAACTCTAAAGGAGAGGCCCTGCTCAAAGCCTTGAAAATTGCTTTTGAGAAGCTTAAAGAGCTTGGAGCAGCAGAAAAAGCCATTATTTTTACCGAATCTAGAAAAACACAAGATTATCTGCTTGAACTACTAGCGAGCAGTGAATACAAAGGTGGCATAGTACTTTTCAACGGCACCAACAATGACGCACAAGCAAAAGAAATCTACAAAAGTTGGCTGGCCAAGCACGAAGGCAGTGACAAAATCACCGGTTCTAAAACCTCGGATACACGAGCTGCATTGGTAGAGTATTTTAAGGAAAAAGGCAAAATCATGATCGCTACTGAGGCGGCGGCTGAGGGTGTAAACCTTCAGTTCTGTTCGTTGGTTATAAACTATGATCTGCCTTGGAATCCACAGCGAATTGAGCAGCGCATCGGCCGTTGCCATCGTTACGGGCAGCAGCACGATGTCGTTGTTCTTAATTTTATTGATTCGACTAATGCAGCAGATAAACGGGTTCATGAGCTCTTAAAGTTGAAATTCAAAATATTTGATGGTGTCTTTGGAGCTTCAGATGAAGTACTGGGTGCCATCGAAAATGGGGTGGATTTCGAGCGCCGGATAAAAAAAATCTATGACACTTGCCGTGATCCGGACGAAATAAAAAGTGCGTTCGATAAGCTCCAACAAGATCTGGCACACGAAATCAACACGCAGATGGTTAATACGCGCGAGCAGCTGTTTGAACACTTTGATGAAGACGTATTACAGCGCCTAAAAATCAATACTGAAGCATCTCTCGATAAATACGAACAGATGCTACTAGCATTAACACAAACAGAGCTTTCAAACCATTTTCAACTTGTTGATGGAGGCTTTGTTATTAAGTCATTGCCCGCGGGAGCACCTGATGATATCCCAACGGGAGAGTATGAACTGCCACGGCGAGACGGAGACTGTCACCTATACCGCCTTAAGCACCCGCTGGCTCAGTGGGCTATTAATACTTCCAAAACCAAGAACTTGGAGCAGGCTCACCTTGTATTTAATACTAGTGCCAGAGACACCAAGGTATCTGTTGTTGAAGAATTAAGGGGGCAAACAGGTCAACTACAAATTTGCAAAATTACAGTTGAATCCATGGAACGAGCCGAAGATCATTTGGCGGTAGTTGGTATCAACACCAAGGGTGAAGTCGTACATTCTGAGGTTTTAGAAAAGCTGCTTTCATACCCGATCCAAAGCGAGTCCCAAACCACATTCGCTCTCAACCATACCGTTGAGAAGGAACTGTCTCGAAATAAACAGGTATTACTCAGCGATATCAGTCAGCGCAATCTCAAATACTTTGAAGTAGAAGTTGAAAAGCTGGATGCCTGGGCCGATGATCTTAAAGTGGTATTAGAGCAGGACATTAAAGAAATCGATCGTGAAATTCGCGAGGTACGTAGAACCGCGAAACTCGCACCCGACCTCCATGAGAAGCTGCACTGGCAGAAACAGCAAAAAGAACTCGAAAAGCTTCGTAATAAAAAGCGCCGTGACCTCTTTGATCGACAAGACGAAGTCGACGAACGTCGCGAAGAGCTAATTACCGAATTGGAAGGTAAAATGAGCCAAACTGTAGAAGAACAAGTACTGTTCAGTATTACTTGGGAGGTTGTTTAATGGCTGATGGTGTTAAGCCTCACGAGTTGATCCAGCTATGTGAGTTACTGGGTGCTCGATTTGGGGGAAAGATTACGGGTACTGGCCCCGATGCAAATGCCAAACAACGGAATTTCTACACAAAAGCACTAGCCGCTTATTTTCTAACACAAGAGGCTGGCGCCACCGATGAGGATGCCATACACGCATCCATTGATGGCGGGCAGGATCACGGCATAGACTCAGTTTATGTAGACTCCACCCAAACTGTTTGGCTTATCCAGTCAAAATACAAAGACTCAGGTACAGGCGAAGTTGAACTCGCAGAGGTTGGCAAATTTGTAGATGGTGTTAAGGATTTAGCCAAGCAGAAATATGAGCGTTTCAATGAGCATCTGCAGGCGAAAATCCCAGCATTGAATTCCGCATTTGATTCAGGTGTGGCAAAGGTTAAAGCCGTATTGACGTATACAGGCAGCGCCCTAGGCGATGATAAAAGGCGGGTAATGTCAGATTTAGAGGATGCACTCAACCTGCCTGCGGATCCCAGTTTTTTACGCTTTATCAATTTTGGCTTGGCCTCCTTTCACCGTATCCAGCTGGGTGAGCACTTGCCAGCCCCGATAACGGCAGAGGTAACCCTGGAAAATTATGGTCATATTGACGCCCCCTATTTATGCTGCTTCGGCAGCATTACCGGCGTACAGTTAAAGTCCTTAAAAATTGAGTATGGCGAGAAGTTATTTGATGCGAATATCCGCCATTTTCAAGGTGATACAGTCGTCAATCAGGATATTTCAGAAACGATCAAGAACAACCCGGAGCACTTTTTCTACTTTAACAACGGGGTGACGTTTACCTGTGATGTAATTCGCCCAATTGGTCCACGTGACGATACACGCTCTACGGGTAAATTTAGGGTTGAGAACCTTTCTGTTATCAATGGTGCACAGACAGTCAGTAGCTTGGCGATCGATTTGGATAACGAGTGCCAGGAGCGAGATGTGAAGGTATTAGCTACCTTTATAGCTCTTGACGGAGATCTGGAAGAATTCGGCAGCAAAGTTACTCGTTTTCGCAATAATCAAAATGCCGTGTCCGATATTGATTTTGCAGCTTTGGATGAAAACCAAATTCAGTGGGCGCAAACACTTCAACAATCCGGTGTTTCCTATCGCTACAAATCTGGCGAACTAGATCAAGCTGACTTTGATGTTGAAACTGCAGCCAAAGCACTAGCCTGCTGGGCCAGTGATAGTGAGTGCAACTTAGTTGCCCAAGCTAAAAAGGATGCCAAAAAGTTATTTTCGCGGGTTTCTGGTGAAGAATTGCATAGCTCTACCTACCATTATTTGTTCAAAGATAGCCTGCAGGCTCGACAGCTATGTCGGATTGTTCAAATTCATCAATTGATACGTGATTCACTTAGATCGGATGCAAGACAGGCTACAGGTATGGACAAGGAGATTGCCGCTAATTCTCTGATGTTGTTATCTCACATCGTCTATCTGAAGACCAAACAGTACATTGATTATAACGATTTAAAGCTATCACTAGCGCACAGTAATATCGTTCGCACAACAGCACAGACGATCACGCAAACTATTATTGATGAATATAAAAAGGTCACTTGGGGAAAAACTCCCCCTTCTGTATTTAAGAACGCATCGGATCTAAAAACACTAAAAGGTGCCGTTATGGCCGCACTGGCTAATACATAGGAATTTATAAAACATGAGCAATAAAGCAAAAGCAAGACTTGAATTAACTTGGGTCGGCAAAGATAAGCGGACAAAAGTTGAGCCTCGCATTTTGATGGAAGAGCAAAGCAAATCTTATCACGCAAGTCATAAATTATCTAAAAATGATATCTTTGACAATAAACTTATAAATGGTGACAATCTTTTAGCTCTAAAAGCCCTTGAGCAGGAGTATAGTGGAAAAGTAAAGTGTGTTTATATTGACCCTCCTTTTAATACAGGCCAAGCTTTTGATCTTTATGATGATGGACTTGAACATTCTATATGGCTTGATCTAATGTACCAAAGATTAATTATTATTTATCGCTTACTTTCTAGCGACGGTCTACTATGGGTACATTTAGATGATTCAGAAGTTCATTATTTAAAGGTTATGCTTGACGAAATTTTTGGTCGAGGGTGTTTTGTTTCTCATATTTCATATGAGCGCTCTGCTGCGGCAGGTATCGGTCAGGGCGGTTTTTTAGTAGACACATCAGAGCATATCATTTGTTACAAAAAAGAAAATCTAAAAGAACACAATGTCAAGAACGCCGTCCCCTTAGAGCTAAAAACCATCAAAAGATATAACAAATATCTTTCAAATATTGGAGAAAAAAAATTAGTACGAGAATTCCCATCTAGGTCGAATGGCGAATCTGTCAAGGTATACGAATACGATTTTTTTGACATTAACAAGATATCATTAAGAGACTACGAAAAAAGGAAGAACGAAGTTGACTTACAACTAATAGAAAACTTCAATACTCTTTTTCGAACCAATCAGATTCAAAAAGAAAACTCTTTCCAAAAAGACTTAGTGTCTGAAATGGATAAAAAAAAGCTCTACTCTGTAGAATACACGCCCAGCAGAGGAAAACATGAAGGCAAAAAAACAGAACTATTTTACTATAACGCAGAGCTTTTTTCATGGTTAAAAGATACAGCAGAAGTAAAAGATGGAGTCATTGTCAAGTTCTCTAATTTAACAAACTTTTGGCGTCATGAAGATATTCCAAAAGCAGATATAGCGAATGAAGGCGGTGTTAAATTTCCTAGAGGTAAAAAACCAGAGCAGTTACTTAAACGAATTTTAGAGATATCAACAAATCCGGGTGATCTAGTTTTAGATTCGTTTGGCGGTTCAGGAACGACAGCTGCTACTGCACACAAGATGGGAAGAAGATGGATATTAGTCGAGCTTGGTGAGCAATGTAATACACACATCTTGCCACGGCTGAAAAATGTTATAAATGGCTCTGATCAAACCGGTATATCTAAAGCGGTAAATTGGCAAGGAGGCGGTGGCTTCCGCTATTACGAACTAGCCCCTTCGCTGCTTGAGCAGGATCGCTGGGGGCGCTGGGTGATCAGCAAGGCATATGACGCTGCCATGCTGGCCGAAGCAATATGTAAGCTTGAAGGCTTTACTTATGCACCTTCCGATACTGAGTGGTGGAATCATGGTTACTCTACAGAGCAGGATTATATCTATGTCACCACGCAAACTCTATCTGCTGAGCAGTTGCAGGCACTGAGTGAGGAAGTAGGCGAAGATCGTACATTGCTAGTGTGCTGTAGCGCTTTCCGCTGCAACACTGATCGTTTTCCGAACTTGACACTTAAGAAGATTCCAAAAATGGTGTTGTCTCGCTGTGAATGGGGCCACGATGACTATAGCCTTAACGTAGAAAATCTACCTATGAAAGAAGAAGTAAAAAACGATCCTCCAGCAATGCAAAGGCAGACAGGTTTATTCGACGACAACGACCATCAGGGTTAAGGGAAGCATAGAATGACTTCAAATAATACGAACCATACCAACAAGTCTCGAATCCTGAATGCCATCAATGGTCGTTTGAGTCTTCGTAAGCCCCAGGAACATTCACTTCACGCACTCGCCAAGGCAATTGAGTCGGCGCCTGACATGCTGTCTCCCACACAAAATGTTCCTGCGCTGTTAAAAACCTTGAGTGCTGAATTCCCAACCCTGGGTAATTTTGAGCGTGACTTTCCCTCATTATGTTTTGCTTTGGCGACTGGTGTGGGCAAAACACGCTTGATGGGTGCATTCATCACCTACCTTCATTTAGCGTACGGCATTAAGAATTTTTTTGTATTAGCACCGAACCTAACCATTTATAACAAGTTGATTACCGACTTTACTCCAAATACTCCCAAGTATGTATTTACAGGTATTGCTGAGTTTTCGGCGTATCCGCCAGAGATTATTACTGGCGATAACTATGAAGAACGTGGCCGAAATCTGGGCATACTAAGCCCAGTTACTATCAATATTTTTAATATCTCTAAGATTGTGTCGGAGGTACGAGGTGGTAAAGCGCCTCGGATTAAGCGTTTATCTGAGTATCTTGGGGATAGTTACTTCAGTTATCTGGCGGAGTTAGATGATCTGGTGCTGCTTATGGACGAATCCCATCGCTATCGAGCTAGTGCCGGTATGCGGGCTATTAACGAGCTTAAACCTCGCTTGGGATTGGAGCTAACCGCTACTCCTTTCACAGAATCAAATAGAGGCCCTGTGCCATTCGAAAATGTGATTGTTGATTACCCACTGGCTCGTGCGATGGATGATGGTTTTGTGAAAGAGCCGGCAGTGGTTACTCAGCGCAATTTTGACCCCAAGCAATACAGCCAAGATCAACTGGAGCGTGTAAAGCTAGAAGATGGGGTTAGACTACACGAGGCAACCAAATTAGAGCTTTTTACCTATGCTAAACAGCATAGCGTGAAGCAAGTTAAGCCCTTTATGCTCGTGATCGCTCGCGACACCACCCATGCTGCACAGTTGTTGCAGCTTATTGAATCGGAAAACTTCTTCAGTGGACGCTACAAAGGCAAAGCCATTCAGGTTGATAGCTCCAAGAGTGGTGCCGCAGAAGAAGAAATGATTTTGCGCTTGCTAGCCGTTGAAAGCGTCGATGAGCCTACTGAAATTGTCATACACGTCAATATGCTTAAAGAAGGTTGGGACGTGACCAACCTCTATACCATTGTGCCCCTTCGAGCTGCAAACGCACGCACCCTAATCGAGCAATCTATTGGCCGAGGCCTCCGACTCCCTTATGGGAAACGTACCGGCGTTGACTCGGTCGATAGACTTAACATTGTTGCTCATGACCGCTTTCAGGAGATTGTTGACGAAGCCAATAGTCCGAACAATCCGTTACGCATGAGACAGGTTATCCTGGAAAAGAATGATGGCGAGCAACCTAAAGACAGTGTGGCCGTAACTTCTAAACTTGATGCAATGATATCTGGGGAACCACTACAAAGCGCTACAGGCCATCAATACCATGTAGGAGGCGACAAAGAACGCGAGAAGCCGCTATTTACTGGTGTTGCAGAGAAGGATGCAGCGATGGTAGCTTTGCGTGTGCTCCAAAGTTACCAGAATAAACCCAATGTGGCTCCCACAAGTAAGTCCCTGCTTAACGAAGACATTCAGCAGCAAGCCTATAAAGAAGTTTCAGAGCACCTGAGCGGCAAACAGCAATCACTGCTGGAGGAAGAGGAAAAAATTAACCTGCATGAGCTGATTACTAAGACCACTCAGCTTGTGATAGAGCAAACCATTGATATCCCGAGGATCATGGTAGTGCCATCGGGAGAGATTACTTATGGGTACACCCCATTTCTGCTTGATATGGGTAACCTTAACCTTCAGCCATCTAATAGAGACCTGATTATCAGAAGCTTGCAAACGGATGAGCAAGTGAGCCTATCAAATCAATTGAGCCATAAGTATCAAAGGCTGGAAGATTATGTCGTAGAGCATCTGATTGACTATGATGATATTTCCTATGACGAGCATGCCGAGCTTATTTATGACTTGGCAGCTCAAGTTGTAAACTACTTCCGAGATGCCCACGAGTACTCAGAAGATGAACTCCACAACATATTCTTTGGTTTTGGTAAACGGATCGCAGACAACATTCACGCACAAATGGCAGAGCATTACTGGGAAAAAGCCAGCTCCTACGAAGTAACAGTCACCTCTGGTTTTATCGCACTCAAGGATGCGGCCTATACCACGAGTGATAAAGAGATCCATAACGTGCGCTCAACCGTGCTAGATAAAGGAAAAATCAAAAAGATGCTTTTTGGAGGGTTCAAACGCTGCCTATACGATGTGCAGAAATTCGACTCCGATACCGAGCGTACTTTTGCCTTGATACTAGAGCGCGAGTCTGAAAAATGGTTCAAGCCGGTCAGTGGCCAGTTTCAGATTTTCTACAAGGATGGTGTCAACCAACGGGAGTATCAACCCGACTTTGTGGCAGAGCTAAACGATAAGGTCATTATGGTAGAAACCAAAGCGCGTGGCGATCTTAAAGATGCGGTTGTGGTAGCCAAAGCAGAAGCGGCCAAAAAATGGTGCTACAACGCCTCAGGGTACCTTGATAAACACGGGGGTAAGTCTTGGTCATACTATTTAATTCCCCATGATTTAGTACATGAGAACATATCGTTGTCTCAGTTATCTAATCTTAGTGAAGCTTAGTAGTCCGATTTGGCAGATAAAAACTAACCGTAATTAAAAAGCCACCCTTGTAGGGTGGCTTCAATTAGTTAGTTATAGCTTCACTTCAGAGCAAACCTCACTCCCACTCAATAGTAGCAGGCGGCTTGCTGGAGACATCATAGGTCACCCGAGACACCCCTTCCAACTCATTGATAATCCGGTTGGAAGCCTTCTCCAGCAGCTCATAGGGCAGGTGCGCCCAGCGGGCGGTCATGAAGTCGATGGTTTCTACCGCGCGTAGCGCGATGACCCATTCGTAGCGGCGGCCGTCACCGACTACGCCTACGGATTTCACCGGCAGGAATACGGCAAAGGCTTGACTGGTTTTTTCGTACCAGCCAGAGGCGCGTAGTTCTTCGATGAAGATAGCGTCGGCATCGCGGAGAATGTCGGCGTACTCTTTCTTCACTTCACCCAGAATACGCACGCCCAGGCCGGGGCCGGGGAACGGGTGGCGGTAGACCATATCGTAGGGCAAGCCGAGTTCGAGGCCGAGTTTGCGCACTTCGTCTTTAAACAGTTCGCGCAGCGGCTCAACCAGCTTGAGCTTCATGGTTTCCGGCAGGCCACCTACGTTGTGGTGGGATTTGATCACGTGCGCTTTGCCGGTTTTAGAGGCGGCGGATTCGATCACGTCCGGGTAGATAGTGCCTTGGGCCAGGAACTCGACACCGTCGATTTTGCTGGCCTCTTCATCGAATACGTCGATAAAGGTGTTGCCGATGATTTTGCGCTTGGCTTCCGGGTCTTTCTCGCCCTTTAGCTTGCCGAGGAACAGGTCTTCGGCGTCTACGCGGATCACCTTAACGCCCATATGCTTGGCGAAGGTTTCCATGACCTGGTCGCCTTCCGCTTTACGCAGCAGGCCGTTGTCGACGAATACGCAGGTCAGTTGGGTGCCAATGGCCTTGTGCAGCAGCGCGGCCACAACAGAGGAATCCACACCGCCGGAAAGGCCGAGGAGTACGTGGCGGTCGCCCACTTGCTCACGCACGCGCTGAACCTGGTCTTCGATGATTTGTGCAGGCGTCCACAGCTTTTCGGCTTTACAGATATCCAGCACGAAGTGCTCAAGAATGCGCTGGCCCTGCAGGGTGTGGGTTACTTCCGGGTGGAACTGTACGCCGTAAAACTGCTTCTCTTCCCAGGCCATGGCGGCAATCGGGCAGCTCGGCGTGGACGCGGTCACGGTGAACTCGGCAGGCGCTTCGGCGACCTTGTCGCCGTGGCTCATCCATACGTCCAGCAGGGTTTTGCCGCTTTTCGCGTCCACATGGTCTTTGATGTCTTTGAACAGCGCGTTGTCTTCGTCGATCTGAATCTGCGCGTAGCCGAATTCGCGCTGGTTCGAGCCTTCTACCTTACCGCCCAACTGCTCGGCCATGGTCTGCATGCCATAGCAGATACCAAACACCGGCAGGCCCATTTCAAACACGCACTGGGGCGCACGCGGGGAGTCCAGTTCCGTCACGGATTCCGGGCCACCGGCCATGATAATGCCGTTGGGGTTGTACTCGCGGATCTCTTCTTCGGTGATATCAAACGCGCGGACTTCGGAATAAACGCCGATCTCACGAACGCGGCGGGCGATCAGTTGGGTGTACTGGGAGCCGAAATCGAGAATCAGAATCTTATGGGCGTGAATGTCACTCATGGCGGGGTCTCGGTTAAGCGGTGTGGGTGCCGCTGGTAAGGCCAAAAAGCAAGCGGCGAGCTTTGCCCGCCGCCGTTTTAACGTAGAAGCCTCTGATTAACTATTGCGCTTGACCATACTGCGTTAAAAATCGCCTCAAAATGCTCATTTACAGCTTGTAAACTCCGCTTTCTCGTTGATTTTTGCCTTGTCTGGTCTGCGCTCATTACGTTAATCAAAGGCTTCAAAATCATCTACTGGTTAGCTCACCCGATAGTTGGGAGCTTCTTTGGTGATCTGCACGTTGTGAACGTGGGATTCGTTAAAGCCAGCGCCGGTAATCTGGACAAACTCCGGCTTGGTGCGCATTTCCTGAATATCGCGGCAGCCGGTGTAGCCCATGGAGGCGCGCAGCCCGCCCATCAGTTGGTGAACGATGGCGCTCATCATGCCTTTATAGGGAACGCGGCCTTCAATGCCTTCCGGCACCAGCTTCTCGGCGCCTTCGCTTTTATCCTGGAAGTAGCGGTCGGCGCTGCCCTGGTTCTGGGACATGGCGCCCATGGAGCCCATGCCCCGGTAGGCTTTGTAGGTACGGCCCTGATAGAGTTCGACTTCACCGGGGGCTTCTTCGGTACCGGCCAGCAGGCCGCCAACCATCACGGCGCTGGCACCAGCGGCAATCGCCTTGGCCAGATCACCGGAGTAGCGCACGCCGCCATCGGCAATCAGCGGAATGTCGTACTCTTTGAGCGCTTCGGCCACGTTGGAAACCGCGGTGATTTGCGGTACGCCAACGCCGGCTACAATGCGCGTGGTGCAGATCGAGCCAGGGCCGATACCCACTTTAACGGCATCCGCGCCTGCTTCGGCCAGCGCCCGGGCAGCACCGGCGGTGGCGATGTTGCCGCCAATCACCTGAATCTGCGGGAAGTGCTCTTTGATCCAGCGAACGCGGTCGAGAACGCCTTGGGAGTGGCCATGGGCGGTATCGACAATGATCACATCGACGCCTGCTTCGGCCAGGGCTGCTACGCGATCCGGGGTTTCCGGGCCGGTGCCTACCGCCGCGCCGACTAACAATCGGCCGTCGCTGTCTTTGGCGGCCATTGGGTAAGTGCGGGCTTTTTCGATATCCTGGAAGGTGACCAGGCCGCGCAGGTGGAACTCGTCATCAACAATCAGCATTTTCTCGATGCGGTGTTCGCGCATTTTGGCTTTGCTGGTTTCGAGGTCGGTACCTTCTTTGACGGTAACCAGCCGGTCGCGCGGCGTCATGATCGCTTCAACGCTGTCGCCATGGTTGGGCTGGAAGCGCATGTCGCGTTCGGTCACGATACCCACCAGGGTTTCGCCTTCTACCACGGGGAAACCGGAGAAGCCGTATTCACGGGCCATGGCGAGCAGGTCTTCGAGCTTGGCTTTAGGGCTAACGGTGACCGGATCTTTCACAATCACGCTTTCGTGCTTTTTGACCTTGCGCACCTCAGCGGCTTGCTGGGTCATGGCCATGCTCTTATGGATGATGCCGATGCCGCCTTCCTGGGCCATCGCAATCGCTAGACGCGCTTCGGTAACGGTGTCCATCGCGGCAGAGAGGAGCGGAATATTGAGCGAAAGATTACGGGTCAGGCGGGTTTTGAGGCTGACATCCTTGGGAAGGACATCGGAGAAGCCGGGAACGAGGAGAACGTCATCGAACGTTAGTGCTTCTTGGGCCATACGTAGCATAGCGGCAACACCCTGATTGAGAGGAAGTGGGGCGTGAAAGGTTAATCGCCTATTATAGCGTTTTGAGGGCCTTTCCAGCAATGCAGTCAGGCTTTTGTGCTTATACCAAATGCTAATGACGTATGCTGTTAGGCTGATAGCTGGCCATTTTTAGCCTTCAAGGGGGCTTTTTGTCTCAACAGATTATTGTTTACACCGATTACGTTTGCCCCTTCTGCCTGCTAGCCGAAGAGGCCATTGTTCAGGCAACCGACGGTATGGATGTGGAAATCCGCTGGCGGCCCTTTGAGCTGCGCCCTGCCCCGGTGCCCTTAAACGTTTTCTGATCGAGCGCGGGTAATTTTATGGCCTCCCCCACTCCCTAGGCACTCTCCGTCAACCAGCGCGCCAAGCAACCCCTTAAGCGAATAGTATGGCTAAGAGGTGTATCATGCTGTTTATTATTAATAAAAGGGAACAAGGATGGCAGACCAACCTAGGCAGCTCTACTACAGCAATCCGGATAACATCACGGGGGCACGTGTTTCGCGCGATATGATGGTGACGTTATGCAGTGCTTTGGGGGAAGCGCTTGACGATCCAGATACGCGTCATTTCATTCGCAATACACGTATTCCCAATGAGCGGGAACTCTACGGTACCTTTATCAAGGCGCTGCTCAGTGATGGCTTTAATAGCCAGATTGGCCACATTGCCACTGAAGTACAGGTATCTCGTCAGACAGATGAAGCCAGCGGCAAAGGCCGAGTGGATATCATTTTCGACTATCGCAGCACCAGCTTTCTCGTCGAACTAAAAGTCATTCGTGCTTCTGTGAATGGTCGTCAACTTGGTGAAGAATACACAACAACGACACAGCGACTCGTTCGCCCGTGGCAGAAAGCCGTCAATCAGCTCATCGAGCTTGATGAAACAAGCCTGGGAAAAGCACTAAAGAAGAAGGTTATCAAGCTCCCTATCGCCCTCTACCTGCATGTGGATAACAGACAGAAGGGCAATACAGATCAATGGGAAGCGCTCAGCGCTGCAACACACGAAAGGATCGTATCTCAGTTAAATACCGATGTGAATAACGATGACCCAGCGAGCCACCACTTCAGCTATTTCCAGCCACTGACAGACCCGGTGACCACATCACGCCGAAGAGGCTGCCTCGTAGAGGGAACGCCAGACGTTAGGCTTTACGGCTTTTCTATTATTGCGGCATGCCAGTAACAACATCCGAATAATACAGGCTACTCTTTATGCGCCTCGCTCCAATACTGGATCGAGGCATCCGAAACGATGCCCTGCTCGGTACCAATACGTATCACCGCTTCCTGTAAAGCCAGCGCCAGATCGTACTGGTGACAAAGTGCCAACGAACGAATCATCCGCGAAATACGCAGGTGATTATGCCCACCTGCTTTGAGCCAAATATGCTCGCGGATATTAAGGCTCGGCTGGGCAGTAATGGTGAGCCCATCCCGAGTTAAACCCAAAAAACTCAGCATGACATCCAGCGAGACTCGCTGTTGTTCACGTAACGCGCTATCGTCTTGAAATACTTCACGCTCGACATCAGTCAGTCGTGGGGCAAAATGGTTAAAGCGGCCAACCTCAGGAATGGGAAAAAGCCATTGAATATAATCGTGGGTATGCTCTAGCCAGAAGTGAGATAAGGCCCAGATGGCATTGATATAGCGCCCTTTATGATCCGGTGCCTCGCCACGGTAAAAAGCGATCAGCGGTGTTGGGTGGTGGCCCATAGCATTTCCTCGTGATTCCCTCGGTAATACAATGATACTTTGAAGTAACGACACCACTTTACTCGACTAGCCGTAAAGATTCCCAGATTCCCTAAAGCAAGGGACAGCAATGAACGCACCAACGCCCGCTACACTCTCCGTCAGCCAACTCAACCAGCGAGCCTATAAAGCTTCTTGCCAACGTTCGGGGTAGGTCATGAGCGTTTGGATTTCTTCGGGTGCAGGTACATCACAAATCACTTGATCAAACTCATCAAGATGAGCAACACGCTGGATACCGCGCTGACATAATTTCGCTGATCCCATCAGCAGCACTTTACGGCCTGCGTGGCGCATCATGGTCTGCTTTACTTGTATTTTTTCACTGTCGAAATCGAGCAGGTAACCCTCTGCATCTATGCCTGAAACGGAAATCATCGCCACATCCAGCCGATAGCTGGTCAGTTCTTTGATGGTGCGCGACCCAGTCAGCGCCCCATCCCGCCCCGCCACCTTTCCGCCCACCACATGAATATCCAACAACTGATGCTGGGCAGCGAGCGTCAGCGCGGCCGTTAGGTTATGAGTGACCACGTGCAGCCTTTTACGGTAGTTCAACAGTTCGCGGGCAACATGATCGCAGGTTGTGCCCGTATCCAGAAACAGCGCCTCGCCTTCCTGCAACTGCGATACCGCCAGGGTCGCCATACGCCCCTTCTCTACCTGCTGCGAATCCTGTTTGGTGGCGTAGCCAAGCCTCACCTGGGGTTTTTCGATCCGAGCCCCGCCCCGAAAACGCTGGAGTACGTTGGCGTCACACAGTTTACGAATGTCGCGCCGCACGGTTTGAGCGGAACAGTTGAGCCGCTGGGCAAGAAATTCGATCGAGGCATGCCCATGCAATTCAACCAAAGCAATTAACTCGCGATGGCGTGGGTTCAAATGCGCTAGGTCAGTCATCGGTAACAAACAATCCCCTGATAAAAAAATCCGGCCTTGCGACCGTCCGTCATCAAATTGACACAGCGGGGCGCGACCATAACGATCAAATTCTTACATTTTGATCAAAACATGACTCAGACATTACAAATTTATCTTGATGAATGCCAGCGTATCATGACGCACGCAGATGAGCCTCTGTCACCCAAAATGCGTCCGCTTGGCGAGGCCGACTGGCCAGCCGTACTGCAATCCCCCTGCCAGCCCCGCGAAGCGCTGATTGCATTAAAGCGCAGTAACACGCCGATGCAGCGGCCTCCGGTGGGCGTGATTGGGCCTCGCGAGGCCACCCAGCGCCAGCTTGAAATAGCCTATGCCTTAGGCTCGGGGCTGGCCGAGCTGGGCATTCCGCTGTTATGCGGTGGCCGGGGCGGCGTTATGGAAGCGGCCAGCAAGGGAGCCGCACTTCAAGGAGGCGAGGTCATCGGCCTGCTTCCCGATACCCACGCAGAGGCTGCCAACCCTTGGGTTACCCTACCTATTGCCAGCGGCTTGGGCGAGGCACGCAACGTGCTTATCGCCCGAGCCAGTGTGCTGCTGATCGCCGTTGGCGGAAGCTTGGGCACCCACACCGAGGTGGTCTTTGGCCGCCATTTTGATAAGCCTGTACTCACCTTCCCGGACGCCCCCACTGCTGAAGGCATTACACCTGTCAGCAGCGTAGAGGAAGCCCTGCACCTCACGGCTGCCCACCTATGGGGAGTCACACAACCGTCATGAATACATCAACAAACGATCAAAATCTTACATTATGGTCATTTATATTTAATCGTGGTTAGGGGCCCGACATGCGATTGATCACTTATGGTTACTTGGTTTACTTGCTGGCCCCTATCGTACTCCTGCTTATAGGCGCTTTCGGTGACCATTGGAGTAACACGCTGCTACCTGAGGGGCTAACTTGGCGTTGGTTTATCACGGTATGGGAAGACGCCACCTATCGAAATGCGATGGTAACGACCTTCAAGCTGGCCTTGACCACCTGCCTGATCAATATATTACTCGTCGTACCACTGGTGTATGGCGTCACGCTCAAGTTCCCTGCCGTGGCGCAGAGCATCACGCGTCTTTTGGTCATGCTGCCAGTAGCCGTTCCCCAATTGGTCATAGGCTTTGCTTTTATTTTGGCCTTTAGTACCGCCATGCTGCCCTGGCTGGGTAGCCCCTGGCTGCTGGTAGCAGGCCATGTGGTGGTTACCTTCCCCTACCTTTTCTACACCGTATATGCCGATATCGAGGCCTCTCCCCTCAAGGCGTATGAACGCATGGCCCAGTCCCTTGGGGCAGCCGAGTGGCAACGTTTTGTGCACCTCTATTTGCCACTGGTATATCGCTCGGTATTCACCGGCAGCTTAACGGTTGCGGCGCTGTCCATTGGCGAGTTTGAGCTGAGCAACCTGATTTCAGGTTTTATGACCCAGCCCTACCCAGTGGTGTTGATCCAAGCGTTTTACCGCACGACGGGCTTCGCCTGCGCCGCAACGCTTTTCCTGCTTTCACTCGCACTGCTGTTCTCGCTGTTTTCCACCCTGGTGCAGTGGCGGCTGGGCCGATCCGCTTCCCGGGAGTTACCGCAATGATTGCGCTAGAAAACATCCAGTTCCACTACCCCCATAGCAGCGTGGGTGTTCACGACATCAACCTGCAGGTAGAAACGGGCGAATTTCTTGTGGTGGTGGGTGCCAGCGGATCGGGAAAAAGTACGCTTTTACAGCTTATCGCGGGCTTCCTCACCCCGCTTCAAGGGCGCGTTCTACTTGATCATCAGGATGTTACCCAGCTCTCATGCGGCGAGCGCGGGCTGGGAATCGTGCTGCAGGATTATGTGCTTTTCAACCATATGACAGTGCTTGGCAACGTCGCCTACCCGCTTAAGGTTAAAGGTGTTCGCCAGGGAGAGCGCCACCGACGCGCCCGCAAGATCCTCCATGATGTAGGCCTTGAGGCGCTGGAACATTGCTATCCTTCCCAACTTTCCGGTGGCCAGCAGCAGCGAGTAGCCATTGCCCGCGCGCTGGTATTCGAGCCCCGCGCCCTTCTGCTCGATGAACCGTTTTCAGCGCTCGACGCCTCCCGCCGCGAGTCGATGCGCCAGGAGCTCAAGCATATACAGCGTCAATTCGGCGTCACCACGCTGATGATCACCCACGATCAGGAAGAGGCGCTGATGCTGGGCGATCACGTTGCCGTGCTTGAGCAGGGCGAACTCCTTCAACACAGCGCGCCCCACCAGCTTTACACGCAGCCTGTTAGTGAAGCCGTGGCACGTTTCATTGGTCGCACCAACTTTATCGACGCTCAGGTACTTGATTCACAGCGCATTCAAACCGCCGACCTGGGCATCTTAGAAGTGGCACCACACGCCTTCACGACGGGGCAGACCGTACGCGCCATGATTCGTCCCGAAGCCATTATTGCCAACCCAGCTAGCGATATCGCTAACCAGGCGCCTGCCACGGTGATAGAGAGGCAGTTTCTGGGCGCCCAGCAACGTCAGTATCTTCTCTGCGGCACTACCACGTTGTCGCTTGAGTCGGCTTCAATGCCGGATCACATCACTCACGTGGCGCTCCCCCCCACTCACATTCATCTCTTCAACCGCTGAGGTACCATCATGCAACGCTCTTTCGCTTATTGCCTATTGTCGGCCATCAGCCTGCTGCCTTTATCGGCGTATGCGGCCAACACGCTGGATTCGGAGTTCTACGATGGCGAACAAGAACTCTACGAAGCGGCTCAGGAAGAGGGGTTGGTTGTATCGTTTGATACCGGCCCAACTTGGGCCAATTGGCAAAGCCAGTTCAACCGTTTCACGGAGCGCTACCCCGGCGTTCAGATTGTCTTTAACGACCTGGGCTCGGGTGCCACCGTGGTCGCATTGGAGCAGGCCCGCAACCGCCCCCAGGCCGATACCGCCTACTACTACGCTTCTTCCGCCATTAATGCCTATGAAAAAGAGCTGTTAAGCCCCTTTACCCCCATCAATTTCGACAGCATTCCCGATGTCTTCAAAGCAGACGCGGGTGAGTGGTTCACGATTCACTCTTTGAACGTGGCCTTTATCGTTAATACGCAGCTAGTTGATGAAGTGCCGCAAAGCTGGGAAGACCTGCTCGATGAGCAGTACCGTAACAGCATTGTGTACCTTGACCCGCGCTCGACCGGGCAAGGCCAAGTCCTCACTCTGGCGGCCAACTATGCAATGGGGGGCGATCTCGATAATTTAACGCCGGGCATCGATTATCTTGCGGAATTGAGCCGCATCGGTAATGTTGCCCGTGTGGTCGGTACCACGCCCTACGCGCAGTTCGTACGCGGTGAAATTCCTATCTGGATCGGCTATGAAAACGACGGTCTAAAAGCCAGCATTACCGATGGCATGGGCGACAACGCTGCGGTGGTGATCCCCGAAGAGGCGTCGGTCGCAGCGCCGTACGCTATTTCACTGGTCAAGAACGGGCCAAACCCGAATGCCGGACGCCTATGGCTCAACTATGTCATGTCGGACGAGGGTCAACGTACCTTTGCGGAAGGATTTGTTCGCCCTGTCAACGGAGATATCGAGCTGCCCGACACGCTGGTAGAGGCGCCGCAGATTCGCCCGCTGGATGTGCAAAAAGCCTCGAGCATTAGCGCTGACCTCAGCCACCAGTGGACTCAGCACGTCCTTAATCAATAAGGCCACGCCATGCCTCGCCTGCGCTTTTTTAGCGTTTTGCCGCTGGTTCTACCCAGCGGCATTATTTACACGCTGTTTTTTATGGTGCCGCTGACACTGCTGATCATTGCAGCGCTTGAGTCACCTTTGGTCACGGGTGCTCGTCTTCTTGACGAAGGGCTGGTGTTTAAAAGCTTAATAACCAGCGTTGCTTTATCCATTAGCACTGCGCTCTTGTCGGTCATCGTTGGTGTCGTGATTGCTGAGTTTCTCTATCATCAGCCGGAACGGCGACGCTTTTTTCTTCTTTGGCTGATCTCTCTCCCGCTGATTTTCAGCGGCTTGATTGTGGCATATGGTTTTATCCTCTTGTTGGGGCGGGCAGGCTTTATCACACTGTCCCTGGCATCGCTGGGCGTAGACCCGGCATGGTTTGGCCGCTTTGTGTATACCCCACAGGGATTGGTGTTGGTGTATGCCTACTTCTTGGTGCCCCGCGTGGTGTTACTGATGCTGCCGGTGGTTCAAGGGCTTGACCGCCGCCAACTGGTGATGGCCGAAAGCTTTGGTGCCTCTCGGTGGCAGCAAATTCGTGACGTGTACCTACCGCCGTTACTGCCTGCGTTGATCTCCTCCTGGAGCCTTTGTGCTGCCGTAGCTTTTGGCGCCTATGGTACGGCCCTGGCGCTTACCGGTTCACAGATCAACCTGCTACCGCTCCTGCTTTACAGCAATATTTCCGACGCAGGGTCTGATATGGCCTCTGTTGCTCTTCTTGCGCTGCTAATGATGTGTTGCTGCTTGTTGCTAACCCTTCCCGGCGAATGGATTCGTCGACGTTCTCAGCATCGATAGCGCTTGCGGGGCAACGAATTTGCCCCGCTCTATATTCGATGAGCGCTAGTATTTGATGCTAGGCTACAGTGCCCTGCATTCAGATATCCGCCATGACCCAAACACCCGCCCAAACACTCACCGTCAGCCAACTCAACCAGCGCGCCAAGCAAACCCTTGAGCGCGATGTGGGCGAAGTGTGGGTGGAGGGCGAGCTCTCTAACGTTTCCCGCCCGGCGTCGGGGCATGTTTATTTCACCTTGAAGGATGATCGGGCGCAGATCCGCTGCGCGCTGTTTCGTCAGCGGGCGCGGTTTGTTTCGGCGCCGATGCGCGATGGTGATCAGGTCAAGCTGCGCGGGCGGGTGTCGCTGTTCGAGCCCCGCGGCGACTACCAACTCATTGCCGAGGCCGTTCAGGCGGCGGGCCTGGGGGAACTGCTGGCAGCCTTTGAGCGTTTAAAAGCGCAATTAGAAGGTGAAGGTGTGTTTGCCAACGCCCGGCCGCTGCCCTTCCCGCCCCGCAAGCTGCTGATTTTGAGCTCCGCCACCGGGGCGGCCATTCGCGATGTGTTGGCGGTGCTGGAAGCACGCTGGCCACTGGCGGACGTGACGTTGATTCCGGTGCCCGTTCAAGGTGCCGAAGCCGCCCCAGCGATGATCTCGGCGCTGGCATTGCTTAACCGTCAGGCGCGGCTAGACCCTGAGCGGGACGTGATTCTGATCACTCGTGGTGGCGGTAGCCTGGAAGACCTCTGGGCGTTTAATAACGAACACCTGGCGCGGGCGATTTTTCACTCCCGGCTGCCGGTGATGTCGGCGGTAGGTCACGAGGTAGATATTACCCTGGCGGATTTTGCCGCAGACATGCGCGCGCCCACCCCATCGGCCGCCGCCGAACGCTTGGTTCCCGACCAAAACACCCTCAAGCGCCAGTTGGAGCATCAACACAGCCGTTTGCAGCGGGCCATGCAGGCGCGTCTGGAACGCGACAGCCAGCGGCTGGATACCCTGCGCGCCAAGCTGCGTCATCCCGGCGAGCAGCTCAACCGTCAGCGCCAGCACTTAACCGCCCTTGATCAGCGCTTGAATCGCGCCATGCAGTTAACGCTCGGCCAGCAGAAAGCCCAGGTGACACAGCTGAGCAGGCGCTTGGCCAGCCAGGATATGGCGCGGTTGCACCGTGCAGAAAGCGAGCGTGTGAGCCAGTTACAGCGCCGTTTGGGGAGTGCGATGCAGCGCCAGTTGGAGAGCCGACAGGCACGCTTGAAAGCCGCCGCACGGGAGTTAAACGCGGTCAGTCCGCTAGCGGTGCTGGGGCGTGGCTATGCAATTGCCCAGGATGAGCAGGGCCAGGTCATTCGCCGCGCGGAAGATACCCAGCCCGGCCAGAAGCTGAAACTGAAGCTAGGTGAAGGCAGGCTAAGCGTGGAAGTTAAGCGGCGTTTAAAGTCCGGGGGTTAAAGACCTAAGTTAAATGGCCGATATCTTCTAACAATGAGGAGAGGATACCGCCATGAAGATTGGATTTTCGTCATTTACACTAATTAACCAGCGCCAAGATAAGCCGCAGTTTTTAACGCCTACCCGCGTCGCCCCCCAAAAGAGCGAGCCTGCTGAAGACGACCCGTTCACAAAGCGTCTTAAAAAGCAGCAGGAAGCGCTGGAAAGCTTGGCGTCGCTACCTACTCCAAAGGAAGCCTCCCAGCAGCAGGCCACCGATAAAGTGGGCTTCCTGCGTCAGCGGATTGAAATGCTGAAAGCCATGATGGCCTTCGCCTCTCCTGAACAGCTTAAAAACATGGCCAAGGAGCTCAAGAGCATCGCCCGTGAGCTTGCCGGTGCAGCTAAGCTGTTGAACAACCAAGGTGGCGGTGGTGCAGGCATGACCGCTATCCCGTCCGTGGTTGCAACGCCAGCAGTTCCCACGACAGCAGCTCAACCGGCCGTGGCTCAAACCAGCGGAGCCGAATCAGCGGGGGCCCCGGCGGGTGGCGATGAGAGCGCTCAGGCAACGGTTTCCAGTGACGCGCAGCAAGCCGAAGCCAGTGCGCAAACAGCCGAAGATGATGCTGAAAAGGCTGCTGAGCAAGAGGCCGAGAAGGCAGCGGGCGAGCCTGAAAGCGATGAATCCACCGAGCTCGGCGTATTACCAAGCCTACCTAACCTCATTCAGAATGAAGACAACCGCTCGAAATCCAATGGCCCCAGCGCTAGTGAACACGCACTCCGCGGCGTACTGACTGACGCTCAGAAAGCGCTGCGCGAAGCAGTTAACGAACTTAAGGTTCGGCTGAATGAAGAAGATAAAGAAGCTCGTCGTGAGCTAAAGAAAGCTGAAGAAGCCATGGAAAAGACGGATCGAGCGGTTGCAGCATCCACTTCTGAAGCCCTCTACTCCTCATTGGGGCAGTTACTGCCTGCCTCGCTAGGTGACGTTTCCGTATCAACGTCCTCTATCAACATAGAGGTTTAGCGCTGATAGAAAAGGCGCTACCGGAAGTAGCGCCTTTGTTGTTTTGCGTTGGCCTAAACAATTCTGCATAGAAACAGTGTTGCATAGCTTATTTCTTGGTATCCCTGCCTGACTTTTTATCGTCATCGGACTCCGGGTTTACATGATGAGTATCCGGCATCGGATTGGCCTCATCATGGTGGTCATCCTTCTCTTTAGGGGCTTTCTGGTCTTTATCGGGAACTTGAGTCATCGCTTCTTCCTTACCGTAGTGGGTGAGCGAAAGAGTGGGAGGCGTTCGTGGTGCCTCCTATCCCTGGCTGACTTAACTGTAGCCCTTCCCCTTCAACTTGCAATTCACCCTCATAAGCACCCACGACATAACTGCAATTAAACAATATTTAAAACAAACACTTAAAACAAGTAAATAGCTTTATAGCAGCTACATTAGCAATATTGATAGCATCAATAACCTGCCACTATCATTTCTCTGCATGACCAACCGTTTTATTGCTCAGCGTTCGCTTCCTGGTTTGCCGTTGTTACTACCTTGGTCTACGTTTACAGCGTGTAAGGTACTCGAGGATACGAGGGCCTGAACAGTGGTTAGTAAGTGATGTTTTACGATAACTAACCGTATGTGCAAACCAAATTGTGCCAACAATGGAGTGACCGCACATGAGTGATCAACACCAACCACCCCAGCATCAGGATAAACAGCCTGGTGATGAATACGCCATGCGCCCGGAGCCCGAATACATTCGTGAAAGTTACCGGGGCGCCGATAAGTTACTGGACAAGGTCGCGATTATTACCGGTGGCGACAGTGGCATAGGGCGTTCAGTCGCCGTTCACTATGCCCGCGAAGGTGCCGACAGCGTGATCGTGCACCTTAAAGAAACCAAAGATGCAGAAGAGACCAAGCGGCTGGTGGAAGCCGAAGGCCGTCGCTGTTTGGTTTTGAAAGGCGATGTGGCAGCGCCGGCGTTTTGCCGTGAGATCGTTAAGCGCACCCTCGACCACTTCGGTAAGATCAATATCGTCATCAATAACGCCGCCGAGCAGTACGACTGGGACGACATTACCGAGATCCCCGATGATCAACTGCTGCGCACCTTCCAGACCAATATTTTCAGCCACTTCTATCTCACCAAATCAGCCCTGCCGCATCTCAGCGAAGGTGACACCATTATTGCCACATCATCGATCAATGCCTTTAAGGGCAACGACACGCTGATCGATTACACCGCCACCAAGGGCGCTATTCAGGGGCTGGTGCGTTCGTTGGCGATGTCGCTGATGGATCGTGGCATTCGCGTGAATGCCGTAGCGCCAGGGCCGGTATGGACCCCGCTGATTCCCGCCAGCTTTGAAGATGAGAAGGTAGCGTCATTCGGCGGCCAGGTGCCCATGAAACGCGCCGGGCAGCCCAGCGAAATGGGCCCTGCCTATGTCTATTTGGCCTGCGAGGAGTCCTCTTACATGAGTGGCCAGACCATGCACCTGAATGGCGGGGTTATCTTAAATACTTAAGTGTTTCTTACATAAGATATAACGCGCATTCCCAGGGTGGCTTTGAGCCACCCTTTTGTTAGAACACTGTTCATACAATCACGGCAACGCCAAAATATTCCCGCTCGGGAATATTTCCTTCCAGAAAGCCTCTCTAATCACTGAAAATTACCGATCGGGAAGAATCATAGCGTTTTGATCACTAATATGGTCTATCATTACCGTACGGTAATTTTATTGGACAGTCGCTATGACCTCCCAGATAGAAAGCGCAAAACGTATTCGCAACAGTGAAGAGCTGGGCAAGCTAGTTCAACAAACCCGGCGTGATCAATCATTGCTGCAAAGTGATATTGCCGGGCTTGCGGGTACAGGCAACCGCTTTATCGTCGATCTTGAGCGCGGCAAGCCAACTCTGCAGCTACAAAAAGTACTCGATGTTTTGGATCTAATGGGATTGGAAGTGATTATACAGCGCAAAGGGAATCACCATGGTCGCCCATAGCGAAGCGCTTGACCTGTTCTGGGGGGAACTGCATGTCGGGCGTTTGCATAACACTCAGCCGTTGCGGTTTGACTATACTCAGGAGTGGCTAGCCAATAACCAAGCGAATAGCCTTTCGCCCCAGCTACCGCTGACTCAACAACGACATAGCGGCGATAGTGTGCTGGCATACTTCGAAAACCTACTGCCTGAGGGCGAACTACGTCGCTATATTGAGCTACGCCACCACACCACCACTGTTTTTGGTCTTTTAAAGTCGATTGGCGGTGATACGGCGAGTGGCTACACCCTACTCCCGCAAGGTGAAACGCCTCGACCAGCCAGCTATCGCAAGACGAATTGGGAAGCTATAAACGACTTTCTGCATAATGAAACCCAGGGTGAATTAACCGGGCAACTTGCTCCCCAAGCGCGAATTTCATTAGCGGGCGCTCAAAATAAACTGCTGCTAATGGTACTCGCTGATGGCAGCCCGGCGCTGCCTGAAGGGGCCGCGCCTTCAAGCCATATTTTGAAACCGGATATCCGTGGTTTGAAAGGCGTGTGGTGTTCTGCACTTAATGAAACGCTCTGTATGCAACTAGCCGCCGCGTTAGCGCTAGGGGTAGCTGAAGCTACCTTCCAGCCTCAAACACGCGCCTGTTTAGTTAAGCGCTATGACCGGTTTTATGATGAGCACGGCAACTTACAGCGTTATCACCAGCTAGATATTTGCCAATTAGCAGGGACACCTTCCACCCTCAAATACGAAAGCGACGGAGGGCCTGGTCTCATTGAGTGTCGACAGTTACTTCAGGCGGCGGGTGTTCCCGCAAAAGACCTGCTGCGTTTTTCGCAGTGGTTTTTTTTCAACCTGTTTATTGGTAACAATGACAGCCACGCCAAAAACCTCTCTATATTGCAAACGCCGCAGGGCGTTCAACTAGCCCCGTTTTACGATCTCATGTGCACAACGCTCTATAGCGGCCTCTCGAACCGCTTTGCATTTCGAGTGTCAGGCATTGATCAGCCAGGCAGTATCGAACGCTCACACCTTGCGTCTCTCGCCCAGGCGCTGGGATTTAAACCTGCTTACTTCATGAGTTTAGGCGCACGTCTCGCCGATGAGATTCTCAGCGTTTTGCCCTCTGTGATGGAGGCCCTACAGGAGGTCGCAACGCCAGGTACAGAGCATGTATTGTTAGAGCGCCTGTCTCGGCGCATTAAACAAAACTGCCAAAAAATGACAAAACGCTGGTCGGCTTAAGTAATGATCTACCCAGAACGATATGCCTGACTGGCCTCGCTTCTCACTGCCGCCTGGGGATAGCCGTCGCATACGTATTGAGATGCGAGAGGTGTTCATCCGCTTGCTGTAAAGCGTCTAGCGTCTTAGGCCTATCGAATTCTGCCAATAAGCTGCACAGCACTTCGGAAATGGCTAATGCCGGGGTTAGCGTGTGAAAAAAGCTATCGGTTTCCGTGGGGCATAGAATCGTCTGCTCTGACATCCCCACCAGCGGCGACACTTCACTATCGGTGATAGAAACAACGCCTACCCCCTTATCTTTTGCCAGTTGGGCCAGTTCCAGCGTCCCTGTTGCATAAGGTTTGATGGAGATAACGAGCAATACATCCTCAGATGTGGCACGAATTAGCCCATCTCCGCCGGTTCCTCCAGGCCCATCCAGGTGAACCGAGCGCTCGCCCAGCAGGGTCATCACGTAATGGAAATGCCAGGCAACGGCATGGCAGGAACGTAACCCCAGCACGTATACCTTTCTCGCTGATCCCAGCCTAGTGGCGGTGGCTTCCAGCTGCCGTAGTGAATCGGGCTCGCAAAGCTTAGCAAGCTGGGCACTCAGCCCCTGAAGCATATGCGAGGCGGTATCGCTTGCTCCCCTTTCACTGCCTTCATCTACCCGCTGGCGAACCTTGGCCGCAAAGCCATCGCCCCCCTGACGTAACACCGCTGCATACTGCGCCCGAAGTTCGTCGTAGCCTGGCAACCCCAAGAATTTGGCAAGCCGTGTCATGGTGGCGGGTTGCACACCCGCTAGGCGCGCTACCTCGCGCATGGACACCAGCGCCACTTCCTCTGGATGCTCAAGCACGTAGCGAGCGGCCTGCTGCAGCTGCGCAGACATGGCATCGTACTGGGCAATCATCTGCTCTCTCAGCGAATCGCTCGGCTGCATCGTGGTGGGCTCTTTTAGAGAAAATGATCCATATGTTTCATACTATATTTTAATGATTTACTTGTTGCAAACATCTTTACGAGTGTGCCAATCTCACTGTCATATGAATGGTTCACCGTTTGATAATGAGGGAAAGAGGCTATGACGCGTATTCTTCACCGCGGTATCGGGGCGCAGCTACCTCATGCTGCGTCGGCACAGGGCGTCTATATCACGGATACTACGGGGCGTCGCTACCTGGATGGGTCGGGAGGCGCTGCGGTCACCAGCGTCGGGCACGCCCACCCGGAAGTGCTGGCCGCCATGCGCACGCAGATCAATAGCCTCTGTTACGCCCACACCTCATTTTTCACTACCGATGCCGCCGAAGCACTTGCCGAAAAGCTTGTGGATTTAGCCCCCGCAGGGCTGGATTACGTCTACTTGGTATCGGGTGGTTCAGAGGCCGTTGAAGCGGCGCTTAAAATGGCCCGGCAGTACTTTGTAGAGATTAATCAGCCCCAGCGGCGGCATATCATTGCCAGACGCCAGAGCTACCACGGCAATACCATTGGCGCGTTGGCAACCGGTGGCAATGCCATGCGGCGCCAGCAGTTTCAGCCCATCCTGCCAGAAACCCACCATGTATCGCCCTGCTATGCGTATCGCGACAAGGGCACCGACGAGACGCCCGAGGCCTACGCGGCACGGCTTGCCGAGGAGCTTGAGGCAAAGATTCTGGAACTTGGCCCTGAAGAGGTAATGGCCTTCGTTGCCGAACCCGTCGTTGGTGCCACCTTAGGGGCGGTCGCCTCTGAGGCGGATTACTTCAAACGCGTTCGTGCCATTTGCGATAAATACGGCGTCCTTCTGATCCTCGACGAAGTGATGTGCGGCATGGGAAGAACCGGCACCGTCTTCGCCTGCGAACAAGATGGAGTAGTCCCAGATATCGTCACGATCGCCAAGGGTTTGGGCGGCGGCTATCAGCCTATCGGCGCAGTGATGCTATCGGCCAACATCTACGCCAGTTTCGCCAATGGGTCTGGGCTGTTTCAGCATGGTCATACCTATCTTGGGCACCCTGTGGCCGCCGCGGCCGCTAACAAAGTGGTTGAAATCATCGCACGGCCGGAGACGCTGGCGAACGTCAATGCCATGGGCACGAGGTTACAGAGCGGCCTTGAAGCGGAGCTCGGCGCATCCCCCCATGTGGGCGATATTCGCGGCAGGGGCTTGTTTCGCGGTATCGAGATTGTCGCGGACAGGGAGAGCAAAACGCCTTTCGATCCGGCTAGAAAGATTTACGCCAAGATCAAGCGGCAGGCCATGGCGCGCGGCCTGATCAGCTACCCGATGGGCGGCACCATTGATGGCATTAACGGTGACCACATCTTACTGGCACCGCCCTATATCATTGAGCCTGGCGAAGTCGATTTGATCATTGAGCGTATTGCCGAGGCCATAACCGCCGCCATCGCAGAGTGATGACACACTCAACAACGAACTGAATTACGACCTGAATAACTATCTGAAAGGAGACCACCCATGCCCTCTTCTCCCTGCCCGCCTATTTCCGACGCCGAATGGCCCGAGGAGATCACTGATTTACGCGAGGGCTTTGCTGGCGCACTCAACGTTTATCGCACTATGGCCAATCACCCGGCCTTGCTTAGAGCGTGGGCGCCCTTGCGCCAACACGTTGTTAAGGAGAATGCGTTAGGCCCTGAACTGACCGAAGTGGTGATTTTACGCGCGGGTTTACGTATGGGCTCTGCCTACGAGTGGGCCCATCATGTTAGTCGTGCACTCGCCCTGGGATTCTCCGAACACCGGATCACGGCTATTCGCGGTACTCCCGAAGGAGTTGACGGTCTTATCGTCAATGCCGTGGATGCGTTATTCGATGAGCGCATGCTGGCCAAGGAGCAGGAAGCAGAACTTGCCGAGGCGATCGGACGCAAAGCAGTGATCGACCTGATCGCCATGGTGGGTTTTTATTCGGTGCTGGGCTATCTGCTCAAAACCTACGACACACCGATTGACGACACTATTCAACAAGAAGCGCAAAAACAGCCGGCGCTGTTTTCAATAGCGCCGTGTTCCACCTCATAAATCAGCGGTGCTAACGGTTGTCTCTTTTAAAAAGCGGGTTACGCCAGTTGCTTAACCAACACCTTCGATTTGCGGGCGTGGTTGTAGGTTTCGCGTTTCAGTGGCGGTAGGTCTTCCAGACTGGCGGCGCGGAAGCCATGTTCCACAAACCAGTGGGCGGTGTGGGTGGTCAGCACGAAGATTTCAGTTAAGCCGCGCTGGCGGGCGCGGCGCTCCATGGCCTCCACCAGGCGCTCGCCCCGCTCGCCGCCGCGGTAGCTGTCGTGCACTGCCACGCAGGCGAGTTCGGCAATGGTGGTATCCGTAAATACATGCAGCGCGGCGCAGCCGATCACCATGCCGTCACGCTCAATCACCATGTAGTCATCGATTTCGTGCTCCAGGCGTTCACGGGAGCGCGCTACCAGCATGCCCCGGCGCTCTAGCGGTTCCAGAAGTTCCAGCAGACCCGCTACATCGTTGAGCGTGGCTGGGCGCAGCTGTTCATAGCGGTGCTGGGTAATCATGGTGCCCACGCCGTCCCGGGTGAACAGCTCACCCAACAGGGCGTCATGGTTGCGCCAGGAGAGCAAGTGCGTACGCGCCACGCCTTCCCGTGCGGCGGTGCAGGCGGCCTGTAAGTGGCGGGCTAGCTCGCTGCCTGGCACTGCGGCGCTTAAACGCGGCTCGGCCTCCGCTGGCGAAAGCTGGCGCAGCAGTGCGCCCTGCTCATCTTCCAAGCCTTCGGATTCCCCTAGCAAAATCAGCTTATCGGCTTTCAGCGCCACAGCGGCGTGTTGAGCAACTTCAGAGGCGTCCAGATCGAACACCTCACCTGTACTGGAGAACCCGAGCGGTGGCAGTAGCACCAGCGAGCCTTTTTCCAGCAGGCCTTCAATGGCGCTGGCACGCACCCGGCGTACTTCGCCGCTGTGGTCGAAATCCACCCCTTCGCGCACGCCTAGGGGCTTGGCGGTGACTAGATTTCCAGAGATGACGCTGAGCTCTACGCCGTGCAGCGGCGTGCTAGGCAAGCCCAGCGAAAGCCGCGCTTCCAGCCATAGCCGCTGATGGGCGGCGACCTGCTCCACATGGGCCATCACCGCACGGTCGGCGACCCAGCGGCCATCGATACGCGTGGGCTCAACGCCTGCAGCCGTTAGCGCTTCATGCACCTGAGGACGAATGCCAAAGACCACGACCAGCCGCACGCCTAGCGTATGCAGCAGCGCCAAATCCTGAATCAGTTGCTCCCCTCGGCCAGACGCCATGGCTTCGCCTTCAATTAAGATGACAAAGGTTCGCCCCCGGTGGGCATTGATGTAGGGGGAAGCGTTACGAAACCAATCAACAAAGGGGAAGCGCGTATCCAAGGGCCGCTCTCCGGCAGCAGGTGAAAGAAACAATCTCAAAAACAATCTCAAAAACAATCTCCAGTTACTTTACCAGAGCACGAAAAACAGCGGCACCTTCAAATGCAAATCTGCTCGATCTAATGCAGATAAACATGAAGATGCCGCTGTGATTTTATCGCTCAGATGCTTCTAAAGCCTTTCGAGCCTTGGCGTACTATGTTTACAAGTGCTGTTTATTATTCGTTAGCCGAACATGCCCTTGAACATGAAGAAGAACAGAATCGCCAGGCCAGCGCCTGCTGGTAGTGTGATCAGCCACGACATGGCAATCGTGCCGATGACCCGCAGGTTCAATGCCGCCATGCCGCGTGCCAGCCCCACCCCAAGAATCGCGCCGACCAGGGTGTGGGTGGTGGAAATCGGCAGGCCAGTGCCCGAGGCCAGCACCACCGTGGTGGCTGCCGCCAGGGTAGCGGCAAAGCCACGGCTGGGGGTCAGTTCCGTAATTCCAGTGCCCACAGTAGCGATGACCTTATGGCCATAGGTGACCAAACCCACCACGATGCCGCTGCCGCCAAGTACCAGCACCCACCAGGGCACCAGTGCAGAGCCGCCAATTTCACCGCCGGTTTGCACCACGCTGATGACTGCCGCCAGTGGGCCAACCGCATTCGCCACATCGTTGGAGCCGTGGGCAAAGGCCATGGCGCAGGCGGTGAAGATCATCAGCACGCCGAACACACGCTCAACATTGGCATAGCCGAAGTGGTCGTTGGTATTGTGCTCGAACTTGATACGCCGCTGCATGATCAGGCCAATACCCATGATCACCAGGCCCAGCAGGATCGACAGCAACAGGCTCTGATTGAAGGTTAGATCCAACCCCACATGAGATAACCCTTTGGTCAGCGTGACCATCGAAACGATGAAGCCCACCAGAAACACATAGCCGGGTACGTAGCGTTTGGCGGCCGTGAACGGGTTGGCGTCCTCGAAAATCAGGTGGTGTACCGATTTAAATAGCACGAAACCGATGGTACCTGCCAACAAGGGGGAGACCACCCAACTGGCGGCAATCTTGCCTACCGCACCCCAATCCACAGTGGCAGGGCCTAGCCCTGCGACCGCAAAGCCTACGATCGCGCCGACAATCGAGTGCGTCGTGGAAACCGGCCAGCCTTTCATGGAGGCCACCAGCAGCCATGTTCCCGCCGCCAGCAGTGCTGCCAGCATGCCGTAGACCAGCAATTGTGGGTCGTCCTGTAGCAGTTCGGGGTCGATAATACCTTTACGGATCGTATTGGTAACTTCGCCACCGGCTAGCCAGGCACCCAGGAATTCAAAAATGACCGCAATCAGGATAGCCTGTTTGATGGTGATCGCTTTCGACCCCACCGAGGTTCCCATGGCATTGGCCACGTCGTTGGCGCCAACGCCCCAGGCCATGAAAAAGCCAAACAAACAGGCCAGGATGATAAAAATTTCACCGTGCTGGGCAATAATCAGCATGAAAGTCCCCTTAGCGGGCAGTCAGGATCTGCAGACGGCTACCCACGCGCTCGGCGCGGTCGGATAGTTCGCCAACCCATTCAATGATCTTGTAGAGAAAGATCACGTCCACTGGCGGTAGCTGGCTCTCAAGCTTGAACAGCTGGCGGCGAATAGTGATCTGTTGGTCGTCGGCTTGGTGTTCGAGGGTGTGCAGCTCACGGATCATCTTCTGCATCACATCCGAGACGTTTTTGCCAAAGCCGGACTCGAGTAGATCCTTGAGCTCTTCTAGCGCTTGACGCGCTTGCGCCACGCAGGCAACGCTGGTTCGAATGTAGTCGCGCATCGGCGCGGCCAGCTCATCCGGCACGCGCATTTTACGCCCCAGCATAATGCCGGTAATGTCACGCACCTTGTTGGCGATCTTGTCCTGTACGCTGATCAGATCAAGCAGATCGGAGCGCGACACCGGAAGAAACATGGTGTTGGGCAGGTTCAACCGCAGCTCTGTTTTCAGCGTATCGGCGTCATGCTCTAGGCGGGTGACGTTTTCGCGCAGCTCAGCCGCTTTGTCCCAGTCATCAACCAGGGTTGCTTCAAAAAACGGCAACAGCTGATCGGCACACTCATTCGTCTTGACGATATGGGCCAATAACGGCTGGAATGGCGAGCGGCCAAACATCGAAGAAAAAGGATTGGAGGTAACCATAATGCCTTTTAGCCTGTTTTCGGGGAGCCTGGAAATGGCGGCGCCAGTATAAAGAGTGCGCCTGCCGCCGTCATGAAAAGTTCACAAATGTAATCAAATATTCATTTAAATGTCACGATAACGAGGTGGCTAGCGTCATGAAAAGCCCAAACCCCATGGAAGTGGAACTTAAACTGGCCCTTGCCCCGACAGGGCCTGCGGCGCTGACTCAACACCCGTATCTCGCTTCACACGCCGTGCGTAAACAAACGCTGACAAATACCTACTTTGATACCCCTCAGGGTGATCTGGCGAAAGCACATATTGCGCTGCGACTTCGCCAGGTAGACGGCCAGGTGCTGCAAACGGTGAAAACCGCTGGCCAAGGTGGTGGCGGGCTTTCCCAGCGCGAAGAGTGGGAGTGGCAGATTGCTGGCCCGCAGTTGGATCTCGCTTCAATTGCCAAGCTCCCCCCTTTTCAAGGCGAACTTAGCGGTGTGCTAGATGCCCTCGCCCCCCAACTCAGCACCGATTTCACACGGCGTAGCTGGCAGCTAAAAGAGGGCGGACAAGGTCAGGAAAGCCATATCGAGCTGGTATTGGATGAAGGCGAAATTATTAGCGGTGGCTACCGCACGCCGATTCGCGAAGCAGAGCTCGAATTAAAAGGCGGCGAGCCTGAAGCTCTGTGGGCACTGGCATTAACCCTTGCTGAACAGGTAGCGCTGCGGCCCTCGGACAGTAGCAAGGCGGCCCGTGGCAATGCGCTTAGTACCCAACACTGGCCGCTCCCCGAAGCGCACTCCCCGGCAGAGTGGCTGCACCGTGCCACGCTGGCGCTGGACGCCTACCACGACAGCCAACAAGCCAGCTTTTTAAACGATGCCCAGCAGGCGCTGGCCACTCTCGCCGAACATCCCGAACTGGATGCCACCGCACGCGCTTATGCCCAGGCGCTGCCTGGCGCGCTCGATGCGGACGGCCAGCCCAATGCAGCCTACGGTAAAGCGGCGTTAGCGCTCGCCCATCGCTTGGCGTACCAAACCGCGCTACGCTAGGTCCTAGCGCACTTTTCAGGACGGCATTGAGGTCCACTTCAGGATGATGCAATGAATTTAAACTTAACCCCCGGCGCGGAAGGCCTACGCACCCGCCTGTTTCATATCATATTTGAGTCTGACACGCCGGGAGCAAAAGCTTTTGATATCGCCTTGATTGTGGCGATTCTACTCAGCGTTGCGGTCATTATGCTGGGCAGTATCGAGACTTATGCCGAGCGGTACGGTGAGCTATTCTTCTATCTTGAGTGGGTCTTCACGCTATTGTTCAGCATTGAGCTGATCTTGCGCATTTACTGCCTGGAAAAGCCGACGCTCTATTTAAGAAGCTTTTACGGGATCGTCGACTTGATTGCCGTGTTGCCCCCATGGCTAGTGCTTTTGGTACCCGGCGCCCATGGATTGGTGATCGTTCGTCTGCTGCGAGTACTGCGCATTTTTCGTATTCTGCGCCTGATGGAGTTTGTCGGCGAGGCGCGTCTTTTAATGGATGCCCTTAAACGCAGCATGCGCCAGATATTGCTGTTTTTTAGCGCCATATTAATGGTGATTACCCTGTTCGCGGCGCTGATGTACACCATCGAATCCTCTGAGGCGGGCTTCACCAGTATTCCGATGTCGATGTACTGGGCCATTGTCAGCATGACCACCGTCGGCTATGGCGACATCGTCCCCGCTACTGCGCTGGGTAAATCGATTACGGTGGTACTCATGCTGCTCGGCTACTCGATCATTGCCGTGCCCACCGGGGTGTTTTCCGCTCAGGTGATTCGCTCGATCCGTGAAGAGCGTTACTCCGAAGAAGCCTGCCCCGGCTGCGGTCACGAACGCCATGAAAAACGCGCCCGCTACTGCCTACGCTGCGGCACCTGGCTCGACGAGGACAGCGAAGACCCGCGGAAGAAAGACGCAGACAAAAACGCGCCCCAGGACAGCTAAACCAAATAGCCAAATCTGGGGCGCGCAGCGTTCATTTAGTGCGGGATAGAGTGATTATCTCACCGATCACTCTACTTCGTGCGGGGCTTCCCAAGCATCTAGCTCGGCCTCGCTCCAGGCACCGTAAGTAGCGTTGGGGAACACGATCCAATCGTTGCCAAAACGCTCGGCATTCTCTTCAACAAGCGCATGCTGCTGGTCAAGGTCGGCGCCCGCGAAGTCACCCGCGAAATCGTGAAGGGAATCACCCAGCTGCATCACCAGCGTGTGGTTATCCACCACTTCCGCGCGGCGTTCTGCCTTGGCAGGCCCCAGCAACATCACGCTCTGTTCAGAGACTTGGGGTAGCTCTAGCGCTTCCAAGGTGGCGATAGTGTCGGCCTCGTTCTCCTGATAGCGATCAGAGACGTAAAAAATGGCCACGCCCTGCTCATCCGCGTAATCCAGGAACGCTTTGGCACCCGGCATCAAACGCGGCTCGCCTTCACGCTCCCAATGCTTCCATGTGTCCCAGGTGGTGTAGTCGTGGCATGCCTGCATGTCGCGAACCAACAGCGCACTATTATCCAGCACCGTTTCATCCAGGTCGGTAATGATCGCCAAGTCGTCGCTGCCACCATGCGCCTCAATCTGATCCTCAAGCCGGTAGGTGGCGAGGGCAAAACCCTGACGCTGCAGAGCAGCGGCTTCAGCAGACTGCTGTTGATAGCGCAGGCCCATTGCATAAGCTTCCTGGGCACATATTTCTGCGTCATCACTATTTGCATGGCTGGTCAGCGGTAAAGCGGTGAGGCTGGCTAGAGCAGCAAGGGTGCAGAGGCGAGAAGGGAATGGCTTCGTCATTGAATGATCTCCTGGGCTAGGCGATCTCAAAAAGACGAGGCGATTCCTCGCCTTAAAGGATCACGATTTATTATCGAAAAGAACCGTTAGGATCATATTTTATTTTCATTGAACATTCAAATAATGAAAAATAGACAAATTCCCTGCTCATTAAAGCTAAAAGCAGGGATTTGCTCTGAAAAGTGTTTTTAGACGACGAAAGGAGAAATATCGCCGCGCCCTTCACGGATGATTTTCGGCGGCAGTTCGCGCAGGTCGATGACGCTGGTGGGGTCTAAATGGCAGGCGCCGCCGTCGATAATGGCATCCAGGTGGGCGCCAAAACGCTCGCGGATCTCTTCCGGGTCGTTCATGGGCAGGTCATCGCCCACCGGAATCAACGTTACGCTCATCAACGGCTCGCCTAATGCGGCCAGTAACGCGTGGGTAATGCGGTGATCCGGTACGCGCACGCCAATGGAGCGCCGCTTGGGATGCAGTAGCAGGCGCGGCACTTCTGAAGTGGCATCCAGAATATAAGTATAAGGGCCTGGGGTATGGGCTTTCAGCAACCGAAATACATCGTTATCCACCTTGGCGTAGGTGCCAATTTCCGAGAGATCGGAGCACACCAGGGTGAAGTTGTGTTTATCGTCCAGTGAACGTAACCATTTTATCTTCTCAATGGCTTTCTTCTCACCCAGATGGCAGCCAAGGGCATAGCCCGAATCAGTGGGGTAAGCAACCACACCGCCTTTACGAATGATCGCAATCGACTGATCGATGAGGCGTTTCTGAGGGTTTTCCGGGTGAATCTGAAAATATTGGCTCATTGGTAACTCCTGTCCGTAGGCACTGCCTATACAGCATAGCCGACTTGGCTTTTAACTGACCGGGCTTGGCAATGACCCGGCTGTGATTTAACCGACCGCCAGCAGGCCGGGTGACGCATCGCGCAGGTGCAGCAGCCGGGGATGCTGCCATATGGGGGGCGCCGCAGTGCGCGGCACTAGGCTCATGCTGCCGGGGGCCGCATGACTGCCGGGGAAGTGAAAATCGCTGCCCATAGAGGCGTAAAGGTCGCGCTCCACTAGCTGACGCGCCAGATCGCGGGTGCTATCCGGGTTCTGCTGGCCGCTGACCAGTTCAACCGCCTGGCCGCCCGCCGCTTGGAAGGTATCCATCAACAGGCCTCGCTTGCGCCGGGTTAAGCCGTGGCGCAGTGGATGGGCAATCACGGCCACACCACCGGAATCGACAATCCAGCTCACGGCTTCGCTGATTTCCGGCCAGTGGGCTTTAACATCGCCCTTTTTGCCGCTGCCCAGATAGCGCTTGAAGGCGCTGGCCCAGTCGGGCACCACGCCTTCCGCTACCAGCGCGCGGGCAAAGTCCGGGCGGCCTAGCGGGCGGTCACTGCCGGCGTGCAGGCGCGCTTTTTCCAGCGCGTTGGATAAACCGACTTTTTCCAGCCTTTCGGCGATCACTGCTGCACGCTGTATCCGCGCTTCACGCTGCTGAATCAGGCCTTCCACCATTGACCCCTGCAAGCCACCGGGCATCAGCGCCACCACATGGATATTGACGCCCTGCCAGCGTGTGGATAACTCACAGCCGGGGATAAGACACAGCCCTGCTTGCTCCGCCGCGCGGCCCGCTTCTTCAATGCCGTCCATGGTATCGTGATCGGTGAGCGACATGTGCGTCAGCCCGCGTTCGGCACACAGGGTTACCAGCTCGGTGGGCGTTAACGCGCCATCGGAAGCGGTTGAGTGCATGTGCAAATCAACTGGGTAGCGCTGATCGGCATCAAAGGTATAGGGAAGTCGAGGCATAAGCATGACGCCGTGTGGCCAGTTTGTCAGAATGCGCTTTTCAGCTGTGAATGAACCCTTCGCAATGGGTAAGATATGGTGCGCGCTTATGCCAGTGCGGTCAATTAACGGTCACTTTGCATCCTCGTCTTATCAAGGAGTTATACCCAAATGCTGTATGCCATTATGAGTGAAGATGTACCCAATAGCTTAGAGCGCCGCTTAGCGGCCCGGCCAGACCACTTGGCACGCCTGGAAGCGCTGCGCGATGAAGGCCGCCTGGTACTGGCTGGCCCTCACCCTGCCATCGACGCTGAAAATCCTGGCGATGCAGGCTTTTCCGGCAGCTTGGTGGTAGCGGAATTCGACAGCCTGGAAGACGCCAAGGCGTGGGCCGACGCTGACCCATACATTATTGCAGGGGTGTATGCCAAGGTAATTGTTAAGCCGTTCAAGAAAGTTATGCCTTGACGCCAATAGGCAAGTATGGAGGGTTCGTCGGCTTTTTCACAGAGCCTGTGGAAAACTCTGTGCAAACCCGGCGGACGCTTTGCGCTAAGCCAGAGATAACGCCAGCGCTAACAAATTGATCATTTTTTAACCACCTATTCATCAATACGGATACCTGCGTGACCCAACGTTCAAACGCTTTGCCACCGCTTGCGGCATTAACGACGCCAACCCTTACCTGGAACGAGGGAGCCCCCCACGCAACAGCGTTTGATGACATCTATTTCACCCGTGGCGATGGGCGCGCAGAGACCGAACATGTATTTCTGGGTGCCAACCACCTGCCCGAACGCTTTACCGCCTGGGAAGCCGCGCGGCCCTTTGTGATTGGCGAAACCGGCTTTGGCACCGGGCTCAATATGCTCTGCGCCTGGGCCTGTTTTGAACAACATGCCCCTTCTTCTGCACGACTGCACCTGTTATCCACAGAGAAGTTTCCCCTTGAGCTAGTTGCCCTTGAACAAGCATTAGCTAGCTGGCCCTCGCTGGCGACTTATACACAGGCGCTCTGTGCCCAGTGGCCCGCCGCGGTTAGCGGTATTCACCGCCTGCACTTAACCGATCGCGTCACCCTTGATCTGCATTTCGGCGATACCACTGAGCGCCTGGAGCAATTGGATGGTCAGGTCGACGCCTGGTTTTTAGACGGCTTTGCGCCTTCTAAAAACCCCGATATGTGGCAGCCTGAATTGTTTAACGCCATGGCCGCCCGTTCACGCCCCGGCGCGACTTTCGCCACTTTTACCTGCGCAGGCATCGTTAAGCGGGGCCTGAAAGCGGCGGGCTTTAACTGGAAGAAAGTGCCGGGCTATGGCCGCAAGCGGGAAATGCTAGCGGGCAGTATCGAAGCTCCACCAGCGGATCACCGCCGCCAGGCCACTCCCTGGTTTATCCCACCGCCTGCGACACCGGCCAAGCACGTTGTGATAGTCGGCGCCGGGTTGGCGGGAAGCAGCGTAGCGGCAGCGCTGGCACGGCGGGGCGTTAAGGTGACAGTGGTGGAGCGCGAAGCACCCGGTGCGGGCGGTTCGGGTAATCGCCAGGGCGCGCTATATGTAAAGCTTGCCGCCGAGACCAATCACCAAAGCCGGGTTTATCTTGCCGGGCTGTTGTACAGCCAGCGCTGGTTAACGCAGCAAAATTCCCCCCAAAGCTTATGGCAGCCCTGCGGCGTGGTGCAGTTGGCAAGCAGTGATAAAGAGGCACGCCGCCAGCAGCGTTTTATCGAGCAACACCCGCTGCCACCTGAAGTCGTCACGGGCATGGAGAACCCGGCGTTAACCGAAACGGCAGCAATCACCCTCACTGCCCCCCACGGGCTTTATTATCCACAGGCGGGGTGGGTAAGGCCTAAGGCGCTGTGTGAGTACTTGCTTAGCCAACCAGGCATTAGCTTGCAGCAAGGCAACGTTCGCTCCCTTACCCAACTAGAAAACGGCTGGCAACTGAACTTGGCCGATGGCAGTACGTTGCGGGCGGATCAGGTGGTGATTGCCAGCGCGCATTTGGCTAACCGCTTTACGCAAACGGCGGAATTACCGCTACAGTCGGTGCGCGGCCAGATTAGCGAGATAACGCTACCCGATGAGGTGGCGGGCCCTAAACGCGTCGTCTGTGCTGGCGGCTATGTGGCGCCCGCTTTAGAGGGTGTGCTGACCTTCGGGGCTAGCTTTGTACCCAACAATGCGACAACTGATGTGACGGATGACGACCATCAGCGCAATATCGATGAGCTGCGCCAGACGCTGCCCGCGCTGGTAGAGGCGTTGGAAAAGGCAGGCATTGAGCTGAGCCCTGAGAACCTTAAGGGCCGTGCCGCCGTGCGTGCAGCAAGCCCCGACAAAACCCCTTACGCTGGGCCGGTGCCGGTGGCAGAAGCATGGCGAACGGATTATTCGCTGCTGAGCAAAGATGCCACCCGCGTGGCGGAGATACCTGGCAGGCACCATCCAGGCCTGTGGATATCCACCGCCCACGGCTCAAGGGGGCTCGCCAGCGCGCCGCTTTGTGCCGAGGTAATCGCCTCACGAATCTGCGATGAACCAATGCCACTGGAAGCGCCGCTGGTCGATCATCTGCATCCGGGGCGGCGGATTATTAGTGGGATTATTCGTGGCGAGAATGCTTAATAGAAAACCGGGTAACAGCTCTTTTTTGTCACTGCGAAGTACTCCGCCTCATTATATGGGGTGCCATTGCAAACGCAGTGAAGCAAACTGGGGTGGGAGCCCCGACAGGTTGAGATTGCTTCGTCGTTTCACTCTCGCCATGACACATTGGCTGGGCGCCTGGCTACAACATTCTTTTGTCATCGCGAGCGAAGCGCGGCGATCTCGGGTTTGCCTGCCAATGCCAGCAAAGATTGCTTCGTCGTTTCACTCCTCGCAATGACACATAGGCGTCATTGCGAACGAAGTGAAGCAATCTGGGGTGGGTGCCCCGACAGGCTGAGATTGCTTNGATTGCTTCGTCGTTTCACTCCTCGCAATGACACATAGGCGTCATTGCGAACGAAGTGAAGCAATCTGGGGTGGGTGCCCCGACAGGCTGAGATTGCTTCGTCGTTTCACTCTCGCCATGACACATTGGCTAGGTGCCTGGCTACAACATTCTTTTGTCATCGCGAGCGAAGCGCGGCGATCTCGGGTTTGCCTGCCAATGCCAGCAACGATTGCTTCGTCGTTTCACTCCTCGCAATGACACATAGGCGTCATTGCGAACGAAGTGAAGCAATCTGGGGTGGGTGCCCCGACAGGCTGAGATTGCTTNTGCTTCGTCGTTTCACTCCTCGCAATGACACATAGGCGTCATTGCGAACGAAGTGAAGCAATCTGGGGTGGGTGCCCCGACAGGCTGAGATTGCCGCGTCGCTGCGCTCCTCGCAACGACATATTGGGAGGTTTTTCGCAAGATGAGGCTAAATATCGCCCTCTTCTTCGTCGTCGGCGACATCGCGCCCAAACGAGCGCCACTGAGCCAGGGTCATCACTTCGGTCATCTCTAATTCAAGGTCGTGGGCGATAATCAGCTCATTGCGCTCAAGCTGCTTTTTCAGTTCGGCTACCCAGCCGTGCATGCCCTCGCCCGTGGTATCGGTGGTGTCGTAGCCCTGGCGGGTCACAAACGCCTCCAGCAGGGCATTGAGGGTGTCCGGCGGCAGCATTCGGGCGGGTACTTCAATAAAACGGCTCATTAACGCTGCTCCCACTCAGCCAAACGTTCGATAAAGGTGGCTTCGTCCACGACTTCCACGCCCATCTGTTCAGCTTTGGTAAGTTTACTGCCCGCCGCTTCGCCTGCGACCAGGCAGGTAGTCTTCTTCGATACACTACCCGCCACCTTAGCACCCAACGCCTGCAAACGTGCTTTGCCCTCATCCCGGGTCATACTCTCCAATGAGCCGGTGAGCACCCAGGTCTGGCCTTCCAGCGGCGTAGGGCCTTGAGTGACTTCCGCCTCCTGCCAGGTAATGCCCGCATCAATCAGCGCGGCAATGGTTTCCTGGTTGTGCGGTTGGCGGAAGAAAGTATGCACATGGGCGGCCACTATCGGGCCGACATCGTTGACCGCTTCCAGCGCTTCCAACTCAGCGGCTTGAATGGCCTCAAGGGTACCAAAGTGGTTGGCGAGATTGGCCGCCGTCGCCTCGCCTACTTCACGAATGCCTAAGGCGTAAATAAACCGCGCCAGCGTAGTCGATTTGGCAGCTTCAAGTGCGTTGACCAAGTTGGTGGCTGATTTCTCGCCCATACGCGGCAGGCTTTGAAGCTGTTCGACAGACAAGTGAAACAGCGCCGCCGGCGTTTCTACCCAGCCCAAATCAACTAACTGCACGATCAACTTTTCGCCCAAGCCGTCAATATCCAGAGCTTTGCGACTGGCGAAATGCTTGAGCGCTTCTTTACGCTGCGCCGCACAGTAAAGGCCCCCCGAACAGCGAGCGACCGCTTCACCTTCAATACGCTCGATATCCGAACCGCACACCGGGCAATGTTCGGGAAAAATGATCTCCCTTGCATCCGCTGGTCGCAGCTCGGTATGCACGCTCACCACTTGAGGAATCACATCACCGGCCCGGCGAATCGACACCGTATCGCCGATCATGACATCCAAGCGTTTGATCTCATCGGCGTTGTGCAGCGTCGCGTTAGACACCGTTACCCCGGCCACGGTGACTGGTTCCAGGCGCGCCACGGGCGTAATCGCCCCGGTTCGGCCGACCTGGAACTCCACATCGTTAAGCGTGGTGACCTCTTCCTGAGCCGGATACTTGAACGCCACCGCCCAGCGCGGCGCGCGGGCAACAAAGCCAAGTTCACGCTGGTAGCGCAGGTCGTTCACCTTGATCACCACGCCGTCGATATCGAAACCTAAATCGTCTCGCCTTTCTCCTAACTGGTCACAGTAATCGGCAACGGCCTGCGGGCCTTTGACCACCTTCAATTCTGAACTGGCGCGAAAGCCTAACGTGGACAAACGCTGCATTAGTTCGCTGTGCGCAGTATCCCCTAAGTCTGGCTCCAAGCGCGCAGCCTGATAAGCATGAAACTCTAGCGGGCGCTTTGCCGTGATGCGTGGATCCAGCTGGCGCAGGCTGCCTGCCGCCGCGTTGCGGGGGTTGGCAAAGACCTTGCTGCCCTCTTCCCGGGCGCGCTCGTTCAGGGCTTCAAAACCCGCATGGCGCATAATGACCTCACCCCGTACTTCTAACAGCGCAGGCACGTTTTTACCCATCAGCTTGAGCGGTACCGAGCGCAGCGTGCGCAGATTAGAGGTAATGCCTTCGCCGGTGCGACCATCACCTCGAGTCGCACCGCTCACCAGCATGCCCTGCTCATAAACTAACGAGACGGCCGCGCCGTCCAACTTTGGCTCGCAGGTAAACTCAAGACCGTCTGCCGTGCATTCGAGGCGTTCGGCCACCCGTTCAGCAAAGGCGAGGATATCGTCACGGCTAAAGGCGTTATCCAGCGACAGCATGGGGATAGCGTGGGCCACCGATGGAAAGCCATCCGCAGGGGCAGCGCCCACACGCTGAGTGGGTGAATCGGGAGTGACCAACTCCGGATGCTCAGCCTCCAACTGCTGTAAACGCTGAAATTTACGATCATAGTCGGCATCCGTCAGCGTCGGTTCATCCAGCACGTAGTAACGGTAGTTGGCCTCGTCCAGGGCGGCCCGCAGTTGGTTAATCTCTTCCAGAGATTGAGAATCAGACTGACTCATTGGGGTGGGTTCCAGTACTAGCTAAAATCGGCAGCGAAAACGCAAAAGCTAAATTTCAAAAACATAAAAAATGACAAAACGACAGCGTATTGAACAGAAACACCCGCCTCCTGGCAAGAAGGCGGGTGTTTCACAGCAAGTGCTGCTTCGTCGGTTAGTAGGCGACGATTAGCGGGCTTGCAGTTGACGATGCAGGCGATGGCGGCGCTCAAACTCACGCACCCGCTGGCGGGCAAATTCGATCGTTTGTGCGGTCATCACGCTGCGGTTTTCGTCTTTTAGCTCGCCGCCCATATGGCGAACCACCACCATGGCGGTTTCTACCATCGCCTCAAAGGCAGCGGCACTATCGATGGCGCCAGGTAGCGGCATCAACAGCGTGATACCGGGCGTCATAAACTCACCCATCTCTTCAATGGGGAAAGTACCCGGTTTAACCACATTCACCATCGAGAACTGAAGCTCACTAGCATCGCTCTCGGTTTCAAAGCGGTGGAAAACACCCATTTCACTGCTGTAGCGCAAACCGCACACCATCATCAGCTCAAGTAGTTTGGTGCCATCGAAGCCTTCTGGATCACGGGACAGAACGCTAATCACCACGACTTCTTCGGCATTGGACAGCGTCTCTTTAGCGTGTTCACCGTTCACATCATGGCGCAGAGCTTTTTCTAACGTTGGGTGTACGCGGACTCGCTCGTTCATCCCACGCTCGCCGGCCGTTTGGCCGTCATAAGCGTCTGCCTCGAAGCTTTCTTCAAAACCTTCTTCGTGGGCTGCATACTCATGGCTTGCGTAGCGACGCGCCTCTTCATCGGCAGCATGCTGCTGGGCGGCTAGCCTTTCGGCGGCAGCCGCTTCTTCACGAGCTTGGGCCTGCTCTTGAGCAAGGCGGGCACGCTCTGCGTCAGCGGCTTCTTTGGCTTCACGCTTCTGCTCTGCTTCCAGCGCTTTGCGCTCGGCCTTCTGTTGGGCCAAGGCTTGATCACGCACCGCTTTCTCAGCTTTTTTGCGCTGCTTCTCTTTACGCCGCGCAATCAAACGACGCTTCAGCGAGCGCCCCATGCCTTCAAAGTCGACCAGGCGATACTCATCAACTTCGTCATCATCCAACTCGTCGTATTCGCCCGCTGTATCAGAACGCAACTGACGCCGTTTCGGCGAATGCTCATTGGCGTGTTTAGCAAATACTGCATCTTCTGGCTCAGCCCGCAGCACAGGCTCCTGGGTGTGCTCTGGTTCCTGCTGAGTGCGAGGCTGTGCCGCCATTTCGCTGTCTGTTTCAGTGGCAGCTGCGTCACTGGCGGTGAACGAGATAGCATCTGAAGCAGCAGGTTGAGACGCTTCAACGTTCTCTTCTGCCACCGGAGAGCTAGGCGTTGCAGCAGAATACGCAGGCTGCTCACTTTGTGGTTCCGGCTGCGAAGGTACTGTCGCCTTGACCTGCGGCCTCTCAGTTTGAGGAGAGCCAGTTTGTGCAGAGTCAGTCATTGAGATACTGGGCTCGCGGCGCTCATGTTCAGTGGGCGCATTGTGGGCAGCATAACTAGCAGAAGACGTCGCCGCAGAAGTGACTGGCGGCTCTGTCTTAACGGCTACGCTTGGTGCTGGCTTAGCAACTGATGCTGCTTTATCGAGTTTATCTGCCTTATCAGCTTTGCGCTTGGCGGCTTTAGCAGAGGCGGAACGTCTAAACTCTGAAAGCACTCTAGAAGGCCCAGGATGCTCTTGACGTTCTAACTTTGGTTTATTACCTAAGCCACTATAGTCTGCGGGTTTAACAACTCGAGCACCGCCATTTGGAAGTTCCCAATTGATCTCCGCAGCTTTAGCAGCCTCCTCGGGATCATCTAGCGAACTCCCGGATAGGTCTTTCTCCGCCTGATCCAGACGGGGTACACGACGCTGCCGTTGAAGTCTTCGCACACCGTCAATAACGATGAGCGATACCAACGCCAGCCCTAAAATGATTAGCCACTCTCTTAGTTCCATGTCGAACGTTCCATGGTCGTCTTGCCGGTTGCTAAGGCACGGTGTCTAAAATGTCATGCCTGAATATAGGTAACGGCTATTGAATAATTACCTGCTATCAATAAAGCCAAGCATAGCGCGATTACTACCAAAAGGGCCAATTTTTGCTGCATTTAACGCGATTTTCACGCCATGGCAGAATTCTGCCTCTCTTTAGGCCAGAGAAATCTGACCTTAACTTCAAACAAAAGTGCCGCAATCATTAGATCTAACATCTATAAATAGCTTTATAAAGGAATCCGAGAAGCAAGAAAAGCCGTTTTGACAACCGACACACCCGCCATTGCGTATTGCCTCTATAAGCCGTTTAACCATCTCAAGCGCGCTATTAGTAGGGTTAATATAGTTAAGAAGAACGCTTTAGGACATTTTTTTACGCATTTTTCCAACAAAAAGTTTATCTACTTGGCGTTTGCCGCTTCAGCTTTGCTCACTCTACTATCGCCAATAGTGCTTTCGCTAACTCTGCTTTCGACAATAGCCTCCTTGGAAAAACGCTCTCAACAGAAGTGCTCTTCCAAGAACTCTGCTGCTTAGTCTTCGTTCTCCCAGGTCTCAATCAGAATGCTTTCACTGCTGCTTGGTAGGATAGGGAGTTAGTTTAATCGACCAGCGCCGCCGCTTCTTCAATACCCACCGAGACTAACCGCGATACGCCGGGCTCTTGCATGGTGACACCCATCAAGCGCTCGGCGGCTTCCATGGCAATCTTGTTGTGGGTGATGTAGATAAACTGAACGTTTTCAGACATCTCTTTCACCAGCCTGGCGTAACGGCCCACGTTGGCGTCATCCAAGGGGGCATCGACTTCATCCAGCATACAGAACGGCGCGGGGTTAAGCTGAAAGATCGCAAATACCAGCGACAGCGCAGTCAGCGCCTTCTCGCCGCCCGAGAGCAGATGAATGGTGCTGTTCTTCTTACCCGGCGGGCGGGCCATAATCGCCACGCCGGTTTCCAACAGATCATCGCCGGTTAGCGTTAGCCATGCAGCACCGCCGCCGAATACGCGAGGGAAAAGGGTTTGTAGCCCAGTGTTCACCTGATCAAAGGTTTCGCGGAAACGCACACGGGTTTCTTGATCGATACGCTTAATCGCCCTTTCGAGGGTTTCCAGCGCTTCGGTCAGCTCAGCATGCTGCGCTTCCAGATAATTTCGCCGCTCGGCCTGCTGGTCGTACTCCTCAATGGCAGCGAGGTTGATCGCCCCCAAGCGGCGAATTTTATCCGTGGTGCTTTCCAGGCGTTCCTGCCAACGGGTTTCCGTCGCTTCCTGAGGTAACTGTTCGGCAAGAGTCTCGACGTTATGACCAAGCTCAGCTAGCTGCTCATCCTGGGTGGTGGCTTTAAGTGCCAGCGCCTGCACGTCCATGCGCCGCTGCTGGAGCTGCTCGCGGCTCTGTTCCAGGTTGCGCTCGTGCTGCTGGCGGGCAAGTTCATCGTTACGCAGCTGTTCTGCCAGTGCCTGAGCCTGCTGACGAGTGGCGTTTAAGCGCCCTTCCTGCTGCTCGCGCTGATGAAGCAGCTCTTCAAGCTCTTCACCGGCCAGCTCGTTGGGTTCGATCAGCATTTCCCGTGACTCTTCCAGCTCGGCAATCCGCAGCGAGAGCCGCTCTTCAGAGTCACTTGAACGCGCCTGCTGTGAGCGCAGACTATCGCGCTCGGCACTCAAGCGTTCACGCTCCAGCGCCAGCGCCTGCTGCTGCGCTTTGAGCGGGGCGTGCTGCTGGGTCAACTGGTCACGCGCTTCACGCTGCCGGTTGCGCTGTTCGGCGCTGGTTTCCCGCGCTTGCGCCGCGCTTTCCAACTGTTCCATCGCCACATGCCAGCGGGCACGCTGCTCGTCGATGGTAAGCGCTAACTCCGCCTCATCTTCTTGCAGCTGGGCAAGCTCTTCATCGAGTTCAGTGGCGCGACTCTCCAGATGTTCCAAGCGCTGGGCCAGGCTGCGCTCTTTTACCGCCAGCTGTTGCAGGGTGGCGGCGTGGGCGCGCTCCTGTTCGGCCTGCTGTTCACGGGCCTGTTCCAGGGTTTCAATGGTTTCACTGGCCGCTTCACACTGCGCTTCTGCCAGCGCCAGCGCTTCTTCTTCGCTTTCGCGCTGGGCGGTCAGTTCGGCGTAGCGGCGGCGCGTTAATAGCAGCCCGTCGATACCTTCGCCGTTGGCCTGCTGGTTCAGCCAGCCGCGGCCCAGCCAAACGCCATCCTGGCTTACCACGCTTTCGCCAGGTGCGAGGTGCGCTACCTGCGCCTCCGCTTGTTCTGCCGTTTGCGTATAGTGAATGCTCGCTAACCATTCACCCAACGCACCGGCGCCTTTGACCAAGCTGTCTAATCGCTGGCCAGAGGTTGAGGCGGCGGGTGGTGTTTGATCAATCAGCCGCCACTCCGTGGCTAAGGCTTCAGGTAAAGCGGCCAGTTGGTGGCGGTTCACCAGGCGGGCATTGAGCCAAGGCGCGAGCAGCCAGGACACCAGCGTTTCCCAGCCGGGTTCAACCTGCAGTGCTTCACCCAGTTGGGGGGCATCCGCTAAACCATACGCTTCTAAGGTCGTGCCAATAGCAGGATCGTGATCCACCAGGGCGGCATCAATCAACGCTTGAAGTGAGGCCAACTCACCCTGGCGCTGACTGAGTTCAGCGCGCTGATTGTCCCGCGTCTGAGTGGCCTGCTGGTAGGCTGCTTTAGCATCGCCGTAGCGCTGCTGCCATTGATCCCGCTGGGTTTGAAAACCTTCCGACTGCTCCTCGGCCTCGGTCAACTGCGCCTGGCACACAGCGTGCTCTTCACGCAGCGCGGTGAGATCGGCTACCTCGCTGCGCTGCTGACGGCGGCGCTGATTTTCCGCTTGTAAACGCTGAATACGCTGTTCAAGGTCGCGTAACTGATCCTGGCTGCGATCCGCATCGCGGCTGGCATCCCGCCAGCGGGTTTCGGCATCGGCCCACTGCTGCTCGGCGGCTTCCAGCGCGGGAGATGCGTCGGCCAACGCCTGCTCCAGGCTTTCGAGCTGCTCCTCCAGCGCTTCGTGTTCGGGGAGCAGATCCTCAAAGCGCTCGTCAATGGCGGCTAAACGCTCCTGATCGCCTTCGCTAACGCGACGCTGCTCGTCCAATTCGCGCCGAGCCGTGGCGATGTCGCTGGCCAGTTGGGTTTCACGGCTACGCCGGTGGGCCTGATCCTGTTCTAAACGGGCGATGCGCGTAGTGGTTTCAAAGAACTGCTGCTGATGGCGATCGAGCACCTCAGAAAGTTCGTCGTGCTGCTCCCGGGCCTGCTCCAGGCGGGTTTCGCACTGGCGGACACCAAAGACATCTTTTTCTACCGCTATTTCCAATTCGCGAACGCGGCTCTCTTGATGCGATTGCTCGGCACGCAGGGCGCGCCCGCGCAGCAGCGCCAGCTCGCCCTTGAGCCGATACTCCTGCTCCTTGAGATCCTGATAGCGTTTGGCGGCTTCGGCCTGACGCTTGAGGCGCTCTAGCTGCTTATCCAGCTCTTCGCGAATATCGTCCAGTCGCTCCAGATTCTCCTGGGTTCGCCGCATGCGGTTTTCGGTTTCCCGGCGGCGCTCTTTGTACTTGGAGATACCCGCGGCCTCTTCAAGCGTTGAGCGCAGATCGTCGGGGCGGGCTTCGATCAGCCGCGAGATCATCCCCTGGCCGATAATCGCGTAGGAGCGCGGCCCCAGACCGGTACCCATAAACAGGTCGGCGATATCGCGCCGACGGCATTTCTGGCCGTTAAAGAAGTAGTTGGATTGTCCGTCGCGGGTGACTAGACGCTTAACGGCAATTTCCGCGTACTGGGCGTAAACGCCGCCCATGCTGCCATCGCGGTTGTCGAACTTGAGTTCTATGGACGCCTGGCTGATTGGTTTACGGCCGGTGGAGCCGTTAAAGATAACGTCGGCCATGGATTCGCCGCGCAGGGTTTTGGCGGATGACTCCCCCATTACCCAGCGCACGGCGTCGATAATATTGGATTTACCGCAGCCGTTGGGACCTACGATGGCGGTCATATTGCCATCAAAGGGCACCGTGACAGGATCCACAAAGGACTTAAACCCGACTAAGCGAATCGACGTTAAGCGCATACCGAAGCGGCGTTCCTGTTGCGATTATTCAAAGACACGGTTAATCACCACTTCGGCCGCTTCGTCGTCTTCAATTGGCCCGATGCTGACGCTCTCAAGGTCACCAAACAGATCCCCGGGCTGGGGCGCTGCTTGGCCAGAAGGAGAAACACGCACCACTAAACGGGCTTCCTGTACCTGGGATATTTGCGCCTGGGGAGACATCGCGACACTGTTATCTAGCGTCACGGTCATAGGCAGCTCGGATACCTGTGCCCGCACCACGGCCAGGGGCGGTAACTCGCCCTCAATATCGCGGGCGGTAATAAAGACGCTGGCATCGCCATCTACGCGCCCGACGAGCTCCTCATCCAGCGAGACACGCACACGAATGCCGGTGCCCTCGGTGACGGCTTCTTCGGGTTCAATACCCAATCGCTCCTGAGCCACGCGAATGCCGTCGCGTAGCGAGGACACAGTGTTGGGATCCTCGATATTGGCAATCGCCCGGCGCCAGTGGTCAATAGCCTGCTCGTAATCGCCGTTGTCGAAGGCATTAATGCCCAGCAAGCCCAGCACGGTAGGCTGGCGGGGATCCTGCTCCAACGTCTCGTCGACCAACGCTTGTACTTCGTCGGTAAGCTCGCGCTCAGCCATAAAGAAACGAATTTGCGCCAACTGCGCAAGCAGCGGTGGAATGCGCCCTTCAATCTCGATCAGGCGCTCCAGGGCGTCCACGGCCTTGGGCATTTGTCCGGTTTCACGGTAGAGCGGAAACAGCTCGCTCCACACATTAGGGTTATCCGGCTGGCGTTCGGCCTGCTCCTCCATGCGCTCGATATACATGGCAAGCGATCCATCAGGATCGTTCTGCACTTCTTGCTGCACGGCCAGTAGCACCAGGTCGCCCTCAGCGCCCTTTTGCTGATACCAAATAACGCTAACAGCGACCACAGCGAGCATCACCACAGGCACGACAATACGGCCGGCGCTGGCAGCCTTTAGCGGCCGACGCTCGCGAAAAGCAGTGTCTTCCAGCAGGCTGCGCTCGAGTTCCAGCCGGTCTTCCTCAAAGCGTGCGGCATCTATGTCGCCGCGTTCAAGAGCCGCTTCCAGTGACGCCAAGCGGCGCTTGAAAATCGCCACGTTCTGCTCGGCGGAGGTGTCGTTGACTTCAAAATCGCGCTGCTGGTCATGCAGGGCACGCGCGTTTCTTAGCGGCGAAACCAGCAGCCACAGCGCGGGGAGCAGTAGAATGGCAATGGCTATCCAGAGCAGCGTCATGAAGACCCCTTACGGTTAGTCAGCGCGTCTATGCGCTGGCGTTCTTCGGCGCTCAACGCTTTAGCAGAGGCGTTACGGCGGGCGCGAATCATCAGCACAACCACCATCGCACCTAGCAACACCAGGGCGATGGGCAAGCCCCAAAGCAGGTAGGTACGGCTCTCTAAACGCGGGTTGTAGAGAATATATTCACCAAACCGCTGCACCATATGGTTGATAATTTCGATATCCGACTGCCCGTCTTGCAACAGTTGATAAACCCGCTCACGCATATCTGCCGAAATGGGTGCATCGGAATCGTTTATGGCTTGGTTTTCACACAGTGGGCAGCGCATGGAGGCGGTTAAATCGTGATAGCGCTTCTCCATGACCGGGTCGTCAAATTCGCGCAGTTCGATACCACCTGCCGCTGCACCAAACGCTATGACCAGCAGTAGTAGCGCTGCCATGGTTCGCATTAGCGCCATTTTTCCACCTCCGGAAGAATTCGCTCGCGCACGTCTTGCGGTGATACGTAGCCTTTATGGTGATAGCGAATGACCCCGTCGGCATCGACCAGGAATGTCTCCGGGGCGCCGTAGACGCCAAGATCAAACCCTAGCTCGCCTTCCGGATCAAAAATATTAACTTCAAACGGATCGCCAAATTCGCTGAGAAACTGCATGCCTTTCTCGCGGGTATCGCGGTAGTTGACCCCGACCATGCGAATGTCGTTATCAGCCAGTTCCAGCAGTTGCGGCATCTCCTGCTTACAGGCCGGACACCACTCGCCCCACACATTCACCAACGTCACCTCACCCTTTAACAGCGTTTGGTCAACGCGGCGATTCTCATCACGCAGCGTGCTGGCTTCAAAGGTCGGGAACTCCCGCGCCATCAGCGCTGAATCCCGCTGGGAGGGGTCCAGCGAGAGGCCTTGGTAAAAGAACAGCGCCAGGGCTAAAAAACACACCGGCAACAGTAATAGCAGTAGCCGTCGCTTCATGCCGTGGCCTCCCGTGCGCCATTTTGAGTACTGTTCTGAGTACTATCATCCTGGCTAGCCACTTTGGGCGCTTCACGGGTGGATGCGGTACGGCGGTAGCGCTTGTCGAGCACCGCCAATACACCGCCAAACGCCATTAGCAGTGCGCCCAGCCAGAGCCAACGGACGAACGGCTTATACTGCACCCGCATTGCCCAACTGCCATCGCCCAGGTTCTCACCCATGGCGACATAGAGGTCGCGGAACAGCCCTGGGCGCAGGGCCACTTGCGTCATCGGCATACCGGTGGCCAGGTAGAGACGCTTTTCGGGCCGCATGGTAAAGCTGCTGCCTGAGTCGCCGCGCTGCACTTGTAGAATCGAGGTGTCCGCCAGGAAGTTAGCGCCACGACGCTCGGTTAACTCGGTCATGGTGAACTGATAGCCCGCGACTTCGACCGTGGTGCCCGGCGACATGCGCACGTTGCGCTCAATGTTGTAGTTGGACACTACCGTCACGCCGACGATAGTGACCGCAACACCTACGTGCCCCAGCACCATGCCCCAATAAGCCAGGGAGAGCTTACGAACACCGGCCAAAAACGAACTGGCGTGGCGGGTTTTATCGAATACATCGCGCACCATCGGCAGCACAATCCAGAGTGCAGAGACAATGCCCAGGGAGACAAACAGGTTCCACTCGCCACGGTACAGCAGCGGCATTAATATGCCGATCACCAATGCGGCCACACCGGCTAACCACAGTTTACGAATCAGATCCCGTGCCGCCATGCTCTTCCAGCGCGTTACCGAGCCAAGCCCCATAAAGATACACATCAACACGGTAAGCGGCACAAACAGGGTATTAAAGTAAGGCGGGCCCACGCTGATTTTCCCCAGCCCCAGAGAATCCAGAATCAGCGGATAGACGGTACCCAGTAGCACGGTGACGGTCATAATCACCAGAAAGATATTATTAACCAGCAGCAGCGCATCCCGGGAGAGCCAGTTAAACCCCACCTTATGACTTACCCGCGGAGCGCGTAGCGCAAACACCAGCAGCGACAGCGTTACCGTAATGGCCAGCAGCATCAGGATAAAGAAACCGCGGGCCGGGTCGTTGGCGAACGCATGCACCGAGGTCAGCACCCCAGAGCGCACCAGAAAAGTGCCCATTAGCGACAGCGAGAAGGTCGAGATCGCCAACAGCACGGTCCAGCTTTTAAACGAGCCGCGCTTCTCGGTGACCGCGAGTGAGTGAACCAGTGCGGTTCCCGTCAGCCAGGGCAGCAGTGAAGCGTTTTCGACCGGATCCCAGAACCACCAGCCACCCCAGCCAAGCTCGTAATAGGCCCACCAACTGCCTAACGCGATACCCACGGTCAGGAATGCCCAGGCCAGATTCGTCCAGGGCCTTGCCCAGCGCGTCCAGGCCGCGTCTAAACGACCGCCCATCAGCGCTGCAATGGCAAATGCAAAGACCACGGAAAAGCCCACATAGCCCATGTAGAGCATCGGCGGATGCACCACTAGCCCGAAGTCTTGCAACAGCGGGTTAAGGTCGGCGCCATCCTGGGGCATACCGGGCAGTAGCCGCTCGAAGGGGTTCGATGTCATCAGAATAAACAGTAAGAAGCCGACGCAAACCATACCCATCACGCCCATTACTCGCGCGACCATATCCCGCGGCAGGTTGCCGGTAAACAGGCTGGCCGCACACCCCCAGCCCGCGAGCATAAAGCTCCACAGCAGCACCGACCCTTCATGGTTGCCCCACACCGCGCTGAACTTGTAGTACCAGGGCAGCAGCGAGTTGGAGTTGTTGGCCACGTTCGCCACGCTAAAGTCGTCCAGCATATAGCTGGCGGTCAAACAGGCGTAGGCAATGGCAATGAACACAAACTGCCCCACCGCCATGGGCTGACCATAGGCCATCCACAGCGGGCGCCGGGTGGCCGCACCGGCCAGCGGCATCACGGCCTGCACCGCCGCCATCAGCAGCGCGATAATGAGGGCAAAGTGGCCAATTTCAGGAATCATTTTGATAAACATGTGCGCTCCGAACCAGCACTGGCGGTAAGGCAAGGCGGTTAAACTGTGGGTCTTAGTATTCGCTTGCTTGGGGTACGCCTTCTTCGTCCAGGCGTTTACCCACTTCCGCGGCTTTGGCCTGGTAGTCGGCTGGCGAATAGCCCGCCTCTTCAAGTGCCTGGGCAACTTCAGGGGGCATATAGTTCTCATCGTGGCGCGCAAGCACTTTATCGGCGTACAAACGACCATCGGACTGAAGCTCTCCGATCACTACCACGCCTTGGCCTTCGCGGAACAAGTCGGGCAGGATGCCGCTGTAGTAGACCTCCAGGTCATCAACGTAATCGGTGACGACAAACTCGACGTCCAGGCTCTCGGGGTCACGGGATACTGAACCCTCTTTCACCATGCCACCGGCGCGAATCTGCCGCTCCATGGGCGCGTCGCCCTGGGCGATCTGTACCGGGCTGAAAAACAGATTGATGTTAGCGCGCAGCGCGTACAGGGTCAGCCCCACGGCAATCGCGGCCAGCGACACAAGGCCCAGGATAATAAAGAGTTTCTGTTTACGTTTAGGCGTCATTGGGCGTTTCCCCTTGCGCTGTTTGCGCGTCTTGCACGGCGTTTCAAGCCTTTGATCAATTGGCGCTGTTCAGCACGCGCATGCCATACGGTGGCGAGCAGCAGTAGCGCTGTCACGCCCCAGGCAGACCACACATAAGGCGCGTGACCACCCATGGCGAGAAATTCGGAAAATGAGTCAAACGCCATTAGCGAGCCTCCTCTGCCGGTACTTTCACCACTTGGCCGGTCACCAATTCCTGTACCCACCGTTTGTTAGCTTCGCGGCGCAAAATTTCACTGCGTGTGCGCATCAGCGTTAAGGCAATGAAAAAGCAGTAGAAACCCAGCACCATAATGACCAGAGGCAGCCACATTTCAGTAGGCATGGCCGGGCGCGAGGTCAGCGTAAATGAAGCGGGCTGGTGCAGGGTGTACCACCAGTCCACCGAGTATTTGATGATGGGAATATTGATCACCCCCACCATGGCCAGCACCGAGGCTGCCCGTGAGGCGCTATCGCGGCCGGTAAAAGCCCCACGCAGAGCAATTACGCCCAAGTACAAAAACAGCAAGATCAGCATTGACGTTAGCCGTGCATCCCACATCCACCAGGTTCCCCAAGTGGGCACACCCCATACGGCACCGGAAAACAGCGCGACAAAGGTCATAGCTGCGCCAAGAGGCGCCATCACCGCCGCCGCCATATCGGCGACTTTAATTTTCCAGACCATAAACACCAGGCCGGAAACCGCCATGGCAATGAAGATAGACTGAGCCAAAAAGGCCGCCGGCACATGGACGTAAATAATTCGGAAGCTATTACCCTGCTGGTAATCCGCTGGCGCAAACGCCAACCCCCACAGCGAGCCAGTGACGATCAACAGCGCCGCCGCGGCCCAAAACCAGGGCTGTAATTTGGCACTAATGCCGTAGAACCACTTGGGTGATCCCAGCTTGTGTATAAAGGCCCACATAGCGTGTCCCGTCCTTAACCGTTAATACTGATACGCAGCGATGCGGCAATCGCCCACGGCGCCAACATGAGTGAGGCGGCGAGCAGCGCGCCCAGGATAGCCAGGTGTGCGGAGACACCCTCTCCAAAAATGGCCGCCTGCACCGCGCCTGCGCCAAAAATGAGTACCGGGATATACAACGGCAGCACCAGTAGCGAGAGCAGCACTCCGCCCCGTGCCAAGCCAACGGTTAACGCCGCACCGATGGCGCCAATCAAACTCAAGCTTGCCGTACCCAATGCAAGCGACAGCGCCAGCACGGCGTAGCTACCCGCCGGCAGCGCCAGCATAATACCCAATATCGGCGCCATCAGCGCCAACGGTAGGCCTGTCAGCAGCCAGTGTACGGCCACTTTGGCCAAACTTAGCGCGACTAACGGCTGCGGCGCCAATAGCAGTTGCTCCAGACTACCGTCGTCATAATCGCTGCGAAACAGGCTGTCTAATGAAAGCAGCGCGGCTAACAAAGCTGCGACCCACAGCAAACCTGGAGCAATCACCGCTAACAGCTCAGGGTCGGGCGAAATAGCGATCGGGAACAGCGTGATCACCAGGGCAAAAAACACCAGTGGGTTGAGCACTTCGCCACGGCGTCTCAGCAATAGCGTTAAGTCACGCACTAGCGTGGCCTTCACTGCGGTCATTAACCCACCACTATGCTCACGCAGTGGCACTGCTGAAACCTGTTGAGCGGTCTCCGAACTTTGTGAAGAGCTGTGCAACCCTTTCTCCTTTACCCTAGGGATATCCGTCTGAGCAACGGTGAAGCGGTTAACTCGTGGTGTGTCGTTACTAACACACAGCCCCCCGCCTGAGCGTGGGCAACCAGCTGTTTCTCTAGATCAGCGACGCCGTGGCGATCAATCGCGGTGAAAGGCTCATCCAGTACCCATAGGGCGCGCGGCGTTAACGTTAAGCGCGCCAGGGCAACACGGCGCTGTTGCCCTGCTGAGAGTTGCCCTGCGGGCACATCTTCAAAGCCTGCCAACCCAACCCGTTCAAGAGCTTCCAGGCGCTGATCTTCATTACCACTTTCCCCGCTTAACGCCTGATACCAGGCTAAATTTTCTAACGGGGAAAGCCCTGACTTAATGCCCGGTGCATGTCCTAAATAGAGCAAATTCGCGAGAAAATGTTCACGTGCTTCGTTCATCGCAGCGCCATTCCAGAACAGTTCGCCCTGGTAGTCACTGAGCTGGCCGGAGAGAATTTTCAGAAGGCTGGTTTTACCACTACCATTGGGCCCTTCAATTCGCACTATCTCGCCGCTGCGAACCTCCAGATCTAACCCTTGAAACAGCCAGCGGTCATCGCGTTCACAGGCAAGCTGGCGGGCTTGTAGACACAGGCTCAAGCGTCTCTCCTGGCATATTGATTTCGCGTCGAACTCTACACGTAAAGCCCCTTTCTCGCCACTCACACAATGCGGCGCTGGGTCGCAGCGTGATCTTCATCAATATGTCGTGAGAGCAATTATCTCTGGCACTGTATGCAAAAACAGGTCTACAATGAAAACCACTGTATGAAAGAACATGCAATGGAGATTCTTTGATGACCCTATCGATGGCAGCACCTACCGTTACGTTTGGCCGTAGACAACCGGCACCGCGCCCTTACGCAATGGCGCCTAGCATTACCCGACGCAATACCTATGCACTCAAAGTGCGTGGCAATGCACTGTGTGATTGCAACTTGTTCGATGGCGATGTCATTATTATCCGGCGCTATCAACACGATACCCAGACAGAAACTGCCGTTGCCGAAATAAACCAGCAAACGATCGCCTTGAGGCAGCTCTCTATCAGCCGCTTTGGCGTAGAGCTATGGCCAGAAGATACTTTGCAGCCAGCGCTATTTTTGCACAACCGGGATATTCAGGTACTCGGCATGGTAATGGGTGTGAAAAGTGAGACTACCTTTACGGAGCATTAATGCGCTATCGGGTTCCCGAGTTACCCACAGGGTCATGGCACACGGCTGACATTGAAGTAGAAAAGAGCCAATTTATCACCTGGATCTGCCACGCTCCCGATATCAACGCATTCACTACTCTGCTGAATGCGGCGAAAACCGCGCATCCTAATGCCAGCCACCACTGCACTGCCTACATTGCCGGGCCACCCGGCGAGCAAAATCTGATTGGCTTTTCCGATGATGGCGAGCCTGGCGGCACCGCTGGCCGCCCCATGTATCAGGTTCTCCAGGGGAGCCAACTGGGCCAGATTGGCTGTGTGGTCATTCGTTATTTTGGCGGTACAAAGCTCGGCACCGGTGGCTTAGCCCGCGCCTACGCTCAGGCGGTTAGCCATGCCCTTGAGACACTCGCTACCCGGGAAGTGGTTGAGCGCGACACCTACACCCTGCGCCTTACTTTTGCCAATGAAGCGATTGCCCGCGCCTGGTGCGAAGAGCACGACATCCCTATTGAGCAAGCCGACTACGATGGTGATGGCGTTCGCCTGACCATTGGCTGGCCACGGGACTGCCCGCTTGACCTTGCCCCGCTAGAAAACCGCTTGAAGAGTGCTATTGAGGTTCTCTCTGCACCAAAGGCATAACGCAGCAGATGAAAGGGCCCCATATGTCATTGCGAGGAGCTTGCGACGCGGCAATCTCGTTCTGCGGGGGCAAACAAACCGAGATCGCCGCGCTTCGCTCGCGATGACACTCACCGGCCATTGCGAGGAGCCTGCGACGAAGCAATCTCAAGCCTACCCTGAGAACCAACCCCAGATTGCTTCACTGCGTTCGCAATGACACCCCTATGTCGTTGATGGCAGAGGACTAGTTAACCCAGGTATTTAATCATTACCCCGGCCGCGACTGCCGACCCAATAACACCCGCCACGTTGGGGCCCATGGCATGCATCAGCAGGAAGTTATGTGGGTTGGACTCCAGCCCCACCTTATTCGCCACCCGCGCTGCCATAGGCACGGCGGAAACGCCCGCGGCACCGATCAATGGGTTGATGGGCATTTTGCTCACCAGGTTCATCAGCTTGGCCATCAATACCCCAGCGGCCGTGCCGATACCAAAGGCGACAATACCCAGACCTAATATCCCCAGCGTCTCAAATGCCAGGAAACTCTCGGCCATCAGTTTGGAGCCTACCGACAGTCCCAGGATAATCGTGACGATATTGATCAAGGCGTTTTGCGCGGTATCCGACAAGCGCTCGACTACGCCACACTCACGCATCAGATTACCGAAGCAGAACATACCGAGTAGCGGTGCCGCATCGGGCAGAAACAGCGCGACCAGAATCAGCAGCATCAGCGGGAAGATGATTTTTTCCAGCTTGGAGACCGGCCGCAACTGGGTCATCTTGATTTGACGCTCTTTATCGGTGGTCAGCAGACGCATGATGGGCGGCTGTATCAGCGGTACCAACGCCATATAGGCGTAGGCAGCCACCGCGATAGCACCCAGCAGCTCCGGCGCCAGCACGCTGGAGACGTAGATGGAGGTCGGGCCATCCGCCCCGCCAATAATACCAATGGCGGCGGCCTGATTGAGCGAGAAATCCATGATGCCCATCGAGGTGAGCGCCACGGCACCAAACAAAGTGGCAAAAATGCCAAACTGAGCGGCCGCACCTAAAAACAGCGTGCGCGGATTGGCCAGCAGCGGACCGAAGTCGGTCATGGCGCCCACACCCATAAAGATAATCAGCGGGGCGATACCTGAACCAATTGCTACTTTATAGAAGTTGTAAAGCATGCCATCGCTATAGCCGACGCCCACGGCGATATCACGTGCGGCACGCACCTGATCCGGTGCGACGCCATCGTGGGCTATCACTTTTAACGATTCACGCCAGGCTTCCGCATTCGCTAACGGATCCAGCGTCGCGCCCAGCGCTGCCGCCATCTGCTGAAGCACTGCGGGTTTCGCCACCTCGATCGCTTGGTCTAGCGCTGAAATCGCCAACCCTGCTTCGGGAATATTGGCCAGAATGCCGCCAAAGCCAATCGGCACCAGCAGCAGCGGCTCAAACTTCTTATAAATGGCCAGGTAAAGCAGCAGTAGCCCCACCATGATCATGACGGCTTGGCCAAGCTCAAGGTTATATAGCCCAGAGCCTTCCCATAACGTTACTAATTTATCCATTACTGGGCCCTTAGAGCTCGATCAGCGCATCGCCTACGGCTACGCTGTCGCCCTCGCTGACGTTAACCTTAGACACAGTGCCTGCGATGCTGGCACGCACTTCGGTTTCCATTTTCATCGCTTCAAGAATGATCACCACATCACCTTCAGCGACTTTATCGCCAGGGCGGACATTAACCTTGAAGATATTGCCGGCCAGCGGCGCATCGATGCTCTCACCAGTGGGTGCAGACACTTCCTCTTTTGGGGCGCCAGTGCTGGCCGCCGTTTGCTCCTGCACTTCGCCCAGTTCACCACCTTCAGACACTTCCACCACGAAGGCTTTACCGTTGAGCTTAACGGTATAGGTTTCCGGGCCACTGCTAGCCACCGGCGCTTTGCTTTCCACCTTGACCGGTGTCTTTTCAGCACTTGCGTCAGTTGCCTGGGGGGCAGGTTCAAAGGCGTCGGGATTGTCGCGGTTTTTAAGGAACTTCAAGCCGATCTGCGGAAACAGCGCGTAGGTCAGAACGTCATCCACTTCGCGCTTGCCTTCGGCCAAGCGAATGCCTTCAGCGCTAGCCTTCTCTTTCAGCTCGGCCGCCAATCTATCCATTTCCGGTGAGAGGTTATCCGCCGGGCGACAGGTAATCGGCTCGCCGCCTTCCAACACGCGCTTTTGCAATTCGGCGTTGAAGGGCGCTGGGGCAGCACCATATTCACCTTTGAGCAGCGCCTGAACCTCCTTGGAGATCGACTTGTAGCGCTCGCCCATCATCACGTTCATGACCGCCTGGGTGCCGACGATTTGCGAGGTGGGCGTCACCAGCGGAATAAAGCCCAGATCTTCGCGCACGCGGGGAATCTCGCTGAGCACGTCGTCCAGCTTATCGCCCGCGCCCTGCTCTTTGAGCTGGCCTTCCATGTTGGTCAGCATACCGCCGGGCACCTGAGCAATCAGGATGCGCGAATCAATACCACGCAGCGAACCTTCAAAGGCGGCGTACTTCTTACGTACTTCGCGGAAGTAACCGGCAATATCTTCCAGCAGCTCAAGATCCAGACCGGTATCGCGGCCGGTGTCTTTCAGCATTGCCACCACTGACTCGGTGGGGCTGTGACCGTAGGTCATCGACATGGACGAAATCGAGGTATCGACGTTATCAATGCCTGCTTCCACTGCCTTCAAAATGGTTGAGGTAGAGAGGCCGGTGGTGGCGTGGCAGTGCAGGTGCACCGGAATCGATAGCTCTTTCTTGAGCCGGGTGACCAGATCGAATGCCGTATAGGGCGTCAGTAGCCCCGCCATATCCTTGATAGCCAATGAATCTGCGCCTAAGCCAGCAATGGTTTTGGCGAGATCAACCCAGCTATCCAGGGTATGTACCGGGCTCACGGTGTAAGAGATGGTGCCCTGGGCGTGACCTTCGACGTTACGCACCGCCTGAATGGCGCGCTCTAAATTGCGCGGGTCATTCATGGCATCGAAAACACGGAAGACATCAACGCCGTTGGTTTTCGCCCGCTCGACAAACTTATCGACAACGTCATCGGCGTAGTGGCGGTAGCCCAGCAGGTTCTGACCACGTAGCAACATGGCCTGAGGTGTATTGGGCATAGCCTCTTTTAATGCACGAATGCGCTCCCACGGATCTTCGCCCAAATAGCGGATACAGGCGTCATAAGTGGCCCCACCCCAGGTTTCCAGCGACCAATAGCCAACGCGATCCAGTTTTTCGGCGATCGGCAGCATATCGTCCAGCCGCATACGTGTAGCGAATAGCGATTGATGGGCATCGCGCAGCACGACATCAGTAATGCCTAGAGGGCGTTTTATTTCGTTCATTGTCATGGCTCACAGTAGAGAGTTGTAAGTTTGTAGTAAAAATAACAAAAAAATAGCCACAAGAGGGCCAAAATGAAAAAAATCGAGAAAGTTAACGACGCCGGCTTGAGCGATAACGATGCACTGCAGCACTGATCACCGCCATGACCTCGTCATTTTGCGCAGAGGAACCCGAAGATGGCGACGATTTATTGCCCGTATTAACAGCCACAGGGGCGGGCTGAAAACGCCCAACAAGCTTCGACATCAGCGTAACGCTAATGACCAAAACAGTAAGAAAAACAAACACTACGCCCATACCGAGCGCCATCAACGCCAGCCCTTCTTGCAATAGTTCTAGATCCTGCATAAAGCGATCTCCTTGAAGCCCGGTGTCTTGAAGCACAGCTCAAGTACCATTTTTACGCACATCATGACGCCAATACGGTGAAAGGCGCTTGGCGCAGTAAGGGGAATGCACTAACCTGCCACACCCAGAATAGAATGCAATGGCGCGATAGTGGAAGTCATGGTTGTTAATTTACTACAAAACGGCAGAATCGGCCTAGCCCCGATGGAAGGGGTAATCGACGCCCTGACTCGTGATCTGCTGACCCGGCATGCCGGGTTCGACTGGACAGTCACCGAGTTTGTACGTGTGGTCGATGCGCGCCTGCCGCCAAGAGTGTTTTATAAACACTGCCCCGAGCTTGCGCAACCGCCTGTGGCCACACCAAGCGGCATTCCCGTGCATTTACAGTTACTGGGCTCTGACCCAGTCGCCCTGGCGGCTAACGCGCGCCAGGCGCTTAGCCTGGGCGCGGTGAGCGTCGATCTTAATTTCGGCTGCCCTGCCAAACTGGTTAACCGGCACGATGGCGGCGCCTCGCTGTTACGCCAGCCTGATCGCGTCTATAAGGCGGTTAAAGCCGTTCACGACGCTTTAGAGGGGGAAATCCCGGTGACCGCCAAGATTCGCCTGGGCTTCGCTAATCGCCGTTTAGCGGTGGCCTGCGCCCAAGCCACCGAAGCGGGCGGAGCAGCACAGCTGGTCGTTCATGCACGCACCCGAGACGAGGGCTACCGCCCACCGGCACACTGGGAGTGGATCGGCAAAATTCGCCGCCAAGTGAGCATCCCCGTGGTCGCCAACGGCGATATCTGGACACTGGAAGATTACTGGAAAGCCCGCACCCTGTCAGGGTGTCGCGACGTGATGCTGGGACGGAGCGCCCTGGCCGATCCTTGGCTGGCGCCACGCATTCGCCACTGGCTGCAAACCGGCGAGCGGCTACCTGAGAGTAGCTGGGCGATGCGCGCCAACGTGCTCAAAGAATACGCCGCTCTACAGCGTCAAAAGCTACCCGACCGCGTCGTGGTCTCTCTGGTAAAGCAGTGGCTTGCCCAAATGCGTCAAGGCAGCAGTGAAGCTGAACAGAATTTTCAGCGCGTAAAGCGCATCACCGAGTTAGACCAACTGCTCGACAGCCTTGTTGTCGACGAACAGCAAGCTGCAATGGCTTAGCCCTTCTTTCGCACCACCCCTTTAACAGGCAAAAAAAAGCGCCCTACCGCAAAGTGGGGGCGCTACAAACGATCGCAAGACCGGGGCGCGAGCGACTTCCGGTCAGGCTAGAAACTGGCGGTCAGACTGGAAACAGAAAACCCGCTCTCAATAAGAGAGCGGGTTTTGGAATCTGGCGCGCCCGGGAGGATTCGAACCTCCGACCCCCTGATTCGTAGTCAGGTACTCTATCCAGCTGAGCTACGGGCGCGTAACGTTTTACTAACGTTTACTTTTACTGCGACCAAGACTATTACAAATACTGATTAATGCAATTAGCCTCTGGTACAACTAACTTTAAATACAGCTAATCTCAAATACGATTAACCATAAATGCAGTCAGCATAAAAAGGTGGCGCGCCCGGGAGGATTCGAACCTCCGACCCCCTGATTCGTAGTCAGGTACTCTATCCAGCTGAGCTACGGGCGCATACCTTGTGACCATGCACTTTTTAACAAAGTAAAAGCACTTACTGGCCATGCGATTGGCGGAGAGAGAGGGATTCGAACCCTCGATAGGGCTATAAACCCTATACTCCCTTAGCAGGGGAGCGCCTTCAGCCACTCGGCCACCTCTCCTCAACGGCACGGCGCGAATATTACCGATTTAGTCTTCTTGTGTCTAGTCTTCTACGGATTTTTTTCGCACCGGCCATATCTTACATATAAGCTTACGCTTTAAGCATCGTTTCATCATGCGAGCTCGCAAGGCTTATTCCACTTCATTTTCACTGTTTCGTTCACGCTGAATACGCTGGTAAATCTCTTCACGGTGAACTGCCACATCTTTAGGCGCATTTACGCCGATACGTACTTGATTGCCTTTCACACCTAGCACGGTGACGGTGATTTCATCACCGATCATCAGCGTTTCGCCAACACGGCGAGTTAGGATGAGCATGGCTGATCTCCTTTTCAGACGTTTTATGCAACGGGATATGTCAGCCGGAGGCAACACCATGCCATTATGCGACATAGTGTTCCCTGTCACCAATGACTCCGGCTCCATGACACCTTATACCTCCCGTTGAAAGAAAGCTCACCACCACACGGCAGTAAGTACCCCTTCAGCGTAGAAGGTTTAAGGTATTAATGTTATTCAGATTCGATATCTGCCTTATCTAAACCAAAAGCTTTGTGTAATGCATTAACAGCAAGCTCCATATGCTTCTCATCAATCACGACCGAGATTTTAATCTCAGAGGTGGAGACCATACGGATATTGACGTTTTCGTCGGCTAGCACACGGAACATTTTCGACGCCACACCGGCGTGAGAACGCATACCGACACCCACTAAAGAGACCTTAGCAATATTGTCGTCGCCACGCAGCTCACCGCCGCCCAAATCAGGAATCACCGTCTCTTCAAGCAGCTTCTTAGTGGCTTTGTAATCGCCCTTAGCAACCGTAAAGGTAAAGTCGGTATAGTCTCCGGCCGGCGCCACGTTCTGCACGATCATGTCCACTTCGATATTGGCATCGGCAATGGGGCCTAGAATGCGTGACGCCACACCCGGCACGTCCGGTGTATTCAGCAGGGTTAATTTTGCTTCATTTTTGGTGAAAGCGATACCGGAGATCAGTGGTTCTTCCATAGCGTCCTCGTCTTGGTCGGCTTCTGCAACAATTAGGGTACCGGGGCCGTCTTCAAAGCTCGACAGCACCCGCAGGGGTACGTTGTACTTTCCGGCAAACTCTACCGCGCGGATCTGCAGCACTTTAGAGCCGAGACTGGCCAGTTCCAGCATCTCTTCCACGGTAATGCTCGTTAAGCGCTGGGCTTTGGAGCAGACGCGAGGGTCGGTGGTGTATACCCCGTCAACATCGGTGTAAATCTGGCACTCATCGGCACCTAGCGCAGCGGCTAGCGCCACCCCTGTGGTGTCAGAACCACCACGGCCCAGGGTGGTGATATTGCCGTCTTCATCGACCCCTTGGAACCCGGCCACAACAACTACCTGACCAGCGTCCAGATCGGCCTTGAGGTCTTCGGTTTCAATGCGCTGGATACGCGCCTTGGTATAGGCACTATCGGTATGAATGCCTACCTGGGCGCCTGTGTGCGAAGTGGCTGGCACACCGATTTGCTGAAGCGCCATGGCGAGCAGTGAAATAGTTACCTGCTCGCCGGTCGATAGCAGCATATCCATCTCGCGCGGTGCGGGATCGTCGTTAAGCGCCTGTGCCATGTCCGTCAGGCGGTTGGTTTCGCCGCTCATGGCGGAGACCACGACCACTACCTGATGGCCTTGATCGCGGAAGCCCTTAACCTTTTCCGCTACGGCCTTGATACGCTCGACAGAGCCCACCGAAGTGCCGCCGAACTTCTGTACGTATAGTGCCATATGCCGTTTTTCCTATGCGTTCGGGAATGGAGGGTGAAAGTGTCACAAGTTTTAAATAAATAATAAGGCCGGTGACAATAATGCCACCGGCCCAGAGGTTTAGCTAAGAACGTTTTCCAACCATGCTGGTACGCTCTTCAACGCATCCGGCAGGGCGTCGGGTTGACTACCTCCCGCTTGGGCCATGTCGGGGCGGCCACCGCCCTTCCCTCCTACCTGGGAGGCAACATGGTTCACCAGCTCACCGGCTTTCACTCGGCCGCTCAGATCCTGGGTGACCCCAGCGATCAGACTCACTTTGCCCGCCGCCTGGTCGGCAACGCCGAGGATAATCACTCCAGAGCTTAGCTTGTTCTTAAGCTGGTCAAGGATGCCGCGTAAATCTTTGCCTGACACACCATCCAGCTGCGTCGCCAGCAGCTTCACGCCATTGACCTCCTGCACCTGGCTGAGCATATCGCTACCCGCTGCACTGGCTAGTTTGGCCTTGAGCTGCTCAAGCTCTTTTTCCAGGCTACGGTTGCGCTCAACCAGTGATTCTACCCGCGCTTCGACCTGTTCAGGCTTGGTCTTCAAGCGCTCACCCAATCGCTCGAGGCGGGCTTCCTGCTCGCGGAAGTGAGCCAGCGCATTTTCGCCGGTGATCGCTTCGATGCGGCGCACACCAGAAGCAATGCCCACTTCGCTCATCACATGGCAGCAGCCAATATCACCGCTGCGTGCCACGTGGGTACCACCGCATAACTCGATCGAGAAATCGTCGGCACCAATGGTCAGCACGCGCACGTTCTCGGCGTATTTGGCCTCAAACAGCGCTGCTGCGCCCTTGGCCTTGGCTTGGTCCAGGCTCATCTTCTCGATCTTGGTCGGCGCATTAGCCAGAATCTGCTCATTGACCAGCCGTTCGACTTCCGCCAGTTGCTCGGCGGTCACCGGCTCGAAGTGGCTAAAGTCGAAGCGCAGGCGCTCGGCGTTCACCAGCGAGCCTTTCTGCTGTACGTGATCACCCAGCACCATGCGCAGCGCTTTATGCAGCAGGTGGGTGGCTGAGTGATTGCGAATGGTGGCTGTGCGCAGGCTGGCATCCACTTCACCACGCACGCTTGCGCCAACGCTTAGCGAGCCTTCTACCATCATGCCCTGGTGAAGATGATGACCGCTCTGCTTTTGGGTATCAGTGACCTGGAAACGGCCACCGTCGACATACAGGTAGCCGGTATCGCCCACCTGGCCGCCTGACTCGCCGTAAAACGGCGTGCGGTCTAGTACCACGACACCCTTCTGCCCCGCTTCCAGCGCTGCCAGTGGATTGCCCTCGCTGTCGACCAGCGCGGTTACCTTGGCCTGATCTTCCAAGCGGTCGTAGCCGGTAAAGGCAGTTTCGCCCTCCAACTCGATGGAGGCGCTGTAGTCGGCGCCAAATTGGCTGGCCGCCCGTGCGCGTTCACGCTGGGCCTCTAACGCCTGCTGAAAGCCATCTTCGTCCAGGCTAACGCCACGCTCACGACAGACGTCGGCGGTAAGGTCGAAGGGAAAGCCGTAGGTGTCATAAAGCTTAAACACCGTCTCACCCGGCAGTACCTTGCCATCCAACTCGGCCAGTGCCGCATTCAAGAGCCCCATACCGTGATCCAGGGTGCGTGCGAACTGCTCTTCTTCTTTCAGCAGTACACGGGCAATTTGATCGCTCGCTTCACGCAGTTCCGGATAGGCATCGCCCATCTCCGCATCCAGCGCCTCCACCAGCTTGTGGAAGAACGGCTCAACCGCGCCCAGCTTGTGGCCGTGACGAATTGCACGGCGAATGATCCGACGCAGGACATAGCCGCGCCCTTCGTTGGAAGGCAGCACGCCATCGGCAATCAGGAAGGCACAGGAACGGATATGGTCGGCAATTACGCGCAACGAAGGCGTAGCAGTATCAGGGTGCCCGGTCGCTTTCGCAGCGGCTTGCAGCAGGTTCTGGAACAGGTCGATCTCATAGTTGGAGTGGACGCCCTGCATGACAGCGGCGACACGCTCCAGCCCCATACCGGTATCGATGGAGGGCTTGGGCAGCGGGTTGAGCGTGCCCTGGGCATCGCGATCAAACTGCATGAACACCAGGTTCCAGATTTCGATATAGCGATCGCCATCCTCTTCCGGGCTGCCCGGCGGGCCACCCCAAACCTCAGGGCCGTGATCAAAGAAGATTTCCGAACTGGGGCCGCAGGGGCCGGTGTCGCCCATCTGCCAGAAGTTATCTTCATCCAGCTTGGAGAAGCGCTCAGGGTCGATGCCAATCTCATCTTTCCAGATGCGCTCAGCTTCGTCATCGCTGATGTGTACCGTTACCCACAGCTTGTCTTTGGGGAGTCCCAGCGTTTCGGTTAAAAACACCCAGGCAAAGCGAATGGCGTCGCGCTTGAAGTAGTCGCCAAAGCTGAAGTTACCCAGCATCTCAAAGAAGGTGTGGTGGCGTGCGGTATAGCCGACGTTGTCTAAATCATTATGCTTACCGCCCGCGCGAACGCAGCGCTGCGCAGAGGTGGCGCGCACGTAAGGGCGCGGATCGCGGCCTAGAAACACATCTTTAAACGGCACCATGCCGGCATTGGTAAACAGCAGCGTCGGGTCGTTGCCCGGCACTAATGAGCTGGTGGGTACAATCGTATGCCCCTGCTCTTCGAAGAAGGTGAGAAAGGCCTGTCTAATCTCTGCGCTTTTCATAGGGTATCCGTAACAAGAAAGCGTGATGTCCCAGGGCGCTGTTGCCGCTACCCTCAGGGGTCGCAAAGCAGCCATTATAGCGCAGTTGTCAAACGACTAAAGCCGCACTTAGTGGCAGAAAGGCAAACAGCCACGTAAACAACTGGATGAACAAGCGTATTAGAGCGCTACTAGAAATGTAAGAGGGGGTATTGTATAGGCTGGGGAAAACGTATTACAGACAGGAGAGCGCGTAGCGAATTTGTTCAAAATCGAAGCCGCGACTGGCGAGAAAACGTTCACGCCTAGCGCGCTCTTTGGGGGTCTCACCAGGGCTATCAAAACGCCGCGCCAGGGTTTCCCGGGCTAGCTCAAACCAGTCGACCTGCTCGCCCCCCTCCACTTCTTCAAAAGCGGTGGCAAGGGTTTCCTGGTCTATGCCGCGCTGGCGCAACTCGCCTTTAATACGAATCACGCCTTGGCCACGCAGTATGCGCGAGCGCACGAAACTGGCCGCAAAGCGCGCGTCAGACTGCAGCCCTTGTTCAACCAAGGCGTCCAGGCACTCATCAATAGCGGCATCGTCGAAAGACTTTTTCTTCAGACGCTGAGCAAGCTCGGCGCGGGAGTATTCGCGCCGAGCCAGTAAACCAATGGCGATATCACGGGGCGTAGCATCACGCTGGGAGGTGAATGCCATCAGCTTATCTTAGCGAGAGTCGTCTTAAAGCAGATCGTCATCACCCGCATCCAATTCTGCCGCTGCTTCGGCAGGTGCATCTTCCTTCTCCTTTTTAGGATCGGGCTTGGCCAAGAGCTGCTCACGAATCTGCGTTTCGATTTCGAGCATAATTTCCGGGTGCTCTTCCAGATACAGCGCTGAATTGGCTTTACCTTGACCGATTTTCTTACCTTTATAGCTGTACCAGGCACCGGCTTTGTCGACTAGGTTGCACTGCACGCCCAGGTCGATGACCTCACCGGCGTGGTAGATACCCTTGCCGTAAAGAATCTGGAATTCAGCCTGACGGAATGGCGGTGCTACCTTGTTTTTGACTACTTTCACGCGGGTTTCGTTACCGGTGACTTCATCACCCACTTTCACCGAGCCGGTACGACGAATATCCAGACGCACGCTGGCATAGAACTTCAGCGCGTTACCACCAGTGGTGGTTTCGGGGCTACCAAACATGACGCCGATCTTCATGCGGATCTGGTTGATGAAGATCACCAAGCAGTTGGCGTTTTTGATATTACCGGTGATTTTACGCAGTGCCTGAGACATCAAACGCGCCTGTAGGCCAACGTGGGAATCACCCATTTCGCCTTCGATTTCAGCGCGCGGGGTCAACGCAGCGACCGAGTCGATAACAATCACGTCAACACCGCCAGAGCGTACCAGCATGTCGGTAATTTCCAGCGCCTGCTCACCGGTGTCCGGCTGGGAAATCAGTAGATCATCCAGGTTGACGCCTAGTTTTTCTGCGTAGCTGGGGTCAAGCGCATGCTCGGCATCGACGAAGGCACACACTTTGCCTTGCTTTTGCGCTTGCGCAATCACCGAAAGGGTCAGTGTCGTTTTACCCGAGGACTCTGGACCAAAAATTTCAGCCACGCGGCCAAACGGCAGCCCGCCGATGCCGAGGGCGATATCCAGACCCAATGAACCGGTGGAAACCGACGGCATGACGACACGCGGTGCGTCGCCTAGACGCATGACGGTGCCCTTGCCGAACTGACGGTCGATTTGGGTGAGTGCAGCGTTTAGCGCTTTAGTGCGGTTGTCATCCTGAGCCATTCAGAGATTCCTCATAACAAGCTGTATAATTAGCCAGTAGTATGCCAAAGATTGCGCCGTAAACAAATCCTTGATCGCGCTTTCTCTCATCTATTTTATCAACAGCCTTTTTGCATATGCGCCTTTTTCTTACGGCTGGTTCGTCTTGCTCGCCTTCTCGCGCTCATTCAGGCGCGCCACCAGCCCAACCAAGGCCTGACGCACGGCCTGCTCTCGCACCGACTGACGGTCACCTGGAAAGTGAAAGCATTCAGCTTCCTGGGCAGCAGCATCTCCCCAGGCCAACCAAACCGTACCCACCGGCTTTTCAGCGCTCCCCCCCTCTGGGCCTGCAACACCGCTAACGGCAACAGCTAAGCCCGCGCCACTTTCATTACAGGCACCCAGCACCATGGCTTTGACGACCTCCTTGCTGACAGCACCGTGCTCGGCCAGCGTGGTCTCAGGCACCCCCAATAAGCGCGTTTTAGCAGCATTCGCATAGGTCACATAGCCCGTCGTAAAGTAAGCAGAGCTACCCGCCACCTCGGTAATGGCGCTGGCAATGCCGCCCCCCGTACATGACTCAGCGGCGGTCACTTCTACATTCAACTGCTTACACAGCCGCCCCAGCCGCTGAGCTAACAGGGTTAAATCAAGATTTTTCAGGCTAGTTTCGCTGGGCACTATGGTCGCTCCTTCAAGTGAGTCGTCTATTCAGCGTAGAATACTGCGTTTAGCTTTCTCAAAGAAATTGCTCAATCAGGACGCCCATGTCACAGGCCATTCCCCCTAACACGCCCATGATCACGCAATATTTAAAGATCAAGCGCGAGCACCCCGAGGTACTGCTGTTCTACCGCATGGGGGATTTTTATGAACTGTTTTTCGACGACGCCAAGCGCGCCGCCGCACTGCTGGATATTACCCTTACCCAGCGTGGGCAGTCAGGCGGCAAGCCTATCCCGATGGCGGGCGTCCCCTATCACAGCGCTGAGGGCTATCTGGCCCGCCTCGTCGCTGGCGGCGAGTCGGTCGCTATTTGTGAGCAAATTGGCGACCCCGCGACCAGCAAAGGGCCCGTTGAGCGCCAAGTGGTGCGTATCGTCACCCCTGGCACACTCCACGATGAAGCGCTGCTCGATGCCCGCCGCGACAACGTCCTGGTGTCCGTTTCTCCCGGAAAAGAGAGCTGGGGCCTTGCCTGGCTGGAGCTCTCCAGTGGTCGCTTCAACGTACTGGAAGTAGACAGCGAAGCCGAAATGCTCGCCGAGCTGACGCGTCTCTCCCCGGCCGAGCTGCTGGTACCCGAAAGCTTAACGCTACCCGAGGCCTGGTCGCAGAAACGCAGCCTGCGCCGCCAGGGCGAGTGGCTGTTTGATTTGGAAAGCGCTACCCGTAGCCTCTGCGACCAGTTCGAAGTGCAGGATTTACGTGGCTTTGGCTGTGCGCACTTAACCTCTGCGCTAATTGCTGCCGGGGTATTGATCGATTATGCCCGGGACACTCAGCGCTCGCGCCTGCCCCACGTGACCGCCATCAGCGTTGAGAACCGCGACGACGCGGTGGTGATCGACGCTGCCAGCCGCCGTAATCTGGAAATTGATATCAACCTGGGCGGCAGCAGCGACAACACCCTGGCCAGCGTGCTGGATACCTGTACCACCGCCATGGGTTCACGGCTACTCAAACGCTGGCTTAATCGGCCACTGCGTCAACGCGAGATTGTCCAGGCCCGTCATGCGGGTGTGGCGCTGCTAAGCCTGGATGCCGCCTATATGCCGCTGCGCGAGACGTTGAGCGCGGTGGGCGACGTGGAGCGCATTCTGGCCCGGGTGGCGCTGTATAGCGCCCGCCCGCGCGATTTGGCACGGCTGCGGGATGCACTGGTAACGCTTCCGGAACTGGAGCAACAGCTTAGCGAGGTTGAGAGCGGCAGTGCGCTGGATAACCTGCGCCCGCATATTCGCCCCTACCCAGAAATGGCCGATATGCTCAGCCGGGCGCTGGTAGAAAATCCGCCGGTGGTGATCCGCGATGGCGGGGTGATTGCCGATGGCTTTGATTCAGAGCTCGATGAGCACCGTGGCATGGCCGAAAACGCGGGCGACTATCTTATTCAGCTCGAGCTTCGCGAGCGCGAGCGCACGGGGCTAGCCAATCTCAAAGTGGGCTACAACCGGGTGCACGGCTACTTTATTGAGCTACCGCGTTCACAAGCCCAGCAGGCGCCCGCCGACTATATTCGCCGCCAGACACTTAAAAATGCCGAGCGGTTCATTATCCCCGAGCTCAAAGAGTTTGAAGATAAGGCACTCTCCGCTAAATCTCGCGCGTTGACGCGTGAAAAATGGCTCTACGATCGCCTGCTTGGCGATCTCAACGCAAGCCTTCACGCGCTGCAGAGCACCTCGCAAGCCTTGGCGGAACTGGACGTACTGTGCGCCTTTGCCGAGCGCGCCGAGGCGCTGAACTGGGTGCGTCCAACACTCAGCGAAACCACCGGGATTCAAATTGACGCGGGACGACATCCGGTGGTCGAGCAGGTGAGCGAGACACCCTTTGTGCCCAACGACGTGACGCTCAATCCTGACCAGCACATGCTGATTATTACCGGCCCTAACATGGGCGGTAAATCGACCTATATGCGTCAGACGGCGCTCATCGCCCTTCTCGCTCACTGCGGCAGTTTTGTGCCCGCCGATGCCGCCGAGATCGGCCCGCTGGATCGAATATTCACCCGCATTGGCTCATCGGATGACTTGGCCGGCGGGCGCTCTACCTTTATGGTCGAGATGACTGAAACCGCCAACATTCTCCACAATGCCACCCAGCAAAGCTTGATCCTGATGGATGAAATTGGCCGCGGCACCAGTACCTTTGACGGTCTGTCGCTCGCCTGGGCAAGCGCTGAACATTTGGCAAAAGGACGCGCGCTAACGCTGTTTGCGACCCACTACTTTGAAATGACGGCGCTGCCTGAGCATATGGAAGGGGTGGCCAATATCCACCTAACGGCGACCGAGCATGGCGACAGCATTGTGTTTATGCACCGCATCGAAGCGGGCCCGGCCAGCCAGAGCTATGGTTTACAGGTGGCGCAATTAGCGGGTGTGCCCAACCATGTGATTAAACGTGCCCGCGAGAAGCTGATAAGTTTGGAGCAGCGCGATGTGGATAACACGGCGCAGGCGCCGCGAACCGCACCGCAGCAAAACGATCTGTTCGCCGCTGCACCGCATCCGGTGGTCGAGGCGTTGGAAAACGTCGATATGGATGGTTTAACACCGCGGGAAGCGCTATCACTATTGTATCAGTGGCGAGACCTGATCTAATGGTGCTTATAGCATGAAAGGCGATAAGTTAGATTCAGGTGCCAGGGCAGGTTGAAGCGAGGGTCTTTCGACAGGGATGTCGAAAGTAGCGCCCAAGGACGGGTTCACAGCGCCCTCGCGGAAACCTGTACTGGCATTGCTACCAACTGGGATCATATGGCGCTTGCCGCCAGGTATGCGCACCTCTAGAATGTCGTTCAAACTTTTAGCTTATAAAAAACGGCTGATTTATAACCATTCACGATTGACCATGGCTGGGAGTTACCCGGCCCTGCAAGAGGGATAGCAAGATGACGTTTGTCGTTACCGAGAACTGCATCCAGTGCAAATACACCGACTGTGTGGAAGTCTGCCCGGTCGACTGTTTTTACGAGGGCCCGAACTTCCTGGTCATTCATCCTGACGAGTGTATCGACTGCGCGCTGTGTGAGCCCGAGTGCCCCGCCGAGGCGATATTCTCCGAGGATGAGCTGCCGGATGGACAGGAGGCCTTTATCGAGATTAACGCTGAGATGGCCGAAGTATGGCCCAACATCGCCGAAAGAAAAGACCCGCTGCCGGACGCCGAAGAGTGGGATGGCAAGCCCGGCAAGCTTGAGAAACTAGAGCGCTAAACGCTGTGACGGTTTAAAAATCAGCACATAGCTCTTTTTAAAGGCTCTCTTTAAAAATTCTCTTTAAACCAGCGCTGGTTGTTAAAAACAGCGCTGGTTTTTTTGTGTTTTCAAAAGTGTATCGTCAAAAATGTGCTGCCAAATTGCGGGCAAAAAAAGGCGACCCGTAGGCCGCCCGCTCCAAGCACTTCCTCTGACCACTCCCTGGATCAACCTCCTCAGATGACGTCCTTGCCAGGGCTCACCTCACTGTATCACCCGGCGCATCTGACCTACATCCCGCTGCATCCTGACTGAAGCGTCCTTGCCTCCCCTTGTCCTGTGTATATTGTGTCAGATCATGGCCGCTTCTCAACAAAGCCAAAATGCAAAAGGGCGAGTCGCTGCGACTCGCCCTTTTTAAAAAACTACTTATTAAACAATATCTTAAACTTTACTTAGTGGCAAAGTAAGCTATTTCTTACCCTAAACCGAGCGATTCTCGTCGGTATTTGTAAGATATCTCTTACAAAATTTTGAGACATCTCTTACAAGCACCTCTAAAAATTCGCTCGATATTGGCATTTTACTGCCCTTTAATGGCTTTCAAACCTGGGTAGGTCACATCACCCAGCTCTGCTTCAATCACCAGCAAACGGTTGTACTTGGCAACCCGATCAGAGCGGCAAAGTGAGCCCGTTTTGATCTGACCGGCACAGGTACCCACCGCCAAATCGGCAATGGTGGTATCTTCGGTTTCACCGGAGCGATGAGAAATAACCGCCGTAAAGCCAGCATCCTGCGCCATCTTAATCGCGTCCAGCGTCTCGGAGAGCGAGCCGATCTGGTTGAACTTGATCAGGATAGAGTTACCGATCTGCTCATCGATACCGCGCTTGAGAATCTTGGTATTGGTCACGAATAGGTCATCGCCCACCAGCTGCACTTTATCGCCCAGCTTATCGGTCAGCGCTTTCCAACCCGCCCAATCCGATTCATCCATGCCGTCTTCGATAGACACAATCGGGTAATCGGCACACAGGCCTGCCAGGTAATCGGTAAAGCCTTGGGCGTCGTAGCTTTTGCCTTCACCGGAAAGGTTGTACTGACCGTCTTTGTAAAACTCAGACGAAGCACAATCCAGCGCCAGCGTGACGTCTTTACCCAGCTCATAGCCAGCATCGGCAACGGCTTGTTTAATCACCGCTAGCGCATCAGCGTTAGACGCCAGGTTAGGCGCAAAGCCGCCCTCGTCACCGACGGATGTAGAGAGCCCTTTCGCGGAGAGCACTTTCTTCAGCGCGTGGAAAATTTCCGCGCCCATGCGCAGCCCTTCGCGGAAGTTAGGCGCGCCCACTGGCTGCACCATAAATTCCTGGATATCGACGTTGTTATCCGCGTGCTCGCCGCCGTTGATGATGTTCATCATCGGCACCGGCATGCTGTACTGGCCAGGTTGACCGTAGAGCTCGGCAATGTGGGCGTAGAGCGGTACGCCTTTGGCGTTAGCAGCTGCTTTAGCCGCCGCCAGCGAAACGGCTAGGATGGCATTCGCCCCCAGATTCGCTTTGTTTTCAGTGTCGTCCAGCGCCAACATGGCATCGTCCAAGCCGCGCTGATCACGCGCATCCATGCCCATCAGCGCTTCACGAATTTTGCCATTGACCGCATCGACTGCTTTCAGCACGCCTTTGCCCAGGTAGCGCGACTTATCGCCGTCACGCAGCTCTAACGCTTCCCGGGAGCCGGTTGAGGCACCGCTGGGGGCACAGGCTTCGCCGACAGCACCGCTGGCTAGGCGGACGTGCGCTTGCACGGTCGGGTTACCACGGGAATCCAGCACTTCCAACGCACTGATAGCAACAATTTTGGTCATGGCAGTATCCTTTCCTGTTAGTCAGATAAAATTATTAATATAACGACCTGATTAGCTAAATACAGCTTAGCGAATCGTTAGCGGCTCAAACCCTTTGACCAGCGCATCCAACTGGGCAAGCTGAGTCAAGAACGGCTCTAATTGATCCAGCGGCAATGCACAGGGACCATCGCATTTGGCGTTGTCTGGGTCAGGGTGGGCTTCCAAAAACAGCCCGGCAAGGCCGACAGCCACGCCTGCACGCGCTAACTCAGCCACCTGGGCACGGCGCCCATCAGCACTATCGGCACGCCCACCGGGGCGCTGCAGCGCGTGGGTCACATCGAAAAATACCGGGTAGCCGGTTTGCTTCATATCACCAAAGCCCAGCATATCAACAATCAGATTGTTGTAACCAAAGCTTGAGCCGCGCTCGCAGAGCATCAACTGGTCGTTACCCGCTTCCTGGAACTTGCTGAGGATATGACGCATTTCATGGGGCGCCAAAAACTGCGGCTTTTTGATATTGATAACCGCGCCGGTTTTGGCCATGGCGACCACCAAATCAGTTTGGCGAGCCAAAAAGGCCGGCAGTTGGATAATGTCAGCGACTTCAGCGGCTGCTTGCGCCTGCCAAGGCTCGTGAACGTCAGTGATGATCGGCACGTTGTGGCGAGCTTTGATATCGGCCAGTATCTGCAGCCCTTTCTCGATACCCGGGCCGCGGTAGGAGTGAATCGAACTGCGATTGGCTTTGTCAAAGCTGGCCTTAAAAACGTAGGGCATACCCAGCTTCTGGGTCACCGTGACGTAGGCTTGAGCGACTTCGTCGGCAAGATCGGCCGACTCCAGTACGTTCATGCCACCCAGCAGCATAAGCGGCAAGGAGTTACCGGCGGTTAAGCCGGCAACGTTAATATGACGCTCTTGAGATCGGTCTTGAGAAGCCATGCTTCTGCCCTCTTATTCCTGCGAGTTCGCGTGGGCGCGACTGCGCGCTGTTTTGTAATCCAAGGCGGCGTTCACAAAGCCAGAGAACAGCGGGTGACCATCACGGGGAGTAGAAGTGAACTCCGGGTGGAACTGGCAGGCTACGTACCAAGGGTGGTCAGCCAGCTCGATGACTTCAACCAGCGATTGGTCGACGCTCTTGCCTGAGATAACCAAGCCCGCCTTTTCAAGCTCATCGATAAACTGGTTATTGACCTCGAAGCGGTGACGGTGGCGCTCGACAATCTCATCCGAGCCGTAGGCTTCGCGTGCTTTGGTTCCCGATGCCAAATGGCATACCTGGCCACCTAAGCGCATGGTGCCACCTAAATCAGACGCTGCATCACGCAGCTCGACTTTGCCTTCTGGGCTTAGCCATTCGGTGATCAAACCTACTACCGGGTGCTGGGTGTCGTGGGTGAACTCGGTAGAGTTGGCGTCGTTCCAGCCTGCCACATTACGGGCAAACTCAATCACCGCCACCTGCATACCCAGGCAAATACCCAGATATGGCACGTTGTTTTCGCGGGCGAATTGAGCGGTCATAATCTTGCCTTCTACGCCACGTTCGCCAAAGCCGCCGGGCACCAGAATAGCGTCTTTACCCGCCAAGCGCTCGGTGCCATGACGCTCAATGTCTTCGGAGTCAATATAGTCGACATTGACCTTGATACGACCCTGGATACCGGCATGAATCAGCGCTTCGTTGAGCGACTTGTAGGCATCCAGCAGCTCCATGTATTTACCGACCATGGCAATACTGACGGATTTGAGCGGGTTGAGCTTGGCATCAAGTACCTTCACCCACTCGGATAAATCTGCTTCCGGGGCTTCCAGGCGCAGCTTATCGCAAACGATCTCGTCCAGACCGTGTTCATGGAGCATCAGCGGAATGCGATAGATCGTATCGGCATCCTGCAGCGGTACCACGGCACGCTCTTCGACGTTGGTGAACAGAGCGATTTTGCGGCGCTCGCTCTCTTCCAGCTCAACTTCGCTGCGGCAAATCAGAATATCCGGCTGGATACCGATAGAGCGCAGCTCTTTAACGCTGTGCTGGGTCGGCTTGGTTTTGGTCTCACCCGCCGTTTTGATGTAGGGCACCAGGGTCAGGTGCATAAACAGCGCGCGGTTGGCGCCCTGCTCACTACGAATTTGGCGGATCGACTCCAGGAAAGGCAGTGATTCGATATCACCAACCGTGCCGCCGATCTCTACCAGCGCCACATCAAAACCTTCACCGCCCGCGTAAACGCGCTCTTTAATCTCGTCGGTGATATGCGGAATGACCTGGACGGTGCCACCGAGATAGTCGCCCCGACGCTCTTTACGCAGCACGTGCTCGTAAACACGGCCGGTCGTAAAGTTGTTGCGCTGGGTCATTTTGGTGCGAATAAAGCGCTCGTAATGCCCGAGATCAAGATCGGTTTCGGCGCCATCTTCTGTGACGAACACCTCACCGTGCTGGAAGGGGCTCATGGTGCCCGGATCCACGTTGATGTACGGGTCGAGCTTGAGCATGGTGACCTTAAGGCCGCGGGCCTCTAAAATCGCCGCAAGCGAGGCGGAGGCGATGCCCTTGCCAAGAGAGGACACAACGCCGCCGGTCACGAAGATATATCGTGTCATGGATAACCTGTCGAAACGTGATCAGAAGGCACGGCAGAAAGCCACGCCAGGATGGGTCGACAGACTAGCAGATTACGACCTAAGGCTCAATTTGAACTGCACTGCTTAAAGTACGCACTGTCATTCTGAAGCATCGCATCTTGTCATTGCGAGGAGCGCAGCGACGCGGCAATCTAACCCAGATCGCCACGCTTCGCTCGCGATGACATTATGCTAAATATGCGCTGTAATTGTGAAGCATCGCGCCCTGTCATTGCGAGGAGCGCAGCGACGCGGCAATCTAACCCAGATCGCCACGCTTCGCTCGCGATGACATGAAGCTAAATACGCGCTGTAAATTGTGAAGCATCGCGCCCTGTCATTGCGAGGAGCGCAGCGACGCGGCAATCTAACCCAGATCGCCACGCTTCGCTCGCGATGACATTAAGCCTATAAAGGCACTTCTTTCACACGCCCAGGTAATCCAGAATACCTTCTGCAGCCTGGCGACCTTCGTAAATCGCCGTGACCACCAAATCAGAACCGCGCACCATATCGCCACCGGCAAAGATTTTTTCGTTGCTGGTTTGGAAGGCGTACTGGCCGTGCTCCGGCGCGGTGACGCGATCGCGCTCGTCCACCTGAATATTGGCGCTATCGAACCACGGTGCAGGGCTTGCCTGGAAACCGAAGGCGATAACCACGGCATCCGCCGCAATGATCTCTTCAGAACCGGGCACTACTTCAGGACGCTGACGGCCGTTTTCATCAGGTTCACCCAAGCGTGTGCGCACAACCTTCACGCCCTCGACCTTCTCTTCACCGACGACCGCCACCGGCTGACGGTTGAACAGAAACTCAACGCCCTCTTCACGAGCATTGGAGACTTCACGGCGCGACCCCGGCATGTTGCCTTCGTCACGACGGTACGCACAGGTCACGCTGGTAGCGTTTTGACGAATCGAGGTACGGTTACAGTCCATCGCCGTATCACCGCCGCCCAGCACTACCACACGCTTGCCTTCCATAGAGATATAGTCGTTGGGATCTTTTTCAAAGCCCAGGCAGCGGTTGACGTTGGCAATCAGGAAATCGAGGGCCTTGTACACGCCCGGCAGATCTTCACCGGGGAAGCCGCCTTCCATGTATTTATAAGTCCCCATCCCCAGGAAGACCGCGTCGTACTCCTGCATCAAGGTCTCAAACTCGATATCGGTGCCAATCTCGGTATTCAGGCGGAACTCGACGCCCATCTCTTCAAAGACTGCCCGGCGGCGCTCCATCACGCTCTTTTCCAGTTTGAACTCGGGAATACCAAAGGTCAGCAGGCCACCGATTTCCGGGTACTTGTCGAACACCACCGGCTTGACGCCGTTACGGGCCAAAATATCCGCACAGCCCAGGCCCGCGGGGCCTGCGCCAATGATGGCGACTTTTTTATCCGTCCAGGTAACGTGGGACATATCCGGACGCCAGCCCATGGCAAACGCCGTATCGGTGATGTACTTCTCCACCGAGCCGATGGTGACGGCACCAAAGCCGTCATTCAGCGTGCAGTCGCCTTCGCACAGACGATCCTGCGGGCACACGCGACCACATACTTCGGGCAGCGAGTTGGTTTTGTGCGACAGCTCAGCGGCTTCAATAATGTTGCCTTCCACCACCAGCTGTAGCCAGTTGGGAATATAGTTGTGCACCGGGCACTTCCACTCACAGTACGGGTTACCGCAGTGCAGGCAGCGATGCGCCTGGCTCGCCGCATCGGTGGGCTTGTAAGGTTCGTAAATTTCCGCAAACTCTTTGGCACGGGCACGGGCGTCTTTCTTCTGTGGATCCTGACGACCCACATCAACAAACTGAAAATCGTTATTTAAACGGTTAGCCATGATCTCTCTCCTGTCAGCGTGAGGGGCATAAACGGGTTATTGCGGCTGACGCCGAGACTGATCCAGCAAACTACCCAAGCTGGCCGCTTTTGGCTTAACCAGCCAGAAGTGGCGCGCATAGTCGCTGAAGTCTTCCAGAATAGCCGCCCCACGCGCGGAACCCGTCGCGGCCACATAGGCTTCGATCATTTCACGCAGGTGACGACGATACGCCTCCATGGCCTCTGTGTTAACGCGGTGAATCTCGACCAGTTCGTGGTTGTACTTATCCACGAAGGTGCGCTCTTCATCCAACACATAGGCAAACCCACCGGTCATGCCCGCGCCGAAGTTGACTCCGGTCTCACCGAGCACGCAGACCAAACCGCCGGTCATATATTCGCAACAGTGGTCGCCAGCGCCCTCGATCACCGCTGAGGCACCAGAGTTACGTACTGCAAAGCGCTCGCCCGCGGTACCGGCGGCGAATAGCGTTCCGCCGGTGGCACCGTAAAGGCAGGTGTTGCCGATAATGGCCGTTTTATGACTCTCAAACTGGCTGACTTTGGGCGGCACAATCACGATACTGCCGCCATTCATACCCTTGCCGACGTAGTCGTTGGCGTCGCCTTCCAGGAAGAGATTCAGACCCCGAGCATTCCACACCCCGAAGCTCTGCCCCGCCACGCCAACGAAATTGGCCGTGACCGGCGCCGCTTCTAGCCCCTCTTCACCATAGCGTTTGGCAATGGCACCAGAGGTGAGTGCGCCCACGCTGCGGTCACAGTTGGTGATGGTGAAGTGGAATTCACCGCCCGACTGGCTTTCGATAGCATCTTTCAGCGCCGCCAGCACTTCCTGGTTTTTAGCGCCCGGATCGTGGGGCACGTTACGGCTAACCCTGCAGAACTGCGGCGCATCTTTGGGTACAAAATCATTGGCCAGCAGCGGCGTTAGATCGAGCTTACGCTGGGAAGCCGTATCGCCTTCAAGTACTTCCAAAAGGTCGGTACGCCCGATCAAATCAGTGAGCTTGCACACACCGAGCATGGCCATCAGCTCACGCACTTCTTCGGCGATAAAGCGGAAGTAGTTCTTGACCATATCCACGGTGCCGCGGAAGTGCTCGCCGCGCAGGAAGTCATCCTGAGTCGCGACCCCAGTGGCACAGTTGTTGAGGTGACAGATGCGCAGGTACTTACAGCCCAACGCCACCATGGGCGCGGTGCCGAAACCGAAGCTCTCGGCGCCAAGAATCGCCGCTTTGACAACATCCAGACCGGTTTTCAGGCCGCCATCGGTCTGCAGGCGAATCTTGTCGCGCAGCCCGTTGATGCGCAGCGCCTGATGCACTTCCGGCAGCCCCAGCTCCCAGGGTGAACCGGCGTGTTTGATCGAGGTCAGCGGGCTTGCCGCTGTACCGCCGTCGTAGCCTGATACGGTAATCAAATCCGCGTAGGCCTTGGCCACACCGGTGGCGATCGTGCCGATCCCCGGCTCGGAAACCAACTTCACCGACACCTGAGCCTCAGGATTGACCTGCTTGAGGTCAAAAATCAGCTGGGCCAAATCCTCGATAGAGTAAATATCGTGGTGCGGGGGCGGCGAAATCAGCGTGACGCCAGGGACTGCGTAGCGCAGCCGAGCAATCAGTTGGTTTACCTTGCCGCCAGGTAGCTGACCGCCCTCACCTGGCTTGGCACCTTGGGCGACTTTGATCTGCAGCACTTCCGCATTGACCAGATACGCCGGGGTCACGCCAAAGCGGCCTGAAGCAATCTGCTTGATCTTGGAGCTGCGAATGGTGCCGTAGCGGGCTGGATCTTCACCGCCCTCACCGGAGTTGGAACGCCCGCCGGCTTCGTTCATGGCCTGGGCCAGCGCTTCGTGGGCTTCCGGCGATAGCGCACCCAGTGACATACCGGCGCTATCAAAGCGCGGCAATAAATCTTCAACCGGCTCTACGTCTTCCAGCGCAATCGGTGTTTCCGCAGGCTTGAGCTTGAGCAAGTCACGAATAGTGGCCACAGGCCGCTCGTTCACCAATTGAGCAAACTTTTTCCACTTGGTATAGCTGCCTTCCTGAACCGCCGCCTGTAGTGACATCACCACATCGGGGTTGTAGGCGTGGTACTCGTGGCCGTGCACATACTTGAACATGCCGCCCTGGGAGATGCCTTTACGGGGAATCCAGGCATCTTTCGCCAGCAGCGCTTGCTGCATCTGAAGCTCGGCAAAACCGGCGCCTTGAATGCGCGACGCCATACCGACAAAGCAGAGATCCATTACTTCATCTGCCAAGCCCACGGCTTCAAACAGCATCGAGCCGCGGTAGGAAGCCAACGTCGAGATACCCATTTTAGACAGGATCTTGAACAGGCCTTTCTGCAGCCCTTTACGGTAGTTCTCACGACCGTCAGCCGGGTTGCCGGTCAGCTCGCCCGTGCGGTGCATATCCGCCATGACCTGATAAGCGAGCCATGGATAAACCGCCGTAGCGCCCACGCCAAACAGCACCGCCATTTGGTGGGCGTCGCGAGCGTAGCCGGTTTCTATCACGATGTTGGCGTTGGGGCGCAGCGCCAACCGGCCTAAGTGAGAGTGCACGGCACCCACGGCCAGGGCAGCCTGAATGGGGATCAGCCCTTTCGTCAGCTCCGCATCGGTGAGCACCAAAATGACCTTACCGGCGCGGACTTGAGCTTCGGCCTCTTCACATAAAGCCTTAAGCGCTTGATGCAAGCTCTGCTGTTCGGGATCGTAACCCAACGACAGTGTATAGCTGGCAAACGCAGGATCGTCCTGGCTAACCAGAGCGGTAAACTTGCGTGGGGACAGTACCGGCGTGGTCAAGATCAAGCGGTGCGCGTGCTCAGGCGTCGCTTTAAAGACGTTAAGCTCAGCGCCACAGCAGGTTTCCAGCGACATCACGATCGCTTCGCGCAGCGGGTCGATGGGCGGATTGGTGACCTGGGCAAACTTCTGACGGAAGAAGTCAGTTAGCAGGCGCGGGCGGCTCGACAGCACCGCCATGGGCGTATCGTCGCCCATGGAGCCAACGGCTTCCTGACCACTCTCTGCCAGCGGGCGCAGCACCTGGTCACGCTCTTCGAAGCTAACCTGGAACAACTTCTGCTGAACGTTGAGCGAATCGGCATCCATGGTTTGGAAACGCGCAAGCTCGGTCAGTGCCGACTCTAAATAGTTCGCCTCCTGCTTAAGCCAACGCTTATAGGGGTAGGCGGATTTCAGCCGCTCATCGATATCGGTGGTGTGCAGCACTTCGCCGGTTTCGGTATCCACGGCGAGCATTTGACCAGGGCCAACGCGGCCTTTAGCGACCACGTCTTCCGGCTTATAGTCGTAGGTGCCAATTTCAGAGGCCAGGGTAATATAGCCATTCTTGGTCATTACCCAGCGCGCCGGACGCAGGCCGTTACGGTCAAGCATACACACCGCTTGGCGGCCGTCGGTCATCACTACGCCCGCCGGGCCGTCCCACGGCTCCATGTGCATGGAGTTGTATTCGTAGAAGGCGCGCAGCTCGGCGTCCATGGTCTCTACGTTCTGCCAGGCGGGCGGCACCATCATGCGTACCGCGCGATGCAGCTCCATACCGCCGGTCAGCAACACTTCCAGCATGTTGTCCATACTGGAGGAGTCGGAGCCGGTGGTGTTAACGATCTCGTCCAGCTCGGTGATATCCGGCAGACGCTCGTTAACGAAGTTGGCTTTACGCGAGTTCGCCCAGCCGCGGTTGGCCTCAATGGTGTTGATCTCGCCGTTATGGGCCAATAGACGGAACGGCTGTGCCAACGGCCAGCGCGGCGCGGTATTGGTCGAGAAGCGCTGGTGAAACACGCAGATGGCGGTTTCCAGGCGCGGGTCATTCAAGTCCTGATAAAACGCCGGTAGGTCTTCCGGCATCACCAGGCCTTTATAGGAGACCACTTCTGACGAGAGCGAGGCGACGTAGAAGTCTTCTTCACCGCGTAGCGCCTGCTCGGCACGGCGGCGGGCCATAAACAGGTCAACATCGAAGTGTTCACCCTGGCCTGGCTGCACAAACAGCTGACGAATACGTGGCAGGCAGTCCAGCGCCATGGGGCCGCAAACGCTGGAATCGGTGGGCACATCGCGCCAGCCAACCACGTTCAGCCCACGTGCTTCCAGCTCGCCAGTCAGGGTATCGCGGGCATGCGCTTCACGGGCATCATCGTTGGGTAGAAACACCACACCCACGGCAAAGCGTTCGCCCAGCTCAGCATCAAACGCCTCTTTGGCCAGCGCCTGCATAAACGGGGTCGGCATTTTCAACAGCAGACCGCAGCCATCGCCGGTTTTGCCGTCGGCAGCGATACCACCCCGGTGGGTCATGCAAGTCAGGGATTCAATGGCAGTTTTCAGCAAATCGTGGCTAGCCTGGCCTTCCATATGGGCAATCAGGCCAAAACCACAGTTATCGCGAAACTCGCCAGGCTGGTGAAGACCTCTATTCATGGGCGTGCCTCTACTAGTCAGCGTATTTTTTTAGCAGCGTGCTTATGGTATAAAGGACGGTTTCGCTTTTTTTATAGTGCTTATAACCTGCCCAGAATGGGGTACTTCCCAAGTTCGCTGCCGCAACAAAATGGCCGGTCAGCATAGCGATTGCTAGCCACTTTGCGCAATCTCTTGGCGCCCACATTGTTAGAGAAACTCTTTTCAAATCCTGTATTTGCATCCTCATTCAAGGAAAAAATACATATACTTCAACCACTTGTAACAAGGTAAAACGCTATTTTAACGCTCTTTATTTTCCATTAAACTTTAGTCTAAACAGCGCCCAAAAACCCATGCCGATAGCGCATAAGGCATACGGATTATATAAAACAGCGTTCGACAAATGGGCTCACGATGTAGCCGAGCGAATAAAAAACCGCCCAATGAAAACCACTCTACGTAAGGAGCGATCCATTGGGCGGGTAGGATATAGCTGGCCAGTTTTTGGAATGAATAAGTTTTGAAATGACTAGCTTGTGAAAGGATTACTTTTCCACTGGACAGCGCGGGTAATCATCGAGCAGCGTGCGAAGGACATCAACGGGCGTGGCATCGCTAACACAAGCATCGCCCAGGGCGTTAAGCAGCACCAATCGCAGCCGCGTATCGATATTTTTCTTATCCAGCCGCATGCGGGTTAAAAAGTCATCGCTGGTCATATTCGCCGGTGCCGCTAACGGTAGCTCGGCGCTCTCGATCACCGCCAGGCTGCGTGCTAGCGCCGCATCGGTGAGCCAGCCCAAGCGTCGGGAAAGCGTTGCCGCCATGGCCATGCCAGCGCCCACGGCTTCGCCGTGTAGCCAGTTGCCGTAGCCCTGATGCGCCTCAATGGCATGACCAAAGGTGTGGCCCAGGTTGAGCAGCGCGCGGACGCCCTGTTCCGTCTCATCTTCGGCAACAATGTCTGCTTTGATTTGGCAACTGCGCGCAATGGCGTCTGCGACGACCTCAGGCTCCACATCAAGTAGTGCGGGCATGTTGGCTTCCAGCCAGCTTAAAAACGCTTCGTCGCGGATCAGGCCGTACTTGATAACCTCGGCCAGCCCGGCGGAGAGTTCGCGACGGGGCAGACTCTTGAGCGTATCAATATCCACCAGCACCGCTTTGGGCTGCCAGAAGGCGCCAATCATGTTTTTCCCCAGCGGATGGTTAACGCCGGTTTTACCCCCCACCGACGAATCCACCTGGGAAAGCAGCGTGGTGGGCACTTGGATAAACGCTACACCTCGCTGATAGGAAGCGGCGGCGTAGCCGACCATATCGCCGATCACTCCACCGCCTAAAGCAATTAGCGTGCAGCGGCGGTTAAAACCGGCCTCTAGCAGCGCGTCCCAAATACGGCTGACCTGTTCGATGGTTTTGTATTGCTCGCCATCGGGGAGTATGACCGTGCGCACTTCCAGATGATCCGGCAGGCTAGCGCAAAGCGTGTCCAGGTAGAGCGGCGCGATAGTCTCGTTAGTGACGACCATCACCTGCTGGCCGGCCAGATAAGGCGTTAGCATATCGGCACGCCCCATCAGCTCGGTGCCAATATGAATCGGATAGCTGCGCTCGTCTAAAGCAACATGAAGGGTGCGTTGCGCGCTGGCTGTCGAGTTCATGGCGATACCTTATGGTTAAGCGTTTTAGCCGACGATGATGAGGGCTCGAGTGGATCTACCAGCCGATGCACCCGGCGCAGGATTTCATTGACCACCGCTCGCGGGCTGCGCCGGTCGGTGCGCACGGCAATATCCGAGGTGGCGCGATAAAGCGGGTCGCGCTGGGCAAACATATCGTTGAGCACCTGCTCGCGGTTGGCGCACTGCAGCAGTGGCCGGTTGCGATCTTTCGCTGTCCGTTTGAGCTGCTGGTCGACGGTGGTCAGCAGATAAACCACCGTGCCACGCTCGCGAAGTGCGCGGCGATTCTCTTCGCGCAGCACCGCACCGCCGCCTGTGGCGACGACGACCGGAGAGAGCCGGGTTAGCTCATCAATCATATGAATTTCCCGCAGGCGAAAGCCTTGTTCGCCCTCGACATCAAAAATCCACGGGATATCTGCCCCGCAGCGGTCTTGGATGGCGTGGTCACTGTCGTAAAACGGGCGCGCAAGCTCGGCCGCCAATAGGCGACCAATGGTGCTTTTGCCAGCCCCCATGGGGCCTATGAGAAATAAATTGGGTAAATCCTGCATCAGCGAACCGTTAAGCCATCGTCTAGGAGTCGTGGAGTAATAAAGACTAACAACTCTACCTTTTCATTGCTCTCTTCGGTATAGCGAAACAGTCTACCGAGCAAAGGAATATCACCCAAAAGCGGTGTTTTGGCGATTTGGCGCAGCTCTTCGGTGGTCAAAATTCCGCCTAACACCACCGTTTGGCCGTTATCTACCAGCACTTGGGTCTCAATTTGGTTGGTATCAATCGGCGGTTCACCGCCAAACGCCGATTCACGAAAGCTGTCATTTTTAATCACCAGATCCATAATAATGCGGTTATCCGGGGTAATCTGCGGGGTGACTTCCAATGAAAGCTCGGCTTCTTTGAATTCGGTATCCGGATTGTCGTTGCCATCCACACTCTGGAAGGCACGCTCTTCACCCTGGCTAATTTTGGCGGTACGTTGATTGGCGGTAATAATTCTAGGCTGAGAAATAGTCTGGCTTTTCCCTTCACTTTCCAGTGCGCGCAGCTCCAAATCCAACAGGATATCACCGGATAAGTAGCCAAAGCTAAAACCGGTGCCCGGCCCAGTGGCAGCACCTAAATCCACAGCCAAGCCGCCCTGTGCCCGGTTGATGCCATCAGGGTTGATATCCCGTCGGCTGAAGGTGCCATCTTCCCCCTCCTGAAAGCCGCGGGTACTCGACATCCCCCAGTTAACTCCCAGTTCACGGGAAGCAGTGTCCCTTGCAATGACAATGCGCGCCTCAATCTGTACCTGCCGAACAGCCACATCCAGGCGGTCAATGGTGCGGGCAATATCGCGCACTTGATCAGCGGTATCTTGCACCAGCAGTGTATTGGTGCGGTTATCAATGCTGACGCGTCCCCGCTCGGTAAGCAAACCAAAGCCGTCATCGCCACCTCCGCGTAGCAACTGAGCTAAATCTTTGGCCCGCGCATACTTGATCTCGATAAACTCGGTAACCAACGGCGAGAGTGTTTCGCGCTGATTGCGTGCCTCTAGTTCCTGGCGTTCCAAATCGGCCAATTCACTAGCGGGCGCTACCACGATCACATTGCCCTGCTCACGGCTCGATAGCCTCTTGCTTTGCAGAATCAGTTCGAGCGCCTGATCCCAGGGCACATCATTTAAATTGAGCGTTACACGCCCCGATACGCTATCGCTGGCGACTAAATTTAGCCCGGTAAATTCGGCCAGTTTCGCTAGCACCGAGCGTACTTCTATATCCTGAAAATTAAGACTCAACCGTTCGCCGGTGAAGCGTTCACCTGTCGTCTGGGAGGGTTGCGCCTTCTGACTGGCGGGCTGGACTTCCACAGTCAGCGTGCGGCCATTTTGCGTGGAGATCATCGCATAAGCGCCCTGCGTGGCGATCGCTAACTGGGTGGCGTCCTGGCTGGTGCGGGGCGTAATCCGTGTTATGGGAGTGGCGAAATCGGTGACATCGTAGATTTGGTTAAGCGAGTCTGGCATCGCCACATCGCGCAGATCCACCATCACTTGATCGGGGCCGCCTTCCCGTACATTCGCCTCGACGCCTTCGCGATCAAAGGTGACTATCAACCGTCCGGCACCATCTGCACCGCGACGAAAGTCAATATTCTCAACCTGCGGCCCTTCATCGGTTTCAAGCCCCGCTGAAGCGATGCTGGGCGAAGGGCTAGGCAAGCGGCTGGCACCTGAAGCAAAGGTAATGCGTAGGCGATCATCCATTACCCGTGATGTGAACGCCTGCGACTCGCTCAGATTGACCACCAAACGCGTGCGGCCATTGCCCTCCAGCGCGGTAATCTGTTCGATACCGTTACGATTAACGTTGATGCGCCGATCAGTGAGACCACTTTGGGTTGCTGCCAAATCCAGCGTCACTCGGGGAGGAGAGTCTAAGCGGTAGCTGCGTAGTTCAGGCATATCACCGGTAAAACGCAGGTCAAGATGGGTTCCACCGTTCTTAGCGGGTTGAACCTCAATACCGGTCAGCACCGAGGCAGCTGCCAATGAGGGCAACAGTAAGCATAGTGCGGCCATGGCCATGTAGAGAGTGATTCGCCAAGCTGTAACTGCCATGAGCTGTATCCGCTTACTCGCTGTTTTCGTTGATGACTAGTGACACTTGCCGCTCCTGCCACCCTTCAGGCTGAGTGAACACCCGTTCGGTAACGCGTATTTCTTGGGCGTTGATCTGGGAGATACGCCCATAGTCGGTGCCCATATAGTTACCCTCTTTGACGCTGATCACGTTGCCATCCGGCGATGCAATCAACGCCACTTGTCGCTCTCCCATACGCATAGTACCGACCAATCGCAGCTCTTGCAGTGAGAAGCGCTCCAGCGGCTCTGGCGCGCGCTGCCGGTCGGGAGCGAGCGCAACTTCGCCTCGATCAGCGCTATCCTGAGCAATCTCGTCGGGAGGCAAAAAAGGGCTACGCCCGTCGCTATACAAGTAGGATAAATCTTGGTTTTCGGGCAGCGCGACAGCCATAACCGGCGGTTGCCCGCCAGGGGACTGACGAATATCGGCCAGCGTGCCTTCAAGCTGAGCCAAGTCGGCGTCTGCACAGCCGGTGAGCACCACCGCGGAGACCGTCAAGGTGACGGCCGAGGTTGCCCTTCTTGTTGCTACAAAAAGCAGTTGTTCAGCTCTCATGGCGCCTGCGCCCCCTCTGTGGAGGTTTGGTCGCTCTCCTCCACATAGCGGTAGGTGCGGGCCAAGAGCGAAAGACGCAGCGCTTCGCCGCGGCCATCGGCGGGTTCCAGGTTAAAATCGTGCTGGGTCACCATGCGGGGTAGCGAGGCGATATCGGCACTAAAGCGCGCTAACTGGTGATAGCCGCCACGCACCTGTATATCCAGCGGCTGCTCGACATAATGGGCCTGGGCTTGCGCTGGGCGCAGCCGAATCGTTTCAATGGTCAGGCGGTTATCGGCGGCGGCATCGCTAATGCTATCCAGCAGCGAGGGGATTTCTGCATCGGTAGGGAGCATGGTACGCAAGCGCCCCACCTGCCCTTCCAGGGTCGCCAACTGATCGCGCATTTCCGGCAGGAAGGCCGCTTGCGAGGCTTTGCTGCGGTATTCGCTCAGCAGCCTGGCTTCTTGGCGCTGGGCGACCATCAAGGCCTCGCGCTGTTCACTCACCACTAGCCACAGCATGACGCTCAATGCTGCCAGCAGCGCCAAGCAGCAGCACAGCACTTTTAATAGCCACGGCCAGCCGCCGGCCTCTTTAACGTCTAGATCCCGCCAGTCGACATCCCACAGGCGCTGCCACTCAATAGCCCACTGCTCGCGGTTAAGCGTCATGGAAGCGCCTCCTCAGCACCTTGCGGCAGCGCTGCGGTGGCCTGTTCCACATCAAAACGAAATACCCGGCCTGAGCCGTTTTGCTCACTCTCTACCGCCAATAACGAGGGCACAGCCAACCCCGGCAGAGCGGCAATGCGGCGCAGTTGCTCGGAAACCTGGCGCTCACTGTCTGCCACCGCAGTGATACTGACGTTATTACCGTTCTTCGATAAGCGTTGATAAATGACGCCATTGGCCACGCTCTCTGCCACATCATTCAACAGCTGCACAGCATCCGTTCGCTCGGTCTGCAGCGCCTGAAACACCGCGATCTGCTCGCCTAATCGCTCGGCGTCGCTGGCGTAGCGTGAGACGCTCTCGATATCGGCATTAAGACGCTCAATGTGGCTACTAATGTAAGCATTACGTTGCTGCTGGGCTGCCAGCTTGAGCTGGTAAAAATGCGAGATCAGCAGGCCAAGTACAACACCCACCACCAGCATGCCTGCCACCACGACGTAGAATTTGCGGGTTCGCCGTTCACGTTGCGCTTCACGCCAGGGCAGTAGGTTAATGGTCATGCTCATTGGCGAACCCTCATTGACTCACCCTCATGGCCAAGCCACCCGCTGTGAGCATCGCTGGGGCATCGCTAGTCAACGCCTGAAGGTTCAAGCGCTTGTCCACCCGCATGCGCTGGAAGGGGTTGGCAATGGTCACCGACATACCGCTATCTTCAGCAATGCGCTCGGCAAGCCCTGGAATCACACTCGAACCGCCCGCTAATACGATGTGCTGCACTTTTTGCTGACGCCCGGCGGTGTAATAGAGCTGCAGGGAACGCCCCACCTGCTGCACCACGGTTTCCAAAAAAGGGTTGAGCACACGCTCATGGTAATCATCGGGTAGCCCGCCGCGCTCTTTGGCGAAACCCGCTTCCTCCATGCTTAAACCGTAGCGGTCGCGAATCGCATCGGTGAGCTGACGACCACCAAACACCGTATCGCGGGTATAAACGATATGCCCACCGCGGACGACGTGGAAAGCATTCATATTGGCACCAATGTCCACCAGACCAACACAGGCGGTAGGGTCACTCTCCACCTTAAGCTGGCGCCGCAGCTCGGCAAGTGAACGCTCCATGGCGAAGGTCTCCACGTCCACTGCCGCGGGCTCTAAACCTGCCTGTTCTAGCGTGTCGGTAAGCTGCGTCACATCCTGCTGCCGACAGGCGACCAACACTACCTGCTGGTGCTCATCGTCAAAGGGTGCGGGGCCAAGGCACTCAAAATCAAATGCCACTTCATTGAACGGAAATGGAATATGGCGGTCGGATTCGGCCACGATGCGCTCTTCGATCTCCTCATCGCTTAGCCCGATAGGGAAGCTCAGCGTTTTGGTAATCGCGGCGCTAGCGGGAACAGCCACTGCGGCTTTACGGGTAGAGGGTTTAGCGTGCTCCACGGCACGGCTAAGCACACTGGCAACGTCATCGATATCGCGAATTCGACGCTCCACAACCGCCCCTTCGCGAAGTGGCCGCACGGCATAGCTTTCTACCTGGTAATTATCGTGGCATTGTTTTAGCTCAAGCAGTTTGACGGTCGCCGAGGTAATATCGACGCCAATCAACCCTTTACCAGGTTTTAGAAAGCGCATATTGGGTCTGGCTCCACCTGCTTGTCGCCCGTTTTCACATGTGATTTGAGGTTACATGATTTTTAGTTCCGTCACACGCGAACCCACTTAGCGCATATCAACACTGGTGGCCGCCGCTTCAGGTTCCTATAATGGCTGCCAATTGCATGATACGGCTGTTTAGATGCCGATCTTTTCATTCTTCCCAGGGTGCTCTTCGTACATGACGTTTCTTCGAACCCTTATTGTGTCGCTGTTTTTCCTCATCGTCTCGTTGGTGGGCGCCACTGCCTTAGCCGTGGTGGGGGCCGCCATTTACTTTGCCCCAGGGCTGCCCGACGTCCGCCAACTGCAGGACTTCGAACTGCACACACCGCTACGTATTTTCACCCAAGACGGTAAATTGATTGGCGAGTTCGGCGAAGAGCGCCGCATGGCGATCAATTTTGATGAAATTCCGCAGGATATGATCAATGCCTTGATCGCCGCCGAAGATGCCAGCTATTTTGACCACGCAGGTGTCGACCCGCGGGGCTTGGCGCGGGCGGTGGTTCAACTTGCGATGAGTGGCGATATCCAATCGGGCGGCTCGACGATCACCATGCAGGTCGCGCGTAACTATATGCTGACACTCGATCAGACGTTTACGCGTAAAATTCGTGAAATCCTGCTGGCACTACAAATGGAGCAGATACTCGATAAAGAGGAAATCTTCGAACTTTACGTGAACAAGATTTTCCTGGGTAATCGCGCCTACGGTATCGCTGCCGCCGCCGAAACCTATTACGACAAGCCCCTCGCCGAGCTTAGCCTAGCGCAAACGGCCATGATTGCGGGGCTGCCCAAGGCACCTTCTGCCTTTAACCCGCTGGCTAACTCCGAGCGTTCGCTGATTCGTCGCAACTGGATTCTGTTCCGTATGCGCGAACTCGGCTACATCGATGATGCCACCTATCAGACAGCGGTTCAGGATCCTGTAACGGCCCGCCGCCACTATACCCAAGCTGAAGTCGATGCCGCCTATGTCTCCGAAATGGCACGTCAGTATGCCGTGGAACGCTTTGGCGATGACGCTTACACCGGTGGCTATCGTATTTACACTACGATTGATAGCGAGCTGCAGCCCTTTGCCCGCCAAGCGCTGGCCAACGGCCTGACGGCCTATGACCTTCGCCATGGCTGGCGCGGGCCGGAGCAGCGTGAGATCGCGGCAAGCCTTGTCGAGGCCCAGGAGCAAACCGCGACCCAAGGCCTGGAGGAGGAGCTTTCTGAGTCTCCCGAAATTCGCCAAACCGCACGCCAAGCCGCCCAGCGCAGCCAAACGGAAGTCGAAGGGATCGAGGGCGACGTCAGCAACTGGGTTCAGGTGCTTGAGCGCACGCCCAATTATGGCCTGCTTCAGCCCGCCATCGTGGTAGAAAGTAGCGGCCGCGAAATGCAGGTGCTAACTCGCAACGATGGTCTACAGACGATCGGCTGGGAAGGTTTGAACTGGGCACGCCCTTACCTGAGCCCGCGGAGCCGCGGAGCTGCACCCAGCTCGGCTGAGGAGATTGCTGTACGGGGTGATATGGTGCGCGTCATTGAGAATGAAGACGGTTCGCTACGCCTCTCTCAACAGCCGGATACCGAAGGCTCGCTGGTCGCTCAAGACCCTCAAACGGGTGCTATCCTGGCACTCCAGGGCGGTTTCGACTTTAACGCCAGCAAGTTCAATCGTGCTGTACAGGCACGACGCCAATCAGGCTCTATCTTCAAGCCGTTTATTTACTTAGCGGCCCTTGAGGATGGAGAGATGAACGCCGCCAGCGTCGTTAATGATTCGCCCGTGGTGCTCGACGATGGCAGTAACTCATTGTGGCGGCCGGTCAACTCCAGCCGTGACTTCCAAGGCCCTATGCGCTTACGTCCAGCCCTTGCCCGTTCGCGCAACCTGGTCACTATTCGCGTTCTACAAACCATGGGGCTGGATTACACGATTAACTTTTTGGAGGGCTTCGGCTTCTCTCCCGCCCAGCTCCCTCGTGGCTTATCATTAGCGCTAGGCAGCGCGAGCTTAACGCCGATGGAAATGACCAACGCTTACGCGGTGCTCGCCAACGGTGGTTTCCAGGTGTCGCCCTGGTTTATTGAGCGGGTTACCCGTGACGACGACAATGAGCTGATTGATGAAGCCACGCCGCAGGTTGCCTGCCCCAGCTGTGCCGAAGACCAGGAGACGGTGGAAATTGATGGCCGCGAATACCCGATCGCCAAACGGGTAGCCGACCCAGCCGCTGTCTACATTCTACGCGATATGCTACGTGACGTTATCACCTCGGGCACTGGCCGCGGCGCACTGAGCCTTAACCGTGAGGATATCGTCGGCAAGACTGGTACCACCAACAGCCAGCGTGACGCCTGGTTTGCGGGCTTTAACAGCGATCTAGTCACTACGGTATGGGTCGGTAAGGACAGCAACGAGACCATTTCTGAGTATGGTTCTCAGGCCGCGCTACCCATTTGGGTAGAGTTTATGGGGGATGCCCTGGAAGGTACGCCAAACGCCGTGCCCGAGCGCCCCGCGACGATTGTCACTGCGCGCGTAGACCCAACGACAGGCCAACGTTTATCTGACGGCCAGTCTGGAGGTATCACTGAACTGTTCCATAAGGATCACTTGCCGGATTACCAGCAGCGCCGTATCAGCCGCGAGCTGGAAGAAGCCAGTGGTTCTGAGGGTTCAGGCACCGCTGAGTCGATCTTCTAACTCGATCTTCTAAACCAGTCAATCCTGTAGCACACCAAGCAAAAGGCCCGGAGATTATCTCTCCGGGCCTTTTCTGTTACTGGCTACCTTTGGGTCTGTATATAGGGTCGCCTAACGTTTAACCACTAACGGGGGTCGCAGGTGCTTCGCGCTTACTGGCCAACCAGTTAGCACCAATGGCGACGATCATGACCGCGACACCAGCAATTTCGGTCATCAGATTAGGATAGAACACCCCAAAGATCGCGGCGGTAATCGCGATGCGCGGTAGCCACGACATTTTGGTAAACAGATAGCCTTCCAGCGCCGCGGCAAAGGCACCTAATGCCAGAATGGCAATCACCCCATTCCAGATGACCACCGGCACCGGGCCACCAATGATAATCTCAGGGTTGAAGACCATAAACAGTGGGATCAGGTAGAGCCCTTTGGCAAATTTCCACGCCTGGAAGCTGGTTTCCATCGGCTTACTGCCCGCAATCGCCGCCCCGGCAAAGCCTGCCAAGGCGATGGGAGGCGTCACGTTGGAATCCTGGGAGTACCAGAACACGACCAGGTGGGCGACCAGCAGCGGCACACCAAACTCGGCTGTCAGTGCAGGGCCGACGAGGACGATGAGCACGATATAGCTGGCGGTAACGGGCAGCCCCATCCCCAGTACTAAGCTTGCCAACAGTACCATCACCAGCGCCAATACCAGGTTGCCGCCGGAGAAAGCCAGCATCATGGAGGAGAATTTCAGTCCCAAGCCGGTTAAACCCACGACCCCAACGATAATCCCGGCGACTGCACAGGCCATGGAAACCGCTACCGCATTGCGAGCACCTAGTTCCAAGCCCTCGATCAGCTTGGCAAAGCCTGTACGTACCACGTCTTTAACGGCCGTTGCGGTCACTGGCTGGCCCTGCCTGGGCGCCACAAAGAAGAACCACAGCACATAGCGCAATACCGCTACCGCCAAAATGGTGATCACTGCGTAGTAGCCTACCCGCATGGGCGACATACTCATCGCCAGCAGCCAGACCAGCACCGCCAACGGCAGCAGGAAGTGCCAGCCATCCTTCATGACCTGGCGCATCTGCGGCAGTTCATCCTTGGGTAGCCCCTGCATGCCCTGCTTGAGAGCGATGATATGCACAAACAGGTACACCGTCGCGAAATACATGATCGCTGGCAGGATACTGACCTTGACGATGTCCAGGTACGGCGTATTGGTGTACTCAGCAATCAGGAACGCCCCGGCCCCCATTAACGGCGGCATGATTTGCCCGCCGGTCGAGGCCGCCGCTTCGATACCACCTGCCTGCTTGGCTTTGTAGCCCAGCCGCTTCATCAATGGAATGGTAAAAGCACCGGTGGTGACCACGTTGGCAATCGCGCTGCCAGAAATCGAGCCCATGCCCGCCGACGCCAATACCGCCGCCTTGGCTGGCCCGCCACGCTGGCGGCCGGTCGCCGCATAGGCCATATCGATAAAGAATTTACCCGCCCCGGTGCACTCCAAAAAAGCACCAAAGAGGACAAAAATAAAGATATAGGTCGCCGCAACGCCTAGCGGCAGGCCGAAAATACCCTCTTGCCCCAAGTAGAGTTGACCGGCAACTCGATCAATGGTGTATCCGCGGTGTTCCAGAATGCCCGGCATCCACTCGCCAAGCCACGGCAGCTCGCCCCGCGGCCCCGCAAAGGCATACACAATCGCCAAGAGGCCAATCACGGTCATACCAAAACCTACCGCGCGACGGCTGGCTTCCAGTACCGTCACCGTGGCAATACAGGCGACCAGAATATCGGTCTCATTCCAGAACCCTGCACGGCTAAAAATCTCATCCAGGTTGAGTACCAAGTAACCACCGGTGAGAATCGCCCCGGCAAAAAACACTAGATCAAGCCCCCAGCCCAATACACCACGTTTGCGAGTGGGCCCAAAGGCTGGAAACATTAGAAATGCCAGCACCATAATCAGTGCCAGGTGAATACTGCGCTGATAAAAAAGCCCTAAGGGCTGAATACCGGCAGAGTAGAGCTGAAACAGGGAAAGACCCACCGCCACAATGGTGATCGACCACAGCACCATGCGGGGTTGAATCACATTACCGCCGGGCACCACGCTCGACGGTTGATTGGATTCGCTCATGAAGTCCTCGGAAGCGTTAACTAATGTCGTTTTTATTCACGCGGGGATGCGTGAGGGTCTATCAACTGAATGGTCACGCGTTGTCCAGCGGCGTGCTCACTGAGGCTCACTGGCGCATGCTCACCGCCAGGCCACACCACACGATGATTAACAGCCGGTGAACCTACCCTCAACACATAACGGTTATTGGCTACAGGCTCGTTAATGGCATTAATCCAGTAACCGCCCTCACCGTCTGATACCTGCTCGCCGCGGCCAAAAATATGCCCAAGCCCTGCGGCGAAATCGGGTTGATGGCTACGCTCCAATTGCATGACGCCCGCTACATTACGATAGCAGTCCAGCACCGTGAAATGTTCAACGGAGTGCTGCCACTTAATACACCAGCGACCGTCAGCCGGCACCGCTTCATCCACTAGCGTGTCGCCTTGTTCGGTCACCACGGCTAGGCGCATAAACGCCGACGCCGAAGCGGGGGAAGCCCCCACTTCGGCGAACGGACAACATGCAATCAGTAGCGCCATCAGTCGTCGCTGCCACTGCATGGCAATGTCCTTATGGCAATCTGATTATGAAAATATCATTACACGACTAAGGACGCAGACGATCCGGGATTTCAGCACCGACTTCTTCGAAATAGCGCAGTGCGCCCGGGTGCAGCGGCACGGGGGTCGACTCCATAGTGAACTCAACGGTGGTGTCGTTAGCCGCCGGGTGAACCGCAATCAGCTCATCGGTGTTTTCAAACAACAGTTGGGTGAGTTGATAAGCCAGCTCTTCGTCCATATCGGCATTAACGACCAGCACGTTGGGGATACCGATGGTCTGAACGGCTTCGTCCATACCGTCGTACATACCCGCAGCAAGCTGGTAGGGAGCAAATACCGCTTCTTCTTCCTGGGCATTGGCTACCTCTTCATCAGACAAGCCAATCAGGCGAATATCGCGGGTGGCTGCCAGGTTGAGAATCGAGCTGGTGGGTGGCCCAACGCTCCAGAAGCCGGCGTCGATATCACCGTCGCGAATGGCATCAGCGGTTTCGTTGAAGTTAAGGCGCTGGGGAGTGAAGTCTTCATAGCTAATGCCATTGGCTTCAAGCAATGCACGGGCGTTCAGCTCGGTGCCGCTACCCGGTGCACCGACGGAAACGCGCTTACCCGCTAGATCAGCAATCGATTCGATATCCGACTCGGCCAGGGTCACCAGCTGTACCGCGTTGGGATAAACCGACGCCAGTGCGCGAGTATTTTCAATCTGGCGACCTTCAAAATCATCCGTGCCGGTATAGGCTTGATAGACCGTATCGGCCAGAGCCAGGGCGAGATCCGCGTCACCGCGCATGATCAGGCCCATATTTTCAACCGAGGCACCGGTCACTTCAGCAGTCGCCTGAGCGCCTTCGATATGGTTGTTGATCATTTCGGCAAAACCACCGCCGATAGGGTAGTAAACGCCACCAGTACCGCCAGTCGCGATTGAGAGTTGTTGAGCGCTTGCTGGAAGTGCAACCGCGAGCATAGAAGCGGCAGCGGCTGTGGCGTATAGAGAGCGTAGAGTTTTCATGAGCATTTCCTCCGTCCTGCTTGGACTTATAGGTATGGTTGACGATAAAAAGGAGGTGTTGAAGCCCCAGCTTCTGGCTGCCGTCACGACGAACCGGAAGCGGTGGAGGTGAAGTTAGCACGGCTTATGCGTTGGATGCTAATAGGGCGTTATCAGCGCAGCAGTGCCTTTACCTCATACAGCCATGAGTGCCTCAGAAGGTGTAACCGCCCAGCAGCTGGATCGAATAGCCAGCTATTAAAATCCTGAAATCCCGCATAAATGTCTTATTTTATGCCGAATTGTTATTATTTATTGATAATGGCCGTCAATTTCGCCCACCCCACCGTTATTATTGATTCAGGATAGGAGCCACACTGCTATGGAGCCCGGTTTTAAAGAGGACAATAGTCGGGATAAAGGCGCGCCGCGGCAGAACCTCGCCATTAGTGCTTACCGCCAACTCAAGCACGACATTATTCGTGGCCGCTATGCGCCTGAGCAGAAGCTGCTGATGAGCAGGCTCAAAGAGCAGTACGGCGCCAGCACCGGGCCGCTACGGGAAGCGCTATCGCAGTTAGTCTCTGACCGCCTTGTGGTCGCGATAAGCCAGCGCGGCTACCGGGTAGCACCCATGTCGCTGGCCGAACTCAACGATATTTACGACGCCCGGGCTCAGCTTGAAGGGCTGATCCTGCGCTTGGCTATAGAGCGCGGCGACGACGATTGGGAAGCCACGGTGCTGGCTACCGCACATCGGCTGGCCAAGGTCACCGACATCAACACCCCCAACGACCTGCTCGACATCTGGGATCAGCGCCACAAAGCCTTCCATACCGCCATTGCCAGCGGCTGCAACTCCCCTCACCTACTGCAAATGCGCAACACCCTGTTTGACCAGGTAGAGCGCTACCGCCACCTGTGGTTGCAGGAAACCGTGATGTCGTCCCAGGCGCTGGAGCTTAAGCGCCAGGAGCACGCTGCGCTGGTCGATGTCATTCTGGCGCGCGATACCGCCGAAGCCGACACCCTGATGCGCGATCACCTGATGACCCCCGTACCGATCATTACCCGCGTCCTTCAAGAGCGCGGCATCGGCTGAGCTTTTCGCTTCGGCTCTTCGTCCCAGACCAAAGTTCTACGTTTTAAAAAAATGTAGATATTTTAAAAAAACGGCGATACATTGGCTGCAAGCTATTTTGCATCTATTCCTTCCCACTATCCGAGGAATCTACGCCATGACGCATTTCAACTGGGACGACCCGCTACTTCTGGAACAACAGCTCACTGATGAAGAGCGCCAGATCCGCGATGCGGCCTACGACTACTGCCAGGAAAACCTTCAGCCCCGCGTGCTAACCGCCTTCCGTGAAGAGCGCTTTGACCGCGAGATCATGACCGAAATGGGTGAGCTTGGCCTGCTGGGCGCCACCGTTTCCCCCGAGTACGGCGGCGCAGGCGTTAACCACGTAGCCTACGGTTTGATTGCCCGCGAAGTGGAGCGCGTAGACTCCGGCTACCGTTCGGCCATGAGTGTGCAGTCATCGTTGGTAATGTACCCCATCGAGACCTATGGCTCTGAAGAGCAGAAGCACAAGTACCTGCCTAAGCTTGCCAGCGGTGAAATGGTTGGCTGTTTTGGCTTGACCGAACCCGACCACGGCTCTGATCCGGGTGGCATGATTACCCGCGCGGAAAAAGTCGACGGCGGCTACCGCCTGACTGGCGCAAAAATGTGGATCACCAATAGCCCAATTGCCGATATCGCGGTGGTATGGGCGAAATCAGCGGCTCACGACAATCAGATTAAAGGCTTTATTGTCGAGCGCGGCACCGAAGGTTTCACCACGCCCAAAATCGAAGGCAAAGTCTCTTTGCGCGCATCGATTACCGGTGAGATCGTGCTGGATAACGCCTTTGTTCCCGAAGAGAACCTGCTGCCAAACGTCAGTGGCCTGAAAGGCCCCTTCGGCTGCCTCAACAAAGCCCGCTACGGCATCGCCTGGGGTGTGATGGGCACGGCAGAGTTCTGCTGGCACGCAGCGCGCCAATATACCCTCGACCGCAAGCAGTTTGGCCGCCCGCTGGCCGCCAACCAACTGATCCAGAAAAAGCTCGCCGATATGCAGACCGAGATCACCCTTGGCTTGCAGGCAGCCCTGCAGGTGGGCCGGCTAATGGATAGCGGCAACTGGGCACCGGAAATGGTCTCGCTGATCAAGCGCAACAACTGCGGCAAAGCGCTGGATATCGCCCGCCAGTCTCGCGATATGCACGGCGGTAACGGCGTCTCCGACGAATACGGTGTTATTCGCCATATGGTCAATCTGGAGTCGGTAAACACCTACGAAGGCACCCACGATGTACACGCTCTGATTCTGGGTCGCGCCCAGACAGGCATTCAGTCGTTCTTTTAATCACCGCACCTTGATCACTTGTCATTTATTAACGGAGCCTCTATGAACGAGCCAACCAAACCACTGGCCGGTATAAAAGTACTCGATATTTCCCGCGTACTGGCCGGGCCTTGGTGCGGACAAATGCTCGCGGATATGGGGGCAGATGTGATTAAGGTAGAGCGCCCCGGTAGCGGCGATGACACCCGCCACTGGGGCCCTCCTTGGCTGGCGGGCAGCGAAGAGTCGGCGTACTACCTGTGCGCTAACCGAGGTAAACGCTCGCTGACGGTCGATATGGCCAAGCCCGAAGGCCAGGCAGTGATCAAGCAGCTAGTCGCTAACTCTGACGTGCTGATAGAGAACTTTAAAGTTGGCGGCCTGAAACGCTACGGGCTGGATTACGCCAGCTTAAAGGCGCTCAACCCTAGGTTGATCTACTGTTCGATTACCGGTTTCGGCCAGGAGAGCCCTTACGCTCACCGCGCCGGTTATGACTTTATGATCCAAGCCATGGGCGGGATCATGAGCCTAACTGGCAAGCCCGACAGTGAACCCGGCGGTGGCCCGGTAAAAAGTGGCGTCGCCTTTACCGATATATTCACCGGGTTATATGCCGCTAATGCAATTTTAGCGGCGCTTTATCAGCGCCGTGATAGCGGCGAGGGTTGCCATATCGATATGGCATTAATGGATGTGCAGGTAGGCGTACTCGCCAATCAGGCACTCAATTACCTCACCTCCGGCAATGTGCCCCAGCGATTGGGTAACGCTCACCCCAACATCGTGCCTTATCAGGCGTTTGCCACCCAGGATGGCCATATGATTATGGCTGTCGGCAACGACGAGCAGTTCAAGCGTTTTTGCGCGGTGCTGTCACTACCGGCTTTGGCGGAAGATCCACGCTTTGCCACCAATGGAGCCAGGGTAAACAATCGTGCTCTACTCGTTCCGCAGCTGGAAGCGGCGTTGGCCCAGCGCAGCACTGATGAATGGCTAGCCGCTTTTGAAGCCGTAGGCGTTCCCTGCGGGCCGATCAATACGCTGGATCGGGTGTTCGACGACCCCCATGTGAAAGCCCGCGGACTTAAGCAGACCCTGCCCCACGACCAAGCAGGTCAGGTGGATCTGGTCGCTAACCCTATCCGTTTTAACGGTGCCCAAATGAGCGCCACTACGGCGCCGCCCCACTTAGGCCAACATACGGAAAGCGTGCTGGAAGAACTTGGTATTAGCTTGGAGCAGCGCACTGCGCTTCGCGCAGCAGGCATCATTTAATAGCACTAATGGTTTATACACTTCCCTCTTATAGGCGCCTACTTGGCGCCTTTTTTTAAGCCAAAAGAACCGACCAATATTGCAAGCCAAGAAGCAGGCACCTGGCTAATGCTTCGCAACCCATGGTTGTACAAAAGCTATACAAAACGTATATTAAGACCTAAAGTTAAGAGCGTTGAATGCTTCAACATAGGCTATAGGCATTAATCTATCTAATGTTATGGCATTAACAGCGCCATCCAACACCCATCCCTCAGGAGCAGCTATGAGCCAGTGCGCACGCGTCAATGGCAGTTGCAAACGCTGTGAAGGCGACTTGCCCTTTGAGTTCACCATGGCCTTTCAGCCAATCGTGGATCTATCGCTGGCCCAAATCGTCACCTATGAAGCACTGGTTCGTGGGCCGTGCGGTGAATCCGCTTGGAGCGTCATTTCGCAAGTGACTGATGAGCTCCTCTACCGTTTTGATCAGGCCTGCCGGGTAAAAGCAATCGAAATGGCCAGCGCACTGGATATGCAAACCGACCTTTCGATCAACTTTCTGCCCAACGCCGTTTATGAGCCCGAAGCCTGCATCCAGGCAACGTTAGCGGTATCAAAACGGGTGGGTTGGCCAACTCATCGGCTAATTTTTGAAATCACCGAAACCGAGCGCGTCCGCGACCGGCAGCACCTGTGCAATATCATCGATGCTTACCGCTCCATGGGCTTTAAAACGGCGCTGGATGATTTTGGTAATGGGTACGCCAATTTGGACTTATTGACCGATTTGACACCTGACAAGCTCAAAATCGACCGTGAGCTGGTGATGAATTGCGATAATGATCTTCGCCGCCAAGCGTTGTTAAACGCGATTATCCTGCTTGCCCAAGAGCTCGATATGACTCTTATCGCCGAAGGTGTCGAGACTCGTGCCGAAGCCTTATGGCTCGCCCGCGCGGGGATTGTTCATCAGCAGGGTTTCTACTACGCAAAACCGGCGATTAACACTTTGTGCACCAATATTGTTCCGCTATTAGTGGGGTTAAAAAATGAAGTAGATAGCAGCTCAGGAGCGGTGTATGAAAGAGATTAGTCTCGACAGACTCTACCAGTTATTTAACCGCTCAAAGCGCAATACCGAAAACGTTATCAAAGCGGCACCGATTGGAATCTGTATTACAACCCCTTCGGGTCACTTTGAAATGGTCAATCCAGCTTACTGTGAATTTTATGGCTACCGGCAGGAAGAGCTTTTAGGCCAGCACCTTACCCACGTAGTGCCCGAAGAGAACCATGCGATTTTATCAGCGCTGCATACTGAGTTTATGCAGGGCAACGAGGATCAAGAGCTGCGCCAAGAGTGGGATGTGGTTCTCAAAAACGGCGGAAGACGCACCATCATCGCCGAAGCTGCGCGTATTGAGGCTGACGACGGCGAACCGCGTAAAGTCACTTTCATAATCGACATTACCCAGCGCAAACAGCTAGAAGAGCGGCTCAAGCAGGCTAATGAGCGCTTGGATCATTTGGCTCACCACGATGAGCTAACGGAGCTGCTCAACCGTCGTGCCGGTTTGCAGCGCCTGGATGAAGAGATCAAGCGCTGCGAGCGGTATGGAACACCTTTCAGCATCGCGATCTATGACCTGGATGACTTCAAAGCGATCAACGATACCTATGGGCACAGCGCGGGCGATAGCGTTTTACAACAGATCACCTCCTTAGTGAGTGCTGTACTGCGCGATACCGATTTGCACATACGATTGGGCGGTGAAGAGTTTTTAATCATTATGCCAGGCGTAAATTCTGAAGAAGCCTACCAAGGCATGGAACGCATTCGTGAAAGCGTCGCGCAACAAACGTTTACTAAGCACCAATTAACGGTGACGCTCTCATCGGGGATTGCCAGCTACGTTGAAGCCTCGGGCAAACGGCTACTTGATCGTGCTGATAAAGCTATGTACCAAGCTAAACAGACGGGGCGTAATCGTGTTGTCATTGCCTCGTCATTCATGTAAGCAACGCTTTTAAACTTCACAATCAGGCCCCTATCAGGCACCCCTATTAAGCACTATGCTAAAAGATCAATCCTCATCAATTAGGAAGTAAGCCATGAGCAGCAATGCCGAACTAAACGAGCTAAAACATAAATACGTCGCTGCTGGCGCTGCAAGCCCCGCAACGGCGTTCGCCGACCACGCTGAAAACGCTGAAATCTGGGACGCGGACGGCAACCGCTTTATCGACTTCGCAGGCGGCATTGGCGTACTCAACGTAGGTCACCGTCACCCCAAAGTGGTCGCAGCGGTAAAAGCCCAGCTCGATAAGCTGATGCATACCTGCCAAACGGTCATGCCTTATGAAGGCTACGTGAAAGTCGCGGAAAAACTCAGTCACATCGTGCCCGTTCGTGGCCATGCCAAAGTCATGCTGGCCAACTCGGGTGCGGAAGCGCTGGAAAATGCGGTCAAGATCGCCCGCGCCGCCACTGGCCGTTCTAACGTTATCTGCTTCGATGGCGGCTACCACGGCCGTACCTTCTTCACCATGGCCATGAACGGCAAGGTGGCGCCTTACCAGAGCGACTTCGGCCCCATGCCGGGCACCGTTTTCCGTGCGCCCTACCCGGTGCCTTACCACGGCGTTAGCGAAGACGAAGCCATTCGCGGCCTGAAAATGACGCTGAAAACCGATGCCAACCCCAAAGATACCGCGGCCATCGTGCTCGAACCGGTGCTTGGCGAAGGCGGTTTCTACCCGGCCTCTACCAGCTTCCTGACCAAGGTTCGCGAAATCTGCGATGAGCACGGCATGCTGATGATAGTCGATGAAGTGCAGTCAGGCTTTGGCCGTACCGGCAAAATGTTTGCCATCGAGCATAGCGGCGTTGAGCCGGACATTATGACCATGGCCAAGAGTATGGCCGACGGCATGCCGATCTCCGCCATTGTAGGTACTGACAAGGTGATGGATGCTTCAGGCCCTAACTCATTGGGCGGCACCTACACCGGCAGCCCTACCGCCTGTGCGGCCGCGTTGGCGGTCATGGAAGTGTTTGAAGAAGAGAGCATCCTGGAGAAGAGCCAGGCTTTGGGCGACAAGTTGGCCAAGCGCTTCAACGTTTGGGCAGATAAGTTTGATTGCATCGACCACGTGCGCAACATGGGCGCCATGGCTGCCTTTGAACTGGTGTCGAACAAAGCCGATCACACGCCTAACCCAGAACTAGCGGCCGCGCTATGCAAGAAAGCCCGCGAAGAGGGTTTGATCCTTCTTTCCTGCGGCATGTACGGCAACACCATCCGCTTCCTAATGCCCGTCACCATTCAAGATGACGTGCTCAATGAAGGCCTGGATATTATTGAGTCCTGCCTGGATTCGCTGGTGTAATTAAGCGTTAGTCAGCAAGAACCAAACCGCCGCCCAAATTTGGGGCGGCGTTTTTACTTGTGTGGATACCTAACCTGCTTATTCCGCCATAAAGCGAGGCAGCCACAAGGCAATATCCGGCCATAAGCTGATGATCAAGGCCGCCACGCACATCAGCAGGAAGAAAGGTAGCGCTGCCAGGGCCACCCGGCTGATGCTTTCCCCCGTCAGGCTTTGCAGCACAAACAGGTTGAATCCGACTGGAGGCGTTATCTGGCCAAGCTCGATCATGATGATCAGGAAGATGCCAAACCAGATGGGATCGAACCCCGCCAGCAGTACGATCGGCAGCGTAATCGGCAGGCTCATCACGGTGATCGAAATACCGTCCAGGAAAAGCCCCAGCACCACATAGAAAACCGCCAGCGCCAGCAACAACGACATCGGGGTAAAGTTTTGCGCGGCGATCCACTCCGCAAGCTCCCGGGGCAGGAGCAGGTAGCCCATCGCCGTGGAGAGCAACGTGGCGGTAATCAACAGGCTGCACACCATGATACTGGTGATTAACGTGCCTCTGAACGCCTCGATAAACAGCCGCGCCGAAAGCTGGCGCTCGACGCCAAGCAGCACCAGCGTTGCGGCCACGCCCACCGCCGCCGCCTCTGAGGGTGTGGCAATACCGCTATAGATAGAGCCAATCACGATGCTGATCAACACCAGCACGGGCAGCAGAAGCAGAATGGATTGCCCTACGCTCTGGTCAGTCGCCGCCTGTTTGGGTGCCAACGACGGCGACAAATAGGTCCTCGCGCCGATATACACGCTATACAGCAGCGCAATTAACAGGCCCGGCACTMCCCCCGCCATGAACAGCTGGCTAATAGAGACTTCCGCCTGAACGCCATAGACGATCATCACGATCGAAGGCGGAATCAACAGCCCCAGGCTACCGGCGCCCGCCAGCGAACCGATCGATAGGTTGCGATCGTACCCCCTCGTTTTCAGCTCCTGGGTGGTGATTTTGCCAATCGTCGCGGTCGTCGCCGCGCTGGAGCCGCTCACCGCCGCAAACAGCGTACAGCCAAGCACGTTGGTGTGGAGAATGCCGCCCGGCAAATGGCGGGTGATCGGCACCAGCCCTTTGAAAAGCCGCTCGGAAATATTGGAGCGAAAAATCAGCTCGCCCATCAATATAAACAGCGGGATAGCCGATAACTCCCAGCTATTACTGGCACGATAGAGAATTCGCGAAAAAATCAGACCGATACGATCAGCACCGAAGTCGCCAAACAGCCAAAGCGAGCCAATGGACACGGCCAGCATGGATGCAAAAATCCAGGTGCCCATCGACAAAAAGAACAACAGCAGTACGCCGACCCCGACGGCCGACCAAAAAATATCCATAACGCCTTTCCTATTAGTCGCTGCTTCAATTGACGCTAGACGAGTAGCCTGAACGCAGAGCCATTATTTTTAGGGCTCTGACTAACAGCGTGATGGAAATTAACCACATGCCCACGAGGATGGCGCTCTCCGGCAGCCAAATAGGCGTCTCTGCCATGGTTTCACTGACGGTGCCGCGGCTGTAGCTACGCAGAACATTCTGAAACCAGAAGGTCGAGAGCCACACAAAGCAGCCTGCCGTTACCAAGCTGCTGAATAGCTCCAGCGGCCAGCGCCTGGTTTCAGGAAAGCGTTCCAGAAGCAGAGAGACACGGATCAGCCCGCCCTTCTCCAGCACATAAGGCAGGCCTAAAAATGACATCGTAGCCACGGCATAACCGATATACTCATCGAGGATAAATGTCGAGTGGCCAAACAGCCTCAGCGCTATCTCTAACAGGATATGGCCGAGCATATAAATAATGAGCAGCACGGCAATGACAGCACCGACCCTATTGAGCAGTTGAGAGATACGCTCAAGGATGTTGAGCGCCCTCATTCAGCGCCTCGGAACTCGCTCAGGATTGACTCGCCGTCATCACCGGTATTCTCCAGCCAGCTCTCGACCACGCCACTGGCGGCTTCTTTGAGAGGCGTCAGCAGCTCGTCCGAAACGGGATCACTGATCACGACGTCGTGCTCACCCAGCGTCTGGTAATTCTCTTCGGTACGCGTTTCAACCGCTCCCCAGTTATGTTGGTCGGTCTGGCTGGCCGCTTCCATGACCGCATCCTGTTGAGCGTCGGTAAGCGATTCGAACGCATCGCGATTCATGTGCACCATGTTAAGAGGAATGGCGTACTGAACCCCGGCAAAGTAATTCTGGTGCTCCCAAAAGCTGGCATTGGCCCCCGCTTCGGCGGACGTTAACACCGCCTCGATACCGCCGGTGGCCAGTTGGGGTACCACATCGGCCCAGGACAGGCTGACCGGCGAGGCACCTACATTTCTAAATGTCTCGGTACCGTTACGGTCAAAGGTGCGAATCTTCAGGCTCTCAAGATCGTCCTGGCTCGCGACCTCGTCTTCCGACCAGATACCGCTCGGCGGCCAGGGCGAGGCATACAGCAGCACCTGGTTATTATCGGCGAACACCTCTTCGTAATAGGGTTTCGCTATGTCATAAAGTCGCCGCGCATCGGCAACGTCGTCGACAATAAAGGGGAGCGAAGAGAGTAGAAATAGCGAATCGATGCCGCTCATGGTGCCCGAGAGGGTATCAGCTATCTCGACGGCGCCATCGGCCACGCCATAAAAATGATCACCGGAATTAAAGCCGAGCGAGCCCCCCGTATGCAGCGTGATATCAATATCGCCATCGGTTAATTCGGCAAGCTTATCAATAAAATAGGCATCGCCCTGAGCATGAATGGAGGAAGCATTATACTCATTGGAGAAGTCCATACTGACCGACTGGGAATGCGCATAGCCACTGACGAGTAGCGCCCCTAGCGCTATCGAGAGCTTTTTACCCGCATGAGGGAATTTGTTATTTAAATCAGCAGGATGGAACATTCTTTTAACCCCTATTTTGATTGGTATAGGGATTAAACTACAGTCATTTGGGAACCATTTATGTCCCATAGCGACGCGAACGGACCAGACAACGACACGCCGACCAGTGGGCGGCGTTGCCTATGCTGCGTGATTAGCGTGGCCGACGATCGCCTTCGAGGAAGTTAGCCGTGAAGACCGCTTTGCCGTGGGTTTCGAACGACCACTTCATCACCTCGCTCAGTCCCGCCATGACCGCATCGAACTCGCCAAATACCTGGGTGCTCATGCGATTCGGGTGTACTTCCAACCCTGTCGCCTCAAGGCGTTTCACCACCTCTTTGACCACCGGCTTGAAGTCATCGGCCAACGGGTAATAGCTAAGCTGTACGGAAAGATACATAACGCCTCCTTACGCTGTGTTTTGGGGCTGACGGACGCTGGATAAACGCTGCCAGGCAGCCAAAATAGCGGCACGGGTCTCGTCCGGATGCTCCATCGGGAACATATGCGTACCGGGGACTTCACTCACCGATAGCCCTCTACGCTTCAAGCGTTTTATACGTGAAGCGGTCAATAGGTGGGACTCTTTGCCCGCCACCAGTTCTAACGGCACGCCCAAACGCTGCGGCAGGCGCGAGAGGTGATCCGGCAGGTGGCGGAAAATTTCCACCTCAATACCAGGATCAAAGGTCAGTTCTGCACTGCCATCGTTTAGCAAACGCGTCCCTGCTTCAATGTAGTCGTTGAGCGCCTCCGGGGTAAAGCGACGAAACAGCCCCCGGCGACCCAGCGAGCTTGCCATCGCTTCGCGACTCGGCCACACGGTGCGCCGCCCCAAGGTTTTTCCAGCAGGAGTAACCCGATCCACAAAGCCAAACCGCTTGGCGGCTTTCATTGCCCAGGCGTCCTTCCCCAGCATCAAAGGGGGATCAAGCATAATCACCCCGCAGAAGCGCTCGGGCTGCTTATCCGCGGCCATGGCCATTAGCGTGCCACCCAAAGAGTGCCCCACGCCCAGAAGCGGCGTATCCGTCTCGGGTAGATAGCTCAGCAGCTCATCCACCAAGTTGCCCCAGTTATGATTAACGGGGTAGTCAGGGTGGTGACCCAGGCGATCCAGAGGGTGCAGATCAAAGGTCTCTGCCAGTGGGTTCAGCAGGCTGCGATAGCTTAAGCCCGGAAAACCATTGGCATGGGCAAACACTAAACGGGGACGTTGGGCAGCATTAGCAGACATGGCAAGGCTCGCGCGTTAAAAAAGGCAGGAAGACGGCTAATGTGAAACATGGTTATTTATGCCGCCTATCATACATCTGTTTTAACGCGCTACTGCATGAGCGTCAATCGACAAAAGGATTAACAGGCTAATTAAAACAACGACAGCTGATGCTCCTGGCTGTTGTCCGCCAGCCGATACCCCACGCCAAGCAGACGCACGGGGCGCTCGCCGCGTGCCCAGCCAACGTTAAGCAGGCTTTCAAACTGTTCAAGGTTAGGCGCGGGGTCGGCGTGTTCGACGGTGGTTTGAGTAAAGTCGTTGAACTTCACTTTTACGATTAGCCCGCGCACCGCCAGTGGCGGGTCAAGCCGTGCATAGCGGCGCTCTAAATCTTCGATCAGCGCGGGGAGCTCTTGGCGGCAGGCATTAAGAGAGGGTAAATCCTGAGAGTAGGTCTGCTCGGTACTAATCGATTTGCGCTCCCGGTGGGTTTTCACTGGGCGCTCGTCCCGCCCCCAGCTTAGCTCATGCAGCCGCCGTCCAAAACGGCCAAAGTGCTCGACCAGGTCGGTTAGCGTGCGGGTACGCAGGTCAGCGCAGGTGTGAATATCCAGCCCCGCCAGTTTCTCGGCCGTGCGCGGTCCTACCCCGTGGATTTTCTTGACCGGCAACTGTTGTACGAAGCTATCGACCTTATCCGGCGTAATCACGCACAGGCCGTCGGGTTTGTTCCAGTCGCTGGCAATTTTGGCCAGAAACTTGTTGGGCGCTACGCCCGCCGAAACGGTGATCCCCACTTCGCGGCTGACCCGTTCACGGATCGCTTCAGCCATTAGCGTCGCGCTGCCGTGATGCTGGGTGACCTCCGAGACATCCAGAAAGGCCTCATCCAGGGAGAGCGGTTCGATCAGTTCAGTCACATCGCGATAAATGGCGAAGACCTGGCGGGCAACTTCTTTGTATTTGGCCATCTCACCGCGGATCACGGTGAGATGCGGGCAGCGCTTGAGTGCCTGAGCCATCGGCATGGCCGAGTGAATGCCAAATTCGCGGGCGGGATAGTTGCAGGTGGCGACCACCCCGCGCTGCTCGACGCTGCCGCCAATCGCAATCGGTATATCCCGCAGCGCGGGATTATCGCGCATTTCCACTGCTGCATAAAAGCAGTCACAGTCGCAGTGAATGATTTTGCGCACCGGCTAGCCTTCCAACTGTAAAAAAACACAGTCTAGCATAGGCGTTATGTGCCACAGAAGGTTCTTAGCACCTGCTCATTTTCCGTGGCGGGCGCCGCTAAACGGCGCGCTTCAACAGATTCATCGAACGGCTTAGTCACCACTGCCAATAAGGTGTGGAAAGGCGCAAAATCACCGTCGTAAGCGGCATCAATGACCTCTTGAACCCGGTGGTTACGGGGAATAATGACCGGGTTGGCGCTTCGCATGGCCGCAAAACGCTCACTATCTTGGCTGGCTATCTGCGCTTGCTGCCAGGTATCCAGCCACGCGGTCAACTCGCCAGGCTGAGTCGTCAGCGCCAGCAGTGCCTCACGGCTCTCATCACTCGGCGAGGCAGTGTATTGCGTGAGCGCGTCAAAGGTGGCGGTCATGTCCATCCGCCCCTGGTGCATCTGGCTTTCGAGGCCTTCCATTAGCGCTTCGGCTTGGGGGCTTTCCGCCGCTAAACCGAGCTTATCGGCATGCAGGCGGACTTGCTCGGCGCTGAACAGTGATTCAAAGCGCCGGATGGCGTCAGTGGCCTGCTCCACGACCGCGTCGCCCTCTTCCCGCATCAACGGCAGCAGCGTTTCGGCAAAGCGGGCCAGATTCCACTGAGCAATCGCTGGCTGGTTGGCAAAGGCGTAGCGTCGGCCTTGATCGATGGAACTGTACACCTTCTGCGGATCGAACTGCTCCATAAAGGCGCAGGGGCCGTAATCGATGGTTTCGCCGGCGATGCTGCAGTTATCGGTATTCATCACGCCGTGAATAAAGCCGACGCTGATCCAGCGGGCAATCAGCACCGCCTGACGAGCGACCACCGCTTCCAGCAGCGCCATATAGGGATCTTCTGCGTTGGCGGCATCCGGGTAGTGGCGCGCAATCACATGATCCGCCAGGGCTTTGAGCAATGCTTCATCCCGCTGTGCAGCGGCAAACTGAAAGGTGCCCACGCGAATATGGCTACTCGCCACGCGGGTAAAGACGGCGCCAGGCTCAGCCATTTGCCGGACCACTCGCTCGCCGCTCGCCACGGCCGCAAGGGCACGGGTGGTGGGAATCCCCATGGCGGCCATGAACTCGCTGACCAGGTACTCACGCAGCACCGGCCCTAACGGCGAACGACCATCGCCACCACGGGAAAACGGTGTGCGGCCGCTGCCTTTTAGCTGCACATCGCGGCGAACGCCATTCTGATCGATCACTTCGCCCAGCAACAGCGCACGGCCATCGCCCAGTTGCGGCACAAAGTTGCCGAACTGATGCCCGGCGTAACCTAAGGCGCCCGGCTTGGCATCCGGCATGGGCTGGTTGCCGCTAAACCAATCGGCAAGCGTTGTTGAGTCAGGTATCTCTTTGGCCCCCAGTTCATGGGCAAGCGGCGCATTGAACGCAATCAGCTCCGGGCTGGCCACAGGCGTTGCTTGGGTGGCGACCCAGAGGGGTTCAGGCAAGGTGGAATAGAGATGTTCGAATGGCAGCACGATAGGCTCCGCTATTGATGGCGATATCTACCTAATACCCTAGCACTTTAGTCAAGTAAACGCCGCTGCAAACAGCTCACAGCCTGCTCGAGCACCGGCGTCAACGGCGCCCGCCACTGGTAGGTTAACAGCGCATCCGCACGGGTCACGCCGAGCGATAGCGATGCTAGCGGCATGCCCCGCTCATGGGCGGCGCGGCAGAAACGGTAGCCGGAAAACACCATCAATGAGGTGCCCACTGCCAGCACCGCATTCGACTCGGCCAGCGCCACCTGCGCTGCCAGCCGCCGTTCGGCGGGCACCACATCGCCGTAGAACACCACATCGGGCTTCAGGATGCCGCTGCAGCGTGGGCAGTCGAAAATGCGAAAGGTGCTGAAGTCGGTTTCCAGGTCGGCATCGCCATCCGGAGCGTGCCCCGCCTGCAAACCAGTAAAGCTCGGATTCATGCGCGCCATTTCGGCATGCATGGCGTGGCGCATCATTTGGTAGTCGCACACCATGCACTTCACCATGTCCGCCCGGCCATGGAGGTCGATCACCCGGCGGGAACCGGCGCGCTGATGTAAGCGGTCAACGTTTTGAGTCACCAACTGCTGGATATAACCCTGTGACTCCAGCGCGGCCAACGCACGGTGTGCGCCGCTGGCTTGGGCTTCGCGCATGGCGCTAAAACCGATCAGCGCGCGGGCCCAGTAGCGCTGGCGAACGTGATGAGAACTCATAAAATCGCCATGCTGCACTGGGGGTGGCCGCTTCCACTGGCCATCCGCGTCACGATAGTCCGGAATGCCACTGTCGGTACTCACACCGGCACCGGTAATCACCCACAGTTTGGGGTGCCGCTGAATAAAATCAGCCAGTTCCTCGCCCGCCTGGGCAACGCTTTCTGCAATTTCCACGGCCTGCGTCAATCGTTCACCTCTAGGCAATGTGGCTCAAACTCAACGATACTGTATAGCAACAGCGGGCCATGCAACGCGCCCTTTAACGGTTATTGTGCACCCAGGAGATACTCTTATGCAGCACGATCATGACATTATTATTGTCGGTGGCGGCATGGTGGGCGCCGCCCTGGCGGCCCGCGTGGGTCATGCGGGCTTCTCCGTAGGGCTGGTGGAGCACGGCGATTCCCCTACTCCCCCTAGCGGTGACTATGACCTGCGTATTTCCTCGCTGAATGCGCGCTCGTTAGCGTTCGTTAAGGCCAGCGGCACGACGTTACCTGAGGAGCGTTGCTGCCCTTTTCGGCATATCGATGTCTCCAACCAGGACGGCACCGGCCATTCGCTGTTTTCCGCTCAGGATAGTGGCATGGATGACTTCGGCATCTTTATCGAAAACCGCACGTTGCAGTACGCGCTATGGCAACGGCTAGAACAACTGCCCAGCGTCACCTGCTACACCCAAAGCGCGCCGTTAAGCACGATCACCTCAAGCACTGGCCGTCTGCTGGAGCTGGATAATGGCAAAACTCTAAGCGCCCGTTTGATCGTCGGCGCCGACGGCGCGCAATCGACCCTACGTGAGCTAGCGGGGATCAACGTTAGTAGCCACGACTACCATCAGCGGGCGATGATCATTAACGTGGAAACCGAGCTGCCCCAGCAGGATGTCAGTTGGCAGGTTTTCACCCCCACGGGCCCCATCGCCATGCTGCCATTGCCCGGCCATCGCGCTTCCTTGGTGTGGTACGACACAGATAACACCACCCAAGCCCGCGAACAGCTGGACGATGAGGCACTTAAAGCAGCCATCGAAATGGCCTTCCCTAAACGCCTGGGCAACCTCATCCGCATCGTCGCCCGGGCCAGCTTCCCCATCAAGCGCCAACATGCCCACCGCTATATCGGAAAGCGCCTGGCACTCATTGGCGACGCGGCCCATGTGGTGCACCCGCTGGCAGGCCAGGGGTTAAATATCGGCCTGCACGACGCCGACACCCTTGCCGAGATCATTATCCAGGGCCGCGACCCCGGCGACTATGTCAACCTACTCCGCTTTGAGTGCCAGCGCCGCGCGGCCAACCAAGCGATGATCGCCGCCACCGACAGCTTTCACCACCTGTTTACCGGCGCCAAGCCGCTGCGCCAACTAGGCGATCTAAGCCTGCAAATAGCCGAGCGCTTCCCGTTCGCCAAACGCATGATGATGCAGCAAGCTAATGGGCTGAATCCGTTTAAGATGTGGTAACACCAGCGGTGGTGGAAACACTCACAATGATGAGAGGCTGGCTTCTTTCAAAGAGCCAGCACTATTTTCATGAAGAGCAAGTAGCAGGTACTTTTATCGTAAAAAAATCTACGACCTAATGGAACTTCAGGCTTTTACTGAGAGGTTTCGGAGGGCTGGCAAACCAACCCCAGTTGACTGAAACCCACCATCCACGGCAATGACTTGCCCGGTAACATAACCACTTTTCTCAGAGCAAAGAAATACAATCATCTCAGCAATTTCTCGCTCACTGCCGTAGCGATTTAAGGGAATAGCGTCATGATAAGCAGCGCGAATTTCAGGAGTGTGGACAGCCAGCGCAAGCTTGGTATCTACTGGACCTGGCGCCACACAATTAGCCCTGATGCCATGTTCGCCTAGCTCGGCTGCCTGTTGTTGAGTCAAATGAATGACGGCCGCTTTGGAAGTACCATAAGCCACACGCAATGTACTGGCCCTTAGACCCGAGATAGAGGCAATATTAACAATCGCACCTTTGGCCGCCTTGAGCAGAGGTAATAGTGACTGCGTAGTAAGAAAAATACCATCCAGATTAGTCGCCATAACCCGTCGCCATATTTCGTAAGTGGTTTCTTCTAACGGGCGAAAATCGGCAACACCGGCATTATTGACCAATGCATCAACTCGTCCGTATTGATTCTCCACCTCTTGCGCTAAATGAGCGATATCATCTGGCTCCGATATGTCATATACCCACGCATAGGCGTTTTCCAGCTTAGCGGCAACCTTCTCAAGTTCTGGTGCATCACGGTCAACCATAAGCACTTCATAACCCTGTTCCAAAAAGAGCTGAGTCGTTGCCAGTCCAATACCACGTGCAGCACCTGTTACTACTGCAATACGCTTTGTTGTTATCATCACTATAGCCTTAGTAAAAGTTAGTTAACGAAATATTTCTATGAGCATTAAAGAAAGGGTTGGGAAAGCGGCAACGATTACGAGCCCTAGCAAGCAGGTAAATACAAAAGGTAGTGCTCCTTTTGCTACGCTCTCAATTGATAATTTGGTCACATTGGCAGCCACATAAAGATTAATTCCTACCGGCGGTGTAATCAGGCCTATCGAAAGGTTGATCATTAACAGCACGCCAAACCATATAGGATCCCACCCCATTTCATGGACAACCGGCATAAAAATTGGCAAAGAAATGAACATGACGGTGACCGCATCCATGAACATCCCCACAATAAGCAAGATCAACATTATTACTAGTAGAATGACCCACTCGTTACTGCTAAGACCAAGTAGCAGTCCAGAGTAGGTTCCGACAAGGTCATCAACGGTCACCACCCAACCGAACAAACTGGCATACGCAACTACCAACATAACAACAGATGATGATGCAGCTGCATCGCTTAGCGCCTCATATAACTTTTTTAAGGTTAATGTGCGGTAAGCAAGTCCACCCACAAACAACGCATAGACGGTAGCCACCAGCGCTGCTTCTGTTGGTGTAAAGGCCCCAGAGTATATTCCGCCCAAAATAACGACAGGCGTTAGTAGCCCCCAAAAAGAGTCACGAAATGTGCTCCAAAGTCTTTTTTTATAAGAGAGGTTCGTATCAACAAGGTCACCCATGGTTGCCAGGCACAGCTCATCAACCTTGCCAGTCTTAGCGCCTTTATCACGTCCTAGCGGCAGGGTTAATATCATGATGCCCCCCATCAATAGGCCAGGAATAATGGCCGCAAGAAAAAGCTTGGAAATGGAGGTCTCTGCAATCACTCCATAAATGACCAGTCCTATTGAGGGTGGAATCACTATCGAGAGAGCCGCTCCCGTGCACACTAAACCTGCAGCATAAGCCTTACGATAGCCATCTTCTTCCATCCCTTTAATAATCATGGGGCCAATTGCAGCCACAGATGCAGGCCCCGAACCACTGACGGCACCCCAGAAAAGACAAACCACTGTTCCCACGACCCCCATTCCGCCAGGCAAACCGCCAACGAGAACTCTAAAAAAAAGCACCATGCGTTCGGCAATTCCCAGCACTCCCATCAAGGTACCGGCCAGGATGAAAAATGGGATTGCAAGTAGAGAGAACTTGGTTATCCCGGTAGCAATCAGGTCACCTACCATATCTAGCCCAAAACCCATATGCCACATAGCATAAATAGCAGAGAGACCCAGCGAGAAAGCCACCGGCACACGCAATAGTAAGAGTAGAAAAAACACCAGAATCATCTGAGAACCTGAAGAGAGTGTGGCGAATACCTCAAACATTCGCACCTCCCACGCACTCACTATCACGATTTCGCTGCTCATCCCATAGCCGCTGCAGATAGCGAACTATGATCAGTGCAAAACCGAAAGGAATAGCCACATGATAATACCAAGCAGGCAACCCCAACCCGTAAGAACGCATGCCTGAACTTAGCTGATTCATCAGCACTTCCCATGAAAAGTAAGCAGATAGTGCCAACAATGCGACTGAAAAAAGACCAGACAGCAGAAAAACGATTTTACGTAGGCTGGCCGGTAATAAATCGTAGAAAAGCGAAACGGCTAAGTGTTCTCCCCTTCGCGCCGCGATAGCCGCACCAAAAATAGTCAGAATCAAAAAACCATTTGTCAGTAGCTCTTCTGTAGCAGCCAGAGAATAGTTAGTCCCATAGCGAACAACGACATTGGCAAACCCCAACAGGGTCATGCCCATAAAAAGCACTGCACAGAATATTTTTTCTGCCTCTCGCAGCATAAATTTCATGTTACGGCACCTCTATCAATTGCGGATAAAGCTCCAATAAATTACTTGGAGCGTTATCCAGACCAAGCATGAAACAGCTGGGATCAGTTACCGTTCTCTTCCACCGCATTAACAAAGGCCGACACAATCTCAGGGCCTATTTTCTCAGCCCACAGGTCAAAAGCCGGTACCGTTTCAGCACGAAACGCCGCAATTTCATCCTCTGACAGCTCAGTAATTTGCATGCCTTGTTCGCTCAGAAACTCCAAACCATCAGCGGTACTTTCTCGAGTTACCTCTATCTGGTAGGCCATTGCCTGCTCTGCAGCAAGCTGGATTATCTCTTGAGTCTTTTCGTCGAATCCTTCCCAACGTTGCTTAGATATGCCCAAAAACAGGGGATCATAAGAGTAGTGCCAAGTAGTCAAATAATCCTGCACTTCATAAATTTGCTGAGGGATAATAACAGCCCCAATGGGGTTCTCTTGTGCATCCACCACGCCTTGCTGCAAGGCGGTCATCGTTTCCGTCCACTGCATTTGTTGGGGATTAGCCCCAAGTTCATTCAAGACATCGACATACATGGGGCCTGCAACACGTATATTGAGCCCACGGATATCCTCTGGGGTACGAATAGGTCGTACACTATTGGTTAACTCCCTAAAACCATTCTCCCCCCAAGCCAGCACCACAATTCCCTTCTCTTCCATTATGGCTTCAAGCAACTCAACAGGTTCACCCTGGGTTGTGGCATCAACCTGGTCGTAATTTGCATAGAGATACGGTAGCGAGAAAACCGCCATTTCCGGCACGAGAGGAGTGACATTGATAGCAGACGTGATGAGCAGATCAAGCGCACCACGGCCCACCATCTCAGCTTGGCGCATTTGATCACCGCCCGAAAGCTGTGCATTGGGGAAAACCCGCACATTTAGCTCACCTTCGGAAGCTTCGTCTAATAACTGAGCAAACCGCTCTGCCCCCAAGTGCCACGAAGTGGCATCTCCCGTGTTATGAGAAAGCCGCAATGTCTCAGCAGATGCAGTACTGGCGAGCACCAGTCCAGCAGCGGAAGCAGCCCATACAAGCTTACGAAAACTAAAGTATTTCATTGTGTTGTATTCCTTCTGACGTGCTTGTGCTGTCGCACTTGATTATTATTGATCCACAATATGGAACGCATTTTGTATTAACGACAATAAAAATTTGCCAAAGGCATTTCAAAAAGTCAAATTATCTGCAAAATAAGCTTTACAGGCGAAACAGAAAACAAAAGATGGTTCATAATATGGAACTAAAAGCTTTATCAAATGGAAGCACGACGGCTGGTGCGCAAAGTGTTGATCGTGCGCTCAGTTTATTAAGCCTAATTGCTCGACAAGCAGATAAGGGTAGCTCGCTTACTGATTTAACCAAGTCCTGTGGCTTGAATAAGCCCACGGTGAGGCGCTTACTGCTTGCGTTGATCAATGCAGGGATGGTTGAGCAGTCGCCCGCCAATCAGCATTACCACTTAGGCCCGGAGGCTTACTTACTGGGACAAAGAGCCTCAGAGCTACATAACTTGACGCGCCTCGCTACTCGCAATGTCGCGCGCTTGGCGCTATCAACCGAAGATGCCGCTTGCCTTTCCATTCGCAGAGGCCACCATTCGCTGTGCTTATACCGTGAGGATGGTGCTTACCCCATTCGCACCCATGCCCTGACACAAGGTGCGTACCATCCTTTAGGGGTCGGGGCAGGCTCACTTGCCATGCTGGCGGCTCTTCCTGACCGTGAAATCACCCAAATTTTAGACGCGCAACGCCCCCTCCTCGAACAGCAATACCCTCGGCTAATCCCGAGCCGTATGTTAAGCCTGGTTGACGAAACCCGGTCCCAGGGTTACGCAATTAACCCTGGTTTGGTATTTCCTGACTCCTGGGGCATTGGCATTGCCTTACGCTGGCCCGATGGCGTACTGGCGGGCTCACTCTCTCTGGCCGCGATACAGAGCCGCATGCAGGAACCGAGAAGATCGCAAAACCTTGTGCCGCGATTACAAGAAGAAGCTCTCGCGATTGAAGATCTGTTAGCCGCTGAATTTTTAAGATATCAAACACCCGCAACCCCTTAGCTAGGAGCACATAATGACAAAAGCGCATATCGTCGGCTGGGGCCATTCCCCTTTCGGAAAACTGCCCGAACCCAACACCGAAACCCTTATGCAGGGCGTAATTCAGGAGGCTCTGCTTCACGCTGGAGTTGCCCACGAAGCCATTGATGGCATTTTCGTCGGAGTCTACAACAATGGCTTTTCTGCCCAGGACTTCCAGGCAGCTCTTGTGGCCATGGGCGATGAACGCTTTGCGCACACCCCTGCAACGCGTTACGAAAATGCCTGCGCAACGGGAAGCGCAGCGCTGCATGGCGCACTCGATTTTATTGAATCAGGACGCGGGCGTATTGCATTAGTCGTTGGCGCCGAAAAAATGACGGCGACTCCCACCGCCGACGTGGGCAATATTCTGTTGAGTGCCAGCTACCATCAGGAAGAAGCTCACATCGCAGGAGGCTTTGCGGGCGTGTTCGGCGAAATAGCCACAAGCTACTTTCAGAAGTATGGTGACCGCTCATACGAACTCGCCATGATTGCCGCCAAAAATCATGCCAATGGTGTTGCTAATCCCTGGGCGCAAATGCGCAAGGATATCGGCACCGACTTCTGCGCCACCATTTCAGAGCGCAACCCTACGGTAGCTGGCCCTTTACGGCGTACCGACTGCTCTCTCATATCAGACGGCGCCGCAGCCCTGGTTATTGCGGATGCTGAAACCGCCGCTCAGTTAGAGCGTGCTATTGCTTTTCGAGCGCGCACACAAGCGAATGATCTCATGGCACTTTCCCGACGAGACGTTCTGGCTTTCCGAGGCGCCTCTATCGCCTGGAAACAAGCGTTAGAAGCCTCGGGCCTCAGCCTTTCAGACCTATCTCTCGTAGAAACCCACGACTGCTTCACCATCGCCGAGCTACTGGAGTATGAGGCTATGGGACTAGCCGCCCCCGGCGAAGGCTATCGTGTCATTAGGGAAGGTATTACCCATAAAGATGGCGCCTTACCCGTCAACCCTTCGGGAGGCCTCAAATCCAAAGGCCACCCCATCGGCGCCACCGGCGTTTCCATGCATGTCATGGCTGCCATGCAACTAATGGAAGAGGCAGGCGACATGCAAATACCCAATGCCCACATAGCAGGTGTCTTCAACATGGGTGGGGCTGCGGTGACCAATTATGTCTCTATTTTGGAGCGTATGAAATGAGCCAATCACTAGAGCACGGCGTGACACCGGTCTCAACAAAAGTCATGAATCTGTCTCATTTCCTGACCAATAGCGCACGCCGCCTAGCCAATGAGATCGGCTTTGTATGGGGAACGCGCACCTGGCGCTGGCAGGAAATGGAAGCGCGCTCCATGGCGTTTGCCTACGCACTCGACAAACAGATGGGACTACGCAAAGGCGATCGGTTACTTGTTCAATCCTCCAACTGTCACCAAATGTTTGAAGCGATGTTCGCCTGCTGGAGAATTGGCGCCATTTGGGTGCCCGCCAATTATCGCCAGTCACCGGAAGAAATCGCTTGGTTAGCGGAGTCATCAGGGGCAAAAGGGTTGCTCTGCGGCGCCCAATTTTCTGACCATGCAACCGCCTGCGCCCCAGTCGTCGACTTTACTGTCTCCATTGGACAAAGCAACTTTGCTGATGATTACGACACTCTTGTTGAGCGCTTCATAGGTGAAGAGATTGCAACCTGCGAGGTCAACCGAGATGACCCCGCCTGGTTATTTTTCACCTCTGGGACGACCGGAAAACCCAAGGCCGCTATTTTGACCCACGGGCAAATGGCCTTTGTGGTGACTAACCATTTATGCGACCTGATGCCAGGAACAAACGCTGATGACGCCTCGATTGTGGTAGCACCGCTCTCGCATGGCGCTGGTGTTCATCAACTTGCACAAGTTGCAAGCGGAGTGAAAACGATTCTCCCAGCGGAGGATAAATTCAATCCCGAATCCATATGGGCATTGGTGGAGAAATGGAATGTCACCAACCTGTTTACGGTTCCCACTATTGTCAAAATGCTGATCGAACACCCTAGTGTCGATCAATATAACCATGCATCACTGCGTTATGTGGTCTATGCCGGTGCACCCATGTATCGGGCCGACCAAGTGAAAGCACTGGAAAAACTCGGGCCTGTGTTAGTGCAATATTTCGGGCTTGGTGAGGTGACAGGCAACATTACTGTGCTACCACCTACTTTTCACCATGTTGAGGATCAGCACATGAAAACAGGCAGCTGTGGCTTCACGCGCACAGGCATGCAGGTTCAGATCCAAAACAGTGAAGGCCGTGAAGTTCCTGCCAATGAAACCGGGGAAATCGCCGTGATAGGCCCTGCCGTTTTTGCCGGCTACTTCGACAACCCGGAAGCCAACCGGAAAAGCTTTCGCAACGGCTGGTTCTTAACGGGCGATTTAGGGCATATGGACGAAGAGGGATTTGTTTATTTAACCGGGCGTGTTTCTGATATGTACATATCCGGTGGCTCTAACATCTATCCAAGAGAAATCGAAGAGAAACTACTCACTCACCCCCTCGTTTCAGAAGCGGCCGTATTAGGAGTACCTGACCCCACTTGGGGTGAAGTCGGTATGGCTGTTTGTGTACCTTATCCTGGGAAACAGCTTGATACAGAGTCTTTGAATCAATGGCTTAGCGAGAAAATTTCTCGCTATAAAGTGCCCAAAAACTATGTCGTTTGGGATGAGATGCCTAAAACAGCCTATGGGAAAATAACTAAAAAACTTATTCGAGAGACTCTAGTGGCACGCGGTGAAATAAAGGAGTCGTCATGAGCTTATCACAACTAAAAGATTCACAGATGGGGGCTATCCAGCACCCAGGCCACCCTATAACTCAGAGGCATCAGGCCCAGCTTTGCCACACAACACCCATCCCCCTCCTTTTAAAAGGAGGGCAAAGCTTACACGATGCTATTATCAAAGAGTTAAGCGTACATAATATTACATCGGCTTATATCACCCTTAACAACGCGCAAATGGATACCCTGCGCTACGTGATACCGGGAGACGACCCCAAAGGTGAGCACGCGGCCTGGTATAGCGATACTTTTCACTTAGGTGCACCGGCTCAAATTTTAACGGCAGGCATTCATGTAGGCCGCCGCGAGGGCAAACCTTTCATGCACTGTCACGGAACCTGGAGTGGGGTAAGTGGTAAGGATAAAGGCAAAGAGGAACGTGATCAGGTGGTCGCTGGGCACTTACTCGCGCCTGAATCATACTTAGCCGAGGATATACAGGTCGACTGTATTGCGATAGAGGGCGCATGTCTGGATGTTCATTACGATGAAGAAACTCGGTTTCCGCTATTTTCACCCAGCACGACTTTAAGCAACATCAATAAAAAGAATGCGCTATTACTGACCTTGCGACCAAATCAGGACCTTCAAACCGCGCTTGCTTCTATAGCAAACGATTATCGGGTCGAAACCGCTCAGATACTGGGTATTGGTAGTTTAATCAAGACATGCTTTAACGATGGCAAGCAACTGCTTACCCACGCTAATGAAATATTGATCTTGAATGGGGAATTAAAGGATCACCAAGCGACTATCCAAGCAGTCTCCATCGGCATTGGTGGTGAGCAACACCAAGGGCAATTGGCCCCAGGGAAAAATGCCATCTGCGTCACTTGCGAGCTACTGCTTGTATTTTAGGTTGAAATAAAACCAACTATGCAAAAAGGCAAGCCAATGCCCGTGGCCTAAAACAATCACAACTATCCCTCTCTTAAGGTAAGTCAACCCTATGGCATCTACACGATACGCGCTGTTCACGGCAACGCTCTGTTCCGGCCTTGGCCTCCTTCTGGCTTCTCCCCTGTGGGCCTGGGATGGCGTCGTCGAGAAGCAGACCTTTGAAATGGACAGCTTCACTACCCATGGCGGCGAGACGATCCCCAACGTCACGGTGGGTTGGGAAGCCTACGGCGAGCTCAATGACGCCCGCGATAACGTCATTCTGATCACCCACTTCTTCTCTGGCACCAGTCATGCGGCAGGCCGCTATGAGGTAGATGGGCAGCCGACCGGCTACTGGGATGCCATCATTGGCCCCGGCAAGCCACTCGATACCGATGAGTACTACATCATCTCCTCGGATACGCTGGTTAACCTGAATGCCAATGACCCCAACGTCACCACCACCGGGCCCGCCTCCATCAACCCTGACACCGGCGAGCCCTGGGGCATGGACTTCCCGGTCGTCACCATCCGCGACTTTGTCGAGGTACAGCGCGAGCTACTCGAAGGCCAAGGCATTGAATCACTGCATGCGGTGATGGGTGCCTCAATGGGCGCGCTACAGGCCTTCGAGTGGGCCAGCGCCTATCCTGACCGAGTAGAACGGCTAATCTCAGTGATTGGCGGCGGCGTTGCCGACCCTTGGCTGCTGGCAACCCTAAGCGCCTGGGCCGCGCCGATTCGTTTAGACGCCAACTGGAACGAGGGTAACTACTACAACGGCGAACCGCCTATCGACGGGCTAAAAGAAGCGCTGAAACTGGTGACACTCAACGCCAACCACTGGCAGTGGGCTAACGAAACCTTTAACCGCGATTGGGCCGACGAAGAACGCGACCCAGCCCAGGATATCAACGCCCGCTACGCGATTGAGAAAACGCTGGATGACATCGCCGCCGCCCGTGCGGCCACCTCCGATGCCAACCATCTGCTCTATCTGGTGCGCGCCAACCAAACCTTTATGGCAGGCCACGGCGACTCGCTAGAGGAAGGACTTGCCGCCATCGAAGCACCGACACTGATGCTGTATAGCGAAAACGACCTCGTCTTCGCGCCTGAAGGTGTGCGTCGAACCGCCGAGCTAATTGAGGCAGATGGCACTGAGGTGACGCTTGAAACCCTGGAAGGCGATCGAGGCCATTTGGATGGCGTTGTTTCCATCGACCAAGCTAGCGATACATTGCGGGCGTTTTTGCAGTAAGGGATTGAGCGCTGACTTTGAGTCTTAAACCCAGCGCTGAAGAAGTTGCAATATGAGCCAGCCTTACCAGCCGCATCTCAGGCCAGAGCCTCTAAAACATTAGCGGCTGGCGTTCTCTTCGGCCACCTGACGAAGCGCATCGACAAACACTTCAGCTGGCTGGGCGCCCGAAATCAGGTAGCGCCCGTCGAGGATGAATCCCGGCACGGCAGTGACCCCTGCTTCCATGAATCGCTGTTCTGCCGCTCGAACTTCGTCTGCGTACTGATCAGACCGGGCGATGGACTCAGCAACGTCACCGTCAAGCCCGACCTCAATGGCCTTCTCGCGTAGAACCTCTGGGTCTGAAGGGTTTTTCGCCTCACCAAAGTAGGCATCAAACAGTGCCAATTGCAGGGGCGTCTCTAGGTTCTGCGTTGCAGCCCACGCAAGCACGCGGTGGGCATCGAACGTATTGTTCGCTCGACGCTCCTGGGCACCACGAAAATTTAACCCAAGCTCTTCGGCCACCGCCATAATCTCACGCTGGGACTGCGCCATGCTGGCAGCATCCTTGCCGTATTTGCGGCACAAGTGCTCCAGGATCGGCTCGCCCTCAGGCGGCATGTCAGGGTTGAGTTCAAAGGGCTGCCAGAAGAGCTCAACGTCGATCTCACCATCAAGGGTTTCTAGCGCTTGTTCCAAGCGCCGATAGCCGATCGCGCACCATGGGCAGGCTACATCGGACACTAGGTCAATTCTCAACTTCTGCATGATGGATCTCCTCGTTGGGTTCGGTCATCAGCGCACAAACTGCGCTAAGCCTTGGCTTTTATCAAGCAACACCTAAGCGCAACCCGCCTAGTCGGTTGTGCACTTTTTCCAACCCATTGACGGCGTTGGTAAGCAAAAGCCTCTTACTCACGGCTTAGCATCTTACTGGCTCCGACGCTGGGGGTTGAACTGGTAACGAGGACTAAAGTTCGTCAGCACCAGGTGGGCAGCTCTGTTGATTTGTCAAACGCGGCGATCACGACTTTCCCTGGTTTGTGTTTGAAGATTAAGGAGTCATGGCTTTCAAGAATGTAGCTTGCACCTTATCAAGAGAAAGGCAACCACACCCGATGCAGTCTGTCATCATATCTCTCAGTTCAATTAACTACGTTATCTTCCTGTTTAGCTCGCCTCGCCACCTAGAGCCCAATTTGTCCCAATCAACAAGAGTGACACGGGTATGATTCGGAAGCTCTTCAAGCTCAAATAAAATGCCTATAAGTTTATTTTTCGCCCCCTCTTGACCTCAACCTTAGTTGAGGTTTCAGAATAGCCCTACGTCAAAGCCAACTCAATCTTATCGCTTCAGATAACATTTTTATTAAAAACGTGTAACTAAAACCAAACCAACACCCTTGAAAAAATCAACTCAGAGGATTTTAAAATGAAAGTACTTGCCTTCGGCGCTAGCAACAGCAAAAGCTCCATTAACAAAAAGCTGGCTTTTTATGCAGCACAACAAGTCAGCGATGCAGATATTTCGTTAATCGATCTTAACGACTTTGAAATGCCAATATTTAGCGAAGAAAGAGAAAAAGAGTCTGGCATCCCTGAATTGGCGCATGCTTTTTACAACGATATCGGTGAAGCAGATGTCATCGTAATGTCATTCGCGGAACACAATGGGACTTATACGTCAGCCTATAAAAATCTATTTGACTGGACATCACGAATAGATATGAAAGTATTTCAAAATAAACCCGTTCTTATGTTATCTACCTCACCTGGTCAAGGTGGGGCACAAAGTGTCTTAGCTTCCGCACAAGCGTCAGCTCCCTATTTTTCAGCAACCGTTATAGGCGCGCTTTCCTTACCAAGCTTTTTCGAAAATTTTGACTTAAAGCAGAGTGTTGTCACCAACCAGCAGTTTAACCGGGATTTACTTGGAATATTAAGTAACATTTAAATTTGTCTATTTGGGAAATCGTCTGCAGTCTGCCATCGCAGGCGCTATAGAAACTTATAGCGCCTGCCATCACCAGTGGCAAAACCGCTGCGACTCGAAGGATATGACACCTGGATAATGACCTGGTTATGTGCTATTTCAGACCATAACAAGCTTCTTCACGTTAAGCTCTTCGCAATATGGGTCAGCATACCAAAGCGCATACTGGAACTGATGATTCAGCCAGCTCTCTGCCGAGATATCAAAAACAGTAGTCCGTTTAACTCGTTAGACGTCTTTGACTAGAATAGCTTCCCATATCGATTTTGGCATTGCGTACTTGTGCGTGATCATTTCTTCTAAACTGAGCATATTCCAGCCGCTTTGGAAAAGGTGCTCGATGGAGCTTCGATCAAAAAAACGCTTGGGCTCGCCATGAACGGAGTAGTAGTTTTTATCGATCAAGGGGTGTCCCGAGGCGCCAAAGTTATAATCGTTTGTCGAGTTCAACCTACAAAGGAGAATGCCGCTATCGGTCAGAGTGTCACGTATACGAGTGACAAGACGCAGCGTCTCAACCCAAGGGAAATAGTGCAACGATAGGCTTGCAACGACCACGCTGGCTTTTTCACTCTCAAGCGGGAAAGGATCGCGAAGGTCTTGAACAAAAAATCTCGCGCGTGGTACGCGGCCTCTAGCAGTTGTTACGGACTCTTCAGATAAGTCGAGTGCGACAAGGTCAACGCCGGCCCCAACAAGGATTGCGCTATCTTCACCGGCACCACAGCCAAGCTCTAGGACTGGCCCGCAGTCAGCTCGATCAGTGATAAGAGGTAACCAGCGTTGAAGCCAGGTGTCTGAATACATGGGAAATCCTGAAGATATCTAGTTAACAGTGATTTCATAAATTAATTTAACTCTACCCATTGATTCCCTCACGCGCAAAAGTAAATTCAGCAGTGTTTGAAGCAACCACCGGGCGTACTCCTGTTCATAATCAGCAAGCCGGTGTGTAACTTTTTAAAACACCTCAGCAGCACATAGCCCATCGACATATACCAAAATACGTTCAAACTGATGAAAGTACATTTCGTCCTATACTGAGCAACACCCAGTAATGATAAGGAGCCAGCTATGAAAAAAGCATTATTAGCGCTAATCGCTACGATGCTGATAAGCGGGTGTAGCAACAGCAACACCACCGCATCAAACGCGCCCGCTTCAGATACTGCAACCGAGCAAAACCAGCCCCACCATCAGGTTACCGATCAATGGGTCGGCCGATGGATTGGCGTTGAAGGTTTATTCCTGGAAATCAGTAAGGACGAGCCTGAAGGCCCGGGACATTATCGCCTTCACATGCGCTACGGCCTGGATGCCGACCAAATCGGCACTTTCGAAGGTCAGGCCACCGCCGAGGGCATTAGCTTCAACCGCGGGGACGGCCCGCAGTTGCTTCGTGCGGGCGACGGCGAAGCCACCGGCATGAAGTGGCTATTGGAAAAGGAATACTGTCTGGTAGTCGCAACAGGTGAAGGCTATTGCCGCGACTGACCTGCGCGGCAAGCACTCAAGGGGCGGAGGGATGAAAGCAGTTATTCAGCCGCTAGTTCAGCAAAGTGGCCCGCTTAATCCAGGGTTACTTAAACCACCGCTGCTTTAAGCGGCAACCAGCCTCTTTACTTTAAGCTCTTTGCGATGCTGTTCGGCATGCCAAAGCTCGTATTGGGACTGCTGGTTCAACCAGCTTTCCGCAGAAGTATCAAACGCAATAGAAAGCCGCACAGCCATTTCAGGGCTAATACCCGCCTTGCCGTTCAGCACGGCACTGAGCGTTTTACGGCTTACACCCAGCGCTTCGGCAGCAGCTGTCACAGTTAAGCCTAGGGGCTCCAAACAAAGCTCGCGTAATACTTCACCAGGGTGGGGTGGATTGTGCATCAACATTGGCGCTACCTCAGTGGTAATCTTCGTAATTCACTATCTCGGCATTAGTATGGTACACATCAAAAAGAGTTGAGAAACTTGCTATGCCAGTTCAGCAAAGTGACCCGATTTATCCAGGATGTATTCGCTAAAATCCCGCGCCAGGTAAAGCGAGCCCGAGTAGACGCGCAAGGCCTCTTGACGGATCTCCTCAATGGAAGGCGACGCATGGGGGTTGAGCTGGTAACGCGGGCTAAAGTGCGTCAGCACCAGGTTGGGCAGTTGTACCAATTCGGCAAACGCGGCGACAAGCTTGGCGTAGCTATGCCCTACATCACCGGCCTTCTGGGCCATCTCTTCGGTGTAGGTGGCTTCATGCACCAGCACCTGTGCCCCCGCGCACGCTTCAAGCAACAATTCAGGCTGGTCATTGTCTCCTGCGATCACCACTTTTCTCGGCTTGTGCTTGAAGATTAAGAAGTCATGGCTTTTTAACCGCTCCCCCTCAAACTCAACGTCAAACCCTTGCTTCAACTGCCCCCACAACGGCCCTCTCGGAATGCCCTTTTGCGCTAGCTTATCCACGTCCAAGGCGGCATCGACCTTTGTCTCCGTAAACCCATAAGCATAGGACGGCGCCCTGTGTGAAAGCCTGAACGTGGACACCGCAATGCTCTCAAACTCAACGCTGGGCAGCTCGTCCGAGTCGATAAATTCCAGGGCGAAGGGCAAGCATAGCTGTGTAGCCTCACAGGTGGCCTCCAACCACGCCTTGATGCCTGCGGGCGCCACAATGGTCAGCGGCGCTGTCCGACCGCCCATTCCCGCACTAGCCAGTATGCCCGGCAGCCCATAGCAGTGGTCGCCGTGCACGTGGGTAATCAAGATGGCTTTCAAAGAATGGAACGACAGCTTGGTATGCAATACCTGATGCTGGGTGCCCTCACCACAATCGATCAGGTACCAGCTCTTCCCCTTGCTTTCTCGCAAAGCGACCCCGGAGACGTTTCTTTGCTTGGTGGGTACACCAGCTGAGGTGCCTAGAAAGAGTAGATTCATGGTTTTTGCTGCGTGGTCGTTCGCAAAGGAATGACTATTCTAGAATGATAGCTATAACGCCAATTATCAGCGGCGCGATTACAGCGTCCGCTGGTTGGCTTGGTTAGGCCCTGCAAGCTAAATAATCAATCGAGATCATTGATTTCGCAAACAAGTTGCCTATAAAAATACCTTCTCAACAGAAAGCCAGTATACTCATGTATGTTATAATAATAATTTGGCAATTCGCTTTGATACCGTTTTCCTCTCAATATGAGCGGGCGATTTGGCCTTAAAGAATATAACGTATGAAGGTTGATGCCAGTATGAACAAACATTGACCTGTCATTATATAAATCCTTAAAAGCACTGATCAACACTTGATTACTTTCGGTATTCTTTTCTACAAATTGCCTGAATTTTTCACTAATTTTCCGGTCTTCTTTATATACTGTCGCTCCGCATGAAGGGCAGGCCACTTCAGTTTTCTGTGTCTCTGTATCCAAACAAGCCTCAACAGCTGCCACATATGCAACCAGTTCATAAGCGGCGTAATAAATTGAGCTTGAAGTACGCTTTGTTTGGTTTCTAAACATTAACCCTTCATGAAATCGACGACTTGCCTGTTGTAGTCTATAATTTTTGCCGACAATATCTATTAAAATATCTGTTCGCTCGGGTATTCTTAACTCACCATTAACAATGCAATCTCCTTTTTCTATTATTTCTTTTCTTGCCTGAGGGTCATTACCTATGTAACGCACGCTTTCGCTTGAAACCTTTTCATCGTCAAAAATTAATCCGCTATCAGGAAAATATTTTCCATTAAATTTCGCATTGGAAACCAATTCATAATAATCACTATTTTCCATAAACTTCCATTCGACAAATTCATTAACAGTGAATAAGTTTTGCGTTAGCAATGAAAGGATGGCAGCCAAATTAACTGATGCGGTCTGCGTTTCAAACGTTAATTCATAAGAATTACTATTAAATACTGGAAATACCATATTAAAATCAGCTTCGTCAGTTTTTATCAATAATATCCCAGAAAATTCAAACAAATAACTGCCTGACAGAGTGTTTTCCGATCGCACAGGAACCGACATATAGCCAGAAGGCTGCTTATCAGCTATCCCAAATCGTCTTTTAGAACATCTTATTATTGCATTTTTTATTACTTGATGGTATTCAGGATCGTGTAACCTTGATTCAAAATCCAATGTTTCAAGTAAAACAAAAATCAAACCTTTGGCAGTATGATTAAAAAATGATAGCTCAGCTATAAATGGCAATTCATTTGATGCCCAGCAAATATTGTACTCGAACACCTCATTACTCTTTTTGATGTAGGAATGCTGGCAACTTACGCGCCCAATAGTCTCAGCAAAGACATCCCAGAGCTCCGATAAAAAATCATTCACGTCCTTCTGCGGGATAGACAAGGGTATTTTTTCAAAATCTGCATCAAGAAGGTGTCGTGGCATTTTTACTATATCCCAATTTCGAAAACACTCGTCGGCAGACCGCGCACGGCTTAACGAGGCTGTAGAAAAACCCGATTTCGAGTCGTCTCAACCACCTCTCGTCCTAATTTACTTACTCAGCCAGTTATCTGGCTGAGTACCGTGTCATGAGTTATCTAGCTCCTGCAATCTAAGAAGTGTATCTGCCGCGTAGAGCTGCGTGTGGAGCTGCATGGGAGTACGATACATTGGAAGGTCAATATGATCCCTCTTCCTTAAGACAAACCATGCCGATGCATGAACATATTTGGAATATATTCCATACATCGATTCATACTCATCCTTTAGTCCGATTTCTTTCGCCATCTGATACAGCGACGTTCTTTCAGGTTTCAAGCTTCGACCATGCTTCTGTAAGGTACTCCTAATATTATTGATGTGCTGATCAAGAAGCGCGATATCTTTCGGATCGGTATTGCCGTCTGCAAGTCCCTTGATGGATTTGTAGATCGATATTTCATCTGTTCCTGCCTGATCTGCGTATGCGTCAAGGCGCTCTGTTGAGGACAGGCAGTAGCGAAGCACCACATTAATCTCGAATACAGTGCGACACACATTCGCAGTAACTTCAATTGGCTCCTCAAGAAGTTTACCGAATAGTTGTAGCTGTTCAGCAGTAGACCGGCCAATCTCAGGGTATACTCGGCACCCAACACCGAGATCATGGCGGTTTAGGAGAACCTGGCCAGCCTTCTGAAGTTTGCTCGAAAGATCATCAAGACTGGCTCGCACGTCGAAAACTGTGCCAATCTTCGCGTAGTCTCTGATACGTTTCATTTCTTCCTCGAACCCGTCATAACTTGCCAACTGAAGCGCAGCGTAAGCTGTTCAAATTGATGGCATTTTTTAATGCTATTATTCACAATCTATGAATACAATTTTTTCTTTATCCCATAATTCCTCTTCGGAACCTACCCCATTCATTTGCAGGATAGCTTCTGGGTAACCAAATGTTTGCATTACTTGCCATTTTAAATCGTCAGTTACAATTTCAGCACGTTGAGGACACCCATATCCCCTCATTCGCTCTTGTGCCTGCTTCATGAGAACGGCATCTGAATTAGGAAAAAGCAATTCATTATCTTGAAACATTACATAGCCGGCAAAACTCAAAGAACCTATCGCTGCCACTACGCCAAATACTGCAGCAAAGATTGATAAAATATAAGTCCTGAAGAAAGAAGGGTACTTTTTATAAAAACCAAACCTTTCCATTAGCTGACTTAACTCTCTATTCTCAACTAATATCTGCGGTTTTTTTTTAAAATTATCGATACTATCTATTTCCGGAAAAAATGTAGTTCTTACAGATTCACCAGGGTCAATTTTATTTACCATTAACTCGTAAGATTGCTTAACATATTTGTATTCGATCTCTCCGTGAGCCTTATTAGTTCTAACGATTGGCTCGTATTTAGTCGGAGATGATAAGTTAATTCTTACATCCTTAAGAGCTCTATTTGATAGGCTTTCTATCCATAATTGTGCAGTATAAAATCCGTCAGCTTTCGCCTTTTTATGTAGTTCCACTGGCAAAAGGTTTGGTGATGGAGGTTCATACTGCACATTTATAGGATCAGGAGCGTCCTTTATAACGGTATATATTAATGAAAGTAATGAAAATGGATTGAACACCAGAATATCCTTATATATTTAACGCCTTGGGTAAGCTGCCGGTGCGGAGCGTAGTACCGGTCAGATTCACCCACTTGTTACGCTTTTTGATGGAGGCAAGCTCTTCGTTTCTCGCCAAAACTCCTGAACTCAGTTCTTAGCTTCTGGGCTCGCCTTTTAACTCGCCATCTACCGATGACACTTGGAGGAAGACCGCGTTTGTAGCAATCAAGGATTATCAGATCGATCAATTCCCCAAGCTTGTCCCCATGTTCAAGTAGCTTTTTAGTAACATCTGGATGCTTACGCGCATTTTTGATCCAGTTCGGTAGGCGCGTTAATGTCTGTAAACCAATATCAACGCCCCAAAGAGGATAACGCAGCTCTGTTCTAATGCTTTTTAACTGGCTTTGCGATTCTGCAGCCCTATCGTTCCACCTCTTCACGCTTTCATCGCTTTTCGCTCTCGATATCATGTCACTACAAGCAATGATTTGATGCAGTTCTTTGGATAGAGTCGACATGTAAGGGGCTAATAAATCTCTATGTGCATTCCTTTGCAGAGACGTCCAATTAAAAACCGTTGTAATCACTAGCGAAAGCACACCTGAAAATGCTGCAACAACTGCTGCGACTAAGGTTGCTACACCCGTATCCATCTATCTTCCTTTTTCTTTGAGCATTACGCAAAGCACAGCGGCGCGTGTTTACGAGCGTCCGGCGGCCGTAGGCCGCGAACTGCTGCGTCTTGTTAAGTTTCGGCGGTCCAGACTTCAAACCCACCACCATTTACTATAATTACTTGTGCATTACTAATTGGGCAAAGATCTATCTTTCCACTATAGCTAGTGATTATGCACTCAACGGATTCTTTGAATGGAAAGTTTGTATGATGTGGAACAGGATAAAAATCAACCATGCCTAGTGATGAAAAAGAGTCTATATTAGGTGCTGCCGTAAAATCGTCCATATCCTTTACATACTCAATGTTCCGCGACATAGCAATAGAACCGGCCGACTCTCCGATATATATTTTTCCCGAATTTACTTGCTCCTTAATGATTTTGTCTGCCCCAGTTCTTTTCAACTCCTGAAGTAAAAAGAAAGTATTTCCGCCAGTGATATAAATGTAATCATTTTTTTGAAGCTTGCTGTCTATCTCTTCTCTTGACGCAGTTGAAATCTCAAGTTCATCAACAATTAGCCCGCGGTGTTCGAGGGCTTCTTTACCTGCTGCCACATAAAATTTGACCTCTTCTACGAGGCTTGCAGTGGGAATGAATGTAACGGTTTTTCCTGCACATTTTCCGCCGGTAAATTTCACAAATAAATCTGCAACATCCACGAAAGATGACGCTAAAAACATTTTTTTCATTCAAACTCCTTGCTGCCTAAGTGCTGTCGCTATAGAAACTTAACAGTGATTATACAGAAGGCTGCATAACCTCAATAAACGTGTGCGCTCATCCATTCAGGTTATGTAACCAGCTCATTTGACTCTATCCCACTGACTCGCCAGAAGGCAAAGAAAAAATAGGCGGAATATCCCAAAGTCGCGTGCTTGCTCGTTTTGCTCTGCTTAATCATACAGCCCAGAGAAGCACTACTACGCTGTGGGCATCAAGTCTACGATGCTGATGAATCCTACGAAGGCAAAGAGTGAAAAGCAGGCTTGAGCGGCAGCCTTTCGATCCGGCTTTTAGCTAAGCCCCACACACACCATCTCCCCACCAAACCACTGCTGCTTTAACCCCCGCTGCTTTTCCAACAATAGCGCTAGATACTCACGCAATGGATGGGCGGAGGGCAGCGCTGCAAGATGCTTACGAAGCCTGCGTTGGAAAGGAAATTGTTCAGCAGGCACATGCAGCGGCGTGGCGTTTTGGGTGAGCCACTCGATGGTGGGTAGGAGCAAGTGAGTGGCGTTGCTGTCCAGCGCTAGCGTGACGCCTTTTACATCGAAATCACCGGCGTAAATATGTGTTCGGCGGGTTTTGTGCCACGCCTCGGCGAGTAAGGCGAAGCCGCCGCCGTAGTGGCTGTCGCCGCGGTAGACGACTAGCGGGTTAGCGTAACCGCTTAGCGCTGGTTGTTCCGGCGAAAACTCATAGAAGCTGTCCAGGTTTTCGACCTGAATCAGGGCGCTGAACGCGCTCAGCTTTAGCCCCAGAACATCTACATCGCGAATAGCGCGTGGTTCATTGGCAAGCCCCGCTATTGGTTGCGGCGGAAAGCTTGCGAGCACCCTTCGTGCGCGGGGGCTTGCCCGGGTTGCTTTGTCTTCTTCTACGCCCTCTTTCGCTTGGGCGCTGCTGGTAAGACCGCTGAGTGAGCGGCCCAGTGGCGCTATGCGGGAGCTTTCTAACACGTCATTGATCTGCGCCAGCAAGGCGGCGTCAAAACGCAGCGCTTTACTGTTGATTCGCGTGGCCAGGTCGATGTCGTGCTGGTGGCACCAGGCCACCACGTCGTTTACCCATTGGCCACGGGGCTTTTCTACTATGGGCTTGCGGAGCAGTTCGCGGGCGACGCCGTTTAGCCCATTGCGGGCCCGACCGGGTAGGTTCATACGGCCAGCTGCAGTTCTACATCGTGGATCAGGCGCAAGTGATTGAATTGGCTGGCCTGGCTCTCCTGCTGTTTGAGCCGAAACGCCTTCTGGTCGCTGCGCGGCAGGCCCTGGTATTCGGAAATCACCTGGAAGAGCCAGATTTCATCCGGCCACTCCAGCGGGCTTGCGCGCAGGTACTCAAGGGCGCTGACCGGCTCCGCCTGGGGCTGATCAATCACGCTTAAATAGAAGTGTTCCACATCCTGCTTGAGCGCCTGCTGGCGGGCGGCGGCGAGGCTGCTTTCTTGCGCTTGGGCAGGGGCCGCCGCTTCTACGGTTTGCGTGGTGTGGCGCGGCTGGGGTAGCTGGTGCAGCAAGTCGGCGAGCAACCGGCTGTCCAGATTGCGATCCAGCGCCGGGGCGGCCGCCGCGCTTAGCGGGGCGGCTTGATTGACCAGCCCTGGTACCTCGCTGCGCCGTGCGTAGTTGCCGGGCACAAAGCCGGGGTGTTCTCGCATAAAGGCGGCCATGCCGCTGATCAGGCGACTGCGCGCCTGCTGCTTACGAAAGCGCGCCATCAGTTCGATCAAGCGCCGCTGCACTTCGCGCAGGCTGGTGTAATGGTGGCTTAACTGCTGCTGTAGCTGGCTGATCAATAGCTTGCGCAGGCCGCCGTCGCTGCCCACCAGCTCGATCAGCTCGTCGAAGTCGATCAGCGCCAGGCCATCCAGCAGCCTTGCGATCTGCTTCTGGGCGCGGTCGTTTTCGCGGATCTTGTCGTTGAGCTGACTGACGAAACCGAAATCGCTATTTAGCCGCTGCCATAAGCTGTCGATGGCATCGGCAAAGCGCCCGTTCAGGTCGTCGACTTCCTGGCGCAGGCGCATCAACTGCTGCTCCAGCCGCCAGTGTTCGCCGCGGCTGCGCGCCTCCCGGTAGCTGTGTACCAGCGCGCGAATCAGCTCCAGGGTTTCCGCGACATCGGCATTCACATGGCGGCGGGTCTCGTCGGCGAGCATCTCGGCAATCAGTTCGCGCACCTTGGGTGCCAGCTTCACACCGCTCTGCTCATCCGGCCGCCACAGGATGCGTGCCGCCAGCAGCTTGCGTAGCGCGCTGTCGCTAAGCGACTCCAGCGGCACTTCATCACGGGTGTAGGCCTGCATCAACACATCGGCGTGCTTGCCGAGCAGCGCCAGCCGTTCACTGCCGGTTTTCAACAAGCGGCTTTCTAGTGCATGCTCACCGGCACTCACAGAAGGGCCTCCTGAGCGCCAGAGCCCTCCTCGCTACCCTCTTCAATGGGCAGATTCTCTTCATCGCGAATAAAGCGCACCAGATCCACCAGGTAGTCGATCTTACCGGTGACCACGAATACCTGCCGTTCGGCGTGGGGCTGGAGCAGGTAGCCGTGCTCTTTCAGGCGCTTGAAAACCTGCTTTACCTGGGCATCGAGCTGGTCACTTTGCGAGCCAAAAAAGCTGTCGGTGGCCAGGCGTTCCAGGCGTTCGCGTAGGCTTTGGTTGTCTTCGCACTTGGCGCTGAACTCGGCGGGTTTGAGTACGTCGCCGGGGGCGGCCAGGGTATCGCGGCCCAGGGCCTCTTGAACCAGCTGCAGCCACTCCAGCAGCGGCAGCAGGCTATTGAGGGTATCGCCGAGCTGGCGGGAGAGCTGATCCCGGGCGTTGTCGTTGAGTTGACGCCAGGCTAGAAAGTAGACGCTGCCATCCTCATTGCTGGCCAGTCGGCGGTTAAGCGGCCGCAGGTAGGTATCGATCTCCTCGCGGGTATCTTCATTGGTGAGATGACGATAGCCGCTCTCATCACTGACCGGGCAGACAAACTCTCCGGCCAGCAGGCGCTCTAGCAGTGGGCCATGTTCGATCATACCGTCACCTCCTGCTGACGTTCCTGGAGCCGTTCGGCCAGGCGGCTTAGCCGTGGCTCGATGCGTTTTAACACTCGCTTGTTGGGGTTGGCCTCATCGCGGTCGATCAGGTAGCGGTTGGCGAACAGCAGCAGCACGTCAGACTCGGGGTTGGGAAACGCGCCGACGATATGAATGCGGTTGCTGTCGCAGGCGTCGAACAGTTTTTCGACGTTGTGGTACGCCAAGGTGCCGATCTCATCGATGGGCCAGTGGATAGAGATCTCCGCATCGCCGCGCAGCAAACGGGTAAAGGCGAGCAGGAACTTGCACAGAATCAAATACGCCATGCCGTGGCTTGAGGATTCCAGCAGCTGGCGGTCGTTCTTGATCACCAGATCGGTGCCGCCTTCGTTCAGGTGCAGCTCCAGGCGCAGCAGGCTTTCGAAACTGTACTGCTGGTCGCTGCGTAACAAATCGACCACGTCCGCCAGGGCGTTGAGGTAGTCATCGCTGGGTAGCGTCTGGCCGGATTCCCGCCACTCTTTATAGCGCTGGGCAAACAGCTTCAGCGGCTCCCAGAAGCCGAGTTCATCGATGGTGGACTGGATGCGCACTTCGGCCTTGGTGATGCCTTCCAGGCGCAGGTCATCGGCGACTTCTTCAGAGAGCCGGCGGCTTTGAGCGCTGATGCGCCGGTTCAAATCGCGGAACACGGTAAAGAACTTATCCAGGTCGTCGCTCAGGTTGCGGCCTTCCTGAATCAGCTGCTGCTGTTGATCTTCGAGCAGTTTGAGCATATCGCGCAGTAGCGGCAGCTGTAGGCGTGGGTTGTCACTTTGTAGCTTGCTACGCTCGCTCTCCAGCGCTTCGGCGAAGCCACTGCTGGCGTCCTTGATCAGTTGGCTTTCGACCTCCAGGCAGCCACGGCGCAGCTGCTCGATGAGCTGGTGGCGATTGCCCAGCGCTTGGCGGGCGCGCTCGATGCGCTCGTCCACATCGCCCAGTGGCGTGCCGGGCGCTTGGCCGTCGGGCTCGATGACAAGGCTTTCCAACTGGGTGAGCAGCGGCTTCAAGGCTTCCAGGCAGGCGTATTCGCTCTCCCGCTGGGTTTTCAGCGTGCTGACCGTGCTTTGGTGGGTTTTGCGCGCGGCCTGGAAGTCATTTTTCAGGTGCTCTTTATCGCGCTGCAGCTTTTGCTCCGTCTGCTCCAGCTCTGCCTCCTGAGCGACCAGCTGCGGCTTGTGCTGGCCCCACTCGACGCGCATAAAGCGGGTGTATTCGGTGAGTTCATCCTGACGGGCGGCGGTGACGCGGATGCGTTCATCCTGGCTTGCCAGCCGCTCCTTGGTATCTTTTAGCTTGGCGGGGTCAACGCCCTGCTCGGCCAGTTCCTGGCTAAAGGCCTCTTCCAGTTCCGCACGCTGGCGCTTGTGTTCGGCATTGGCGTCGCTCAACTGCTGCTTATACTGGCGCAGTTGGGCATCCAGGCTATCCACCTGGCTCTGGCCGTCGGCCTTGAGCTCCAGCAGTTGGCTTTGGTGGGTCTCGCTAAGGGCGGCGAGCGCCTGCTGCTTCTCTTCCCGCAGCTCCTTTTGCGCCTGCTCCTGACTGGCTAACGCAGTTTGATGGGCAGTGCGACGCTCCTGCTGGCGCTTGGTATGGCGCTCTTGCTGCTGGCGGCGGGCCTCTATCGCAAACTCGACTTCCTGCTCGGCGCGCTTGTGGGCCATGCGGCCCTGGTCTTGGGCTTCATCGGCCTGCTGCACCCGCTCGTTATGCTGCTTGAGGGATTTCTCGGCGGCCTGGCTCTCCGTTTGCACCCGGCGTTTGGCGGTGTCGGCCTCTTCGATGGCGGCCAGCAGGCTGGCTTCATCCTGGGCGTAATCCGGCAAAGCAATGGCGGAAAGATCTAGCGCCAGCCCGAACAGGTCATCGCTTGCGCCTTCGGTCAACTGCGGGGCGAGGTCACGCCGCTCCAGCAGCTCTGGCGCAATCACCTTGCCTAACTGCTGCTCCCAACCGGGGCGGTGATAGCGCAGGAAATGGCGCAGGCTGCCCTGCTCCGGGTCGCGCTGCTGATAGAGCGCGAAGCAGCGCTGCTCGGCACGCTCCAGCTGTTGGCGAAGTTGCACCAGCTGCTGTTCGGCACTGTCGCGCTCGCGTTTGCGGCTTTCAAACTCCCGGCGCAGGCCATCCAGGGTAGCGGCCGATGCGTTGCGCTCCTGCTGGGCCTGATCCAGGCGCGCCTGGGCAAGCTCCGCCTCGGAAGCCTCTTCGGCGGTCTGGGTCGAAAGCGAGAGCTGCGCTTTTAGTTCGGCTAGCTGTTCGACGCCGAGTTCCAACTGCGCCTGGTACTCGCCCTCCAGGCGTTGGCGCTCCTGCTGGTAGCGCTCGTTGAGCTGCTGTTCGGATTCCCACTGCTGCTCCCGGCGCAAGGCTTTCTCTTCGACCAGGGCGTCGATCAGTTCCTGGGATTCACGGGTCTGGCGGGCCAATGCTTCGGAAAGTTCGCGCAGCCGACCGTCCAGGCGCGCCTGGCTCTCTTTTACCGCGTCCTGCATCACGTTCAGGTGGGCGCGCAGCTGGTCGCGCTGTTCCCGCCACTGGGGCAGCGCGTTGATGTTGCGCTCCAGGGCGGGCATGTCTGCATCAGCGTATTGCTCGTACTGGGTTTGCAGGTCGTTGAGGCGGCGCTGGGTCTGCTGCAAATCGCTGACCACTTCGCTGTGGCGGTCGTTCAGCGCGTCCCGCGCCTCACTATAGTCGCTCTCCCGCTGCTGGAATTCGCGCTGGTGGCGGGCAAGCTCAGCATCCACATCGGCCAGGCGGCGCTCTGCCTTCTGGCGGTCGTCTTCCAACTGGGGCTTCAGTTGCCACAGCGTGGCATCCAGGTCGGCGAGTTCACGGTCGATACCGGCGAGCCGGGCCAGCGATGCCTGCAGCGGTTCCAGGCGCATGGATTGGCGCATTTGGGCAATCCATTCCCGCGCCTTGGTGTTGCGAATCCGCGTCACCGGCAGTTCAACGCCATCCTCTTCGAAAATCGCCGCTAGCATGGTTTTGAGGGTGTCCATCTTGCCCTCTTTGGCATGCACTGCTGACACCAGCTTTTCGATATGGCGGATGCGTCGCTCGGGTTTCACCAGGCTGAACTGCGACGCGATCTGGCGCAGCTTGAGGCCATCGCGGCTGTTGCCATGCAGTTGGGTAAAGTCGTTCTGGATCACCGAGCGGAATTCAGAGGTAGCGCCCAGCTTGGGCGACACCGGCGTGCCGTTGCGCCGCAGGCCGCTGGCCCACTGGGTGTAGTCCAGTGCCGCCACGCCCGCGTCGCTTTCCACCAGATAGTCTTCCGGCTGGTAGGGTGCGCCGACAAAGCGGTATTCCACCCCGCCCTCGGCCTTGCGGGTCAGCACCGCCTGGCAGATGTTGCCCGCTTCGCGGCGGTATTCGTACACCAGGTAGCTGTTGCGGTGGGGCAGGTAGAACGCGTCGAACTTCATGCGCGTCTTGGGCACGACCTTGTTGGGTAATTCACCGTAGAACACCGGTACCAGGCGCTGTAGCGTGGTTTTGCCGGAGGCGTTGGTGCCGCAAATATTGGTGTGACCGTCCACACTCAGTTCGACCACGCCTTCCAGGTGGCCGTGAATCATCACGATGCGTAGCAGGTGGGCCATGCCGTGTCCTTTCGATGACTATTTCAATGGCTGTCTCAATGACTATCCGGATCGTTTTGCTGATCGCTGAAAGTGGCTATAGTGCCAGACACAGACCAAGGTGGCATCCGTTGAGTCCCAAACATCAATTCCAGTACCCCAATGACAAACCTTTAGAACAACCCGGGCTAACGGCTGGCCTTTTACGATTTTCCGGCGACTCACATATTGACTGGCCAAGCGCTAAGTCGCTCGCGATAGCCAACCCTACTACCTATGGTGTGTTGGCTGGATCAGAGGGGGACGGTAGAAAAAGCGGCAAGCTATGGAGATGGACCGGCACTGACAGCCGGCCCGGGGTGGGATCAGCCCTCGGCGAGCCAGCCGTCGATGAGATCGCGATGTTCCTCGATCCACTGCTTGGCGCCTTGCGTGGGGTCGCCGAGGTTTTCGATGGTCAGCATGAGATCGGCCAACTGGCCGTGGCTCATGTGCCAGGTGTCAAGCATTTGGGTGACCTCGGGATGCTCCTCGCCAAACCCTTTGGGCGACATCCACATGATATCGTCACCACCCCCATAACTCTTCTTGGGATCTTCTAGCGCCTTCAGGTCGTACTGCGCGTAGGCCCAGTGGGGCTGCCAGAGTGTGACGGCGATGGGTGCTTCATTGGCATAGGCTTCCTCAAGGGCCGCGAGCATGGCGGGGCCGGAGCTGTTCAACTGGCGAAACGGAAGGTTGTAACTCTTGATGGCGTTTTCGGTCTCGCCGGAGATAGCCGAGCCCGATTCGATGCCAAGGATGGTCGGCTCGCCCTGATAGTCGAAGCGCTCGGCGTTGTCTTTGAGGTCACTGATGCTATTGATGTCTTCCATGTAAGCGGGCACCACCAGTTCGTCCTGTGCGCCGTCGAACCAGGCATCGTGAACGTCGATGCGATCCTTGTAGGGCTCGATGTACTGGGCGTCGCCATGCGGGAGCCAGACTTCCAGCGAGATATCCAGGTCGCCGTTTGCGAGCCCGCTGAAGAGCACACTCTTGCCGGTGGTGGTCAGCTCGACGTCGTAGCCCTGCTCTTCAAGCAGTTGCTGCCACATGTGCGATACAGCAATGTTTTCCGCCCAATTGTTGGTACCGATGGTCAGCGTGTCGTTGGCCGAGGCGGTTATCGAGAGACCGGCCAGGCCGCAGGCGATAAAAAGGGGTGTCAACGGTTTCATACGCGTCCTTTTTTTATGTTCGTTAATCGAAAGGGATGAGAAAGAGTGATGCGCTACGTCGTCATTCTTCCATCAGCATGTCGGAATAGCCGTAGGTCGAGAGGCGTTCGATGCCATCTTCGGTGATCAGCACCTGCTCTTCCAGCTTGACGCCTTCGGTGCCGTCTCGGTGGCCGATATAGGCCTCGACGCAGAGCGTCATGCCGGGTTCGATGGTGCCGTCGTAGCCGACGTCGTCCCAGTCCATGTCGTGGGCGATCAGCGGCCACTCGCCGGTCATACCGCAGCCGTGAACAATATCCAGGTAACGGTTTTCGCGATAACCATCGGGTATCGGCCACGCTTGTTGCGAGTAGTCACGAAAGCTCATGCCCGGGCGCAGCAGGGCAATGTTGCGCTCGAGCTGGTCGGCGGCCATGCGATAGAGCGCCTTTTGCTCGGTGCTGGGCTCGCCTGCGCCGGGCACATGGAAGGTTCGCGAGAAATCGGTGTAGTAGCCGAAGCAACCCACGATGTCAGTATCGAAGGCCACCAGCTCGCCTGGAGCGATGATTTTGTCCGAACATTCCTGGAACCACGGATTGGTGCGTGCACCGGAGGTTAGAAGTCGAGTTTCGGCGTATTCACCGCCGGTGGCCAGCACGTGCTGGTTGAAGATCGACCATAGCTCGTTTTCGTTCATGCCGGGGCGAATGGCGGCTTCCATACGCGTCATGGCGGCTTCGGTCAGGGTCACCGAGCGGTGAATGAGGGCCAGCTCGTCGAGGCTCTTGATCGACTTAGCGCCCTCGACCACGGTGGCGGCGTCGGTCAACTGGAAGCCAGCCAGGCCCAGCGCCTCGATGGCGCCGGTGGGTGCGGACTCGATGCCTAGACGCTGCCCCTGGGTATGCGAACGCTCGAACAGGCTGCGGATGTCATCGACGAAGGCCTGGGTATGTGCTGCGCAGCGAGGACCGCTGTACTGCGGCATCACCGCCCGGGCGGGATGCACCTCGTCGAGTAGCTCGGCGTTGGCCGCCAGGTGCAGGCAGGCGCTGAATTCAAACAGCACCACTGGGCCATCCGCCGCCACGTAGAGATAGCGCGCAGGGTTACGCTGCGAGTAGACCTGCATGTTGCGCACGCCGCAGGCATAGCGAATGTTGATGGGATCGAACAGGATCACCGCATCCAGTTGGTGATGCTTCATCTGCTGGCGCAGGCGTTGCAGCCGGTAGCGCTCGACGCGCGACAGCAGCGCGGCGTCGAGCGTGGCATGGCGGAAGCTCCCGCCGGCATAGGGGCCGCCCGTGGGAACTGATCCGGCGAGTGACACGATATTGCCCATGGCAAGGCATCCTTTTGTGAAGTGGGGAAATAAGGGTCGCGTTCAGTAGCACCTAGCCCATGAGCGCGTCGTGACGGCGCTGGTTATCGGCGTCGATGTGTTGCTGCGTAACGCGGCCGTAAATCCGCTTGGTGTGCTCCAGGCTACCCATCATGTCAGGCGTTTTGGCGTACCCTAGTAGCGTGCAGAGGCGCTGGCCCTTGGCGGCGGCGACGCGGTGCATGGAATAACGCCCTTTGAAGAGCTGCAGGTCGCCGGTTTTGAGCGTCAACGATTCGACGTCGGTGTGGTCACCCTCAAGTACGCGCTGCACGGCAGCGAAGTTTTCCTCGCCGGGACGGCGGATATTGGGCGCGTACTGGAATTCGCCGCCTTCATTGGGACGCCGCGTCATCAGGCTGACGATGAATTCGTTGGTGTCGAAGTGCCAGGGCAGCTCGGTGTCGTCGGGCATCACGTTGATCACCAGCCCCGCGATAGGATCGGCGAACTCGTAAATCACCGGTTCTTCGAGGCAGTCGGCAACGAAGCGCTGGAAGTCAGGGTCGCGATAAAGCTGCTGGACAATGGCGTCCTCGGGGATCAGGTCACGCGCCACGAAGCCATTGGTGTAGTGCTGGAAGAAGCGTGCAGGGTGATCCTCGGGCAGAGACGGATCGTCCGGCGTGACGTAAGGGTTAACGTTGTTGTCCGAGTAGAACGCCTTTGGCGCCAGGGCCTCACTTTCCTCGCGCAGTGGTTCGATAAGATCTTTGCGGATGAAGCTCGATAGCAGAGCACAGCCGTCGGTACGCAATTGTTGACGAACGCGTTCGACCGCCGATTGGTAGGCGTCGCTATCGCGCTGCAGGATCGGGTAGCGTTCAAGATCGATGAAACGCGCTAATGGATGGCGGTCATTGGTGGCGTCTTGCGAGGCCGATTGGGTGCCGAGCGTAGCTTGTGACATATATTGCCTCTCCTGATAGTTCGTGAATGATCAGTTGTTGCTAGCAGATCGTTGCTAGGGAGTGGCAATACAGTAAAAGTGTGGGGACGGGGATACTAATGAGAATGTCCGACCATCTGCGACGAGATTTTTATCGTTCCAGCTCGCGCCGAGGTGGATACGGCCTTATCTCACACGTCGGTGCGGTAGAGATGGCGGAGCGTGGCCGCCAGCGGCTCGGCGACGGCGGTGATACGTGGCGTTTGCGCATAGGCCAAATACCAAGGAATGCGCAGTAAGTTACCCGCCAATGGCCGCATGACGACGCGACCGGCGTGATGTGCATCCTGAACGGCCCAGCGCGATAGGATGCTCACACCCTTGCCAGCAGCGACGAGCTCAAGGATCAGGGCGACCGACTCAATCTGAACCATATGCGACGGGTAGACGCCGGCTGGCTGGAAGAAATGCTCGAACTCATGGCCGGACTCGGGGGTGATGCTGTAGGTAAAGTGCCGCCCCTGATCGAATACCTCGGCGGGCACCGCGTCGCTTTGCGCATAGGGGTGCTCGGGCGGCAAAACGGCCACCAGTGGCTCCTCGAACAATAACTGGTGGGCAATGCCACGCTGCGAGGGCACCTCAATCATGCAGATCATGTCGACGCGACTGGTGAGTAACGCCGTGGTCATGTCTGCCATGGACAGGCGTACCAGGTCGATGTCACGCTCATGCTGGTCGTAGAGATGCGGAATCGCCCTCGAGAAGGTGTCGTAAGGGCCGATGCCCAGTCGCAAAGCGGGTTCGGTCCGGCGTGCCAGTTGCCACGCCTCGAGCTCGGCGCTGCGCAGTCGAGGGAGCACGTCATGTGCAGTCTCAAGCAGTCGCTCGCCTGAGGCGGAAAGCGTCAGTCGGCGTCCTTCACGGTGAAAAAGCGCCACACCCAGGCGGCGTTCCATTTCACGAATGCGATGCGTAGCCGCGGGCTGAGTAATGCCGATAGCGGCAGCAGCACCGTGCACCGTGCCGTGAGTGGCAATGGCGTCTATCAATACGTAATACTTGATATCCAGCATGGGACTCTGGGTCTCTTTGGGAGGTGACGCGTCGCGTGAAGCGACATGCTAGCACCGGCCAGTTTCTTTTGAATACGCCGTGTTCCATACATTACCTAGCCCTCTTCATAAGGCTTGGAAATACTGGCTTAATCGTCAGGGCGTTTTGTTGCCAAGCAGCCCCTCGAAGAAACTCACCGCGTTGGCTTCCAGTCCTTCCAGATAGTAACCGCCTTCCTGCACCACCAGCGTGGGTACGTTCAGGCCCGCTACCCTGCGGCCAAGCTCAGCAAACCCCGCGGTAGAAACGGCGACCTTGGCCTGGGGGTCAAGCTCATAGATATCAAACCCCAGCGCCAGCACGATGGCATCAGGCTCGAACAGGCGAATGGCTTGGCAGGCTTGCTCCAGTCGGTCAAAGAACACCGACTCCTGTGATCCATGGGGCATCGGCAGGTTGAGGTTATAGCCCAGCCCGACCCCCTGCCCGCGCTCGTCTTCAAAGCCAGTCACTGCTGGGTAGAAGTTGGTGGTATCGCCGTGGATCGAGATATACAGCACATCGTCGCGCTGGTAGAAAATTTCCTGAATACCCTGCCCATGGTGCATATCGGGGTCTAACACGACGATGCGCGGGTAGTGCGAGGTGAGGTGCTGCGCGGCAATGGCGGCATTATTGAGAAAGCAGAAGCCACCGGCGGAATCGATGCCCGCGTGGTGGCCCGGCGGGCGCGATAACGCATAGGCAAATCGCTCCCCGGCTAATAAAGCCTCAGCCCCGGCGACCGCACTCTGCGCCGACCAATAAGCAGACTGCCAAGTGTGCTGGCCCACGGGAGCGCTACCGTCAGCCAAGTAACGCCCGGCTTCCGCCAAGATGCCGCGCAGAGCATTGGGCGAACGCACAAAAATATTGGAGATAACCTCTTCACCCCAATCCTCGCCAAGGGCATGCCAGCGCCGATGGGCACTTTCGAGAAAGCGCAAATAGGCCAGCGAATGCACCGCCCTTAACGGCGCCACGCCATGATCCGCGGGAGCCTGAATATCAAACCCTAGCTGCTTGGCGGCTGCCAGCAGGTGCGTGGCGCGTTCAGGCACTTCCTGGGGTGTTCGCATCTTGCCACGGGAGAAGTAGGTTTGCGGCTGATGAAGCAGTTGGTCAGCGTGGAAGAACGTCTTCATCGGCACTATCTTCATCAGAACTATCTCCGGTTTCGCCCACACCCTTGACTACGAAATCGCGGGCAACGCCGATATGGTAGTCAATCGCCTCACGGCAGGCAGCAGGGCTGCCACTATCCAGCGCGTCGAGCAACTTAAAGTGGCTGGTGGCAATGGTGTCGGGGGCTTCATGGGTTTTGGTAATTAGGGTGATGCAGAGGCGCAGCTCATGGGACAGGTCGTCAAAGGCGCGCAGCAGACGCTCGTTACCTGCGTAATGCAGCATCAGTCGATGAAACTGCAAATCCTCCTCGATGCGGCGGGTGCCATCGTTACCGGCTGCCGCTTCACATAGCACCTCTACTTGCTGCTTGAGAGCGCGCTGGGCATCGGCGGTATAGCGTTCTGCCAGGCGTTCGATCCCATGGCGCTCAAGACAGAGCCGCAAATCAAACACATCTTCGAGTTCAACGGCATTCAACGCGCGAACGAAGAAGCCTCGGCGCGGTTTCGAGATCAATAAACCACGGCTTTCCAGCAAACGAGCGGCCTCGCGAACCGGTGCGCGGCTAACACCCAAGTCGCGGGAAAGCTGCACTTCCGAGAGCCGTTCTCCGGGTAAAAAGTGTTGCTGAATAATCGCTTGGGTTAAATAGTCAGCCACCTGTTCGACCAGGTTCTGCTGCTGGATAAAGGCCCTGGGAGCCGCCGTTGGTGAGGCCATCGCATTCACTCATAGGATATGACGTGTTCTTCCCAGTATGACGAAAAAAAGCCACTTGTCGACGAACGATTGCCGACTGTCGACAGTTTTACCAAGTGCTGCTATGGTCAAAACAGATCCCTAACAAACATCACAACAGGGTCTGACACGCCTCGCTCGCCTAACGACTACGTAACCTCATTACGTGCTAATAACCGAGGAGCAGGAAACATGAAAAAACCTTTAGCTTTGGCTATTTCCGCTGCAGCACTCGCTTTTACCTCCGCCGCTATGGCAGACGACCCTAAAGAAGGGGGCGTCGTTAACACCATCATTCAGCCCGAGCCGCCAGGCCTGGTGCTGGGCATGATTCAAAACGCCCCTACCCGCACCGTGGCAGGCAATATCTACGAAGGGTTGTTGCGCTATACCACCGACCTAGAGCCCATGCCGCAACTGGCGGAGTCATGGGAGGTCAGCGAGGATGGTCGCACCTACACTTTCCATCTGCGTGAAGGCGTTACCTGGCACGATGGTGAAGCCTTTACCGCCGATGACGTCGTGTTCTCCGCCGATGTCTTCCACCGCGAGTTGAACCCCAGTGCCCGAGCCGTGCTGCAGCACGTGGAGAGTATCGAAGCCACCGACGACCACACCGTGGTGTTTACCCTGACTCAACCCTTCGGCCCTTTCCTGCTCTCCTTTGAAGCAGGCACTTTCACCATGGTGCCCGAGCACCTCTACGCGGGTACCGACTTCCGCGATAACGAGCACAATGACCACCCCATTGGCACCGGCCCGTTTAAGTTCTCCAACTGGGAGCGCGGCACGGTGATAGAATTGGTTAAAAACGAAGAGTATTACGAAGAGGGCCTGCCCTACCTGGATGGCGTCAATTGGCACATCATTCCTGACGGCGCTTCCCGTGCGGTGGCGTTCGAAAATGAAACCATTGACGTGCTGCCGAGCGGTACCGTCGAGAACTTCGATATTCCCCGCCTGGCCGAGATGGATAATGTCTGCATGACCGAAGAGGGCCACGAGTACTTCAGCCCCTTTGCCATGCTGTGGATGAACAACCGCGAAGGCCCCACGGCGGATAAACGTTTCCGTCAGGCGGTGATGTACGCCATGGATCGCGAGTTCGCCAAAGACGTACTGTGGAACGGCCTGGGCAATGTGCCGCTCTCCGCCTTTGGCTCCAATGCGCGCTTCCAGAACGACGACCTGGAACCCTACGATCACAACCCCGAACGCGCCCGTGAGTTGCTGGATGAAATGGGCTACGACGGCGAAGAGATCACCATTCTGCCGCTGCCCTATGGGGAAACCTGGACCCGCTGGGCCGAAGCCGTACAGCAGAACCTGCGCGAAGTGGGTATTAACGTTGAAACCCAAGCCACCGATGTGGGCGGCTGGAACCAGCGCCTGGGCGATTGGGATTACGACCTCGCCTTTACCTACCTATACCAGTACGGCGACCCGGCACTGGGTATTTCACGCACCTACCTTTCCGACAATATTGCCAAGGGTTCGCCCTGGAATAACGTGGAAGGCTACGAAAACGAGCGCGTCGACGAGCTGTTTAACGAGGCCGCCACGGCTTTCCCCGACGAAGAGCGCGAAAAACTTTACCGCGAAGTACAGGAAATCCTCCATGAAGACGTGCCCGTTGGCTGGCTGATGGAACTGGGCTTCCCGACCCTGTATCGCTGCGATGTGCAGAACCTGGTTACTTCCGGCGTGGGTGTTAACGACGGCTTTAAAGATGCTTGGCTAGATCGCTAAACCCAAGCCACCCAGGTAGCGCGAGCTACCTGGTTTTTTTAGCTATGTCTTGAAGGTATTAGTCAGGAAAACGACTTATGGTTTACGCGCGCCTCATTCTGATGCGGCTATTTAAAGCCGTGATTGTGCTGTTTTTAATCGTTATTTTTAACTTCCTGCTGATTCAACTGGCCCCAGGTGACCCGGCCGCCATTCTGGCCGGTGAAGCAGGTGCTGCCGACCAGGAGTTTCTCAACCAGTTGCGCGAGCGCTTTGGGCTCGACCAGCCGATGTATGTGCAGCTGTGGCGTTATGTGTCGGGCATTGCCATGCTCGATTTCGGCTACTCCTACCGGTTGGGCGTCCCTGTCTTTGACCTTATTATGGCGCGCCTGCCCGCCACCCTGCTGCTCACCGGCACCGCCTTTGTGCTTTCGCTGGTACTGGGCATCGTGGCGGGTTCCATGGCCGCGGCACGGGTCAAGAAACCCTCTGGCTCACTGATTATGGCCCTGGCGCTGGTGTTCTACGCCACGCCGCTGTTCTGGGTCGCGCTGATGTCAGTGGTGGTGTTCTCCGTCTACCTGGGTTGGCTGCCCGCCTACGGCCTCTACACCGTGGGGGCAGGCCATACCGGGTTTGCGCTGGTGCTCGACGTTGCCAAGCATCTGGTGCTACCCGCGACCACCTTAGCGCTGTTTTTTATGGCGATTTACACCCGCATGACGCGCACGTCGATGCTGGATGCCGCGCAGCAGGATTACGTCAAAACCGCCCGCGCCAAAGGTTTGAAGCCCAGCATTATCCAGCGCCGCCATGTGTTGCGTAACGCCCTGCTGCCGATCATCACATTAGCGGGCCTGCAGGCGGGGCAGATGGTCGGCGGGGCGATCCTGACCGAAACGGTGTTTGCCTGGCCCGGCATCGGGCGGCTGATGTTCGAAGCGCTACAGCAGCGCGACTACAACCTGCTGCTGGGCATTTTCTTCTTCTCGGCGGCCTTGGTCATCGTCTTCAATATCATCACCGATTTGGTCTACAGCCTGGCTGATCCACGCATCAAGAAGGGGGCCGCATGAGCTTTTTCGCACGCTTCGCGCAAAACCGTGGCGCCCTCGTCGGCCTGATCATCCTGCTGCTGATTATCGCCATGGCCATACTGGCGCCGCTACTGTTTCCTGAATCGCCCTGGCGCATGGTGCAGCGGCCCTTTTTGCCGCCGCTCTCGCAAGATGGCTTTCCCCTAGGCACCGACACCATGGGCCGCAACGTGGCCTCAGGCTTAATGCATGGCGCCTGGGTATCGCTGTTGATCGGGCTGGTATCCACCAGCGTGGCGCTGCTGATTGGCGTTCCCTTGGGGGCCATTGCAGGCTACTACGGCGGCCTCATTGACGACATATTGATGCGCTTTACCGAGTTCTTCCAGACCATCCCCAACTTCGCCCTGGCGATTGTGCTGGTAGCCATCATGCAGCCCAGCATCACCTCGATCGTGCTGGCGATTGCGATTGTCAGCTGGCCGCCGGTGGCCCGTTTGGTGCGCGCCGAGTTTATGTCGCTGCGTAACCGCGAGTATGTCGAAGCCGCGCGCTTGGTCGGCCAGTCCAATAGCACGATCATTCTGCGTCAGATTCTGCCCAATACGCTGTCGCCGATTATCGTGCTGGCCTCGCTAATGGTGGCCACCGCGATTTTGCTGGAGTCGGCGCTGTCTTTTCTCGGCCTGGGCGACCCGAACGTGATGTCCTGGGGCTATATGATAGGCGCTGCGCGCACGGTGATTCGCCAGGCGTGGTGGCTGAGTTTCTTCCCTGGCGTGGCGATTTTGCTGACGGTACTGGCGTTAAACCTGGTGGGTGAAGGTTTAGACGACGCACTGAACCCCAAACTATCACGCGAGCGCTAAGGACTTTATATGCCTATTACAGAGAATCAATCGGCTGACACCGTCCTCAGCATTCGCGACCTCAACATTGCGCTCCCAAAAGGGGCGGATCGCGCCCTGGCGGTGGAAGACGTTAGCTACGAGGTGAAGCGCGGCGAAATCATGTGCGTGGTGGGTGAGTCCGGCTCCGGTAAATCGATGGCCGCCAACGCCGTGATGGGGCTGCTGCCCAAGGGCGTGAACGCCACTCAGGGCGAGATACTCTTTGAAGGGCAGGATTTACTTGCCCTGACGGAAAAGCAGCACCGCGCCCTGCGCGGGCTAAAAATTGGCATGATCTTCCAGGAGCCGATGACCGCCCTTAACCCACTGATGCGGGTAGGCGCGCAAATTGCCGAAGTGTTCGAAGCCCACGGCCAGTTCAACCCCAAAGAGCGCCAGGCCCGCGCGCTGGAGCTGTTGATCGAAGTGGGTATTCCCCAGCCGGAGAAGGCCATTCGCGCCTATCCGTTTGAGCTTTCCGGCGGCCAGCGCCAGCGGGTCATGATCGCTATGGCGCTGGCGCTGGAACCCATTCTGCTGATTGCCGACGAGCCCACCACCGCGCTGGATGTCACCACCCAGGCGCAGATTCTGGAGCTGATTCGCGACCTGCAGCAGCGGCGCGGGATGTCGGTGATGTTTATCACCCACGACTTTGGCGTGGTGGCCGAAATCGCCAACCGCGTCTGCGTCATGCGCCACGGCAAGATCGTCGAGCTGGGTGACGCCAAGTCGGTGCTTGAAAATCCTCAAGACGCCTACACTCAAGCGCTGATTGCAGCGATTCCCAGCAATGCGGTGCCGCCCCACCGTGAAACCAGCCAAGTCGCTCCGCTGCTGGAGATCAAGCAGCTCAATAAGATCTTTCGCTCCCGGGGCGGATTCCTTAAACCTTCCCGCGAAGTGCGTGCCCTTGAGGATGTCTCGCTCACTCTAGCACGGGGAGAAACGGTGGGGATTGTAGGCGAATCCGGTTCGGGCAAGTCCACCCTTGGGCGCTGCGTGGTACGTTTGGAGCACCCCGACAGCGGCGAGCTGCTGCTGGATGGCGTGAATCTTTCCCAACTCAAAGGCGATGCGCTACGCCGTGAACGCCACCGGGTGCAGATGATCTTCCAAGACCCTTACGCCTCGCTCAACCCACGCACCAAAGTGGGCATGGCGATAGCCCAGGGGCCGATTGCCAACGGCACGCCCAAAGCCGCGGCGCTCAAGCAGGCGGGCGAGCTGCTCGACATGGTGGGCTTAGGCGCCAGCGCCGTGGAACGTTTCCCCCACGAGTTTTCCGGCGGCCAGCGTCAGCGTATCGGCATTGCCCGAGCGCTGGCGCTCAACCCCGAGCTGATCGTGGCGGACGAAGCCGTCTCGGCGTTGGATGTTTCGATTCAAGCCCAGGTACTGGAACTGCTGGAAGAGTTGAAGCAGCGGCTGTCGCTTTCGCTGCTGTTTATTACCCACGACCTGCGCGTCGCCGCGCATATCTGCGACCGTATAGTGGTGATGCAGCACGGCCGCATCGTCGAGCAAGGCAGCGCCGAGCAGATCTTCCTCGCCCCAAAAGAGGCGTATACCCAGGATCTGCTCAAGGCAATTCCCGGCCGCGAAGCGCCCGTGGCAGCGACAGCGTAATTTATCGGATAGGAAAGACAAGCTAAGGAAGACACATGCAAATAACCCTGGAGGCGCTGCGCGCCATTGTTGGCCCTGGCCATGTATTGACCGGCGATGATGTGCACAGCCGCCGCGTGGATTGGATGACCGGCGCCCCCTGCCAGGCTGGGGCGATTGTTCGCCCGGCGGATACCGAGCAGCTTTCCACAGTGATGCGCGCCTGCTATGAGTTGCAGCAGCCGGTGGTCACCCACGGCGGATTAACCGGGTTGGTACACGGCGCAGAAGCTAGCCCGGATGAGCTGGTGATTTCCCTGGAACGCATGACCGCGATCGAAGCGATTGACCAGGTGGGCGGCACCCTCACCGTGCAGGCGGGGGCACCGCTGCAGCGGGTTCAAGAAGCCGCGAAAGAGGTCGGTCTGCAGTTCCCGCTGGATCTCGGCGCTCGGGGCAGTTGCACCATTGGCGGCAATATCGCCACCAACGCCGGTGGCGTGCGGGTGATTCGCTACGGCATGATGCGCCAGCAGGTGCTCGGCCTGGAAGCGGTCATGGCCGATGGCCGAGTGGTTAGCTCCATGAACCACATGCTGAAAAATAACGCCGGTTTCGATTTGAAGCAGCTGTTTATCGGTAGCGAAGGCACCCTGGGGATTGTGACCCGCGCGGTACTGCGCCTGCAGCCACCTACCCCCAGCGAGCAAACGGCGATGGTGGCCTGCCCCTCGTTTGAGGCACTCACCGGGCTGCTCAGCCATATGGGCAAAGCGCTTGGCGGCAGCCTGGGAGCCTTTGAAGTGATGTGGCAAAACCACTACCGCCTGCTCACCGAAACGCTGGGGCGTCATACCCCACCTATTGCTACCGAGCACCCGTTTTATGTGATTATTGAGTCCCTGGGCAGCGACGCCGAGCGCAATGCCACTCAGTTCAGCGAAGCATTAGAAAGTGCGTTAGAGAGCGAGCTGATTGTCGATGCGGTGATTGCGCAGTCAAGCATCCAGCGCGATGGGCTATGGGCGATTCGTGAAGATATTGAGGGGTTGGTCAAAGGCCTTGCGCCGGTACTCACCTTCGACGTCAGCCTGCCGATTGCCGATATGCAGCGCTACACCAATGCCTTGGAAGCACAGCTAACCCAGCGCTGGGCAGAGGCGAAACTGGTGGTATTTGGTCATCTCGGCGATGGCAACCTTCATATTTCCGTTAGCGTGGGGAGCGCTGAGATCGAAGTGCGGCGAGAGGTTGAAGCCATGGTTTACCAGCCGCTGGCAACGCTGGGCGGCTCAGTTTCCGCCGAGCATGGCATTGGCCTGGAGAAGCGCCCCTGGCTCGCCACTTGCCGCTCCAGCGCCGAGATTGAATTGATGCATACGCTCAAGCAGGCGCTAGACCCACATCGCCTTCTCAATCGCGGTAAAATATTGAGTTAATAATTGTTTTTAGGATATCAACATGCCCCGCTACCCCAACCACTTACTGAGTGAAGGCCCTGCTAATCCATTTCCGGGCATTAAGGTGCTAGAACGCCGACTTGGCAAGGTAATCCCCCATCGGCTGGGCTCTAACGAAGGCCTGGATATGCCTCACCGCGCCCTGCGCGATCACTTTGGCGATGCGCTGGTCGAACACGTTTACTGCTACGGCGACGCCGAGGCGCTGGGTGTTCGCAAACGTATTAGCGAACAACAGGGTATGGCGCTTGAAACCCTGCTGGTAGATGCCGGTGCCGATAGTTTGATTGCCCTGGCCCTGCGCACCACCTGCGAACCGGGTGAAACCGTGGTGAGCACCGCAGGCACTTACCCCACCTTGGGTTATTTTGCCAAAGGCCAGGGCTGTAACCTGGTAGAGCCCAGCTATTATGAAGCGCCCGGCGTGCTGGCCCCCGACCTGGAAGCTCTGGCCGCCGCTGCCCATCAGGAAAACGCACGACTGGTGTATCTGGCCAACCCGGATAACCCCAGCGGCCACTTACACAGCGACAGCGCCATTCTCAAACTGCGCGAGGAGCTGCCCGACACCTGCTGGCTGCTGCTGGATGAAGCCTATGGGGATTTTCGTGATGACGCGGGCAGCGAGTTCGCTGCCAAAGCAATACCGGGAGTGATTCGCCTACGCACGCTTTCCAAGGCTCACGGCTTGGCGGGCCTGCGCATTGGCTACGCCATCGCCGACCCTGACGTGCTGGCGATGATGATGAAGGTGCGTATTCACTACGCAGTATCGTCATTGACCCTGGCCGCTGCGGAAGTGGTGCTTGATCACCCTGACGAAGTTCACCAACACGTCGCTGATGTAAAAGCCCGGCGTGAGCAGTTGGCTGAGCACTTTCGCGCACTTGGTGCCGACGTACTCCCCAGCGCCACCAACTTTATCGGCATTCGCCTGCCCAGCGCCGACCTCGCCGCTGAGGTTCACCAGCAACTGCTAGACAAAGGCGTATTAGTTGCTCGCTTGGCGCATCCAGAGCTTGCCAATGTAATACGCATTACCGCCGTGCAAGCTGCGCTAGAGCCAGGAAGATTGGATGCTCTCGAACAGGCTATTAAAGAACACGCATGATTAAATGGGTAAATCTGCTCAGTAGGTGCGAGGGCAGGTTGGAGCGAGGGTCTTTTTCCAGGGCCGGAAAATGTTCCCGACAATTCCGGCATTTCCGCCATCCATGGCGGTCAGATGGCGAAAGTAGCGCCCATGGACGGGTTCACAGCGCCCTCGCGGAAACCTGCCCTCGCACCGGGGCATGCTGATTGCCTACCACAATAGCCCTACGGCATTAACCAATGCCTGAAGTCATCCAGTTCGCCCCGCACCGCCTGGCGATATAGGCCCTGCAGTTGCGCCGTCACGCTGTCGGGGCTGATGGGTTCATTGACGGGTGGTGCGCCAACACGTCCACCAATGCGACGCCCATCCAGCTCGCGAAGCGGAAGTATTTCGGCAGCGGTGCCGGTTAAGAACGCCTCATCGGCAGTGTAGAGCTCATCACGAGTGATCCGCCGCTCGCGCACTTCAATACCCAGCACTTTTTGCGCCAGCTGAATCACGCTATCCCGGGTGATACCTTGCAGGCAGGACGTCACTTCCGGGGTGTGTAGCACGCCATCGCGGAGCAAGAAGACGTTAGCCGCCGAGGCTTCAGCCACATAGCCTTCCGGGTCGAGCATGATGGTTTCATCGAACCCAGCCTTGATCGCCGTATTCAGCGCCAGTATCGAGTTGACGTAGTGGCCGTTGGTTTTTGCCCGACACAGGCTGATATTGACATGATGGCGCGCCCAGGAAGAGGTCAGCGCGCGCAAACCGTGGGTGGCGGCCTGGGGTGAAATGTAGGGCCCCAAATCCCAGGCGGCCACCATGACGTGGGTAGTCAGCCCCTGGGCGCGTAGTCCTAAACCTTCCGCACCAAAAAACACGGTAGGTTTCAGGTAGGCATTGCTCAGGCCATTTTTGGTCAGGCACTCGCGCTGGGCATCAATCAGCTCCGCTTCACTAAACGGTAGCGGCATATCCAGCGAATGGGCACTTTCTGCCAAGCGGCGGGTATGTTCAGCAGCACGAAATAGATACGTGCCGCTGGGGCCAGCGTAGGCGCGCACTCCCTCAAAACAGCCCATGCCGTAATGTAGCGTATGGGTAAAGAGGTGCACTTTGGCGTCCCGCCAGGCGCGCCACTCGCCGTCCTGCCAAATCCAGCCATCGCGATCATAAAGCGGTGTCATCGGTTTGCTTGCTCCCACTGTTGGCTCCAGCTATCCATCAAGGCCTGCTGGTGCGGTTGCAGGGCCTGATAGCCCCAAGCGGCAATTTCATCGTTTTGCGGGTCGGGTACGGCAGTGGCGCTGCCTGCCAGGGTTTGGATCACCGCGTGGCCGCAGAGCGGCACATAGCCTTCCGAATAGCCGCCTTCGTGAATAAATACCAGTTTGCCTCCACAGCAGCGCTCGGCCAGCGCTTTAAGCTGAGCGGTCATGGTGGCGAATGCTTGGCTATTGAGCAGCATTTTGCCTAAGGGATCTTTAGCGCAGGCGTCGTAACCACAGGCCACCAGGATTAGCTCGGGGTTAAAGGCTTCCAGCGCAGGCAGCACCAGTTTTTCCATGGCGTAGGCATAGGCGCCTAGCCCGCAGCCCGGTGGCAGCGGCAGATTGAGGTTGGCACCCAGGCCAGCGCCTTCGCCCTGCTCGTCAAAGCTGCCGGTTTCCAGCGGGTAGTTCGCCGCTTGATGGAGTGAAACGGTCAACACATTGGGCTCGCCATAAAACGCCGCCTGCTGACCGTTGCCGTGGTGAACATCCCAATCGAGTATCGCCACACGGATAACCTGCCCCAAGGCCCGGGCGCGCATTACCGCCACGGGGATATTGCCCAGAAGGCAGAACCCACGGCCCTGGTCGGCTTCGGCATGGTGCCCCGGCGGGCGGCATAGGGCGTAGGCGTTGCTCACCTCGCCCTGCGCCACAGCCTCAACGGCGGCAATGGCCAGCCCAGCGGACTGCGTGGCTGCCGCCCAACTGCCGGGCATGTAAGGTGCGCAGTCGCCGCCGTTGCCGCCCCGGGCTTTATCCCCTGTCTGCAGTTCATCCAAATAGCGTGGGGTATGAAAACGCAGCAGATCTTCCATCGCAGCGGCAGGAGGTTTAACCACGCTCAGCTCGTCAATCAGCCCACTGACTTCAAGAATATTTTTCAGCCGTCGTTTGCTTTCCGGGCTTTCCGAGGCGGCTTGGGGCTGTAAAAATTCACCGGGCGCGGAAAATACCCCAATCGCGCCCAGATCATGCCAAAAGCAGCGTTCGTGCCAATAGAAACCGGTTCTGCTCATGCCGTGAAGCCCTGCATAAAAGCGGTCAGGTTGGCGCTTAGGTGCTCGGTGGGATAGCCTCCCTCCTGAACAATCACCATGGGTAACGAGAGCGCTGCCAAGCGTTTACCCACTTCGATAAATGCTTCGGTCTCTACCGTAAGCCCCGCTAGCGGGTCATCTTTGTGGGCATCCAAGCCTAACGCTACCACCACGGCATCGGGCTCATAGCGCTGTAGGTGATCAATCAGAATCGCCAGGGCATCGAGATAAACCTCCCCGTCGCTGCCTACCGGTAAGGGCAGATTAACGTTAGCACCTACGCCCTCATCAAAGCCCTCTTCATCAGCACCGCCCCAAAAAAACGGGTAGAAATCACTAGGGTCAGCGTGCAGCGAGCCCGTCCAGACATCGCTGCGGTGATAGAAAATATCCTGGGTGCCGTTGCCGTGATGCAGATCCACATCGATGATCGCTACTTTGGCGAAGCGTTCACGCAGCACCGTGGCGGCCAGCGCTGAATTGTTCAGTAGGCAAAAGCCCCCAGCGCGCTCCGGCCCGGCATGGTGACCCGGCGGGCGGCACAATGCGTAGGCTGTAGACGCGCCATTAAGCACCTCTTCTGCTGCAGCTTCAGCGCTAGCGGCCGAGGCCAGCGCGCCTTGAAAACTGGTCGCGCTTAGCGGGCAGGCCATATCGTGCAAATGCCATCCCGCTTGCCCGATCGGGTGGCGCGGGTAGTGGTGGCCGCCACCGCAGGGGTGAATGTTGGGCGCAACCACTTCCGCCGCATTCGGCAGCGCCTGCCAGCGAGCGTAAATGGTGTCCAAAAACGTCAGGTAGCGCGGCGTATGAATCTGTTCCAGGCGCTTGCGCAGCTTAGGCGAATCCGCCTCGGCAGGTGTGGACAGGGTCAGCCCTGCCGTTGCCAGCCCTTGGGTAAGCAGTTCAGCGCGCACCGGGCCTTCCGGCGAAGGCGCAGGTTGGCCGCGCAGCAGAAAGGTCGGCGGCGCATGCAACGCCTGATCAGGGTGATAAAAACACTTCATGGGTCGCAGTCCTTAGCTAAATTACAGCAGTGACGGAATCCAGGTAGAGAGCGCCGGAAACGCCGCCAGCAACACAATCACCACCAGGAACGACACGTAAAACGGCAGCGATGCCACGATTGCCCGTTCATAAGGCACCTCGGCTATTCGCGCGGCGGTCATCAGCGTCATCCCCACTGGCGGTGTCACGTTGGAGATATTGAGCACCACGATCATCAGGATCGCGAAGTGGAGCGGGTCAAAGCCCAGCTGGATCATCGCTGGCACCAACACCGGGGCAATCACCACCAGTGCGGGCAGCACATCCATCACCGTGCCAATCACCAAGAGTAGCAGACACACCAGCATCAGTTGCACAAAGGCCGCATCGCTGAAAGTGGTGATCATGCTGGCCGCATCCCTGGCGATGCCCGAGCGGGTGACGAACCAGCCCAATACCGCCGAGGTTGCCAGTAGAAAAAACACCACGCCGGAGAAGCGCACCGTGGTCACCAGCGCATCCCAAATTTTGCGCCAGGTAAGATTACGGTAGAAGACCACGCCAATCACGATGGCGTAAACCGCCGCAAAGCCCGAGGCTTCGGTAATCGTGGTGAGCCCCGAGAGAATCCCCCCAAGAATAATCAGCGGCACCACCATGGCAGGCAGCGCGACTAACAGTGCAATGATGGCCGCCTTAAAGGGTGTAGGAGCCTGTTTCGGGTAGTTGCGCTTCCAGGCCAGGAAGAAGCTGACGCCCAGCAGCGCCAGCGCCATCAACAGGCCAGGAATAATGCCTCCGGCAAACAGGTCAATTACCGAAATATCCCGCAGCAGTGTTGCGTATACCACCATCACCACGCTTGGGGGAATAATCGGCCCGATGATGGAGGAACAGGCGGTAACCGCAGCGGCGTATTCGGCATCGTAGCCCTGATTTTTCATCTCGGGAATCATGATCTTGCCGATGGCGACGGTATCGGTGACCGCCGCGCCGGTGAGTCCCGCAAAGAACACCGAGACCGAGATATTCACATGGGAGAGTGACCCGCGCACCCGGCCAAACAGCGCATTGTTGAAGGCGATCAGCTTGTGGGTCAGCCCGCCCTGGTTCATCAGCTCAGCGGTAAAAATAAAGTAGGGCACGGCGATCAGCAGAAAGCCGGAGACGCCGGAGAACATGCGGTCGGCAATGATGCCGAGCATGCGCTCGCCGCCGATGGCAAAACCACCCGCCAACCCCGACATGGCCATCACCACCGCTACCGGCGCGCCGATAAACAGCAGCACGACAAACGCAATAATTGCAGGAGTCATGAGCGGTGCTCCCCGTCAGAGGTGTCGATGAGTTCGCTAATCACGTCCTGCTCATCAATGAAGTGCTCCAGCAGGGCAAAGCCATGCACCAGATGCAGCAGCATGAGGACGCCACTGAGAGGCACCACGATAGCGGTCACCTTGCTGGGAATACGAATTTGATCAGAGACCATGTAAACCTGGGTGGCACTGGCGAAGTAATCCCAGCCGTACCATGTCAGCATCAGTGCAAACAGGCCAATCACCGCCAGGCAGAGCCCGGCAGCCACTTGCACCATTACTCTGGGCAAGCTGCGAACCAGCAGGGTCATGGCGACGTGCTCGCCATAGCGCAGCGAAATCGTCATGGAGAGAAAGCCGATCCAGGGCAGAAACAGCCGTGCCAGCGAGTAGGTCCAGCTAAGCGTGCTGCCAGTGATCAGCTTGTAGAGAAACGCAGTGAACGATATGCCCAGCATCGCCAGGATACAGCCCACACACACCACGATGGCCACCTGATTGACGAGATCGCTCAAGCGGCGCAAAGGAGTTAAAACGCCCATGGTTTTTCCTCACGCTGGGGCCTCACATTGCCCCAGCGTATATCGTTCGCTAACCGTTATTGGCCTTGTTTTTTTGACCCAGCTTTATTGGCCTAGGTTTTATTGGCCATAAATGCGGTAGTCGTCTTCTGCCAACTGCTGGCCGACGCGCTCGACTTCGTCAAGCAGCCCCTGTACGCGGGCTTCGTCCATGCCGAAGTCATCGACGATCCACTCCTGCCAAGCGGGACGGGCAATTTCCGCCATCCGCTCACGCTCAGCGTCGGGCATCAGGTAGCACTCTTCAAAGCGTTCACAGGACTCCACCCAACTTGCGGTAGCCAGTGCGCCAGACATGCCGTGGCTCAGTTGAATCGCTTCCCGGGCGGAGCTGATCACCGCTTGCTGATGCTCTTCGGGCAGCGATTGGTACCAGGACTCACTAACCACCCAGGGGGCGCTGTTATACACATGCCCGGTGAGCGTGGTGTAGTCAGTCACCGCATCGAAGTTGAAGGTGGTGTTGAGCACCGGCGCATTGAACTGGCCATCGGCAAGACCTGTTTCCAGCGCGGTGATTAGCTCGCCCCAGGGCAACGGGGTGGCCGAAGCGCCTAGCGAGCGCATGATCGCCACGTGGGCGGGGTTCTCTTCAGTACGAATATTGAGGCCTTCTAAATCTTCGACGGTCTCAATCAAGCGCACGTTGTTAGTGAAGGCGACGAAGCCACCGCCATCGTCGAAGGTGCCCAAATAACGCATATCAGCGGCTTCGACGGTGCCGGACATAAAGTCGGCGAACCATTCACTATCAAAGAAACTCCACGCCTGACGCCAGTTGGTAAACAGGAAAGGCGCCGTGACTACTTGGTAGTCTTCGTAGAAGGATGACATCGCCCCGGCAGACATAATCGTCGACTGTAGCGTTCGTCCCCCCTGCACTTCCGAGCCGTTTTCCACCTCGGAGCCTAGCTGGCCGCCGCCGAAGATCGTGACCTCAAGATCCCCGTCGGTTCGCGCCTCCACCAGGTTCTTGAAATGCACCAGCGCCGGATAGATTTCGTTATTGCTCATATCCTCTGGCAACTGCGTGGCGATCACCATTTCATAGGATTGCGCTTGGGCATTGGCGCTGGCAATAGCCAACGGGAGCGCCGCCAGGGCGGCGAAAAATACTGATTTTTTTGCGTTCATAACACACCTCATTTTGTTTATTAGTCGGTCTTCGTTATGACTGGCGTTGCCACCTGATCGGTGACGATGTGGTGATTACTATTTTTGTTGTAAAAACCATATCTGTTGAAAAAACTATGTCTCCTGAAAAAGCTATGGTTATTCGAGAAGCGACTCCCACACTTCAATGGCAGCGGCCAGGTCTTCCAGCGAAGCCCCTACCGATTTGAATAGCGTGATGGCATCCGGTGCGGAGCGCCCCGATCTAGTCCCTGCTAGCACCTCAGCAAGCTCCGCCTGAATCTGGTCGAACTGGAATTCGCCCTCTTCAATGGCTTGCAGGATGTCGCCCGCCTCGCCTTTGGCACCGGCGTAGGTATCCACAAATACCTCTGAGCGACGCAGACACAGTGCATCGGTTTCGCGCATCTGTGGTCGAAACGCGCCGATCAGATCCAGGTGAGTGCCGGGCGTTAGCCACTCACCTTTAATCAGCGGCTGATTGGAGAGCGTTACGCAGCTAATGATGTCCGCCTCAGCGACAGCATCCGCTAATTCCTCCACCACATGGGTTTCGAAGCGTTCGGCGTACTCGTCGGCAATCGCCGCCGCTTTACTGGGATTGCGGCCCCAGATCAGCACACGTTTGATGGGGCGTACGCTGGCGTGGGCCTCGATCACCATAGGCGCCAACTTGCCCGTACCCACCACCACCAGCGTTTCTGCGTTTTCATTCGCCAAGGCTTGAGCGGCCAGCGCGGAGGCCGCCGCCGTGCGACGCCGGGTTAGCTCGCTGCCATCGATACAGGCCAGCGGCTGGCCGTGCTTGCCCTCGCTGAGCAAGTAGAGCCCAGAGATCGCCGGGATACCGTGGTCGGCGTTTTGCGGAAACACGTTGACCATTTTCACGCCGATGTAACCCGCCGCTTCCCAGGCGGGCATTAGCAGCATGGTGGCTTCGCCATCTGGCCGGTGCATCGCATGGTGATGGCGGGGAGGAGACTCCACGCCATTCACGAACGTTGTATGTAGCCGCTTGATCAAGCCATCCCACGTTAGGTGGCGAGTGACCTCTTCGGCAGAAACAACCCGCATATCAGGCCTCCGGCAGCGCGGCTACCACCATGATCTCCACTTTCCACTCGGGCTTGGCGAGCTGGGCTTCAAGCGCTGCACGCACAGGTGAGCGACCGGGCACGACCCAGGCGTCCCAAGCAGCGTTCATTTGGTCGAACTCCGCCATGCTGGTGACCCATATTTGCGCCGAAATCAAATGCTCTTTCGAGGTGCCCGCTTGGGCTAGCAGTTGATCGATACGCGCAAGCACCTGCTCGGTTTGGCCGCGCATATCCGCCGTGGCATCAGGAGGAACCTGGCCTGCGAGGTAAACGGTGCCGTTGTGAATCGCCACTTGGCTCATACGTGCATTGCTGTCTTGATAGGTAACGCCCATGGTGTTGCTCCTTGAAAGCGGTGCTGCTGATAAAAAGGGTCTTGATATAAGGGATTAGTCAAAGACTAAAGCGCTAGCAGGCAAATTACTTGCCCGAAGCTGAGATAGATTTGCCCGCAAGTCATGCAGGCAAGAAAATTTTATCACTAACGGTTCGGCGAGGGGCTAGCGGTCAGATGAGGGCCTAACGATCTGAAGAAGGGGAAAGCTCGAAATAACGCCGATAGGCGCGGGAAAAACTGCCTTGATCGCGAAAGCCAACCAGCATGGCGATATGCCCCAGGCTGAGTGTGCTATGGCGAACCAAGGTGCGGGCATGCTCTAAGCGCCTGCGCTGTACATAGGCCAGCGGCGTTACGCCAGTCAGCTCGCGAAAGCAGCTGTGAAAGTGGCCTGGGCTCAAGGCACACAAAGCAGCTAACTGCTCCACACGGATCTCATCGGCAAGATGCTGATCCAACCAGGCATCCAGACGCGCAAGATCCAGGCGTTCGCTAATACAGTGTTGGCCCAACTGCCCAACAGCTGTGGAAGAGGTGTCATGCAAATACATGGTCAGCGCGCGTAACAGCAGAATCGCAATTTCATTCTGTAGCGCGGGGCACTGTTCAAGCTGGTTCGCCAGGGCGTGGGTAAGCTGGTTTAACGCGGGGGGGACGCTGAAAAAACGCGGTTTATCGAAGAGGCGCTCAATCTCGCTGCCTTTCTCAAGCGAAGCTAACTGGGCAACGGGTATATCCAGAACTAAGGTACGGTTGCTGCCATCACCCTGGTACTCGTGATGGCGCGACGACGGAATCAGACAACCGCGGCGGGCGGTAACCCGCTCCCCCTGACCTTCCATCGAAAGCTCTGTAACACCACAGGTAGCTAGAATAAGTTGATGGAAGTCGTGGGTATGGGCCACCTGCTCTTGGGCTAAATTGCGGCTATGCAGCTCAAAATGGGCCATGGTGGGGTACCGTCTGTACATCGAATGCTATTCCAGCACTATAAAACGGCTAAGTAACAAAAAGCGAGAGTGAAGCCAACTGTGGGCTAACGCTCTTCCCGGTAAGTGCACGGTATTTATCTAAGCGCGCTGGCTGTCATCCGCCAGTCATGGACTCAAGATAGCTTATTCGTAAGCTGCCACAAGAGTCAAAACAACATGCCACAGCGCCGACGCCCCTCTCTCAACTCTCCTCTCAGTGACCAGGAAGTCGCGGCCCTAACTCAATTAGCCAACGGCAATGCCCTACACCTACAGCGTAAAGCTGAACGCGAAGCACGACTAGCGTCAACTTTAACGCTGCACTCAGCGGCGTCAACGACCGAGACACCGTTGAGCGGTATGAAGATACTGATGATTTCGGATGTCTACTTCCCCCGCGTTAATGGTGTTTCCACCTCCATCGCCAGTTTTCGCAGCGCCCTTGAGCGTTTGGGCCACTCGGTCATGCTGATCTGCCCCGATTATCCTGTGGGCCAAGTGGACGAACCGGGCGTATTGCGCATCCGCTCGCGCCAGGTACCCGGCGACCCGGAGGATCGCATGATGCGCTACCGGGACTTGATCGCCCTGGCACCGCAGCTTGCCGCTGAAGCCTTTGACCTTATTCATGTCCACACCCCCTTTACCGCCCACTATGCCGGTGTAGCGCTGGGGCGTCGGCTTGGGCTTCCAGTGGTAGCGACCTACCACACCCTGTTTGAGGAGTATGTTCACCACTATATCCGTTGGCTTCCACGACGCTGGCTACGACTTGCCGCGCGTCGGCTTTCAGTGCACCAGTGCCAGCAGATCGACGCTTTGGTTGCTCCTTCACGGGCAATGCAGGAAGCCCTTACCCGCTATGGAGTGACCACGCCCTCCACGGTCATTCCCACCGGTTTGTCGCTGGAGTCGTTCTGCCACTCTCAGGGAACCCAGGATGATAGCGACTTTCGTGCTCATTACGATCTGCCTACAGATGCGCGCCTGCTGCTCTATGTAGGCCGCGCCGCCTTTGAGAAGAACATCGATTTTCTGATCGATATGCTGCCCAAGGTATTAGCCGAACACCCCAACACCCGGCTTATCATTACCGGCGAAGGCCCGGCCCATGACTCGCTTGTCCGGCGCGCCCAGGAAGTTGGCGTGGCAGAATCGGTGCTGTTCCTCGGCTATCTCAACCGCAGCGGCCCGCTGCAAGCCGCCTACCGCGCCGCCGACGTTTTTGTATTTGCGTCACGCACGGAAACCCAGGGGCTGGTACTGCTGGAAGCGATGGCACTAGGCACGCCAGTGGTCTCCACCGCCATGATGGGCACGCTGGATGTATTAAAAGAAGGAGAAGGCTGCCTAATCGCCGAGGATAACCACGACAACTTCGCCACCAAGGTCAACCGTCTGCTAAGCGATGACACCCTGCGCCAACAGCTCGCCGAACGCGCCCAAGCCTACGCCGCTAGCTGGCACGAAGATGCCAAAAGTGCGGAACTCGCGAGTCTTTATCATCAGATCGCGGCTGAGCGTTTGGCTAGTGAGAGAAAGTAAGCGCCGAACTCTCCGCTGACACTTTGTTGACACATTCGGGCACTTAGGAGGGAAAAACTCAAATTGCAGACACAAAAAAAGGCACTTAAGTGCCTGATTTTAAAGTTGGTGCCGGTGGCCAGACTCGAACTGGCACACCCGTAAAGGCGGCGGATTTTGAATCCGCTGCGTCTACCAATTCCGCCACACCGGCAATGGCTGCGCATTATACGTAAATGTCGAGGTAGGTCAATCACATTGACTGACTTTATGCAGCCAAAGCGCTATCCTATGCCGCCTGTTTGATCAACGTTAAGAGTTATACGCCATGCAGCGCGCGGATTTTCATTACGAACTACCCGACGAATTAATTGCTCGCTACCCTTCTGAACAGCGTAGCGACTGCCGTTTGCTGTGCGTGGATGGCCAGAGCGGCGCGCTGGAACACCGCCGCTTTCCCGATTTGCTTGAGCTTCTGGAGCCCGGCGACCTGTTGGTGTTTAACGACACCCGGGTGATTCCGGCGCGCCTGCACGGCCATAAGGCCAGCGGCGGCAAAGTGGAGATGTTACTGGAGCGCCCGCTGGATACTCACCGTGGCTTGGCGCATATTCGTTCGAGTAAGTCGCCGAAGCCCGGCACCGAGCTGATTTTCGAGGGCGATATTCACGCCATCGTAGAAGGCCGCCGTGATGCCCTGTTCGAGCTGCGCTTTTTAGGCGATACGCCGATGATCGCGCTGCTTGAAAAGCACGGCCATATGCCACTGCCACCGTATATTACCCGGGAAGACGAACTCAGCGACCGTGAGCGTTACCAAACCGTCTATGCCCGGCGTGATGGTGCAGTAGCGGCGCCGACCGCCGGGCTGCATTTTGATCAGCCACTGCTGGACGCCCTTGCAGATAAAGGCATTAACCGTGCCTTTGTGACGCTGCATGTGGGCGCGGGCACTTTTCAGCCGGTGCGCGTCGACAACATCCTTGAACACCATATGCACAGCGAGTGGATTGAGGTCACGGAAGCTACCTGCCAGCAAGTGCGCGAGACCCTGGCAGCAGGCAAGCGGGTGGTGGCAGTGGGCACCACCAGCGTGCGCTGCCTGGAAAGCGCCTGCATGAAAAGTAGCGACGGACAGATCGCGCCTTATAGTGGCGATACCGACATTTTCATCTACCCCGGTTACCAGTGGCGCTGCGTGGATGCTTTAATTACCAATTTCCACCTACCGGAATCGACGCTGCTAATGCTGGTGTCCTCCTTCGTGGGCTATGACACCATCATGCACGCCTATCAACGGGCAGTGGCCGAGCGCTATGCGTTTTTTAGCTATGGCGACGCCATGCTGTTGACCCGCTAGGTATTGCTGCTGATTGTTGACCCGCTTGCCCTGCACCCGTCGCGCCAAACGAACGAGATTAACGAGTTACTTTATATGCGAAACGAATGCTTTATGCGCTTTGAGCGCCTGGCCGACGATGGCCGTGCGCGCCGTGGCCGCCTCCACTTCCCCCGTGGCACAGTGGAGACCCCGGCGTTTATGCCAGTAGGCACCTACGGCACGGTGAAAGGCATGACGCCCGATTCCGTCAAAGAGATCGGCGCCGAAATCATCCTCGGCAACACCTTTCACCTGTGGCTGCGCCCTGGCACCGAGGTGATTGAAGCTCACGGCGACCTGCATGACTTCGCCCAGTGGGACAAACCGATTCTGACCGACTCCGGCGGTTTTCAGGTCTTCTCCCTCGGTGAGACGCGCAAGATCACCGAGCAGGGCGTGCACTTCCGCTCGCCGGTGGATGGCAGCAAAGTCTTTATGGGCCCGGAAGAGTCCATGGCGGTTCAGCGTTCGCTGGGCTCCGATGTGGTGATGATCTTTGACGAGTGCACGCCCTACCCGGCCACGTTTGACGAAGCCGAGAAATCCATGGAGCTGTCGCTGCGCTGGGCCAAACGCTCGCGGGATGCCCACGGCGATTCACCTTCCGCGCTGTTCGGCATTATCCAGGGCGGCATGCACCCAGAGCTGCGCGAACGCTCGCTCAAAGGGCTGCTGGAAATCGGCTTTGATGGTTTGGCGATTGGCGGGCTTTCCGTCGGCGAACCGAAAGAAGAGATGATCAAGGTGCTCGACTACCTGCCCACCTGGATGCCGGATGAGATGCCTCGCTACCTAATGGGCGTCGGCAAACCCGAAGACCTGGTGGAAGGCGTGCGCCGGGGTGTGGATATGTTCGATTGCGTAATGCCCACCCGCAACGCGCGTAACGGCCACCTGTTCACCTCGGAAGGCACGGTCAAAATTCGTAACGCCAAGCACCGTTTTGATACCCGCCCGCTCGATGAAGAGTGCGATTGCCATACTTGCCAGAATTTCTCACGGGGCTACTTGCACCATTTGGATCGCTGCAATGAAATGCTCGGCTCGATGCTCAACACCATCCACAACTTACGTTACTACCAGCGTGTGATGGCCGATTTGCGCGCGGCAATTGAAGCGGGTACATTGACGACCTTTGTGGAAGGCTTCTATGCACGGCGTGGCTTGCCAGTGCCTCCGCTAAGCCAGCCCTGACGAATTAATCGCCACGCGCCTTGGCGCGTGGTTTAAACTGTTTGGCTATGTTTTAAAAACTATGCTTTAAAAACCATGTTTTCAAAACCAAGCTTTCAAAAACCAAGCATCTAAAAACCTAAGCTTTTCTAACTCAGGAGTTCTCTGCAATGCTGGATTTCTTCATCTCACCAGCCCATGCCCAAGAAGCCGCTGCTGGCGGTGGTATTGCGCAAATCGTCATGCTGGTCGGTTTCGTGCTGATTTTCTACTTCCTGTTGTGGCGCCCGCAAGCCAAGCGCGCCAAGCAGCACAAGCAGCTGGTCACCAACTTGGACAAAGGCGATGAGATCGTTATTGGCGGCGGTTTGGTAGGTCGTATCACTAAGGTGAGCGACGAATTCCTGACCATCGAGATCTCTGAAGGCACCGAAGTTAACGTGCAGAAGAACGCCGTTGCCGCCGTACTGCCTAAAGGCACCATCAAGTCCATCTAAACCTTGTAATACCCCTGCCGAGCCAGTGCCAGCCACCCCGGCAGGGGTGACATGGTATGAATGATGGTGAACTTTGCTGTGCGCGGCGTGTCCGTGCACAGCATTCCGTTTGTAATTGAAGGCAGGGCTTGCATGCTCAACCGTTACCCCCTGTGGAAGTATCTGCTGATACTGGTCGTCCTGGTGGTTGGCCTTATCTACTCGCTTCCCAATCTATTCCCCGAAGATCCCGCCATCCAAATTAGCAGCGCCCAAGGCGACTCGCTGGATGCGCGTCAGATAGACCGTGTTGAAACCGCGCTCAGCGAACACGATATTGAGATCAAAGCCCTCGAAGAAGAGAACGGGCAGTGGCTTATTCGTTTACGCCACGATGACGATCAACTTCCTGCTCGCGACATTGCCGCTGACCTTTTAGGCGATGATGCGACGGTAGCGCTAAACCTCGCCGAAGCAACGCCAGAATGGCTACAGGCATTCTCTGCTTCCCCCATGACGCTGGGCCTTGATTTGCGCGGTGGCGTGCACTTCCTGCTCGAAGTGGATATGGAAGCCGCGCTTACCCAGCGCCTGGAAGTCAACGCCAGCGCCATGCGTGAGCTGCTACGCGACGAGCGGATTCGCTATCGTAATACCGATATCGAGGAGCGCACGCTGTCGATCGATTTTGCCAGCGCCGAAGACCGCGATACAGCCCGCAGCCTGATCAGCCGTGACTTTCCTGAGTTTGAATACAGCAGTGAAGGCGATGGCCGTGCTTCAACGCTGGTAATGACGCTTAGCGATCAATCGGTAAACGAAATTCAGGATTACGCGATCAACCAGAACTTGACCACCCTACGCAACCGGGTCAACGAACTGGGTGTCGCGGAGCCCATGGTGCAGCGCCAAGGCCCCAACCAGATCGTGGTGGAGCTGCCGGGCATCCAGGACACCGTGGCGGCCAAGCGTATTGTCGGCGCAACGGCGAACCTGGAATTCCGCCTGGAAGCGCGCAACGATACGCCGGATAACGAAACGGAAACCCTCACCTTCCGAAATGAGCCTTCGCGCTCTGCCGAGCTAATGCGCGACGTGATCATTACCGGCGATAGCGTCTCCAGTGCCAGCAACAGCTTTGATGAGAATGGTCGCCCGCAGGTCAATATTGATCTAGACGGCACCGGCGGCACGCTAATGAACCGCGCCACACGCACCAATATCGGCCGCAATATGGCGGTGCTGTTCATCGAGCATAAGAGTGAAGACACCGTGGTGGTCGACCCGGAAACGGGCGAAGAGACCATTGAGCGGGAGCCTTACGTTGAGCGCGGCCTGATCAGTTTGGCCACTATTCAGAGTGCGCTTGGCAACAGCTTCCGGATCACCGGTTTGGATTCGCCGACAGAAGCCGCTGAGCTGGCGTTGCTGCTGCGTTCGGGCTCCCTTGCGGCTCCCATCTACTTCGTCCAAGAACGCACCATTGGGCCAAGCCTGGGCGCTGAAAACATTGAGCGGGGCCTGCTCTCGGTACAGATTGGCTTGCTGCTGGTCGTGCTGTTTATGCTGGTGCGCTATAAGGTGTTTGGCGTGTTTGCCAATATTGCCCTGGCGCTGAACTTAACGCTGTTGGTCGCAGTGATGTCGATGCTGGGCGCCACGCTGACGCTGCCAGGTATTGCCGGTATCGTACTGACACTGGGCATGGCGGTAGATGCCAACGTGCTGATTTTCGAACGAATACGTGAAGAGCTGCGTAACGGCATGTCGGTTCAGCAAGCGATTCAAGCCGGCTATGAGCGCGCCTTCACCTCCATCGTCGACGCTAACATCACCACACTGCTGGTGGCCGTTATCCTGTTCTCGATTGGCTCCGGCCCGGTGAAAGGGTTCGCCGTCACGCTCTCTATCGGCATTTTGACGTCGCTGTTCACCGCTCTGATGGTGACTCGCGCCATGGTCAACTTGGCCTATGGCAGCAAACCCGTCAAAAAGCTGTGGATTTAAAGAGCATGGATTTGAAAAGCATGAATTTAAACCACGTGCTTAGCCCAGAACTGAAGAGGTGGTAATGAAACCCCTATCACACCTGCGAATCGACTTTATGGGACGGCGCAACATCGCGTTTGCCGTCTCCGCTGTGTTACTGATCGTGTCGATTGGCGCCATCCTGTTCCAGCAGCTCAACCTAGGGCTGGACTTTACTGGCGGTACGCTGATTGAGGTGCGCTACGGCGCTGCGCCCTCCCTGGACGCTATTCGTGTGCTGCTCGAAGAGAGCGGCTTTCAAGATGTCTCGGTGCAAACCTTTGGGGCATCAACCGAAGTATTGATTCGCCTCCAGCAGGCGTTTGACGCTGATGTAGGCGGCGAGGTAGTAAACCTGCTACGCGCGAGTGGTAATAGCGTTGACCTTGTTCGCTCTGAGTTTGTTGGTTCCCAGGTAGGTGACCAACTGCGTGACCAGAGTGGCTTGGGTCTGCTGGTAGCGCTCGGCGTGGTCATGCTCTATGTGGCCTTCCGCTTTCAGTACAAGTTTGCGATTGGCGCACTGCTGGCACTGCTGCACGATGTGATTATCGTAGTGGGCGTGTTCGCTCTGTTTCAGCTCGATTTCGACCTTACCGTATTGGCAGCCATCCTGGCAGTTATCGGCTACTCGTTGAACGATACCATCGTGGTTTATGATCGCGTCCGCGAAGCCATCCGCACTTCGCGTATCGACGATATGCCGCAGATCTTCAACGAAGCGATTAACGCCACGCTCTCGCGCACCTTGGCAACTTCGGGCACCACCATTCTGGTACTGCTCGCTCTGCTGCTATTGGGCGGGGATATGATTGAGAATTTCGCCATTGCGCTGCTGGTCGGCATCGTTGTGGGTACGTTCTCGTCTATCTATATTGCTGCGGCGCTACTGCTACCACTGAAGCTGTCGCGAGAAGATTTGATTCCCACCAAGAAAGAGTTCGACGAAGAAGAGGAAGAGCTGCCTTAACGGCGCATCTCTATACTCCTCTTATTTAGCCTACAAAAAAGCCCCTGCTGGGAATCCAGCAGGGGCTTTTTTTGTCTTTAAAAACGGTCGTCTTTAAAGCTTTAATCTTTAAAAGCTTAGCATTGCTACTTAAAAGTGCGGCGTGAGCTGCTTGATCAGCGCTTTATAGAGACGCGGCCCGGCTGCCATTAGCTGCCCTTCCACTTTCACCGTGGGCTGGCCGTCCGGCGTACCCATCAAGGCGCCCGCCTCCTTCAGGAACAGCGTGCCTACCAGCATATCCTGCTCTTCCAAGCCGAGTACAAAAGCGCTATCCACTCGCCCGGTGGCCAACTCACACAAATCCAGCAGCCCACAGCCCGTGGCCAGCAGATTTTCTATCTGCGGAGCAAGTTGCTGTGAAACGGTTAAATAAGCAGGTAAATTGCGCGGGCGTAGCCAGACTTCCGGCAGGCTCATGGCCATACGCGTACCGCTAATAGCGGTAGGCTTGCTAACGCGCATACGCTTGTCGTTGTGCTGGGCGCCACGGCCGCGGCTGGCGATATATTCGTCGTCGGCGAACGGGCAGATAATCACTGCGTGTTCGGGACGACCTTTGATAAGACACACCACTGAGAGTGCAAAGCCCTTACCGGCAACGGCTAAATTAGAGTAGCCGTGCATCGGTTCAATTTTCCAGACGATATCCGCGCCTTCGCCTTCACCCGCGCGGTGCGGGGTAAAGCGGCCGGTAACTCCGTGCTGGGGATAACCGCGTTCCAACTGCTGAACAATCGTCGCTTCGGCCTTGCGCGCTGTCTCATCGAGCAGGCGGTCAAGGTTAAATTCATCGTGCGCGTTCTCAATGCGTTCGCGCACGCGCAGGAAGTGTTCAACAGCGCTACGCGCAGCGCGCAGCGTAAATTGGACCATCGGATTCATGGTTGGGCCTTGTGACAGTGATGTTAAAGAACGTGATGCTAATCATAGAGCATAAGTAGGCGCAGGTGCCGCCTTTGGCGCGCAATTCTAGCAGACCACTCTCGGGCATGCCATCGACTCATGCTAGACTGCGCGCTTTACGCGATAATAATCACCCTCTTTATTCACCGAGCCTTATCATGCTTGAGCGCATTCGCATTGTTCTTATCGGCACCAGCCATCCCGGCAATATCGGCGGCGTGGCACGCGCCATGCACAATATGGGCCTAGCAGATTTAGCCCTCGTTGCCCCCCGCTGTGAAGTGATTACCCAGGACAGCATTTCCCGTGCCTCCGGCGCTGACCACCTCCTTCATCAAGCCAGTGTGCATGCCTCACTGGAAGAGGCGGTAGCTGATTGCACTCTGGCCGTGGGCGCCAGTGCGCGCTCACGCACTCTGCCCTGGCCGATGCTCTCACCGCGGGAGTTAGCTGACCGGCTGCCCGCCGAGTGCCAGGCTGCTGAGTCCCGCGTGGCGCTGGTATTCGGGCGCGAGGACAGCGGCCTTACCAATGCTGAATTACAGCGCTGCCACGCACATGTGCATATTCCTACCAATGCCGACTTTAGCTCGCTCAATTTGGCCGCGGCGGTGCAGGTGCTCGCCTATGAGTGTCGCATGGCGTGGCTAAACCAAGCAGATGGCCAAGCGGATGCACCGTCAACTGCGCCGAGTGATGACGATGATCTGGCCACCCACGCCGAACTAGAGCGCTACTTCGAGCACTTGGAACGCACGCTGATTGGCATTGATTTTCACGACCCTGATCAGCCACGACAGCTAATGGCGAGACTGCGCCGCTTGTACCTGCGCGCTCGCCCAGAACGCATGGAAATGAATATTTTGCGTGGAATTCTGTCGGCTACCGAAAAGGCTGCGAACACCAAGCCGCCCAAACCGTAACTAACTTAGGCTGGAAACGCTAAGCTTGAAGTTGATGCTGCGTGCCCCAACTTCGCTATTCTGCTAACGTGATTTCTCTATTGATATTCCAAGAACCGGCGATATTTCAAAAATCCGTTCTAATAGTTCAATAGCTAGACGCCGCCTTATATAACGCCAAGGAACACCTCATGTTTCAACGTCTACGTGAAGACATCAACAGCGTATTTGACCGCGACCCGGCCGCACGTAACTTTCTTGAGGTGCTGACCAACTACCCTGGCCTGCACGCCCTGCTGCTGCATCGCTGCGGCCACTGGCTGTGGAAAAAAAACCTCAAGTGGATAGCGCGGACGCTATCGACGTTTTCACGCTGGCTCACCGGCATTGAAATTCACCCTGGCGCCACGATTGGTCGGCGGTTTTTTATTGATCACGGCATGGGTGTGGTGATTGGTGAAACGGCGCTGGTGGGCGATAACGTAACGCTCTATCAAGGTGTCACCCTGGGCGGCACCAGCTGGAACAAAGGCAAGCGCCATCCCACCTTGGGGGATGGCGTGATTGTCGGTGCGGGCGCCAAAATACTGGGGCCCTTTACGGTCGGCGCTGGAGCGAAAATTGGCTCTAATGCCGTGGTCACCAAAGAAGTACCGCCGGGCGCCACGGTGGTAGGTATTCCCGGTAAAATCGTTAAACGCGCCGACCCCGATGTGGAAGAAGCACTGGATGTCGACCCCGCCCGACGCGAAGCCATCTGCCAAAAATTTGGCTTTGACGCCTACGGCGTCAGCCAGGACATGCCCGACCCCGTAGCCCGTTCGATGCAGGCAATGCTCGACCATATGCACGCCGTGGATGAGCGCATTGAGCGCATGTGCTCTACCCTGCGTAAGCTAGATGACAACTACCGTGACGGCCAGTTACCGGCGCTGCGCGATGAAGATTTTGCCGATATTCTGGACGAGAACGATACCGGCTGCACCGGCGTTGGCAAGCACTCGGGCACTCCACCATCAGCCGAGCAAGAAACGCTGCCGCCGCGTAATGGTTGACCAAAGCACTCAGGTTTTCCCATAATGGCAGCACATTTGCCGTTAGTGCGCTGAGCTTTCAGCGTCGAGGGGCTTGCCATGCGCTTGACCACTAAAGGCCGTTACGCCGTTACCGCCATGCTCGATTTAGCCTTGCATGCCCACAACGGCCCGACCAGCCTAAGCGATATCTCCCAGCGTCAAGAGATATCGCTCTCCTATTTAGAGCAGCTTTTTGCTCGCCTGCGCCGTGCAGGCTTGGTCAACAGCGTGCGCGGCCCAGGCGGCGGCTATCTGCTTTCGCAGCCTGCGGACGCGATTAGCGTTTCAAAGGTGATTGACGCAGTAAATGAAAGCGTTGATGCCACCCGTTGCCAGGGGCTCTCTGACTGCCAACAGGGTGACACCTGCTTGACCCACCATTTGTGGTGCGAGCTCTCCGTGCAGATACGCCATTTTCTTGACGATATGACCCTGGCACAACTGATGCTGCGTCCTGATGTCATACGTATTGCGTCGCGACAGAAACAGCGTGCCGAGGCAGGCATTCTCGCCTCTTCACCCTGACCCCACGACACAAACCCGATTACCTTGATCGATCAACCGCTGGAACGTAACGATGACCACACCCACGCTGCCCATTTACCTGGATTACGCCGCCACCGCGCCGGCGGATGCCCGCGTGGTTGAGGTTATGCAACGCTACCTGACGGTTGACCAGCTATTTGCCAACCCGGCTTCGCGCAGCCATATGCTGGGCTGGCAGGCAGAGCAGGTGATTGAGCAGGCGCGCCGCCAGGTGGCCGATGCCATTGGCGCCGACCCGAGAGAGATCGTCTGGACCAGCGGCGCCACAGAAGCTGACAACCTAGCGCTGATTGGTTTTATGCGCGCCAACCGCGAGCGTGGCCTACACTTGGTGACCTCGACGATTGAGCATAAAGCCATCGTTGACACCGCCCATGCGCTGGAGAAAGAGGGCTTTGAGGTTACCTGGCTAACGCCGGGCCAGGATGGCCGTATTGACCCCGAACAGCTGCGCGCAGCGATGCGCGATGACACCGCGCTGGTTTCATTGATGGCGGTTAACAACGAACTGGGCAGTATCAACGATATCTCGGCTCTAGCGGCCGTTGCCCATGAGTTTGGCGCGGCGTTTCATACGGATGCTGCCCAGGCGGTGGGGCGTATTCCCTTAGACGTAGTGGCTCAGCAGATCGACCTGATGTCGTTATCCGGCCATAAAACTTACGGCCCTAAAGGCGTCGGGGCGCTTTATGTGAAGCGCCACCCGGACATCCGCGTTGAGGCGCTGATACATGGCGGTGGCCATGAGCGCGGTATGCGTTCAGGCACCCTACCGACACACCAAATTGCTGGCATGGGTGAAGCCTTTGCACTGATGCAGCAGCAGTACGACGAAGACAACGCCCATATTATGGGCTTGCAGCAGCGCTTTCTGCGTGGCCTGGAGGGGCTTGATGGTGTGTTCTCGAACACGCCGCTGAATGACACTGAAAAGCGAGCAGTACCCAACATTCTCAATCTGGCATTCGAAGGTGTCGACGGCGAGTCACTGCTGATGGCGTTGCGCGATGTAGCGGTCTCCACCGGATCGGCGTGCAACTCGGCCAGCGTCGACCCGTCCTATGTGCTGCTCGGCATCGGCACACCACGCTCGCTGGCGCTCTCATCGCTGCGTTTTAGCTTCGGGCGCTTTACCACCGAAGCCGACATTGATCATGCGCTAACGCTCATACACCTAGCGGTGCGCGGTTTACGTACACCGCCCCGTCAAGCGGCTGACTAGCTGACTATTTTTAAGGAGGACGCCTCATGGCAACACTCAATATTACCCCGGCTGCCGCACAACAGATTCGCCACGTGCTCGACGAGCGCGGCCAAGGCCTCGGCCTGCGCGTTTCGGTCAAGCCAAGCGGCTGCTCTGGCTATAGCTACGTGCTGGATTTTGCCGACACCGTCAGTGACGAAGAAGTCCATTTTGAAGCCCACGGTGCCAGCGTCTATGTCACCCCCGATGCGGTAGAGATGCTTAACGGCAGCGAAGTGGATTACGTCAGCGAAGGGCTGAACCGCTTTTTCCGCTTCAACAACCCTAACGTCAAAGATGAGTGTGGCTGCGGTGAGAGCTTTACCGTCTAAGCATTGCTTGGTCAGCTTCATCGCCGGTATTCATCCCCCGGCTTAAGCGCTATAATCACGCCCCTGGATACACAAGCGCAGGCAGCCGGGTTACGCCCGCATGCTTTTTTGACACATTAGCGTTTAAAAACGCTAGCTGCCGAAGCGCTATTAACTGAATCATTTTCTGGGCCGCCCTGGCCTTCTAGGGCGGCACTTTTTGCTTAAGCCTTTTTAAGGAGACCATTTACATGGCTACTGAACGCACTCTTTCTATTATCAAGCCTGATGCCGTTGCCAAGAATGCTATCGGTGACATCATTGCTCGCTTCGAAAAAGCGGGTCTAAAAGTCGTCGCAGCCAAAATGGTTCATCTCTCTGAAGAGAAGGCTGGCGGCTTCTACGCAGAACACAAAGAGCGTCCGTTCTTTAAAGACCTGGTTGGCTTCATGACCTCTGGGCCGGTGGTTGTACAAGTGCTTGAAGGTGAAGGCGCCATCGCTAAAAACCGTGACCTGATGGGTGCGACCAACCCGAAAGAAGCGGCACCCGGCACTATTCGCGCCGATTTTGCGGAAACAATTGACGCCAATGCTGTCCATGGTTCTGATTCTCCGGAAAGCGCTGAGCGCGAAATTAGCTACTTCTTTGGCAACGACGAAATCTGCCCGCGCTAAGCCTTTAAGGTAGCGCCGCCGAATCAACTTTCGTTGCCGGCCATTTTGCGGGGGCTAGTCCCCCGCCCCTTTCTATAACGCTGACCGCCATGACCACCACTGTAGCCCAACACACGCCCGCCCCACATACTGACGCCGCCAGCAAGCCTGCTGCAAAAGCGACGCCTGAGCGTCAAAACCTGCTTGGCATGTCCCGCGAGCAGATGGAAGCCTTCTTTTTGTCGATCGGCGAAAAGAAGTTCCGTGCCGCGCAGCTAATGAAGTGGATTCACCAGGAAGGCAGCGATGACTTTGCTGCCATGACGAACCTCTCCAAAGCACTGCGTGAAAAACTGGCCCGGCTGGCAGAAATTCGTGGCCCAGGGGTGATTTATGAGGGTACTTCCAGCGACGGCACCCGTAAGTGGGTGCTGGAAGTGGAAGACGGCAGCTATGTAGAAACGGTACTGATCCCGGCGGAGAACGGTAAACGCCGCACGCTATGCGTTTCCTCCCAGGTCGGCTGCTCGCTGGACTGCAGCTTCTGCTCCACCGGCAAGCAGGGGTTTCAGCGCAACTTAACCGCTGCTGAAATTATCGGCCAGGTATGGGTCGCTCAGCGCAGCGTTGGCCCGCGGCGTGATACGGCGAACCGTCCGGTGACCAACGTAGTGATGATGGGCATGGGCGAACCGTTGCTCAACTTCGATAACGTTGTACCTGCCATGAAGCTGATGCTCGACGACAACGGCTATGGCCTGTCCAAGCGCCGCGTGACGCTGTCGACCTCTGGCGTGGTGCCGATGATCGACAAGCTCGGCGATGAAATGGACGTTAGCTTGGCGATTTCGCTGCATGCGTCTACGGACGAGTTGCGCAATGAGCTGGTGCCCATCAACCGTAAGTACAATATTCGCGCGTTGCTGGATGCTTGCCACCGCTACCTTTCCAAATGCCCGGACAATCGTCAGGTCACCATTGAGTACACGCTGATCAAGGACGTCAACGATCAGCAGGAGCACGCCGAGCAGCTTGCTGCATTGCTTAAAGAGCTGCCGTGTAAGATCAACCTGATCCCGTTTAACCCGTTCCCAAACTCTGGGTACGAAAAACCGTCGCGTAATCAGGTTATGCGCTTCCAGCAGTGGTTGTATGATTTAGGCTACAACGCCACGGTTAGAACAACCCGAGGTGAAGATATTGATGCTGCCTGTGGCCAGCTCGTTGGTCGCGTGAAAGACCGCACCAAACGCAGCGCGCGCTATATCCAGTCAGTACAGCTCGACGCGGACTAGGGGGTGGAGTGTCGAAAACCGGGCTTATCTTGACTTCCGCTTGGCACGGCGCTTTGATGGTCACGGTTTTTATTTAGATTAGCACTGCTGTTTGTATGTATTGCCTTACTCGCAGTTGGACGTTCACCACAAGAGGATTTACATGATCGCTCACCGCAGGCGCCAACACCCATCGCGGGTGCCCATGCTCACCGTGCTTATCGGTAGCTTGTGGCTAGCCGGCTGTGCCTCGTCCAACAACCTTTCACCACAAGCTACCCCCGCGGCGGCAGAAGCCTACACCCAGCTTGGCGTCGCCTATTTAGAGCGCGATAATCTTCCCCGCGCTCTCAACGCACTGGATCGGGCACTTGAAATTGCCCCACACCATGCAGAAGCGCTGCAAGCACTGGCACTGGTTTATCAACGCCAGGGCGAAAGTGCACTTGCCAACGACTATTTTCAACAGGCGGTGAATGCCGAGCCTGACTTCACCCGCGCCCGCAACAACTATGCGGCGTTCTTGTTCAGTCAGGGCCAGTTAAACGCCGCCTGTGAGCAGTTAGAAACCGCATCACAGGATGCCCAGTACGCCAACCGTGCCCAGCTATTTACTAATTTAGGGCAGTGTTATCTGGCGCTGGAAGAATTTGATAAGGCGCGCGCTCGATTGGAGCGCGCGCAAAGTATTGATCCGCGTAATTCACGCGGCTATTTAATGTTAGCTGAACTCGAATATTCGCAGGGCAATTACTCTCAGGCCTGGGCACCGCTGCAAACCTATTTACAGCTCGCCGAGCCCAACCAAGCAGCGCTAAGAATGGCGGTTGATATCGCTCATTCACGCGGCGAGCATAGCGTCGCCGCCGAATACCAGCGCCTGCTTGGCAACGACTGACTGATTGACGCCCTGATCACCGCTTATTTAATGAAGGATGCTCAGCCATGAGCGATACACAGTCACAAGAAAACGTCATTGATAGCCCTAACACTAGCGCCTCTCCTGGCGAACTTCTTGCTCGCCAGCGCGAGCAGCTTGGTATTCCGCTCGCCGATGCGGCCCGGGCGCTCAACCTGCGCCCCGCCGTGGTGGGAGGGCTTGAGCAGGATGACTACCAAGAGATCCCTGTCGCCGCTTATCGACGCGGCTACCTGCGCTCTTACGCTAAATACCTGGGCATGGATGACCGGCTGGTGCTTGAAGCTTATCAAGCTCGCAGCGGCGGTAGCGACACCGAACGCCAAGTTACCCCGGTCTCCACGGCGAGGCCACCCTCCCGTATTGGCGCCTGGCTGTTCAAGTTGGTGACTTTGCTGGTAATTGTGGGTCTTATCGCGGTGACCGTGATGTGGTGGCAAAGCCGGGGTGGCAATGAGCCGCCGGGCTTTGGCTCAACCTCCCCGGAAGAGACCGCTACCGCCCCGGCAGAGCCGACCAGTGAACCCGCTGAAACAGCAGAGAGTACGGATTCAAGTTTCACCAGTGGCGATGAAAGTGCGACGCTGCCCAGTAATGCCACCAACGTCACGCCTTCACCGACGGCTGCGCAAGAACAAGCGCCCAGCGATCAAGCTGATGTTGACTCAGTGACTGGCCTCGACGAATCCGCACTAGATAGCACCACCGATACGGCCAGCACCGCCGACGATAGCAATGAGCCTAGCAGGCCTGAGCAAAGCAGTGTTGAAGAGAGCGATACTGATAGCGAACAAAACGCTGCCGCCGAGCAAACCGCCAATGCCAACGTCCTCGAACTGACGTTTAACGAGCAGTCGTGGACGGAAATTTTTGATGCCACCAACCAGCGCGTCTTCGTGGGCCTACAAACGCCCGGCACCTCGACAACCGTCGAGGGTGAGCCTCCGTTTCGCTTAACCGTAGGTAATGCCACCGGCGTTGAGCTGCGCTACCAAGGCGAGGAAGTTGATCTTCCCGCCCGCGCAGGCGCCAACAATGTTGCCCGATTCACCTTGGGAGAGTGACCCGTCTTATGCACGCCCCTTCTCCGATAAAACGCCGCCATTCCCGCCAGATTCAGGTTGGAAACGTCGCGGTGGGCGGTGATGCCCCCATTGCCGTTCAAAGCATGACCAATACCAACACGTTGGATGTCGCCGCGACCGTGGCCCAGATCCAACAGTTGGAAAAAGCCGGTGCGGATATCGTACGCGTTTCAGTACCTGATATGGACGCCGCCGAAACCTTTGGTCAGATCAAAAAACTCGTCAATGTACCGCTCGTTGCCGATATCCATTTTGATTACAAAATTGCCCTACGCGTCGCCGAACTCGGCGTCGACTGCCTGCGCATCAACCCAGGCAACATCGGCCGTGAAGACCGCGTACGCGCGGTGGTTAGCGCGGCCCGCGATCATGGCATTCCGATCCGGATTGGCGTCAACGCAGGGTCGTTGGAAAAAGATCTGCAGAAGAAATATGGCGAACCCACGCCAGCAGCGCTGGTGGAGTCTGCCATGCGCCATATTGACTACCTGGATCGCCTGGACTTCCCCGACTTCAAAGTCAGCGTCAAAGCCTCGGATGTATTTATGGCCGTGGCCGCCTATCGCGACCTTGCCGCACGCATCGAGCAGCCGCTGCACTTAGGGATTACCGAAGCGGGAGGTCTGCGCTCGGGCACGGTCAAGTCATCGATTGGTCTGGGCATGCTGCTGATGGACGGAATCGGCGACACGATCCGCGTCTCGCTGGCAGCAGACCCGGTGGAAGAGATCAAGGTCGGCTTTGATATGCTCCGCAGCCTCAAGCTGCGCTCGAAAGGCATCAACTTTATTGCCTGCCCCAGCTGCTCGCGCCAAAACTTTGACGTTATTAGCACCATGAACCAGCTCGAAGAGCGGCTGGAAGACGTAATGACACCGCTCAACGTCTCGGTGATCGGCTGCGTGGTCAATGGCCCCGGCGAAGCCAAAGAGACCGATATCGGCCTGACCGGCGGCAGCCCCGCCAACCTGGTGTATATCGACGGCAAGCCCGCCAGCAAGCTGCGCAACGACCACTTAGTAGATGATCTCGAGCAGCTGATTCGCGAAAAAGTGCGTGAAAAACAGCAGCAGCAAGACGATATGATTGCCCGCAGCGTTTAGCTGGGGCTGGCTGCCAGCCTGGGTGAGCCACGCCTGATGGCAGAATAAGGAGTTTTCTTTGAGCAAGTCCGCCGTTAAAAAAATTCAAGCCATTCGTGGTATGAACGACCTACTGCCCAGCGATAGCCCACGCTGGCAATTTTTTGAAGCCAAAGTACGCCAGCTAATGCTGCGTTACGGCTTTAATGAAATCCGCACGCCTATCGTTGAGCAAACCGCACTGTTTGCACGCTCTATCGGTGAAGTTACCGATATCGTCGAAAAAGAGATGTACACCTTCGACGATCGCAACAGCGAGAGTTTGACCCTGCGTCCCGAAGGCACTGCCAGCTGCGTGCGCGCGGCCATGGAGCACGGCCTGCTGTATAACCAAACTCAGCGGTTGTGGTACCAGGGGCCGATGTTTCGCTATGAGCGCCCGCAAAAAGGCCGTTACCGCCAATTCCACCAGATCGGCGTCGAGACCTTCGGTTTTGATGGCCCGGATATCGACGCCGAGGTGATCTTGCTTTCAGCGCGCCTGTGGCAGGAACTCGGCTTGATGGAGCACGTTACCCTGGAGCTAAACTCGCTAGGTTCATCAGAGGCGCGGGCAGCCTACCGAGATACGCTGGTGGCCTACTTTGAGCAGCACCTAGACGCTCTCGATGAAGACTCCAAACGCCGCTTGACCAGCAACCCGCTGCGTATTCTCGACTCCAAAAATCCGGCCATGGCGGAGATGCTCGACGGCGCGCCGCAGTTGATGGATCACCTGGATGCCGAATCCCAGGAACACTTTGAGCAGCTCACGAAGATGCTTGAAGCAGCAGGCATTGACTATGTGATCAACCCACGCTTAGTGCGCGGGCTCGACTACTACTGCCGCACCGTGTTCGAGTGGACCACGACTGCGCTGGGCAGCCAGGGCACCGTGTGTGCAGGCGGACGCTACGACGGCCTGGTCGAACAGCTGGGCGGCAAGCCTACCCCAGCGGTAGGCTTTGCCATGGGCATTGAGCGGCTGATTCTGCTACTCGACACCCTGGAACTGATTCCTGAGAACGCCCTTGGCGGCTGCGATGTCTATTTGCTGCCCATGGATGATACCGCCACCACGGCAGCGATCACCCTGGCCGAGCAACTGCGTGGCGAGCTGCCTGAACTGCGTCTACAGCTTCATTGCGGCGGCGGCAGCTTTAAAAGCCGAATCAAAAAAGCCGACAAGAGCGCTGCTACGATAGCCATACTGATCGGTGAAGATGAAATCGCGACGCAGTCGGCAACGGTCAAGTTTCTGCGCGATGACCGCGAACAGCAAAGCGTTCCTCAAGCCGCATTAGGCCGCACGCTGGGCGAGCTTTTAACGGCTAACGCATAAGCCCTGCAGGCTGCCTGCTTGCATGCGACGGTCTAAACATACGACTTTAGAAGAAAGGAGCCCGCCCGTGGTGGAGCTGAGAAGCGAAGAAGAACAGCTAGACGCCGTCAAGCGCTGGTGGAAAGAGAACGGCATGTCGTTGATTGCAGGCGCTGTCCTGGCGGCGGCCGGGGTGTTCGGCTGGAATGCCTGGCAGAACTATCAGCAAGGCCAGGCTGAAGCGGCCTCCATGCGCTATCAGCAGTTAGTCAATATGACCGCTGGCAACGAGCTTGACGAGGAGCAACTAGCAAGCGCGCGGGAAATGGTTAGCGAACTGACCGACGAGCATGGCGATACGCTCTACGCCGAACTCGCCCTGCTGCTCGACGCCCGCTTGGCTGTTCAGCAAGGCGACTTGGAAGCAGCACGCACCGCACTGGAAAGCGCAGCCGATTCCTCGCGCCGCTATGTGCAAAGCTTGGCGTGGCTACGTTTAGCCCGTATCGAGCTTGCCGACGGTAACCCTAAACAGGCGCATGCGCTGTTAGACGAGCCGATTAGTGATGCGCTAGCGGCCCAAAAAGCTAACGTGCGCGGCGATGCGTTCGCCGCCCAAGGCGACACCGAGGCGGCCCGCGATGCCTGGGAAACCGCTCTAGAAGTGTCTCAAACCAAAGACCAGCCGCTTTACGGCGTGCAGTTCAAGCTTGACGATCTCGGCGCTGAGGAGGCGACACAATGACTTTTGGTATCCCAACGAAACAGCTAGTACGCGCTAGCTTAGGCGCGCTGTCGCTGGCACTGCTGGTCGGTTGCGCGAGTAAAGGCGAGCCTGCCTATACTCCCAAAGAGCTGCGTAGTTTCGACGAGACCTCCTCGCTGGAAACTCAGTGGCGGCGCAATGTGGGCGATGGCCTGGGCCATGCCCGTTACCCCATCGCGCCTTCCCGTGAAGGCGACACCGTGTTTGCGGCCGATGTCGAGGGCGTGGTGATGGCGATGGATGCCAACAGCGGCGACGTCGAGTGGGAAATCGACCTTGATACCCCTATTTCCAGCGCACTAACGGCAATTGCCGGTCAGGTTTATCTGGCCACCGGTAACGGCGAAGTGATCGCGTTGGATCAACGTGACGGCAGCGAAGAATGGCGCTCACGGGTATCCAGCGAAGTGCTTGCCGCGCCCCAGGCCAACCAGCAACTGCTGGTCGTGCAAAGTGTCGATGGCCGTGTGACTGCCTTGGATCGCGCCACTGGTGAAGAGCGCTGGGTATACACCAGTTCGCAGCCGTCACTCACCCTGCGCGGTACCGGTACACCGATGGTCATTGATCCAGTCAGCTTTGTTGGCCTGGCCAATGGCCGCCTGGCCACGCTGGATAACCGCAGCGGCCAGCCGCTATGGGAAATGCAGATTGCCACCCCCCAAGGGCGTAGTGAAGTGGAACGCCTGGTCGATCTTTCCGGCCAGCCGATCATCAGCCCCGATGGCCGCCTGTTCGTGACCAGCTATAACGGCCGCGTGGTGGCGCTGGAAGCAACTCAAGGCGACGTACTTTGGGAAGCGGATCTCTCCAGTCGCCATACCCCGATTCTGGTCGGCGACTTCCTGTTTGTGGTCACCGATGACAGCCAAGTCGTCGCCCTCGACGCTAACAACGGCCGCGAAATTTGGCGCAACGACGATTTAGAAGATCGTTGGTTGACCGCCCCCGCCTTCGCCGATGGCCGTTTAGTGTTCGGCGATTTCGAAGGTTATGTTCACCTGATCGACGCTCGCGAAGGCGATATCGTGGGTCGCACTCGCGTGCACAGCTCGGGCATCAGCGTACGCCCGGTCACTGAAGGCAGCACCATTCATGTCCAGGCCAACAATGGTCGCCTGGAAACCCTGGAAGTAACTCCATGACACCCGTCATTGCTTTAGTCGGTCGCCCCAATGTGGGCAAATCGACGCTGTTTAACCGCCTAACGCGCTCGCGTGATGCACTGGTGGCCGACTTTCCTGGCCTCACCCGCGACCGTAAGTACGGCAATGGCATGCTGGGCGATAAGGTCTATACCGTGATTGATACCGGCGGTATCAGCGGTGACGAAGAAGGCATCGATGCCGCTATGGCAGAGCAGTCACTCGCCGCCATTGATGAAGCCGATATCGTGCTGTTTATGGTCGACGCTCGCGCCGGCCTTATCGCCGCTGACCAGGCGATTGCCAACCACCTGCGGGTTAACCAGAAAAAAACCTGGCTGGTGGTGAATAAAACCGATGGGTTAGAAGAGCATTCGGCAATGGGCGACTTTTGGTCGCTCGGCCTAGGCGACCCCTGGCCAATTGCTGCCGCCCACGGGCGCAACGTTTCCACCCTGATCGATGTGGTACTCGAACCGTTTCCGGAGCGCGATGCCAGCATTCCCGCGGACACCGGTAGCAAAGGTATTCGCATCGGCGTGATTGGCCGCCCGAACGTGGGCAAATCAACCCTGGTCAATCGCCTTCTCGGTGAAGATCGGGTCGTCGTGTTTGATGAGGCAGGCACTACCCGCGATGCCATCGAGATCCCCTTCGAGCGCCGTGGCAAGCCCTATGTACTGATTGATACCGCGGGTATCCGGCGGCGCAAGAACGTGCGTGAAATCGCCGAGAAATTCTCCATCATCAAGACCCTGGATGCGATCAAAGAGTCCCATGTAGTGATCATGGTTCTGGATGGCTCCAGCGGCCTGGTGGAGCAGGATTTGCACCTGCTCGACTATGTGTTGACCACCGGGCGCGCCCTGGTGCTGGCAGTCAACAAGTGGGACGGCCTGGAGACCGAAGCCAAGGATAAAATGCGCACTGAAGTGAAGCGCCGCCTGGGCTTTGCGGATTATGCCGAGCTGCACTTCATCTCTGCTCTACATGGCACGGCAGTGGGGGATCTCTACCCCTCGATTGATCGCGCCTTTGACGCCGCTAACGCCCACTGGTCGACCAACCGCCTCACTACCCTGCTACAGGACGCGGTAAGCCAAAACCCACCGCCGATGGTGCACGGTCGACGCATTAAACTGCGGATGGCTCACCAGGGTGGCAGCAACCCGCCGATTATCGTCGTCCACGGCAACCAAACCGAGGCGTTGCCAGAAGCCTATCGTCGCTATTTGACCAACACCTTCCGCAAGGTGCTCAAGGTACGCGGCACGCCAATTCGCTTTGAGTTCCGCTCGGGCAGTAACCCGTTCGATGACATGGCGGGCGCCAGCGACAAAGAGAAAGCTAAAAAGCGCGAGCTTAATCGCACCAAAGAGGCGCGTAAAAGCCGTCGTTAAACGCCTTATTAGCTGCCTTTTGAATTCGCCCGCTTGTATCATCAAGCGGGCGTTTTGGTTCTAGCCTTAAATAGGCGCTTGAACACGTAAATTCTGTTGACAGAAAATGACTTCAGCCCTCAAATAGCCGCGCTTATTAGCCCGAAGCTAACAAGCTTGCATCAGCACTTTACACTTAGCGTCGTTACCCCACTGCTTACGTCCTACTTAAGGGGACTCTTATCTTATGCTTTATATTGCTCGCTACTGGCGCTGGCTGACCTTGTTTGGCGTTGCCAGCCTACTCACGGGTTGTCTCGCCCTGCCCCAAACCGGTTTGTTTGCGTTTCGTTTGGCGGTGACCTCTCTGGGGGTTGAGGATGTTCGCATTGGCCCTTACAGCATTAATGCGGGGCTAGACACCAGCGATTTAACCAGCCTGATTGCGTCTAGCCTTGGTGCCGGTAGCCTGCCCGTTCAGGCCACCATTGCCATGGGGCTGGGCTTACCTGCGGGCATGCCACCGGTGGAGATGTCAGGCTTTCGCTGGGCGCTGGATATGCCGGGCGTTGATCCTGTGGAAGGTAACTATGAACAGGACGTCACGCTGACCTCTGGCGATGATGCTAATTTACGCCTACCGGTTGCCTTTGATGTACTCGCCACCGACACCCAACGCCTGGCCCCCATGCTGGAGCTTGCCAGCCAGTTGGCGTCTCAAGGCGAGCTACCGCCTGGCAGTCAACTGGCCATCACGCCTGGGGATCTGCGCGGGTTGGGTATGAAACTACCGTCAGGATTATTAACGCCGACAATTCGCTTAAACGTAGGTGCCGATGGGCAGCTAGTACCCCAGCGCTAAGGGTTTATGTCTAGGAGCTTGCAGCCAATCGTCTGCGGCCTAGCCTTGGTTCAGAGGGGACTCAATTCAGCATCCATACTCAACCACTAGGTGGGTTATGATGGGGGATTGATTTACTGCTATCAGCGGTTATCTTGTGTGCAAGAAACTCTTTCGTCTATAAGGAAACCGACTCATGCGCTGGCTTCGCCCTCTCGCTGTTACCGCACTATGTGCGTCTATCGCCGCTTGTACCACCTCGCCCACCGGACGCTCGCAACTGCTGTTGCTCTCTGATAGCGAATTGAATGAGATGGGGCGCCAAGCGTTCACTCAATATCAGCAGGAGCTGCCCACGGCGGGCCAGGCCAGCCACCGCTATGTGCAGTGTATTGCCGATGCCATCGTGGCGGAACTCCCCGCCGAACAGCGGCAGCTAGACTGGCAAATTCGCGTATTTGAGTCCGAACAGCCCAACGCGTTCGCGCTTCCCGGCGGCTATATGGGCGTGAATACCGGCATGCTGGATATTGCCACGACCCAGGATCAGCTTGCTTCCGTTATCGGTCACGAAATTGGTCACGTACTGGCCAACCATGCCAATGAGCGCGCCTCCACCGAGAGCGCCACCTCATTAGGCCTGTCGGTGATTTCCAGCACCTCTGGCATGCAGTCTGCCGGTGGCCAGCAACTCATGGGCGTGCTCGGCATGGGCGCACAGTACGGCATCGTACTTCCCTTCTCCCGGGCCCATGAGAGTGAGGCCGATGTGATTGGTTTGGATCTCATGGCTCAAGCCGGTTTCAATCCCCGTGAGAGCGTGACCCTTTGGGAAAATATGCAGGCGGCCACAGGTGGCGGTGCGCCCCCCGAGTGGATGTCGACTCACCCTGGCCAAGGCCAGCGCATTCAAGGGCTGCAGGGTAATATGGATCAAGCACTTGCCTTGTACGAGCAGGCTCGCAGCAATGGTCGTACACCCAACTGCCCGCGTCCTTAACGGATCTTGAGGTTTAAATGATTAAGCTGGGATTACTGCTACTGGTACTGCCGCTGTTTGTGCTGATGGGCGTGTATTTCTGGGAGCTAAACGACGTACGCGCGTGCCAGCTTGATGGCGGCCATTGGGACTATATCGAGAGTGCCTGTAGAGACACCCCGCAACCGTTTGTCTCCTGGCTGGAGCGTTCGCCGCTGTTAGTCAATGGCGGCATGCTGCTCTCGGTGGTGGGGCTGGTGATGTGCACGGTGGGCTTGTACGTCAAACGCACTAAGTGAAAAGTTATTAGCGGCATCAATAACAAGTGAGGGCGGATATATTATCCGCCCTCACTTTTTTAGCTATGTTGTTGATCAATGAAGATTGATGCTAGCGAGAAACAAGACCTCATTTAAAACTCTTTAAAAATGCGTGTTATAGTTCTGGGGCATCCTCCATCACCCATTGACGATCTTTCTCAAGCATAAAGCCAGTATCTACTAGCTCATCTATAGCTTCACCTAAGGACTCTTGGTATGACTCAGGGCTTGAATATCGGCTTGATACTGACTTTCTACCATCATTACTACTCGCAAAAGGGATAAAGCTGCCGGATAAGTTACACAACTGGCCTTCTGCGTACCCTTGGTCACGCAAATTCCAGCCTAAGTAAGTACCAAGTGGCGCAGCCACATAGGGTTGGCGAATTCCTCCCAGGGCAATTCCATCTTCATCCACTTCTGGCACTCTCACTGAATATTGTTCACCCGCTTCAGGTGGAACCACATTATGGTTTCTGACATACAACTCATTGATTGGCGGCTTAGGTACTTCTCCCTGTAAGGGCGGCAAATTCAAATCCTCATTAGCAACAAGCCCGTCACCCTTCAAACCTGGATAACGGCTTGCAGGCGGGGCTATATCATTTACGACCCAAGACTCCATCGCACTCACAAGCGCACGCATGCTAGGCGCCACACTAATTGGATTACTGGGATATTTACAGACGTCACTGTCTGAAGAAGATCCTCCCCAAGCATTAAAATGCGGCGCCCCAGCGAAAAAGTATAATCGCACATCATCAGGCATAGTGAGAGGGTCTCCAGAGGGGGATGTAGAAACCAATGACGCACGAGCCTGCCAAAATTCTGCCGACGTGTCGGTGTGCATAAGTTTCGGACACGTATTGTTTTCACGACAGGCGGCCAAAATACTGTCGCTCTGCCCCGTCAACGGATCTAGCATCTCGACATAACTGAAGGGGAATTGATCTCCTACCGCATCATGATCTTCATGCTGTCGAGAGAAGCGACCAGGCTGAGCAAAAGGGTAGTTGGTGAACGTCTTTCTCGAACCGGCAATATGAACCATGGCGCCATCGAATACTCTATTCCCCTGACTATCAGCATTGTATCCTTGATATATCAAGTCGCGCAGGAAGCGCCCTGACTGAGAAATACCCATTGCCACTGTATGCTCTATACTGCTCAGAGGCGTTTCGACATCATGTCCCTGCGCACCTTTAAGAAAGGAGACTAAGTCGCTCGTCGCGAGCATTCCTAGGCCGGCGGGTACCGCATGCTTGGCGGGATAAATAAACTCGTATATAGCGCCGCCATCCATACTAGTGGGCCGCTGAATCTCTATACGATCTTCATCCAAATAACGAAACGACAAACCCTCCACCATTCGACGGGGCGCATCAGGCGTAGGCCTAACGGTTAGAGTGGCACGTTCTGGGTTTAGGTCTGCAGCAGGGTATGTAAGGGACGCAACACTTACCGACTCATGGTTATCGAAAACGAACTCCTCACGAGATTCACCCGTTACCCCCTCAATAACCGGCAAATCAATCTCGATCAAACTATCGCTCAAACCGGTCTGCCAACCACTCCATACCATGGTGTGACCTTGGCGCATTAAAAAACCATCACCGGGCTCATCAACTGCAAAGTCTCCCGAGATACTCGTTAGATTAAGTAACGGAAAACTCAAGTTACGGCCACGATTAGGGACTTCGTAGAAAAGCACTCCTGAGGCTTTCTCAGTAGGTCGTAGAATAACCACTTCCGTACTAAAGACAACCTCACCCTGATCATTAACAGGTGCTTTTCCTATATCTGCAATGTTATTGGCTCTAGAACTTTCGGGGTCAATAGCAAAGCTGGCCACTGCTTCAATTCTCTCGTAAGCACCAGACTCTCCAAAGCGTTCACCACCATACTCATCTACAGTGTTGATGATCTCAAAACCAGTCACTCTGGCTTCGCTACCAGGAGATAAAAATATGGCTCCAGCTATTGCCAGTGGTACTAACGTTATTTTTGGTAAAGTTTTCATAGTAGCTCCTTTTTGTTATTACTTATTTTTCAAGTGAGATACGAACTATTAATACACCTTTGAGGTTTTAAACGATTACAAATACGCACACCATAATGGGCAGTACAGCTACAGAGGCTTATTATTCAAGTGCCTAGTGCTTATTAAGAAGAATTCCTTGTTCCTTTTCACTTGTCAACTTAAAGCACTAAGTTAAGAAATTTAATTGTTGGCGCAGCATTTCGCGCACAGGCGCGGTTTCAGGGCGCACATTACGCCACAGAAAAAACGACTCGGCGGCCTGCTCGACCAGCATGCCTAAGCCGTCAAGCAACTTCGCGCCGCGCGGGCCTGCCCACTGTAAAAATACCGTCGGCTCGGCCCCATACATCATGTCGTAGGCCCAGGCATTGGTATTGAACAACGTATCAGGCAACGGCGGTAAATCGCCTGATAGGCTGGCACTGGTGCCGTTAATCACTACATCAAAAGTGCCGTTAACGGTATCAAAACCGCCGCCATGGATAGGCCCTAGATCAGCAAAATCGCTGGCCAGCTGCTCGGCCTTGGCGGCGGTGCGGTTGACCACGACGATTTCACTGGGCTCCTCGGCAAGCAGGGGCTCCAGAATGCCGCGCACGGCGCCGCCTGCGCCTACCACCAAAATGCGCTTGTCTGCTAACGCCACGCGGTGATAGGCCAAATCGCGCACTAGGCCAATGCCATCGGTAGTATCGCCGTAGGTACGGCCATTGCCACCCAGGATCAGCGTATTCACCGCCCCTGCACGACGGGCGCGATGGCTCAAGGTGTCGCACAGCGCAAAGGCATCTCCCTTGAACGGCACGGTAACGTTGGCGCCACGCCCGCCCGCGTCGATAAACGCCCGCCACGCACCGGCAAAGCCATCCACCGGTGCTTCTTCAGCGGTGTACTCAAGGGTTTGTTGCGTTTGATGGGCAAACTCAGCGTGGATCTGCGGGGATTTGGAGTGTTTGACCGGGTTGCCAAACACGCAGTAGCGATCGGTCATGAGAGCTCTCCGCTTTTTCCTTGATGCATCCTCAGCGAATTCGCCGAGCCAGTCCCGGGGGTGTAAGAAATCCTGCAAGCGCGCTTCGGGACTGCCGGACTCTGGCTCAAAGGCGTACTCCCAGCGCGCCATTGGCGGCATTGACATCAAAATTGACTCCGTGCGCCCGCCGCTCTGCAAGCCAAATAGCGTGCCACGATCCCACACCAGGTTGAACTCCACGTAGCGGCCACGGCGGTAAAGCTGGAAGTCGCGCTCCCGCTCGCCCCAGGCGTCATTTTTACGGCGCTCAACGATGGGCAAATAAGCCGCTAAGAAACTGTCGCCCACCGCGCGCTGAACGGCAAAACAATCGGCAAACTCACCTTCGTTCAGGTCATCGAAAAACAGCCCACCGACGCCGCGGGTTTCATCGCGGTGCTTAAGGTAAAAGTACTCGTCGCACCAGGCCTTATAGCGCGCATAAACATCATCGCCAAAGGGGTCGCAGGCGGCTTTTGCCACCCGGTGCCAGTGCACCACGTCTTCCATCACGGGATAAAACGGCGTTAAGTCAAAACCGCCGCCAAACCACCACACCGGCGGCTCGCCGGCTTTCTCGGCAATAAAGAAGCGCACGTTGCCATGGCTGGTAGGCACATGGGGGTTTTCCGGGTGCAGCACCCAGGAAACGCCCACCGCGTGGAAGCTGCGACCAGCAAGTTCAGGGCGCGCGGCGGTGGCCGAAGGCGGCAGCTGGGTGCCATAGACATGGGAGAAGTTGACGCCGCCTTTTTCAAATACGCCGCCATGGGTCATCACCCGTGATCGACCACCACCGCCCTCTGCACGCTCCCAGCTATCTTCTTGGAACTGGGCAGCGCCATCGGCTTTTGCCAATCCAGCGCAGAGCCGATCCTGCAGATCAAGAAGGTAGCGTTTAACGTCATCAAGGTGCTCGTGGGCCACGGTAACTCCTGGGGGCATTGGTGAGTCGTAATGGGTGAGTGGTGAATAGTTGGAGAGCCGGTTTAAGAACGCATGATTTTACCGGTGGCTAGGTCTCTAATGGTGCTGGGTTTGGCATTGCCACCCAGCTCGCCTTGCACTATATAGGCCACTTCATCAGCAAAGATGTCAGTAATCTCGGCGGCGCTCATCGCGGGCGGTTCCCCCGAACGGTTGGCCGAGGTTGATACCAACGGACCACCGAAAGCTTCGCACAGAGCTTTCATCACCGGGTGGTCGGTCACACGCAGCGCTACGCGCTCGTGGGCGCCACGCACCAGCCCATGGCTGCGGCCATAATCAGGCACTAGCCAAGTATTGGGCCCCGGCCAGCTTGCCGCAAGAGGAGCATGCATCGCGAGGGGAAGCTGGCTCAGCCAGGGTTGGAACTGGCCAATATTGGCAGCAACAAGGATGACGCCCTTGGCAGGGTCGCGCTCTTTCATGCGCATTAGATGGGCTAAGGCTGCGTCGTTTTCGGGGTCACAGCTGAGCCCCCAAACCGCTTCAGTGGGACAGGCAATCACTCCCCCACTACGCAGCGCGCTAATCGCAGGGGCTAGATCGGTCGCCAAACTCATGCTCTCTCCTCACGGCTAACAGGCCTTTAATGACTTTATCCTATCATGGCCGCGGCAACCGCACCCAGCCTCCCGCCTGCTGTGCAACCCAGCCTTCTAACTCCAGCATCAGTAGGCGCTGCTGGCAGTCGCTGACCGTCACGCCAGTGGCGTGCACCAAGAGATCAATAGGCGTCGGCGTGGCCGATAATGACGCTAATAAGGAATCGGGCAAGCTATCGTCGGACAAACTATCGGGTAGCGGTTCTTGCTCAGATGGCTGTTCTTCCGTCTCAGGCGGGATAAACGCCTCCGCCCAGTGGCCAAGATCAGCGATGATATCGTCGACACTACAGGCCAGGTGTGCACTGCCCTGACGCAGTAGTGTCAAGCAGCCGCGGGCCTGTACGTTGTGTAGCGAACCGGGCAGCACAAACAGTTCGCGATTTTGCTCTAGAGTAAGCCGTGCACTGACCAGCGAACCGCTTTTTTCGGTGGCTTCGACCACTAGGGTACCGAGCGAGAGGCCGGTAACGATTCGGTTGCGCCGCGGGAAAAACGCCGGGCGGGCCAGGGTACCTGGCGGATGTTCTGACACCACCAGGCCACCGGGTAGAGAGCTAAGCTGCTCGTGAAGATCACGGTGAGAGGCGGGATAGATCACATCTACGCCGCAGCCGAGTACAGCGATCGTGCGCCCACCGGCATTTAGCGCTGCGCGCTGGGCAACACCGTCAACTCCCAAGGCCATACCGCTGACCACGCACCAGCCGCGGCGGGCTAGATCGCGAGCGAAGGTTTGGGCGTTATGGGTACCTTCGCCGGTGGGGCGACGAGTGCCTACCATGGCAAGTTTGGGGCCCTCCAGGGCGCTAAGATCCCCCTGGGCCCAGAGCACCACAGGCGGGTCGGGCAATTCATTTAACAGCGCAGGCCAAGCGGGGTGATCTCGATGCAGCACATGGCGACTTGGGCCGCTTCGCTGCCACGCCAGGGTTTCATCAACCACATTTTGCAACGGGCTGCGCGTGGGATGTTCAAGCCACAGGCGCAACTCGCTGGCAGAACGGCTCGGCAGTGCTGCCAGCCAGCCTTCCGGCCACTGCGGCTGACGGGCTAATAATTGCGCGATACGCAGCGCCCCCATACCCGGCAACGCATTGACCACCAGCCACGCCTGGGCGTCCATACTTCCTCCTTTTAAACGTCTTTGTGTGCCGCCCGTTAGTTCGTCGCTGACCCAACCCCATCGCCCACTTCCAGTATCCGGGACGCCTGCGTCACCAAGGCATAGCTGACGCGATCATAGGGCTTGAATACCATCACACTGCCCGCTTCTGTGCTGGGCAGTTGCACTAGCTCCTGGGTACGTGGGTCGTTGATCAGCTCACCCTGCTGATTGACTCGCAACATATGACCCGCCTGCAAACCATCCAGGGTGCCGAGATCCAGCGCAACGATCTGAAAACGGCCAATAAAGCGCACGCCCCCTGGCACGGCAATAATATGACCTTCAACCGCATTGAGCGGCGCGCGAGGCATAAACTCACGGCTCAGCTCGCGCTCCTCCAAGGGCAACACAATATCGTTAACCCGCACTTCCTGATGGGAACTAACGACTTCAAGCTGCGCAATATCGCCTTCACTGCTGACGTGGCGAGCGATGCCAACGTTGATCAGCTCTAAGCCCAGCGGCGTGCCATCCATTGCTAGGTAGGGCTCCGACTGCCGATAGATACCCACCTGACCATGGTGTGGCACAACGCCACGCACGTATAACCTATCTCCCGCACCACTGATCAAGCGGCGATCATCTCCCGCCACTACGTAAGCCAGTTCCTGCAACACCTCGGTATCATCGACGACGCGGTGTTCGCGCAGAAAGGCTCGTGCTTCCTCCAAGGCGATGGGCTCGATCGCTTCACGATGGGGCAAGGCACGCACATGAGGCGAGAGTTTAATCACTTTCTGATCACGCTCCCAAGCGGTGGCATCAATACTCACCAGCACCACTGCGCTCAGCAGCAAACCACTCAAAGCCCTCCGGTAGGCGTGTTGTTTTGCCGCCATCCAGCTCTCCCAAGAAAATGCATCACTCTTAGTTCCATGTCGAAGCGCTGCATAAGCGCAGTCATTCTGTTGCTGCTGAAACCCAGTGCGTATCGGGCACCCATGCCCAGAAACGTTGACAGCATGATATAGTGACCCATCATAAAGTACCTAGGTTAGAAGACGCTCGTCACTACCTAGCTTGACTTAATTTAGACTCAGCATAACGGTGATTGTAACGCCATGGCCAAACTTCCTATTCTTGAATTCCCCGATGAGCGCCTGCGCACCAAGGCCGCTCCGGTGGAAACCGTCGACGATGAGGTACGCCAGCTCGTCGACGATATGCTGGAGACCATGTATGACGCCCGTGGTATCGGTCTAGCCGCGACCCAGATCGATGTCCATCGCCGTATTGTCGTCATGGATGTCAGCGACGATAACTCCCAGCCGCTGGTGCTCATCAACCCGCGCTATACACCCATTGGCGACGAGAAAGAGCCACTTTCGGAAGGCTGCCTGTCGATTCCCGAGCACTACGCCGAAGTGCCGCGCTATCTTAAGGTGCAGCTCAACGCGCTGGATCGTAATGGCGAGGCCTATGAGTTAGAGGCAGAGGGTCTGCTGGCACACTGTATTCAGCACGAGTACGACCACCTTGAGGGTGTGCTGTTTGTTGACTACTTGTCGCCGCTAAAGCGCGACCGTATCCGCAAAAAAATGCAGAAACGCCACAAGCAGATGCAGGACGCCTAACACTTCTCTCATTCACGCCAGGTAGCCTTCTTTATATGTCACGATTGCGCGTTGTTTTTGCTGGCACGCCTGAATTCGCCGCCTCTAGCCTTGCCGCGCTGCTGGAAAGCCAGCACGAGGTGGTGGCGGTGTATACCCAACCCGACCGCCCCGCTGGCCGCGGCCGTAAGCTAACGCCCAGCCCGGTCAAACAGCTGGCTCTGGAACACAGCCTGCCTGTCTATCAGCCTCAGACGTTAAAGCAACCCGAGGCTCAAGCCGAGCTGGCCGCGCTCAATGCCGACATTATGGTCGTTGTGGCCTATGGACTGCTGCTTCCTCAGGCCGTGTTGGACATACCGCGTCTCGGCTGCGTTAACGTTCACGCTTCACTGCTGCCCCGCTGGCGCGGCGCTGCCCCCATACAGCGGGCGATCGAGGCGGGTGATAGCGTATCGGGTGTAACTATCATGCAGATGGATGCTGGCCTGGATACCGGGGCGATGCTCACGGAAGTGCGCACGCCCATTACGAACCGCACCACCGGCGGCGATTTGCACGACCGTCTCGCGATTCAAGGCGCCAATGCGTTGATCAACACGCTGGATGCCCTGGCCACCGGCACCGCGCATGCCACGCCTCAGCCCGAGGAAGGCGTCACCTATGCCGCCAAGCTGAGCAAAGCGGAAGCCGAGCTCGACTTTGCCCAGCCCGCCCAGCAGTTAGCCAGCAAAATTCGCGCTTTTAACCCCTGGCCAGTGGCTTGGTGCGCATTAGGCGATGATCGCCTGCGGCTGCTAATGGCGAACGTAGAAGAGGGCGATCAGCCAGCCTGCGAGCCCGGCATGCTACTAGACCACGGCGACGATCATCTGCGGATTGCCTGTGGGGAAAACGGCAGCGAGGTACTTTGTGTGACCAGCGCACAGCTGCCCGGCGGTAAAGCCATGGACGTGCGTGACTTACTCAATGCCCGCCACGCGCGCCTTGCTACCGGTACTCGTCTTGGTAAACCAGCGGCTCAGGCCAGCGAAGGAGAAACACCATGAGCCAAAAGCGCTCCCCCCAAGGCGGCAGTGGTCAGGAAGTCCGCGCCGCGGCGGCTCGCGCGCTGGCCCCGGTGCTCAGCGACCAAGGCTCACTGGCGGGGCTGGATGAGCACAGCGTGGTGGCTCGCGACCGCGGGCTGCTCAAAGAGCTCTGCTTTGGCACCTGCCGCCGCTTACCGCGTCTGGAAGCCTTAGCGGGCACATTACTTAAGCAACCGTTTAAAAAGCGCGACAGCGATGTTCAGGCGCTGCTGCTGCTGGGTATTTACCAGTTGTTGTACATGCGCATTCCAGCCCACGCGGCAGTAGGTGAAACCGCGGGCGCTGCGCGCTTGCTGAATAAGGAGTGGGCCACCCGCGTGTTAAATGGCTGTTTGCGGCGATTGCAGCGCGAATCCGAGGCGCTCCAGGCCCAAGTAGACCGGGATGAGAGCGTCGCGTTAGAACATCCACCCTGGCTACTTAACGCCTTGCGTCAGGCATGGCCAGAGCAGTGGCGGGCGATTGTCGAAGCCAACAACCAGTCAGGCCCGATGACGTTGAGAGTGAATCAGCACCACAACGATCGTGAAGCCTACCTGTCGCAGTTGACCGAGCAGGGGTTGAGTGGTCACCTGTGCCCCCACGCCCCAGACGCCATCACGCTGGAAACACCCTGCGATGTCACGGCGCTGCCTGGCTTCGAAGCGGGACATATTAGCGTTCAGGACGAGGCCGCCCAACTCTCGGCAGTACTGCTGGGGCCCGTGCTTGCGCCACGGCCAGGTGCACATGTTCTGGATGCTTGCTGCGCCCCCGGCGGCAAAACGGCCCATTTGCTCGAACTGTTCGACATCAATCTTACCGCTATCGATAGCGATAATCAGCGCCTGGCACGGGTGGAAGATACCCTTAGCCGACTAGGCGTAGAGGCCGTTCTCCAACACGCCGATGCGACCGAGCGCGACTGGTGGAGCGGCACGCCGTTTGATGCCATCCTGCTCGACGCCCCTTGCTCTGGCACCGGTGTTATCCGCCGTCACCCGGATATCAAGAAGCTGCGGCGCAAAGACGATATCCGGCCGCTGGCCAAGCTTCAACGTCAGCTGTTAGACAACCTTTGGCCGATGCTGCGCGAAGGCGGCACCCTGCTCTACGCCACCTGCTCGGTGCTTCCGGAAGAGAACAGTGAGCAGATTGAGGCATTTCTCGCCCGCACCCCTGACGCCCATGTCACCACGCCTAACGATGTTGCCTGGGGCATTTCCAGCGGCGCGGGTCGCCAGCTGTTTCCAGCCCAGAACAGTCACGATGGCTTTTTTTATGCCAGACTAGAGAAGCGCACTGCCTAGGCGTTCACTGATGCCGGGGGCAGTGATTTCATGACAAGGAAGGAGGTACTATGAGTCATCATACTTACAAGCACGTGGAACTGACCGGCTCTTCCGAGAAGGGCATTGAGGAAGCGGTTCAGAATGCACTGGCCAAGGCGTCAGAAACGATTAAGCACATGCGCTGGCTGGAAGTAGTCGATACCCGTGGCCATATTGAAGATGGCCAAGTGGCCCACTGGCAGGTCACGGTTAAAGTCGGCTTTACGCTAGAGTAATCCTCACCTGCTTTTCGACGGCGGCTGGTTTACACTGGCCGCCGTCTTTATTGCAACGCATGATAGACCGTTGCCTGACCTTGTCGGCATGTTCTTAAAAACAAGGCCTTAACGACATCGCGCGCTGGCGCTTTTAATGGAACCGATGCTCAGCAATGAAAATCATCATTCTCGGCGCCGGCCAGGTCGGCGGCACACTGGCTGAACACCTCGCCCGCGAGGAGAACGACATCACCGTCGTTGACACCGACGCCAAAAAACTGCGCGAGCTGCACACCAAAATCGATATCCGCACCGTCACTGGGGCAGGTTCCTACCCGATTGTGTTGCGTCAGGCTGGCTGCGAAGACGCCGATATGTTGATCGCTGTCACCAACAGCGACGAGATCAATATGATCGCCTGCCAGGTCGCCCACACGCTATTTCGCACCCCGACCAAGATTGCCCGTGTACGCGCCACCGCCTACTTGACCCGTAAAGGGCTCTTCGCCCACGAAGCGATTCCCATTGATGTACTCATCAGCCCAGAGCAGGTGGTGACCGACCATGTACGCCGCCTGATCGAACACCCAGGCGCCTTGCAGGTCTTGGAGTTTGCCGGTGGCCTGGTACAGCTGGTGGCGGTGAAAGCGTTCTACGGTGGCCCGCTGGTGGGCCAGGATTTGGCCTTTCTGCGCCGCCATATGCCCAACGTGGATACCCGGGTGGCGGCGATTTACCGCCGTAACCGCCCAATCATTCCCCGTGGCGATACGGTCATCGAGGCTGACGACGAGGTGTTCTTCCTCGCCGCCCGCCGGGATATTCGCGCAGTGATGAGCGAGCTGCGCCGGGTCGAGCGGGACTTCCGTCGGGTCGTGATCGCCGGGGGTGGCAATATCGGCGAGCGGCTGGCGGAGCATTTGGAGCATAGCCACCAGGTCAAGATCATCGAGCACAGCCTGGAGCGCTGCACCACCCTCTCCGAGCGACTGGATCGCACCGTGGTGCTCCACGGCAGTGCCACCAGCAAGCGCTTGCTGGAAGAGGAGAATATCGAAGAGTGCGATATCTTCTGCGCGCTGACCAACGACGACGAGGTCAATATCATGTCGTCGCTACTCGCCAAGCGTTTGGGGGCGAAGAAGGTGCTGACTGCGCGCTGACCAACGACGACGAGGTCAATATCATGTCGTCGCTACTCGCCAAGCGTTTGGGGGCGAAGAAGGTGCTGACGCTGATCAACAACGCCGCTTACGTGGATTTGGTGCAGGGGGGCGAGATCGATATCGCTATTTCTCCCCAGCAGGCGACCATCGGCAGCTTGCTCACCCACGTGCGTCGGGGTGATATCGTCAACGTTCACTCGCTGCGCCGGGGCGCCGCCGAGGCCATTGAAGCCATCGCCCACGGCGATAAGCAGTCCTCCAAGGTGGTCGGGCGTACCATCCGCGAGATCGACCTGCCCGAGGGCACCACCATCGGTGCGATTGTGCGCGGCAAGGAAGTCATTATCGCCCACGGCGACGTGATGGTTGAGAGCGGTGACCACGTGATTCTATTTGTGATCGACAAGCGCCGCATTCGCGATGTGGAGCGCCTGTTCCAAGTCGGCTTAACGTTCTTTTGATAACCCTCGAACCACGGCCACTGGCTGCTAATAACAGGAGCATGCGACAACCATGAGTCTGCGGGTTATTTTGCGCATTTTGGGGCTGCTGCTGATGCTCTTCAGCCTTACCATGCTCCCCCCAACGCTGATTTCACTCTGGTTTCGTGACGGCGTGTGGAGTGCCTTTATTAGCGGTATTGCGATTTCGGTGGTGACGGGATTACTGCTTTACCTTCCCAATCGACGCTCGCAAAAAGAGCTGCGTATCCGCGACGGCTTTATTATCGCCGCGATGTTCTGGACGGTGCTGGCGCTGTTCGGCTCACTGCCGCTGATGCTATTCGGCGAAGGTTCTCTCGGCGTCACCGATGCGGTATTTGAGTCGTTCTCCGGTTTAACCACTACCGGCGCCACGGTGATTACCGGCATCGATTTTCTACCCGAGTCGATTCTCTACTATCGCCAGCAGCTCCAGTGGCTGGGCGGCATGGGGATCGTCGTTTTGGCCGTCGCCATTTTGCCCACCCTCGGCGTGGGCGGTATGGCGCTGTATCGCACCGAGATTCCTGGGCCGCTGAAAGACTCCAAGCTCACACCACGCATCACCGAAACCGCCAAGGCGCTATGGTATATCTACGCCACGCTCACCCTGGCCTGCATGATCGCCTATATGTTAGCGGGCATGAGCTGGTTCGATGCCTTGAGCCATAGCTTTTCCACCGTCGCCATTGGTGGCTTCTCCACTCACGACGCCAGCATCGGCTATTTCGATAGCGCTACCATCGAGATGATATGCGTGGGTTTTATGTTGATTTCGGCGTTCAGCTTTAGCCTACACTTTATCGCTTGGCGTGAAAAAAGCCTGATGCACTACTTTCACGACCCCGAAGCGCGCTTTTTGATGCTATTTCTACTCGCGCTGTCCGTGGTCACCGTGCTCTCTCTGTGGTTAACCGACACCTACGACACCGCGCGCGGTCTGAGACACGGGGTTTTCCAAGTCGTGTCGGTGGCCACCACCGCGGGCTTCAGCGTTGCCGACTTCTCCATGTGGCCCGGCGCCCTGCCCTTTTTACTGTTTGTGGCAGCCTTTGTTGGCGGCTGTTCCGGCTCTACCGGTGGCGGCATGAAGGTGATAAGGATCATTCTGATCCTCAAGCAGGGCATGCGTGAAATCATGCGATTGATCCACCCCAATGCGGTGATTGCGGTCAAAGTAGGTAAAGTCAGTGTCCCCGACAGCATTGCTCAAGCGGTATGGGGGTTCTTTTCAGTCTACGTGATGCTGTTCTTTTTAATGCTAGTGGGCGTCATGGCGACCGGGGTTGATCAGGTCACAGCCTGGTCGACGGTGGGCTCGGCCCTCAACAATCTCGGCCCTGCACTGGGTGAATCCCACACTCACTATGGCGACATGCCTAGCTTGGCGAAATGGATACTGGTCATGGCTATGCTGCTCGGTCGCCTGGAAATTTTTACGGTACTGGTGCTGTTTACCCCCGCTTTCTGGCGGCGTTAAGCGCTTCACGCCTGCCCCCTTATTGATCGATTTGAGAGCTGTTAATGAACCACGAAGATACATCTCACGACGAAACGCCCAACGCAGAAGCGGGGTCGCTGGCTGAAACACCGACTTCGCTGCCAGCCACCAGCGGGCCGTTAAAAACAATCACTGTCGGTGAAACCCGCTACACGCTGCTGGGCACGGCCCATGTGTCGGCGGAAAGTGCCGACGACGTGCATGCGCTGTTAGCAAGCGGCGCCTTTGATGCAGTGGCCATTGAGTTATGTGACGCCCGCCACCACAGCATGTCCAACCCGGATGCAATGGGCGAGCAGGATCTGTTCCAAGTCTTTAAACAAGGTAAAGCGGGCATGGTGGCCGCAAGCCTGGCGCTGGGCGCCTTTCAGCAACGGATTGCCGATCAATCCGGCATTCAGCCGGGGGCCGAAATGCGTGCGGCAGTTGAGGAAGCTAACCGACTGAAACTGCCGCTGTTGCTGGTTGACCGCGATGTCGGCGTAACGCTGAAACGCATTTACAGCAATGTGCCCTGGTGGCAGCGCTTCTCGCTGTTTTCAGGCCTGCTTGGCAGCGTGTTATCGCGTCAGGATGTCTCCAAAGAGGACATCGAAAAGCTCAAAGAGGGCGATATGCTGGAGGCCACCTTCAGCGAGTTTGCCGCCGAATCCGAAGCGCTCTATACACCGTTGATTCGCGAGCGCGACCGCTATATGGCACTGCGTTTGGCCGAAGACGCGCCGCCGGGGCGCTACCAGCACGTGTTAGTGGTGCTCGGCGCAGGCCACCTCAAAGGTACCGGCGAACATCTTGAAGCCCCGCTACCCGCGGAGCCAAAAGTAGAGCGCGAATCGCTGGAAGCCACCCCGCCACCGTCCAAGCTTTGGAAAGCGCTGCCGTGGCTGATTACCGCGTTGGTGCTTACCGGCTTTGCGATTGGCTTTTCACGCAACACCGACCTTGGCTGGCAACTGGTGCTTGAGTGGTTCTTGATTAACGGTATTCTCTCTGGCGGTGCGACGATTATCGCCATGGCGCACCCGGTGACCGTGATTGCCACCTTCTTTGCCGCGCCGCTCACCTCGCTGAACCCCACCATCGGCGCTGGCTTTGTGGCCGCTGGGGTTGAGCTCTTTATGCGCAAACCCAAAGTGCGCGATTTTTCATCGCTACGCCACGATGTAACGCAGTTGAAAGGCTGGTGGAAAAACCGTGTATCGCGCACCCTGCTGGTGTTTATTCTCGCCACGCTAGGCTCCGCGGTGGGCACCTGGGTGGCCGGATTCAGAATCGCCGGTGCTCTGTTTGGCGGCTAGGCGCCGCATCGCTGCAGTAGGCGGGTCGATTTTGTGATGCAATCGGCTCGCCGCATAACTATCGTTAAACACCTCAAAGTAGTCATCCAGCACGTCCGCAGCAACCGTATCCCCGCCCTGGCGCAGCAGCTCGATAGCCACTTCCGCAGTACAAAGGTGCGATTTTGACGCCGGTTTGCGCAGCCGGTAGCGCGTCTCACGCTCGGTTCTCAATGGCAGCACAGGCAAAGCATCCAGATAAGCGCTTTTACGGAACATACGCCGCGCCTGACGCCAAGTGCCATCCAGAATGATAAACACCGGAATACGCGCCTGCTCTTTCACCGTGTGAACCGCTTCGATACCCACCACACGATCCGCGTAGTCGGGCTGATCATCGGGAAAGATCACAAAGGGCGCGTAACGCGGGTCTTTCAACAACGCCGCTAGCTGGGCATCCGGCGCCGTGCGGTACCAGCTAAATACCTGAGTCGTTGAGATCACATCGCGAATCAAACGGCCGGTATTGGTCGGCTTAAAGTGCTCAAGCGGGTGGGTCAATAACCACACCTGAGCATGGCTCTCCGCCTTCACCTGATAGGGGCACAGGCAATTCAGTACGGGGAGCTGACAGTTATCGCAGCGGGTGACAAAACTGCCCCGCGCCTTGAACTCGCGCCGCGGCGGACGCGGATGTTCAGCGGCTGAATCATGATTCACAGAGCTCTCGTCAACAGAGCTATCAACATCAGACATCCACGCTCCAGAATGTGAAAAAGGGCGCAGAGTATAAATGAGCGCATCATCTTTTGACGAATGTTTCCACCACCACCGTAAACCTAAAAAATCTCCAACGTTGACACCCAAAGCGCAACGCCGCTAAAGTCTCGTCAACTATTAAAGGTAAAAAGGTTTACACCATGACCGTGCATCACGAACAGCTTCTTCATGCGCAGCGCCACGACTGGACGCTGGATGAGATCAACGCGCTTTTCGCGCTGCCGTTCAATGACCTGCTGTTTCAAGCCCAGCAGGTTCACCGTGCCCACTTCGATGCTAACGCGGTGCAGGTCTCTACCCTGCTGTCGATCAAGACCGGCGCCTGCCCCGAAGACTGCAAATACTGTCCCCAATCCGGCCACTACAACACTCAGCTGGAAAAAGAGAAGCTGCTGGAAATTGAAAAGGTCGTCGAACAAGCCAAGGCAGCGAAAGAGGCAGGTGCCAGCCGTTTTTGCATGGGCGCCGCCTGGCGAAGCCCGCGGGATAAAGATCTACTGCTGGTCGAAGAGATGGTTCGTCAGGTGAAAGCCGTGGGCCTTGAAACCTGCATGACGCTGGGGATGGTCGACGGCGAACAGGCCAGTCGATTGGCCACGGCAGGGCTCGATTACTACAACCACAACCTGGATACCTCGCCGGAGTTCTACGGCGAGGTCATTACCACCCGCACCTACAGCGACCGGCTGGAAACGCTCTCCAACGTGCGCGATGCGGGCATGAAGGTCTGCTCTGGCGGGATTCTCGGCATGGGTGAAGATGCCAAAGACCGTAGCGCCCTGTTGCAACAGCTGGCCAAGCTCTCCCCACACCCTGAATCCGTGCCGATCAATATGCTGGTGAAAGTGCCCGGCACACCGCTGGAAAATGTTGAAGATTTAGACCCCATCGAGTTCATACGCGCCATTGCGGTCGCCCGCATTCTGATGCCGCAAAGCCATGTACGGCTCTCCGCTGGCCGTGAGCAGATGAACGAATCGACCCAGGCGCTGGCGTTTTTGGCCGGTGCCAACTCGATCTTCTATGGCGACAAACTGCTGACCACTGGCAACCCCCAAGTGGATCGTGACCGTGCCCTGTTTGCCAAGCTGGGCCTGCACCCTGAGAAGCGCGAGACCTGCGAAAGCGAAGATACTCAAGCAGCACGCCTTGCCCAACAGGCACAGCAGCAGGTGCACGCCGAAAGGGTTGCCGAGCTGGCGGTAGACGCCAGTGTCTGAAGCGTGGCAACAGCGTCTGGCCGACGCCCGCGCTCATCGTCAACAGACGGAGCGCTGGCGAACTCGTCAGGTAGCCAAAAACAATACCCTCGACTTTGCAGGTAACGACTACCTGGGCCTCACCCTAGACCCTCGCGTGTGTGAAGCCCAGGCGGAAGGCGCGCGCCAGTTTGGCGCGGGTGCAGGTGCTTCGCACTTGGTCAGCGGTCATCTAGAGATTCACGACGCTCTGGAAGAAGCGTTAGCACGCTGGACAGGCCGCGAACGTGCGCTGCTGTTTTCTACCGGTTATATGGCCAATCTCGGCGTGCTGCAAGCGCTGGCAGATCGCCATACCGCTATTTTCCAGGATCGCCTCAACCACGCATCGCTAATTGATGGCGCCGCGTTAAGCGGTGCCCGCTCGCGGCGCTTTCATCACCGCGATGCCATTGATCTGGAAAACCTGCTGGCGCGCAGTGAGTGCGCGCACAAGCTCGTGGTCAGCGATGGCGTTTTCAGTATGGATGGCGATATCGCCGACATTGCCACGCTTGTCGAAGTCAGTCAGCAGCACAGCGCCTGGCTGATGATAGATGATGCCCACGGCGTAGGCGTGCTAGGCGACAATGCCAGCGGCTGCGTGGGCAGCACCTGGAATAGTACGGACGTGCCGATTCTTGTCGGCACGTTAGGAAAAGCATTAGGCACCGCCGGGGCGTTTGTTGCTGGTGATACCGAGTTAATCGATCACCTGATCCAGTTTTCACGCAGCTATGTCTATACCACCGCCCAGCCGCCGGCCATCGCCGCCGCAACTTTAAAAGCGTTGGAGATCGTTCAGGGAGAACCGGAACGCCGCGCCCAGCTAAACGCCAATATCGCTTACTTTCGCAATGAGGCGCTGCACCTGGGGCTACCTCTCAGCGATTCGGCCACCCCCATTCAGCCGCTGATCCTGGGGGAGGAAGCGCGCACCCTAAGTTGGGCAGTACAGCTCCAGCAAAAGGGGATCCAAGTGGGGGCGATTAGACCGCCAACGGTGCCCAAGGGTGAAGCCCGTCTGCGGGTGACGTTAAGCGCTCGCCATCAGCACGACGATATTGACCAGCTATTAGCCGCGCTCCACCACTGCCAGCACCAAGAGGCGTTATGCAGCCCCTGCGCTTAATCCTGCTCTCCGGCTGGGGAATCGGCCAGCGTATTTGGCAGCCGCTTGAGGCGCACTGGCCCGCCTGCCTAGCTGCCCAGGCGGTGGATTGGCCCGGCTATGGCGATACGCCGCCGCTTGAGGCCAACGCGGCGCTGCAAGAGTTGGCCGACACTATGGCCGAGCCGTTAGCCAGCGATGCGGTCTGGGTCGGCTGGTCATTGGGTGGGCTACTTGCTACGGCGCTACTGGCATATCTTCCCCCACCTCGGGGCCTGATTCTGCTCGGTGCGGGGGAGACGTTCTGTGTCAAAGGCAAGGCCAGCGCCCAAGGTGGCGTCACTAGCGCCGAGCTGAGCGCCTTCCAACGCGCCTTTCAACGCGACCCCACCGCGACCTGGCAACACTTTTTGCGCTGGCAGACCCAAGGTGAGCCCGGCCCCCGGCAAGTTCACCGGCAACTGCGTGATTTATTGGGCGATACACCGCCTGCCGACAGCCCCACCTTGGCTACCGGCCTACACTGGCTGGCAACCATTGATAATCGCCCACGCCTAGCGGCGCCCCCTTGCCCAGTGGTACGTCTCATCGGCGACCATGATCCACTCATCAGCCCCGCCCAGCGCCGCGTAAGCAAGCCCCTAAGCGATGTCGGCCACTGCCCGATGCTCTCGCAGCCCCAGGCACTCGCAGCAACGATTGGCCATCATGCCAGACAGATGACTGACATCAGTACGGCGGTTTTATGAACGATCTAACGCTGAAGGCTGAGGTTAACTGGCAGGCACGGGTCGCCCACGCTTTCTCCCGGGCCGCTCCCCGCTACGATGCGTTAGCCACAGCACAACGCCACATAGGCGAGAAGCTTTGGGGTTCGTTACCTCCACACGCTTTTAACGTGTTGGATATGGGGTGTGGTACCGGCTACTGGACACAGCGGTTGGCTGAACGTTACCCGAATGCTCGTATAACGGGGTTAGATTTAGCCCCCGGCATGCTGGAACAGGCCCGCCAGCACCACGGTGAAAGCATTCATTGGCAACCGGGAGACGCCGCGGCACTGCCGTTTGGTAAGCATGCATTTGATCTGGTGTTTTCCAACCTGGCGGTGCAGTGGTGCCCCGACATTGGCGCGGTGATGGCTGAGCTTTACCGGGCTCTCACGCCCGGTGGGCAGGCGCATATTACGACGCTGCTGCCAGGAACGTTGAAAGAAGTTGCCCATGCCTGGCAGAGACCCGAAGCGCTGCTGCAAACGCCTGATCGCGCCAGCGTCGAGAGAGCCATCGGCGAAAGCGGCTTAACCATCACCCGGCAGACGGCCACCGTTGAGCGCTTCTATTACCCTGACTTGAAGGCGGTAATGGCGTCCATCAAAGGTGTCGGCGCCCAGATTGCCCGGCCACAAGCCAGCCTTAGTCGAAATGACATCGCCGCCGCACAAGCGCGCTTTGAACAACTCCGCCAACCGGAAGGCCTACCCGTGAGTTACCACTGCTTAACGCTGCAATTGGAAAAATCGCTATGAACGTCTGGTTTGTGACTGGCACCGATACCGATGCGGGTAAAACATTGGTGACCAGCGGATTGCTATATACCGCCCGCCAACAGCAGTTGAGCACGCTGGGCTTGAAACCTATCGCCTCCGGCAGCCAAGCGACGCCTGAAGGCCTGCAAAATAGTGATGCTCTCGCCCTTCAGCATCAAAGCGTGCCGCCGGTCGACTACGCCACGGTGAATCCCATCGCCTTTGCCCCCGCCATTGCGCCTCACCTCGCTGCGTTAGAGGCGGGTCAGCCGCTTGAGATTAGCACCATCGTTAGCTTGCTGCGCGAAACGCTTAGCCAAACACCCAGAGACATCACTCTGATTGAAGGCGCCGGCGGCTGGCGCGTACCGTTAAACGAACAGGAAGATTTTGCCGACCTGGCGATGGCGCTTGAGCTACCGGTGATTCTGGTGGTTGGCCTAAAGCTGGGCTGCTTGAATCATGCCCGCTTAACCGCAGAAGCCATTCGCGCCGACGGCTTGGTATTAGCCGGCTGGGCAGGCAGCGTGGTAGACCCCGCTTTTGCGGCTGACACAGCCCGCTTTGAGGCCAATATTGCCCATCTAAACGCCAAGCTGACGGCTCCCTGTTTAGGCATTATTCCCCATCTAGATGCCCCCAGTGCCGCGACTGCCGCCCCCTTCCTATCCCTGGAGCCGTTATGAACACGCCGGTTTGGCATCCTTATGCACACCTAAAAACCCAGACACCCGCCCCCAAGGTAGTCGGCGGCGACGGCGTTCACTTTGTGCTTGAGAGCGGCGAACACCTGCTGGACGCCACCTGCTCCTGGTGGTGCATGATCCACGGTTACGGCCACCCGCGCTTGGTGGCGGCCATTCGCGAACAGGCAGGCGAGCTGTGCCACGTGATGCTTGGCGGCTTGACGCATAAGCCCGCCGATCAATTAGCTCGTGAACTGGTGCGCATTACCCCCGCCGGGCTGAACCACGTTTTCTATTCAGACAGTGGTTCGGTGGGCATGGAAGTGGCGATGAAAATGGCCCTCCAGTACCAGGTGCTCACCGGCAACCCCGGTAAGCACAAGATGCTCTCGCTGATGAAGGCCTACCACGGTGACACCACCGGCTGCATGGCAGTGTGCGACCCTGAAGAAGGCATGCACAGTCTGTTCGCCAGCCTACTGCCCCAGCACCATTTTGCTCCGGCCCCCACGGCCCCTTTTGATGCCACCGCTGAACAGGTCGAGCACGACCTTAGCGCCCTGCGTAGCGTACTTGAGCGCCACCATGATGAGATCGCCGCGCTGTTGATGGAACCACTTTTACAAGCAGCTGGCGGGCTCAATATGACCTCGCCGGACTATGTTACTGGCGCCAGGGAACTGTGCGATGAGTTTGGGGTGCTGCTAATTTTTGACGAAGTCGCCACCGGCTTTGGCCGCACCGGTAAGCTGTTTGCCGCTGACCACGCAGGCGTCACGCCGGATATTATGGTGCTCTCCAAAGGCTTGACCGGCGGCTATTTGGGTCACGCCGCAACGCTCGCCACGGATCGTGTCCACGACGCCTTTATCGGCGATACACCCCAGCACGCCTTTATGCACGGGCCTACCTTTATGGGCAACCCGTTGGCCTGCAGGGTGGCGCTGGAAAGCCTGCGCGTCTTCGAGGAAGAGAATTATCTAGGTAAGATTGCGAAGCTCAGCCAGCAGCTGCAGCGTGAGCTACTTGAAGACCAAGCGCTGAATACACATCCGGCAGTGGCCGACGTTCGAGTCCTTGGCGCCACCGCGGTGATCGAAGCGCACTCCGCCGAGGTGCTAAAAGGCGTAGGAGACTTCGCCCGCGAGCGCGGCGTGTGGCTGCGCCCCATTGGCCGCTGGCTGTATACCATGCCCGCCTACATTACTTCTGAAGCGGAAATTAGCCAGATTACCGATGTAATGAAGGCGTGGTTCTTAAGGCCTCAATAAAGCCACAATGATTACTAAACACGAGATCGGGATCAGCCTGTAGCGGGGGTCTTTTGTCATGACCGGAAAATGTTCCCAACAATTCCGGCATTTCCGCCATCCATGGCGGTCAGATGACAAAAGTAGCGCCCATGGACGGGTTTACAGCGCCCCCGCAGAAGGCTGTGCCGATCCAGTCTCGAACTTTCAAGACAACAACAAACTACCCTGCTGCTTCCAGCGATTGACCAGCGCTGGAACGCCTTCTCCGGCGGTGGTGTTAATCGCCAGCACTCCCGGTGGGCTGAGCATATCCGCCTCCGGGTCGACCAGTGCGCAGGGCGTGTCGTAGTCAATGTACGAGAGCAGCGAAGCGGCGGGCATGACGGCCAGCGACGTGCCAACGACCAGTAGAAAGTCAGCCTGGCTAACAAGGTCACAGGCCTCCGCAAACAGCGGCACCGACTCGCCAAACCAGACCACGTCGGGTCGCAGTTGGCTGCCCTTGTCGCACACATTGCCTAGTTCGATGCCGCCTTTCGGCAGCGGGTAGCGCATGCGCTCATCGATTGACGAACGTGCTTTTAAAATCTCGCCGTGTAGATGTAATACATGGCGGGAGCCTGCACGCTCATGAAGGTCATCAATATTCTGGGTAATGATACTGACGCTAAAGCCGTCTTGCTCCAGGGCAGCTAGCGCCTTGTGCGCCGCGTTGGGCTTGGCACGACGGATCTGATCACGTCGTTGATTGTAAAAATCCAGCACTTGCTGCGGGTCACGTTGCCACGCCTCGGGAGTGGCAACATCCTCGACAGGATGGTTTTCCCATAGGCCGTCGCTGGCACGGAAGGTCTTGATACCACTCTCAGCACTAATCCCCGAGCCGGTAAACACCACCAAATGCGGGCTTGCTGCCATGATGACCTCGTTGTTTATGTTTCACTGTTTCTTAAGTAAGACACTAATATACTAGCTGGCCAATACTGCCCGCAAAACGCTGCTTATTGCGGTAAGGATAAACGTCGATGACACGGCCATCGATGATCGCCTGCTGCAGTTCCAGCCAGTAATCCGGGTCAAATAGCTCGGGGTGCTGCGCCATGAACATGTCGCGTAGGATCTTATTAGCGAACATAAAAGGCCCAAACTCCTCAGGAAAAATATCGTTAGGGCCGATAGATAACGTATCACCCCCCTGGAAGTCATTGCCCTGGGATTTGGGTATATGCCGAAAACGGCACTCGGTGAGGTAGCAAACTTCATCGTAGTCGTAGAAGATCACCCTTCCATGGCGTGTCACGCCAAAATTTTTCAGCAGCATATCGCCAGGAAAGATGTTCGCCGCGGCCATTTGCTTAATGGCATTGCCGTAATCCTTAAGCACCGTCTCCTTCTCTTGGTCGCTGCACTGTTCCAGGTAGATGTTCAGCGGCGTCATCATCCGCTCGGTATAGCAGTGCTTGATAATCACCTTATCGTCTTTCAACACAACGGTTGAGGGAGCCACTTCCAGTAAGTGCTCCAGGCACTCCGGCGCAAAATGATCCTGGCGGACAATAAAATTGGAGAATTCTTGAGTATCGGCCATGCGCCCTACCCGGTCATGACGTTTCACTAGCCGATACTTTTCTCGCACTACGGCGTGGGTCACGTCTTTGGCCGGGTCGAATTTATCTTTAATGATTTTAAAGACGGTGCGAAAGCTAGGCAGTACAAAAACCGCCATCACCATGCCGCGCACGCCTGGGGCGATAATAAACTGATCCTCGCGCTTCGCCACCTGACGATTCAGTGCCCGGAAAAACTCGGTTTTACCATGTTTGAAGAAGCCGATGGCAGCGTAGAGTTCGCCTTCCGGTTTGTGCGGCATCAGCTGCTGCAGGTAATCGACAAACTCCCTGGGTACCGCTACCTCAACTTGGAAGTAGGCGCGGGTGAAGGAGAAAATAATCGACACCTCGTCGGTTTCGATCAGTACCGTATCCAGGTGTAGGCAAGGGTCGCCCCCCTGCTGCTCACCAAACCCTTCGCCATGGAGTACCGGCAGCACCAGCGGCACCTGCTCGCCGCCGCCCAGGATTCGCCCCACCAAATAGGCGCCTTTATTGCGATAAAAGACGCTATTCAGCAACTCGATTTCAGCATCACCGGCGTTCAAAATCGCCGTGGGTAAGTGCTGCTGTAAGAAGGTGGCGCCGAGATGAGTATCCTGATCTATTTCCGCAAAGCGATTTTCGAAGGGGGCATCGATAAGTGCCCATTTGAGGGCAGCCTGCCAGTCGCCATTAACCTGTTTGCGACGGCATAGGTCAATTCCCGAGCGGTGGGCGGCATCTTCCCGGGAGCTATACACAAACATCCAGTCGTTGCGGATATGGCGATGATGGAAAATAGCGCAGAACAGCGAGTTAAAGAAGGTTTCAGCGAGCTCATAATCGAGTCGGTGGCTGATCAACTCAGCGTAGTGGTTGCGCGCCTCGCGCCAGCACTCGCAGTGAGACACCACCTCGGGATCAAAGGTACGCTTTAAGCGCCCCAGAGTGTCATCAATCTTTTCCTTATAGAGATTGATGCGCTCGGCGGATGCCTGCTGCGTTTCGCGCCACGCCGCGTCACGGAAACGACGGCTGGCATCGGCGGTAATTTCCTTAAAACGTGCACGGTACTCATCAAAGCCATGCAAAATCGTCGTCGCTAAGCGGTACGCAGGCGAGTGCTTCACGGGCTGGGCTCCTGTTGATTTGCGCTAGCGTTGCCTAACGGCAAACTACATGCGAGACGACCTTGGTTGGGTAGCCCCAGTTTAGCGCACTGCCGCAATACGTTTGAGCCGTAAGCAAAAAGGCCCCGCAGTGCGGTCAGCGATTAAAAAGCCAAGTTGGTGAATCTCGCTTGGCGTTACTGCCGGGGCGTCACTCAATAGCGTTCCCCGCCTCACCGCTTCAAAAGCATCCCATGAGAAGTACAGCGTCTCCCAGGCATCTTGAGAAGGCGTAAATTTCACTCGGTACGCTGAGGCATTGCCAAGGGAGGTGCTTTTCAAGCGCAGTTGATAGGTACGTCCGTCGCCCCGCACGGTCAGCTCTATGCCCTGGGCATCCGCTAGCGTTGGCTCGAACCCATTGGGCTCGCGGCGAACGGAGGCAAAGCCACCACCGTTTTCAAGCGACACCTCGCCCTGAAAGCGACCTACGCCATCGGTAACGCAAAAACCACTCTTTGAAACGCCACCCATCACGCCATCATCAACGGAGTACCAGCGCTGCTGCTCACTGGGACTATCAAATGTCAACGCCATGACGACTCCTTATCATTAGCCAAAAAAGCCTCTTTGCCGCTGGGCAAAGAGGCTTGTTCAGCCTAGGCGATTAGTCTTGTGAATTACAGCTTCGCTGTCGTGACCACAGGATCTGAGTCAATATCATCCAGATCTTCAGGGGACGCGACCACCAACGCAAACTCCTCCTCGGCGGTTTTCGCTACGAGGTGATTCTTGCTGTAGAGGAAGAAGTAGGCTGCGCCAACAATGAACAGCACGATAGTGTAGTTAAAGGCGCGTGGGTCGAAGGCGTATACCCCGGTGAGCGCAACCAGGGAAAGCACCAGTGCAATCCCCGAGGTAACGACACCGCCAGGCGTTTTATACGGACGCGGCAGGTCGGGTTGTTTTACCCGCAGTAGAATATGGCTGAGTGCCATGAGCGCATAAGAGATCGTCGCACCGACCACGGCCATGCCCAGCATCAGGTCGCCTTCACCGCTCAACGACACCAGAAAGCCAAACACGCCGGGCACGATCAGGGCAAGATAAGGCACTTTACGGCCACTGGTCAGCGACAGCGCCTTGGGGAGGTACCCCGCCCGTGAAAGCGCAAAGACCAACCGGCTATAGCCGTAGATGATCGAAAAGAAGGAAGCAATCAGCCCCGCCAGGCCCAGCACGTTCACCACGGTTGCCAAGGTCGGATTGCCCGCTGCATTCAGCGCATCCACCAGCGGCACGCCGCTTTGACCGATCATCTCGGCGCCCGCGGCACCGGCCAGCAGCACCACGACCAACAGCGCTGTGAAGAGCAGGAACAACATCGCGCCGATGATGCCTCTGGGCATGTCCCGGGCAGGATCTTTAGCCTCTTCGGCCGCAAGCGGTACGCCTTCTACCGCCAGGAACAGCCACATACCAAAGGGTAGTGCCGCCCAGACGCCGTACCAACCAAACGGCATAAAGGTGCTCGCACCTGCCGCATCGGTGGGAGCAATATCAAACAGGTTGGCGGCATCAAAATCACCGATCAGTGCGACGGCGGTGGCCAGGATGGCAAACACTGCCAAGCCACTGATGACCATCATGACTTTTAGCGCTTCCCCCACACCCGCCAGGTGAATACCGATGAACAGCGCGTAGAAAATGAGGTAGACCAGCGGGCCGTTGATACCCAGCAACGACTCTACGGCGGCGCCAATGAAGATCACAATGGCCGCTGGCGCCAGGGCATACTCGATCAATACGGCCAACCCGGTCAGATAGCCGCCAGCAGGCCCCATTGCCTGGCGGGCAAAGCTGTATCCGCCCCCAGCCGCGGGTATCGCCGCCGACATTTCGGCAAGTGACAGCACCAGCGCCAGATACATTAACGCCATTAGACACGCGGCTATCGCAAAGCCACCCCAGCCAGCTTCAGCAATACCAAAGTTCCACCCGGCGAAATCACCGGAAATTACGTAGGAAACCCCGAGGCCCGCCAGCAGCATCCAGCCAGCGGTGCCTTTGCGCAGTTGGCGTTTTGCCAGGTACGCTTGATCTATCGTTGGTTGTGTCATCGTTTTGCCCTTTCAGTGTGGAACGAAATCGTCGTCAGCGGCGTGCTGTGGTTTACCAACGTTGTTCCGTTTTGTTGTGTGATCGTTGTTATAGGTTGTCGCTTTTTGGGTGACGTTAATCCGCCACCAGGAAGTTACGCGTCGAGCCTGATGCTGAGTCACCTTCCAGCACATCGTCTTCACTGCGGTCTTTCAACTTAACGCCCGACAATTTGCGCTGACGGGCCTCTTTTAACAGCAGAAAGAAGCGTCTGGCGGCCTCTTCCACCTGCAAACCTGCCGGACGCACATTGGAAATGCAGTTGCGTCGATCGTCCTTGAGCCCCGGCTCGGGCGCCCAAGTCATATACAACCCCAAGCTATCCGGCGAACTCAGCCCCGGTCGTTCGCCGATCATGACAAGCACGGCGTCGGCATTGAGCAGTGCGCCAATTTCGTCGCCAATCGCCACCCGCCCCTGCTCGACAAGCGTCAGTGGTGCTAGCTGCCAATCAGCAGCATCGCTGCTCAGCATCTGATAAAGCGCGCCAAGAAACGGAGCACTGTTTTGCTGTACAGCCAACGCAGAAAGCCCATCGACCACGACGATCGCAAGGTCATAGCGCTGCTGGGACGCGGCAGCTTTCTGCAGGTGCTCACGGGTCTCGTCGTTAAGGCGACGGCCATAGTCGGGCCGCTGCAGGTACATGGCACGATCCTGGGCATGGCTGTGCAGGCGCAGCGGTGCCTCAGACAAATCGAGGGCTTGGGTCAGCTCGGAGGCCAGCGCTGCTACATCCAGCGGACAGTGAACCGCATCCTGTGCTTGGGCGTGAGCCAACTGAAACGCCAGCAATTTGCTGGTCGGCAGGCTGACCCCAGCGCGGCCCAGGCCAATTCGCGCGTCGGTAAAGGCATTCAGCCGCTCCCAGGGGTTCTCCACCACGATGGGTGATGATGGATCATGTGCCATGGCGAGGCTCCTTGGGCAGGTGGCGCAGGCTGTTGGCAAAGGCGGCGGGCAGCTGGTCATTGAGCCGGTGGGTGCTAACATCCTGGAAAATCTGCATCTCTTCGAGCCAGCGCTCAAACTCCGGCGCGGCCTTCAGCCCCAGTACCCGCCGTGCATAGAGCGCGTCGTGAAACGAAGTCGTCTGGTAGTTGAGCATGATGTCGTCAGAGCCTGGGATACCCATAATGAAGTTGCAGCCCGCCACGCCGAGCAGCGTGAGCAGGTTATCCATATCATTCTGGTCGGCTTCGGCGTGATTGGTGTAGCAGACATCGCAGCCCATGGGCACGCCCAATAGCTTGCCGCAGAAGTGGTCTTCAAGGCCTGCACGGGTGATCTCCTTGCCATCGAACAGGTACTCTGGGCCAATAAAACCCACCACGGTATTCACCAGCAAGGGCTTGAACTTGCGTGCAACGGCGTAGGCGCGGGCTTCACAGGTTTGCTGGTCGAGCCCGTGGTGAGCGTCGGCAGAAAGCGAGCTGCCCTGGCCGGTTTCGAAATACATCACGTTGCGCCCCACCGTACCGCGATTGAGCGACTGCGCCGCCGCTTCGGCTTCGGCCAGGGTGCTCAAGTCGAAGCCAAAGCTGCGGTTGGTGGCCTCAGTGCCGCCGATCGACTGGAAGACCAGATCGACCGGGGCACCCTGCTCTATGGCTTCCAGCGTATTCGTTACGTGGGTAAGCACGCAGGACTGGGTGGGGATTTGATACTTCTGGATCACTTCATCCATCAAGCGCATCAGCTTGACGCTCTGGGCAACGTTATCCGTCGCTGGGTTGATGCCAATCACCGCGTCGCCACTGCCGTAGAGCAGGCCGTCCAGAATGCTGGCCGCAATGCCGGTCACATCATCGGTGGGGTGATTGGGCTGAAGCCGAGTGGAAAGCCGCCCCGGCAGGCCAATTGTGTTGCGAAAAGCGGTGGTGACCCGGCACTTCTTGGCCACCAGAATCAAATCCTGATTGCGCATCAGCTTGCTGACGGCAGCGGCCATTTCGGGGGTAATCCCCGTTTTTACTTCTGCTAACACCTCACTGGTAGCGTGGTCGGAGAGCAACCAGTTACGAAAATCGCCGACGGTGAGGTGACGGATGGGGGCGAAAGCGTCGGAGTCATGGTCATCGATAATCAGCCGAGTGATTTCATCCTCTTCGTATGGAATCAGGGCTTCATTCAAAAAAGTGGTAAGCGGGAGCTCGGCGAGTACCATCTGGGCGACCACCCTCTCTTCGGCACTCTCCGCCATTACTCCGGCCAAACGGTCGCCTGAACGGGGCGGCGTGGCTTTAGCCATCAGCTCTGCCAGGCATGCAAAGCGATAGCTGCGACTCCCCACCGTCGTGTGATAGGTCTGCGCCATGGGGCTATCCTTTTTTATTACGATGGCTGTTGTTGATCGCGTTGACATCGCGCTGAAGTACAAAACTTGCTTGTTTCCACCATAGCGTTATCAATAGAGAGGGAGTATCAAGTTTTGGCAAACTCACTAACTTTCGCTTTACTCAAGTAAATACAAAAAGTTAAGGCGTTACATAAATTATGATTAGCCAACTTATCACTGCGAGGAGCGCTTCATGACCACGCTCGACAGCTCATTTGCACCAACAAGGTGCATTCAAGAGGCCTTTGATGCCGATGAGCACGCGCAGAACCTGACGCGATGGCAACAGGAGTACGATCAGCTCAGCCCAGGGAGTTTCTACGGGCGGCTGGATGAGGTGGCACTGGAAACCATGCAGGTCTTCAAGGAGCATACCGGGCAAGCGCTACGTCAGGACTGCCGGGTATGGCCTGAGTCGCTGTGGATCGGTATTCCCACTACCCATCAAGGCTCGCGCATCAATGGACAAGCGCTCAGTGCGGGCGAGGTGATGTGCCGCCCGGGTGGACGTGATTTTGAACTGGTGACGCCGGAAGGATTCGACATCTATGGGCTGGTGATCCAGTTGCCCGCCTTGACGGCGGCAGCCAAGCGGCAGGGGGTCAGCCTGGATACACACTGGCACGCCATGCCCCGTCGCCAAGCGGCCGGTGACACCCTGCGCGCCGTGTCGTTCCTCATTGAACGTCTACTCACCAGTCAGACGCTGTCCATCGCCAGCCATATCCATCAAGACATTCTGCTGATGGCGCTACTGGAGTTATTGCAGGTCAAGCAGCCCAGTGCTGAGCTGCCACCCAGCTATGCCCATCGCAAGGAAGTGGTTGATCGCGTCAAGCGCTACGTGGATGAGCATCTGGAAGGCCCCGTGACGATGGAGGAGCTTTGTCAGCTTACCCACGTTAGCCGCCGCACACTGCAGTACAGCTTCACCACCATCCTGGGCATCAGCCCGCTACAGTTCTTACGCCTGACCCGGCTGAACCGCGTGCGCCGGGCGCTGCGGGCGGCATCTCCGCAACAATCGGTCACGGAAATAGCCACCTACTGGGGTTTTTGGCACTTGGGACAGTTCGCCCACGACTACAAGCAGCAGTTCGGAGAGAGCCCATCGCAAACGCTCAGTGCGAAAACGTTATGAGCGAGTCAGTGAATAGCGGCAAATACAAGCCAGCCTCTCAGCCGGCCTGATTAAATGCGAGAGTAGCTAAAAAAGAGCGTCTGCCTAGTTAAAGGTTGGGAGGTGCTTGGATTCACGGCCTGGCAGACCACAGTCAAACCAACTGTGATGTGCCTTGCTGTCTTCCCAAATGTGGTAGTGCAGTTGCGACATCATCACCGGGTCATCTAGAAAATCCAAACGCTCCAGCTTACTCATTGCCGCAGGCCCCATCCTGACTCCGCGTGCAACCCGCTCGGCCCGACGTTGGCGTATTGGCTCGGCATCGGTATGCCGTGATGTGCCTAAAGCAGTAGCCAACGCATTCGGCACAGGATCTACCACCATTTGGGCAAAAGACGGCGCCGCCATTCCGGTATTCATGTGGGAAAGCAACCTCACCATGCGCCGCAGCACACGGGGCGGCTGTGTTTCTTCGGGGATCCGGAAAAGCCGCTTTTGAAAGCAGAACCACCCTAACGAGACACGGCTCGACAGTGCCGATACCGGGATAGACAGCATCAAAGCGACGACGATGGGCGAGAGCCACCACAGAAATGTAGGCTCCATAACGTAAACACCCGCTGCCCACACAGCCCCTATTAGGGTTTGACTCCAATGTGCGCGGAACGCATCCCCCCACGTCGTGTCGCTATTTTCACGTGATGGTGAGCGCCATTGAACCGCCCACCCCATCAATGACGTCAGTACAAAGCGGGTGTGAAACAGCATCCTTACCGGCGCTAATAGCATCGAGAATAGCGACTCGAGAATCATACTTTCCAATACCTTGAGAGGCCCGCCAAATTGACGACTCCCCTGTATCCACACCAGCAATACGCTGAGCAGCTTAGGCAAGAACAGCAGTAACGCCGTCACACCAAACAACCCCACCGCTAAGGTTGGATTCCATTGTGGCCAAACAGGAAACAACATTCCCGGCTCAGGAAAGTAGTCGGGCGTGCTAAAGGTATGCACTGCTAAAAGCGCGGTCGAAAGCACTAAAAAAAGACACCATAGCGGCGCGGAAAGATAAGACATTAAACCGGTCAGGAAAACGGCACGGTGGACGGGGTGGATGCCTTGCGAGAAAAACAGCCGGAAGTTCATCAAATTTCCGTGGCACCAGCGTCTGTCGCGATTGAGTTCATCGAGCAGGTTAGGTGGCATTTCTTCAAAGCTGCCTTCCAATTTGTAGGCAATCCATACCCCCCAACCGGCTCGCCGCATCAGCGCCGCCTCAACAAAATCATGGGATAGTATCTCCCCAGACATCGAGCCTTTACCGGGCAGTGGCGCCAGGATGCAGTGCTGCATAAACGGGGCGAGGCGAATGATCGCGTTATGGCCCCAGTAATGCGACTCACCCAATTGCCAAAAATGGAGCCCGGCAGTAAACAGCGGTCCATACACTCGTGTCGCAAACTGTTGCATCCGAGCGTACAGATTGAGGCGCCCCGAAGCGCGTGGCGCTGTTTGGATAATGCCGACCCTGGAGTGCACCTCCATCATTTGCACCAGTCGCGTCAGGCATTTGCCGCTCATGACACTATCGGCGTCCAACACCACCATATAACGATAGAGCGCCCCCCAGCGGCGGCAAAAATCGTCGAGATTACCGCTCTTGCGTTTGACTCGACGCTGTCGGCGGCGATAGAAAACCTGACCGAAAGCATCCAGATCACGACACAACACCAGCCAGGCATAGGTTTCTTGAATGGCAATATCGGGATCGGACGTATCGCTCAGAATAAAGATGTCGAAATGCCGGTCATTACCCGTACTGCGCAGGGATTCCAGGGTGGCGCGCACCCCGGCAAAGACCCTGGCAACATCCTCGTTACAGATTGGCACCAATAGTGCTGTGCGTGCCTCATCATCAATCGGCTCGTCGCCCACCTCGCTGTCAATGGCGTAGCGGTCATGGCTTCGTAATAGCTGGAAAAATCCCATCAAGGCAGTCCAAAACCCGGCGGATACCCAGGCGAATAGCAACACAAATAACGACAGGATAGCTATCTCAAGCCACTGCAGGCCCTGGCCAGGGAGGACAGTACGCATCTGATTGGCAGCGATGATACTTTGACCGAAAATCAGCACTAGCAAAACCCAGCGTCGCCTAGTGGCGACCCACTTCCAGGACGCGGAGGGTGACTCTCTTCTGCGCCGACGAAAATCACCATTTGCCCAGCGCTTGAAGCGGCGACCAATATTCACGAAAGGATTGGTCGACCACTGCTGGGGCGCCAACGGCGTTCGCTTCATCGGTGGCGCAGTTTGCAGGCGGGTAATACCGGAGGTGTCCGTAGACAGCACGTCTGGCGGCGCTAGCGGCGGCTCTGCATAGGCAAGCGCCAGGCGCCGACCTACTGACAGCGCTGCAGGATCACTATTGTCACCTCTCTGCCAATTACCATCCCCATCACTATCCTCGCTCAACGCAGCGTGTAGCGACGCCATGTCGTGCTTATCAAGATCACCGACCAGTAACTTGTAGCGCTCCTTACGATTCTGGGTCTCCAACGCCAAGCGCTCTAAATAAATATCCGTTGGCGTTGCCTGCGATGAAGACATCATTTCAGCCATTAGCAGGCAGCCTATAGTACCAGGTTTCGGACATTTGCTTGCCATCGAGCATTAGCTTGGCCCTGATATCCAAGGGCTGGCTGCCATTATTCCGCTTCACATTGACAAATACACGCCAACCGTTGGTCGCTGGGTTATGTACAACGCGGCTAGTCGCCAATTCTCCATTATCGCCCACGCTTGCCTCAACGGTCATATTTGCATCGCTGCCGATACCGGAAAGCGAGGGCCCGATAAAATCGAGGACAAAAGCGAGTGTCCCGTCGGGCTCGCGCACTAGGTTATCGCGCATCACCTCTCCCCGTGAGCGACGTGTTTCTTCAACCCAGGCAAGCTGAGGATCAAGGTGGCGGCTTTCATTGGTTGTGAACGTAATACGGTAATCGAATGCCAGCGGTGTTCCCGGCTCATGGGGTTCATCAGACAGCCACATCGAGACGATATTATCGTTGGTCTCGTTGTCAGTCGGAATCTGAATCAGCTCAACGCTACCCGCCCCCCATTCGTTTTGTGGCTCGACCCAGGCGCTTGGGCGCAGATCATAACGTGCGGCAATATCCTGATAATCGCTAAAATTGTGGCCACGCTGCATCAAGCCATAACCGCGTAACTGAGGTGTTGCATGCCTATTCATCATCAATCTGGCCGGATTGGCTAGCGGGCGCCACAGCCAGCCATTCTGCGCATCATTGATCAAAAGGCCATTAGAATCATGGATTGCTGGGATATAGTGTTGTGTCGAAGAGGGCTGCTCTGGGCCGTAAAGATACATGCTGGTGAGTGGAGCTATCCCTAGTTTCTCGACAGCCCGACGCAAATATAGCCGCGACTGTACGTCGACTATAGTGTCTTCTCCGGGACGCAGCACGAAGCGGTATGCACCGGTCACGCTAGGTGAGTCAAGCAGTGCGAAAATAGTCAAGTACTGGCTTTCCGGGCCAGGTTCGACGATCCATATTTCCTTGAAGCGAGGGAACTCCTCGCCCGAAGGTAGCCCTGTATCAACGGCAAGTCCTCGCCCGGAAAGCCCATAAACCTGCCCTTCGCCAATAGCGCGAAAATAGCTAGCCCCCAGAAAGACCATCACCTCATCTTTGCGATCACCTTCATTGAGTGCATGGTTGATCCTGACCCCGGCAATACCAATGCCATCGCTATTCTTCACTTCGTCGGAGATGCCTAAATCACCGTAGGTAAAATCATCCGGATTATAGGCAAAGCCATGTACCCCCCCCTCCTGATCAACGCTGTTTAATTGGATGGCACTGTCATAATGCATACCCTCATGGATAAAGCTCAGGGTGAACGGTGCGCCTTTACCGCTCCACACATCGCGATCTCGCTTGAACTGTATTTGCGAATACTCCATATAGCTGAGTTCGCGCAGCTCATCAGGCAGAGATGTTTCCGGGGCTCGGTAGCCCTGCTGGGCTAGTTCCTCTGCTTTTCTAGCGACATCATCGAAGCCAAATGCAAAAGCCTCAAGAGGGATGCTTCCAACCAGCAGGCCACCCAGAACGGCGACTGAAAAAAAACCTTTGCAGCTTGAAAATTTACTTAACCGGGTCGATCCACTCATTTAGCGTCATGCTCCTGTACAATCCTTTGACTAAATTCAAATTCGCTTACTTGCCGAATCGACATACGAAAGAGTCCATTCGATCAGCTAAATGCGTCCTTTTGATTTTCTCACCATCCTAAAGCGCGCACCTCGAGCGTATGTGAAGATGAGGTTACGTTTTAGGTATAGCATGAGTCTAGACTACTTGGCACCCCGACTAACCGGGCTTTTTGAAAGGGTTGAGGCTAAAATTAGAATGGGCTCGATTCGTTGAACCGGGAGAACAGGCGCTACCTTAAGCTTATTGTCTATTATAGATAGCAGTTTGGTGGGCGCCCTTCAAAAACGCTCAATGCAAAAACGACCTACTCACCTAGCGCAGCCAGCGCTGGGCAAACTCTTTAGCTGCCAATGGCCGATCAAAGTAGTAGCCTTGGCCCTGGGCACAGCCCATTGCAAGCAATGCGTTAATCTGGTTTTGGTTCTCAATCCCTTCCGCAATGGTTTCAAGGCCCAGCGTGTTTGCCATGGCAATGATCGTTGCCACAATGACACGGTCGTTGTCGCTGGTGAGCATATCGCGGACGAAGGAGATATCGATTTTAATTTTATCGGCGGCGAAGCGCTTTAGGTAGGCAAGCGACGAATACCCGGTGCCAAAGTCATCAATGGAAAGCCCTAACCCTTTGCTCTTTAACACTTCGGTCATAGCAATCGCTTTTTCAGGATTCTCCATGATACCGCTTTCGGTAATTTCCAGGCTAAGTTGTGACGCCTCAACGCCAAAGTCAACACAGCAACCGAGCAGGCCAGTCACCAAATCATCCTCTTCAAACTGCTGGGCGGCAATATTAATCGCTAACTGGCCAGGCATAGAGCGCCCCTGCTCTCGCCATGCGGCAAGTTGCCTGCAGGCTTCCTCTATCACCCAACTGCCGAGCGCGACGATCATGCCGCGCTCCTCGGCAATAGGAATAAATTTACCCGGTGAAACGTCACCCAGCTCCTCATCGTGCCACCGACACAGCGCCTCAGCGCCAATTAACTGGCCGGTGTGCAAATCTACCTGGGGCTGAAAGTGCAGGCTCAGCTGTTTTTCGGCAATGGCGGACGCCAGGCGTTTGGCGATATGCAACTGTTCAGCCACAACGCGCCCCATCCAGGGTTCAAATACACATACGGGAAGCTTTTGCCGCTTGGCTTGATGCATGGCAATGTCGGCGTGTTTCAACAGCTCTAATGGCGTTGCCGCATGCTGAGGATATAGCGCCAGACCGATTCCCACAGAAAGCTCAAAGGAGTGTTGCTCAACAATAAACGGTTGCGCGATGCTGTCGCACAATTGCTGAGCTGTGGCTAACGCGCTGCTTGCCTCAACACCAGGGCAAACCACCACAAACTCATCACCAGCTAAGCGTGCTAAATACTGTCCCTCCGTCAACGAAGCTGCAAAGCGCTCGGCCACGGCCTTTAGGACTAAATCGCCCAGGTCATGCCCAGCGGTATCATTGATCTCTTTGAAATGATTAAGATCCAGTAGCAATAGCGCCAATTCAGTGGTCTGCGTATCGGCGACCACTCGCTCTAAGTGGCGCATAAAGGCAGCACGGTTGGGCAATTGAGTCCCCGAATCAGAAAAAGCCAATTGGCGAATGCGTACTTCGTCTTGTTGGCGTTCAAGCTCTGAAGCGGCCCGCGCAGCAAATATCTGCAAGACATTGCGCACAACATCCACATCGTCCAGCGGCTTCTTAAACATGACGCCAATAAGCCCCATCGGCTGACCATGGCTATCATCCAGCCGCCGCCCAACATAGCCGTTTACCCACGAAAGCGCCCCGTTGGTTTCAGCAGGCAGCCTAATGGCGGCGCCCTCGTGAACGATACACTCTTGCTCCACCATTACCTTATGGCAAGGAACGCCAGGAAGATAATAAGCAAAATTATCCTGGCACTGACCATTTACATACAGCGTTAAGGTATGCGCGATATCGGAATCCTGCTCGTCCAGTAGCGCTATAAACCCAACTTCAGCGGATAACGCTTCGGCCATATGGGCGGTTAGCCGGCGCAGAAACGCTTCGCCATTCTCAGCTGAGACCGCAGTTGCCAAGCTAACAACGGCGTGTTGAAAGCGTTGCTGCTCATTAATGGTGTTGATCAGGGCGGTGTTGTGTCGACCAATGCGCTGCAACGCCTGCTGTTTATATAACAGACGTTCGCGCGTTTGGCTTTCTGCTAACTGACGCGCCAACTCTGCGCCAGCCAACGCCGCAGAGATACGTAACACTTCATCGGCATAAGAAGGAAGCTCCAGGACGGATGAGTGCATTAGCGCAATAGCCCCCAAAAAGCCGCCACCAGGCGCTGCGATGGAGATACCCAAATACCCCTCAACTCTCAGGGCAGCCAGCCGCTGATCCTCTGGAAACTGCTGACGAGTATGAGAAGATATAAACAGCCGTGAGTGTTCCGCGACCTGTTGGCATGGCGTGCTTTGTATTGAATACGGAGCAGTCTCAATGAACTCACCCTGAGACCACGCTGCCAATGTGCTCACAGTGCCCTGGCGGCTATCGACATATTCAACAACGGCATGATCAACGCCAAGGATACCCGTCAGGGATCGCACAAGGTGTTGAAAAAAGCCCTCTTCACTGACGCAGGTCAACTTATCCGCCAACTGTCGAAAAATCTCTGGTGCAGAAGTAGGGAGCATGTTATTAAGCGCCTTCGGATTTACACATCAAGCTTCTCTCCCGCTCTTGCTGAACAGTATTTAAAAAAACGCACCGATCCGCCGCATAAACGCCACTCGGTAACCGATCAACGACTAAAGTTTATAAACGCCTAAAGCTTACAAAAGAAAAACCACCCAACATTCAACACCTCACAATCTTCTTTCATAAGCTTTTAAACAACCTTCAAACAACCAACCAAAGCAACTTGAACATTAACACTGAAAACATATTGATAACTTACACTACTAAAGCTGCCCTCAGTTATATGCTTTATAGCTTCGGGCATTTCCACCTATCACACCTATGCTTTTTATTTTTTTTGGCTACCCAATTAAATCATTACCCCTTAATTACACATTTCATGGCGTAACCAAACGAAACAAAAAGTAACTACAGGCATCCAAATCAACCTTAGAAGATGATATTCAACCTAAACAGTCCTTCATGTCAATAGGTCGTTCCTCAACCATCTAGGTCTAATGGAGGACATTGTGAATAAAACAGAACAGAAACGGCTTGCAGGCAGTATCGGCCGGGCAATTGCCAAACAGCGGGTTCGCAGTCAATTGACCCAAGAGGAAGTTGCTGAGCGCCTAGGCGTTGGTAACGAAGCCGTTTCGCGCATCGAGCGCGGACGGGTGATCCCCAACATTGTGCGCTTAATAGAGCTTGCTGAAATTTTCAACTGCGAGGCAGCTGAGTTATTTGGGCAAGCCAGTTTTCATATCGATGATCAGTCAAGCAGAATGAAACAGCTTTTAGAGCCTTTAAATCAAAATGATCGACAGCTAGTTATCGATATTGTTGAAAGCTTAACTACACGCCTACAAAAAGGGTAATCAAACACAATGACAAAATCTTATCTCTACAACTTTAAGACCAATCAAAAACTACTACAAACAATCAACCAAAGGATCACTATAACGTTTGCTATTTCATAAATCCCACACAATAAATTTGATAGGGTGATAATATTAGCCATATAAAATAAATCATCCAACATGAGCACGCTTTATTGGTTGAATGATTGCTTTCATGCTATAGGTAGTCTGATGTAAATAGTCGACACCCGGCATTCAGCAATCGCAGCGTTGAGCTGCAAAGGGGCGTTATGTTCAACACCACCGCGTGGAATCGCCTTCGCTACACCGTTTACGCACCTTTCTACGATGCGGTCGCCGCCCGTGCGTTTCGTAGGCCACGGCGTATTGCGCTTGGACAAGTAGATTGGGAGCCTGGTATGAGGGTGCTGCTGGTAGGGGCTGGCACAGGGTTAGACCTGCCTTTTCTGCCTCATGACATCGAATTGCACGCCACCGATATCGCTCCGGCCATGGTGAAGCGCACGGCAAAAAGAGCCGAGGAGCTTCGCCACGATGTGGAGTGTAGTGTGATGGATGCCGAGGCGCTCAACTACCCCAATGAGCACTTTGAGGCCGTCATCATGCATCTGATTATTGCGGTAATGCCTGATCCACAGCGAGGGCTTGCCGAAGCGTACCGCGTGTTAAAACCCGGTGGGCAGCTGTGCGTAATGGATAAGTTCCAGCCAGACGGTCAATCTGTGGGTGCGGGCCGACGTCTTCTGAATGGAGTCACATCGGCACTTGCCACCGACATTACACGCCAAGCACAGCCACTGCTCAGCGAAGCTGGGTTTCAGATTCACCACGACGAACCGGTGCTAATGAATGGTCTATTCCGTGCACTCCTGGCCGTCAAGCCCGCTCCGTCTAGCCGCTAAGCGTGTGACTTTTTACCGCTATGCACAGGCTAGCGATTGCTAATTAAACTATCTAAGCTGTCTGGCTAATTTACCGATACCACTCGGATTCAAGCCAATGACAGTCCACTCCTCTAACCGCACCGGCAAGCTGCTTTTTGCCCTGCTTAGCCGCTTACACCTATATATTGGCCTCTTCGTCGGCCCTTTTATTCTTATCGCGGCACTGTCTGGTATCGCTTACTTGCTTAGCCCACCACTTGAAGAGTGGCTCTACCATGACACCCTATATGGCGCTACTCAGGGCGAGCCTCATTCACTTGCCGAACAGATCACTACGGCCCAGCAATACCTGGGCGCACCAACCCTGCCCAGCGCGGTGCGCCCTGCACCGGCGTTAGGCGACACCACCCGACTCATGTTTAGCGAGCCAGGGCTGGGGCCTTCTGAACATCGGGCGCTGTTTGTCGACCCCATTACCCTGAAAGTCACCGGTGATACGACGGTTTATGGTACCAGCGGTATTTTACCGCTGCGCACCGCGATCGATCATTTTCACCGCCAGCTGTTAATGGGCGAGATGGGGCGTCTCTATAGTGAGTTGGCTGCCTCATGGCTTTGGCTTGCCGCGCTGGGTGGCATAACGCTGTGGATTCGCCAACGCCGCGCACTGAAAGCGCTTTCAGGCGCCCACGCCACACGCCGGCGCCACGCAACACTAGGCGTAGTGCTTTCCCTCGGGCTGCTGTTCTTTTCGGCAACGGGGCTCACTTGGTCACAGTGGGCAGGGAGCAATATTGCGGAACTTCGTCATGCCTGGGGCTGGGGCACGCCAAGTGCCTCAACGGCACTGATCGATACCGATAGCCAGGTAGCCGATGAACATGCTGAGCATCACGGCCATATGGCAATGGTGGCCACGTCTATCACGTTAGAGGACTTTGACCGGGCGCTGAGCGCTGCTCGTAAGGCGGGGCTTAGCGCAGCGCGCCTCCAACTAACGCCTCCGAGCAGTTCCCAGGAGGCATGGCGGGTAGCGGAAATTGATCGCCAGTGGCCTACGCAGGTAGACCAGGTGGCGCTGCATCCGCAAAGCATGGCTGTGACCGATCAAACCGACTTTACCACCTTCCCACTAGCCGCCAAGCTCACCCGCTGGGGGATTGATCTGCATATGGGCGTACTGTTTGGTATCGCTAATCAAATAGTGCTGGCGTTGATCGCCGCTGGGCTTGTGACGCTTATGGTGTGGGGTTACGTAATGGCGTGGCGGCGGCTACGCACAGCGAGTGGTCAGCACTTTCCAACAGTGACCGAACCCTGGCTAATGCTTCCGCTTACGGCCCAACTCAGCGTGCTGTTCGTCGCTATCGCGTTTGGCATAGCACTGCCCGTACTGGGTGTAAGCTTGGCATGTTTCATCGTGATCGATGCGCTGCGCTGGTCTATTAAAAAGCACTACACTGCCCGCAGCCTTGATACCCACCAATGACACACCTTGAGGGAAACGATGCCAAAAGCCCCCATTAAGTGCTTTCGCCGCTTACCTGATGACGAACAGTCACGTGTTATCGAAATGACCTGGGAAGACCGTACGCCGTTTGAAGCGATCGAAACACTGTTTGGCATGAACGAGCCGGATGTTCTACGTGGATATTGCCCAACGCAATATAAGCGCTGAGATCCACTAGCAGATACGAAACTAACCCGACCTCCTCTGAAACAAGCCTTCCTCTAAGCACTTATATTGTTATATTATTACATAACATAACCCCGTTTAGAGGTGTACTATCAATGACTGCGTTTACTCCCCTGCCCGTCACCGTGCTGTCGGGCTTTCTAGGTGCCGGTAAAACCACCGTCCTTAATCATATTCTCGCCAACCGTGAGGGCCGCCGGGTGGCGGTCATCGTTAACGATATGAGCGAGGTGAATATCGACGGTGCGCTAGTGCGGGGTGGCCCTGGTGGGTCAACGCTGGATGGCGATGTTGCATTGAACCGATCAGAAGAGCGCTTGGTAGAGATGAGTAACGGCTGCATCTGCTGCACCCTGCGCGAAGACTTGCTAGTGGAAGTCAGCCAGTTGGCTCGAGAGGGCAAGTTCGATTACCTGGTCATTGAGTCCACTGGGATTTCCGAGCCGCTGCCCGTGGCAGAAACCTTCACCTTTGAAGATGAAAGCGGCCAGAGTCTCTCCCACGTCGCTCGGTTGGATACGCTCGTGACCGTAGTGGATGGCGCCAACTTTCTTGAACAGTACCGCGAAGCGCAAAGCCTCGCCGAAGCGGGCGAAAGCTTAGGTGAGGATGACGAGCGCAATGTCGCCGACCTGCTGGTCGATCAAATCGAGTTTTGTGATGTGCTGCTGATCAGCAAGACTGACCTGATCAGTGAGAAAGAGTTAGAAGCGCTGAAGGCTATCCTGCTCTCGCTGAACCCCGACGCGGAACTGGTGCCAATCACTCAAGGCGGCGTGCCGCTCGATAAAGTGCTGGATACCGGCAAATTCAATTTCGAGCGCGCCCAGTTGTCACCGGGCTGGCTCAAAGAGATGCGCGGCGAGCATGTGCCAGAGACCGAGGAGTACGGGATTGGCAGCTTTGCTTATCATGCCCGTCGCCCCTTCCATCCACAGAAATTCCACGATCTGCTGAACCAGGAGTGGTTTGGTAAGGGCCTGTTGCGCTCGAAAGGCTTTTTCTGGCTGGCCACTCGCCCCCAAGCCGCTGGTCAGTGGAGCCAAGCAGGTGGCATCGCCCACCACGGCCCAGCCGGGGTATTCTGGAAGGCGATTCCCGAAGAGCGTTGGCCAACGGATCCCGAAACGCGTCAGTTTATTATGGAGAAGTGGCAAGAGCCGTTCGGGGATATGCGCCAGGAACTGGTCTTTATCGGCCAGAACCTGGATCAACCGCGGATGCGCGCAGCGTTGGACGCCTGCCTTTTGAGCGAAGACGAGCTTGTGGAAGGCATAGAGGCGTGGAAACAGCTACCCGACCCCTTCCCTGCCTGGGAGTAAAGGGAGTAATAGGTCAAAACATCATGCAGCTATCCCGTTGCCTTATCCTGCAGCCAGGCGATTTTTAGCCACACACTTTGAGACTCTCGAAAATTTTTTGCTCGACTAACGCGATCAGCTCAGCATTGATGTTGTTGATGGCGGGTTCAAGATCTTTTTCCAGCGGCAAAATAATTTGAAAGTCATAATGAATATCAAACGCGAGCGGGCGAACCACCACGCCCGCTCGCTTTGCATAACAGGCCGATACGGCGTTTAACACCGCAAGACCGGCACCGTTCGCTACTAGTCGGATCGCCATCTCCCCCAGCGAGACTGTCCATATTTTTTTGGGCGAAACGGCATGTTTCCTCAGTCGCTGAGTAATCCGGTGACGGCTTTGTTCATTAGGCTCACCACAAATCAGCGTTTCATTGGCAAAATCTTCAATGTTGATAAGCGCTTTAGCTTCCAGCGGATGCCCTGGCGGAATAAGGCACATACCTGGCAGAGAGTACTGGAAGCTTTGATAGCGCGGGTCGATTCGAGGATCGGTGGTAATGCCAAAATCGAAGCGCTGGGCCACCACTTCCTCCACTATCTGGCTGGATCGGTAGGAGTAGAGACTAATTTCAAGATCAGGGAACTGCTCGGCAAGCAGCGTAGCGGCATCTGGCACCAGACTCATGGCAAAAGAAGGCATGCTGACCACTCTTAACTGGCCTGCCACTCTCTCTTTCAGTCGTTCGGCAAACTGTCGCAAATGGTGTAAGCCAATATAAACCCGCTCCACCTCGTCATAAAACAGCGTGCCGCGCCGGGTCGGCAGCAGGCGATTATTGTGGCGTTCGAACAGGTCAAACCCAAGCCGCGCCTCCAACTGTTTTATCAAACGACTAATCGCCGGTTGTGAAATCAGCATCTTACTGGCGGCTTCCGTAGCGCTACTGGTTTTCATAATCCACATGAAGGCTTCTATCTGGCTGTCCGTAAATCCTCGATAAGCCATAACATTTCGTCATCCTTCAATAAGCAAAAATCAATATATCTGACTAAAAAAGCCAGTATACAGTTAAAGGTAGCTAAAAGACTTCGTCCCAAAACTCAAAGCATAATATTTAGCTATAGCTTAAGTGCTATCGTTTCAATAAACCTAAAGGGCTACCTATGATCGATGAAATTGCGGGTAACAACGCACAGTTCACTGCTTGGCGACAGGATATTCATCAGCACCCGGAGCTGGGCTTTGAGGAGCAGCGCACCGCCAAGTTAGTGGCGGACAAGCTCACAGAGTGGGGATTTGACGAGGTTCATACCGGCATCGCTAAAACCGGGGTCGTCGGCGTACTGCGCGGCAAAACGCTCGCCGCTCGTACCATCGGGCTGCGCGCCGATATGGATGCCCTCGCCATGACGGAAAACAATCAGTTCGCTCATGCGTCTCTTAACCAGGGCAAAATGCACGGCTGCGGCCACGACGGTCACACCACCATGCTGTTAGCCGCCGCATGGTATCTGGCTAAACATCGCGACTTTTCCGGCACCGTACACTTTATTTTCCAGCCCGCTGAAGAGGGCTTAGCCGGCGCTAAGGCAATGATGGATGATGGTTTGTTTGAGCGCTTCCCCTGTGACCGCGTTTACGGTATCCACAATATGCCGGGCATTCCCCAAGGCGAATTCTGGTTTCGCGAAGGCCCCCTGCTGGCCAGCTCAGACCGTTTCACCATTGACGTTCACGGCAAAGGCGGCCATGCGGCAATGCCGCAGCACACCGTTGATCCGATGCTGATCGTGAGCGCGATTATCAGCGGCGCGCAGTCTATCGTTAGCCGCAATACTGCCCCGCTCGATTCCGCCGTGCTGTCCTTTACCGACCTGCATGCCGGCTCGGGCACCTTCAACGTCATTCCCGATACCGCCACCATGCAGGGCTGCATTCGCTCTTTTAACGACGCAGTACGGGAGCATGCAATTCAACGACTGGAACAACTGGTTGCCAGTACTGCTAAAGCCTACGGCGCCACCGCAACGCTCACCATTCACCCCGGTAGCTACCCGGCCACGGTCAACGACCCGCAAGCCACCCAACTCGCCACCGATGTTGCCCACGCAGTAGTCGGCGATGCAAAGGTCAACCCTGACTGCTTACCGATTTCTGGCAGCGAAGACTTCTCCTTCATGCTGCAAGCCGTTCCGGGTTGCTATGTGTTTCTGGGCAATGGTGTTGAAGGCGAAACCGGTGGTGTAAGTGTTCACAACCCCAGCTATGACTTTAACGACAACATTATCCCGGTGGGCACCTCTTATTTTGTTCAGCTAATAAAGCGTGAACTCCCCTCTCGCTAAGCATTTCAAGAAAGCGCAGTTCAAGAAAGCACACTTCAAAAAGCAGCACTTCCAGATATAAAGCGGAGAACAACATGGAAGCGAACAAACTCTCAACGTCCGGTGGCAACACCGGATTAATGCACCGGATTGCGCGAATAGCCGATGCCCTGCCCCATCCTTTTATTATGTTTTTTATACTTTTTGTCGTCACGCTAGGCCTGTCGGTTGTGATGAGCGTGTGGGTCGAGCCTGTGCGCCACCCTGCCACCGACGAGCTCGTTCAGGTTCGTTCGCTGCTTAGCTGGGATGGGATAAGATTTATGGTGACCGGGGCAGTCACTAACTTCACCAGTTTCCGCCCGCTAGGGCTGGTACTGGTGATGGTATTAGCGCTGGGGCTGATTCAGAAAACTGGCCTCGCCGATGCCACCATCCGACGCATGTTGAGTAATGTGGCGCCGCGCTTTATTACCCCGGCGGTGGTCATCACTTCGATCATCGGCAATCTGGTTTCGGATGCGGCGGTTTTCCTGATTCCCCCTTTGGCCGCCATCATGTTTAAAACTGTTGGCCGGAACCCGATTGCCGGCATTATGGTGGCCTTTATCGCCGTTTTTGCCGGTTTTAGCGCCAATTTCTTTATTGCGGGCACGGATCTGCTGCTATCCGGCATCTCGACGGAAGTCGTTCAGAGCGTTCGCCCCGGCTACGAAGTCAGCGTGGTGTCCAACTGGTTCTTTATGTGTGCCTCGGTGCCGTTAATTACCCTGATTATCACCGTCATGAACGACAAGTATGTCGAGCCCATGCTGGCGCGCTTTCAGGATCAGAGTGATGATGAGAACAAAAGCCACGGCGTACAGTTAACCGACACAGAACGGCGTGCGCTGCGCTACACCGGTATAGCGGCACTGGCCTATATCGCGGTTATCCTGCTGCTGATTCTGCCAGCGGGTTCCGGCTTACGCAGCGCTGAAGGGGGTCTGTTACCTTCGCCCTTTATGAGTGGTTTGGTGCCCATCATCGTGCTGTTCTTTAGCCTGTGCGGCATTGTGTACGGCGTTTCGGTAGGTAAGATCAAACAATCCAGCGATGTGCCGCGCTTAATGGAAGCGGCGATGCGCGATATGTGTGGGTTTATTGTCATCGTCTTTATGGTGGCGCAGTTTATTGCCATCTTTAACTGGTCAAACTTGGCGATTGTCAGCGCAGTGAATGGCGCGGATCTACTGCTGCAAATTAATATGCCTACGGCGCTGGCTTTAGTGTGCTTTATTTTACTGGCCGCCGTCGTGAACCTATTTCTTTACAGTGGCTCTGCGCAGTGGGCGCTGATGGCGCCGATTTTTCTACCCATGCTGATGCTGTTGGGCCTTGAGCCAGAAGCCATCCAAGCAGCGTACAGGGTAGCCGACTCATCGACGAACGTGATTTCACCCATCAACCCCTATCTACCGTTAGTGCTGGCGGTCATTCACCTTTACAACAAGTCGTTTACTCTTGGCCATCTACTGACCATCGCCATGCCCTACTCCCTCGCCGTGTTAACCGGCTGGAGCAGCCTGTTCTTTATTTGGTACTGGCTGGGGTTACCGTTCGGACTTTGATCGGCCTTTATTGTCCCAGCATCGCCTCCGCCCACTCACGCACTTTTGGATAGGCGCGCTGCTCAAAAACCGCGAAGCCGTTCAGGCTGCGGGCTTTGAGCGGGGTAAACACCGGCATGGTCAAGCCACACAGAAAGTGCGCCACCCGCTGGGCATTGGGCGGCTGGCCGAACTGTTCGGTGTGGCGCTCAATCAGCGGTGTGGCGTAGCGCTGAAAATCGGCCGTCGTTAGCGGTGGCTCGGGCAGTGCATCCGGTAGTTTTATCGGGTGGCCATAACACACCGAGCAATGTCCGCAGCGTCCCTGCTCAGTATTGGATGGTGTATCAAAGGTGCTGTCACCAAAGGTACTATCACCAAAGTGCATGGCCAACCGACGAGTCAGACAGCTCTCCGACTCAAACAGTGACAACATAGCCTGCAGCCGCTCAATCTCGATTCGCTCTCGATTCAGGCAATCCTCAAACAACTGGCTCGCCAGCGCCTCAATAGTAAAGTTCGGCTGGCAGATCTCGTAGACATCGGTCATCCGCTTGCCTTCCAGGGTTAGCCAGCCCTTATCTTGAAAGTACTCAAGGGCGGTAATGACGCGAGCGCGGGAAGCGTCAATCTGTTGCGTCTGCCCCACCTGATGTAGGCGGTCAAAATCCACCGTTCCCCAGGTGCGGGCGATAGGAATATTATCGACTAAAAGTCGCACAAAGGCCGCCCGCTCGCCTTCAAAGCGGCTAACTAATTGGTCTGGCTCAAGATGATAGCGCAGCCGGTACTCGGCTAGAAATGCGAAGCGCGGAGCGATAATGTCGTGCATTTCCAACCGCACCAGCAGCGTCTTTAGCGGCAGCGGGCGGATATTGGTATCCCGGGAAAGCGTATTGAGCAATACCTCCCACTGGCGATCCGGCGTTTGGCCTGCCGCAGCGATCTCTTCCAGCAGGCGATAGATGCCAGCATATTCAGGGGTATCGCCGTAAACAAAGTTTTCCAGCACCCGCAAGCCATCCCGCCCAGCCAGGGTCAGGCAAGTGGAAGGTAGGCCGTCGCGTCCCGCCCGGCCAATCTCCTGGCTATAGTTCTCGATGGATTTAGGCAGGTCATAATGCACCACATTGCGAATATCACCCTTATCAATGCCCATGCCAAATGCGATAGTGGCCACGATGCAGGGCGACTCGCCGCTCATAAATTGCCGCTGAATCTCATCCCGTCGCTGGGAATCTAGCCCTGCATGGTAGGCCTGGGCAGCGATCCCCTGGGCCGCTAACGCCTTAGCGACTCGCTCGGCGGTTTGTTGTAGGGTGACGTAAATAATCGTCGGCGCTTCGCTACCCGGCTGCATCTGCGGCTTCAGCCAGTTGATCAGCTGCTGCTGGCGACCTTCCATGGCCGGAGATACCAGCAGTTCAAGATTGGAACGGTAAAAGCCGGTAGTAATCACGTTCTCCGGCGCAATGGCAAACTTCTCACCCATATCGGCTATCACCGCTGGGGTCGCCGTGGCGGTGAGCAGTAGCACTTGAGGGATAGCAAAATCGCGCTGGTAGTCCGGCAGTTTGAGGTAGTCAGGGCGGAAGTTATGCCCCCACTCAGAGAGGCAGTGGGCTTCATCGACCACCATGAGTGAAATATGCACTTGGCGCAGAAAGTGGCGAAAGCGCTCATTCTTGAGCCGCTCCACCGAGACCATAAGGATTTTCAGCTCGCCGCTTTTAGCGCGCTCCATCACCTCCCGGGTAGCGTCACGGTCTTGGTTGGAATCAATGCTGGCCGCGGCCACGCCGTGGCGGGCCAGAAACGCCAGTTGATCCTGCATCAGCGCCAGCAACGGTGACACCACCAGGGTTAGGTGCGGCAAATGCAGCGCAGGAAGCTGATAGCACAAGGATTTCCCCGCGCCGGTGGCAAAAATCGCCGCCGTGGAGTGCCCTTCCAGCACTCTTGACACCACCGCCTGTTGGCCGCCGCGAAAGTCATCGAAACCGAATACTTCTTTCAGCGTCTGCTGGGGTGATGAGGGGGGCATGAGCACTCCTTGATAACGAAATTCCGGCTTAAAACGCCTTTTCCAGCGCAAAGCGCAGTTGGGTGTGGCCCTCTTTCGTCACTGTTTCCGTAAACATCGCCAGCGGGCGCACCCAAAGGTCGTACTCACCATAAAGAGCACGATAAACCACCAGCGGCTCTTCGTTTTCGCTGTGCTGGGCGGTGCCCAGCACTTCGTAGAGGCTGCCTTTGTAGTGGCGATAAATACCGGGAACGGGGGCGGTCATTGGCTCTCCTCTTGAGTGGCGTTTGTGGCACTCGGCTGGTTGGCTTTTTTTGCGAGGCGTTCGAGCACCTTTGAAGCGGCGACAAAGCCAAAGGTGCCAGTCAGGAAAGTGGCAGCCCCGAAGCCTGAGGCGCAATCCAAACGCGTAGCATCACCGCTACCGGGCTTTTGCAGGCACACTTCACCGTCGGCGCCGGGATAGATCAACTGCTCGTCGGAGTAAACACACTCCACTGAGAAGCGCCGTTTGGGGTTGCGGGAAAAGCCGTAATCCCGACGCAGCCGCGAGCGCACTTTGGATAACAGCGGGTCGTGCTCGGTGCGGGTCAAATCCGCCACCTGAATACGCGTGGGATCGGTTTGTCCACCGGCTGCACCGGTTACGGTAATGGGGATTTTGCGCCGCTTGCACCAAGCAATCAGCGCGGCTTTGGCGATCACGCTGTCGATGGCATCCACCACGTGATCGGCATCATCGGGAATCCGCTCGGCCAGGTTGGTGGGTGTCACGAAGGCAGTATCCGCCACAATCTCAATTTCCGGGGCAATCAAGCGGCAGCGCTCGGCCAGCACACCAACCTTGGGCTGACCGATAGTACCATCCAGCGCATGGAGCTGGCGGTTGACGTTGGAAACGCAGACGTCGTCCAGGTCGATCAACGTCAGCTTGCCAATGCCCGAGCGTGCCAGCGCCTCTACCGTCCAACTGCCTACCCCGCCGACACCCACCACCACCACGTGGGCATGACGAAACGCTTCGGCTGCACGCTGGCCATAAAGACGGCGAATGCCGCCAAAGCGAAAATCATAATCTGCAGAAGGAGGTTTCACGTTAGCCGTAGGCACAGGCGAGGCGGACGGCATGCTCGATGTAGTAGCTGAGGACATCACAAACTCACTCATAACGCTTGAAGGGCGGAAGGCGTGGTGTGGGGCGGCGTGCGCACGCTATCCATCGGTAAATGCCCCGCCCAGCCAAGCTGGTTAAACAGCGCGATCATGGTGTCATCCAAGGCACAGCTCAATTGTACACGCTTGTCTAACAGCGGATGGTCAAAGGCCAAATAGGTCGCGGCGAGCAGTAAGCGCGGAGCCTTCATCTGCTCGGCAAAAAAGCGGTTGTGGACACTTTTACCGTGCTTGGCATCGCCAATAATCGGGTAGCCACGCCGGGAAAGATGGCGGCGAATTTGATGGCGGCGACCGGTCATCGGCCGCGCCTCTACCAGGGAGTAGCGCGCCACCGGGTAGCGGTCGACCTGCACGGGCAGCTCGACGCTATCCAGGCGGCGAATATCGGTCATCGCGGGCATGGCGGGCATTTCCGCCTTGGGGCGCGTACCGTCCTCTTCCCTTAGCGGGTAATCCAAACGTTCATTTTCCGGTGCTTTACCGCGCACCACTGCCAGGTAGCGCTTTTCCACCTGGCGCTCGCTAAACGCATCGCTGAGCAGGCCAGCCACTGCCGACGAGAGAGCAAATACCATTACCCCAGAGGTCGGCCGATCCAGCCGGTGAACGGGGTAAACCCGCTTGCCAAGCTGGTCGCGTAAGCGTTGAAGCAGAAATTCGGTTTCACCACGCGCCAACGCCGAGCGATGCACCAAAAGCCCTGACGGCTTATGCACCGCGACGAGATACTCATCCTGATAGAGGATGTTGAGTGGCGTCATAACGCTCCCCGGTTAAAGCTAACAATCTAAACAGGGCGCCATTGTCGCGGCTTGGCCGTGAGATGTCATCCGCGCAATACGCTATTCACGCCAGCGCTTGCTAAGAAGGCAGGTGGTCAGCAGTTAATTGTTAGTGGAGTAGGAAAAAGCGGCAGTTGCCCAGGCGGAATATGCTCTTTTAGAAATGCTAAAAACGCCTGCGTCGCCGTCGGCAATGTGCGCTTGGCAAGGGTCTGGACTTCAATAAAGCGCGAATCCATGCCCTGGTCACGAATAGGAATCGCAACCACACGCTGTTGATGAACCCGGTAACGAACGGAGATCTCTCCGGCAAGCGCTACCCCGCCTCCCAGCATGGAGAAGTTAATCAAAGCCTCGGTGTAGTCACTGCTAAAAATGGACTCAAACGCCAGGTTTTGGCGACTACAGCAGATATCAAACAACTGGCGCAGGGTCGTTTCTGGAGAGGGCAGCGCCAGTGGATAGCGCTGTAGCTGCGCTAGTGATAGGTGTTTTTTAGCGGCTAACTCATGGTCGGGTGACACCAGCGCCATAATCGGCGCGGGCTGCCTAAGGGCAACGTTAATATCCGCCTCGGGCTTGAGGCTAAAGGTAATCCCGATATCTGCATCGCCCTCCCTGACATGACGGGTCGCCTGGGCAGGTGGCCCCACCATCAGATGGAAATGAATTCCGCTATAACGCTTGCGAAAAGCCGCGATTGCCGCGGGTAAAAAATCGACCGCAAACCCTTCTGAACTGGCGAGACGCACCTTGCCAAGCTGCAATCCACGTAGGGCCAGGATTTCACTGCCAATTCGGTCTGCCTCAAGCTGCATATGGCGGGCATGCACCGCCAGCAGTTCCCCTGCGGCGCTGGGCACCATACCCCGCGCTCGGCGCTCAAACAGTAGCGTGTCCAGCTCGCTTTCCAGCCGGGCAATCTGTCGGCTAATGGCCGAGGGCGCCACATTCAGCTTGCCCGAGGCTTCACTGATGGAGCCGCAGCGAACCACTTCGAGAAAGTAACGTAGTGCGGTTTCTTGTAATACGCGTGGATTCATAGTGGCTCCCCTCGCCATAAGCATTGCCAAAACGGCAATGGTAAATTCTAAACATTGCACTGGCGGCATGACTGCTTAATAGCTTAGTTTTAATTCAAGGTGACGGCTCATCTAAAAAACAACAAGCCTCGCCAGTACGCCAAACGCTCATAACCTTCCCTTATTAAAAAACGAGGTATGGCATGCAAACATCGAGAACTCTTTATTGCGTTACGTCACTTGCTTTACTCAGCATCGCGACACCCGCATTAGCTGGCAAGGCCAACGATACGCTGGTCTATGCCTCTGACAGCGAACCTGAAAACGTTAGCCCCTACCATAACAACCTGCGTGAAGGGGTTATTCTCGCCCATTTGGCCTGGGACACGCTGATTTACCGCAACCCGCAAACCAACGAATATGAGCCGCGTCTGGCCACCGAGTGGGAGTGGGCCGATGATAAGACTCTGGATCTTGTGCTCCGGGAAGGCGTGACCTTTCACAACGGCGAAGCCTTCAACGCTGACGATGTGGCATTCACTTTCAACTATGCAGTGTCCCCCAAATCCCGCGTGGTGACACGCCAAAATGTTGATTGGATTGAAAGCGTTGAGAAGCTTGATGAGTACCAAGTGCGCATTCACCTCAAAGAGCCTTTCCCCGCAGCCCTTGAGTACCTTTCCGGCCCAATGCCAATTTACCCCGATGAGTATTTCCAGGAAGTGGGTATCGAGGGTTTTAGTCGTGAGCCCGTAGGCACCGGCCCTTACCGGATTACCAACGTCCGTCCCGGGGATGGCGTTAGCCTAACGCGCTTTGATGACTACTTTGCCGACAGTCCCATTGGTCAGCCGGAGATCGCCAATATCGAGTTCAAGGCCATTGCCGATGCAGACTCGCGTATGGCGCAGTTAATGTCCGGTCAAGTCGATTGGATCTGGCGCGTGCCGTCGGATCAAGCTGAGTCGTTAAGCACTATGCCACAGCTTAGCGTGCTAGGCGGCGAAACCATGCGAGTCGGTTATATCGGCCTGGATGCCGCGGCCCGAGAAGATTCACCGCTAAATGACCTTCGCGTACGCCAAGCCATCAATCATGCGATGAACCGGGAAGGGCTCGCTAACGACCTAGTACGCGGCGGCAGCCAGCCCCTCTACGCCCCCTGCTTCCCGACTCAGTTTGGCTGTGAAACACAAGACGTTGTTGAGTATGAGTACGACCCTGACAAAGCCCGCGAACTACTCGCCGAGGCCGGTTACGCCGATGGCTTCGACATTGACCTTCATGCCTACCGTGAACGGGATTACGCCGAAGCAATGATTGGCGACCTACGCGCCGTAGGTATTAATGCCAACCTGCGTTTTATGACCTCCCCCGCGTTGCTGGAGCTCCAGCGTAACGGCCAAACCGATATGTCGTTCAAAGCCTGGGGCTCCTTCTCTATTAACGATGTCTCGGCTTTCGTCAGCGTTTATTTCACAGGCGGCATTGACGATCTCTGGCAGGACACCCAGGTGCAGGAGTGGCTGCAAGTCGCCGATACTTCGGTAGATCCTGATGTGCGCTTAGAGCACTACCAAAAAGCGTTCGCCCGCATTTCCGAGCAAGCGTACTGGGCACCGTTGTTTTCCTACTCCACCTACTACGCCCACACCGCTGATCTCGACTTCACTGCCTACCCTGATGAACTCCCCCGCTTCTACGAGGCGAGCTGGAAATAACGTTACCGATGGCATCTGATCGAGTTAACGGCAGCCGTGGAAATCACCACGGCTAGCCTTCCACAGCGAGGGAGTGATGCTTTATGTGGGCATTTGTTTTCAAGCGCACGCTGATAGCCCTTAGCGTCGCTCTGACTATTTCGGTTCTCTGCTTTAGTCTGCTGCAGCTCTCGGGTGACTTGGCGCTCTCCATTGGTGGCCCCGAGGCCACCGCCGAGCAGGTAGAACAAATCCGCGTTGATTACGGCCTGGACCGCCCGGTGATTCAGCAATTTACCACTTGGCTGTGGGGAGCCGTGCAGCTCGACTTTGGGCGTTCATATTACTACCAAAGCGAGGTAATGGATCTAGTCGTTGAGCGACTACCGGTGACGATGACCCTAGGAATATTGGCCTTGGCGATTGCACTGGGCGTGTCTATTCCCCTCGGTGTGGTCGCCGCGCTCAAACGTGGCAGTTGGATAGACCGTATGGCCATGGCGATTGCGGTTACCGGTCAGGCAATGCCCAACTTCTGGTTTGGCTTAACGCTAATCATCGTGTTTGCCGTCAAGCTGCAATGGTTTCCGGCCGCGGGCAGCGATAGCTGGCAAGGCTTCGTACTGCCCGCTATTGCGCTGGGCTATTACGCCACCCCCGCCATGATGCGCCTGACCCGCAGCGGCATGCTGGAGGTGCTAGAGGCCGATTACATTCGCACTGCACGGGCCAAAGGGTTGCGCACCGGCACGGTGATTTTCAAACACGCCTTGCGCAATGCGGTGATCCCAGTGGTCGCGCTGGCCGCCGTGGAGCTCGGGTTTATGCTCGGCGGGTCAGTGGTTATCGAAACCGTGTTTTCACTACGCGGGCTGGGGCAGTTGGCGTGGAACGCTATTTCACGCAATGACTATCCAGTCGTTCAGGCCATCGTACTGATCATTGCGCTGTTCTATATCGTGTTGACGCTGCTGGCCGACATTCTCAACGCAGCCCTCGACCCACGCCTGCGCGCGCGCTAACGGAGAACACCATGACAGACTCTCTTACCCCATCGGCTACCGCGCTACAAAGCCAATTAACTCCTGCTTGGCAGACGCGCCTATGGCGCAGCACGCTCAATAATCGCAGCTTGGCCATCGGCCTCTTAATCATTGCCTCGTTGGGGATTGTGGCGCTTCTAGCACCGTGGCTGGCTCCCCATGATCCCTACTTACAGGACACCGCTAATCGCATGGTGCCGCCTTTTTGGCACGAAACCGGTAGCTGGACGCACCCCTTAGGTACCGACCGCCTTGGCCGCGACTACCTGAGCCGCCTTATCTTTGGCGCGCGAATTTCGCTGTTTATTGGGCTGGTGGTCGCGCTGATTTCCGGACTGATTGGTACCACTCTGGGGGTCTTGGCGGGCTACTTTGGTGGTCGCATTGATGCGGTGGTGAGTTACCTGCTGACCACCCGCCTGGCCATGCCCGTGGTGTTAGTGGCGCTGGCTATGGCCTCGCTGATCGGCGGATCAATGCTGACCGTAACGCTGCTGCTAGGGCTGCTGCTATGGGATCGTTTCGCGGTCGTCGCCCGCTCGGCCACCCAGCAGCTGCGCGATGCCGAGTATGTGCAAGCCGCCCAGGCGTTGGGCTGCCCTCTGCCCTACATTCTGCTACGCGAAGTGCTTCCTAACATTGCAGGCGCGTTGATTGTCGTCGCCACCCTTGAGGTCGCCAACGCCATTTTGCTCGAAGCAACGCTGTCATTTCTAGGCATGGGTGTGCAGCCACCCTCGCCCTCCTGGGGGCTAATGATCGCCGAAGGCAAAACCTATATGTTCTTTCAGCCCTGGGTGATTACGATTCCCGGCAGCGCGCTGTTTGTTCTGGTGCTGGCGATTAACTTGCTGGGTGACGGACTACGCGACCTCAGCGCACCGGGAGGCCGCAATGAATAATCTATCTTCAACTGAGCGCTCAACAGCGCCAGCCTCACCGCTTCTCAGCGTTAAGCAGCTACGGGTTGATTTACCCGTAGCCAAGGGCACGCTACACGCCGTGCGGGGCATCGACTTTCACGTTGAGCGCGGTGAAATGCTCTGCCTGGTAGGTGAATCAGGCTGTGGTAAATCCATGACCTCGCTGGCATTAATGGGCCTACTGCCGCGCAAGGCGCAGGTAAACGCCGACTGCCTCAACTTTGACGGCGTTGATCTCCTTACGGTGCCTGAACGCGAGCGCAGCAATCTTCGCGGTGCACGCATGGCGATGATTTTTCAAGAGCCCATGACCGCCCTCAACCCCGCCTACACCCTGGGCAATCAGCTCTGCGAAGCCCTGCGCCGCCACCAGCGGGTATCGCGTCAAGCGGCCCACGATCGCGCCCTCTATTTGCTTAAACGAGTAGGCATCAGCGCCGCCGAAGAGCGTATGCGCCAATATCCTCACCAGCTTTCGGGCGGGCTGCGCCAACGGGTGATGATCGCCATGGCACTAATGTGTGAGCCCGATTTGATCATTGCCGATGAACCCACCACTGCATTAGATGTGACGATTCAGGCGCAAATTCTGCACCTGCTACGCGACTTACAGCAGGAGTTTGGCACGGCGATCATTTTCATCACCCACGACTTGGGTGTCGTTGCGCGTATCGCCGACCGGGTCGCCGTGATGTATGCCGGCGAAGTGATTGAAACCGCCTCTGCACAGGCCCTCTTTAAAGCCCCCAGCCATCCCTATACCCAAGGTTTGTTGCGCTGCATACCGACGCCCGGCAAGACACTGCCAGGCAGTCGTTTGCAGGCGATCCCAGGCGTAGTGCCCAGCTTGGTAGGCAAAATCGAGGGCTGCGCCTTTTGCAATCGCTGCGATCAAGCGGATGAGCGGTGCCGAACCACGCCCCCCTTACAGGCAGTGGCAGGCGAGCACTTTTCACGCTGCCACTTTGCCCATCAGCTAGCCAGCCCAGCGCCACTAAACGATCAGGAGGTAACGTCATGACAAACACCACCTCTCCTGCAAACAGTATGGATCCTCTTGCCCTCGAACTCTGCGCGCTGTCTAAAACGTTCAAACTGGGCGGTGGCATGCTACATAAGCCTCAAACCCTAAAAGCAGTCAATGAGGTATCGCTACGCGTTCCGCGCGGCCAGGTGATGGGGCTGGTGGGCGAATCAGGCTGTGGCAAGAGCACCTTGGCCAAGATGCTGCTGGGGCTGACACCCCCTAGTTCGGGCGATGTGCTGATCAATGGCAAAGCGATTGTTAACGCTAACCAAAAGGCACTGGCCCGGCATATACAGCCGATCTTCCAAGACCCTTATTCGTCGCTTAACCCACGCCAGCGGATTGCTCAGATCGTTGGTCTACCGCTACGTATTCACGCGCTAGGCACGCCCCGTGAACAGGCAGCGAAGGTCGATCAGATGCTTGACCTGGTCGGCCTACCCAAACGCGCCGCCCAGCAATACCCCGGGCAAATGTCAGGGGGGCAGCGCCAGCGGGTGGCGATTGCCAGAGCGCTGATTATGCGCCCTGATCTGGTGATTTGTGACGAACCCACTTCCGCGCTGGATGTATCGATCCAGGCGCAGATCCTCAATCTACTGCTCGACCTTAAAGATGAGTTTGGCCTTACCTACCTGTTTATTAGCCACGACCTCGCCGTGGTCGAACATCTCGCGGACCGGCTCGCGGTCATGTATCTAGGCCAGATTGTCGAAGAGGGTACCCGTGAGCAAATCTTCACCGCACCACGCCACCCATATACCCAAGCACTACTCGCTTCCGCGTTGACCCCGGAGCCAGGTCTAGGCGTGCCCGACATAGGCCTGGGGGCAGGCCAGCCCGACCCCACTCAGCCACCTTCGGGCTGCGCTTTTCACCCCCGCTGCCCAATCGCTCAACCGCAATGCTCAGAGCAGACACCCAAGCTGAGCGCTATTACGCATGCTTCCGGTCAAGCTTTTGGCAAGGGCAGCCAGGCGCGTGTCGCCTGCCACCTTGCCTAAACATATTTAATCAATATTTAACGTTAAAAGGAGTGCTTATGACGCGCCAACACGCCTTAGACCATGCCAAAGCTTACTTTGACAGCGGCGATTTTTATGACCAGCTTGCCCCGCGCATTGCCATCCGCAGCGAAAGCCAGGAATCGAATAGACAGGAAGAGCTTCACCGCTACCTTACTGAGCAGATCATTCCGGATATTGAGCAGCTCGGTTTTAGCTGGGACATTGTTGATAACCCGGCTGAAGGGTTTGGGCCGTTTCTGCTTGCTGAACGCCTTGAACCAGAAGCCTCGTTCAGCGTATTAACTTACGGTCATGGCGATGTCATCCGCGGGTATGACGACCAATGGGCTGAAGGGCTTTCGCCCTGGAAAATCACCCAGCAAGGGGATCGCTGGTACGGACGTGGCACGGCGGATAACAAAGGCCAGCACACCATCAATTTAGCCGCGCTGGGCTGCGTGCTGAAAGCAAGCAACGGGCGCCTGGGTTATAACGTTAAGCTCGTGCTGGAAATGGGCGAGGAGACGGGCTCCCCTGGCTTAAAAGAGATCTGCCACCGCTACCGTGACCGCCTCGCCGCCGATGTGTTTATTGGCTCAGATGGGCCGCGTTTGAATGCCGACGCTCCCACGCTGTTTTTAGGTTCACGGGGTTCCTTCAATTTCGACCTTAAACTCCAGGCCCGTGAAGGCGCTCACCACTCGGGCAACTGGGGTGGCGTATTAAAAAACCCTGCGGTGCGTCTGGCCAATGCACTCGCCACACTGGTGGATGCCAACGGTGTTATTCAAATCCAAGGCCTACGGCCTGACCCAATACCCGAAGCCGTGCGTAAAGCGCTCGCCGCATTGGAAGTCGGCGTCGGCGACAATGCCCCCACTATCGACACTGACTGGGGTGAGCCAGGACTATCGCCCGCTGAACGACTGTTTGGCTGGAACACCTTAGAAGTACTCGCCATGAAGGCGGGCAACCCGGATGCCCCGGCCAATGCTATTCCGCCAACGGCCTATGCCCACTGCCAACTGCGTTATGTGGTGGGCAGCGACCAGGACAATTTTCTAGTCCATTTACGCCATCACCTGGATCAACACGGCTATCACGATATTGAGGTAAGCGCTGCGCGCATGTCGCAAATGGCGGCGACACGACTCGATCCTGAAGACCCCTGGGTAGGCTGGGCGTTGGCCTCTATGCAACGCTCCACCCATAAAACGCCGACGCTGCTACCCAACTTAGGTGGCTCGTTACCCAACGATGTGTTTGCCGAAACCCTGGGCTTACCCACGCTATGGGTTCCACACTCCTACCCCTCCTGCTCCCAGCACGCGCCTGACGAACACCTATTGGGGAGCATCGCTTCAGAGGCACTGATCTTAATGGCGGGGCTATTCTGGGATTTGAGTGACCAAGGATCAGACATCATGAGAGAGAAAGCCTTATGCAAGACGAACTAACCCAACAGGTTTGCGCGTGGCTGGAAGGCCAGCAGCAGGCGATGCAAGATTGCCTTGAGGCGTTGGTCAATATCGACTCCAACAGCTATGACAAAGAGGGTACCGATGCGGTCGCCGACCTGATCACTCAGTGGCTTGAGCAGGATGGCATCACGGTTATACGCCACCAGCGCCCTGACTCAGGCGATATTTTGGAAGCGCATCTGGGGGGAACGGGTCAAGGCCATGTCTTACTCATGGGCCACCGGGATACGGTTTTCCCCACCGGTACGGTGGCGGGCCGAGGCTATACCCAGCAAGACAATATCGGCTTTGGCCCAGGCGTTGCCGATATGAAAAGCGGCCTGGTGATGAACTGCTTTGTTATGCGTGCGCTAAGCCGCCTGCCCACCTGCCCCCTACCCGTTCGCGCCCTGTTTACTGCCGATGAGGAAATTGGCTCGCCGGATGGGCGGGCATTTATCGAAGCGGCCGCCCAGGGGGCACGCGTCGCCTTAAATGTCGAGCCTGGGCGCGTCAGCGGCAATGTGGTCACTGGTCGAAAGGGAGGTGCTGGTTTTTTGATCAACGTCACTGGCAAAGCCGCCCACTCCGGCGTGAGCCATGCCGATGGCGCCAGCGCAATCGAAACACTCGCCCGCAAGATCATCAAGCTGCATGCGTTAACCGACTATGAGGCAGGCATCACCACCAATGTGGGCACCATCACCGGCGGGGTATCACGCAATACCGTCGCGCCTTTCGCGTCGGCACAGTTGGACACTCGTTTTGTAACCACTGCCCAGCGTGATCAGCTGTATAAAGCCATTGAGGCGATTATCGCGGAACCCGACGTTCCCGGCACTCTTGCGACCATAGAACAAACCTCTGAATTTTATCCTCTCGAAGCACGTATGAGCAGCGCGCTGTTTGAGCTTTATCAGGTTCAGGCTAAGGCGATCGGGTTTGCTGTTGACGGCGAATTCACTGGCGGCTGTTCTGATGCGGGCTGGACGGCCAGCCTGGGCATTCCCACTCTGTGCGGTCTTGGCCCTGTCGGCGCAAAAATGCACACTGACGAAGAGTACTGTTTGCTGGACACACTGGTGCCGCGCACTCAGGCACTCGCTGCTACGTTATTGAATTTGCACGATGTATCCTTTGCTTCGGCACGTTAAATTGGCAATGTAACTGCTAGCCAACTACCTTGAGTAAGCAACGCTGCTACAGCGTTTCCATGGATTCGGAAGGAGATCAACATGCGCTATTCAACTATACGTTTCTCAACACCGCTTACCGCTATTGCCGCCTCGCTGCTGCTCGCCACCTCAGCGGCACAAGCCAATGAAACGCTTGATGTCGAGATGCATAAAGTCAGCACCGAGGGTAATGAAGAGTCAATCGGTACCGTATCCCTTGAACATACGGATCACGGCTTACTGCTGACACCTTCATTGACGGGCCTTGAGCCTGGGGTCTACGGTTTTCACGTTCACCAGAATGCCAGCTGTGATCCCGCCGAGAATGACAGTGGCGAGATGACCGCAGCACTGTCGGCTGGCGGACACTATGACCCTGAAGAAACCGGCACTCACCAAGGCCCCTATGGAGAAGGTCATTTAGGCGATCTACCGGTGCTAACGGTTAATGAAGATGGCGAAGCCAATCTCCCCGTCTTGGCGCCGCGCTTGAGCATGGAAGATATGCCTGGCCGCAGCTTGATGATTCACGAAGGCGGCGACACCTACAAAGATGAACCCCACCTGGGCGGCGGCGGCACCCGAATGGCTTGCGGCGTCGTAGAGTCTTAAGCTTTACCGTTGTTGTTAATCGACAAAATGGGCAGCCTCTCGGCTGTCCTTTTTTTTGCTTACGACCCACTAAAGTCTAGCTGTGATTTTATAGTGGTTATCTGTACATTCAGCTCTGCTAAAGAAGTGCCTGCTTGCATGCTCTCCGACATGCTCGCCCATCCCCCTCACTGCTCTAGGTACCTTAGATGATCACCTTTATCGTATCGATCCTGCTGCTGATAGCGGGCTACTTTACCTATGGGAAATTCGTTGAGCGTGTGTTTGTAACTGACCGCAAGCGTCAGACGCCCGCTTTCAGCATGCGCGACAATATCGACTATGTGCCGATGAACACTACGCGCAATTCACTCATTCAGTTATTAAACATTGCCGGTGTCGGCCCTATTTTTGGCCCGATTCTCGGCGCGCTGTATGGGCCAGTGGCGTTTGTGTGGATTGTGATTGGCTGTATCTTTGCCGGTGCTGTTCACGATTACCTGACCGGCATGATCTCGATCCGCAACCACGGCGCTCACCTGCCGCAACTGGCCGGCAAGTTCCTGGGTAAAGCGATGAAGCATGTGGTCAATGGTTTCGCGATTCTGCTGCTGCTTTTAGTCGGTACGGTATTCGTCACCTCGCCTGCGGCGCTGCTGGCCAATATGACCTCGCTGTCGTTAACGCTGATCATCGTCGCTATCTTTATTTATTACTTGATTGCCACCCTGCTGCCGATTGATAAGGTCATTGGCCGTATCTATCCCTATTTTGGCGCCCTGCTGCTGTTCAGCGCGGCGGGTATCGGTATCGGCTTGATCATCACGGGCGCTCCGATCCCTGAGCTCTCGTTCCAGAACATGCACCCTGACGCCGCACCGATTTTCCCGCTGCTGTTTTTAACCATCTCCTGCGGCGCGCTTTCAGGTTTTCACGCCACCCAAACGCCGATTATTTCGCGCACCACCCAAAACGAAACCAATGGTCGCAAAATTTTCTACGGCATGATGATCACCGAAGGCATTATCGCAATGATCTGGGCGGCCGCCGCCATGAGCCTGTTCTATGGCGACCAGTCGCTTTCCGATGTGCTGGCAGCCGGTGGCCCTGCTGCGGTGGTAAGCGAAGTTTCTACCACCATGCTCGGCGCTATAGGCGGCACCCTGGCCGTGCTCGGCGTTATTGTGCTGCCGATCACCTCGGGCGATACCGCCTTTCGCAGCGCACGGATGATCATCGCCGACTACATCAAGATCGATCAAAAGCCGATTATGAAGCGCGTCATGGTCGCTCTACCGCTGTTTGTGGTGTCTTACGCGCTAACCCATATGGACTTCACACTGCTATGGCGCTACTTCTCCTGGGCGAACCAGACCACCGCCGTGATCGCGCTGTGGGTGGGTACTATGTACCTGGTGCTGTCGCGTAAGCCTCACTGGATTACCTCAATCCCAGCCACCTTTATGACCATGGCCACGTTTACCTACTTAGCCTACGCGCCGATCGGTTTTGGTCTACCGCTGCAGCTAAGCTATGTGGTGGCCGCGTTAGGTACGCTCCTTTGCATTGCGCTGTTTATGAAGCGTGTCCGTCGCCTAAGCCGGGCAACTTTTGCCGTTGATGAGCCGGCGGTACCGAGCCAGTTTGTGGACAGCGGTGAGGCGATTGCCGCTAAATAGTTAGGCGCTCCATAAAGTTACCGCCACACTCTCTTCACAGGACGCTCTTCACAAGACACTCTCCACACAAGAGTCACGCCACAAAAAAGGGCACACATCAGCCACATAACCGTGTTTGATGCGTGCCCTCGCTTTTTCTCCTATCTCTTTTATCCTACCTTTTCTCCCCTACTCCTCATGTTTATCGCTTCCATGCTGCTGCGGTATAGACGAATACAGCCAGGGACTACTTCAGCGGTATCGACCAGAAGTAGGTCTCGCCGGAACTATCGTCCACACCGTCGTTGTCACTGACCAGCCAAGCGCGGCCCTCAGCATTGATCGCCATTCCTTCAATCTTGTCCACCACAAAGCCATTGTAGCTGGCCAGATCGGGGATCAGGTCGCGTACTAGCTGTTTCTCGACCACTGGTAGCTCACCGCCCAGCGGGGCGGGTTGCAGGCCGTCGAGGGCAACGCGGGTCACTTGCTTAACCTTAGCCTCGGCGCCGATCTGGTTGTCGCGCTCGATCAGATACAGCCAATCGCCATGGGCAGTGATTTCGGAGAGGCCAATCCAACCCTGTTCCACGTTATCCAGCTGGTAATGAGCAGCGCCCCACTCGCCACTGTCGATATCAAAACGCAGCAGCTTGACCATGCCTTCGGGGTCATCCTTCCAAGGGCGCTGCACCGCCAGCCACAGTTGATCATCAATGCGCGTGACGCCTTCTAATCCCCACTTCAATGCCTGTTGAGCGAGCGCCTCGGGCAGTGCAATTCCTTGGATAATCTCGCCGTCGGAACCCACATGATAAAGGGTGTTGGCAAGGCCTTTGTCGTTACCTTCGGACGCGACCCAGAAGCCACCTTCACCATCGGTGGTAATGCCTTCCATATCCAGCCCTAGCGCAGGTTCACCATTGCGGGTCACGTCCAGTACTGCCGTAATCCGCGCCGGGGAGGCTGAGGGGTCGATGGTAAAGATGCGCGGCTGGGCGCTGTAGAAGCTGTCGTTGACCGCGTAGAGCATGTCATCAGCGGCGACCAAACCGGAAAGTGCGCCCCAGCCGATCAGTTCATCAGCGCCCGCCGAGGTCAGGGTGGGATAGACCGCTGGCGCATCCTGGTATTGATAAATCATGACATGGGCGCGGGGGCCGCCGTCTTCGCCCAGATCCCCTTCATTGGCGGTGGCTAACAGGCCACGGCTGGGAATCGCCACGGCGCCTTCGGGAGACAGGCCCGAGGGCAGTAGCTGGGTGAGCTGCGGTTCGGCCAGGTTGCTAGCGTCATAAACGCCCACCAGCGAGCCGCGCTCGGAGAGCAGGAAGACATAGGGCGTACCTTCGAACACCGCAAACTCCATCCCCTCCGGCTCGCTGCCTTTGGCATCCGAACGCTTATCGGGGTAGTGACCCGCTTCAATCACCGCGCGCTCGAATGAAGTACCTGACTCGTATACCACCTCGCCACGCTTGTTGAAGATCGTCCAGCCGCGCGCGCCGCCATCCATATCGCCTTCGTTGGCAATAGCGAAGTGGTCGTTGTCGATCCACTTCAGCGCATCCGGCTCGCGCAGGCGCTCGGCTTGCTGCTCGTTGAAGATCAGTGCACCGTCATCGCTGGCGTCAATGCCGTCCAGGTCGACAGTCCCGGCGCTGAAATCCGCCACCACCTTACCGGCGTAGTCGAGCACCACCAGGTGGTTGTTCTCCTGCACGGTCACGACGGTCTCACCCAGGGTGTTGATATCGACAAACTCCGGCTCGGGATCCTCGGGGGCGATCTCGGCGAGCCCGGTTACGTCGGCGTAGAGCAGGCTGTCACAGTTAGCCAGCCCTTCCGCATTGATCTTCACCAGTGCCACGGAACCGCCGGGCATCTGCGGTACACGTCCATCGCCCGCCTCTTCGTCGCGTTCGTTCTCAATGGCGACAGCGACAAAGCGCCCATCGGGGGCCGCAGCGGAAGCTACACTATCGGGCTGTCCGTCCAGCGGGCAGGAGGCGAGTATCTCGCCACTGGCTAAATCGACCGTGCGCAGCTCACCGGAAGGCTCGCTGTAGGAAACCGATGTATTCACTCCGACATAGGCCATATTGCCGAGCACCGATACGGCCGTAGGCTCGCCGTCCATAACGATATTACCCAGCGGTTGCGGATTAGCCGGGTCACTGATATCGATGCGCCCGATCACGCCCAGCGGGCTATCGGTATACACCAGCGTCATGCCATCACCGGAGGCAGCAATGATTTCAGGCGCGGTCTCGCGTGTACGATCCTCGCCCTCAGCCATATTATCGGGAACCGCAAAGCTGGCGATGCGGTTGAAATGTTTATCTGCCGCGCCTGCCGCTTGCGTGGCGGCCAGCACAACAGCCAGCGCCAACAGGGTTGGTCTGCGTTTGAGTATCATGATGGAGTTAATCCCTTGCCTAAGCTTAAGAAACGACTGATTAAGTTATTAAACTTGCTATGTCCGATTAACCATCCAACATCATAACGATGTCAGGCTTATGACACTCACTGGCTAAGTTAGCGCCGTTGGCTATCGGCACACCTCAGCGCGAAATCCAGGTTGCCGCAAAAATGTTAGATGGGTAAGTAGTGAAGGAACGCATAGGGGAAAAGGGAAGCAGGAAAATCGATAGGTTAAAGGAGACCTTAGAACGAAAGCAGCCAGTCAGTTAGCCCTGACTGGCTGCTTTTTAGCTAGTTTTGGTTGCTAGCTTCTATACATACGCACGATAGCGTTTTACTCGTCGCCTGCCATCTGCATTTGGCGTTGCATGTAATTCTGAATACCCACCTTGTCGATCAAACCAAGTTCCGTTTCGATGTGGTCGATATGGTCTTCTTCGTCGGCGAGCAGGTCACGCAGCATATCGCGAGTCACGTAATCTTTAACGCTTTCGCAATAGGTGATCGCTTCGATGTAGTCGTTGCGGCCGTCGTGCTCAATTTTTAGATCGCTTTCGAGCATCTCTTTGACGTTTTCGCCGATGTGCAGCTTGCCCAGGTCTTGCAGGTTGGGGATACCTTCGAGGAACAGGATACGCTCGATGATCTTGTCAGCGTGCTGCATCTCTTCGATGGACTCATCGTATTCCCATTTGGCGAGGGCTTTCAGACCCCAATCTTTATACATTTTGGCGTGCAAAAAGTACTGATTGATCGCAACCAGTTCGTTGCCGAGCGCCTTATTAAGATGCTCAATAACCTTCGTATCACCTTTCATAACGTCACCTTTTCTACTGTAATGCTGATGTTTAATCTAGTTTAGACAATACGATCAAGCAGTTACGTTTGGAGAAGAGTATAGGCGCAAATAGCTATACCCCCAGCGTTTCTGAGAGTATAGATAAGATGACTAAAAGTTCAAGCAAATCAGTTATTTGCTAAAGATAACCCTAACAATAGTGATTCGCGTCACACGGCGTAGGCAAGGCCCATATCGGCTTCTTGACGTGCTTCCTGAACGGCATCGCGGGTAATTGATTTAGCGTAGCACGCGCACTTACCGCACTGCGTTGCGCAGCCGGTTGCTTCGCGTACTTCTCGCCAGCTGCGCGCTCCGTCGCTAACGTGCTGGCGAATCTGATGGTCGGTTACTCCCTTGCACACGCAAACGTACATGGCGACACCTCATAGAAATCATGAGATGAATGTAAATGATTCGCATACATCTTATCAAGTAGAAATTACTGCTCTTTGCTAGCCATTCGTCTTAGCAAATATGAAGAGCGCGATAAGATATTGTCGAAGCGACGCTTTTTCCAAAAAAATGGCCGATACCCGGTAAAATTATTTTTTCGGCAAAACCACCGTTTGCGTGTTGGAAGCAATATCCGGCCAGCTACGCCGCTGTTTATCGAACAGCACCCATAAGTAGCCCAAACCAAATGCCAGTAGCGAGAACCACGCCACCGCGCAGCGGATAAGGCACTGCTTCAAGTTCAGTGAATACCCGTCTACCGTTTGCACCCGTAAACGCCACGCCTGCATACCCAAGGTCATACCACCGCGCGACCAGGAGAAAACAAAAAACAGCGTGACAAAAAACACCAGCAAGAGCTGCAAACTCAAAACATCGCTGGCCGTAGTGCCAATCTCTTCGGGCTGCTGACCAAGCACATAGCGGAAAAACAGCATATGCACGACGGTCACCGCAATCCAAATCGCGGTGACCAAAAAGCCGTCATACAGCATGGCACCCAATCGTCGGCCAAGGCCGGCTGGCCATACGCTGTCCAGCTGAGTAAAGCGTCGTGTTTGCATAGTTCTCTCGTGGTTGCTGGCTGTTTCTAGACGATACGAGGCTGTGATGGCTAACTATTGCGGCATTAACCGTTGCGACGTAGAAAGTAGATCCCGACCCCGGCGCACGCCAGTGTCGGCACCAGCACCGCCCAGACGGGTGAAAAGCCAAATATCGTCGAGGCGGGCGCCAGTAGATCCTGAACGTACTTAAAGCTCAGCCCAGTGACAACGCCATAAAACACCCGAGTACCAGCGGCCACGGTGCGCAGCGGGCCAAATACAAAGGAGGCGGCAATCAGCACCAGCGACCCCATGGTGATCGGCATCAGCATCTTCTGCCAAAAATAGAGCAGTGCCTGATCATTCTGCAGGTTCTGCTCTTCAAGGAACTGGGCATAGGCCCAAAGCTCGCTGGGCGCCTGACTCTCAATATCGCGCAGCAGCCTCTCTAGCTGGGTGGGGGTGAAAGAGGTGTCCCAGCCCATGCTTGCCGTCTGCTCAGACTCAGTGTGATCGTCAAAAATACGCGTGGTGGCGACGTTTTCCAAACGCCAGGCATCGTTTTCCCAGTGTGCGCGCTGAGCGTAAGTGGCTTCGACCAGTTGGCGGTCATCAAAGCGATAGCGGGTTAAATCGAGCACGACGTTATCCGCGCGAATCGCCCCAAAACGGTAGACGCTGTCGCCCTCTATCTGCCAGCCGCTGCGACTGGTCAACACGGCGCCTTCACCCTGGAGTTTTTCCAGCCGCCACGCCTCGGCATACTGCTCGGTGCGTGGGCTAACGTATTCGGCAACTAACAGCACCACGACCACGACCACCAGCACGGGTTTCATCACCCCCCACACAATGCGCGCCAGAGAACGCCCAGCGGCGCGCATAACGGTAAGCTCATTGCTGGAAGCCATGCTGCCTAAACCAATCAGCGCGCCAATTAATACGGCTACCGGGGCGTACTGATAGAATCGCCAAGGCGTGCGCATTAGCAGGTAAAGCAGCGCATCGAAGGCGGTATAGCCCGCCTGCACATCGCCTAAATCATCGATATAAGCGATGGTAATATCCAACCCCAGCAGCACGAACTGAACGACGATAATGGCCGCCAGCACGTTGCGGGCGATATAACGATCAAGACGGTCAAGCACCATTAGCGCATCCCCTTGCGTTGCGAGCGCCATAGCAATAATAGGCCCAGCCCTAAAAACAGCCCATGGACTGGCCACACGCCCAGCGTGGTGGACCAAGTGCCACTGCCAATCGCATCGACAACCGCGAGTAGCAGACTAAGATAGGCGACGTATAAAAATACCGCGGGCAGCAGTTTGCCAAAGCGCCCCTGGCGGGGATTAACCCGGGAAAGCGGCTGCGCCATCAAGGCCAGCACAAACACCATAAGCGGGAGCCCTGCCCGCCACTGCCACTGGGCTTGGGCACGGGGGCTTGGATTACTCCATAGCGCAGGCGTAGTGGCGTACTCCAGTGAATCCAGTTCCTGCCGGTCGCGATTCAGCCCTAGTCGCAATGTATAACGCTCAAACGTTAGCCGCTCGGCGCTCTTATCGCCCGGCGTCACCCCGTAGCGCTCACCGTCATCCAACACCAGAAAACGGCTACCCGTTTCGAGGCGGGTTTCCTGATAGCCCGATGCCGCCCGGGTAACGTAGTCGTGAGTACCTTCGTCGCCTTGTTGGTTCTGCTCGTGCACCAGCACATCCTGCATTTCCGTTCCGTCGCTTGAGAAGCTGCCGATGTAAGCGGTACGGCCACCGCCGAACTCTTGAAAGCGCCCCGGCGCCAACACGGAAACATCCAGGCGACTGCGCTGTTCTTCCAGCGCGGTCTCGGTTTGCAGCGCCCCAAAAGGCGTTAGCCACAGGCTGCAGACACCGACCAGTACCGCGACGACGCTGGCGGGCAGCAAAGTCACTTTCAACAATCGCGTGGGACTCATCCCACAGGCGACCATCACGGTGATTTCGCTGTTCATATAGAGCTGCCCGTAGGCGAGCAGGATGCCTAGAAAAAACGACAGCGGTAGAATCAGTTCCATAAAGCCAGGCAGGTGAAACATCATCAGACTGCCTAGCATGGTGACGGGAATATCGCCCTCCGCCGCGTCCGAAAAATAGCGGATAAAGCGGCTGCCCATAATCACCAGCAGTAGAATGCCAGCGACTGCCGACATGGTGAGTAACACTTCGCGAGTTAGATATCGAAATAAAATCAACGCGCTCTCCGGCTAGTCGTGCAGGATGCCATGCAATAAGCGTATGGCTTGGGTACACTAATCAAACTATTTTCAGTCCCTTTTCAAAATCAAAAGCAACGGGGCATTATCCCGAATCCCTCGATGCTTGTCTTGTTGGAGACGTCATGGAATTTTCCATTCAGACCGCGAACCCAGCCAAAGCTGAAACACCCTGCCTTTTGGTGCCGGTTTATAAAGGTGGTGACTTCCTGCCCACCGTTGCCAAACTGGACGACGCCAGCGAGCGCCTGATTGGCCAATTGCTCGAACGCGGCGACTTTGACGCAGCACTGGGCAACGTGCAACTGGTACCCTTTGCGCCAGGCCTGGGGGCCGAACGCATTTTGCTGGTGGGCTTGGGAGAGCGCGAAAAATGCCAGGAAGCGGCCTTCATCAAGGCGCTGGATGCGGCCATGACAGCGCTAGTGAAACTGCCTATTGACGAAGCCAGCGTAGTATTTAGCGATGTTCCGTTGACTGACCGCGATGCGGCCTGGAAAGCGCGCAAGGTAATGGAAGCTACGGAGCGGGCTATCTATCGCTTTGATCAGTTCAAATCCTCGCCCGCGCCAGCCCCCAGCCTTGCCAAGCTGACGTTAATTATCACCGATGCCGACGCTGTCCCGCAGGTTAAGCAGGGTGCGTTAGTGGGCAACGCTATTGGCCAAGGCATCAACTACACCCGCACGCTGGGCAACCTGCCCGGCAACGTCTGTACGCCCAGCTATTTAGCCGAGCAGGCAGAGCAGTTGGGTCGCGACTCACAAGGCGCGCTCGAGGTCGAGATTCTCGATGAAGAAGCGCTGGAAGCCCTGGGCGCAGGCTCGCTACTATCCGTAGGCCGCGGCAGCAAAGAGCCGACACGCCTGATCGTTATGAAGTACCAGGGCGCCGAAGAAAGCGAAGAAGCACCCCATGTATTGGTAGGCAAAGGCATTACTTTTGATACCGGCGGTATTTCGCTCAAGCCCGGCGAAAGCATGGACGAAATGAAGTTCGATATGTGCGGCGCCGCCAGCGTGTTCGGCACCGTCAAAGCGGTATTGGCGATTAAACCCAAGCTCAACCTGGTATTTATTGTTGCCGCCGCGGAAAACATGCCAGATGGCAATGCCACCAAGCCCGGCGACATCATCAAAACCCTCAAAGGTTTGACCGTCGAAGTGCTTAACACCGACGCGGAAGGCCGCCTGGTGCTGTGCGATGCACTCACCTACGCCGAGCGCTTTACTCCCGCCAGCGTAGTGGATATCGCCACTCTCACCGGCGCGGTGATTATTGGCCTGGGCCACCACGCCACCGGCCTGCTCTCCAACGACGATGACCTAGCGCTGGATCTATTAGACGCAGGTGAAGGGGCTTGGGATCGCGCTTGGCACCTGCCGCTTTGGGATGAGTACCAAGAGCAGCTTGAGTCCAACTTTGCCGACCTGGCCAATATTGGTGGCCGCCCGGCAGGCACGATTACCGCTGCGTGCTTTTTATCGCACTTTGCCGATCACTTCCCCTGGGCACACCTGGATATCGCCGGAACCGCTTGGCACTCCGGCAAGCAAAAAGGCGCCACCGGGCGTCCCGTTGGGCTGTTAACCCAGTACCTGCTTGACCGTGAAGCAGACGCCCAAGTAGAAAATAGCGACGTCTAAGACCACAATCAGGCAATCAACGGTTGCCTTTATTTGACGCAACCGTTACACCTAAACCCATTAGCGTGTGCCTTATCTCAAGGCACACGCTACGACCACTTTAACGCTTATATTACGACGCCTATATTTGCCCTTCAGGGCTTGGATCAAGTAGAGAGAACATGCCGTGCCCACTAACTTTGAGATTCTGCCATCCAACCAGCCGATAGCCGATGAGATCCGTGACAACATTCTCAAAAACCCCGGCTTTGGCAAACACTTTACCGATCACATGGCCCATGTGCGCTGGACCGTTGACGCCGACTGGCACGGCCACCAAGTGCGCCCTTACGGCCCGCTAACGCTGGATCCCGCTGCCTCTGTGCTGCATTACGGCCAGGAGATTTTTGAGGGCATCAAAGCTTATCGCCACGCCGACGGCTCTATCTGGACATTCCGCCCAGAGAAAAACGCCGAACGTTTTCGCCGCAGTGCCCGTCGTTTGGCGCTGCCGGAGCTGTCCGACGAAGACTTTATCGGCTCGCTGAAAGCGCTATTAGCGCAAGATCACGCCTGGGTGCCCACGCCTGCCAGCGCATCTGACGAGTGCAGCCTCTACCTGCGTCCGTTTATGATCGCCTCAGAAGCCTTCTTGGGCGTACGCCCCGCCCATGAGGTGGACTACTACGTGATCGCCTCCCCCGCGGCGGCGTACTTTAAAGGCGGCATTGCCCCGGTATCAATCTGGCTCTCGTCTAACTACAAGCGCGCAGCCCCCGGCGGCACCGGCTTCGCCAAGTGTGGCGGTAACTACGCCGCCTCATTGGCCGCGCAGAAAGAAGCCGAAGCCCACCAGTGTGGTCAGGTCGCTTTCCTCGATGCCGCTGAAAACAAGTGGGTGGAAGAACTCGGCGGCATGAACCTGTTCTTCGTCTTCAAAGACGGCCGCTTGGTGACCCCGCGCCTGACCGACACGATTTTGGAAGGCGTGACCCGCAACTCGGTACTAACCCTGGCGAAAGATGAAGGCCTAACGCCGGAAGAGCGCCCGATTAGCATTGACGAATGGCGCGAAGGCGCGGCGTCTGGCGAGATCACCGAGATCTTTGCCTGCGGTACCGCCGCGGTCATCACTCCGGTAGGTGAACTGGTCACTGAAAACGAGCGTATCAAGCTCACGGCGGGTGGCAACAACGAGGTCGCCATGCGACTGCGTACCAAGCTGCTCGACCTGCAGTACGGCCGCAGTGAAGATAAGTATGGCTGGCTTACCCAGCTGGTTTAAGCGGTTTTAAAGCCAACGCTTATCCTTTCAGCACCGCCGCACTCTTGCGGCGGTGCTGTTTGCCATCGACGTATCTGAAACCGCTTACCTGGAACCGCTATGGCGCGTATTGATTTCTATATCCTGCCCGATACCACCCTGGAAGCGCGCTTGCAGTTTGCCTGCAAACTGGCCGAGACCATCTGGCGCAAAGGCTACCGCCTGCACCTGCACTGCGAAGACAAAGCCCTCGCCGAGCAGGCCGATAGCGCGCTGTGGAATTTCCGCCCAGACGCCTATTTACCCCATGCCCTGGAAGATAGCGAGATGGCCGCCAGCGTACCAATCACGCTAGGCTGGCAGCAGTTGCCGGTTCCGACAGAAGAAACCGCGCTGCTTAATCTGCACCCGGAAATACCCGAAGGCGTAGAGCGCTACGCACGAATTGCCGAGATCATCAATCAGCACCAACAAGTGCTGATCGCCAAACGCGCCTGCTGGCAGCGCTATAAAGAACTGGGCCATGAGGTCGTGCCGCATAAATTGGGGTAAATGGCCGAGGAGACCCTACACCCTAAACACGTGACCCCGCACTTGGCGGGGCCGTCAACAGAGTTGGGCAATCGTTGTCAGTGCGCCCCAGGCGTCTTTGCCTTAGCCACCCTGTTGCTGCATCTGCTCCTGCATCTGTTGTTGCATTTGCTCCTGCCGTTGAGCCATGGCTTCGTCAAGTTGTTCGCGCTGTTCTTGAGTGAATACGCCTTCGATCTGAGACTGTAAGATGATGCTATCAGCGGTCATCTCGGCCGTTAGGTCACCAAGGCGCTCCGCGTCCGCACGAATGGCAGCTTCATCGTAATCGGGCTGAACCTGCTCGCCGAGTTGCTGTTGCAACTGCCGGGCTTCCTGCTCCTTGCCACTGATTTTATCTTGCATCTGGGTCAAGAGGTTGCTCATCTCTTCTTTCTGGCCTTCATCCAGATCGACCATTTCGTCAAGTTGATCAACTTGGTCATCGACACTGGGGGTGCCACCAGCCATTTGCTGGGCCATGGCGGGAACACTGAATGCCAGTGCTGCAACTGCAGGAAGGAAAAGCTTGGCTACGTGCATAAAAACTCCAATTGCGAACAAATTTGTACTTCCTGCCCGACGAATCCTGACGGGCCTCGTGGTCCGACACTGCTGTTTTTAAAAAATTCGTCGTAACGGTAAATTGTTGATTACCATTAGCGGGCTCTGGCTGCGCCCTTTGCCCTCATGGAGACGTAAACGTGTTCACGCGCTACCCGCTTGTTACGATTGTCATCGCCCAACTGTTTGGCACCTCACTGTGGTTTAGCGTCAATGGCGTTGGCTTGGCGCTTCAGGATGCGGTAGGCCTTAGCGAAAGCGATTTGGGTCTGCTCACCATCGCCGTTCAGGCCGGGTTTATTAGCGGCACGCTATTGATTGCCACCACCGGCCTTGCCGACCGCATTCGCGCCAGCCACCTGTTTGCGATTTCTGCCGTTCTCGGCGCACTGATCAACGCCGCCTTTATTGGCGTGGCCGAGAGCGTAACGCTCGCCGCTGTTGCGCGCTTTGCGACCGGGCTTTGCCTGGCGGGGATTTATCCGCTAGGCATGAAGCTGGTAGTGAGCTGGACACCCAGCCACGCCGGCGCCGCGCTGGGTTGGCTGGTGGGCATGCTGACCCTGGGCATTGCCTCGCCGCACCTGCTGCGCGGTTTAACGCTGCATTTACCCTGGCAGTGGCCGCTGCTGCTGGCGTCACTGCTGGCGCTGGCCGCTGCGCTTATGATTTTCAAGCTGGGCGTTGGCCCCCACCTGCCAGCCACCGCCAAAAGCGGCCGCCCCTGGGCAGGCCTGGCCGCTTTCAAACAGCCCCGCTTTCGTGCCGCCGCACTGGGTTATTTCGGCCACTGCTGGGAGCTTTACGCCCTTTGGGCGCTGGTGCCGTTTCTGGTCGCCCGGGAGCTGGAGCGCTTGGGTGCTGCAAACAGCGCTCAACCATGGCTAAGTTTTGCGGTGATCGCATTGGGCTTACCGGGCTGCGTGCTCGCAGGCAAATGGAGCCGCCAGATTGGCAGCGATCGAGTGGCCTGCGTGGCATTGGCAACCTCCGGTACGCTCTGTTTAGTTTATCCCCTGCTGGGCGGCGCCTCGCCCTGGCTGCTGCTGATGCTACTCGGCGTATGGGGCGTTAGCGTTATTGCCGACTCCGCGCAGTTCTCTGCGCTGGCCAGCGCCACGGCTCCACCCGAGCGGCTAGGCGCAGCGCTGGCGATGATGAACGCTATCGGCTTTGGGCTGACCATTCCTTCCATCGCACTGGTCACCGCACTGTGGTCGAGCCAGTCGCTGGCGGTCATTTGGTGGCTATTGCCGGGCCCCATCCTCGGGCTAATCGCCATGCGCGGATTTTCTGCCCATACGGTCACGGTCAGTGTCGATAATCGAGCATGAGTAGCCCCTGACGATCAATGCGCTATCGCGGTATACTCTTGCACTATATATTTTCAAACTTTGTACATTTCTCGCCAGCCGTGAGCCAACTCTCCATGGAAAAGACCTACCAACCCGAACAGATCGAAACCCGCTGGTACGAGCGCTGGGAAGCCGACAACCGTTTTGCGCCCTCCGGTCAGGGCACGCCTTTTTCGATCATGATTCCACCGCCCAATGTGACCGGCAGCCTGCACATGGGCCATGCGTTCCAGGACACCATTATGGATACCCTGACGCGCTGGAAACGGATGCAGGGCAATAACACCCTGTGGCAGGTAGGCACCGACCACGCCGGTATCGCGACGCAGATGCTGGTGGAGCGCAAGATTGCGGCTGAAGAGGGCAAAACCCGCCACGACCTTGGCCGCGATGCGTTTATCGACAAGGTGTGGGAGTGGAAACACGAATCCGGCGGCCATATTACCCGCCAGCTGCGCCGTATGGGCGCTAGCGTCGACTGGTCTCGCGAACGCTTCACCATGGACGACGGCTTCTACAAAGCGGTACAAGAAGTGTTTGTGCGCCTGCACGAAGAGAAGTTGATCTATCGTGGCAAGCGCTTGGTCAACTGGGATCCGACACTGCACACCGCCATTTCTGACCTGGAAGTGGAGAACAAAGAGCAGCAGGGCAGCTTCTGGCATTTCCGCTACCCGCTGGCGGACGGCGTCAAAACCGACGATGGCAAGGATTACCTCGTAGTCGCCACCACCCGCCCGGAGACCCTGCTGGGCGATACCGGTGTGGCGGTGAATCCAGACGATGAGCGCTACGCCTCTCTGGTCGGCAAGTTCATTGAGCTACCGCTGGTCGGTCGCCGAATTCCGGTGGTTGCTGACGAGCACGCCGATATGGAGAAAGGTTCGGGCTGCGTCAAGATCACCCCCGCCCACGACTTCAACGACTACGAGGTCGGCAAGCGCCAGAACCACCTGCTGATCAACGTCTTCTCCAAAGACGCGGCGATCCTTGAGCAGGCCGAGATCTTCGACCTGAAAGGACAGCCCCAGCCCGATGTAGACGCCACTCTGCCTGCCAAGTACGCAGGTCTCGACCGCTTTGAAGCGCGCAAGCAAATCGTTGCCGACATGGATGCCCTGGGCCTGCTAGAGCAAGTCGAAGCCGTTAACAACACCCTGCCTTATGGTGACCGTTCGGGCGATGTCATTGAGCCGCTGCTCACCGACCAGTGGTTTGTAGCCGTGGAGTCCCTCGCCAAGCCCGCCATCGAAGCGGTGGAAAATGGCGATATCCAGTTCGTGCCCAAGAACTACGAGAACATGTACTTCGCCTGGATGCGCGACCTGCAGGATTGGTGTATCTCCCGCCAGCTGTGGTGGGGCCACCGCATCCCGGCCTGGTACGACGAGGAAGGCAATATCTACGTTGCTCGTAGCGAAGCCGAGGCTCGCGAGAAGCATAAACTCGGCCCCGATGTCACCTTGACGCAAGATGAAGACGTACTCGATACCTGGTTCAGCTCAGGCCTGTGGACGTTCGGCACCCTCGGCTGGCCGGAAGAGACGCCGGAGCTGGAGACTTTCCACCCCAGCAGCGTGCTGGTCACCGGCTTTGACATCATCTTCTTCTGGGTTGCCCGGATGATCATGATGACCCTGAAGTTCACCAAACAGGTACCGTTCAAGACGGTTTACGTACACGGTTTGGTGCGCGACGGCCAAGGGCAGAAGATGTCCAAATCCAAGGGCAACGTACTCGACCCCATCGACCTGATCGACGGCATCACGCTGGATGAACTGCTCGAAAAGCGCACCGGCAATATGATGCAGCCGAAACAGGCCAAGGCGATTGCCAAAGCGACCAAGGACGAGTTCAAAGACGGTATTGAAGCCCACGGCACCGATGCGCTGCGCTTTACGTTCCTCTCCCAAGCCACCACCGGGCGTGATATCAAGTTTGATATGAGCCGCCTGGACGGCTACCGCAACTTCTGCAACAAGCTGTGGAACGCCTCGCGCTACGTGCTGATGAACGCCGAAGGCGAAGATTGCGGCACTGGTGGTGAAGAGGTTGAGCTTTCACTGGCCGACCGCTGGATTATCTCGCAGCTGCAGAAAACCGAAGCCCAGGTCACCAAGGCGATGGACGAGTACCGTTTCGACCACGCCTCCCAGGCGCTGTATGAGTTCGTCTGGAACGAGTACTGCGACTGGTACCTGGAGCTTTCCAAGCCTGTTTTGTGGGATGAAAATGCCACGGCAGAAGCCAAGCGCGGTACCCGCCGCACGCTGGTACGCGTACTCGAAGCGATTCTGCGCCTTGCTCACCCGATGATGCCTTATATTACCGAAGAGATCTGGCAGCGCGTGTCGCCGCTGGCAGGTGTGTATATGGGTGACGATGCGTCGATCATGCTGCAAGCCTGGCCAGAAGCCGACGAAAGCAAAATCGACGACCAGGCCAGCCTGGATATCGAGTGGTTGAAAGGCGTCATCATCGCCGTGCGTAACATCCGCGCCGAAATGAACATCGCCCCCGGCAAACCGCTTGACGTGCTGCTCACCAAAGGCAAGCCCGAAGACGCCGAGCGCCTGGAGAGCAACCGTCGCTTCCTTTCCAAACTCGCCAAGCTGGAAAGCGTTACCTGGCTTGAAAACCCAGACGATGCCCCACTCTCAGCCACGCAATTGGTGGGCGATATGGAAGTGCTGGTACCGATGGCGGATCTGATCGACAAAGACGCCGAAATCGCCCGCTTAAGCAAAGAGATTGAGAAGCAGGACAAGCTGATCGGCGGCATCGAGAAGAAGCTTAGCAACGACGGCTTTATCGCCAAAGCCCCGGTAGCGGTGGTGGATAAAGAGCGCGGCAAGCTGGCCGAATTCCAAGCCACCAAGCAGTTGCTGGAAGAACAGCGCGCTAAAATCTCAGCGCTGTAAGTCCTCCCCCGGCGCCAGGCAGCTCTGACGGCATGGCGCCGGCGCGCCGCTTGCCCGCTGATCGGATAGCGCCTATAACGGGTAAATGGACTCCCCCAGCACAGACAGCGTTTCGCCCCGACACCCCCTGGCAGTCTTGCGTTTCCTTGGCTTGGTACTCTTGGGCAGTGTCGTCGGCGGAGTGGCGGCTCTTGTAGCCGTTGGCTTCGTCAATGCGGTGGTATGGCTCAACGACCTGCTGTTGATCTCCCCCCGAGGCCAGATGATGGCTGCAGACACCTCTCTGGTGATACTGGCTACCCTGCTGGTGCCAACCCTTGGGGGGCTGCTCGTTGGTCAACTGCACCGCGGCCTGCCTGGGGGCCGCTCCCATACCCCTGCCGACGCCATCGCTGCCGTCCAGACCCGCCGAGGTCGCCTACCCGCCAAGGCTGGTGCTCTCTCAGCGTTAAGCGGTTTGGTGTCGTTAGGCGCAGGCGCCTCGGTGGGTCAGTACGGCCCCCTGGTACATCTCGGCGCGACTCTCGGCTCCCTAATCACACGCTTGCTGCGCCTGGGGCGCTCAGAGGACAATATCACTATCGCTTGCGGGGTAGCGGCAGCCATCGCTGCGGCCTTCAATGCGCCACTGGCGGGCATTGTCTTCGCCCACGAAGTCGTGCTACGCCACTATGCCCTGCGCGCCTTCGCGCCAGTGGCCGCCGCCGCCATCGTCGGCTATGTGCTGGCCACTCAGTTGCTTGCTCAGGGGACGCTGTTCCATATCACTGAGCCTGGCGTGCCTCAACCTTGGGAATTCGCCCTTTTCCTAGCCTTGGGTGGCCTAGGCGCCTTGGTGGCTGGAGGCTATATGCATGCCATTCTTGCCATGGGCCAGCTGGCCAAGCGGCTACCGCTGCCCACCAGCCTTCATCCCGCACTCGCCGGGGCTTTGCTCGGCCTAACGGCTCTTTGGGTACCCGATATTCTCGGCATGGGCCAAGAAACCCTGCGCTTCGCCACCTTGCCCGGGGCCTATAGCGGCGGCGAGCTGCTGATGGTACTGCTACTAAAGCTGGCCGCGACCGCTTTGTGCCTGGGGCTGGGCTTCGCTGGTGGTGTCTTCAGCCCAGCGCTGGTGATCGGCACCCTCTTCGGTGCCCTAGCCGGCACCCTGGTAGCGGAGCTGGGCGGTGGCCAGGAGACGTTTATCTTCTATGCGGTGTGCGGCATGGTCGCGGTCACCGCACCGGTTCTCGGCGCGCCTCTTACCACCCTGCTGATCGTCTTCGAACTTACCGGCAGTTATGCGTTGACCACCGCCGCCCTGGCCAGCGTCACGCTAGCCAATCCTCTGGCCGCCCAACTGTTCGGCCGCTCGCTATTCGATATTCAATTAGCCCGCCGTGGTTTGGATCTCTCCGCTGGCCGCAGCCGCGCCGTGCTCCAGGAGGCGCGGTTGACCGAGTTGATTAGTCATGATGCCGTCACCCTGGCCCCCGCGACCCCACTGAAAGCGGCCATCTCGCGCCTTAGTCAAGCGGGCCATGGCGAAGCTTATCTGGTGGACGGCCGAGGGCGCTACCAAGGCTGCGTGACCCTGGCGAGCCTGGAGACCTTCCGCGAAGGCAGCGAGGCCACAACCCTGGCCGACTGTCCCGAAACGCCCCGCCCAGTGCTAGATCCGCACGCCTCACTTTGGGAGGCAATGCAGCAGCTACAAAAGGTCACCGGCGAGGCCATCGCCGTCGTGGATGACGAACGGCGCTTCTTGGGGGTGGCCTATGAGTCGAGCATTGCTCGAGCCTTCTTGCATCACAGCGACGCCCTACGACGGGAGGAACACGGTGCTGGCTAGACGATTGATCCCAGGACTTCTGGCCGGGCTGCTCGTCCTGGCAACCCCCATCAGGGCGGAAGTGCCCGACACTGCCGACTCTCTGACGGTATTGAGCTGGGGCGGTGCCTACGAGCACGCCCAGCGCAGTGCCCTCTTCACACCCTTCACCGAGGCCCATGATGTACCGGTGGCAGTGGACAGCTATAACGGCGGCCTGACGGAACTGCGCCAGGCCGTGGCGGAGAACGATGTCCCCTGGGACGTACTCGATATGACCCGCAGCGAGGCCATGGCAGCCTGCGAAGAGGGCCTACTGGAGCCACTCCCCCCCGAGCTAGCCGCCCCAGCGCCGGACGGCACTCCGGCATCCCAAGACTTCTTTCCTGGCGCACTGGGTCGCTGTTTTATCAGCCATTCGATCTTTGCCACCGTCGTGGCCTATCGCCGTGATGCTTTCCCCGGGGAGCGCCCCACTCGCATCGCCGATCTCTTCGATCAACAGCGTTTCCCTGGCCCCCGGGCCTTACAGCGCACCCCCGCGGCTAATCTGGAGTGGGCGCTACTCGCCTACCGGGTTCCCCGGGAAGAACTCTACCGTCTGCTCAGTACCCGCCGCGGCCTGGACTTGGCCTTCGCCCGGCTGCAAAGCATCGACAATATCCACTGGTGGGAGGCCGGTGAAACCCCGGTGCGCCTGCTGGAGGAGGGCCAGGTGGTCATGGCTTCCGGCTACAATGGCCGCTTCTTCGCCGCCATGGTGGAGCGCGACCTGCCCATCGAGATCCTCTGGGACGGCCAGTTCCAGGAACACGAGACCTGGGCAATCCCCCGCGGTGCTCCTAATCCTGAGGCGGCTCAAGACTTTATCCACTTTGCCACCACCAGCGAGCGCCAAGTGGAACTAGCCCGGCATATCCCCTATGGCCCAACGCGACGCTCTGCTGCTATGCAGGTTACCACCCACCGCGACAGTGGCCTGGACATGCGCCTGCATATTCCCACCCACCCCATCAACGCCCAGGGTGCGGTGACCAAGGACGAGACTTGGTATGCCCGTACCCAGGAACGCATTGAGGCCCTCTTTCGCGAGACCCTGTTTCGTGAAGCCCTGACGACACAAGAATGAATGCGCAGTGCGGTTTCAAAAAATGGGCGGTTACAGTTAACGTGGCAATGCTGATAACCGTACTACGACATTGGGAACGAGGTGATCGCACTTCCCATGGTCCAGCGCTGGCATTACTGCATATCGTTGCCAAGGAACCAAAGGCGGTACTGAGAGCATTGGGCTAACAGAAATGCTCTTTTAAATTAAATTCGATATTTTTGAATTTGAAGCTGTCGGCTACTATGTCGGTTCACTCAGACTGAGTGTTATTGCGTATTACCCAACCGTTTAACCATTGGCTGCACCATAAGCGCGGAACCAACCCTCAGCGCTTCAAGCGGCCCCGTTGGAAGATATCCAGACGAGGTATAAAAACCAACTGCAGCTTCGTTGCTTGTTGTTACTGCGAGCTTTATACACTCACACCCTTTATTTACAGCCCAGGTACTAATTTCATCTAGAAGCGACTTGGCGACCCCCTTTCCACGCAGTGCAGGTGATACCCACATTTGGTAGATATGCGCCATTTTCGTATCGGGCTCATGTATTACCCCCCAGGCTAGGCCAACCGCTTGGCCCTCCAACTCAGCAATTAAGGGCAGAGCGTCCAGGCCTCGCCATTTCAGATCCAAGCGTGTCTGCCATTCAGTGTCTGAGAGCGTTACTTCCTGCTCGTAAGTTGAGCCAAAAGAGTCAGGCGCATCCTCAAGAGAGTTCAACCGCGCCAACTTATAAAGCTGCCAATCTTGCGGGGTTAATACTCTGCTCTTTACGTCACTCATGATCGAGATCTTCCTGCATGATGATGAGGGCCCCTGAGGTGCTAAATATCTTGTGCGTAACGCGCAAGCATCTCTTCCTGTGACTCGGGGGAGCCGCTACGACCTATTTGCTCGTGAATCATCTGCCCCATCGTCGGCAATACGGAACGCTCGCGACGGCTCTCATCTGCCCATAGTTTGGAGCGCATAAAGGCTTTAGCGCAGTGAAGGTAAGCCTCCTCAACCGTCACCTCAATAACCACTTTTGGTGCTCGCTTCTCTGATGCAAAAAGCTGCAGCTTTTCTTCATCCACCGAGACATGCGCCGCGCCATTTATGCGTAGCGTCTCATCGACCCCTGGGATTAAAAACAGCAATCCAGCCTGACCGCTCTCGACAATATTTTTAAGTGAATCCAATCGGTTATTACCTGGAGAATCTGGAATTACCAAAGTAAGGTCATCAACCACCTTGATGAAACCTGGCTCTCCTCCACGTGGCGACGCATCAAAGCCCGACGCGTTTCCAGTGGCGATGACCACAAAGGGAGAAAGCTCGATAAATCGCTGACAGTGCCGGTCAAGTCGCGATAGCTGCTTCTTCAGCGCTCTCTCCTTTGGCTCAGGATATAGCTGGTATAGCTCTTCGGTGGTGCGAATCATAATTCCCCCGATACAAAAACTGCCGTCTCAATAATAATGAACCAGGCACCAGCTATTGCTCGCGCGTAAATGGCGATGGCTGTTAACGGTAAGCAATCCCGACAACGCCCGCTCTAATCCCACAAAATCTACTTAACCACAACGCTAGCAGAAAATACTCCGAAGATAATTAACTTATTAGTTATGACTCATAATATCTATGCAGCGCTAGCGCATGACATATTGGTCCCCTTACCACTCACTTTAACCACATTTTCTTACGAAACGTGTAAGGTTGGTACAAGAACGGCCACTAAGTGGCATCGCTGATTCAGCAACGACACGGACTGCTCTATGCCGACACCAACCGAAGCGCGTTTACAGGCTCTGGCAAGCGAATTAAAGCGGGCCGGGATTGCATACCATGAGCTTACGCCGATGGCGGATACCGGGCTGGCCCATGATCATGTGTGGATCCATCGCAGCGTGGGCGATGACTGGGTGGCGCGACTGCCGAAGCAGAGTCAGATGAATCTGCCGCCTGAAGAGAACCTTGCCTATCAGACTGCCTGCTACCAGCGCTCTAGTCCTGGCGGACACACGCCAGCACTTTACGGCACTCTGCCGCCGAGCGAGGCACTGCCCCGGGGTGGGTTACTGGTTGAGGCTATCCGTGGCCGCTTGGCCAAGTTGCCGGAAGACCTGCCTGCCATCGCGGATGCTCTAGCCAGCTTGCATAGCCAACCGCTGCCCAGTGTCGCAGAGCAGGCACCACTGCTTGCCCCCGAAGACCCATGGCAAGCGATGATAGATGAAGTGCGTCAGCAGGCTAACTGGTTGAGCGACGCGCAACTTTCGAGCAAGGTCACCCAGCGCATTAAGCAGGAGCTGGACTTACTGCCACCTCACTTAAGCGATGCCGCGCCGACACTGATTAGCTTTGACACCCACCCTGGCAACTTCTTAATCCACGACGATGGCCGCGCGGTGTTGGTGGATTTAGAGAAGTGCCGCTACGGCCTGCCGGGTATCGACCTCGCCCACACCAGCCTCTACACCTCGACCACCTGGGACGTAAGCAGCCAAGCGGTGCTATCGCTAAGTGACGTGATTAGCTTTTATCGCCGCTGGCAAGCCACCATGGGTGAAACGCCGGACATCGACACCCTCATTGCCTGTCGCCGCGCTACCTGGCTCTGGTCGTTAACCTGGTGTGCCAAGTGGCGCGCCCAGCACTTAAACGCCGTCGATGCCCAGCAGCGCGGGGAAGACTGGTCCGCTGAACTCACGGATCCCGCCGTGATCGACCACGTGCGCGACCGCGTTGAGCACTACTTATCGTTAAACATTATTGATCACGTGCACAGCGAGCTACAGTGTTTGCAGGTTTCCCTATAACATCTAATTTTACTAATATTTCTTAGCTGTGCTTACGCTTCTAACAAAAGGGATATTCGATGCCTACTCGCCACCCTCTTCGCCTCGCTATTGTCACCACGATGCTTGCCTTCACGGTTCCGGCATCAGCCAACCCCGACCCTAGTGATTGGCAAAGTGTCGTGGCACAGGCCGAAGGCCAAACCGTTTACTGGAATGCCTGGGGCGGTGATACGCGCACCAATCGCTACATCGACTGGGTGGCGGAGCAAATGCAGGCACAGTACGGCGTCGATGTGGAACACGTAAAGCTGGACGATACCGGCAGCGCGGTAGCTCGGGTACTGGCAGAAAAGCAGGCGGGCAACCACACCGAGGGCAGTATCGACCTGATTTGGATCAACGGCGAGAACTTCGCTGCGATGCGCGAAAGCGACCTGCTGTTTGGCCCCTTCGCTGAGTCGCTGCCCCATTTTGCGCTCACCAATGCCGCCGATAACCCTGAGGTGGTGACCGACTTCACGTTACCTACAGAAGGCTATGAATCGCCCTGGGGTAAAGCGCAGATCACCTTTTTTTACGATAGCGCTCAAACCGAGACACCACCCCAGAATATGCAGGCACTACTCGCCTGGGCCAAAGCCAATCCCGGCCAGTTCAGCTATCCGCGTATTCCCGACTTCACCGGCAGCACCTTTTTAAAGCAGGCGCTGATCGAGCTCACCGATCAGGAGGAGGCGCTTTACCAGCCAGTTTCAGAAAGCGATTTTGAGGCTGTCACCAAACCTCTGTGGGCCTATTTAGATGCGCTGCACCCGCACCTGTGGCGCAGTGGTCGTACCTTTCCCGACTCCGGCCCCAACCTGCGCACGTTGATGAGCGACGGCGAGCTAAGTTTGGCTTTTTCGTTCTACCCCACCGATGCCGCCGTGGCAGTCATGGAGTATGAGCTGCCCGAAAGCGTGCGCAGCTACGTGCTGGAAGGCGGCACTTTGGGTAACGTTCACTTTGTGGCGATCCCCTATAACTCGCCGCATAAAGCCGGGGCCATGGTGCTCGCCAATTTCCTGCTTTCACCGGAAGCTCAGGCGCAAAAGCAGTCGCTAGCGATGTGGGGAGACCGCAGCGTACTGGATATCGATCAGCTAGACGCCGAGAATCAGGCGCTGTTCGAGCAGGGTGATCGCCATCCTTCCGAGCTACCGGCGGACGCGCTGTCCAACACCCTACCCGAACCACACCCCAGTTGGATGACCGCCCTGCAAAATGCCTGGCTTGAGCGTTACGGCGTTAACTAACGATGCTGCGACTGGCCCCAGCACTCATCATTGCCCTGCTAGTACTCCCCGTTGGGGCGGGTCTGATGATGGTGCTGCTGCCTGCGTTTGGCTACTTACCAACGCTAGGCGGCCATGGCGCTAGTTTAGCCCCCTGGCAAATGCTGTTCGACCAGCCGGGGCTAGGACGTTCAGTGATGGTTAGCTTTGCCAGCGGGTTAGTCAGCACAGCCGTAGCGCTGGTAATTGTGGTGCTGTTTTTGGCCGCCAGTCGGGGCACTTGGTTAGATCGCGGCATACGACGGTTGGTATCACCGCTGCTCGCCATCCCTCACGCCGCTATCGCCTTTGGGTTTGCCTTTTTGATTGCCCCTTCGGGTTTGGTGGCGCGGCTGATATCGCCGTCGCTAACAGGATGGGAGCGCCCCCTGGACATGCTGATCATCAACGATCCCTGGGGATTCTCCCTAATGGCGGGGTTGGTGCTAAAAGAGGTACCGTTTTTGCTACTGATGAGCCTGGCGGCACTGCCGCAGTTAGCGCCGGAGAAGCGCTTGATGCTGGCAAGGTCGCTAGGTTACTCGCCTACCATCGGCTGGTTAAAAACGGTGCTTCCCTCGCTCTACCCACTGATTCGCCTGCCGGTTTATGCAGTGATCGCCTATGCCACTTCGGTCGTCGATATGGCACTGATTCTTGGCCCGAAGCTGCCCCCCACACTGAGCGTATCTATCTTGGGTTGGTTCAACGACCCGGATATCAGCCAGCGTTTTATGGCCTCGGCGGCGGCGGTACTGCAACTGGGCGTCACTGTCGCTGCACTGCTGTGTTGGTGGTTGTTAGAACAGCTGATCCGCAGCCTGACGCGGTACTGGCTGATCAATGGCAGCCGCCAGCGTGGCGAAATCATCCTGCGCCTCGTTGGCCGCTCGGCATTACTGTTTTCGAGTATCACAGCGCTGGCAGCCTTAGTTGGGTTGGGGCTATTTTCACTGGCCGGTTTTTGGCGCTTTCCAGAAGTGTTGCCACAGATGCTAACGCTGGATCACTGGCAACGCAGCGGCCCTATGCTGGCTACACCGCTCATTAATACGGCATTGATTGGACTTGTTTCTACCGCCTTGGCTACGGCGCTAGTGCTAGCAACGCTGGAAAATGAACACCGTCAGCACATTCAACCCAAGCGCGCGTTATGGTTACTCTATTTACCCCTACTAGTGCCGCAAATTGCGTTTCTATTTGGGCTAATCGTGGCCGCTGAAAGCCTGGGCATTCGCCCTCAACTTGGTCTGGTTATCGCTGGTCACCTGCTGTTTGTACTGCCTTATGTATACCTCTCCTTGGCCGAGACCTATCGCCAATTGGATCCACGCTGGTTAAAGGTAGCGCGTTCACTGGGGGTGTCACGCAGCTCCGCTTTTTGGCGGGTTCGCCTGCCGCTGTTGCTCGCGCCGCTGTTAACAGCGTTTGCCGTAGGCTTGGCAGTGAGTATTGGCCAATACTTACCCACCCAGTTACTCGGTGCGGGCCGCGTGACCACCGTGACGACCGAGGCAGTCGCGCTTGCCTCTGGCAGTAATCGACGTTTAATCGGCGTCTGGGCATTAGTGCAGGCTGGGTTACCGTTGATTGGCTTTATGCTTGCGCTAGGGCTGCCCCGTTTATTGGGTACCCACCGCCGTGATTTAGCTACTTAAGAGGGACAATGTGACAGCTTCTTTTTGCGCGCCGCTACGCCTTGAGCAAGTTAGCATCGCCCTGGCAGGCCGTGAGTTACTGGTAGTGGATGCCACTATTAGCTCCGGTGAAGTACTCACGGTCATGGGACCTTCGGGGTCGGGAAAATCCACCTTATTGGCGTATATTGCAGGCTTTCTTGATCGCGAATTCACCGCTAGCGGCGGCGTATGGCTGGGCGAGCGCAATTTGCTCAGCCTTCCCGCCGAACAGCGCAACATCGGGCTTCTGTTTCAGGATCCGCTGCTATTTCCGCACTTAAGCGTGGGCGGCAACTTGCGCTTCGGACTGCCTCGCCATCTAAAAGACAAGCGCCAGCAGGTTACTCAGGCACTTGAACAGGTTGGGCTAGCAGGCTTTGAGTCCCGCGACCCCGCCACCCTTTCCGGCGGCCAGCAATCACGCGTGGCGTTGATGCGCCTGCTACTCTCCAAGCCGCGAACGGTGCTGCTGGACGAGCCGTTTTCCAAGCTGGATACGGCGCTGCGCCAGGAGATGCGCACACTGGTGTTTAGCCAACTACGCGAAGCAGGCCTGCCTACGCTCCTGGTCACCCATGACCACGAGGACGCCAATGCAGCAGGAGGGCCGGTTATTGAGCTCGGCTGACCAACCACCTCGGCTGAGCATCGTGATACCGGTGCTTAACGAGGCCACGGGAATTGAGGCGTCACTGACGCCGCTGCAAGCACTGCGCGACCAGCGCATTGCGATACCCGTTGAGATCATTGTCGTGGATGGCGGGAGCAGTGATGCCAGCGCTCACATTGCCAAACCACTAGCAGATCGAGTGCTCAGTAGCCCAGCCGGACGAGCATTGCAAATGAACCTGGGCGCTCAGCATGCCACTGCGCCCGCACTGCTGTTCCTGCACGCGGATACTCAATTGCCCAAGAACGCCGTTGAGCAGATAACCCAAGCGCTTAACGGCCACGCCTGGGGGCGCTTTGATATTGAGCTTGCAGGCCGCAGCGGCTGGCTGCCCGTGGTGAGCTGGATGATGAACCAACGCTCACGGCTCACCGGCATCGCCACCGGCGACCAGGGCATGTTTATGCGCGCGAGCACTTTCAAAGCAGCCGGTGGTTTTCCCGAACAGCTACTGATGGAAGACATTGAGCTTTCTAAACGACTCAAACGGGTGTCTCAGCCCGCCTGTTTGCAGGCGAAAGTGGTAAGCTCGGGCAGGCGCTGGGATGAGGTCGGCGCTTGGAAAACGATCCGCCTGATGTGGCGGCTGCGCTACCGCTACTGGCGCGGCGTTAGCGCAACCCAACTCGCCAAGGAGTATCGCGATGCCCGCTGAAACGCCCCACCTGCACCTGCTAGCCAAAGCGCCGCTGGCGGGGCAAGCTAAAACGCGCCTGTCGCCCCTACTCGGTTTGGAAGGTGCTGCCAACGCCCACGCGGAGCTGGTACGCCACTGCGTCGCAAATGCCTGCAAAGCGCTGCCTGCCGCCAATGTCACACTATGGACAGCGCTTGATCACGCCCACCCGCTGTTTATCGAGCTTCGCGAGGCATTTGGTGTGACGCTAAGCGCCCAGCCAGAGGGTGACTTAGGCGCAAGGGTTCGCCATGCCCTGAACAGTACTCCAGGGCCCGCCATGCTAATGGGCAGTGATTGCCCAAGCATCACCAGCGCGCTAATCACCACCTGCGCACAGCAGCTAGCCAGCTTTGAGGTGGTGATGTTACCCGCCGAAGATGGCGGCTACGGCTTTGTGGGTACCCGGCAAGACTACCCTGCGTTGTTTAAAGATATCCCCTGGGGTACCCAACGCGTGCTGACCACCACGCAGCAGCGCATTGAAGCATTAGGCCTCCAGGTCGCCTACCCCGCGATTATTTGGGACGTGGATCGCCCTGAAGACTGGCAGCGCTGGAAGGAGCTAGAGAATCTCTAATTAGCCGTTTCAGTGTAAGGAAACGGGCGCTCTCCTCACTCAGTGACAACCGATACTTCCCTTATTAGCGCTGGAGCTTTTATTGTGACCCGACAACGTTTGATTATTGCAGCGCTACTGATCACAGCCATTGGCGTGTTTTTCATTAGCGGTGCCCATCAATGGTTCACCCTGGAAACCATCAAAGCATACCAAAGCGACTTCCAAACGGCATTTACTCAAAATCCTTGGCAGGTAGCGGGGATCTTTTTTGCTGTTTATGTGGTGATAACGGCGCTCTCACTGCCGGGCGCCACGCTGATGACCTTACTTGGCGGTGCGCTATTTGGGCTCGGCTGGGGGCTACTGATTGTCTCCTTCGCTAGCACCATGGGGGCCACGCTGGCCTTTCTACTTTCACGGTTTCTTTTCCGTGGCCCTATCGAAAAGCGCTTTCCGCGCCAGTTTGCCTCGGTGAATCGCGGCGTGGAGCGCGATGGCGCTCTTTATCTATTTACCCTGCGTTTAGTGCCGGTATTTCCGTTCTTTATGATCAACCTGGTCATGGGTCTAACGCGCATAAAAACCGTCACTTTTTACGGGGTAAGCCAGCTCGCGATGCTGCCCGGCACCGCCATCTATGTGAATGCGGGTGGGCAGTTGGGCGAGCTAGAGAGCCTGGGGGGTATTCTTTCACCGACGCTTATCGCCTCGTTTTTACTGCTGGCCATCTTCCCCTGGATAGCTCGACGCATTGTACAACTGGTGCAGAAGCGCAAAGCTTATAAAGGTTTTACCCGGCCAGCGGGCTTTGACTACGACATTGTGGTGATCGGCGGCGGCTCAGCCGGGCTGGTTACCAGCTATATCGCCAGCGCCGTGAACGCCAAAGTGGCGTTGGTGGAAAAACACAAGATGGGCGGCGATTGCCTGAATACCGGCTGCGTTCCGTCTAAAGCGTTAATTCGTGCCGCCCGCGCCGCCCATGAGGTTCGCACCGCACACCGGTTCGGAGTGACTGCCAGCGAGCCGCAGGTCGACTTTGCCAAGGTGATGGGCCATGTGCATCAGTCGATTAGCGATATCGAACCCCACGACAGTATAGAGCGCTATAACGGCTTGGGCGTTGAGGTGTACCAAGAGCACGCCAGGCTGATCTCGCCCTGGGAAATACAGGTCGGCGATAAAATCCTCACCGCCCGGCATATCGTGCTGGCCACCGGCGCACGTCCCCGGGTGCCGTCGCTACCGGGTATTAAGAGCGCCCCCGTTTTAACTTCCGAGAACCTCTGGTCGCTTACTGAATTGCCCAAGCGTTTAGTGGTGCTGGGCGGCGGTGCCATTGGTTGTGAGCTAAGTCAGAGCTTCGCTCGCCTGGGTAGCCAGGTCACCCTGGTGGAAGGCGTTTCCCAACTGCTGGGCCGTGAAGATCCAGAGGTCGGTGAGCTAATCGAAAGCACCCTGGCGGGCGAAGGCGTGTCGGTGATGACCGATGCCAGGGCGTTGGAAGTTCTCAACGGAGAGACAGGCTATCAGCTAGTGGTGGAGCATGACGGCGACCGCAAAATACTACCGTTGGACTACCTGCTGGTGAGTGCCGGTCGCCAGGCCAATGTGGAAGGCTTAGGGCTCGAAGCGCTAGGCATCACGACCACCCAAGCGGGCCCCCTTGAACTTAACGAGCGTCTGCAAACCCGCCTACCCAATATCTGGGCCTGCGGTGATTTGGCAGGGCCTTATCAGCTTACCCACGCTGCTGCTCACCAGGCGTGGCATGCGGCCGTCAATGCGCTGTTCGGCGAGCTGAAAAGCTTTGCGGTGGATTACCGCTATATGCCCGCCGTCACCTATGTACAGCCGGAAGTGGCAAGGGTGGGATTAAACGAAAAAGAGGCTAACGCACAGAGCATTGCCTTTGAAGTTACCCGCTACGCCATGGGCGAAAGCGACCGCGCCATCGCCGAAGGTGCCACTCAAGGCTTTATCAAAGTGCTTACCGTGCCAGGCAGAGACAAGATTCTCGGTGCAACCATCGTGGCGGAAAACGCCGGTGAATGGCTGGGTGAATTTACCCTCGCCATGAAGCACGGTCTGGGCCTCAACAAACTACTGGGTACCATCCACCCCTACCCCACGCTGGGCGAGGCGGCAAAGACCACTGCCGGGGTGTGGAAAAACGCCCACAAGCCCGAACGAGTGCTGGCACTATTGAAGCACTACTTCAATTGGCGACGCGGTGACAGTTCAGCTAAGAAAATTGACACCTAGCACATCGAATTGAAAGATAATTAGAAAAAATAAGTCGACCTAATCGTTACGCCCGTTAGCAGGCGGGTGCACTTTAGCGAATGTTTCAATAATTTCGCGCACTACTTTACGCTGGGCAGCGGGAAGCTCCCGGTAGAGTGCCAGCAATTGGCGCTCTTCACTGGTGGATGAAACGTCCCAACTTGCGGAAGGTTCACTGACCGTATAAGCGGTGCTGGCGCCGTAGCGCAAGTGGTGCGGGTCGACTAACAGCCAGCGAGCCAAAACCTGGAGCTTATCCTGACTGGGGATCGAATCACCACGCAGCCAGCGCCTAACGGCCTGAAACGTGATCGGCTTTCCCCAATAGCGCAGATTAAATTCCCGCTCAAGCACTGACGGCCGCGCTTCGTAACCCGCTGCTTCCAGTGCCGCTTTTAGACGCTCGGCGAACATGATTTTTTCATTCATGCCGCCAATGTGAAGCGATTGTTCAATAACAGTTGAATAACGGTTCACCTTTTGATTGAATCATTAATTCAATTTCGAGTTTTCGCTTAGCAGTATTAGGCGAGTTGCTATGCTAAGCGCTGAAATGCAGCGCTTGAGGAGTCATTCAGAATGAGTGGCACACTATCTCCATCGGTGCAAAATCTCGACGACCTGTGTCATAAGCTGGCGCTACTATGCCGCTCGGCAACCCCTCTCGAGCTTTTTGAACTGCTGACCAAAACGCTGCATGCGCTTACCCAGGGTCAACCAGTGGCACTTTATCGCCGCTTAAGCACAGGAAACCTTCGTTTGGCGTACTACTATCCGTTGGAAAGTACCCTCGCCTCTCACCACGCGCTGCTCGCTATTCATTGTTACGACGATCTAGCCGCCTCAGAGCTGCAACTGTATGAACTAAAGGGCGAGCATGAAGTGTGGGGGTATATTGGGCATCCACCTGCGGTTCACGCTGGGCCTGGCAAGTGGATCCAGCTACTCGTCGATCTTGCATCCCAACGCTTACGCTTGTTAAAAGCAGAGCGTATGGTCACTCGCCAATCAGGTTTAAAGTCTCGCCGCAGATTGCTGTCCAGAGATATTAAAAAACTGACTTCCATTGATGATATTTTGCAGCATCATGGCGCTAGCTGGTGCGATATTTTTCAGGCCGAAGGCATTGCGCTGGCTTATCAGGGCGATCTTCACTGCTTTGGCGAGTGTCCCTCGAAGCACCAGTTATTTCATCATTTACAGCAGTTGAATCAACACAATCCCCATGACGAAATCGCCGAGCTGAATGGCAGCTGCCAAGGAGGTTTAGCGGCCCCGCTAAGCGTCGCCAATGCTTCCTTGGGTTGGTTACTACTATTTCGCCAACAGCCGCTACTCCCCGCTCTGGTTGCTGATACGATGCTTCAAGACGTCTTGAGTTATTGGATGCCGCAGGAAGCCTCAATGATGATTGAGCTGGCCGACGATTTAGCCGTGGCCATAACGGCCCAGGAGGTCGTTCATCTCAACCGCCAGTTAACCAAAACCAATCAACGCCTTGAGGGCTTGGCCCACACCGACCCCTTAACAAAATGCTGGAACCGCTACTATACAGAGCTGGTGATTGAGGATTTGATCAATTCGTCAGTCAGTTTTGCCATGTTGATGTTTGATATTGATGATTTTAAAAATATTAACGATACCTATGGGCATGCAACCGGCGATGATATCTTGCGTAATATGGCTCAGTTAGTGCAGGAAACGTTGAGACATGAGGATCACTTTGGGCGTTGGGGAGGTGAAGAGTTCGTCATTATATCCAAGGGGCTTGACCAAGACGCCAGTCTAAAGCTGGCTAACCGGCTCTGCCGCAACGTGGAGCAACACATCTTCGACATCGCTGGCCAATTAACAATCAGTATCGGCCTGACCCTCGCCCAGCCCGGCGACCGGCCTCGCCAGCTATTTGAGCGGGCGGATCAAGGCATGTATCTGGCTAAATTGGCGGGTAAAAACCAAGTCTTTGTCTGTTAATCCCCAACAGCACCTTGCTTCTTCTATAGGCGATGTCCATGCAGCAATTATTACTCATGGGTGCGGGCCATGCCCACGCCTTTGTACTCGAAGCCTTTGCCAAACAGCCTGAACCAAGCATCGCGATTACCGTGGTGAGTGATAGTCCTTTAGCAGCTTACTCCGGCAGCGTACCCGCATGGCTAGCGGGGGAGTGTACGCTGCGCAAGACACAGATCGACATGGAAGCATTGTGCCAAAGAGCCAATGCTCGGCTAATTCTTTCCCCAGCAAACACGATCAACACCCAGAAGCATTACGTAGCGCTGGCAAATGGCAAGCGCGTTAACTTTGACGTGGCCTCCGTCAACATTGGTTCGACTCTAACGTCTCCTCACCAGCTTGGGGAGAACCTCCCCAAGCTACTCGCCATGCGCCCATTGAGTAGTCTGCACCAGCGCTGGCAGGCACTGCAAAATGATATTAGCCATTTACCCAGCGGCGGCGCCCAACGGGTGGTGGGCGTTGGCGGTGGCGCTGCGGGCTGTGAAACATTGATGAGCGTACTGGCTCAGTTGCGCAAACAGCGCCCGGATATTGATTGGCAGGGGCATTTGCTCAGCGCCTCTAACGCTCTATTGCCCGATGCCGGGCACGTGCCACGCTGGCTAATGCGACGCGCGCTGTCACAGGCAGGGATTACCGTTCACGTTGAACAACGCGGCGAAACGCTGATTGAAGGCGGAGTAACCACCCAGAACGGTAAACGCATCGATGCGGACATCGTCCTGTGGGCAACGGGGGCTGTCGGCCACCCATGGCTGGCAGGGACTGGGCTGCCGTTGGATCAACACGGTTTTATCCGCGTTGACCATTCACTGAAGGTTAGCGACCAGCCGAATATGTTTGCCGCTGGCGACTGTGCAGCGTTTACCCCAGCGCTGCCTAACGCAGGGGTTTATGCGGTGCGCATGGGGCCACACTTAGCGGATAACCTTCGCCGTGCCTGCTACGGCGAACCGTTGCTCCCCTGGCAGCCACCCAAACGGGTGTTGGCACTCATTGGCACTGGCGACGGCCGCGCGATTGCCAGCCGCGGTGGCTTTGGAGTTTCCGGCAAGTGGGTATGGCAATGGAAAAAGCGGATTGATGCGCGCTTTATCGCCCGCTTCAATCCGCCTTTTGAAGGCTAACTGGCTGAATCAGTTACCTTCGCGCCAGCCGCCTAGCACCCGGCTATCCGGGCCAAAGAAGACCAACCGATCATGGTCAATCAAATACCGATAGGCGGTCTCCAGCATATCCGTGACCCGCTTGGCATCGCCCATTTGCGGGCACGCCATGCGGGTGGTGGCTAACGGGCTAAACTCAATGCGCTGGTTTTCACCGAGTGTTACTTCGCCAGTAAAGCGGTTACAGCCGTCGTGGCCGCTAACTTTGCCCTCTTTTGAAATCTGGAAAAAAGGCGTTTCCGGCATGGAGAGCCGCTCATCGGTGCCCACCAACAGTAGGTTCCAACGCTGTTCAACAATGGCGCCCTCAAGCGAGGCATCGTTGGCGCCCCGTTGTGGTGTAGAACTTGGCCCCGGCGAACTGCTACAAGCACTTAACAGTAGCGCAGCGGAAGCCAACAGTGGTAATAAGCGCCAACCTTTCATGGTGATCGTTCCTTTTGTCATTGTTACCAGCTACCGGTGTTTTCCATAGAAGCCCATGGCTCTTGTGGTGCCAGGGCATCGCCTTTTTGCAGCAGCTCCACAGAGATTCCATCCGGTGATTTAACAAACGCCATATGGCCATCACGAGGTGGGCGGTTAATCGTCACGCCGTTGTCCTGAAGGTGTTGGCAGAGCGCATAAATGTCATCCACCCGATAGGCTAGGTGGCCGAAATTACGCCCACCGGTGTACTCTTCGGGATCCCAGTTATACGTCAGCTCAAGCTCCGGAGCCGTCAGCCGCTCTGAGCGTGGCTCATCTTCTGGTGCGGCCAGAAACACCAGCGTGAAGCGTCCTTTCTCGTTCTCTTTTCGGCGAACTTCTTTAAGACCCAGCAGATCGCAGTAAAAATGCAGCGAAGCATCCAGGTCACTGACACGCACCATGGTATGTAGATATTGCATATCGACTCCTGTTAAAAACGGCCTTGGTCATACTTTACAAAAACGTGACAACAGAAATAAATCGCTGCAACGCTGTATAATTAAATTATAACGTTTATCTTAGCTGGGTTTACCCGTCGGAGAAACCTGTGGATTCAGTCACTCAAGCCGCGCTTGGCGCAGCCATTGGCGGGGCCGTACTGGGCCGCCGCCTTGGCCGTAAGGCCATCCTTATCGGTGCCGTACTCGGCACCCTGCCCGATTTTGATGTAGCGCTGGATTATGGCGACGCCGTCGCCAATGTCACCGAGCATCGCGGTTTTAGCCATTCGCTTTTTGTACTAACAGGGTTAGCCACCCTGTTGGCGCTGCTATGCACACGATTTGCTCCTGCAAAAGATATTAGCCTACCCCGCTGGTGGTGCTTTTTTGCTCTTATTCTGATTACCCATCCTTTGCTTGATGCGCTAACCACTTACGGCACCCAGTTGCTTTGGCCTCTTGATCTTGCTCCCACCGCGTGGCCGATTATTTTTATTATCGATCCGCTCTATACACTGCCGCTGCTATTTACCTTGGGCGTTGCCTTGGTCTCTCAGCGGGTACGCAAAGCCTGCACATGGGGACTGGCCATCACGAGTGTTTACCTAATGATGGCAGCGGGTGCGAAATTAGTGGTAGAGCAACGTCTTGCCCCTGCCCTGGCAGAACAGGGTCTTGAAGAGGCTCCGCTACTGATACAGCCAACGCCGTTTAACATTGTGCTATGGCGCGCCACGGTGATCGACGGGGATCGCTACCATGAAAGCCTGATTAGTGTGTTTGACGGCGACCGTCAACCGCGTTTCGAACCATTAATTCGTAACGCTGGGCTAGAGACGTTCGCCCTGGCCAGCCAACAGGGAGAGCGTTTAATGTGGTTTGCGGGTTCTTTTTTACGCTATGAAACGCGGCTGCTAGAAGGAAAAGAGACGCTGATCGCCACCGATATTCGGCTCGGCTTCCCAGGCTTCCATCCGTTTAGCTTTACCCTGGCAACGTTAGAGGAAGAACACTGGGTACCGCTTGCGGTAAGCGAACAGTTGGAGAGTACCCGCGGTATTCAGATGCAAACGCTATCGCGCCTCGCCGCTCGTGCCGCAGGTAACACCTCGGCCCTGTGCGCCAGCGATTTCGAGGCGCATGAGTGGCGGGCCGAGCGTGTGGTTTATCGCTGCTGAGTTAGCGCTTCATCAAGGACGTCTAGGGAGCAATACCTTGGCCACAGCCGCTATATTGCTCCCCGCCATAAGTCAGCGTAACGCGAGCGGGAAAAGGCTTGCCGCTCATGTTATCGAAACAGGCCCCAGCATCGATACGCACGCGGAAAAAGGGCTCCACGTCAGCGTTTTCAATCACGACTCGACCAGCTTCATTGTCCATCACACTAACCATATAAGGTAGCTGGAGACGCTCTTCCCCGTAGTTCGTTTCCAACGTCAGTGTCGGCGTGTCATTTGCTAACGCAACCGTCCAGCCCGGTTCGTTACCCTGACCAAAGAACATCACGCCGGGCTTTTCAGCTCGGGTTAAGGCGTCACGTTGCTCGGCCAACGAGCACTGCAGCTGCCCTCGTGGCGTTTCCACTAGCGCCTCGTCACCCCGGTTCCAGAAGCTGATCTCACCATCTTGGTAGCGGGCGCCGCTGGCCACGACGGCTTGGGGCAACCGCCATGCGCCGTGCAGCGACCATAGGCGCAAATCGTTGGCGTTGGTGGCAGCCACTAAGTGCTGCTGAGCGGGTTCGCAGTGCCACGCATCAAAACGCTGGGCAGAGCCGGGAAAAAGCGCCGAGGGCAGAAAGGGTGCCCGGTTATCCAGCGTTGCTTGGTTAGCGGCTTTAGTTTCTGTGGAGGGCGTGGCTGCACACCCCCCGAGTACCACCATCATACCGACTGCGGCGATGGCCCCACCCCATGCTTTTAACGTATTCATATGTCATGCTCCCTATATAACTAATTCTATTGCTTGCTGAACTTCTTACCCACGTTTGAACGCCTGCAGATCATGCGTATCGATACTTTCCACCTGCGGGGGCAACCCCAGCTCTTCGCGTTTGATTTTAACCTGCATTTTTTCCGCTAGCCGTTCGGCGTCGTCGTCGGTGGTGCGCCCATTGAGCTCCGCCAACTGCGCCATACCCTGGTGATAGAAAGTGAGCAGATCCAGCGCCGTGCGGTTGCTCTCTTCCACCGCTTTGCGCAGTTGCGAAAGATAGCCACTGACTTGCGACAAATGATGTTTGAGTTGCCAGACATAGCGCACCTCCGTCATCCAAGGGCGCTCACGCAACACGGCAAATAGCGCGCTGGTGGCCAATAGCCCAAGTAGCACGCCTAGGGCATTGAGCCATAGGCTGCTGCCAAAGGTGGAGGTAAGGAGCATTGAGAACAGGAGGCCAAAAATAATCAGTTGCCCCGCCATGGCAAAGCTGATCATGCGGGCTTTGCGGCGGTAGGTCTCGGGGTCGTGATGTTCTAGGGTAAATACCATGGCCAGCCTCATTATCGCTGCAAATGTCCTATGATACGGGGCTGGCCAGGGCAAACAAGTAATAGCGTTTTACAAATGCAATTACGCCAAACGCTCTGCAGCCGTTTTAAGTAAGTGTTCGGTCGTTTCCCAGCCCACGCAGGCGTCGGTGACCGATACGCCGTAGCGCATGGCGCCAGGCTTGAGCGGCTGCTTGCCTTCGAACAGGTGACTTTCCAGCATCAGCGCGACCAGGTTGGCTTCGCCTGCCTGACGCTGCGCCAATACATCCAGCATCACTTCACTCTGGCGGCGATGGTCTTTACGCGCATTGGCATGGCTGCAATCCACCATTAGCCGTGGGTTGTGCCCGGCATTACGCAGCGCGGTGGTTGCCGCACGTACGTGTTGTGCCTGATAGTTAGGCTCGCCGTGCCCGCCACGCAACACTACGTGGGTGTGCGGGTTGCCTGCAGTTTGCTGGACGATCGGGTAGCCTTGCGGGTCTACCGCGAAACGCTGGTGCGGGTGGGCCGCCGCACTCATGGCATCGATAGCCACTTGTACATCGCCACTGGTGGCATTTTTGAACCCCACCGCCGCTGACAAATCACTGGCCAGCTCACGGTGCAACTGCGACTCGGTGGTGCGTGCGCCAATCGCTACCCAGCTTAGTAAATCGTCTACGTAGTGTGCCAGCATCGGTTGTAAAAGCTCGGTAGCCACCGGCAAGCCGCGAGCGGCTACGGCATGCATCAGTTCACGAGAAAGCGCCAAACCGCGCGGCATATCACCGCTGCCATCCAAGCCTGGGTCGTAGGCCAGCCCTTTCCAGCCCACAGTGGTGCGCGGCTTTTCAACGTAGACGCGCATGACCGGCAAAATACGTTCGCTGATCTCTTCGCTTAATGCAGCCAGGCGGTCGGCGTATTCCAGCGCTGCATCTGGGTCGTGAACGGAGCAAGGGCCAACGACAACGAGCAGGCGGTCATCGTGACCACTCAAAATTTGCTGTACGGCGTGTCGCTGGCGAGCAATTTGCTCACTTAGCGGGGCGCTTAACGAGATACGTTGTCTGAGTTCGGCGGGGGTAGGCAGCCGCTTTGCACTGGGCTCAGGCGCTGAAGGCGTTAGCCGGGAAGTAGCATGGGCAGTGGATACAACGGTTTTATTAATAACAGGGCTGACAGGCGCATTCATGATTAATTCTCCGCAATCGTGTGACATCGTATGGTTGTGTGACCACCCAAGTGAACACGGTCGGAGGTGGCAGCTAGCACCGACCGCGCGTCGCTAAATCGCCAGCTATAGCCATAACCCACAAAGCTGGTAGCGAAAGCGTTAGTCAGTGCGCGATAAATCATGATGCTGCTCCTTGATGAAATAATGGTGAATAACTATTGCCGAAAATCGCTCAGTCTATAAATCGCTGGGGCCCCAAAACGCCAGAAGCCCCGGCGGGGTTACCGACCGGGGCTTCTGTGCTTGCGGCAGGCAACCGAGTGGTGTGCCTGGTGGCGCGACGTTAGGCGTCGGCCAGGGGCACACCGTAGCTAAACCAATACCCATAAAACACAAAACCACCAACCAATTCTGGTTGTGGGTTCACGGTATGTGGTGTGGTTAGTCGTTGCATGCCCATATTCCGCTAGATTCTGTTAGTTACGCTGGCAATAACTAGCCCCTGTAAATCGTTTGACAGGGCTGCCGCCATGGCGTTGTAGTTTTATCCTGCCTGCAAGCGCTGCAAATGGCAACACTCAACCGCTAAAAGCTTGTACCCAACCAATGGTAGCGGGCAGCGCGCTCATGCTAACCAGCACCACCAAGCCTAGAAAGATGGACAGGAAACCAGAATCGTCTTTAAAGTTTTCGTCGTGTTGGGCCATGTTAGCCTCCTTTTTTGACAACGCTATATCAGGGGGAGCGTTACAACGCTGCGGTCATATTAAGTAGAACGGGGTGCGTAGGCAAACACATCCGAAAACACCCGCTCAAGCTTTATGCCTTTTGTGTCGAGCACATCCAGGCAGGCGTAGACCATGTTGGGCGAACCCGAGATATAAACATCATGGGTTTCTGGCGTGATATCTGCGGTTTTCAACACCTGATCAATACGACCCAGGTGATGGGCAATCCGCTCGCCCGCTGCTAACGGCTCTTCCAAGGGCGATTCGGTTACCGCATGAAAGCAGACATTGGCGTGGGTTTGCGCCCACTGGCTGGCCAGTTGCTCTAAATAGAGGTCGCGGTGTTCGCGGGCGGCCCACCACAGCGAAATTTCTCGTTCGGGCTGTTCATGCAGTACCGCTTCGACAATGGCTTTCATCTGGGAGAAACCGGTTCCTGCTGCAATCAGCAGCAGCGGTCTTTCGCTCTCACGATCAAGCACGCACTCACCGCCGGGCAAACGCAGCGTGAGCTGATTGGCTACCTGCAGCAGTTCCCGCAGCCGCGCTGAGTTATCCCGCTCCGGCCAGTGTTGAATATGCAGCTCGATAACACCATCGCTGCGATCGGCACTGGCGATCGAAAACGGCACCCAAGTGGTGTCATCCAGCTTAAGCTCTAAATATTGCCCCGGCGCATGCTGCATGGCTTCGGCGCGCCCAGTTAGCGTCACGCCAAACACATCGGGGCTTAAGTTCTCAACCTCGGTGACTTGGCAAGTCAACGTCCTTGCACTCATGAAAGCCTCTTTTTACAAATTTGGTCAGCGATACATCGCATTCAACGGCGAGAGGGCGGCAATTCAAGACCAATCCCCAGCGCTTCCCAGCGTTCATCCACGCGCGCTTTAACGGCATCGTCCATCACAATCGGGGTGCCCCATTCACGGTCAGTTTCTCCTGGCCACTTATTGGTGGCATCAAGCCCCATTTTCGAGCCAAGACCTGAGACCGGCGAAGCGAAATCGAGATAATCAATGGGGGTATTTTCGACCATTACAGTATCCCGCGCGGGATCCATCCGGGTGGTGATCGCCCAGATAACATCTTCCCAATTGCGTGCGTCCACGTCGTCATCCAGCACAATCACAAACTTGGTGTACATAAACTGACGCAGAAAGCTCCATACCCCCATCATCACGCGCTTGGCGTGGCCGGGGTACTGCTTCTTCATGGTGACCACTGCCATACGGTAAGAGCAGCCTTCCGGTGGCAGGTAGAAGTCGACGATTTCGGGAAACTGCTTACACAGAATGGGCACAAAGACTTCATTCAGCGCCACACCGAGAATCGCCGGCTCATCCGGCGGACGTCCCGTATAGGTCGAGTGATAGATCGCATCACGGCGCATGGTCATCCGCGTGATGGTAAACACCGGGAAGTGGTCGACCTCATTGTAGTAACCGGTGTGGTCACCAAAGGGGCCTTCCGCCGCCATATCATCGGGATAGATAAAGCCTTCGAGGATAATCTCGCTGGACGCGGGCACATCAAGATCCGCATGACCGCACTTCACCAGCTCGGTACGCGAACCGCGCAGTAGGCCCGCAAAGGCGTATTCTGAAAGCGAATCCGGCACGGGGGTGACGGCGCCCAAAATCGTCGCCGGGTCAGCGCCAAGCGCCACCGCAACCGGGAAAGGCTCGCCTGGGTGGGCTTTCTGGAACTCCAGAAAATCCAGCGCGCCGCCACGATGGGAGAGCCAGCGCATGATCAGGCGGTTCTTGCCAATCTTCTGCTGACGGTAAATCCCTAGGTTCTGGCGCTTCTTGTGCGGCCCTTTAGTAATCACCAGTGGCCAGGTGACCAGTGGCCCCGCATCGCCAGGCCAGCAGTGCTGAATCGGCAGCAGGCCGAGATCGACCTCGTCGTCTTCATAGACCACTTCCTGTACCGGCGCATGCTTGACGTTTTTCGGCCCCATGCTGAGTACTTGCTTGAAGATCGGCAGCTTGTCCCAGGCGTCTTTCAAGCCTTTCGGCGGATCAGGCTCTTTGAGAAACGCCAACAGCTTACCCACTTCTCTGAGCGCTTCTACCGATTCTTGGCCCATGCCTAGCGCAACCCGTTTAGGGGTGCCAAACAGGTTGCCCAACAGCGGCATGTCGTGGCCTTTGACGTTTTCAAACAACAACGCCGGGCCACCGGCACGCAGCGTGCGGTCGCAAATTTCGGTGATTTCCAGGTAAGGATCGACTTCGACATGAATACGCTTGAGTTCACCCTGGGCTTCAAGCGCCGCGATGAACTCACGCAAGTCTTTGTACTTCAAGGCACGCTCCCTGGCTGGCGAATGCGCCGCGTTAGCGGCGCTCTTTTTTACACCACAAGCTAGCGGCGCTTCATCGCTTCAAAGAACTCAAGATTGGTCTTGGTATCTTTCAGACGGTCAATCAGGAATTCAGTGGCGGCGGTGTCTTCCATCGGATTGAGCAGCTTGCGCAAAATCCACATGCGCTGCATTTCATCCTCAGAAGCCAGCAGGTCTTCACGACGGGTGCCGCTGCGACGGATATTGATCGCCGGGAATACACGACGCTCAGCCAGCTTGCGATCCAGGTGGGCTTCCATGTTACCGGTACCCTTGAACTCTTCGAAGATGACTTCGTCCATTTTGGAGCCAGTATCGACCAGCGCCGTGGCGATAATCGTCAGGCTGCCGCCCTCTTCGATATTACGCGCCGCACCAAAGAAGCGTTTTGGCTTCTCAAGGGCGTGGGCATCGACACCACCGGTGAGCACTTTGCCAGAGCTGGGCACCACGGTGTTGTAAGCACGCGCTAAACGGGTAATCGAGTCGAGCAGAATGACCACGTCTTTCTTGTGCTCAACTAAGCGCTTGGCTTTCTCGATAACCATTTCAGCGACTTGCACGTGACGCGCAGGCGGCTCATCGAAGGTTGACGCCACGACTTCGCCACGCACGGTGCGCGACATTTCGGTGACTTCCTCAGGGCGCTCATCGATCAGCAGTACGATCAGATGACACTCTGGGTTGTTGCGCGTGATGGAGGTCGCGATGTTTTGCAACATCAGCGTTTTACCCGCCTTGGGCGGCGATACCAGCAAACCACGTTGGCCTTTACCGATCGGCGCGGTTAGATCGATGATCCGCGCGGTAAGGTCTTCCGTGGAGCCGTTACCGATCTCCATACGCATGCGATCGTCTGGGAACAGCGGCGTTAAGTTCTCAAACAGGATCTTGTGCTTGGCATTTTCCGGACGGTCAAAGTTGATTTGACTGACCTTCAGCAGGGCGAAGTAGCGTTCACCCTCCTTCGGCGGACGGATTTTGCCGGAAATGGAGTCACCCTTGCGCAGATTGAAACGGCGGATCTGCGAAGGCGATATGTAGATATCGTCGGGACCGGCGAGATAGGAGCTGTCAGCGCTACGCAGGAAGCCGAAGCCATCCTGAAGAATTTCCAGCACACCGTCGCCATAGATATCCTCGCCACTTTTGGCGTGTTTCTTGAGGATGGCGAAAATGATGTCCTGCTTGCGCGAACGGGCCAAGTTATCAATACCCATTTCACGGGCGATATCGAGGAGCTCGGGAACGGTTTTTTGCTTGAGTTCAGTGAGATTCATCGGTGTGTTAGAAAGTTGCTCATGGAAGCTGGGCGCCAGGCGCCGGGAATAAGACAGGAGGCGTGAAAGTGACGCCGTGTGATGCGTTCAGACCCCGGTAAAGGCACGCGCTCGAAGATGAAAGGAACGGCGTTGGACTTAACTAACAACGCTGCTGCTTGTTGTTATTAAGACTCAACTCGAGGGTGCTAACACTTGTTTAATCTGGCTACCCCAGGAAAGTGGTTGAACCAGTGGGCTATCTGACGACTTGGAATTCTGGCTGACGCTAACGGGATAAACAGTGAGTAACGTCTGGGGCGACCAAGGTGCCGTACTTGCACGACGCATGCAAGATGATTTATCTAAACAGCGACTCATCTCAGCTGCGAAGTACTTGTGGACACGCTAACTAACCAGGTCAGATCAGGCCAGTAGCTCGATGGTAGTCAAGCGCCGCGACAAACGCAAGCCTTTAGGTGTCTAGCAATTGACAATAGATAAAGGTCGCCGCAACCTTGGCACAGCCAACACGAAGGAAAGCTCATGCCCAAGGACATTTCGCTCCCCATTGCCACCGCTCCCGCTGAGGTAGACAGCGGTGCGCCGCAGCGCTTCGCCGCTATAGACCTGGGTTCCAACAGCTTTCATCTACTGGTGGCCAATTACCAGCATGAACGCCTCCAGGTGGTGGCCCGATTGGGCGAAAAGGTGCAGCTCGCCGCGGGTTTAGACGATGATGGCCTGCTCAGCGAAGAGGCAATGCAGCGCGCACTAGACTGCCTGGGCCGCTTCGCGCCGTTTTTAAGCGATATCACCAACGCCAATTTGCGCATTGTCGGCACTAACGCGCTACGCGATGCCGATAATAGCCAAGCGTTTATCGAGCGCGCCGAAGCACAGTTAGGCCACGCCATCGAAATTATCGCCGGCCGCGAAGAGGCTCGGCTGATTTATTTAGGCGCCGCCCACGCGCTGGCCGAAAATGGCCGCCGATTAATCGTCGATATTGGCGGTGGCTCGACCGAATTCATTATTGGTGAAGCTTTTGAGCCCAAAGCGCTGGAGAGCCTGCGCATGGGCTGCGTGACATTTTCCCGACGCTTCTTCTCCGACGGCGAGTTGAACGAAAAACGTATGCGCCGCGCCGAGCTCGCCGCTCTTTCAGAGCTCGCCAACATTCAGCGCCCCTATCAACGCCTGGGCTGGGACGACCCAGTCGGCTCCAGCGGCACGATCAAGGCCGCCGCCAGCGTGTTGCATGCCTATGGCGATACGCCCCACGAGGGTGTTATCACTCGCGCCGGTTTAAAGAAGCTGCGCGAACGGCTGCTGAAGTGCAAGCAACTGGATAAAGTCGCGCTGGAGGGCCTCAAGGCTGACCGTGCCAAAGTTTTCCCGGCGGGGATTGCCATTCTTGGGGCGATTTTTGAAGCCTTTGATTTAACCCAAATGCGTTTTGCCGATGGGGCGCTGCGTGAAGGCGTGCTCTACGATATGGCCGGGCGCAATACCGCCGAAGACTCGCGCTCGAAAAGCCTGGAGTCGCTACAGCGCACTTACGATGTTGATACCCGCCAAGGGCTTAACGTCGCCGACACTGCCGAGCGGCTGTTTCAGCAGGTACGCCATGCGTGGTCGCTAAACCTTGACCAAGGGCGCTATTTGCAGTGGGCTAGCCACGTGCATGAAATCGGCCTGGCGATCTCTCACAGCCAGTTTCATCGCCACGGCGCCTACCTGCTGGAGCATTCGGATCTCGCGGGTTTTTCACGCCCTGAACAGCGCCAACTGGCGTTTTTAGTGCGCGCGCACCGGCGTAAATTTCCGCTCAAGGAGTGGCAGGCCCTGCCGGAAGCGCAACAGGAGACGACCCAGAAGCTCGCCCGACTGCTGCGTTTAGCCGTTTTGCTCAACCATTCCCGCCCGGAAACCGCGCCCTCGCTACCGGAAATAAGCGCTGACAGCGATAGCTTGACGATCACGCTGCCTGCCAGCGATGAACCCACCCTGCTGAGTACCGACCTGGAACAGGAGCAGGCGTTTATGGAAGCCGCCGGTTTTAAGCTGATCGTTAAGCAGGCGAAGTCAGACGTGTAAAGCAAACGCCCTCTGCCTGCCATAACAGCTGAGCAGGGGGACAAACCACCCCGATACACGCCTCACCCTGCATGATAACCACCAGCCGCTGGCGCTCCCAGGGCGGCATATCCGCCTCTTGTAGCAACCGCTTTAGGTCGCGCCGCCCTCGTTTAGGCAGTTGAATAACCTCCCCACCTTGTCGCCAGGTCGCTCTCAGCGGTTGAGACGGCTCTTGTAATGAGGCCACCTGCCACCCTAGCGGCCCGATAGGCGTTTCCAGTGGCGTTTGACCATCCCAGCTAACCTCCCACGACGATAACGCTTCAAAAGGCACCATCAGATAGAGCCGCTGGCGCCATAGGCGCGCCTGAGCACCCGGCCACTCAACGCACACCGCGGCACCCGCCTTGGCATTCAATTGATCCAGCAGGCTCTCTAAACGCTTCTGGGGCGGTGTTGGCAAGCCTTGCTGTTGGCAAAGAGTACGCACCAGCAGCCGCTGGCGGGGACGGGAGCGCTGACTAAGTGCGCTCGCATCTATCTGCCCTTCTCCGGTGACGAGCTCGTTTAGCTCGGCTGCTAAATACTCGCTAAGCACCGCATCTGCGTCACCGGCGTTGGTTGCGCTATTGGCTAAAGCAGCGACGGCTGTGGGCCAGCGCTCGCGCAATGCTGGCAATATTCGATGGCGCAGGCGGTTGCGATCAAAGCGAATATCTTGATTGGTGGGATCTTCGCACCAGCGCAACTCAAGCAGCCCAGCCGCAGCTTCAAGTTCAGCTCGGCGCACGGAGAGCCAGGGACGCACCAAGGTGGTACTTTGGGCCTCCCGGCGATAGGGCATACCGGCCAGGCCGCGTAGCCCGCTGCCGCGCAGAGCGGCGAGCAGAAAGGTTTCCGCCTGATCATCCTGGTGCTGGGCCAGCCAGAGCGTATCGCCAGTGGGAATGGTGGCCAAAAAAGCCTCATAGCGGGCGTTGCGAGCGGCGCCTTCGATGCCTTCACCTTGTGCATCTACCGTCACATTGACCACGGTCAGCGGCACGTTCAAACGCACACACATATCCCGGCAGTGCGCCTCGAACGTCTGCGCTGCTGCCTGTAGGCCGTGGTTAATGTGGATAGCCCGCAAATGGCGGTCTGCTTGTTCGCAGGCCCGTGCGGCTAACGCGAGCAGCAGGCAGGAGTCCAAACCACCTGAGAGTGCCACCCAAATAGAGCGCCCCGGCGGGGTTTCCGCCAGGGCGTCGTTGAGCAAGCGTTGCAGCGTATTAAGCGGCTGGGGCGCCATAGCTCATTAAACGCTTGTAGCGACGCTCCAGCAGCGCGTCAGTGTCCATTGACTGCAGACGCCCCAAGCTCGCGGTAAGCGCCTCTTTGACCCGCTCAGCAGTGGTTAGCGGGTGACGGTGGGAACCACCGAGCGGCTCTTTGATCAGCGAATCGACGAAACCCAGCTCTTTCAGTCGCTCGGCGGTAATGCCCATAGCCTGAGCGGCGTCAGAGGCTTTTTCAGCGCTTTTCCATAAGATCGATGCGCAGCCTTCCGGTGAGATCACCGAGTAGGTCGAATACTGCAGCATTTGCAGTTCGTCGCAGACGCCAATTGCCAGCGCGCCGCCGGAGCCGCCCTCGCCCACCACGGTGGAGATAATCGGTGTTTTCAGTCGTGACATAACGGCCAGATTATAGGCGATAGCCTCTGACTGACCGCGCTCTTCGGCGTCGATACCGGGATAGGCACCGGGGGTATCGATAAAGGTCAGGATCGGCATTTTAAAGCGCTCGGCCATCTCCATCAGACGGCACGCTTTGCGGTAGCCTTCTGGGCGCGGCATACCGAAGTTGCGGCGCACTTTCTCTTTTACATCGCGGCCTTTTTGATGGCCAATCACCATCACTGGTGCATCATTCAACCGCGCAATGCCACCTACCAGCGCGGCATCATCGGCGAAGTTGCGATCACCGTGCAGCTCGTCAAAGTCGGTGAAGATGTGTTCGAGGTAGTCCAACGTGTAGGGACGCTGAGGGTGCCGTGATAGCTGAGAAACCTGCCAGGGAGTCAAATCCTTGAAGATCGATTCCGTCAGCTTGCGGCTCTTCTCTTCCAGCCGAGCGATCTCGTCGGAAAGGTTGACTTGGCTATCGGAGCTGACTAGACGCAGCTCCTCAATTTTTGCCTGAAGTTCGGCAATCGGCTGTTCAAAATCGAGATAATTAGGATTCATCGGCTCTGCCTGTAAGCTGCCTGTCAAAAACAAGCCTGATCAAAATAAGTATTATCGCACCCTGACCCTGCCACGCAAGGTGGGCTCACTTATGCACAGAGTGCAATCTCACGAGGGCAGGTCTCCGCGAGGGCGCTGTGAACCCATCCTTGGGCGCTACTTTCGCCATCCCTGGCCGAAAGACCCTCGCTTCAACCTGCCCTCTTCCGATAGTTTAGTGACGTATCGTCAGCTATCGATAGCGTAGCTGTACGCCTGTCTGACCCTGGACATCCTGCAGCGCCAGCAGTAAGTCGTCGCTCGGTGCGACTTTCCACTCATCGGCAAGTTCCAGCCAAGCCACTGCCGCTGGGTGGCGGTACTGCAGGCGCACCGGCAACCCCTCTTGATCGCGATACGGTGTCAGGCTGTCGCGCAGTGTTTCAATTAAGCGGCCATTGATCTGCCCCGCGTCCAATGCCAGTTCCACGGCTTGGCCGTAGCGAATGCGCGCCGTCACCATTGGTGTAACGTCTTTACCGCGTAGGCGCAGGCCACCAGAGTATTCGTCGCTGGAGACTTCGCCCTCAACGATGAGTACCTGATCAGCCTCAATCTGACCGCGTAGTTGCTCGAATAGCTCCCCAAACAGCGAAGCTTCAATACGCCCGGTGCGGTCATCCAGGGTGATAAACGCCATGGTATCACCACGCTTGGACTTCATAGTGCGCACGCCGACCACTAGCCCAGCAACGCGCTGGGGGTCACGAGAAGGTTTTAAATCGCTGATCCGCGTGGAGACAAAACGTTTTAGCTCCCGCTCGTACTCGTCGATCGGGTGCCCCGTCAGGTAAAGCCCCAGGGTATCTTTCTCCCCTGAGAGCCGTTCGCGATCGGTCCACTCACGGGCGTTGATGTATTCGGCGTAAACGTTGCTGTCATCGTCACTTTCATCGGCCGCGGCGAACGCATCACCAAACATATCCAGCATGCCCAGATTCTGATTGGCGTGGTTTTGGGCAGCGGCTTTTAGCGCGTCCTCCATCGCTGCGAACAGCACCGCACGATTGGGGCCTAGGGTATCCAGCGCGCCGGAGCGAATCAGCGCCTCCAGGGTGCGCTTATTCATCCGCTTGGGATCAATGCGGCGGCAGAAATCGAAGATATCTTTGAAAGGGCCATCTGCCTCGCGGGCTTCGACAATGGCGCCAATGGGCCCTTCGCCCACGCCGCGAATTGCGCCTAGCCCATAGACCACACGCGCATCGGTATCGACGGTGAACTTGTAACCACCGACGTTGACGTTCGGCGGCGTTACGGTGAGTTTGAGATTCCGACACTCCTCAATCAGCGGCACCACTTTATCCAGGTTGTCCATTTCCGTGGACATAACGGCGGCCATAAAGGGCCCCGGATAGTGGGCTTTCAGCCACGCGGTTTGGTAAGAGACCAGCGCGTAGGCAGCCGAGTGAGACTTGTTAAAGCCGTAACCGGCGAATTTCTCTACCAGGTCAAAGATGTTACCGGCCAGGTCTTTATCGATACCGTTGGCGGCACACCCCTCCATAAAGCCGTCACGCTGCTTGGCCATCTCTTCGGGCTTTTTCTTACCCATGGCACGGCGCAGCATATCGGCCTGGCCGAGGCTGTAGCCTGCCATTACCTGAGCGATCTGCATGACCTGCTCTTGGTAGAGGATGATGCCGTAGGTGGGCGCCAAGACAGGTTTCAACAGCTCGTGCTGGTAATCCGGGTGTGGATAAGAGACTTCGGCCCGGCCGTGCTTACGGTTGATAAAGTCGTCGACCATGCCCGACTGCAGTGGGCCGGGGCGGAACAGTGCCACCAGGGCGATCATATCGTCCAGGGAGTCAGGCAGCAGGCGCTTGATCAGCTCCTTCATGCCGCGGGATTCGAGCTGGAAGACCGCCGTGGTTTCAGCGCGCTTGAGCATCTCGAAGGTTGGCACGTCGTCCAGCGGGATGCTGTCGATGTTGAGCGGATCCTGGCCGTTAACGCTGCGCACCTTGTCGACCATCTCTAGTGCCCAGTCGATAATCGTCAGCGTCCGCAGGCCCAGGAAGTCGAACTTGACCAGCCCCGCCTCTTCAATATCGTTTTTATCGAACTGTACCACCAAGCCGGAGCCATCTTCATCGCAGAGCAGCGGTGAGAAATCGGTCAGTTTGGTGGGGGCGATGACCACGCCACCGGCGTGCTTGCCGGTGCCCCGGGTGGTGCCCTCAAGCTTGAGCGCCATTTCCCAGATCTCTTCGGCCTCTTCATCGTTGCCGATAAACTCTTTGAGCGCGGGTTCCTGCTCAATCGCCTTGGCCAGGGTCATGCCTACTTCAAAGGGAATCAGCTTGGAGAGCTTATCCCCCAGCGAGTACGGACGGCCTTGGGCACGGGCGACGTCGCGCACCACGGCCTTCGCCGCCATGGTGCCAAAAGTAACAATCTGGGAGACCGCATTGCGCCCGTAGCGCTCGGCTACGTACTCGATCACCTTGTCGCGTTTTTCCATGCAGAAGTCGACGTCAAAGTCGGGCATGGAGACACGTTCGGGGTTAAGAAAGCGCTCGAACAGCAGGTCGTAGCCAATCGGGTCTAAGTCAGTGATCTTTTGCGCGTAGGCCACTAGCGAACCAGCACCGGAACCACGCCCCGGGCCTACCGGTACGCGGTTGTCCTTGGCCCACTGGATGAAGTCCATCACGATCAGGAAGTAGCCAGGGAACCCCATCTGGATAATAACGTTGAGCTCGAACTCCAGCCGGTCGCGGTAGCGCTGGTCGATCGCCTGGTACTCTTCGCTGTCGCGGGGGTAGCGTTCAGCGGGAAACAAAAAATCCAACCGCTCGGTTAAACCGTCATGGGATACTTTGCGGAAGAACTCATCCTGGGTCATCCCTTCGGGAATGCCGAACTCGGGCAGGAAAATCTCGCCCAGGCGCACATCCACGCTGCAGCGCTCGGCGATCATCACGCTGTTTTCCAGCGCTTCGGGGATATCGGCAAACAGCGCCGCCATCTCGTCGGGGCTTTTTAAGTACTGCTCTTCAGTGTAGCGGCGTTCGCGGCGTGGGTCGTCCAGCGCTTTACCTTCACCGATGGCGACGCGGGTCTCGTGGGCCCAATAATCTTCGCGCTCAAGAAAGCGCACGTCATTGGTCGCCACCACTGGCGTGCCTGTTTCAATGGCCAGCTTGACGCTGGCGTGAACGCAGGCCTCTTCCAGCGGGCGCCCGGTGCGAATCAACTCTAGATAAAAGCGCTCGGGAAAGGCCGCCTGCCACTCTTCGAGCAGCACCCGCGCATCCTGTTCGTGATCAGATAGCAGGTGGCGGCCAATCTCACCCTCCCGCGCGCCGGAAAGCGCAATCAAGCCTTCGCTCTGCTCCAGCACCCACTGTTTATCGAGAATGGCGCGCCCCTGCCGTTGACCATGCGTCCAACCTTTCGAGATCAACTCGGTCAGGTTGCGATAGCCAATATCGTTCATCGCCAGCAGCGTTAGCCGGTAAGGGTGGGACTCGTCATGGGGATTATGGAGCCATAAGTCGCTGCCAATAATCGGCTTCAACCCCGCCCCCTGGGCGGCTTTGTAGAACTTCACCAGGCCGAACAGGTTGGTTTCATCGGTCAAGGCCAGCGCTGGCATCGCCCGTTCAGCCGTGGTGCTAACCAGCGACTTTAGCTTCACTAAGCCATCGACCAGGGAATATTCACTGTGCAAACGTAAATGAACGAACGGAACCGTCATGAGACTCTCAGCAAAACGCTAGGTGAAGAAAAATACGTTAAAGCAGCGCCAACTGACGCTGCACAGGCGCGAAGCTACGACGATGTTCGGCCAGTGGCCCGTGAGCTGCAAGCGCCGTCAGGTGCTCTTTGGTCGGGTAGCCTTTATGGCGCGCAAAACCATACTCAGGATAGCACTCATCCAAGGCGACCATCTGCGCATCGCGAGCGACCTTGGCCAAAATCGACGCCGCGGCAATCGCACAGTGGCGTGAATCGCCCTTTACCACGGCCTGGCCAGGCAACAGATGGCCAGGTAATTTGTTGCCATCCACGAGTAGATATTCCGCCGCCGGTGCCAGCGCATCAATGGCTCGACGCATGGCCAAGTGGGTGGCGTGGTAAATATTCAGCGCATCCACTTCTGCTGCGCTGGCTTCTGCCACGGCAAAGGCCAGCGCCCGCTCGCGAATTTGTGTATCCAGTGCTTCACGCCTGCGCGCCGTCAACTTTTTAGAGTCGGTAAGACCGTCAATCGGCTGAGCGGGGTCGAGAATCACCGCCGCGGCCACCACGCTGCCGATCAGCGGCCCTCGGCCTACTTCATCGACCCCCGCCAGCCGCTTGCCGTTGTAGGCAATTTCCAGCGTTGGAAAATCCTTGTGCTCGATCAACCAGTGCTCAATGGCCATCAACACTCTCCAGCGGCTGACCCGCGGCCAACAGGTTAATCGCCTCGGCGGCGCGACGGCTGGCATTGCGCTGGAGCGTGGCGTGCATCTCGGCAAAGCGTGTTTCCAAGGCATGTCGACTTGCCTCGTCGGCCAACATAGCGCTGAGCTGCTCGGCAATCGCCTCTGGAGAGGCGGCGTCTTGAATCAGCTCGGGTACCAGCGTCTCCTGGGCAATCAAATTGGGTAGCGATACCCACTGGGTTTTCACCATTCGTTTAGCCAGCCAGTGGGTGGCTGGGGCCATTTTGTAGGCCACTAGCATGGTGCGGTGGCACAGCATGGCTTCCAGCGCGGCGGTACCCGAGGCCAGCAGTACCACATCGCTCGCCACCATGGCTTCGCGGGCCTGACCATCCAAAAGCGCAGTACGCTCCACCAACAGCGGGTAACTAGCCAGCAGTGCGCTGATTTCCCGGCGGCGATCAGCGGTGGCTGCAGGAATCACCACTTGCAGCGTGGGGTGGCGCTGGCAGAGCTGTTCGGCAGCGTTAAGAAAGGTGTCACCCAAAAAGCGAATTTCATTGGCCCGGGAGCCGGGCAGCAGCGCTAACACCTGACTATCCGGCGCCAGCTTCAGCGCCTGACGGGTGGCAATACGGTCATTTTCCAGCGGCATTTCGTCGGCCAGAGGGTGACCCACAAAGGCAACGGGAACACGGTGTTTGCGATAGAAGGCGGCTTCAAAAGGGAGCAGTGTCAGCATGCCGTCCACCGATTTAGAGATGCCTTTTACCCGCCCCTGACGCCACGCCCATACGGAAGGGCTTACGTAATGGGCAGTGGTAATACCCGTTTCGCGGAGCTGGCGCTCCAGGCCTAAATTGAAATCAGGCGCATCGATGCCGAGCATAATATCCGGCTGCCAGGCCAGCGCTTCGGCTTTTAGGGTGCGCCGCACACGGATCAGTTCGGGGAGATGCTTAAGCACTTCAACCAGCCCCATTACCGCGAGGGTCTCTAAAGGGAAGCGGCTCTCCATGCCTTCCGCCTGCATGCGCGGCCCGCCGATGCCACGAAACTCGACGCCAGGGTAGCGTGCTTTAAGCTCGCGCATCAGCCCAGCGCCGAGGATATCGCCGGAGAGTTCCCCAGCCACGAGATAGACACGTTGCAGGGTCATAAAATGATTAGCATGGGTTAACGGGTGATGCCGCGGGTAGAACGCTCAATGGAGGCGGCGAAATGCTCGATCTCGGGCAAATCAAAGCGGCTACGCATTTCGACAAGCGCCTGCTCTGTAGTCAGCCCCTGGCGATAAACCATTTTATAGGCGGTGGTTAAGGCGCTAACTGCTTCGCGGCTAAAGCCGCGGCGCTTTAAGCCCACTAGGTTGAGTCCACGCGCTTCGGCAGGGTTGCCATTAATCATGATATAGGCGGGTGTGTCCTTGGTGATAATCGAGCCACCACCGGCCATGGCGTGATCGCCAAAGTGACAGAACTGATGCACTGCCGCCAACCCACCCAGAATGGCATGATCACCGACGGTGACATGGCCCGCCAAGGTAACCTGATTGGCTAAAATGCAGTCGTTACCAATCACGCAGTCATGGCCGACATGCACGTAGGCCATAAACAGGTTGCGCGAACCAATGGTGGTTTCGCTGCGATCCTGAACGGTGCCTCGATGAATCGTGGCGCCTTCACGGACCACATTATCGTCGCCCATCACTAACCGCGTGGGTTCGCCTGCGTATTTTTTGTCCTGACAGTCTTCACCTACCGAGGCAAACTGAAAGATACGCGTACGTTCGCCTAGCGAGGTGGGGCCTTTAACCACCACATGAGGGCCTATCACGGAGCCCGCGCCGATCGTGACGTCGGGGCCAATGATGCTAAAGGGGCCAACCTCAACGTCGTCGGCAAGGCGCGCCGCCGGGTCGACCAGTGCAGTCGGATGTATCAAGCCACCTTCCTCTCGGCACAAATAATTTCTGCTTCGCAGGCCAGCTCACCGTCAACCGTGGCACGGCATGCAAATTTCCAGATACCCCGTTTACCTCTAATCACGTCGGCCTCTAAGGTGAGCTTGTCGCCCGGCATTACCGGGCGTTTAAAGCGCACTTTATCGCTGCCCACGAGATAGTACACATAACCATCGGCAGGCAGTTTATTGACCGTTTTAAAACCGAGAATGCCGCATACCTGGGCCAGGGCTTCAATCACCAGTACGCCGGGCATAATCGGGTGATGCGGAAAGTGGCCGTTAAAAAATGGCTCATTAATGCTGACATTTTTGTACGCAACGATGGATTCGCCGGTGGTTAATTGCGTTACTCGATCCACCAGCAAAAAGGGGTAACGGTGGGGCAAGTACTCGCGAATTTCATTGATATCCATAACCATCGTAGCGACCTCTAAAATAACAAAAACCTGCAGCTCCTGAAGAGTGTCAGGCAAATACCAGCACGTGCACTGGTTAAAAGGCTGTGGATTATACCCCGCTGTTATCTAGTCTCAAACCAGCAGCGGGTAAAAGTCATGCAGCCGTTACTATTCACGTTGCTTTTTTTCCAATCGAGCCAGGCGCTTAGCGATGTCATCAAGCTGTTTAAAACGCACCGCGTTTTTACGCCACTGGGCATTAGCCATGGCGCCAGTACCGGATGAGTAGACCCCCGGTTCATGGATTGAGTTCGTGACAAGGCTCATACCTGTCACCTGAACGCCGTCGCAAATGGTTAGGTGACCGGATAAACCGACCCCACCACCCAGCATGCAGTGCTTACCGACCTTGGTCGAACCAGCAATGCCCACACAGCCTGCTAAGGCGCTGTGGTCACCGATAATGACGTTATGGGCGATTTGTACCTGACTATCAATTTTGACGTCATCACCAATCACCGTATCTCCCAAAGCGCCACGATCGATGCTGGAGCAACTGCCTACTTCAACGTCGTCGCCAAGCACTACGCCCCCCAATTGGGCGATTTTATGCCAGCCAGCGCCATCGTGGGCAAACCCGAAGCCGTCGCCGCCAATCACACAGCCGCTTTGCAAGATGCCCCGTTTACCGATAACCACGCCATGGCAGAGGGTGACATTGGCGTGCAGACGCGTTGCTTCGCCGATAATTGTATCGGCTCCCACCACGCTGCCCGCCCCAATGACCACACGGTCGCCCAGCACCACGCCTGATTCAATCACTGCATGAGCTTGAATGCAGACATCGGCGCCTAGCTGAGCATCTTCCGCCACGACGGCGGTGGGGTGAATACCGACGATATCGCGGGCAGGCAGTGGGTCAAACAACTGCGATAGCTTGGCATAGCCCAAGTAAGGGTTATCGATTTCCAGACGCGCTACCGGGCAGTGCTTGCCATGCTCAGGGTGCAGCAATACCGCGGCCGCCTTGGTCGTCGCCAAATCTTTCAGGTAGGCACGATTGGCCAGAAAAGCCACTTGATCCGGCTGCGCTTCTTTTAGCGTCGCCAAGCCGCGTATCGGCTGCTGGGCATTACCGCTGACGGCAATGCCCAATTGGCGCGCAATGTCTGCGAGGGTAAAGTGATGAGAAGCGTGCGTCATGGGAGCCCAGGGAAGCGTTGGTGTGGCCTGACCACACCAATTAGCGTTTAAATTTAGTTCAAGGTATCAAAAATCTGGGTGACTTCATCGGTCACATTGGGCAGATCCACACCTGAGTGCAGTACGCCCTGGGGTTCAACCAGCACATCAATACCATGGCGTTCCAGCACTTCTGCTACCGCTTGTTCCAGCTTAGGCTCGGCGCCTTCTAAAAACTGCTGCTCGGAACGCTGCTGTGCCTGCATTACTTCCTGGCGAAGCTGTTCAAAACGGCTGCCTTTCTGCTGAAGCTCGCTAATCAGCGACTCCCGCTGGGACTGAGCCATCGTTTCGCCTTCGTTCTGCAAACGCTGCTGAAGCTGCTGCAACTCATTACCCAGGTTTTGCGCTTCACGCTGCTGATTGCCAATTTGCCCTTCCAGAGTACTCATTGACGCCTGTGCGGACTGGGTATTCATCAATGCTGCTCGCCAATCCAACACTGCTACTTCTGCAGCGTGAGCGGGCAAAATCATCGCGCCCAACAGGCATACCACCGCTGTCAGTTTACGCATCATGTTATCTCCTTAGGTCACGCTAGCGCGCGCCACCATGGCACGCGGTCTAGCAAAATTAGAACGTTTGCCCTTTAGAACGTTTGTCCTAATGAGAACTGGAAGAACTGAGTGTCGTCACCGCTCTTATCGTTCAATGGCTCAGCAATGCTAAAGGTCAGCGGGCCTACCGGTGTCAGCCAAGAGAGGCCAATACCGGCGCTGTAGCGCAAATCGCCTAGATCAACGCCGGAGTTACACTGCTGACGCCCTGCGTCTTCTGCAAGCACATCGTAGCAAGAGGTCAGGAAGGTATTACCGCCATCCAAGAATAGCGATGTTTGCAGCGCGCGCTGATCTTCAACAAAGGGCAGCGGGAAAATGATCTCGGCGCTACCTTCTACTGAAACGTTACCGCCCAGCGTGCGGTCACGGCCGCCTTCGGTTGCTGGCGTGGTGCGCTGCCCAAGCGTATTCGACGTGAAGCCACGCACCGAGCCAAGACCACCCGCGTAGAAGTTTTCATAGAAGGGGAAGGGATCGTTGCCGCCCAGCGTATCGGCATAGCCGACATTGCCGGTAAATTTGAACGCCCAGGACTCGTCATCGTTAATCGGGAAGAGCTGTTGAGCACGGGCGCGCAGCTTGTAGTACTCCGAATCACTGCCCGGCACGCCGGTTTCCAGCGACAGTCGCTGATAGTTGCCATCGGTCGGCATAATACCGCGGTTGAGATTGTTGCGTGTCCAACTAGCGGTCAGCTTCAGGCTTTGCGCATCTTCGCCCTGATCTTCCACATAGCGACGAATTTCTGAGGCCGTGTCGAAGTAGGTTTTCACCGTTAGGTCTTCAACGCTGGCACCGAAGTTAAGACGCGACAGTTCGCTTACGGGGTAACCAAAGTTGATACCGGCACCATAGGCATCCGTCGAGAACGTCGAAATATCCGAATCGGCGTAATCTGTTTCGCGGTAAAAAACATTGTAGCCGCGAGAAATGCCATCCAACGTCCAGTAGGGATCAGTGAAGCCAAAGTTCACACTGGTAAAGGTGTCGCTGCGCTGAGCCCCTACATTGACCCGGTTACCCGTACCCAAGAAGTTATTTTGTGACAAGCCGACACCGTAAATAACCCCGGCACTCTGGGAGAAACCAACGCTGGCAGAGACCGACCCCGAGGGCTGCTCTTCGACATTATAAGTAACGTCGAGTAAATCCGGCTCACCAGGTACAGGCTGGGTATCCACTTCTACTTGGCTAAAAAAGCCCAGGCGTTCAAGGCGCTGACGCGATTGTGTAATGGCTTCGGTGGAAGCGGGTGCGCCCTCCAACTGAATCATTTCACGCCGCAGTACTTCATCCTGAGTAGTCGTATTACCGTAGAACTCGATACGACGCACGTAGGCGCGTTCACCGGGATTGACAGCAATCACCAGATCGACCGTTTCACCGTCCCCTGCCATTTCAGGCACGCCTTGAATATCAGCAAAGGCGAAGCCTTCGGCACCCAAACGCTGGCGCAGGGCTTCGGTGGAGGCATTCACATCGCCGCGGGAGAAAATCTCTCCTTCTTTAACGGTGAGTAACTGGCGAGCTTCGTTTTCGCTGATCTGTAGATCACCCGCGAAACGAATATTGCCCACCCGGTACTGGGCGCCTTCATCGACGTTCAGAGTAATAAAGATTTCGGACTTTTCAGGGCCAATCGATACCTGAGTGGACGTGACATCGAAGTTGACGTAGCCGCGATCCAAGTAGAATGAACGCAGCCGCTCAATATCACCGGAAAGCGCTTCACGGGAGTACTCGTCGCTAGAGAACCAGCCGAAAAAGCGTCCTGGCCGATCATTTAACTCAAACACGCCACGCAGCGTCTCATCATCAAAGGCTTCGTTACCAACGATATTGATTTGGCGAATCTTGGCCACTTCGCCTTCGTTGATATTGATATTGACCTGAACCCGGCCCTCATCGACCTCTTCCACTTCGGTATCGATGCTGGCGCTGTAGCGACCTTGAGACTGGTAGACGCCTTCCAGCTCGCGCTGTATCTCTTCCAGCGTAGAGAGCTCCAGTACCTGGCCTTCCGAGAGCCCTGATTCACGCAAACCATTGCGCAAGTCCTCTTCGGAGATTTGATCGTTGCCGCTGATCTGTAGCCGCGCAATAGTCGGACGCTCGACGACCTGAATAACCAGTACATCGCCTTCGCGCGCCAGGGAGACATCGTCAAATAGCCCTGTGGCAAATAAGTCACGGGCAGCAGCAGCTAATTGCTCTTCGCTGACGCGCTCATTGGCACTCACCGGAAATGCATTGAAGACCGAGGCGGCGGATACCCGCTGCAGTCCTTCCACTCGAATGTCTGAAACATCAAAGGATTGTGCTTGGGCGCCGCTGGCGCCTGCCAGCAAGAGTGCCGCCATTCCAAGGGTCTTGATTTTCATGCAGTCAATTCGCTCGCGTTGGTCTGCCTATCATTCCAGAAAGGCACCATATACATTTGTGCAGGCAGATGACAAGGCATCCTGCGCGCTACACGCGTCATTACCACAGGCGCATCAGATCAAAATAGAGGGCCATCAACATCAGGGTGCCGACCATGGCAAGCCCAATGCGCAGTCCTACGGCTTGGGTTCTTTCGGATACTGGCCGTCCACGCACGACCTCCATAAAATAATAGAGCAAGTGGCCACCATCGAGCACCGGGATAGGTAGTAAGTTTAGTACCCCAAGGCTGATAGAAAGATACGCTAGAAAGCCAATAAACGCTTCCATCCCTGCACGGGCCGAATCACCAGAGATCTGTGCAATGGTGATTGGCCCGGACAAATTGGAAGGCGAGATAAGCCCGACAAACATTTTGCGTATGGCATCTAAGGTTAAGAGCGTCATCTCTCCAGTGCGCGAAACAGCCTGGCCTAACGCTTCGATAGGGCCGTAACGGATTTCACGCTGAAACGCTGCTGGCCACTCGACCTGCTCGGCGCCTGCACCGATATAACCAATTTCAACCCCAGTGTCCAAGCGGTTACGCCCGGGGGTTAAATCAACACTCGACTGCTCGCCATTACGTTCATAGGTGAGCTGCAGGGTTTCACCAGGACTACTTCGCACCATATTAACGAAGTGCATCCAATCATCCACTGGTTCGCCATTAATCGCCACCATCCTATCGCCCGCCTCAAGGCCTGCTTGCTCGGCGGCCTCTCCGCTCACTACTTGGCCTAAAACGGCCGGAAATTCCGGCTGCCAAGGAGTAATACCCAGCGATTGCAGCGGCTGTGGCGGATCTTGGCGAACCAAATAATCAGTCACCGATAAGCCAAAACGTTGAGGGTCGCTCGCGCCTTCGGGGCGGGCGTCTATATCCAGCTCACCGCTGAAACCAATAATCGATACCAGTTTGAGGTTAACATCTTCCCAAGAGCGCATCTCATCGCCCTGAATGGCGACAATTTCATCGCCATTGGCAAGTCCGGCTTCGGCGGCGGGCGAGTCAGGCGCAACGCTACCTACCATTGGCGACACCACCGTGGTACCCGCCACGAACAGTGCCCAGTAAGCCACAATCGCTAACAAGAAGTTGGCGATTGGCCCTGCCGCCACAATCGCAATGCGCTGCCACACGGTTTTGCGGTTAAATGCCTGATCAAGCTGCTCTTCCGGAACCGGCGCCTCACGCTCATCGAGCATTTTGACATAGCCACCCAGCGGAATGGCGGCTATCGCGAACTCGGTGCCGTGGCGGTCAACCCGCGACCATAGCGGCTTACCAAAGCCTACAGAAAACCGTAGCACTTTGACCCCACAGCGCCTCGCCACCCAAAAATGGCCAAACTCGTGGAAGGTCACTAACAGGCCCAACACCACAATGACCGCTAAAATATTCTGTATAAGGCCCACACTGAACTCCTTAATGCCCCGCTCTAACGACCAGCCCAGCGAATGCTTAAGCGTATCATTTTGTTACCAGTTCCAGCGCCTGCTGTCGCGCCCACTGATCCGTTGCTAATACGCTATCAAGGCTATCAACACGGCCTTGATAGGGGCGCGACAAGACGTCGGCGACCAGTTGCCCAATGGCTGTAAAGCCGATTCGACGCTGTAGGAATGCTTCAACTGCAACCTCATTGGCAGCGTTGAGCACAACGGGTGCCATGCCACCTTGCCGCATCGCTTCACGGGCAAGCCCTAAACAGGGGAAGCGAGTTTCATCGGGGGCTTCAAAATCAAGCCGCGCCACCTGAAAAAGATCCAGTGTCTCAACCCCGGCATCAATGCGCTCCGGCCACGCTAGCCCGTAGGCGATGGGGATGCGCATATCAGGATTACCCAACTGTGCAATCACCGAACCATCTTGATACGCCGCCATGGAGTGAATCACGCTTTGCGGGTGCACCACCACCTGGATTTGTTCGGGCGTGGCATCAAACAGCCAGCAGGCTTCAATAAGCTCTAGCCCTTTATTCATCAGTGTGGCGCTATCCACCGATATTTTACGTCCCATTGACCAGTTCGGGTGAGCGCAGGCCTGTTCGGGAGTGACATTATTGATTTCCGCCTGGCTCCAGGTACGAAACGGCCCGCCAGAGGCCGTTAGCAGCAGTTGACGAACGCCGTGCTTGGCAAGTCCGCCGCGGTGCTCCGCAGGTAGACACTGGTAAATGGCATTATGTTCGGAATCAATCGGTAGTAATGTTGCGCCAGAGCGGGAAACGGCCTCCATAAACAGCGCGCCGCTCATCACCAGCGCCTCCTTATTGGCCAGTAACACGCGCTTGCCTGCTTCCGCAGCGGCTAGGGCAGGCAGTAAGCCCGCCGAGCCGACAATGGCCGCCATTACGCAGTCGACGCTGGCGTCCCGGGCAACATCGCACAGCGCCTCTGGGCCTGCGCTCACGTCAGTTGACTGCCCAGCCCGCTTAAGCTCTTGGCGCAGCCAAGCGGCATCGGCCTCATTATCCAACACGGCGACCGCAGGGCGATGCGCCAAGCACTGCGCTAGCAGAGCCTCTTTTGAGGTGTGCGCGGTCAGGGCATGCACGCAATAGCGGTCTGGGTGGCGACTAATCACATCCAGCGTGCTAGTGCCCACAGAGCCTGTCGAGCCAAGCACGGTCACACGTTGCCTATTAGCGAGTTGGCTCATAGCGGCGGCACCCGAGCAAACACCTCAACCAGTACTTCCACATAGAACAGTGCAAACAGCGGTATCGCCGCGGTGAGGCTATCAATGCGATCCAGCACACCGCCATGGCCGGGCAACAACTGGCTCGAATCTTTGATATTACGATGGCGCTTGAGCATGCTTTCCAGTAGATCCCCTAGCACAGAGGCCAAAGTGACCACGGCGGTGATGAGTATCAGGGTAATTCCACCCACCAGGCCCAGCGGCAACCACAGCGCAAAGAGAATAGCCAGAATAGTGGTCGCCGCTAAGCCGCCGTATACGCCCTCCCATGATTTGCCAGGGCTCACGTGGGGAGCCAATTTGCGCTTGCCCCAGTGTCGCCCCACAAAGTAGGCGCCGATATCCGCGCACCAAACCAGCAGCAGCACAAACAGCAGCCAAGCCATACCGATGTCACGCAGAACGTTAAAGCCCACCCAGCAGGGCAATAGCACCCACAGGCCCATCGCCAGGCGCCGCACGGTGGACTGCCACTGCTCCCCCGCCGCAGGGTAGCGGGTTACCCAGTAGAGATTCACCAGCCAACCGGCAGCAGAGAACCAAAGCGGCCATATTGATGTGGCAGCTCCGGCCAGCCACATGACCAGCATCAACACCGCCATCACGGCCACTAGCTGAGCACGCTGTGCGGTACGGGTAACGCCCGCCAGATTGGCCCACTCCCAAGTGGCGAGTAGCACCATCAACGCCGTAAATAGCGCAAAAGCGCCGCCGTCTAAACCAAACAGGCCAGCCAGCACCAGGGGTGCTAGCCAGGCTGCGGTGATAATCCGCTGTTTAAGCACCCTGCGCCTCTATTTGTTCGTCCGTCATGCCAAAGCGACGACGGCGCTGGCAGAAGTCGTTTAATGCCGCATCAAACGCATCCGCACCGAAATCGGGCCATAGCAGCGGGGAAAAGTGCAGCTCAGCATAGGCCAACTGCCAAAGCATAAAGTTGGATAGCCGCTGCTCACCACTGGTACGTATACACAGATCCACCGGCGGCACGTCATCAGTCCCCATTGCAGTGTCGAAGCACGCTTCATCGATTTGCTCAGGCGATAACTCCCCAGCCGCCACCTGCTCGGCTAAGGTGCGCGCCGCCCGTGCGATATCCCACTGCCCCCCATAGTTGGCGGCAATCACCAGATGCATCCCTGTATTGTCCGCGGTTAACGCTTCAGCACGCTGAATATGCTTTTGGATGGCGTGGGAAAAACCCCGCTGTTCGCCAATGATCGAGAGGCGCACATTACGCTCATTGAGCTTTTTGACTTCACGCTTAAGCGCCATCAAAAACAGCTCCATCAAGGCGTTGACCTCTGCGGCCGGACGCTTCCAGTTTTCGCTGGAGAAAGCAAACAGGCTGAGGGTTTGCACCTCGCGCTCGGCGGCTCGCTGAATCACCGCACGAACGGTTTCCACCCCAGCCCGGTGCCCACGCACCCCCGAAAGCCCGCGCGCGCGCGCCCAGCGGTTATTGCCATCCATAATGATGGCAACGTGAGACGGCGGGGCCTCCCCGGCCAGAGAAGACGCGCTGGCGTCGTCCGGCTGTTTTTCAGGAAGCTGCGGTGACGTCATGGATTCTCGCACCAAAGGTCAGTCATAAAAAAACCAGCCAGAGTGTGGCAAAACGGGCAGCCAAAGCTGCCCGCGGCTGAATAAAGCACAGGTTTATACCTGCATGAGATCCTGCTCTTTTGCAGTCAGCGCTTTATCGATCTCAGCAATATACTTGTCGGTCAGCTTTTGAATCGCATCTTCGCCTTCACGCTGATCGTCTTCGGTAATCTCTTTATCTTTTAACAACGACTTGAAATCACCGTTAGCATCACGACGTACGTTACGCACGGCAACGCGAGCGTTTTCAGCTTCGCTACGCGCCTGCTTGATATAACCTTTGCGGGTCTCTTCGGTGAGCATCGGCATTGGCACACGGATCACGTTGCCTGCACTGGCCGGGTTCAAGCCAAGATCAGAGGTCATGATGGCCTTTTCGATCTTCTGCACCATACCCTGCTCCCACGGCGCAATCGTCAGCGTGCGAGCGTCCTCAACGTTGACCGATGCCACTTGGCTAAGCGGTACCTGGCTGCCGTAATAGTCCACGGTAACGGCGTCTAAAATGCTCGGGTGAGCACGACCGGTACGAATTTTATTGAAGTTGCTATGCAGCGCCTCAACGCTTTTTTGCATGCGCGAATCGGCATCTTTCTTAATATCGTTGATCACGTCATTACCCTCTGTATATCAGCGTGCCTTCCTTGCCCCCTACGACCATATTCAGTAGGGCGCCAGGCTTATTCATATCAAATACCCGCACCGGCATATTATGGTCACGTACCAGGCAGATAGCGGTCAAATCCATAACGCCCAATTTTTGATCCAGGGCGTCGTCGTAAGAGAGCTGGTCGTACTTCACCGCATCCGGATGTTTTACCGGGTCTTTATTGTAGACGCCATCGACTTTGGTCGCCTTGATCACTACGTCGGCGTCCACCTCAATGCCGCGCAAACAAGCTGCAGAATCGGTGGTGAAGAAGGGGTTGCCTGTGCCTGCAGAGAACAGCACTACGTCCCCGGAGGTTAAGTAGCGAATGGCCGTGCGACGGTCGTAGTGCTCTACAACGCCGCTCATTGGGATAGCCGACATCACGCGCGAGCGGATATTGGAGCGCTCTAGCGCATCACGCATTGCCAGCGCATTCATTACGGTCGCCAGCATGCCCATATGGTCACCGGTGACGCGATCCATGCCAGCCTCATTGAGCGCCGCACCGCGAAACAAGTTACCACCGCCAATCACGATGCCTACCTGTACCCCAATACCGACGAGCTGGCCGATCTCCAACGCCATCCGGTCAAGCACTTTAGGGTCAATACCAAAATCGTGTTCACCCATCAGCGCTTCGCCAGAAAGCTTGAGCAAAATACGTTTGTATTTTGACTTCGAACCCTCAGCCTTGCTGGGTGCTACATGGGGGGTAGGTTCTTGAACATCACGCGACATGGCATCTCTCCTGAGGCAGACCTGTAAACAGGCAGGCGGGGCAGCCCCGCTGTATAAACCCGTTATCAGGGTCGGCTAACTAACACCGGTTATACAGGGGCCGGATACGCGAAGGCGTGCGCTCACGCGCACGCCATCTTTTTTCTGAAACCTCTGACCTCAGCGACGGCCAGCCTGTTCCATAACTTCTTTAGCGAAGTCGACTTCTTCTTTCTCGATACCTTCACCAACTTCAAAGCGTGTGAAGCTTACCACTTCGCCGCCTGCGGCTTTCACGTACTCAGCCACAGTCTGGTTCGGGTCTTTAACAAACGGCTGCTCGGTCAGGCTGTTTTCTGCCAAGTACTTTTTCAAGCGGCCCTGAACCATTTTCTCTGCGATCTGCTCCGGCTTACCGGCCATATCCGGCTGCGCCAGAATAATCGCTTTTTCCTGATCCAACTGCTCTTGGGGCATATCGGCAGGATGCGCAACCGCAGGGTTGATCGCCGCCACGTGCATTGCAACGTCTTTCGCGACTTGCGAATTGCCGCCTGTTAGCACGGTCAGAACGCCAATGCGGCCACCGTGGACGTACTCGCCTACCAGACCACCGTCAACAGCGTTCACTACGATGGCACGACGCACACCGATATTCTCACCGATTTTCTGAACCAACTGCTCGCGGGCAGTTTCCAGTTCGCCAGCCATAACGGCGGCAACATCTTCGCTTTTCGCGGTGAAGAAAGCACCGGCGATTTTGTCAGCAAACGCGATGAAGTTGTCATCACGAGCAACAAAGTCGGTCTCGGAGTTGATTTCAACCATTACGCCGTAGCTGCCGTCTTCCGCTACACGCGTAACCACTACACCTTCTGCGGCGATACGATCGGCTTTCTTCGCTGCTTTTAGGCCGGAGCTTTTGCGCAGGTTTTCAATCGCAACTTCGATATCACCGTCGGCTTCGGTGAGTGCTTTTTTACACTCCATCATGCCGAGACCGGTACGTTCGCGAAGTTCCTTGACCTGAGAGGCGCTGATAGCTGCCATGAGAATTCACCTCTGAAATGGTTCTATGAGAGTTAGACGCAACACAGAGTATAGGCATGATAAATGACCATCATGTATCACGCTGCCCTATGTCTCTCTGTATTACGGGGCCGGTATTGAGTGCCGGCAAATTCGTCCGCTCAGACAGTTCATCTGTAGCGGGAAAAAGGGGGCAAAGCCCCCTTTATCTTGATGCGGCACACCTGCTCACCGCACCCACTGCTGCGATTACTCAGCGGCAGTGTTGTCTTCAGCTGCAGCGGCCTCTTCGGTCACTTCAACAAACTCTTGAGCGTTGGCTTCTTTGGCACGGCCACACGCATCCGCAATCGCTTTTACGTAGATCTGGATAGCGCGGATAGAGTCATCGTTGCCGGGAATTACGTAGTCAACGCCATCGGGGTTGGAGTTAGTATCCACCACGCCGATAACCGGGATGCCCAGCTTGTTGGCTTCGTTGATCGCGATGCGCTCGTGGTCAACGTCGATCACGAACAGTGCGTCCGGTAGGCCGCCCATGTTCTTGATACCGCCGATAGAACGCTCAAGTTTGTCCTGCTCGCGAGTCGCCATCAAGACTTCTTTCTTGGTCAGCTTCTCGAACGTGCCGTCTTCGCGCATGGTTTCAAGATCACGCAGACGCTTAATGGACTGACGGATGGTCTTGAAGTTAGTCAACATGCCGCCCAACCAGCGATGGTTGACGAAAGGCTGACCAGCACGGTTAGCTTCTTCTTTAATTACCTTGCTAGCGCTGCGCTTGGTGCCAACAAACAAAATTTTGTTGTTGGATGCCGCCATCTTCTCGACCACATCGATCGCTTCGTTCAGCGCCGGAAGGGTGTGCTCAAGGTTGATGATGTGAATCTTGTTGCGCGCGCCGAAGATAAATTTGCTCATCTTCGGGTTCCAGTACTTGGTCTGGTGGCCGAAGTGAGCACCTGCTTTAAGCAGGTCACGCATATTAACGTGAGACATGGTAGAACTCCTAAAACTCGGGTTAGGCCTCCACGCACCCCATGGATCCGACCGTTGACCACGTTAGACGCTGCCAGCGGCACCCGGGACCATGTGCCGGTGCATGTGTGTTTTTAAGGCTTGATAGTAAGCATCGCGCCCGTAAGTCGAGCACGCTGCGGATTCATCGCCCTGCCCTACTGCGTACTTCCCAGCCAAGAAGCTCGGAATCACGATTGCAGGAAAGCGCGCGGCTTTATACCATAGATCATTGCCAAGATGAAGTCGCACCCCGTTTGACGGTCTTAAATTGCGCCATTCAATTTTCCATTCTGCATTCATATCGAGCATTCATGAACGTTCCTATCAAGACGCCTTCTGAAATCGAACACATGCGCGAAGCCGGGCGCCAAGCGGCTAGCGTGATTGAAATGATCACCCCCCACATCCAGGCAGGCATTAGCACGGGGGAAATTGACCGTCTCTGTCATGAGTATATTGTTAACGAGCTGGGCTCGACCCCTGCACCGCTGAACTACCATGGTTTTCCCAAGGCGACCTGCACGTCGATCAACCATGTGGTGTGCCACGGCATCCCCGACGACGCCAAGAAGCTTAAAAATGGCGATATCATGAACCTGGATATCACCGTTAAGACCACCGACGGCTATCACGGCGACTCCAGCGTGATGTTCGTAGTGGGTGAGACGATTCAGGGCGAACGGCTGTGTCGCATTACTCAGGAATGCCTGTATAAAAGCATCGAGCGAGTGAAGCCTGGCGTGCGCCTCTCGGAGCTTGCCCGCGTGATTCAAAAACATGCCGAAAGCAACGGCTACTCCGTCGTGCGCGACTTCTGCGGCCACGGCATCGGCGCCGAGTTCCACGAAGAGCCGCAGTTTTTACACTACGACGGCTACGCACCGGATGCCGACATTAAGCTCGCCGCAGGCATGTGCTTTACCATCGAGCCGATGATTAACGTCGGCGGGTATAAAACCAAGGTGCTACGCGATGGCTGGACCGCCGTTACCAAAGATCGCAGCCTTTCAGCGCAGTGGGAACATACGCTGCTGGTGACCGAGGGCGGTGTAGAAGTACTGACCGCGCGTGGCGATGAAGACTTCAGTTTTCTACCCAACTGATGCTACTACACCACCACCGGTTTGAGCCGGACACCACGCTTTACGACCTGGATCTTTTCCGCACTGAGCTTGCCGGATCTCGCTCGCCGGTGGCGCCCTTCAAGGCCGCGCTGCGCGAGCTACAAGCGCGCCTGGACGACCAGTTTCGCGCCGGTGCAGACATTCGCGACCTTGTGCGCGGCCGCGCCTGGTACCTGGATCAGCTGCTGGCGATTGCCTGGGCGCAGCATGAGTGGCCCGATGATGGAATTGCGCTGGTGGCGGTAGGCGGCTATGGCCGTGGTGAGCTACACCCCCACTCGGATATCGATCTGCTGCTGCTATTGGAGCAGGACGACGACACCGCCTATCGCGAACCGCTGACCGCTTTTATCACCTTCTTGTGGGATATTGGCCTGGAAATTGGTCATAGCGTTCGCTCGCTTAGCGACTGCGAGCGGGAAGCCGAAGCGGATGTCACGGTGATTACCAACCTGCTCGAATCTCGCCTGATTGCGGGACCAGAAAGCCTGCGCGAAGCGATGCGCGAACGCCTCAGCGCCGAACATATTTGGCCCGCCGACCGCTTTTTTGAAGCCAAGTGGCAGGAGCAGATTTCCCGTCACTACCGCTACAACAACTCCGAGTACCACTTAGAGCCGAACCTCAAAAGCTCCCCCGGCGGGCTGCGCGACATCCAGATGATTGGCTGGGTAGCCAAGCGCCACTTCGGTACCGAGCAGTACACCGATATCGTCGCCAACGGCTTTATGAACGATGCCGAACTGCGCATTTTAAGCCAGGGGCAGGCGTTCTTGTGGCAGGTGCGCTATGCCCTGCATATGCTTACCGACCGCGCCGAAGATCGCCTGCTGTTTGACCACCAGCGCACCATCGCCGAAATGTTCGGCTTTCGCGATACGCCCGAACGTCTGGCGGTTGAGCAGTTTATGAAGCGCTACTACCGGCACGTCACCGCGCTGGCAGGTCTCAACGATATGCTGCTGCAGCACTTTGACGAGGTCATCCTGCGCGGCAAAGAAGCGCTGGAAACCGTCAAGCTCAACGAGCGCTTCGAGACCAAAGGCGGCTATATCCAGGTGCGCTCGCGGACACTTTTCCGTGAACGCCCTGCGGCGATGCTGGAGCTATTCCTGCTGATGGCCAAGCACCCCGAAATCGAAGGAGTGCGTGCCGATACCATCCGACTAATTCGCGATCATCGCCACCAGATTGACGACCACTACCGGGAAGACCCGCGCCACCAGCGGCTCTTTATGGCTATTCTGCGCGCCCCCGGCAATGTACCCCGCCAGTTGCGGCGCATGAACCGCTACGGGATTCTGGGCAAATACCTGCCCGAATTTGGCCGCGCTATAGGGCTGATGCAGCACGACCTTTTCCACATTTACACAGTTGATGCCCACACCCTGCTGCTGCTCAAATTTCTGCACAATTTCCGCAAACCGGAAGCGAAGGGTGACTTTCCTGTGGCGGTGGCATTGATGCAGCAGTTGCCCAAGCTCGACCTGCTGTGGATCGCCGGGCTGTTTCACGACATTGGCAAGGGCCGCGGCGGCGACCACTCGGAAATCGGCGCCCGGGACGTTGAGCATTTTTGCCAGCGCCACCACGTCTCGCCCCACGACACTAACCTGGTCAGCTGGCTGGTTGAACACCATCTATTGATGTCGATGACCGCGCAAAAGCGCGATATCAGCGACCCCGATGTGATTCGTGATTTTGCCTTGATCGTGCGTAACGAAACGCGCCTGGACTACCTTTACGTGCTCACCGTGGCCGACATCAATGCCACTAACCCCACGCTGTGGAACGGTTGGCGGGCGTCGCTGCTGCGCCAGCTGTACGCCGAAACCAAGCGTGCCCTGCGCCGCGGCCTGAATAATCCGCCCGACCGCGACGACTGGGTGCGGGAAACGCGCACCGAAGCACGCTCTTTGCTGCAAACCATCGGCGTTAATCGTGAGCAAATCGATCATCTTTGGGAATCGCTAGGGGAAGACTACTTCCTGCAGTACGCCCCCAGCGAAATCGTTTGGCAGACCCAGGGCATTCTCAATCACAACCAGTCGCCGCTGCCGTTGGTGTTGATCAGCGCACCTACTGCGGACATGTCCGAAGGCGGCACCAAAGTGTTTATCCACACCCGTTCGGTGGACGACCTTTTCGCTGCTACCGCCGCTGCCATGGAGCAGTTGGGGCTCTCGATTCACGATGCGCGCATTGCGACCTCCCACAACGATTGGACGCTAAACACCTTTATTGTGCTCGACAGCCATGGTCAGCCCATACGTGACCCAGGCCACATCGAAGAGATGCGCCGGCACCTGGTGGAAGAGCTCGATGACCCTGACGACTACCCGGATATCGTCACCCGCCACACGCCGCGCCAGCTCAAGCATTTCAAGGTACCCACGGAGGTGCTGATTGAGCAGGATCCGGCCAATGAGCGCACGCTGCTGGAGCTAACGGCTCCCGACCGCCCCGGCCTGCTGGCCCGGGTGGGACGTATCTTTATGGAGCAGGACATCTCGCTGTCCGCGGCAAAAATCGCCACCCTCGGCGAGCGGGTAGAAGACGTCTTTTTTATTACCACCAAAGCAGGCGAACCGCTGACTGACCCCGAGCGCCAGCAGCAGCTGCGCGAACGTCTGATTGAAGTGTTGGGCGTTTAAAAGATAATTCACCGAACCCCGAGGCTGATGCAGAGATTGTAGTGCCAAGCCTGGGGGCGAGGGTAGGTTTCCGCGAGGGCGCTGTGAACCCCTCCAGGGGCGCTACTTTCGCCATCTGACCGCCAGGGATGGCGGAAATGCCGGAATTGTCAGGAATTTTTTCCGGCCATGGCGAAAGACCCTCGCTCCAACCTACCCTCGCTCCCGTCTATCGAGTGTCTGTAAAAGTATTCATTGCAAAATCACACCCTCGTTAGGTTTGAGCCTGCACCGGGCCTTGCCTATAATCGACGGTTTACGCCGCCAGCCATCAACGGACACATCATGAACGCCGACCTCGACGCCCTGCATCCTTACCCGTTTGAAAAGCTGGCCGCGCTGAAGGCCGCATTAACGCCCCCAGCTGACTTGGCGCATATTCCGCTGACCATTGGCGAACCCCAGCACGCGCCCTTTCCTGCGGCGCTTGAAGCGCTGGTGGCGCACCAGCTGGAAATGGCCCGTTATCCCGCGACCAATGGCCTGCCAGCGCTCCGCCAAACCATCGCCAACTGGGCAAGCCAACGCTTTCAACTGCGCGAACTCGACAGCGAACGGCACGTGGTGCCCGTTAACGGCACTCGGGAAGCCATTTTTGCCTTTGTGCAGGCGGCGCTGGATCGCACCCGCCCGGCGAAAGTCGCGGTGCCCAATCCGTTTTATCAAATCTACGAAGGTGCGACGCTGCTGGCAGGCGGTGAGCCGCTCTATTTAGACTGTACCGCTGAGAACAATTTTCGACCTGACGTTAACGCCGTGCCCGCCGCGACGTGGCGCGACGTGCAAATCGTTTTTACCTGCTCGCCGGGCAACCCCACCGGTGCAGTCACGTCCCTTGATGAATTTAAGCAGCTGATTGCCCTCGCCGACGAACACGACTTTATTATCGCCTCGGACGAGTGTTACTCGGAGCTCTACCTTGACGAAACAGCCCCACCACCGGGGTTGCTGCAAGCCTGCGCCGAGCTGGGTCGTGATGATTACCGGCGCTGCGTGGTGTTTCACTCGCTCTCCAAGCGCTCCAACTTGCCGGGCCTGCGCTCGGGCTTTGTGGCGGGGGATGCGGCACTGCTCACACCGTTTCAGCGCTACCGCACTTACCATGGCTGTGCCATGTCGCTGCCGTTGCAGCACGCCTCTATCGCCGCCTGGCAGGACGAGCAGCACGTACGCGCCAACCGCGACGCCTACCGCGAAAAATTTAGCGCGGTCACCCAGGTGCTTGCCCCAGTCATGGATTTTCCCGCGCCACAAGCTAGCTTTTACCTATGGCCTGCGGTGCCCGGTGGCGACGATATCGCCTTCACGCAGAGGCTGTTTGCCGAACAGCACGTTAGCGTACTGCCCGGCAGCCTAATGGGACGCAGGGGTGAAAGTGGCGTTAACCCCGGCTCAGGGCGTTTGCGCCTAGCGCTGGTGGCTGAGCTAGCGCCCACCCTTGAAGCCGCCCAACGAATTCGCCATCTCATCGAGCGCGGTTAACTTATTCCACATTCTCTGGTTCAACATTCTCAGGAGGTCGTATGCTGACGCTGTATATCATCGATAACTGCGATACCTGCCGCAAAGCGCGTAAAGCGTTGGATGAGAAAGCGCTGCTGTATAAAACCCACGATCTGCGCAAAGATGGTCTATCTGCTGCGCTACTAGAACACATTTTACATCGCGTGCCGCTTGTGGAAGTCATTAACAAACGTAGCAAAACCTGGCGCGAACTTTCCGATGAGGAAAAAGATTACGACGCCAACTCGGCCCGCCAGCTACTGATGAAATACCCCACACTGCTGAAGCGGCCGCTGCTCGAAGTAGACGACTCCACTATCTTAGTCGGCTACCGCGAGGGCGATTACGACAAGCTCGGCTAAGTACTCAAGTGGCTAAGTGCTTCAGCAACTAGATACTTGAGAAACTAAGCACTTAAGCAACTAGGCACCTTGGCTTTGCCTGCTTTTCTTCACTATTTATCACTACAGGACACCTTCTTATGCTGAGCTTTGCGCTTGGAATCGGCACCCAAAACACCCAGGGCGACTGGCTGGAAATCTACTACCCGGCGCCGCTGCTCAACCCACCCGCCAGCCTGGTGGAAGCCGCCAAACAAGCTCTGGACGCCCCCCAAGGCAACGCCGCCATCAGCTTTTTGCCCGAAGACTGCACACGCCTGGCTAAAGCGTTAGAAGCCGCGGGGCACTCCGCCCAGGCAGAGCTTGCCGAAGCGCTCTCTGTCAGCCAGCGCCCCCTGGTCGCGATGTTCCTGGAGAGCGACGAAGCGCCACAAACCGCGCCAGAGGTGTATTTAAAGCTGCATCTGCTGTCCCACCGCTTGGTCAAACCTCACGGTCTCGATCTCACCGGCATGTTTGGCCTTCTGCGCAATATTGCCTGGACCAACGAAGGCGCCATCGACATTGAAGAGCTGCCTACGCGCCGCTTGAAGGCACGTATGGCGGGCCGCGCGCTGTCCGTCGACTGTGTCGATAAATTCCCCAAAATGACTGACTACGTGGTGCCTACCGGTATCCGCATTGCCGACACCGCCCGCGTACGTCTGGGTGCTTACCTGGGCGAAGGCACTACCGTCATGCACGAAGGCTTTGTCAACTTCAATGCGGGCGCCGAAGGCCCCGGCATGATCGAAGGCCGCATCTCAGCCGGCGTGATGGTCGGCAAAGGCTCCGACTTGGGCGGCGGCTGCTCCACCATGGGCACTCTCTCTGGCGGTGGCAATATCGTCATTAAGGTCGGGGAAGGCTGCTTGATCGGCGCCAACGCAGGCATCGGCATTCCCCTGGGTGACCGCTGCACGGTAGAAGCAGGGCTGTATATCACCGCTGGCTCCAAAGTGACCTTACTGGATGATCAGGGCCAGGAAGTGAACACCGTTGCCGCCCGCGAGCTGGCCGGGCAAGACGATCAGCTATGGCGCCGCAACTCCCAGAATGGCCGCATTGAGTGCTTGACCAATAAAAGTGCTATCGCCCTGAACGAGGCGCTGCATGCCCACAACTGAACCTGAAGGACTGTCGCCGACGCTCACGCTCGCCTTTGAGCTGCTCAGCCGGGCCTCGGTAACGCCGGACGACGAGGGCTGCCAGGAACTCATGATCGAGCGCTTAGCAGCGCTCGGTTTTCATATTGAGCGGCTACCGTTTGGCGACGTAAAGAATTTCTGGGCGGTTCGCGGCCATCACGGCCCGGTGGTGGCCTTTGCCGGCCACACCGACGTGGTGCCCAGCGGCCCCTATACCAACTGGCAGTACCCACCGTTTGAGCCCTGCATTGATGATGAGGGCATGCTGTGCGGACGTGGCGCGGCGGATATGAAAGGCAGCTTAGCCTCAATGCTGACCGCCGTTGAGCGCTTTGTGGCCAACCACCCGAATCACGATGGCCGTATTGCTTTTCTGATCACCTCCGATGAAGAAGGCCCGGCAGTCGACGGCACCCGCGCGGTGGTCGAGCACCTGCGCGAGCGTAATGAACGGCTCGACTACTGCATTGTCGGCGAACCATCCTCGACCACGCGCCTGGGCGATGTGATCAAAAACGGTCGTCGCGGCTCACTGGGCGCCACGCTGCACATTAAAGGCGTGCAGGGTCACGTGGCCTATCCGCATTTAGCGCGCAATCCCATCCACCAGGCCATGCCAGCGCTGGATGCGCTGGTCAACGAGCACTGGGACGCGGGCAACGACTTTTTTCCCGCCACCAGCTTTCAGATTTCCAATCTGCGCGCAGGCACCGGGGCGACCAACGTGATCCCTGGCGACGTGGAAGTGGTGTTTAACTTTCGCTTCTCCACCGAGGTGACCTCTGATGAGCTCAAAGCGCGCACGGAAACCATTCTCGACCAGCATGGATTGGAATATCAGATAGACTGGACGCTCAACGGCGAGCCGTTTTTAACCGCGGAAGGCGCGCTGGTTGACGCCGCCATTAAAGGCGTTGAAGCGGTGACCGGCGAGCGCCCGGCGCTCTCTACCAGCGGCGGCACCTCGGATGGCCGCTTTATCGCCACCCTTGGCGCTCAAGTGGTCGAGCTAGGCCCGCTCAACGACACCATCCACAAGGTCAATGAGCGCGTTCGCGCCAGCGATCTGGACGACTTAAGCCGGATTTACGAAGCGACGCTGCAAGCGCTACTCTCCTCCGGTGAGGTAAACCTATGATGGAGCGTTACCCCGATATAGAGATTTACCTAGCCAGCGTGTCGCTTGATGCGCTCAATGAGTGGTTGAAAAGCGCACTAATCGCGCCACCGCTGAGCCCCGCAGGCAAAGGTAAATGGCAAACCCGCGGCCAATACCAGGGTGACTGCGTGCCGGTATTGCTGGTAGACAAAGCCGCTGATGGCTTTGCCAGCCTATGGTTTGATAGCAACCACACGCCGTGGATGACCGACCAAGAGTGTGCCCAACAGGCCGCGGAAGCGTTGCAAACCGAAATACGTTGCTCACTGGGTGGCTGGCACCCCGGTGATGACCCTGACCGCTTCTGGCAAGTGTTGCCCGGTGGCAAAGAAGGGGCAATAGAGTGGCCCGATTCAGGGCGTTAATCGAGCGCTTTAAACGTAAACGACCCCGCCGAAGCGGGGTCGTTACTATCCAACGATCAATTTAACTAGCCGTTGGGCTCACTCAATAATACTGACATCGTCGGCCTGCAAACCACGCTCATTTTTAATCACGTGATAACGCACGATTTGGCCTTCTGCCAACATACGCGGGCCACGACCACGAATGGCACGGAAGTGTACAAACACATCTTCGCCATTATCGCGGGTAATAAAACCGTAGCCTTTGTTGGTATTGAACCACTTTACTTCACCCTCTTCGCGGCCATCGTTAGGATCGATGATGTCTTCCTCCTCATCATCGTCCAACGGTGCAGCCGCTTGGGGTTGGCGCGTTGCTGGCTTGGGACGAACCACAGCATCGGACGCCACCACGATCGAGGGCGCAAAAGCGGCAGACGCTAATGTGCCAATACACAGAACAATAAAACTACCTATCGCAACGGCAATATAGACACCGCTAACTCCACTGATTGCCAACTCGGCCATCCACAGCTCGGCGAGGGCACTATCGGTTAAATGAACAATCCCCGCCAGCAAAAGTGGCGTGGGGGCGGCAAGTAATACACTGATTAAGAAACAGCGAAACACAACTTTTGGGTTCATAGAAAAAAAAAGCTCTCTTGTTGTATGGGTAACAGACGAAGGACAATACCCGCACTATCAGGCCCATTCCCAATAGCACCGGCATACTACTACATAAGGCTGCAATGTTATCATGACACATGAATTATCGCCTGTTGACCTGGCTCAACGTCTTGAATCTTTAGAGAGTCGCATAGCCCATCAAGAGCACTGGCTGGATACCCTGGATCAAGCGGTGGTACAACAGGAGCGCCGCCTGGAGAAACTGGAGCAACTCAGCGGCCTAATGCGCGAACGCCTGCGTGAGCAGCACCAGGCACTCCAGGCAAGCGAACCCCAGGGCGGCCAGCGCCCCGAGGATGAACTTCCGCCCCACTACTGAACTAACGCCAGCCCCGGATGCGACTAATTAATTAGCCGCCGACAGCTAGCTTTCAACAGTTTAGCTGCCAACAACGCTCGCAGGGTCGATACTTTCCAGCCCAAAGGCATCCGCTACGGCCTGGTAGGTGACTTGCCCCGCGTGCACGTTAAGGCCCGGGAGAAAGTGTGGGTCGTCATGCAGCGCCTGCTGCCAGCCCTTATCTGCCAGGGCGAGTACAAAGGGCAGCGTGGCGTTGGTCAGCCCCTGGGTGGACGTACGTGCTACCGCGCCGGGCATATTGGCCACACAGTAGTGCACCACCCCATCGACGATATAGGTCGGTTCGGCATGGGTGGTGGGCTTGCTGGTTTCAAAACAGCCGCCCTGATCGATGGCAACATCGACCAGTACACTGCCAGGCTTCATATCAGCCAGCATACTGCGAGTGATTAGTTTTGGCGCAGCGGCGCCGGGCACCAGCACCGCGCCAATGATCATGTCAGACTCACGGGTGGCCGTTTCCAGCGCGTCTGCGGTGGAGTAAACGGTTTTAATGCGCCCCTGGTAACGGTCATCCAGCACTTCAAGCCGCGCTAACGACTTATCCAGAATGGTAACTTCCGCGCCTAACCCTAACGCCATGCGCGCAGCGTTTTCGCCTACCACGCCACCCCCAATCACGGTTACCTTACCTGGCGCCACACCCGGCACACCGGGCAGCAGCACGCCCGCACCGCCCTGGGCCTTCTCCAGGCTATGGGCCCCAGCCTGCACCGCCATTCGTCCCGCTACGGTGCTCATAGGCGCCAGCAGCGGTAGGCCACCGCGGGCATCGGTAATGGTTTCGTAGGCGATACAGGTGGCACCGCTCTCCATCAGTCCACGGGTAAGGGGCTCTTCGGCGGCCAGGTGCAGATAGGTGAACAGTGTATGCTGTGGGGCGAGTCGCGCTACCTCGTCCGGCTGCGGCTCTTTCACCTTGAGGATTAACTCAGCGTTGCGCCACAAAGTGTCCACATCTCCTTCTATGTGCGCACCGGCGGCTTGGAAATCAGCATCGCTAAAGCCTGCACCTTCACCGGCTCCGGCCTGAATGCTCACCTGATGGCCGCGCCCGGCTAATTCCCGTGCGCCGGTAGGGGTTAAGGCCACGCGATACTCGTGATTTTTGATCTCTTTGGGGACAGCAATTTTCATTGGATTTTTCCTGTGCTTTTAAAGGTCAGTCATGTTGTTAAGCAAATTACAGCACAGCTAACGTTGACCACCACCCCAGAAACAAAAAACAAAAAAAACGCCGGTTAAGGCGTTTTTTAGGAGAAAAATCTAGCGATTGCCGGTTCTACACGAAAAAATCCACTTCGTTCTACGTCACTCCACAATAACTGCGCCGCCGTAGATACGCCGATACTCCTCGGGCAGGCGCTTGGGCCGCCCTGTTGAAAGCGCCACGCAGGCAAAGCGTGTACGGGCGTAAAGCAACGTTTTAGCGTCTTTGACTCGCACCAGCTGAAAACGGCGGGTCAAACTAAAGCGCTCGTCACAATCGACAATCCAGGTAGCCAGCTGTAGCTCATCACCTGCAAAGGCAGGCGCCAGGTAATCCAGCTCGTGGCGGTGAACCACCATGGCCCGATCAAGCTCTCGGTAACGCTCAAGAGAGAGGCCGAGCGCGACCGAGTGAGCCCAGCTAATCTGCTCAACCCAGCGCAGGTATTCACTGTTGTTGACGTGCTGATAAGCATCGATCGCCTCATCGGCCACGCGGATATCGATCACAAAAGGATCGGGCAGCGCCCACTCCATCGGCTAACTCCTGTGTACCTTTACTCCCCTACACGCGAACTTCTCTGAACTCTAGCTACCTGAACTAGTCGCGGAACACACGCACACCCAGCGCCTTCAGGTAAGACGTTTCAGGGATAGCCGGATGCACCGGGTGATCAGGCCCTTGGTGGCCTTGGAAAATCACCTGCCCGTGACGATCCTGGTGGCGAACCGCACCACGCACTACGTCCATTAGCCGCTCGGGCGCCAGGTGCATGGAGCAGGACGCAGACAACAGCAGACCATCGCGACCCAGCAGGCGCATGGCCTCGCGGTTCAAGCGGGCGTAGGCACGCTCACCGTTGGGAATGTCCTTGCGCTTTTTGATAAACGCTGGCGGGTCAAGAATGACCACGTCAAACTCCTCGCCCTCTGCCTTCAACGCTGCTAACGCTTCAAATGCATCTCCCTCACTAACCGCTACCTTCTCCTGCACGCCATTCAGCTCGGCGTTGCGCGCCACTTGAGCCAGCGCCGGGCCTGAAGAGTCCAGGCACATCACCTCTTTCGCGCCATGAACAGCCGCCTGCACGCCCCAACCGCCTACGTAGCTGAATACGTCCAGCACGCGCTTACCTTCCACATTGCGATTGATCCACTCGCGATTAACCCGGTGATCAAAGAACCAGCCGGTCTTCTGACCGTTCAGCACCGGCACCACAAAGCGAGCGCCGTTCTCTTCGAGCACCACTTCGTCAGGCAGCGTGCCTTTGATGACGTCAACGTGGGCCTCAAGACCTTCCTGACGACGGCCGCCAGTATCGTTACGGAAGACGATCACCTCCGGTTTGATGACTTTTTCCAGCGCGTCGACAATCTCATCCGCCAGCGCCTGCATACCCGCGGTATTGAGCTGCACGACGAGGACATCACCAAAACGATCGATCACCAAACCTGGCAACAGGTCGCCTTCGCCGTGGATCAAGCGGTAGAACGGCTGCGCATAAAGGCGCTGACGCAGTGCCAACGCTTGATTAAAGCGGTGTACAAACAGCGAACGATCCAAGCGCATCTCGGGGTCACGAGACATTATCCGGGCAGCAATTAACGAATGAGGGTTTACATACGCGACGGCCATTACTTTGCCATTGGAGGCTTCTACCAGTGCGGTTTCGCCTGCCGCAAAGTTTTTCAGCGGCGTCTCTTTGATATCCACCTCATTGGAGTAGATCCAAAGATGGCCCGCTTTAAGACGGCGGTCGGCATTTTTATTCAGGCGCAGGCGTTGGGTCACAGCAATCTCCAAAAATTTTGTCTTTAAAACCTTGCCTTAAAAACCTGTGTCTTAAAACCTGGGCTTAAAAACGGAGGCAAGGCAAAAGATGAGGCAAAGCAATACTTAAATAAAACAGTAGCACTTACTAGATAGGCATTAGCGCTGGCAGCCGGGGCAGAACACACTAGCACGCTGGCCAAGCGTAATGCGCCGAAGCTCAGCGCCACAGCGCAAACAGGGCTGGCCGTGGCGGCCATAAACATTAAGGCGTTGGGCAAAGTAGCCGGGCTCACCCTGGCCACTGACAAAGTCCCGCAGCGTGGTGCCACCTTGGGTAATTGCCGCCGCCAGCACGTCTTTCACGGCCAGTGCCAAGGCGTCATAGCGAGCACGGGAAACTCTTCCCGCCGCACGGCGGGGATCAATGCCGGCCATAAAGAGCGCCTCTGCCGCGTAGATATTCCCGGCACCAACAACCACCTGGTTATCCATCAGAAACGGTTTTACTGCCACGCGCTTGTTACGCGAGAGCGTGTAGAGCCATTTGCCGTTAAACGCATCAGACAGCGGCTCAGGGCCCAAGTGAGCAAGCCGTTTATCCTGCGCTGCGTCTGCGGCCTGCCAATCCACAAAGCCAAACCGACGGGGATCGTGATAGCGCAGCACATAGCCGCTGGCAGTCACCACGTCCACGTGGTCATGCTTTTTAGGCAAATCCCCCACCCGGGCAATCCGCAGACTGCCCGACATACCCAAGTGCCAGAGCAGCGTCGCGCTAGCGTCACCTTCAAGCGCGCCGCCAGCCTGGATAGGAATCTGCAGGTATTTTGCCCGCCGCATCAACCCCCCAATGCGCGCACCTACCAACCGCTCGGCCAGATCATCGGGCACAGGCACACGCAGCCGCGGCTGACGCACCAGCACTTCGGTGACTTCCTGGCCTTCAATATAGGGAGCAATCCCGCGTCGGGTGGTTTCAACTTCAGGAAGTTCGGGCATATTTAGACATCGTACCTGCCTGTAGTGACAGCCTAATGAAGGTGGTTTAGCGAAGCATGCGACACACGAAAGACATGCATGCAAAAACCCGGCCTCAAGCCGGGTTTTTGAACAGGCGCTCGCCTGCAGTGGAAGCCGATCAACATCGCAAAAGCGATTACTTGATCTTCGCTTCCTTGTAGATCACGTGCTTACGGATGACCGGGTCGAATTTCTTGAATTCGAATTTATCCGGAGTGTTCCGCTTGTTCTTATCAGTGGTGTAGAAGTGGCCTGTACCGGCACTGGACACCAACTTGATTTTATCGCGCATGGTTTAACTCTCCCAAAATGCTTGGCCCAAAATACCTGGCCCAAAGGGCTTTGTATAATAAAGCTGGCTTAGATAGCGTCGCCACGCTTACGAATAGCAACCAAAACTGTGTCGATACCTTTCTTGTCGATGATGCGCATTCCTTTAGTGGAAACGCGCAGCTTGACGAAGCGGTTCTCAGACTCAACCCAAAAACGATGGGTGTGCAGGTTCGGCAAGAAACGACGACGTGTCTTACGCTGGGAGTGTGAAACGTTATTTCCAGTTACCGGACGCTTGCCGGTAACCTGACATACTTTGGACATTAGAGCCTCCAACTGCTTGGCCAGGATATAATAACCTGAGTGTTCAAAACTGTCGGGCAAACCGGAGCAGGGAAGGTGTCGACGCCGTTAACCGCCAAGCTTTATCCAAATCCGTTATTCAACCCAAGTTTAAAGGTGGCACTTTATACCAGAGCACCCGACTTACAGCAAGCAAAACCCACAAAAAAGGCTGGAAAAGCACTTTTTTGCTCATTTTACTTAATCAAAACGGCATAGAGCAGTGCATTCTTATGCTGCTTATAGCCAGCCGCGCTCGGCAAAAGAGATCACTTCTCCATCCCCCACCACGAAATGATCCAGCACGCGCACGTCAAAAAGTACCAGCGCCTCTTTGAGGCGTTCCGTGATACGTCGATCAGCATCGCTTGGCTCTGCCACACCAGAAGGGTGGTTATGCGCCAGGATAACGGCGCCAGCGCTCAGCTCTAACGCGCGCTTGGCAACTTCGCGGGGGTAAACGGATGCGCTGTCTAGGGTACCGCGAAACAGCGATTCATAGCGAATAATTCGGTGCTGAGTATCCAAAAAAAGCACCGCAAACTCCTCATGCCCTAAATGGCGTAGCTGCGAACTCAGGTAGTGGCGCACCAAGGCAGGTGATGTCAGCGCATTGCCTCGCGCCAACTGGCTGGCTAAATGGCGCCGCGACAGCTCAAGCGTCGCCTGGAGCTGAGCGTACTTGGCGCTACCTAACCCACGGGCAGCACAAAAACTTTCCTGATCGGCCTCTAGCAGTTGGCGCAAACCACCGAAGCTGCTGAGCAAATCCCGCGCTAAATCGACCGCCGAACGACCTTGTACGCCAACGCGCAAAAAAATTGCCAGCAACTCAGCATCTGAGAGCGCCTGGGCGCCAGTATTTAATAGCTTTTCCCGGGGCCGCTCACCTTCCGGCCAGTGATTGATTCCCATCGCACCTCATCCGCGCTGCTCATCTTTGTCGATCGAAGCCAGCCTCAACACGCATAGCTTTACAGCCATAAGCCTCATTAAACCTAGCTTAACCTTGTTTGTGCTCAATATGCCAAATTGTTGATGCCAATGGTATGGTAAGCCTCCTTACGAACGCGGATATGGATCACTGACCATGGCCTCTGCTGTTAACTCGACAAGCGCGTCGACGCTCGCCGGCAAACGCGTACTGCTCGGCGTCAGTGCGGGTATCGCTGCCTACAAAAGCGCGTTGATTGTGCGCCTGCTCAAGCAGGCGGGCTGCGAGGTGCGCGTGGTGATGACCGACGGGGCACAAGCCTTTATTACCCCGCTCACGCTGCAGGCGCTCTCCGGTGAGCCCGTGCGCACCTCTTTACTCGACCCCGAAGCCGAGGCGGGCATGGGGCATATTGAGCTGGCCCGCTGGGCGGATATAGTGCTGATCGCTCCGGCGACTGCCGACCTTATCGCTCGCTTGGTGCACGGCATGGCCGACGACCTGCTCACCACGCTCTGCCTGGCCTCAGAAGCGCCCAAACTGATTGCCCCGGCGATGAACCAGGCGATGTGGCGCCACCCCGCCACCCAGCGCAACGTAGCGCAGCTTGAGCATGACGGTTGGCAGCCGATAGGCCCCGCCGCCGGTGACCAGGCCTGTGGCGATGTGGGACCAGGCCGCATGAGCGAGCCTGAAGAGATTTTTAGCGCGGTTACGGCGCTGTTTGCTGCCCCTATCACCACAGCGCCTCACTCACATGCACCCCATATTGTGATCACCGCTGGCCCTACCCGTGAGCCACTGGATCCCGTGCGCTACATCTCCAATCACAGCTCGGGGAAAATGGGCTTTTCCCTGGCCGCAGCCGCGGTAGCTGAAGGGGCCAAGGTGACGCTGATCAGTGGGCCGGTTGACCTACCCACTCCCCAGGGCGTGACGCGAATTGACGTTGAGTCAGCCGAGCAGATGCACGCTGAAGCTCAGCGGCTAGCGCCTCAAGCGGCGCTGTTTATCGGCTGCGCGGCTGTCGCCGACTATCGCGCGGCAGCCCCTGCCGAGCATAAGCTCAAAAAGCAGGATGATAGCGACACACTCACCCTGACCCTGGTTAAAAATCCCGATATCATCGCCGGCGTCGCGGCACTGCCCGCCAAACAGCGCCCGCTGGTGATCGGCTTTGCCGCCGAAACCCAGGAGATTGAGCGTTACGCACGGGATAAATTACAGCGCAAAGGGCTGGATATGATCGTCGCCAACGACGTCTCCCAGGCTGGCCTGGGCTTTGGCAGCGACCAGAACGCCGCCTGGATACTCTGGCGCACCCCTCAAGGCGTCGAGAGCCGCTCAGAAGCTGCACAGCCGAAGACACAGCTGGCCACCACCATCATCCGTCAAGCGCTCGCCCTACTACCCACAACAGCCGCTACGAAAACATCTGGAGAATCCCCATGAGTGCCCGCCCCCGCCTGCAGTGCAAAGTATTAGATGAGCGTTTGCACGACTACCTCCCTGCCTACGCGACAGCTGGCTCGGCGGGAATGGATCTGCGCGCCCTGCTGGATGAGCCGTTAATATTAGCGCCCGGCGATTGCCAGCTCGTACGCACCGGCATTGCCATCTATATTGAAGATCCGGGTTTGGCAGGCATGATCCTACCGCGCTCCGGTTTGGGGCATAAACATGGCATCGTGCTAGGCAATTTAGTGGGTTTAATCGACTCAGATTACCAGGGCGAACTAATGATTTCGGTCTGGAACCGTGGTCAGAGCTCGTTTACGCTAACCCCCTTCGATCGGCTGGCACAGTACGTGCTTGTGCCTGTGGTACAGGCCGAACTCTCCTTGGTGGACGCGTTTGAAGACTCCTCAAGGGGCGGCGCCGGGTTTGGCAGTACGGGCAGTCAGTAACGAGTGGTCGCGCCTGTTTAGGAACCCTTTTAAGGAAACGTCTATTTAGCTGGGAAGCCCTATGAACGCACAGTCTGTACCCGCTTCGATTTTTCGCGCCTACGATATTCGCGGTATCGTTGACGACACGCTCACTGAAGAGACGGTAGAAATGATCGGGCGTGCTGTCGGCTCTGAGGCCGCCGCGCGGGGCGAATCCAGCGTGGTAGTCGCCCGCGACGGTCGCCTTTCAGGCGCTCGGCTGCAAGCAGCGCTGATGCGTGGCCTGAACGCCGCAGGGCGCGATGTGATCGATATCGGCATGGTGCCCACCCCGGTGCTCTACTTCGCCACTCACATACTGGAAGGCACCCAATCAGGCGTAATGGTCACCGGTAGCCACAATCCGCCTGACTATAACGGCTTTAAAATTGTGCTGAGCGGCGAAACGCTCTCTGGTGATGCGATTACAGCCCTGTTTGAACGTATCCAGTCCGGCAACCTAGACAGTAGCTTAGACAATGCTCAAGGCAGTATCACCCAGCAGGATGTTCGTGAACGCTATTTAACGCGCATTCTAGGCGACGTTAAGATCAACCGACCGATAAAAGCCGTGGTCGACTGCGGCAACGGCGTTGCCGGGGAACTCGGTCCGCAGCTGCTGGCACGGTTAGGTATTGAGACCATCCCGCTGTTTGCGGAAATTGACGGCCATTTCCCCAATCACCACCCTGATCCGGGCAAGCCGGAAAATGTCCAGGATCTGATCCGCAAAGTGCACGAAACCGGGGCCGACATTGGCCTTGCTTTCGATGGTGATGGCGACCGTCTGGGCGTTGTCACACCCACTGGCAAGCTGATTTATCCCGACCACCTGCTGATGGTGTTTGCCACCGATATGCTCGCGCGCCAACCTGGGGCCAAGGTTATTTTCGATATTAAGTGCACCGGCAACTTGGTCAAAGTGATCAGCGAGGCCGGCGGCGAACCGGAAATGTGGCGTACCGGGCACTCGATGATCAAGGCGCGTATGCAGGAAACCGGCGCTCAGCTTGGTGGCGAGATGAGTGGGCATATTTTTTTCCAAGAGCGCTGGTATGGTTTTGACGATGGCCTCTACGCCGCCGCTCGGCTGGTAGAGATTCTCGCCAATCAAGCCGACGACGCCGATACTTTTTTTGCCAACTTCCCTCAAGACGTTGCCACACCGGAAATTAATATAGCGGTTACCGACGATAACAAATTTTCTCTGGTGGATAAGCTTGCTCGCGAGGGCGACTTCGGCGAAGGTATAAAAACAACTTTGGACGGCATTCGCGTTGACTACCAGGATGGCTGGGGGCTGTGCCGCCCCTCGAACACCACGCCTGCACTGGTCATGCGCTTTGAAGGGAAAGACGAGGCCGCGCTAGCACGCATCAAAGCAATTTTTAACGACGCGCTTCGGCGCGTCGCGCCAGACATTGAGCTCCCCCAGTAGACAGATAGCTCTTTAAATAGCTCGGGGCTGGAGGGATCGCGACCACCTAGAAAGCGCGACCCTCATCACTTAATCAGCATAAACGTTAGCAGCATAATAAACGTTCGCAAGGGACAACCTCATGAGTTCAGCCAGTCGCGATCCCCAGGTCGTTGTGGAGGTGCTTTCCGAAGCCCTCCCGTATATTCAGCAGTTCTCCGGCAAAACCGTGGTGGTCAAATATGGCGGTAACGCCATGACCGAAAGCACCCTGATCGACTCCTTTGCCCGCGATATCGTGTTAATGAAGGAAGTCGGCATCAACCCGGTGGTGGTGCATGGCGGCGGGCCGCAGATCGGAGACCTGCTCAAAAAGCTCAACATTGAATCTCGCTTCGTCAACGGCATGCGCGTTACCGACTCGCAAACCATGGACGTGGTCGAGATGGTACTGGGCGGCTTGGTCAACAAAAGCATCGTCAACCTGATCAATCAAAGCGGCGGTAAAGCGATTGGCTTGACCGGTAAAGATGGCTCACAAATTCGTGCCCGCCAGCTCAAAGTTGAGCACCAAAGTCCCGAAATGACGGCGCCCGAGATCATCGATATTGGCCATGTGGGCGAAGTGGAGTCGATCTCAACCGAGCTTATCGAGATGCTGGCAGCGCGTGATTTTATTCCGGTGATTGCACCGATTGGCGTCGACGCCGCAGGCCACAGCTACAATATCAACGCTGACCTGGTAGCGGGCAAAATCGCCGAAGCGCTCAATGCAGAAAAGCTGATGCTACTCACCAATGTCGCCGGGTTAATGAACACCGAAGGTGAAGTGCTCACCGGTTTAAGCACCGCTCAGGTGGATGACCTGATCGCCGATGGCACGATTTATGGCGGCATGCTGCCCAAAATCCGCTGCGCGCTGGATGCAGTGAAGGGCGGCGTGAACAGCTCGCACATTATTGATGGCCGTGTCCCCCACGCGGTGTTACTGGAAATTTTCACCAATGCTGGGGTAGGTACTCAAATCAAGGACGCGAGCTAACCGCGACGGAGGTCACATTATGAGCGAAGATCAAAAACCTCGCCGCCGCGAGCAAATTCTCCAAGCCCTGGCATTGATGCTTGAGGAAGATAGCGGCAAGCGCATTACCACAGCCGCCCTCGCCCGCCAGGTAGGTGTTTCAGAAGCGGCGCTCTACCGCCACTTTCCCAGCAAAGCGCGTATGTTTGAGGGGCTGATTGACTTTATCGAAGAGAGTATTTTTGCCCGCATCACGCGTATTTTAGAAGACGTTCCCGACGCTACCTCCCGCTGCGGTACCATACTCGCGCTGCTGCTGGGCTTTGCTGAGAAAAATCCTGGCCTCGCACGGGTGATGGGCGGCGACGTACTCACCGGTGAAACCGCACGGCTACGCCAGCGGGTCAACCAGCTGTTTGAACGCCTGGAAATGCAGCTTAAGCAGATTCTGCGCGAAGCCGAACTGCGTGAAGGCCTACGCCCCACGATTCCGGCCTCTGCCGCTGCCAATTTGTTAGCGGCCCAGGCGGAGGGGCGAATTTCACAGTATGTGCGCAGCGACTTTAAGCGCTTGCCCACCGAACATTGGGAAGATCAGTGGTCGCTGCTGTCGGCCCACTTACTGCGCGCCACGGCACAGCCTGCTTAGGCTCGCGTGCTGGCTGCACAAAAAAAGCCGGCTCCTTTAACGTGAACTGCACCCCAAAAGTTGGACGCTCATCCAACGATTGGGGTGTTTTTCATGACGAAACATAATGAAGCGTTCAAGTTACTAGTAGTGCAACGCTWCTGAACTGCACCCCAAAAGTTGGACGCTCATCCAACGATTGGGGTGTTTTTCATGACGAAACATAATGAAGCGTTCAAGTTACTAGTAGTGCAACGCTACGCAGAAGGACAGCAGGGTTACAAGAGTCTGGCCAGACAGTACGGTCTTGGCCCTACAACCGTCAGGCGTTGGGTTAAACACTTTGAACAGCATGGTCTAAGTGGCTTGCAGAAAAAGTTCACCCACTACAGCGCTGAGTTCAAATTAGCGGTGTTGCAACAGATGAGGCAAGAGGAGCTATCAGCCTTACAAGCGACGACTCTGTTCGATATTCGAGGTGGTACGAGCGTCGTACGRCAGTGGGAAAGCCAGTATCATGAAGGAGGCTTCCAAGCGTTGGAGCCTAAAGCCCGAGGACGTCCGACGAAGATGCCTACAACAGAGCCCCCAAAGCCCCCACTTCCACTGACGGATAAGAGCTCGCTGGAGCAGCTGCTCCAAGAGAATGAGTACTTGCGTGCTGAGGTGGCCTACCTAAAAAAGTTGAGGGCCTTGCGTCAGGCAAAAGAACAAGCCGCGCAGAAAAAGCGCAGATAGTCCTTGAGCTGAAGCAAGGCCACCCTTTGGCGGTGCTGCTAAAAGTAGCAGAATTGTCGCGTAGTACGTTCTATTATCAGGCAAGGGCTCAGCAGTTGGAAGATCGGCATGCTGGTCTGAAGCGACGCATTCACGTCCTCTACGAGCATCACAAAGGCCGCTACGGTTATCGCCGAATCACAGCAGCGTTGCGTCAGTCGGGCGAGCAGGTCAACCATAAGACAGTCCAGCGCCTAATGCAGCATCTAGGCTTGAAGTCGCTGGTACGCCCGAAGAAATACCGCTCCTATCGTGGACAACAGGCCAGTGTTCCCAATCTTCTTGCCCGCCAGTTTCATGCTGAACGACCCAACCAAAAGTGGGTAACCGACGTCACGGAGTTTAATATCCGAGGCGAAAAGCTGTACTTGTCGCCTGTGATGGATCTCTACAACGGGGAAATCGTGTCCTACTCAATGCAGAAACAGCCGCAGTACTCGCTGGTAGGGGGGATGCTCAAGAAAGCCTTGGCTAAGTTGGCCGACCAAGACGCGCCTTTACTGCATTCTGATCAAGGCTGGCAATATCAGATGTCAGCTTACCGGCGTAAGCTCAGCGAGCATGGCGTGATTCAGAGCATGTCACGTAAAGGCAATTGCCTGGATAATGCCGCAATGGAGAGCTTCTTTGGTACGCTGAAGTCAGAATATTTTTACCTGAACCGCTTTGACACCATTGAGCAATTACAGGCGGGCATTCGGCACTATATCCATTACTACAATCACGAGCGGATTAAGACCAAATTAAAAGGCCTGAGTCCGGTGCAGTACCGAAATCAGGCCTTGGCTGCTTAGTTTTTCACTGTCCAAGTTTATGGGGTCAGTTCA
>NZ_JWHY01000022.1:0-627 GCF_000830495.1 Halomonas sp. KHS3 | reverse complement strand
TCACGTTTCATTTTGCCGGATACGCTTGAGACGTATCACAATTTAAGAAGCACTTCTTGCGAAGTGTTCTTGTCAGCATGATATACATTGTTAAAGAGCAGCTGTTCAATGAACAGTGATAAGGCGTTGTGCGATAACTAAAACAACAGCGACTTATCAATGGTCACGAAACATTCACAAACGGTATTGAAGGTTAAACAGGTTAAACAGGGTAGTAACGTAATGGTGGAGCCAAGCGGGATCGAACCGCTGACCTCCTGCGTGCAAGGCAGGCGCTCTCCCAGCTGAGCTATGGCCCCATCTAGTCACTCTTAGTCACACTCACCTCTGGCCAATTTTATTTAGCGCAAGGCATTTTATGACGACGCATAGCCTGCTATGCGAGTTATAAAATAACGCAGCGATAGATAAAATTTGGTGGGTCTGGGCAGACTTGAACTGCCGACCTCACCCTTATCAGGGGTGCGCTCTAACCAACTGAGCTACAGACCCAAGAGGGGATCGTGCTTTTACCGTTTGCTCTATATCTGATCAGGTAATTCATTGTGGACGCTTACCGACTGTGACGCATCGTTTAAGGAGGTGATCCAGCCGCAGGTTCCCCTACGGCTACCTTGTTACGACTTC
>NZ_JWHY01000018.1:0-24577 GCF_000830495.1 Halomonas sp. KHS3 | reverse complement strand
CGATGGTAGTGTGGGGTCTCCCCATGCGAGAGTAGGTCATCGTCAGGCACTTATTAYGAAAAATCCCCCAGGGCTGATGCCTTGGGGGATTTTTTTTGCGTGAGGGGGAGGTTGTGAGGGGTAAACGGTGAGGTGTGAGGAGTATATGGTGAGCAGTAAAGGGTAAGTCGTGAATCGTGAGCAGGAAGCGTTGGTGAATGGCTATCGCCCGAATATCCTGTTCCGCCTCACGCCTCACGCCTCACGCCTCACGCCTCACGCCTCAGCTAGATAAATGCTATGATGCGCCCCAATTAATTAGCCAGCCATCACCGTTTGTGATGGGCGGAATCGAGGTGAAGTGGTGAGTGAAACGGTACCTACGTCATGGTTAGTTTACTGCCGTCCTGGGTTTGAGAGTGATGCGTTGGCAGAGCTACAGCATCACGCAGCATTACAGGGCATCGCCTGTGAGTCATCTCATGGTGAGGGGTGGGTAAGCTTAACGCGTGTTGATGGTGAAGCGGTAAATGATTTACACCGCCAGGCAGCGTTTAAAAAGCTGATTTTTGCGCGCCAGAGCTTAGCGGCTTTACCTGCGCTCACTCTTTCACGTGACGATCGTCTTACCGCTATCTTGGAACAGGTCAAAGCCAGCCGTTGGAGCTTTGAAGAGATTTGGCATGAAACGCCGGATACCAACGATGGCAAAGCACTGGCCGGGCTGATTAAGGCGCTTACCAAGCCGCTGGAAAGTATGTTGAAAAAACGTGGTGCGTTAAGGCGCAGCGCGGGCGCACGACGTTTACATATTTTCTGGACTGACGGTGATCAAGTGCAGCTGGCGATGAGCTTCCCAGGCAATCGTAGTGATTTGATTAATGGTATTCGGCGGCTGCGCTTCCCCTCCCGTGCGCCTAGCCGCTCAACGCTGAAGTTGGAAGAGGCGTGGCACGAGTTTATTCCTAGGGATGAGTGGGATGTGCGGCTAGCACCGCATATGCAAGCAGCTGACTTAGGGGCCGCCCCAGGAGGTTGGACGTGGCAGTTGATTCAGCGCGGCATGTACGTGTATGCCATCGATAATGGCCCGATGGAATCACAGTTGATGAAGACTGGGCAGATTGATCATCTCAAAGAGGATGGCTTTACCTGGGAGCCACCACAGCGCTTAGACTGGCTGGTCTGCGACATTGTTGATAAACCAGTGAGAGTGCTAGCCATGGTGGAGCGGTGGCTGATTCGTAAATGGTGCAAAGAGGCGATCTTCAACCTCAAGTTGCCCATGAAAAAGCGCTGGGATGAGGTGACACGTTGTCTAACGGCGCTGGAAGAGTCGCTGGAAAAAGCGGGTGTGCATGCCAACGTATCATGCCGTCACCTCTATCACGATAGGGAAGAGGTAACGGTGCATGTAAGGCTTAGGGATTAATGCTAGTGAAACCCATGTTTAATAGCTTGGCTCGTAAATCCGGATAGTTTCATCTTCGGTTAACAGCGGTAAAATACGCTGCATGGCCATTGCCCGCGCTTCGCTTGAGTGCCACTCCTTCCAAGCGCGGAGGTCACGCCATTTGGTAATCATCAGTCGGCGATCGGTATGACCCAGTTCTACCAATGTTTCACCACTGATAAAGCCCCTTACGCCTAGAGAAACGCGCATTGCCTCTCGCGCTGCTTGCTCAAATTCTTCTTCAAGACCGGGCATAATTCGCCGTTCGATGATAACTTTAATCATACTTTCTGTTTCCTACATCGAGGATATTGATGGCTGATAATACGGGTACGTTACCCAACGTTGATGCGGTATTGGACACCACAGGACTCTACTGCCCAGAGCCGATTATGCTGATGCATAACAAAGTGCGCGACATGACCCCAGGCCAAGTGCTCAAAGTGATTGCCACAGATCCAGCCACCACGCGAGATGTGCCCAAGTTTTGTCAGTTTTTAGGGCACGAGCTGCTAGAGCAGCACACCGTCTCTGAGAGCAACTACCTCTACTTTATTCGTTTAGCATAACCTTTTGAGATAGACCTTTGAGATAGTCCGTCGAAATAGCCCTTCGAAATAGCCCGAAAAGCCATGCGAGGCTCAAATCAAAATCGTTGATGTTGGCCTCGCTCACAAAGCGACATTAAGGCACTCGATTAATCACTGGCCACAACCATCATGGCTAGCGCATCAAGCGTCGCTGGATCTTCTTCCAGGATACGGTTGGCGATATGACGCTGGAAAAAGTAAACGGTCTGATGGCGGGCGTGAGCGCTGTACAGGCATTCATCCCCTAACAAAATCGGTGTCATCGCCGCTTTGTTCTCGTCGGCAAGGAGCGCGTCAAGGCTACCGTCGCTGTAGAGACGCCAACCGTAAACGGGCTTCATATGCCAGGGTGAATCGGGGTGATTCATGCACAGCGCGTGGGTGCCCAGAGTGTCGGGGATTTGCTGAATAAGGGTGACTTCGCCAGAAGCCTCATAATCAAAGTATTCAGCCGCCGCAACTAGCTCGTGGTATTTGTGATCCGGTGGCGTATCAAAAATTTCTTCCGTTTCAGGATCGCGATAACCTACGAAGTAGCCATTTTCCTGGCTGTTCAGATCATGGCAGGCTGCCAGGCTTTCCATCCACGGCACCAAACCGATGACGCTACCGTCCTCTCTTAACCCCCAGGCCAAAATAGGTAAGCCATAGTAGGCGTCGGGACTCGCAGCGAGCTGGTACACCATCTCTAAGCCATCTAGCTCAGGGGCTAAACGGACAAGGCACTTTTGCGCCTGCTGACGCTGGCGCACAGTTTCCAGGTCGATGACCTGGGCAGAGCGGGGTGACAAGGATGCGCCCATTGTGTCCCTCCTTATGCTGCGTGGTCATCAGATTGGCAAAGCTGATTCATTTGCCTCTCATATCCACAAATAGCACAACTTGCTCATAAGGTTAAGGGTTCTGCGCTTTTTAATTATCTGAACAAGTTGGAAAGCGAACTCGCAGCGCTTGATGCTCAGAGAGCGCTTGCTGAAACTGGCCCCAGGGCGCTTGGGCATTATCCAGCGAAAGCCAGCGTTCCTGGTAGCGTTGAATCGCTATTGGCTTGCCTACCTGCTGTGCGTCAATTAAGCGATTGATCGCTGTTAGCCATTGCTGGGCAGCGTTCTCCAAGCGCTCAAGCGACGGCGATTCCCAACGGCTTAAGCAACGTGTGGTATCACTCTGCCGAGCTAACAATGCATTCGCTTCTGTTAAGCGTTGAGTGGCGAGTAGCAGGGCGCGCAACACCTCAGCGGTCAATGGCCGCTCTTGCAGGGTTTTCAAATGGTTTTCAAGGGTTGAAGAGTCCTGCTGCCAGTCGAGGTCAAACTGGTGATCCGTCATTTGCTGCAAGTAATCGATCGCTTCAAGCTGGCCAGCAATAGTAGTTTCATCGATGTTAGATAAAGGCTGGCTTGCTCGTGAGAAGCTTTTAACCCACTCGCTGGAATCAAAAATAGCGTTCCAGCTTACCGCGGGTAACTGTGTCGTTTTAGTCGTGGTTAATCGGTTTAGGCGCGTTCTATCTTCATCGCTTAACTGCTCGGGAACTTCGCTATTTAAGCAGGTGCTTAGCCGCTGCCATAGAGTGCGCTCATATAGCCACTGTTGGCTAGGCGGTGCTACACGCCCCAGTTGATTGTTACGTGCAGCGATTAGCGACGTGATTTGGCATTCGCGTAGCGCGTATACATTCAACAGGCTGTCCCGGGTTTCGGGGATATCTATAATTCGATCGGGGCGCTCAGGGAAGTCGCCAATATTACCCGGGTCAGCTCTTTGAATGTTTGATAGTGCAAGGTCATTGGCGAGTTGCTGATGATAACGCTGCCACTGCTGCTCAGCGGGGTTGTCCCCACAGCCAGACAGAAGGGCGCTTAGGATGATAGCTAGAGAAAAGTTTCTCCATCGAGCCATGTTTACTCCCGAATGCTAATACGCTGTAAACGCCAGCCAAGTAGCAGTGCTGCGGTGCTCAAGCCCGCAATCAACCCAATCCAGTAGCCATGAACACCTAGCGGGGCGACCTCGCCCACTCCATAGGAGCCCAGCCAGTGGCCGCCACCCAAGCCTACAATCCAGTAGGAGAGCACCGTAATCACCATCACAATGCGGGTATCTTTATAGCCGCGTAAAGCACCCGCTAAATTGACCTGTAACGAGTCTGAGAGCTGAAAAATAACGGCTAAAGCAATGATCGAGAGCGCTAGCGCCTGTATCTCACTATTGGAGGTGTAAAGTGCGATTACCGGCTCGGCGCTAACCCACAGTACGAGGCTGTTAATAGCGGCAATGATGACGCTGATGACAATTCCATTCCAAGCGACTTTACGGGCTAGTGCTAAGCGCTGCTGACCCAGCGTATTACCCACTCGTACGGTCAGTGCCATACTCAGCGACAGGGGCAGCATAAACAGAATGGAGGTGAAACTTAGCGCTATTTGGTGAGCTCCCACCGTGACTTCACCAAAGCTGGCAATGAAGAGCGCAATGAGTGTGAACAGAGTCACTTCAACAAAAATGGCTACGCCAATGGGAACGCCCACCACCACTAATTCACGTATACCTAGCCACTGGGGCGGTGTCAGTTTTTGCCAAATCGCAACGCTTTTATAAGTACTTCCCCTGCGCGTGTAGTAGGCCATCGCGAGTGCCATCGTCCACATGGAGAGCGCCGTCGCAATGCCGCAGCCAAAAGCGCCCAAGGCAGGTAACTGTTGCAGACTAGTGGGAACCCAGGCGCCAAATAAATCAACCAAACCATCACCGCCGTAGATCAAGAGGTAGTTGGCAGGAATGTTCACGCTTAAACCGACCAAGCTGATCCATAGCGCCGGACGGGTATGATTCATACCATCTGAAAACGCTCTAAGCGCCTGAAATAGAGCGATCCCCGGCATGCCAAAGGCGACGGCTGACAGATAGGCGGCAGACTGGCTGGCGACCGCTGGGGGCACACTCATTAATTCAAATATCGGCATGATAGCCGACCAAAGCAGCACAGCCGCGATAGCGCCTAGTAGCAGCGCGACCCAAAGCGCCTGATGAACGGCTGGACGAATAGCCTCATTGCGCTTCCCACCCAGCAAATGCGCCACAATTGGGGTAAGCCCCATTAAAGTGCCCGTCATAAATAGCATGAGTGGCATCCACAGGCTCGAGCCCACCGATACAGCGGCAAGTGAGGTGGCGTCATGCCGACCGGTCATCATAACGTCGACGACACTCATCCCTGCCTGAGCCAACTGAGCACCGCAAATAGGCAGTGCCAAGTGCATTAACATTCGTGTTTCTGGCCAGTAAACCGATTTAATTTGCTGAGTAAAGCCGCCCACTTGTTGGCTCCTGAAGGGGAAAAGTTGCTGTGAAAGGCCGCTATATTAGCAGGAGCGACTCACTTTTGGGGTTAGCCGTTAGCTTGTATTAATCGTGTGGGTATAATGCCCCAAAACCAGTATCAAACGAGGTCAATGTGAGTGACAGGCAGGAGCGATGGACGCTCGAGGATATTACCGCGCTTTTTGACGGGATTTTTGCTGAGCGGTATCAAACCCGGTTGATTCGGGGCGGGGATGAGCCTCTCTATCGGCCCGCTAACAGTGAAACCCCTTATCATCAGGTTATCTTTGCGCGGGGTTACTATGCCAGTGCGCTGCACGAAATCAGCCATTGGTGTATTGCGGGAGCACAGCGGCGCCAACAAGAGGATTACGGCTACTGGTACTGCCCTGATGGGCGCGATGCTGAACAGCAAAAAGCGTTTGAGCAGGCTGAGATTGCGCCACAGGCGTTGGAGTCTATCTTCACCCGTGCCTGTGGTCGCGTGTTTCATGTCAGCGTGGACAATCTAGGCGGCGATATAGAGGTAGATATAGAGGCATTTGCAGCGCGAGTGGAGGCCCGCGCCCAGCGCTACTTGAAGGAGGGCTTTCCAGCCCGCGCAAACGCCTTTCAGGTGGCGCTTAAACGCTTCTACTCTGACCAGGCGACGCTAGCGGAAGCCGTGGCACAGGCGCATGCCACGTTGGATAAAATGGATAAAGCGCTGCCGGCTTAATCCTCTTCGGTCAGGCGCTGATGCATCGATAGCATCACTTCCAGCTCATGCTCTGGGCGCATCGGCTCTAAACCCAGCTCGCTGAACGTTTCGCGCCGTTGGCGGTGCCATTCGCCTGGGGTAAGTGAAGGGTAGAGCACCGACGCTGGGGCTAGCTCAACAAAAGGATCAAGCCCGTAGGTGTCAAAAAGGCGCGCTAGTGCCGCTTCGTCGTCGCCATTGTCGCTGGTATACAGCGTGGCGGAGAAGTGGTCGTTCTCAAGCTCGCGAATTACCTCAAGCGGACTAACCCCTAAGCTCTCCAGCTCTTCCATGCTGTAAGCGCCCATGGCATTGGTATCCTCTTTGATCCAGCTATCGTCCGGCTGAATCAATGTTTGCTTCACCCGGCCATCGGGGAGCGACCAGGCAATGGCTAGCGGGAGCCCATCGTCTTCGCCTGTTTCAATGGCTATAAACCCTGGATAATCGGCCACGCTAATACTCCTTTTAAGATTCCGTGGGAAGACGGAAAAAACGCTGGGCGGTCTGTGTGGTTGCCGCACCTAGCTCTGTTTCGCTAATACCATGCCACTGGGCGATCTCGCGGACAATCCACGGTAGCAACGCCGGTTCGTGTCGGCGACCCTTTAATTTCGCCGGTAGGTTACGGGGTAACAGATAAGGGCAGTCGGTTTCTACCATCAAGCGCTCTAAGGGTATATCGCTTACCAATGGGCGCAGGTGATGACCGCGCCGCTCGTCGCAAATCCAACCCGTCAACCCTATATGTAAGTCTAGGTCGAGATAACCAAACAGCGTATCGCGGTCAGCGGTAAAACAGTGCACCACCGCGTGGCTGATGTCGTCTCGCCACGCATGCAGGATTTCGCGCATACGCTGGCCAGCATCTCGTTCATGTAAAAACAGCGGCAAACCGCTTTCTACTGCGAGAGCCAGCTGCGCTTCAAGGGCACGCTCCTGCCCCTTGGGCGTCGAAAAGTTGCGATTAAAATCCAAACCACACTCGCCTACGGCGACCACTTCCGGCATGGCATGCAGGGCCGCCATGGCATGTTCAAGGTTCTTATCCCAGCGACTGGCATCATGGGGGTGCACTCCCGCCGTGGCGTAGAGGCCAGGATACTGCTTGGCCAGGGCAACCGCTTGCTTGGCGTGGGCAAGGTCGGTGCCAGTAACGATCATGGTCGTTACCTGCGCCGCCTGGGCGCGCTGGATAACCGCCTCAAGATCACGCTCGAAGCTTTCATGGGTCAAGTTAGCGCCGATATCCACCAAAGGAGCGCTAGGCCGAAACTGTAGTGCTTCGGGTAAAAAGTCATCGGCATCAGCAGTGGCCAAAGGTCTCTCCCGTTCAATTATACAAAGGCACCATTCATTGTAACGGCATGCGCGAGCATCGACTAATGGTGTATTGAAGAAGGTGAGCGCAAGGAAATGGCACGAATTGCAAAAAATCTGGCTCGATAGGTAAACAGCTAGGGCTTATTACCGCCTAAGATGAACGCAAGCTATTACGTGCTACGTCACTACGATTGATTCAATAACACCCTTTAATAACAACAAAAGAGAGTCACATAATTATGCAACAATCTTATCGTTCATCTCATCGTGCATCTTACCGCTTTGCTACTTCCACTCTCGCCGCTGCCATTCTGGTGGCCTGCTATGTGCCAACTACCGTCGCTGCTGAGGGTATCTCTGATAACGAAATCCGTATTGGCTATTTAGCCGATATGTCCGGCGTTTATCGCGACCCCATTGGCCCGTTGGGCGAAGACGCTATCCATATGGCGATTGAAGATATGGGCGGCAGTGTCAATGGGGCCAATATTGTGGTGTTTAGCGCCGATGACCGTAATAGCCCGGATGTAGGCTCAAGCGTCGTGCGTGAGTGGATCGATGAGCGCAACGTCGATATGGTCACCGGGCTGGTGGCATCTTCTGTCACTCTGGCGGCGGTGAGCCTGCTGGAAGAGGCGGATAAACTTGGGCTGGTCAATGGCGCTGTCTCTTCAAGCATTACCAACGAGCACTGTTCGCCCAATCATATTCACTGGGTTTATGACACCTGGGCGATGTCCAACGGTACGGCAAAGGCGATTACTGATGAGGGCCACAAAAATTGGTATCTGTTAAGCGCTGACTACTCTTTTGGTCACGCACTGGAGGCCGACGTCACGCGCGTAGTGACTGAAAATGGCGGCACTATCGTAGGCAGCGCTCGCCACCCTTTCCCCAGTAGTGACTTCTCCTCCTTTATGCTTCAGGCGCAAGCCTCTGGCGCTGATGTCATCGCGCTGAATAACGCTGGTGGCGATACGATCAACGCGGTGCAGACAGCAGGTGAGTTCGGCATTACCCAGGCCGGGCAGATTCTGGCGGGAATGGTGCTGTTTAGTACCGATATACGCAGCATTGGCTTAGAGAACGCTCAGGGGCTGCAGTTCACCAAAGCATGGTACTACGATTTAAACGATGAAACCCGCGCATGGGCGGAGCGCTTCCGTGAGCGTACCGGCAGCATGCCCACCATGGTACATGCGGGTCTCTACTCCAGTACTCGCCACTACCTTGAAGCGATTGAAGCCACCGGTACTGATGACACTCAAACCGTTCGTCAGCAAATGGCCGATACCCCCATCAACGACATTTTCGCCACCGGTGGCTACATCCGTGAGGATGGCCGCATGGTTCACGATATGTATTTAGTAGAAGTGAAAACACCTGAAGAGTCGCAAGATGAGGATGATCTCTTTCATGTTATTCGCACCATCCCTGCAGAAGAGGCCTTCCGTCCGCTTTCAGAGAGTGTCTGCCCGTTGGTAAACAGTTAAGAAACCTCTGATTAACTATTGCGCTCGGCCATACGGCGTTAAAAATCGTCTCAAAATGCTCATTTACAACCCGTAAACTCCGCTTTTTCGTTGATTTTTGCCTTGTCTGGCCTTCGCTCATTACGCTAATCAGAGGCTCCTTAAGTCTCTGCTAATAACAACTCAGAGGATTTGGCATGCCGGAAACGTCGGTTATTCAGCAAAACAGTATCGGGGCTGCTTTAAACCGCAGCGCTCGAAAATACTCACACCAGCTGGCGCTGGTATTTGGCGAGCGCCAATGGCGCTATCAAGCGCTCAACCAGGCAGCCAACCGCGTAGCCAATGGCTTGCTGGCAGCTGGGCTTTCGCCAGGTGACCGGCTGGCGGTATATGGCAAAAACTCCGATACCTATGTCATCGCCTGGCTAGCCGCTGCTAAAGCGGGTTTGGTACATGTGCCGATCAATTTTGCCTTAAGCAGCGATGAGCTGCGCTATATCCTTGACCAGTCTGGGACAACGGGTTTGCTCAGCGATATCAGCCTCGCCGACAAAGTGAGTGTCGTGACCGAAGGCTTGGATCTAGCCCTGATGGGAACCCTGCACGCGGATCAGGGGCAGGATGCAGCAAGCTTTGATGTACTCGCTCATGCTACGTCAGGATCCAATAGTGAAGAGCCCAATGTGACGGTCGACGGTGCCAGCCTTGCTCAGTTGCTCTATACCTCGGGCACCACCGCCGCGCCGAAGGCCGCGATGATGACCCATCAGGCACTGATGGCCGAATATATGGCCTGCATGGTTGAACTGGATATCAAAGGCAGCGACGCCATGCTCGCCGCGCTGCCGCTTTACCACTCAGCACAAATGCACGTCTTTCTGATGCCAGCGCTGTTGCTCGGTGCGCCTGTCTATTTGCTAGAGGCGCCGCTTCCCGAGCTGTGCTTAAGCGCCATAGCTAATCACCAGATCGCGTCATTTTTTGCCCCGCCCACGGTCTGGATCAGCCTACTGCGCCACGCTGAATTTGATCGCTTTGACCTTGGCGCCCTCCACAAAGCCTATTACGGTGCCTCGATTATGCCGGTGCCGGTACTGGAGGAGCTCCAGCAGCGTATACCGGGCGTAAGGCTCTATAACTGTTATGGACAGAGCGAAATTGCTCCCTTGGCGACCGTGCTGCGCCCTGAAGAGCACGCCGAGCGCCCAGCGTCCGCTGGGCGGCCGATTCTGACGGTGGAAACCCGTATCGTCGATCTCGATATGAATGACGTCCCACCCGGCGAGCATGGCGAAATCGTCCACCGCTCACCTCAGCTTATGAACGGGTACTGGGATAAACCGGCGATGACTGAAGAAGCCTTCCAGGGTGGTTGGTTCCACTCCGGGGACGTGGGCTACTTCGATGAAGCGGGCTATTTATACGTTGTTGACCGTATCAAGGATGTGATCAATACCGGCGGCGTGCTGGTGGCTAGCCGTGAAGTAGAGGAGGGGCTATTCAAGCACCCGGCGGTATCCGAAGTGGCGGTGATCGGCCAGCCGGATGAGAAGTGGATCGAAGCCATTACGGCAGTGGTGGTACTGAAAGAGGGTCAAGAGGCAAGCGAGGAGGAACTGATCCATCATGCAAAAACGTTGATGGCGCCTTATAAAGTACCTAAGCGCATCCTCTTTGCCGATGCGCTACCCAAGAGTACCGCAGGCAAAATTCTCAAGCGCCATCTACGTCAAGACCTCAAGGGGTGAGCATGGACGAGCAAACGACCGACCTGTTTCACGCCATGATCAAACGCTGCCTAAGCCAGGAGGTTGCCCCGTACTACGATGAGTGGGAGGCAGCGGGTGAAATACCCCGTTCACTATGGCATTCATTGGGCGCTGCGGGGCTGCTCGGCATTGACCTTGACGAACAGCACGGTGGTTCAGGAGCCGATATCGCCATCACCCAGCTGGCGCTGGAAGAGCTCTCCCGCCAGGGGTTTGGTGGCCTTGCCAGTGCCTATAATATCCACGCCAATATCGTTATGCCCTACCTGCAGAATCTGGGGACAGCGGCTCAATGTGAGCGTTGGCTACCTGCCATGGCCCGTGGCGATGCGCTTGGGGCCATTGCCATGACCGAACCCCATGCGGGTAGTGATCTTGCGTCAATGAGAACTAGGGCGAAGCGCACTAACGATGGCTGGGAGTTAAGCGGTAGCAAAATCTTTATCACCAATGGCCAGTTTGCCGACCTGGTGATCGTGTGTGCCAAAACCGACCCTTCCGCCGGGTCAAAGGGCGTGTCACTTTTTTTGGTCGACACCCGCTTACCCGGCTTTTCGCGGGGGAAACCGATTAAAAAGATCGGCCAGCACGCCAGCGATACCGCCGAGCTTGCCTTTGATCAAATGCAGTTGCCCCATGATGCGCTGTTGGGAGAGGAGGGCGCCGGGTTCCGCTACCTAATGCAGGAGCTGCCCCGTGAACGCCTGGGCGTTGGTGCACAGGCGCTGGGCGCCGTGGAGGGAGCGCTGGCGCTGACGTTGGAGTACGTACAGCAGCGCCAAGCGTTTGGACAGCGGGTGGCGGATTTTCAAAATACCCGCTTTACCTTGGCGGAGATAAAAGCCCAGCAGGACGTGGCCCGTGCCTACTTTGAGCACTGCGTCGAAAAGTACCGCCAGGGCACCATGAGCAGCACGGATGCAGCGATTTTAAAACTGCAGCTCAGCGAGCTGCAGTGTCAAGCGGTGGATCGCTGCCTGCAGCTATTTGGCGGTTACGGCTACACCCACGAATATCCCATTTCACGCTTTTATCTGGATGCCCGAGTACAAACGATCTATGCCGGCAGCTCAGAGATCATGAAAGAAGTTGTCGCCCGCTCGCTGCTGGGCAAAGTGGCGTAGCAAGACGGTGAGTTTGAACACAGGAGAGAGCCATGCGGTTGGATGATGTAGTGATTTTAGGCGGTGCACGAACCGCGATCGGGAGTTTTGGCGGGTCGCTCTCAACCAAGGCGCCGTTTGAGTTGGGGGCGATAACCGCCAAAGAGGCGTTGCGCCGTGCTGGCGTTGAGGGCGGAGATATCGATCACTCGGTATACGGCCACATTATTACCACCGGCCCCCAGGATGCCTATCTGGCGCGTCATATTGCACTGGAAGCAGGCGTGCCGAAAGAAGCGGGGGCCTTCAACGTCAACCGGCTGTGTGGTTCAGGTGTACAGGCGGTGGTCTCAGCCGCCCAGCAGATTGCTATGGGCGACAGCCGCTTAGCGCTGGCAGGTGGCGCTGAGTCGATGTCGCGCGGGGCTTATCTGCTGCCTCCTCAAGCGCGCAACGGCGTGCGTATGGGGGATGTGAACGTTGAGGATTTAACCCTAGGCATTTTGAGCGACCCCTTTGGCAGCGGCCATATGGGCTGCACTGCCGAGAACATCGCTAAACAGTATGGCCTAAGCCGTGAGCAGTTGGATCAGTTTGCCCTTGAGAGCCATCAAAAAGCGGCGCGTGCCATCGCGGAAGGCCGCTTTGACGATCAAATCGTAGCAGTGGAGGTCAGTCGCGGTAAGCAAACGGTACTTTTCTCCCGCGATGAACACGTGCGCGATGTCGTCCAACTTAGCGATTTGGCGCGGCTCAAGCCCGCCTTCCAAAAAGACGGCATGGTGACCGCAGGCAATGCCTCGGGTATCAACGATGGTGCAGCCACGTTAGTGCTGGCCCATGCCGATGAAGCCTCACAGCGGGGCTTAGCGCCCAGGGCGCATCTTCGTGTTGCCACAACAGCAGGCGTTGAGCCAATGCTGATGGGCCTTGGCCCGATTCCTGCTGTGAAACGCTGCCTGCAGCAGGCAGGGCTAAGCATTAATGAGATTGATGTGATTGAGTCCAATGAAGCCTTTGCTGCCCAAGCCATGGCGGTGGCCGACACGCTAGGTTTTCCGTTAGAGAAACTAAACCCTAACGGCGGCGCGGTTGCCTTGGGGCATCCGGTGGGGGCCACAGGAGCTGTTCTGATTCTCAAAGCGCTACACGAATTGGAACGTATTAACGGTCGCTACGGCTTGATAACGCTGTGTATTGGTGGAGGGCAGGGCATCGCCCTGCTTATCGAGCGCGGCTGATCCGACTTGATTGCCACAAGAACAAGCTTATAGGAGTGTTTATGCCTTCAGTTACCCCGAAAATTTTACCCGCCGCGGCCTCTGCGACAAATCCTGCCTTGATGATTGGCGACCTGCTGGAGGCAGGCGTGCGAATGGCGGGCGACAATCAGATTGTCTACCGGGATCAGAGCCGCCATAGCTACGAGCGTTTTCGTGAGCGGGTGCATCAACTGGCCCATACGCTGACATCACAGGGCGTGCAAGCCGGTGACGTGGTGGCGGTGCTGGATTGGGATAGCCATCGCTACCTGGAGTGCTTCTTCGCCATTCCGATGATCGGCGCGGTACTCCACACGGTGAATGTGCGCCTGGCTCCGGAGCAAATCCTCTATACCATGGATCACGCCGAAGACGTTTTCGTCATCGTGCACGAAGAGTTTGTGCCACTGCTTGAGCCGCTGGCCGATAAGCTACCCCAAGTACGTGGCTACCTGCTGTGTCAGGAGACCCCGCAAACAGTCGATACCACTCTGCCGCTGGTGGGCGAGTTTGAATCGTTATTAAGCCAACAGCCTACTCACTACGATTTTCCCACCTTTGATGAAAACGCCGTCGCCACACTGTTCTACACCACCGGTACCACGGGTAATCCCAAAGGGGTTTTCTTTACCCACCGCCAGTTGGTGCTGCATACCTTGAACGAGTCTAGCGCTTTCCAGGCGCCCGGTTTTGAGCTGCTCAACCGCGACAAGGTCTACATGCCGATTACCCCCATGTTTCACGTTCACGCCTGGGGTGTGCCATATACTGCCACGCTGATGGGGGCTACCCAGGTCTACCCTGGCCGCTACGAGCCGGAAATGCTGGTCAAGCTGCTGGTCAGCGAGAAGGTCGACTTCTCCCACTGCGTCCCCACCCTGCTCAACATGGTGGTCAGCGCCGAGGCGATTACCTCAAAACAGGTCGACCTCGCCGGTTGGAAAGTATTGGTCGGCGGCAGTGCGTTAACCGAGTCGCTAGCAAGCAAAGCATGGGCGTTGGGGATTGATACCCGTAGTGCTTATGGCATGTCGGAAACCTGTCCGCTACTCACCGCCGATATTCTGCCGCAGGATATCGGCGACGCTGATTTTGAGACCCAGCTACCCTGGCGCTGTAAAGCGGGCCTGCCGATACCATTGGTTAAACTTCAAGTGGTCGATGCGGACGGCGAGCCGCTACCCAATGATGGTAAAAGCGTTGGTGAAGTGCGCGTTCAAGCACCCTGGCTGACCCAGGCCTACTATAAAGAGGAGAAACGCAGTGAGGAGCTATGGCGCAACGGCTGGCTGCATACCGGGGATGTGGGCTCGCTTGATGAGCGGGGCTTTCTGACCATTAGCGACCGCATAAAAGACGTGATTAAAACCGGCGGCGAGTGGCTCTCGTCGTTAGAACTGGAGAGCTATATCAGCCAGTGTCCAGGCATTGCCGAAGTGGCGGTGATCGGGGKGACGGACGATAAATGGGGAGAGCGGCCAGCGGCGTTAGCTGTCCCCGCCGATCTGAACAACCCGCCCACCACTGAAGCCGTGCAGGCGTTTTTAGAGCAGTTTGTCGCTCAGGGAAAACTCAATCGCTGGGGGATTCCCAGCATGATTCGTTTCGTCGATGAGATACCCAAAACCAGCGTGGGCAAGCTGGATAAGAAACGTATCCGCACCGAAATATAGCCTATCGGGCTGGCTAGCGAACGTTGCCCGCCGTGCGCGCTTTGCGATACGCGGCGGGCGAATTGCCTGTCCAGGTTTTAAAGGCACGACTAAAGCAGGCTAGATCCTCAAAGCTCAACGCCTCCGCGATGCTAACCAGGGGCTTCTCACTACAGGTGAGTGCCTGAATAGCGACATCGCGGCGGTACTCATCCTTGACCGCTTGAAAGTGGGTGCCCTCCCTTTTGAGATGCCGCGCCAGCGTGCGAGCAGACATATGCAGCGCATCGGCTACGCTATGCACGGTGCCAGACGTAGTCAGATGACGTGAGAGGTGTTCGCGCACCCGGTGGGTGAGCAGGCGATCTGCAAACGACACATAGAACCAGTCTGCGGGGGCGCGCTTTAAAAAAGCGCCCAGGTGTCTCTTGGTCTGGCGGATAGGATGATCAAGAAAACCGCGATCTATATAGATCGCGGTTTGCGGCTGCCCAAAGCGTACTGTACCAGGATAAAAGTAGAGATAATCAGCGCTGTGCGGCGGCTGGGGGTAAGCGCACTCCATTAAAATGGGTGGTATTTTACGCGCTATCATCCACGACGCGATGCCGTGAAACAGCTTGAGCATCAGCTCATGAATCAGAGTGCGGCTGCCCGTCAAGGGGGCATGTTCCACCAGGGCCATACGGGCAAGATCCCCTTCGAGCGTAAATGCATAGCCAAAGTCGTCGAGAAGAATACGGAAAAACTGCGTATAGCGGTGCAGTGCTACCTGCAAATTGGGCGCATCCAGCATGCTTAAACACAGCAGCTTCAGGGTGCCACCCCGCAGCGGGCGGGAAAAAAAGCCGGGCGTTTCGTCGTCCAGTTCGTTCACCAACCCACGATACAGTTCGGCAAACTGCTCAACCGTGACGCGGCCATGGGGGGCCGAAAGTAAAAAGGGCGAAATGCCCGCCCGTTCCAGGTAGCGTGTGGGCGATGTTGAGCTGTTGGGTAAGCCTTTAAACAGCTCATTTACAAAATGCATCGAGACGGTCACCGTCACTGTCAGCCCGCCTTTAAAAGTCGTTTTTTGGTTGAGATATTGTAGTTGCTAGCAAAACGGTATCACGCTGGTGATTTCCGCTCTACGATTCCCCTCTATATGGTTCCCCCTCCTGGGCCGCTCATGCGTTACACTGTGCGCCTCACGATTTAGGAGGACACCGCGTGACCCTGTTACGACTCGAACAGCTGCAACTCGCCTACGGCACCCATGTACTACTCAATCGCGCCGACCTGACGGTTGAAAAAGGCGAGCGGCTGGCGCTGGTCGGGCGCAACGGCACCGGCAAATCCACTCTGCTGAAGCTGGTAGCGGGGGATATCCTGCCCGATGATGGCTCAATTTGGCGGGCACCTGGCCTCAAGATCGGTGTGCTGGCTCAGGAGTTACCCGAGTCATCTGGCTTGACCATTTTCGACATGGTCGCCCAAGGCCTGCCAGAAGCCGGGGAGCTACTCTCCGAGTACGATCATCTGATCAATGATCCCGACCCCGATATGGATCGCATGGCGACCCTACAAACGCGCCTGGAAGCCATTGATGGCTGGTCGTTCCACCAGCGTATCGACACCGTGCTGACCCGCTTAGGCCTGCCCCCCGCGGCTGAGATGAGCTCGCTCTCCGGTGGCTGGCGCCGCCGGGTGGCGCTGGCGCGTGCCTTGGTCGCCGAGCCTGATCTACTGTTGCTTGATGAGCCTACCAACCACTTGGACTTAGACACCATTGCCTGGTTGGAAGAGCAACTGCTGGCTTTTAACGGCGCGGTACTGCTGATTACTCACGATAGGGCGTTTCTTTCCAAGCTGGCCACCAATATTCTGGAGTTAGACCGTGGCCAGCTAGGGCGCTACCCCGGCAAGTACGAAGAGTATCAGGCTCGCAAGCAGCACGAGCTGGAAGTCGAGGCGCGGGAGAACGCCGAGTTCGATAAAAAGCTTGCCCAGGAAGAAGCCTGGATTCGTCAGGGCGTTAAAGCACGGCGTACCCGCAACGAAGGCCGGGTTCGAGCGCTGGAAGCGATGCGCAACGAGCGGAGTCAGCGCCGCGAGCGCCAGGGTAATGCCAACCTGACGGTGGATCGTGGTGAGCGTACCGGCAAGCGCGTTGTGGAGCTGCAAGGTGTCACCCAACGGTTTGGCGATGAGGTGGTACTGCGCGATATCAATCTTGAGGTACTGCGCGGTGACCGTATTGGCTTCCTGGGGCGCAACGGTGCGGGCAAGACAACCCTGCTGAAAATCCTGCTGGGCGAATTGGAACCCACTGAAGGCAAGGTGCAGATGGGCACCAATCTGAAAGTGGCTTATTTCGACCAACTGCGCGCCGGGCTTGAACTGGAAAAAACCGTTTACGACAACGTTGCCCAAGGCAGTGATCGTGTCAGTGTGGGCGGTAAAGATCGCCATGTGATGAGCTATCTACAGGACTTTCTTTTCACCCCCGAGCGGGTGCGCCAGCCGGTGAAAGCGCTCTCCGGTGGCGAGTCCAACCGCCTGCTGCTGGCCAAGCTGTTCACTCAGCCAGCTAACGTGTTAGTGCTCGATGAGCCGACCAACGACCTCGACATGGAAACCCTGGAGCTGCTCGAAGAGCTGCTGCTCGATTTCGATGGCACGCTGCTACTGGTCTCCCACGACCGAACCTTTATGGACAACGTGGTGACCAGCATGCTCGCCTTTGAAGGCGATGGCGTTGTACGTGAATACGTGGGGGGCTATACCGACTGGATTCGCCAGGGGGGCAAGCTGCCGCCAGCACCTTGGGAAGGGGCGGCGCGTCAGCGTACCGAACCCACCTCAGAAGCGCCCAAGAAAGTGGCTGAAGCACCTGCCGCAACGGCCAAGAAAAGCGTCAAGCTCTCGTATAATTTGCAACGCGAGTTAGATGCACTGCCCGCCGAAATCGAACGTCTTGAGGAGCAAGTAGAGGCGCTGGAGAGTGAAATCGGTGACCCCGCGTTTTATCAGCAGGATGCCGACGCCGTTACGGCTAAGCTGCAAACGCTTGAAAAAGTGCAGAAAGCGTTAGAAGTTGCCATGGAGCGCTGGATGGAACTGGAAGCGATGGCTGCCGGTGAGTAGCTTGAAAACGTTAAAAGGCGCCGTATGGGCGCCTTTTTTATAAACGTTATCGTGCCTTAGGTTACTCGTCGCTTTCTTCGCCTTTTTTACCGACGCGAACGGCTAGCACATCGCATTGGGCACCGTGCAATACGCCGGTAGAGGTTGAGCCGAGCAGTAGAGCAAAACCGTGGCGGCCATGGGAGCCCACTACGATTAGATCCACATCGTGCTCTTCAGCAAAACGGTGAATTTCGGTGTCGGGCATACCCACCACAACGTGTTGGTCAGCCTCGGCAATATGCGGGGCGGCGATTTCGGCTAAGCGTTTTTTGGCGTGTTCATCCAATTGATCCTGGATGCTGGTCAAGTCCATGGGGATATCGCCACCGTAGGCAAACCCAAGCGGTTCCAGGGTATGCATAATGGAAATTTTGGCTTGGTCGTTGCGCTCAGCGATCGCAACGGCACGTTCCAGAATCTTGTGGGAGTCTTTGGTTAAGTCAACGGCAACTAAAATGTGGTGATAGCTCATGGCGTATCTCCTTGGCAGTAGGTAACAAAGAGGCTCTTTGTTCAATAACCGTTACTTTAGATGGCGTGTCCTGTTTTAACAATAGCAAGCGTTTTAACAATGACTTGGGTCAAAACAGCGACCTGAGTCATGGTTTTTAGATTAGTTTATACAGTGTGGCTTATGTGGGAGGAAATGTAGAGATGGAATGGTTGATTATCGTGTTTATTATGCTGTTTGTAATTGCGCCGGTGATGTGGCTAAAGCCTAGCCCGCGTCAAAAACGCCAGCAGGCACTGCGTACTCAAATCGCCAAACAGGGCGTCAGTATCAAGCTGGAAAAGCCGCCACTACACCATTTTAGAGGCACCATGCCAGCTTATCGCTGGCACTATCCCCAGGAAGAGCCGGGCCCTGATTTTCTATTGGTAAGAGACAGCAATGCCAGTGAAGCCTTAACGCCATTTCATGCTGGCTGGCGCTGGCGGATTGCCCCCTTGCGGCCTTTACCTGATGCCGCCACCGCAGCGTTAAAAACACTACTTGAACGCGTGCCGCAAGATGCCTTGGTGGTGCAGTCAACGCCCTATGCATTGACGCTTTGGTGGTGGGAGTCGCAAACCGCGGAGCGATTCGCGACCTATCTACCCGAATTTCAGCAACTGCGGGAGGCGCTGCGTGGCCGTGCCGACCAGCCTTTCAGCCAGCCGTTAAAGGGCACTGAGCAGGCGTCATCCACAGTCAGCGATCAAGATGCCGGATTATCCTGATCCCGTGCTTGTATCGCCAAGCCGTTTGCCTCGATCACTGCCAACCATTCGTTGAGTTGTTCGAGGTTCTCCTCGCTTAAGCCAGCGAACATCTCTTTGCGCGCTTGTTGCGCAACGCTGTCGATCTGTTCCAGCAGCGGCATAGCGGCAGGGGTAAGATAAATCCGCTTGCTGCGACGGTCGTTGTCGCAGGCTCGGCGTTCAACTAGGCCTTGTTCTTCGAGCTGGCCCAGGGTGCGCACAAGAGAGGGCGCCTCAACACCAATCACACGGGCGAGATCGCACTGCGGATGGCCTTCGCCAAGACGCCACAGGTGATATAGCGTCACCCAGCGTGTTTGGGTTAATCCCAGCGGCGCCAAGCGGCGATCCAAGATGGAGCGCCATAAGTGGGGCAAGCGTGCGATGCGAAATCCAATCGTTGAAGCCATAGGTAACTAGCTGCCAATAAATGTGAGTAGTCGAATTGTCATAAGCTACGCCGCTGAATGCAAGGCGCTTAACCCTTCAATCTTCCGGTCGCGCCTCTTCATCGTTAGGGCTACCCGGCACAAACCGCCGTAAGTTTAATCCACTTAGACCACTGGCGCGTATCTCTCCATCTGCCAGCGTGGCTTGCTGAGCATCGTCTGAGACCTCAAAACGTATTAATCCCAAGCGCTGGCCCGTACCTGTCATGATATCAATGCGCCAATCGCCAGTAGGGTCTTCGGGAAAGTTTTGCTTGTGGCTCCATGCGCGGTAACCCTGCTCGCGTCCACCGTCGATATTAAGCTCCACAACATCCATTGGCACACCATTGTGATGCCAGGCATGGGTAATAGTTTCACTTAATCCCCGCGGTGCCCGAATAGCGGTGTAAACATAAAGGCCATTTTCGCTGATGGCTTGTGGCGTTAACGCCATCGAGCCTTGAGGCAGGCGCTGCTCAACATTAAAACCAGGAGAGAGCGCGCTACTGGTCATCCAGAGACTGGCAGGCGGTACCCATATACGTCCCAGCCAAGCTCCATAGGCGAGTAGCAGCGTCAACACAAAAAAAGCGCACCAGCGTTTGAGCGAGCGCTGCTTAAGCAAGTGCCAAAAACTTGGCAAGGCCACCAAAATGGTGATCCCCAGGGCCAGTAGCAGGCTCTGGCCGGTGGTAAGGTGCACCATGATGGGGAGTGTGACCAGTAGTACCAGGAAGACACACTGGGCATGAAAGACGAAATAGAGACTGCGCCAGCGCTCCGCGACTTTGAAGTAGAGCGGATCGATAATCGACAGTATTGCCATGCCGCCCACCAGCAGCGCAAACAGCGTTTGCCCGCTATTCCACACCGTGGTGACTAAGATAAACGGCAGGGTGAAGAAAAGTGTCTCCTGGTGAATCATCTGGGCAATAAAAGTGGTTACGCCCCGGGGTGGCGTGGGGTGACCCCGGCGCGACAACCAGCGGCTGATCAAGCCTTCCGAAAGCAGTAGCGTCCAGGCAAACAGTAATCCCAGCGCCAGCGCTGCGCCTAACCACTGCTGGCGATCAACTAAAAAGAAGCTGCTTAGCCCGGCAGCAAAGGCCATTGGTGGCCAAAGCCAGCTCCAGGGCTTGAGGCGTTCGACAATGCGTTCAATTCGCTGCTGAATGGCTTCAATACGTGAAGGCGTGAGCAGTGCGCTCATAACAAGATAACCTGCAAAGTAAAAGGAAGCGCGATTCTAACAGGCTGTCAGGCTTAACGCTGATCTACTGCAAATCCATGCTTCTGGCGGGATCGGTTACATTCACTCAGACGGCGCTCTATGAACGGATGCCGGAGAGCGCTGGTCTCACTAAATGAGTAAATTAGCCAAAAGTCTGGGCTTGACGTTATCAGGCAACTCAACCAAGCTAAGGCAATCAAACGACCGTATGAAAGTCGTGTGGAAGCCGTATGAGAAATGTGGCGGGTTCTCTTTTCAGAGCCAGCCCGAAAATGTGGAGAGAGCGCGGATGATCTATCAAGGCAACGCCATCACGGTGACACGTCGTGACACCCCGAGTGGCAATGATATCGCAATGCTCACTTTCGATCTGAAAGATGAGTCCGTCAACAAGCTTTCCAGCGCGGTGGTCGCAGAGCTGAGCGAAGCAGTAAAAGCCATTCAAGCTGAAAATAGCTTAAAAGGTTTACTTATTGCGAGCGGGAAAGATGTGTTTATCGTGGGCGCCGATATCACCGAGTTTCACAGTCTATTTGATAAAGGCGAAGCCTACCTTGAGGAGATGAATCTCAAGGTTCACGATATTTTTAACGCTATTGAAGATCTGCCGTTCCCTACCGTAACAGCGATCAATGGTCTGGCGCTGGGTGGCGGCTGCGAAGTATTGCTGACCACTGATTTTCGCGTGATGGGCGAGAAAGCCAAGATCGGCCTGCCAGAAACCAAGCTCGGCATTCTGCCCGGTTGGGGCGGCTGTGTACGCCTGCCGCGCATTATTGGCGCCGATAATGCCATCGAGTGGATTGCCGGTGGTACCGAAAACCGTGCCGATGCCGCGCTAAAAGTGGGCGCCGTCGACGCGGTGGTGACGGACGAACAGCTGGAAGAGGCCGCGCTGGATATTCTTGACCGTGCCAATGCCGGTGAGCTGGATTACCAGGCCCGTCGTGCTGAAAAGACCAGCCCGCTGAAGCTCAACCCGATTGAGCAGATGATGGCGTTTGAAACGGCGAAAGGCTATGTCGCCGGTAAAGCGGGGCCTCATTATCCGGCGCCGGTAGAAGCGATCAAAGTGATTCAGAAAGGCGCTGGCGAAGAGCGTGGCCGTGCCCAGGCGATTGAAGCCAAAGCCTTCGCCAAGCTGGCACTCAGCAGCGTGGCGTTCAACTTGGTGGGTCTGTTCTTGAACGACCAAGTGGTCAAGAAAAAAGCCAGCAAGTATGAGAAGCAGGCGCAGCCGGTGAAGCAAACGGCCGTGCTGGGTGCGGGTATCATGGGTGGTGGTATCGCTTATCAGAGTGCCTCTAAAGGCACGCCGATTCTGATGAAAGATATCAAGGATGACGCCATTGAACTGGGCCTGAAAGAAGCCCGTAAGCTATTTGCCAAACAGGTGGAGCGCAAAAAGCTGACCACCGAGCAGATGGCGGAGAAGCTGACTAATATTCGCCCGACGCTCTCCTACGGAGATTTTGGCAACGTCGATCTCGTCGTCGAAGCGGTGGTTGAAAATCCCAAAGTCAAAGACGCCGTGCTTACCGAAGTGGAAGGTATGGTGAGCGAAAATACCATTCTCACCTCGAACACATCGACGATTTCCATCAACCGCTTGGCGCAAAACCTAAAGCGGCCTGAAAACTTCTGCGGCATGCACTTCTTCAACCCCGTGCACCGCATGCCGCTGGTAGAAGTCATCCGTGGTGAGAAGACCTCGGATGCCGCCGTTGCTGCCACCGTGGCCTACGCCCGGGCAATGGGTAAAACGCCGATTGTGGTTAACGACTGCCCAGGCTTCTTGGTCAACCGGGTGCTTTTCCCCTACTTTGGCGGCTTTAGCTTCCTGGTTGAGCAGGGTGCTGACTTCCAGCACGTTGATAAGGTGATGGAGAAGTTCGGCTGGCCCATGGGTCCGGCCTACCTGCTGGACGTGGTCGGCCTGGATACCGCCGTTCACGCCAATGAAGTAATGGCGGAAGGCTTCCCTGATCGTATGGCTCGCGACGGTAAAACCGCCATTCAGGTCATGTACGACAACGACCGTTTAGGCCAGAAGAACGACAAGGGTTTTTACGCCTACGAAGAGGACAAGAAGGGTAAGCCGAAGAAAGTCACCGACGAAGCGGCTTACGCTTTAGTTAAAGAGGTGGTGAAAGAGCATAAAGAGTTTTCCGACGAGGATATTATCGCTCGCATGATGGTACCACTCTGCTTGGAAACCGTGCGCTGCCTGGAAGATGGCATTGTGGCCACGCCAGCCGAAGCCGATATGGCGTTGATCTATGGCATCGGCTTCCCGCCTTTCCGTGGTGGTGCGCTGCGCTACATCGACGCCATGGGCGTTGCAGAGTTCGTCAAGCTGGCGGAAGGGCTAGCTGAGGAGTTGGGCCCGCTATACGCGCCCACCGACAAGCTGCGTCAGATGGCTCAGAACAATGAGCAATTCTATTCCAGTGACAACTCTGCCACCCAGGCCTAACCACCACGCACAGGAGATATAAGATGAGTTTGAATCCGAGAGACATTGTGGTGGTAGACGGTGTTCGTACCGCCATGGCGAAAGCCAAAAATGGTGCTTTTCGTAATGTTCGCGCAGAGAATCTCTCTGCTGCGGCTATGCAGGCGCTGTTTACCCGCAATCCTAATCTAGATCCTTCTGAAGTGGATGATGTGATCTGGGGCTGTGTGAACCAGACACTCGAGCAGTCGATGAACATTGCTCGTAATGCGGCGATTATGACCGGTATTCCGCGCTCGGTGCCCGCGCAAACCGTTAACCGTTTGTGTGGCTCTTCAATGACGGCGCTGCATATCGCCGCCGCCAATATCAAAGCGGGTATGGGCGACTTCTTTATCATTGGCGGCGTTGAGCACATGGAGCACGTACCCATGGCTCACGGCGTTGACGTTAACCCCGCCGCCAGCAAATACGCTGCTAAAGCGGCGATGATGATGGGCCTAACCGCGGAGCTGCTGGGTAAAATGCACGGCGTTTCTCGGGAAGATCAGGATAAATTCGGCGTACGCTCTCACCAGCGCGCCCAGGCGGCCATGGAGAAGGGCTACTTCGATAACGAAATTATCGGCGTCGAAGGCCACGATCAACGCGGCTTTAGAGTCATGGTTCAGCGTGATGAAGTGATTCGCGGTGACGCTAGCCTGGAGTCTATGGCGAATCTGAAGCCGGTGTTTGACCCGCGCAACGGTACGGTCACGGCGGGTACCTCCTCGGCGCTCTCCGTGGGTGCCTCGGCAATGGCAGTGATGAGCTACGAGCGAGCTCAAGCGCTGGGCTTAGAGCCTATTGCGAAGGTGCTCTCTACAGGCGTCGCGGGTTGTGATGCGTCGATCATGGGCTATGGTCCGGTACCCGCGTCTAAGAAAGCGCTGAAAATCGCCGGTCTTTCCGCGGCGGATATCCAAACCGTTGAACTCAACGAAGCCTTCGCGGCGCAGGGTATTCCGGTGCTGAAAGATCTCGGTTTCCTGGATGCGATGGACGACAAGGTTAACCTCAATGGCGGTGCAATCGCTCTGGGGCACCCGCTAGGCTGCTCGGGTTCACGTATCTGCACAACGCTGTTGAACGTTATGCAGCAGCGCGATACCACCCTGGGCTTGGCAACCATGTGTATTGGTATGGGGCAAGGTGTAGCGACGGTGTTTGAACGCTTGAAATAATCACCTAGCTTTTTATTGCTTTAAATCGGCAATCGGCATTGCAAAACGGCACCGCGATGAACTGCACCCCAAAAGTTGGACGCTCATCCAACGATTGGGGTGTTTTTCATGACGAAACATAATGAAGCGTTCAAGTTACTAGTAGTGCAACGCTA
>NZ_JWHY01000021.1:0-635 GCF_000830495.1 Halomonas sp. KHS3 | reverse complement strand
CACGGTGGAGCAAATGAAGCAGCGATGGAAATGATTGAAAACTGGACGTCACCTGAMGAAGCTGARCGWGAAATGYTGGGYAAACTRGAACGTAAAGAAAAGATCATGGGCTTTGGWCATGCAATCTAYAAAGACAAYGAYCCACGTAAYGGCATCATYAAAATYTGGTCAGAGCGCTTAGCSAAAGATGTCGGTGACACGGTTCTTTATCCAGTWTCRGTACGTTGTGAAGAAGTSATGTGGCGTGAGAAGAAAYTRTTCTGTAAYGCAGACTTCTTCCATGCATCGGCWTACCACTTCATGGATATTGCGACCAAACTCTTCACACCCATCTTCGTGATGAGCCGTGTGACRGGTTGGGCAGCGCATGTGATGGAACAACGTGCGGACAACCGTATTATTCGCCCAAGTGCKGACTATACGGGGCCTGAGYTRCGTAAAGTGGTGCCAATTGAAGARCGTTCAGCGGCTTAATATAAAGCTCTGATACATTATAAAAAAAGCCTCTTCGGAGGCTTTTTTTATATGCAATTTTTTGTTGATTTTTCTCACGGGTTAATTCAGATAAATATTTAATTTTAATGAAATAATAGATAATTAAAAGAATAGAATTGCTATAATCGCGACCGTTTATT
>NZ_JWHY01000017.1:0-55126 GCF_000830495.1 Halomonas sp. KHS3 | reverse complement strand
CTGATCCCTTGCCGAACTCAGAAGTGAAACCGCTTAGCGCCGATGGTAGTGTGGGGTCTCCCCATGCGAGAGTAGGTCATCGTCAGGCACTTATTTAACGAAGAACCCAGCCAACCGGCTGGGTTTTTTGTTTGCGGGGAAGAAAAACAAGGGGTCTCCCCATGGAGAGTCCCGGAGCGCCGGCCGCCGGATGGCCGGCCCGATCATCGTCAGGCACTTATACGAAAAAATCCCCCAGGGCTGATGCCTTGGGGGATGTTTTTGCGTGAGGGGGAGGTTGTGAGGGGAAATAGTAAGGAGTAAAGGGTGTGAGCTGCCAGCAAGGCTCTCCTCACTCCTTACCCCTCACCCTTTACTAGAGAAGCATTTCTAACGCTTCAATCAGGCTATCCATCTCATCATCGGTGCCGATGGTGATGCGTAGGAAGTTGTTGAGGTCTGAGGTATTAAAATGGCGCACCAGAATGCCCCGCTCGCGTAGGCCAGCAAATAGCTGCGCGCCTTCGTGGTTAGGGTGCTGGGCGAGCACAAAGTTAGCCTTAGAGGGCAATACTTCAAATCCCAACGCTTCAAGGCGCCGGTGAGTGCGTTCACGGGTGGTGATAACACGCTCGCGGCAGGCTTCAAAATGCTCGACATCTTTGAGTGCGGCGATGCCTACTAAGCTTGCCAAACTATCCACTGGAAAAGAGTTAAAGGAGTCTTTTACCCGCAACAGGCCATCGATCAACTCCTCTGAGCCCACCGCATAGCCTAGCCGCAAGCCTGCCAAACTGCGTGATTTAGAAAACGTACCGGTGACGAGAAGGTTAGGGTAGCGATCAATCAGCGCAACAGCACTCTCTGCGCCGAAATCGACATACGCCTCGTCCACAAGCACTACTCGATCAGTGACGCGCTTTAACAGCGCCTCGATAGTCGCAAGCGAATGCGCGTGGCCAGTAGGGGCGTTGGGGTTAGCGAAAATAACGCCGCTGCGGCTAGTATCCGCTCCAAGCGCATCAATATCGACTTCCCACTGCTTATTGAGCGGATGCTTTCGCAGCTCAACGCCATAAAGGTTGGCGTAAACGGGGTAGAAACTATAGGTGATCGTGGGTACGTCTAGTGGTGCGCCATGGCGGAAAAATGCCTGAAAGGCAAACGCCAGCACCTCATCGGAACCATTACCGACAAACACTTGGCCACTCGCTACCTGAAACGTCTCCGCTAACGCTTCACGCAGCGCTGCAGAGGTTGGGTCAGGGTAGAGGCGTAGATGATCGGTCGCGTAGTCACGCAGTGCCTCACCGACACCTGGCGCAGGTGGGTAAGGGTTTTCATTGGTATTGAGCTTTACAAGCTGCTCGCGTGGCTGCTCGCCGGGCACGTAAGGCGTAAGTTCGCGAACGGCCGGACTCCAGTATTGGCTCATGTGGGTAACCTGATTATCCTAGCAAGGTACACCATGGTCGCTTGAAGGCTAACTAAGCGCAAGCATTCGCATCACTAGGGGTGTGCGTCGCACCTTGTAGCGGTTATGCTGTCATAAGTGCGCGTAAATAAATGTGATGTCCAACACGAGATTAAGGAGACACTCTATGCAACTTAAGAGTTTGCTGGCCGGTTCGGCCATGTTGGCACTGCTGGCTGGCTGTGCAAGCAGCCCCATGGAGCAGCAGCAAGAAGAGGCAGCTGCCGCACAGCAAAATTACCAAGGTTCATTACCTTGCCGCAATTGCGATGGTATCGATCTGGATGTCACGATGGTGGGTGAAGAGATGAGCGCGGCTGAAGAGCGTACCTTCACACTGAATGCTTCTTACCGTAACCACCCTCAAACACCGCCGGATGAAAACTACGCGGGTAACTGGGAAGTGCTAACCGGTACGCCTTCCGATCTGGACGCCACTGTTTACGAACTGACGCCAGATGGCGATGGTCAAATCTACTACTTCATGCGTATTGATGAGAGCACGTTGGAGTTGATTGATCCAGAGCGTCGCCGCTTTGAAAATGGTGAAATGCTGCAGCTAAAGCGTCAATAAGACGTTAGCCAGTAGTACAAAAGGCGGCCACTGGCCGCCTTTTGTGTTTGCTGGCACTCATGAATATAAAGTACGCGACAGTAAGTGATGAATACTAGCGGCAGCCAAGCGTAAGTTGCCCCTTAGTGACAGCAACAGTAGGAGTGTAATGGCAGTGGCCAAAGCCAAAAGCGCCTTTGTGTGTACCGAGTGCGGTGCCGAATACCGTAAATGGCAGGGACAATGTAGCAGTTGCCACGAGTGGAACACGCTCAGTGAAGTGCACTTGGCGAGCGCCCGCCCTGGTGGCGGCGCAGCCCCCGGTCGATCTGGCTACGCGGGAGATCTGTCCCGTGAAGTGATCGACCTGGGCAATGTGGATCTTAGTGAAGTGCCGCGTATGAGCTCGACGTTCGCGGAGTTTGATCGCGTGCTAGGCGGAGGGTTGGTGCCCGGGTCAGCGGTTCTGTTGGGTGGTAATCCTGGGGCGGGCAAATCGACCCTGCTGCTGCAAACGGCCTGCAAGTTGGCCCAGCAGCGGCGTATCCTCTATGTGACCGGTGAGGAGTCACTCTCCCAGGTAGCGATGCGTGCGCACCGCCTACAGTTGCCCACCAATGGTTTGAAAATGCTGGCCGAGACCAGTGTAGAAACTATTCTGGCGGTGTCTGAGCGGGAGAAGCCAGAGATTCTGGTGATTGACTCCATCCAAACCATGCATCTGGAAGATATCAGTTCTGCACCCGGTGGCGTTGCCCAGGTGCGCGAGTCAGCCGCGGCGCTAACGCGCTTCGCCAAAAAGACTAATACGGTTTTGCTGCTGGTAGGTCACGTCACTAAGGACGGTTCGCTGGCGGGCCCTAAAGTGCTTGAGCATATGATTGATGCCTCGCTGCTATTAGAGGGGGGCGCCGACTCACGCTTTCGTACCCTGCGAGGGCAGAAAAACCGCTTTGGTGCCGTCAACGAGCTAGGCGTCTTCGCTATGCTTGAACAGGGCCTTAAAGAAGTTAAAAACCCCAGCGCGATTTTTCTTTCTCGCCAGGAGGAGCAGGCGCCAGGTAGTTTAGTCATGGTGGTGTGGGAAGGCACACGGCCGATTCTGGTCGAGGTACAGGCGCTGGTGGATGAGTCTGCGCTGGGTAATCCTCGTCGAGTCGCCGTCGGCGTGGATCAAAACCGTCTGGCCATGCTGTTAGCGGTACTTAATCGCCACGGCGGCCTGTTTACCGGCGACCAGGACGTATTTTTAAACGTCGTCGGAGGTGTCAAAGTGCTCGAAACCAGCGCTGATTTGGCAGTACTGTTGGCGGTGGTCTCTAGCCTGCAAAACCGAGCCCTGCCCAAAGAGCTGGTGGTCTTTGGTGAGGTTGGACTGTCGGGCGAAATACGCCCGGTGCCCAGTGGTCAGGAGCGCATCGCCGAAGCCGCCAAACACGGTTTTCTACGTGCCATTGTACCCCGCGCTAATGCCCCCAAGCAGCCGCCCAAAGGTATGGAGGTCATTGCCGTGGATAAGCTTAGCGACGCGCTGGACGCTCTGTAGTATGCGCCATGCTGGGCTAAACTGATGATATTCCCCAAGTGCCAAGGAGAGACACGATGAGTTCGATTCGCTTGACCCAATATAGCCACGGCGCAGGCTGCGGCTGCAAAATCGCCCCAGATGTGCTGGATGGGATTCTGGCCAAGGCAGGGCCAGCGGCGGGCCATAAGCGGCTTATCGTCGGCAATCAAGGGCGCGAGGATGCGGCCGTCTACGATCTGGGCGATGGTCGCGGCATGATTGCCACCACGGACTTCTTTATGCCCATTGTCGATGACCCCTTCGATTTTGGACGTATCGCCGCCACCAATGCCATCAGCGATGTTTACGCCATGGGCGGCACGCCGGTGATGGCGTTAGGTATTCTCGGTTGGCCGCTGGATAAACTCAGCGCTGAAGTGGCGGGGGACGTAATGGCCGGCGCCCAGGCGGTATGTCGCGAATTAGGCGTTGCCCTGGCGGGCGGTCACTCCATTGATGCGCCCGAGCCGATTTTCGGGCTCGCGGTAAACGGCTTAGTCGACCTGGATAAGCTCAAGCTAAACAGCACCGCCAAGCCGGGTGATCTACTGTTTTTAACCAAGCCGTTAGGCGTGGGCATGCTAACCACAGCAGAGAAACGTGGCTTGCTGGAAATGGGCCACCATGGTCTTGCCCGTGAAACGATGCTCAAGCCCAATAGTATTGGTGTGAAGCTTGCCAATGTAAAAGGGGTGAACGCCATGACCGATGTCACTGGTTTTGGCTTGGCGGGCCACCTTGCTGAAATGTGCCAGGCCAGTAACGTCATGGCCCAGATTGATTTCCGTAAGTTGCCTCGTCTGGCCGAGGCAGAGTCCTACCGCCGCCAAGGCGCTGTGCCTGGAGGTACGCTGCGTAATCGTGATGCGCTGGGGGAAAGCTTGCCGGCCATGGATGAAGCCCACTGGCAGTGGTTGTGTGACCCCCAGACTTCCGGCGGCCTGCTGCTCAGCGTTGACCCCGCCTGGGAGGATGACGTTGAGCGTATTGGTCGCGAATTCGGCCTGTCGTTACAGTCATTCGGCGTCATGAAGGCGCGCCAGGGTAAAGCCTCCATCGAGGTGGTCGGGTGACACTGGCCACAACTCCAGCCACCACACCGGCGGTATTGGGTTTAATTAGAGAAGAGCGACCGCTAATAGATGTGCGCGCCCCGGTGGAGTTTGCCCAGGGTGCGCTGCCCGGTGCCGTCAATCTGCCCTTAATGGTCGATGACGAGCGTCATCAGGTGGGCATCGCTTATAAGAAGCATGGTCAAGCCGCGGCGATTGAGCTAGGTGAGCGTTTAGTCAGCGGCGAGGTCAAGCAGGCTCGGGTCGCAGCGTGGCAGAAGTGCTTAGCCGAATACCCAGATGCATTGATTTACTGCTTTCGCGGTGGACTGCGCTCGCAAATTGCTCAGCAGTGGCTGGAAGAGGCCGGTATCTCAAGGCCACGGCTGGAGGGTGGCTGGAAGGCTATGCGCCAAGCGCTCTGTGAGCGCATTGATACGGCCGCGCTTCAGCCAATGCTGGTTGTTGCAGGGCTCACCGGGTGTGCAAAAACAGCGCTGATTAATCAGCTCGATAATGGCGTCGACCTGGAAGCTTATGCGCACCACAAAGGTTCTGCTTTTGGACGCAGACCTGAAGAGCCTGCTACTCAAATCAACTTTGAGCATGCGCTGGCCAAGCGGCTAATCGGGCTGATGGAAGGGCTGGTCATCGAAGATGAGTCCCGTCAGATTGGCAGCGCCAATATTCCCTTGAACTTCTGGCGGGCGCAGCAGCAAGCGCCGCGGGTGCGTATCGAAATGCCGCTGGATTGGCGCCTTGCTCAGATTCAGCAGGACTATATTATCGACCTGGAGCAGGCCTATGCCGCTCGTCATGGGGCCTACCAGGGCTGGCAATTAATGCAGGCGCAGTTAAGTAATTCCCTTATCCGACTAGGAAAACGCTTGGGTAACGCGCGCCTTCAGCGCTTACAGCGGCTGCAGGCGCTGGCATTCAAAGAGCATGCCCAGGGCAACCCCCAAGCCCATGAAGCCTGGCTTGCGCCGCTGCTCACCGAGTACTACGACCCGCTCTACCGCTACCATTTAGAGAAGCAGCGCGACGCTGCGCCGCCAGAGATTCATGTGGGCGATTGGGATAGCTGCCTAGAGGCCGCCAGGCAGTGGAACCGCTGACGGCCTTATAGCTTGTACTGTTACGCTGCTTTAAGCCACTGGGTCATCAGTCGGTCGAGCTGTGGCGCGAGGTGAATAAAGCGGTTGGGGTCTTCTAATATTTGGGCCGCATCCTGAACATAGCGGGTAGTGGAAGGTGACGCTTCAGGCCACTCGGCTGTGCCCAGTAGCTGTTTCACGCTAGCCGCAGTGGCTTCCAGGTGGCACAGCAGGCCGATGACACGACCTCTGTCCCATGCAAACCCTTGCAGCGGTGCAGCTTCGCTACCGCCTAGGGGCAGCGCATCGTCGGGTAAACTGAAGACATAGCGATGCCACATAAAAGCGCTGAATGTTTCGGGTAAATCCAGCAAGCTTTCCGGCGCTAGGGTGACTGTATGCCAGCCTGTTTCAGTATAGGTACCAGGCGCTACCACCGAGCCCAGTGCCTGGGCTATCCAGTGGGCGCCTACGCCAATACCCAGCAGCGGTTTTTGACCATCCAAATAGCGGTTGATGAGCTTATCTTCGGCTTTAAACCACGCCGGAGGATGGCTGAGTAGCTCTTCTGGGCCATCAAGTATAATCAGTGCATCAGACTCGTTTGGGCGGGGCGTTAGCTCGCCTGCGTAGAGATGAAAAACGGTGTAACTATGGCCCATACTGGTTAGCCAATCGGTTAATCGGGCGGGGCCATGGTCAGGGCCGTGCTGTAGCAGATGAATATGCATGGTAATCTCCTCGCCGGCCGTACAATCATCAAAGCGCTGGGGATCGCCCCAAGCGTAGAGAGACGATAACGTACCCGCTAACTTTCACCAATATCCCACAGCAGGCGATCCAGGAAATCAGTATGGTGTCGAAACCCCAGGGCTTTTACAAACGGTTACAAGGACTCCCACTACCTGCCCAGCAAGCCTTCATGGCGGCGTTGTGTGAACGTTTGCTGCCTAACTATATGCTTTATCAGCAAACCACCGGCCACGGCGATAGCCATACGCTAGGCACCGTGCTGAGCTTGGTCTGGGAGCGGCTTAATGTGCCCAATGCCAGTATCGACTTTGCCCGCCAAGCGGAAAAGCTAGCCGAGTGTGAGCCGCCCGAAGAGGATGACAGCTTTGGTGCCCGGCGCGCCCTGGATGCAGTAGTGTCGGTCTCAGCGCTGCTGGACACCCTGCAAGGCGACTCCCCAGAGGCCGTGCTGGATGTTAGCCGCACATCCCGAGCGGGCGTACGCGCCTTTATAGAGCTTACTGAAGGCGAGGTTGACGCGCAGAAGCTAGCGCTGATTATTCGCGACCATCCGTTGATGGACGACGAAAACGATTTTCAGGATGCCGTATTGGAAGCCGTCAGCGAACCGCTGGATAAGGCGTCGCTGAAAGAGGTGCGTGAATTAGGTCGCAATGGTGGCATCAGCAATCTGGGTTTATCGCTAGACGACGTTGAGGAGTAGCGACTAAAAGCGCATCCCTGCGGTTATCATCATGCCTGCGGTGCCGAAAATGATCAGGTCTGATTCAAACCGGCCCCATTGCACACCGATACTGGGGAGTGCGGCCGGGGCGATTTCCAAGTGATTGAGCGGAATTTTGTCGCGATACTCGCCTTTATAGCCGCGCAGGAGTCCGCCAGTGAGTTTGGCGCGCACGTTTATCCCCTGATCGGTTTGCCAAAGAGGGAACTCCCGCCCCGCATAGAAGTACCAAGAGGGCTGATCGAAGGAGTTTTTGAACCAAGCCCCGCCCGCTAACCAGTGATTCGGATTATGCAGTTCAATGCTAACCAGGTCTTGTTGGTTAGTGTGTTCCGGGTCGGGGCTGAAGTGGCGGGTATAAAGGCTGGTTTGCACCAGGGTGTGATCCCACTCCAGCGACGGTGGCCAATCAGGTAGCGTGAAGGCAGTAGCAGGCGTGCTTAATAGCAGGCCTGCGAGCCATCCCATCCATGGGTGTAAACGAAACATTCGAAGCTCCTGGTTGATAGAGGGCATTTTAAAGCCGCATTTCGATACCGCGTTCGGCCATATAGCGCTTAGCTTCAGGGATGGTGTATTCGCCAAAATGGAAAATACTGGCGGCCAGCACTGCATCGGCACCACCTTTGAGTACGCCATCCACCAGGTGATCCAGGTTGCCCACACCCCCTGAGGCTATCACCGGAACGCTCACCGCTTCGGAAATCGCGTGGGTCACGCCCAGGTCAAAGCCAATCTTGGTGCCGTCGCGATCCATGCTGGTGAGCAGTAGTTCGCCCGCCCCGAACTCAACCATCTTCTTCGCCCATTCAACGGCGTCAAGGCCTGTTGGGCGGCGGCCGCCGTGAGTGAAAATCTCCCAACGGGGCGTTTCTCCCTCTTTAGAGACCCGTTTAGCGTCAATCGCCACCACAATGCACTGGCTACCAAAACGCTCGGCGGCTTCGCGAACAAACTCAGGGTTAGTGACCGCTGCGGTGTTGATCGATACTTTGTCCGCTCCGGCGTTCAGCATAGTGCGAATGTCGTCACAGCTGCGAATGCCGCCGCCGACGGTTAGCGGAATAAACACTTCGCCAGCAATGCGTTCAACCATCTCCACCGTCGTGTCGCGGTCTTCGTGGCTAGCGGTAATGTCGAGAAAGGTGATTTCATCGGCGCCCTGCTGGTTATAGCGCTGGGCAATCTCCACCGGATCACCGGCATCGCGAATACCGACAAAATTAACGCCTTTGACCACGCGCCCGGCGTCTACGTCCAGGCAGGGGATAATGCGTTTGGTAAGGCTCATGAACTGCCTCCCGTCAGTTGGTCGCTCAGCCGCTGAGCTTCGGCAACATCCAGGCTGCCTTCGTAAATTGCCCGACCGGTAATAGCGCCCAGGATACCGCTATCAGCAACCTCGCAGAGTGCTTTGATATCGTCCAGGTTGGTCACTCCACCGGAGGCGATCACCGGCAAACCGCCTTCGCGGGCAAGCGCCGCGGTGGCTTCCACATTGACGCCTTGCATCATGCCGTCGCGGGCAATGTCGGTGTAGACAATGCTGGAGACGCCGTCGTTGGCGAAACGCTTGGCAAGCTCAGTGGCTTTTACCGTGGAGACCTCTGCCCAGCCGTCGGTGGCGACATAGCCATCTTTGGCATCAAGTCCAACGATCACATGGCCGGGAAAAGCGCGGCACATCTCGCCCACAAAAGCGGGTTCTTTAACTGCCTTGGTGCCGATAATCACATAAGAGACACCGGCGCTTAAGTAGTGCTCGATGGTTTCCGCACTGCGAATGCCGCCACCAATTTGAATCGGCAGATCCGGGTAAGCGCGGGCGATAGCCGTCACGGCGTCACCGTTCACCGGTTTGCCTTCAAAGGCGCCGTTCAAATCTACCAGGTGCAGGCGACGGGCGCCTGCTTCTACCCAGCGCGCCGCCATGGCCACCGGGTCATCGCCGTAAGACGTCGCGTCTTCCATGCGGCCCTGCTTCAATCGGACACACTGGCCGTCTTTGAGATCAATAGCGGGAATTACCAACATACAAAATCCTCTCAGGGCGTCCAGGTGACAAAGTTTTCAAGCAGGCGAAGGCCCGCGCGGGAGCTTTTTTCGGGGTGAAACTGCACCGCGAAGGTCGCGTCACGGCCAATGGCCACGTGGGCGGTTACCTTGCCGTATTGGGTCGTACCAAATACTTGTGCATCTTCATCGGCATTAACGTAGTAGCTATGCACGAAGTAGAAGTGTTCGTGATTATCAATACCTGCCCAGAGAGGGTGTTCATGGTGCTGCTCTACCACGTTCCAGCCCATGTGCGGTACTTTCAAGCGCTGCTCGTGGGCGTCGCGCATATCGCCAGGGAAACGATCTACACTGCCTTTAAAGAACCCCAGGCACTCTACGCCGCCATTCTCTTCGCTGCGCTCCAGTAGCATCTGCTGGCCCACGCAGATACCCAGCAGCGGTTTGGCCTGGCGGGTTAAGATATCCTCCACCAACCCGCGTAACTCGGTGCGCTCAAGTTCGCCAACGCAGTCGCGAATGGCCCCTTGGCCCGGTAGCACTAAACGCGTTGCGCCGAGGATACGGCGCGGGTCGCGGGTAATGACGACATTCTCATGGGTCACATGCTCCAGCGCTTTGGCTACAGAATGAAGATTGCCCATTCCATAGTCGATTACAGCAATGGTCATGAAGCGCTCCTTGGAGAAGTGGACAAAATAGGGCTAACGGCAAAGCCCGTGGCATCGCGCAGGCTACAGCGCAGCATCATAAGCTCCCTTTGGTGGAGGGCATTTGGCCTGCCATGCGCGGGTCTTCCATCACGGCCATGCGGAGTGCTCTGCCAAAGGCCTTGAAGATCGTTTCCGCCTGATGGTGAGCATTAAAGCCTTTGATGTTGTCGATATGCAGCGTCACGCGGGCGTGATTGACAAAGCCTTGGAAAAACTCCCAGAACAACTGAGTGTCCAGGCTACCGATAGTGTCGCGGGTGAATTCAACATTCATAAACAGATCAGGTCGACCGGAAAAGTCGATCACTACCCGGGAGAGTGCTTCATCAAGAGGAACATAGGCGTGACCATAACGGTAAATGCCGCGTTTATCGCCAATTGCTTCAAAAAAAGCTTGGCCTAGCGTAATACCCAGGTCTTCTACGGTATGGTGGTCGTCAATATGCAGGTCGCCAGTGGCATTGATGTCGAGATCGATCATCCCGTGGCGAGCAACTTGATCAAGCATATGATCCAGGAACGGAACGCCGGTTTGGCAGCTAAGACGGCCTTCGCCATCGAGATTGACGCTGACCTTGATCTGCGTTTCGTTGGTGTCACGGCTAACCGTGGCAATACGCGCTGACATGTTGCATCTCCTGCGCTGAAGCGCACTCTGAGGGATGGCTGGTGGCGATCATCAACTTACCACTGATTTGATCGGCCTGTGGCGAAGCGACCATTATAGTGAATCGGCGCCCTCATCCGCTACAATGCGCGAAATGTAGCCGCAATCAATTGCGGCAGAAATAGCAGCCAGGCTGCTTTGGCGAAGAGGATTTCACCATGCCGGTGACACTGCACCATGTCGACCAGGCCCGTTGGGAAGCCGATGAGCAGGTGCGCCTTGATCTTATGCGCATCTATCAGGATGCGCCCCAAGAGCGTATGCCCACCCCAACGGTTGAGCCATTTATTGAGCAACATTTTGCAGGCCAGCACTTTTTTGCCTGTGCTCTCTTCAACGATCGGCTGCTGGGGGCCGTCGCCGTTCAGGAGGGCGCAGACCGGGCGTGGTGGCTATCTGAGCTCTGCGTGCGCAAAACCACCCGTCGCCGTGGCGTCGGTTCGCGCTTGATGGCGCTGCTTGGCGAGCAAGCCAAGCAGGAAGGCCGTGTCCTGCGCATTGAAACGTCCACTTTACCACTGGCCGACCGCGTGCTGCTCTCCAAGCTAGGTTACCGGCCAATGGCCAACCCAGAAACGCCGGCAGCGGGTATGCCCGCCACCAGTGATTTTGTTGAGTTAGACCCACAAGGGAAAGGGTAATGAAACAGCTATTACGTATCTTGCTGGCAGCAGTCGGCATTCTCGCCATCGTTGCGGTCGCCGCCGTGGTCTACGTGACCACCTTTCTGGATCCAGAAGACTTCAAGCCCCGTTTAACTGCTGTCGTGGAGGAGCAAACGGGACTCAACTTGGCGTTGGAAGGCCCGATTACCTGGTCATTCTACCCGCGTATCGGCGTCAGTGTAGAGAAAGCCCGCGCCTGGTTGCCCGAGCAGGCTGAAGAGAGTGCTGCCTTTGCGGCTATTGACCGCGCCGAGGTGAGCGTGGCATTCGGCCCGCTATTGCGAGGGGAAATTGCCGTCGACGGCCTAACCCTGGACGGTATGCGCCTTAACTTAGAGCGCGATGAACAGGGTGAGGGTAACTGGGAGCCCTTGTTAGAGCGCCTTTCTGAGCACAATGAAAGCGCGGCTGAAACGGTGCTAGCGCCCGCCAGTGCTGGCCCCAATGCGGACGCCGGTAGCTTGGCCGTGGTGTTGAGTATTGCCAGCGTTGAAGTGAAAAACGCCGACATTCGCTTCCGCGATGCGCAAACCCAAGCACTGTGGCGTATGCAGCAACTGAATATCTCGGGTAGTAACGTTAACCCGCTGCGCGCCTTTCCGCTGAAGGCTATGTTCACACTGACCAAGCATAACCGGCTCGATGCCGAGGTATTGGAGCGTGCCCCTGATCTGACCAGCGATATCAATCTTGAAACACGCGTGCGGCTTGGGTTGGCAGATAAGCTTTTCGCCCTGGAAAATATGGCACTGACCACTCGAACCACCAAGGGGGCAGAGAGCGAGCCACAGCAGCTAAGCTTGAAGGCCGCCGAACTGGTTGCCCGTATGGGCGAGCAGCAGCTCACCATTAAAGAGGGGCTGCTCGAAACGGGCCTGCGTAATGCGGATAACTGGCAGGGCAGCTTGGCGTTGGCGCTCGCCTTTGGCCTGGAGGGCGACTGGCAGGCACAAACGGCGCAGTTGAAAGACTTGCAGCTTACCGGGCCGGATGGCTTAAGGGTGAGCGGCCACCTTAATATTGAGCAGTTGCGCGATGCTCCCCGTTATCGTGGTCAGCTAACCGCTGCCCCCTTTACGCTACGCCCCTGGCTTGCCCGTGCTGGCGTTACCCTAACCACCGCGGGCGAGGCTGCGCTCAGCGATGTAGCCATGACCAGTCCTATCGAAGGTGATGCCGAGCAATTCTCTTTGCCTAGCCTCTCGTTGGTCGTCGACGACAGCACCTTTACCGGCGAGCTGACGGCGGCGCTGAATGGCTCACGCCTGGCGTTTGATTTAGCCGGTGACCAACTAGACCTTGATCGCTATCTACCCGGTGAGGCCACCGCCAAACAGGCGAGTCGCGGTTTACTGCGTAAAGCTTTTGCTCAGGAAAACAACACACTAGTGCCGCAATCATTACTCAGCGGGTTGGCGCTAGAGGGCGACCTGAGTGTCGATACGCTTATTTTTGCGGGCCTGACCTTCAACAATCCACGCTTGCAACTGCGTGGCGACGACGGCGTTCATCGGCTAACGGCGTTTGAGTCAGGCTTCTACGAGGGTGAACTCCGCGCGACCGGCCAGGTTGATGCTACGGATTCCATCCTTGAGTGGGCGCTATCGCCGACTATTAACAACGTTCAGGTGGCGCCGTTGATTGAAGCGATCAGTGAAAAAGAGGAAGCATCACCACTGCGCGGTCGCTTTAATTTAACCGGGGATGTCACCAGTCAGGGCAATACCCGTGAAGCGCTTATCGGCAACCTCAATGGCGCGCTTAATGCTCGTCTAAACGAAGGCGCCATTTTAAATACCAACATTTCCAAGCAGATGTGTGAACTGGTTGCCCAGTTAGAGGGGCAGGGCACTTTGCGGGATTGGCACACCGATACGCGCTTTGAGCGTTTTGATGCTACCTTCCAAATCAGTAACGGCTTAGTGGAGAGTGACGACCTGCTGATTACCCTGCCCGGCATCGATGTGCGTGGAGAAGGTGAACTGGATCTCGCCAGCTTGAACTTTGATACCCGTGCTAATGCTCGTTTGGTCGACACCGCTGACGCGGCCTGTGAAGTTAACCCGCGCCTGGAACAACTGCCGCTGCCCGTACGCTGTGAAGGTAATCTTGGCGATGAACGCACCGAGTGGTGCCGGTTCGACCGTGAGATGTTCCAGACCGCTGTGGTCGACCTACTGCGCAACGAAACGGGGGATCGTGTTAATGAAGAGCTGGAGGAGCGTCTAGGCGACTCTTTAGATGAGCTAGATGAACGCCTTGGCGAAGGCGCTGCTCAAGAGCTTCGCGATGGCCTACGCAGTCTGTTTAACTGAGCATCGACGCAGGATGTAAAGTGACGCATTTATCGAAACAGTAAGTGCTGCGCCGGCCTAAACGCCGGCGCTTTTTTATATTGGCACTGGTGTATGCCCATTGCTGTTTCATATACCCATTTCTGTTTAAGGAGCGTGCATGGCAGATATGCCCACGCCGCGGCTAGCGGCAAGCGAATTCCAACAGCGCCTACTGGATTGGTTTGACCGCTACGGCCGTCACGACTTGCCGTGGCAGTCGCCGCGTAGCGCCTACCGCGTGTGGGTGTCGGAAATCATGCTGCAGCAAACCCAGGTTGCCACCGTTATCGGCTATTTTGAGCGTTTTATGGCGCGCTTTCCTACCCTGGAAAGTCTCGCCAAGGCCCCGCAGGATGAAGTGCTGCACCTCTGGACGGGCCTTGGTTACTATGCCCGTGCGCGCAACTTGCATAAAGCTGCCCAGGTTGCGTTAGCGGAGCACAATGGCGAACTGCCGATGGAGAGTCTCGACGCATTAGTCGCTTTGCCTGGTATTGGCCGCTCCACCGCTGGCGCTATCATTGCGCAAAGCACGGGGCAGCGTGCGGCTATTTTAGATGGCAATGTAAAGCGCTCGCTCACTCGTTTGCATGCGCTGCCCGGCTGGCCGGGCAAGCCCAATGTGGAGAGAAAGCTGTGGTCGCTGGCGGAGTACTACACCCCAACAGAGCGCCTAGCGGATTACACCCAGGCGATGATGGATTTTGGCGCCACGCTATGTAAACGCAGCAAACCGGACTGCCTGAGCTGCCCATTTAACGATGTCTGTTTGGCCTACGCCCAAGGCGAACCAAAGTGCTACCCGGAATCCAAACCCAAAAAGGCGCTGCCCACACGACAAACGATCATGCTGATGCTGCGTGACCCGGAAGGCCGGATATGGCTTGAGAAACGCCCTCCCAGCGGTCTGTGGGGCGGGTTATGGAGTTTGCCGCAGTTTGAGAAGTACAGCGAGCTCAATGACTGGCTTGAAGACAACGCCGTTAACCCTAAGCGGGGAACTACGCCGCCTAGCTTTTACCACACCTTCAGTCATTTTCGCTTAGAGATTACCCCGCAGCCGGTGAGCTGCGATAGGCTGGGCGGTGTTCGTGAAAGCGGCGTATGGTACGACGTTAACCGTCCGCCTGAACTGGGCCTTGCTGCTCCCGTTAAAGCGCTGCTCAGCCAGCTAACGCCCTTTAGCCTCAATCCGACACCAGGGCACGCTTAAGCGTTTGCTAGCTGATTGGATGAGATCATTGAATGAAGTCGCAGAACCAGGAGCACGTTATGAGCAATACCGTTTTTTGCCGCAAGTACCAAAAAGAGTTGGAAGCACTGCCATTCCCACCTTTGCCGGGTAAGCAGGGGCAGGAGATTCAGGCCACCGTTTCCAAGCCCGCTTGGGAAGCCTGGCAGGCGTTGCAAACCCGCCTGATCAATGAAAAGCACCTCAACATGCTCGACCCCGAATCCCGTGCGTATCTAATGGAGCAGATGCAGCGCTTCCTGGACAACCAGGAAACCGACCAAGCCGAAGGTTATGTGCCGCCTAAGCAGGTATGAGCAGCAGGCATGAATAGCAGGGCATGAAGAGAGCGGTTGTTCGTTCTGAGTACAAGGGGGATTGATCGAGCAACTGACTTGTAATCAGTGGCTCTAGGTATGGGTGTATCGAAGGCCGAGCCAGAGATGGCGTAGGAAAAAAGACTTCTAAGCATCGGTATCGCAAGAAAGTTTCACAAAGGTGTTGACGGAAAGCGGCGTTTTTAGTTTAATACGCACCGTTGGCAGCGGCCAGATAGCTCAGTTGGTAGAGCAGGGGATTGAAAATCCCCGTGTCGGCGGTTCGATTCCGTCTCTGGCCACCACACTGCTGGGGTATCGCCAAGTGGTAAGGCACCGCTTTTTGGTAGCGGCATTCCCAGGTTCGAATCCTGGTACCCCAGCCATTGCCAACAAGATTTCTTGTTGATTGCAGAGCCTAACAGCGAAGCAATCAAGTTCTCAAGAAAACGTGAAGCGCCGACATAGCTCAGTTGGTAGAGCAACTGACTTGTAATCAGTAGGTCCCGGGTTCGACTCCTGGTGTCGGCACCACTGAAAAGTGGTTAAAAGCAACATGTTAGAGACTCAAAAAGGCTACCTTCAAAGGTGGCCTTTTTTGTTTTATTCCCCAAATTCTGCATCTGCGTACTGTTTCTTTCAAGACCACTTCTGCCTGTTCTTATCAGATTGGCAAATCGTATCTGAGTAGTCGAAATGACCTGATTTGTTGGCGGCCTTCAGCAGATTCTATAAAATCCTTCATCCTCGACTGTCTGGTTTTCACGGCTATACAAGCATGGGAAGCCTGAGTGCACCTTCGTGCAGCATAAATTCTTATGTGTGTATCAAAAAGAGGCGAAGCACCTACATTAAAGGTGTTCAAAAGCCGCTATTGTGGCATGTTGTTTAATTGGCACGTTTGTTGCTTTAGTTTGTTTATAGTTGTTTAGTGGTAATGGCCTTCGACTTAAGAATAGCGTCAATGAGTTGACAAAGTCGATTAGGGGTCACAATACTAAGTTTAGTAATTGACATATTGTGCGTCGGCATACACCGAAAAGGCACAGAGCAATAGGGCTCCCATCGTTACCGTCAGGTAGCGTTGTGAGCCCTTTTTTTATGTCCGCGAACAGGAAGGTTAGTCAATGAACCGTCGTATTCCGGTTGGCATTCTCTTCTCTACCCAAGGCCCTTACGCCACCGTTGGCCGCTCAATGCGCGATGGGGCGATGCTGGCGCTGGAAGAGGTCAACCAGGACAAACGTTTCTCCTTTGAGCTTGTGCCCATCGAATGCGAACCGGCCGGTGATACCGCTGCCTACGGCACCCACGTGCGCAGCTTGCTACGCCATGAGGGCGTAAAGCACGTGATTGGTTGCTATACGTCTTCCAGTCGAAAAGAAGTCATCCCGATTTTCGAAAAATACGATGGCTTGCTGTGGTATCCGTCGCACTACGAAGGTTTTGAGACCAACAATAACGTTATCTATACCGGCGCCGTTCAGAACCAACATGTTCTGCCGCTGATGGACTATGTGCTTGCCCATATCACACGAGATGTTTACTTCGTAGGCTCTAACTATGTATGGGCCTGGGAAAACGGCCGCATCATTAGGGAACTTACCAAAGCACACGGTGGAGAGATGATCGCCGAGCGGTACTTGCAGGTAGGTGATTTGGATGTGGCACGCATCATCGAAGAAATCCACGAAAAGCGCCCCGCCTTCATCATGAACATGCTGATCGGTGAGTCTAGCTACGCGTTCTACCGGGCGTTTGCAAAAGCTCGCGCTGAGAATGCGGCACTACAAGAAACGGTCATTGGTAGCTGCACACTTTGTGAGCCGGAACTCGCCCAGATCGGTTCGCAGGCATGTAGTGGGCATCTTGCATCGAGTGTCTACTTCTCGACCATTGAGACGGATGTTAACAAGCAGTTCGTTAAAAGTTACCGCAAGCGATATGGCCACAATGCTTTACCGAGTGCAGATGCAGAGGCTTCTTATAACACCGTTCATCTTCTTGCCCTGGCGCTGGCTGGCGCCGATTCAGTTGATATCGAACGGGTGAAAAAAGCCTTGCATAAAACGTCGTTCCAAGCCCCGCAGGGCATGGTTCATGTCGATCCTGAGAGCAATCACAGCTACTTGACCGTCCGGCTAGGAATATCCCGTGAAGACGCGACGTTCAAGGTGATTTCAGAAGCAAACGCCCCCGTTCGCCCGGATCCTTATCTCGTTTGGGCTGAAGCATGTGGTGGAAGCTCTGCTCAGACGGAAACGCCCATTGCTCAAAACAATATTGGCTTGAGGATCGTGCGATGACTGTTACCACACGACGTAACTTCAGGGGCCACCGTGCATTGGTTGTGTGTGCCGCCGAAAAGGATCGGGCGGTGCTGAGCCAGTTCCTTGTAGAACTGGGAGTTACCCCGGTCGTTTATGAAATCCACGATGAAGTGGGGGCTGATAGGCCGTTTGACTTGGTGTTCTTCGATGATGAATTGGGACGCCAGTTCGGCAGCATCACTCGCATGATCGACAGTGTCCAGGGGCCGGCGATTGCCCTGATCGGTTCGGATGCGCCGAGCTCGGTCAATTGGTTCATCGAGCGCCGAGTTTGCGGCTATCTCACCAAGCCGTTACGTAAGGCCGGTATTCTCGCGAGCCTAATTCTCGCTAACCAAAAGTTTAATGAGCGCTACGAGACTGAGCAGAGACTTCAACGTCTGGAACAGCAGGTGCGTGCACGCCGAGTCGTTTGTACGGCGGCGATCAAGCTCATTGAGGATATGGGCGTTTCCGTCAATGACGCTTTTGCCCTGTTGCGCTCGGCGAGCATGAACCGACGTCTATCACTGGAAGACCTCTCGGCGATGATCGTCTCCGGCGAGATTGCTATGGCAGCGCTGAAGGGAGATTTCGATGTCACCGATGGTCTCGGGGAAGCCCGGTTCAATCGCTACTTGTAGTGGCCTAACTAACAATAAGCGAGACAACAAGCGAGGCAAAAGTGGGGCACATCATTGAACTCTAACACCTAACCACACGATTTTAGCCGTCATTGCGTTTAAGAGCAGAGCGTCGTTTCTCATTTCATGTAGAGGCGATGTAGGAAGCTGTATTGCCGCAGGAAGGCGTTAAAGCGTTGCAGGAAACAGTAAAAACTAAACTGGGAGTATACAAATGAAATACTCAACAATTCAGAGAACGATAACCTTATCAACTCTGATGGCTGGCGCTTTTGTGGCCAGCGCTTCGGCAGATGATCCTATCCGGATCGGTGTGTTAGAGGATCAGTCCGGCAACTTTGCGGCAGTCACTCAGGCGAAGGTGAGTGCCATTGAATTAGCGGCTGAGGAAATCAATGGCGCAGGCGGTATCGCGGGTCGCGAGGTGGAACTCGTCGTTTACGACACTCAGTCTGATGATCGTCGTTATCAAGAGTTAATGCGGCGGGTTCTCCAGCGTGATCAAGTGGATACCGTCTTTGCGGGGTTTGCTTCTTCATCAAGGGAAGCATATCGACCGATTGTTAACCAGTTTGATGGGTTGGCGTTTTATAACAATCAGTATGAAGGCGGCGTATGTGACGCCAACATGATTGTCACTGGCGCTGTTCCGGAGCAGCAGTTCTCGACGCTGATTCCCTGGATGATGGAAGAGTATGGCCCTAAGGTCTATACGATCGCCGCGGACTATAACTTTGGCCAGATCTCGGCGGAGTGGGTTAGACAGATTGTGGAAGAGGAAGGCGGGAAAATTGTAGGCGAGGCGTTCATTCCACTGAGTGTTTCACAATTTTCACAGACAATTCAAGATATTCAGGGTGAGGATCCAGACTTTGTAGTAACCCTACTTGTCGGTTCCAACCAGGCGTCTTACTACGAGCAAGCGGCATCGGCAAATCTGGGGCTGCCCATGGCATCGTCAGTAAATGTCGGACAGGGCTACGAGCATAAGCGCTTCGCGCCCCCAAGCCTTGCAAACATGTTTGTTACCACGAACTTTATCGAAGAAGTGGATACCCCTGAGGCTAACGCGTTTGTTGAGAAGTTCTATGAGCGCTTCCCTGATACGCCCTATGTGAATCAGGAAGCCGCGAACTCTTACATTGCTATGTACCTTTATAAGCAGATGGTCGAGCGTGCCGGCGGTTCGACCGACAAAGAAGACCTTCGCGAAGTGATCGCCGAGGGCGATGTCTGCTTCGATGGCCCTTCTGGCACCGTGTGTCTCGACCCTAAGAGCCAGCATATGTCTCACAATATCTTTCTGGCGAAAGTGGATGAGAACCACGAGATATCTTTCCCCGAAACTTGGGAAAATATCGAGCCGTACTGGCTGGGTGAAAATGGTTGCGATCTGACCCAGAACGATCCAAGTGCCCAGTACACCCCTTCTAGCCCTCCCAACGAGTAAATATCACGCATCGTCCCGGCAGGGTGATGAAATTCACCCTGCCTGACCTGTGAGTTTGCATTAAGCGGGAAACCTCGCTGGCGTTTCCTGCCCAGGAGCCTGGATATGGAATATATACATTTCGCGTTTACAGCGTTTTATCAGTTTGGGGATGCGTTTGCCTTCCTGGTGCTATCTGCCATGGGGCTTGCGGTGATCTTCGGGATGATGGGTATCATCAACCTGGCTCACGGTGAATTTATCATGTGCGGCGCCTACGTAACGGTGGCAACGGCGCGCATGGGGGTTCCACTGCCCATCGCTATGTTATGCGGCAGCCTTGCCGCCGGGATTCTTGGCATTGTGCTTGAACGCACGATTATTCATCGCCTCTATCACCGGCCATTGGACTCCATTGTGGCCACCTGGGGGATCAGCCTGGTTCTCACTCAAGGCACACTGATCGTGTTTGGCTCCAGCATGTCGGGTATCAGCACGCCGCTGGGTAGCTTTTCGGTGGGCGATTACACCTACTCGACCTATCGAATGGTGCTGCTTGGGGTCGCCGTGCTACTGCTTATTGGCTTGTATGTGCTGTTTCACCATACGACGTTCGGTATCCATTCGCGGGCAACGATTCAAGCACCGCACATGGCTAAAGCCGCGGGGATCGACACCGGGCGTATGTACTCCCTCACCTTTGGTCTCGGGGCTGCACTGGCCGGTTTGGCCGGCGCGCTTTATGCCCCCACGATCTCCATCGTCCCGACGCTGGGCGCCAACTTCCTGGTCGAGAGCTTCGTGACGGTGGTTGTGGGCGGGGCGGATGTGTTCCTGGGTACGGCGCCAGCCGCGGCCACGCTCGCGGTTATCAAGGCGTTCCTGACCGGGTGGCAGGGGCAGCTCATGGGCCAGGTGGGGCTGTTAATAACCGTCATGGTGGTTATCCGCATTCTCCCGCAAGGCCTGTCTGGCTGGTTACTCAAGGGGCGTTCATAAATGGCTATGTTGCAACGAGAAGACCCGCTGACGGCGCGGTCAGCGTCTCGCGTGCCAAACTGGATGCGGCTCGTTAACGGTCCGCAAACACTGGGTCGCGGATCGCTGTTTTGGGTTGGCTTTGCCTTGGCGATTGGCGCGGCCGCCGTTTACCCCGCCTTTGCAGATGGCTGGAGTGTCGGTAATACGGCCTACTTTTTTTGCTGGGTGTTTATGGCTCTTGGGCTATCGCTGATCTGGGGATACACGGGCGCGCTCAGCTTTGGCCAGACCGCTTTCTTCGGGCTTGCCGGGTATACGTACGGTGTCGTCACGATCAACTTTGGCGCGGCTTACGGTATGACCATCGTCGGAGTGCTGCTCGGCGTTGGGATGTCGTGTCTGGGGGCGGCTCTGCTGGGTTACATGCTTTTTTACGGACGCATCAGCGGCGTCTTCCTGGGGATTGTCACGCTGTCGACCACGCTGGTTTTTGCAACTTTCATGGCGCAGACGGCGGGCTCACAGTGGGCGATCGGCGATGCCCGGATGGGTGGTGACAATGGCATGACCGGTATGCCGCCGCTGACCATCCCCTGGGCGGGAGGCGATATAGCGCTGTACTCGGGCGTGCCGCTTTATTACCTGCTTCTCGCCATGCTGGTGCTTTGCTATCTGGGCTTACGGGTGCTGGTTAATTCGAGGTTCGGCAATGTGCTGGTGGCGATTCGTGAGAACCCGCACCGCGCTGAAATGCTCGGTTACGACATTCGCCGCTACCAGTTAATTGCCTTTGTGATTGGCAGTGGTTTAGCGGGTCTGTCTGGTGTGCTGTATACCGCCTGGGGGCAGTACATCAGCCCGTCCAACATGGATTTGGCGGCCGCCGCATTACCCATTATCTGGGTGGCGGTGGGCGGGCGTAAAGACCTCACCGCGACGCTAGTGGGCACCTTGGTGGTGCTGGGCATTTTCCAGAATCTCACGATCTACGGCAGCTACTACGCCTTCGTCATCATGGGCTTGCTGCTGGTCGTCATCGTGGTCTATTTGCCGGAAGGGTTGATCCCGGGGCTGGTCAGGCTTGTAAGCCGTCTCCGCAAGCGTAAGGAGGGCATGTCGTGACCATATTGCGAACCGAGAACTTATATAAGCATTTCGACGGCGTAAAAGTGGCGCAGGACGTGAACTTCTCAATGGCGTCCGGTGAAATCCGCTGCTTGATTGGCCCGAATGGCGCGGGGAAGAGCACGTTTTTCAAGCTTGTGCTCGGTGAGCATCAACCCAGCGCTGGCAAGATCTACTTCTCAGATAAGGAAATCACCAAGCTGCGTTCCTTTGAGCGCGTGAAACAGGGAATCGCTGTCAAGTTCCAGGTGCCGGGTATCTTCGCTGAGCTGTCCGTTTGGCAAAACATGCAGATCGCGGTTCAGAACCATCTGCATGGCGATTCGATGACGGCGGCGATCGACAAGGCACTCGCCTTCGTAAGGCTTACCGACAAGGCCGAAGAGCTTGCCGGAGAACTCTCCCACGGCGAGCAACAGTGGCTTGAGATCGGCATGGCGGTGAGCACGGAGCCGCGTTTGCTACTGCTCGATGAGCCAACGGCTGGCATGACGCCGGAAGAAACGGCGCGCACCGGCGAGATGATCCAGGCGCTCAATCGCCAGGGTATGTCCATTTTGGCGGTTGAACACGACATGGAGTTCGTACGCCAGATTGCCCATAAGGTCACCGTACTGAACTTCGGTGAGATCTTTGCGGAAGGCACGATCAACGACATCGAGGCTAACGAAGAGGTCGCACGCATTTACCTGGGGACAGCCGATGACGACGAATAATACACATCTGTTGAGCGTGGAAGGCGTTACGTCTGGCTACGGTACCACCGCCGTTCTGCAAGAGGTCAGCTTGAGTGTGGGCCGCGGCGAGGTGGTTGCCGTCATCGGCCGAAATGGCGTTGGCAAGACAACGTTAATGAAGACGCTGATCGGTCTTCTTAAGCATCGACAGGGCGTTATCCGCTTCGATGGCCAGGATATCGGCGCGCTCGAATCGCACCAACGTGCGCGCTTGGGCATTGGTTATATCCCGCAAGGGCGCGAGGTCTTCTCGCGCATGACCGTCTGGGAAAACCTCAAGGTCGGCGAGATGCTCCAACAGCCCGGCGAGGGTGTCGACTATGAGCGGGTCTACGAGTTCTTCCCTATCTTGCGCGAGCGGGCCAATCAGCGGGCCGGCACTTTCAGCGGCGGACAGCAGCAACAGCTTGCTATCGGCCGGGCCATGGTAGGCAAGCCGAAGCTGATGCTGCTCGATGAACCTTCGGAAGGTATCCAGCCGAACATCGTCAAGGACATCTCGCGCAACATCCTCAAGCTCAATCGCGAGCTGGGCGTGACCGTTCTTCTCGTTGAACAGAACCTGGACATGATCATGACCATGGCGCAGCGCTGCTACGTCATGGACAAGGGGCAGATTACCCATGAGCTCGCGACGGAACAACTTCGTGACCGTGACGCCATGCGGCGCATTCTGGCGGTTTGAGGGCGTGACACGTAAGGGGTCACGGAAAACGTTTTGCCATTTAACAACGATGCACGCTCCAGCCCGTAGTTGCCGGAGCGATGATTGAACGTACTTAAACAGTACTCAAAAAGGAGTCGAACAATGAACTGGTTTGATCAGTCCATCATGGCCCGTCGCGCCGTCGCCAAGGGTAAGCCGGGTACTACCCACCAACTCACTGAGGTGGCTCAAGGTCAATACCACTATACGCTTGGACCTAACCCCAAGCCTGTGCTGCATATCCAACCTGGCGATGTAGTCAGTGCGGAAACCCATGATGCTTTCGAGGGAAAACTGCGCTCGGAAAGCGATAAGCCAAGCGAGCTACTTAATTTACCTTATCTCAATCCGCAGAACGGGCCGATTTACGTAGAGGGGGCGGAGAAGGGTGATTGCCTGGCGGTGTATATCCGTGACATGAAACCTCGTGGCCCGCAGCCTTGTGGCACGACGGCGCTGATTACCGAATTTGGTGGCTTGGTGGCGACCGGTGATACCGCGCTACTCAACACACCGCTACCGGAACGGGTAAAGAAGGTGGACGTTGATGCGGAAACCGGCGTGAAGTGGACTGACAAAATTACCCTTCCGTATCAGCCTTTTATTGGCACCATTGGGGTGTCGCCAGAGATTGAATCGATTAGCTCGCTGGTGCCTGATTATTACGGCGGCAATATGGACTTGCCTGATGTGGCGCCTGGCGCGGTGATCTATCTGCCGGTGCATACCAAAGGCGCCTATCTTTATCTAGGCGACTGTCATGCGGCGCAGGGTGATGGTGAGTTGTGCGGCGTGGCGATTGAGCATCCTACCGTGACCACTGTACAGGTCGACTTGATCAAAGATTGGACGTTCAAGTGGCCGCGCCTGGAAAACGAACAGTTTTATATGACCATTGGTTCCGCGCGCCCCATGGAAGATGCCACGCGCATCGCCTACCGAGAGCTGGTTCGCTGGCTAGCGGCAGAGTTCGATTTTGATGAAATCGAGGCTTACATGCTGCTTACCCAGGCAGGCCGTGTGCGGCTGGGCAATATGGTGGATCCAAAGTATACCTTGGGTGCTTCCATTCTCAAGTCCATCGTTGGCCAGGCACGCTAGCGAGCGGGGAGGACAATATGAAATATTTTGCCGCCGCAGTGCAGTTTGAGCCTGAAATGTTTGCCAAAGAGCGCAATATTGATGCTTTGAAGCGTTTGGTGGAAGAGGCGGTCGCGTCTGGTGCGCGGCTGATCATCACCCCGGAGATGGGGCTTACCGGTTACTGCTGGTATGACAGGGAAGAAGTCGCTCCCTATGTGGAACCGGTTCCTGGGCCTTCGACCGAAAGCTTCGCCGCGCTGGCGGCGAAGCTTGACTGCTATATTGTTATTGGCCTACCAGAAGTAGAGCTGGCCAACGGGCTTTACTACAACACCGCTGTATTGATTGGCCCTGACGGCTATATCGGCAAGCACCGCAAAAGTCACCCCTATATCGCCGAGCCAAAATGGGCGGCTTCAGGCGATAGCGGCCATCAAGTGTTCGAGACGCCGCTGGGCCGTATTGCACTGCTCATTTGTATGGATATTCATTTTCTCGAAACCGCGCGGCTGGTGGCGTTGCAAGGCGCCGATGTCATTTGCCATCTGAGTAATTGGCTGGCTGAGCGGACACCGGCGCCTTACTGGATAAGCCGTGCCAGGGAAAATGGCTGCTATCTTATAGAAAGTAACCGCTGGGGGCTCGAGCGTGGCGTTCAATTCAGTGGGGGTAGCTGCGTGATTGAACCGGATGGTCATGTCCAGGCTAGCCGAGATGACGGGGATGGAATCGTGTTTGGTGATATCGATACTGACCGTGTTACGGGGCCGTTGGCCAGCGAGCGTCGACCAGCGCTCTATCATGAGCTACTGCATCAAACCTACGCCTGGAATCCGCTCGATTTTTTCAGGCTTTATGGCCATCAGCCTTTGCCCAGGGGCAAAGCAAGCACCATCGCTGTTGCGCAATTTGCCCCATCTAACGACATCGACGACAACCTTGCCCAATGTATTGCGCTGATCGAACAAGCAGGGCATGCCGAGCTGGTTGTCTTGCCCGAGTTAGCCCTTACCGGGCTGGATGCTGGCGCTATCAATCCCATCTCAAAGCATCACGCTGATTTTGACTCGCTGCGTCGACTCGCTGAAGAGCGTCAACAGTATTATGTGGTTGGTTTCGCTGAACAGTCTGATGGCCATCTCTACAATGCGGCCGCTCTGGTGGGCGCGCAGGGCGTTATGGCGGTTTATCGCAAGATTCACTTAAGCGAGGCTGACCGAGAGTGGGCGACGCCTGGCGAGCGCTGGGTATGCTGCGACCTTCCGCTAGGTCGGCTAGGGTTATTAATTGGCCATGATGCCGATTTTCCCGAAGCGGGGCGCATCCTGGCCCTGCGGGGATGCGATGTCATCGCTTGTCCCGCTGCCTTGCCAGGGCCATTTCACTGTGCCCATCCCGGTACTGGCATTCGTCAGCCGGCACCTATTCCCACTGGCCCGGACGATCACCATTGGCACCATTATCGGGTACGCGGTGGCGAGAATAACTGCTATTTCGCATTCGCCAACGTGCATATGCCCGAGGCTGGATTACCCGGGCTAAGCGGTGTATTCGGCCCGGATACGTTTCATTTTCCGCGCCAGGAGGCATTGTTAACCAGCGGCACTGGTTGCGTGCAGCTTGCTATCGACACAAGGAATCTGGAATCGGCTTACCCAAACAGCGCTGTGCGCCGCAAGGACCTGGTGGTGATGCGCCTGCCACACCACTATCCGAAACTGTTGGAGCGATAGTGCGTATTTCCCTCACTAGATGCCTTTTCAGGCAATCGTCTGTGTATAGGAGTAGTTGACTATGAGTGTGAAACGACCTGGCATTGATACGTTGGCCGCCATTTCCGATTATTATGGTTTTGACCTTTCCTTTGATGAACTGAGTGAGTTCCAGTCCGCCGTTGCTGGCTCAATGGCCATTTATGATCGCCTGGACGAACTGGCGGATGAATCGCTGCCTGTCAATTACCCACGGGCGGAATTGGGCTATCGCCCCGTAGGTGACGACAATCCGCTTAATGGCTGGGCTTGGAAATGTTCGGTGCCTGGCGCCGAGGAGGGGCCGCTCGCGGGTCGAACGGTCGCGCTAAAGGACAATATCGCTCTGGCAGGCATTCCCATGATGAATGGCTCACCGATCATGGAAGGTTTTGTGCCCCGCGAGGACGCCACCGTTGTCACCCGGCTGCTCGACGCTGGCGCGCACATCATCGGCAAGACGGCCGTTCCTGCGTTCTGCTTTGACGGTGGCGGCTGTACTGGCTACCCCGAGCCCCAGCCGGTCAACCCTCACGATCATGATCGACTGGCCGGTGCATCCTCCAACGGCAGCGCCGTGGTGGTGACCAACGGTGAAGTCGATATGGCCCTAGGGGGCGACCAGGGCGGTTCCATTCGGCTACCCGCCTCATGGAGCGGTTGCTACGGGATCAAAGGAACGCATGGCCTTGTGCCTTACACAGGTATCTTTCCCATTGAGCTGACTCTTGACCACGTAGGCCCTATGGCGCGCACCGCGGAAGATTGCGCCCGAATGCTGGAAGTGCTGGTGGGCTCGGATGGCTTAGATCCACGCCAATACGACGTACGCACGGCGAAATACACCGAAACGCTAAGTGAAGATCTTACTGGTATACGCATTGGCATCCTACGTGAAGGGTTTGGTATTGCCGGTGCCAGTGAGCCCGATGTGGATGCCGCTGTACGGGAGGCTATCAGCGTGCTGGAAAAAGTGGGCGCCCGTGCTTCGGAGGTGTCGGTGCCCATGCATAACGACGGGCTTGCACTGTGGAGTGCGATCGCCTTTGAGGGGGCCACCGAACTGATGGTTAGGGGCGATGGCTACGGCACAAACTGGCGCGGCCATTACAGTACGCAGCTTATGGACTTTTATGGGCGGGCTCGCCGCGCTCGCGGTCATGACTTTAGCGACACGGTGAAGATGACGGTGCTCGCCGGGCACTACATGTCAGAGCAGTACAATCGCCACTACTATGGTAAAGCCCAGAATATCGGTAGGCGTCTCGCGCGCGATTATGACAACGCTCTGCAGGAATATGACTTGTTAATCATGCCTACCACCGCCATGAAAGCGGTAAAGAGGCCGGCTGATAAAAGTCTCAATAGCACACTGGCCGGTGCGCTTGGCAACCTGCACAACACGGCCCCGTTTGATGTCAGTGGTCACCCAGCCATGAGCGTCCCGGTTGGCTTTTCGGAGGGCTTGCCCGTAGGTATGCAGTTGGTTGGTAGACGCTGGGATGAAGCGACCGTGCTTAAAGTCGCCCATGCTTATCAGGTCGCTATTGGCTAGTGGTATACGGCGAGCATTGATGCAGTAGTAACCCGATTATCTTCGATAAAACTTAAGACGAGCGGGCCTGGATTCATAGAATAAGCTCAGCACTTTGGTTCACAAGGTAGAGGCAGTAGGGCCAGCGCTGGTACCCTTTCTGCCTTACCTACCAGAGTGAAGCAGAGCATGGAATACTGGTAACTGGCTCAGACCCAACATATCAGTTAGCTCAGCAGGCGCGGTTATTGATGCCACGCCGAGGGGCAGCGCACGCCATCACCCTGGATTCTGGATCGGAATTCGCCGAGCACAGAAAGGTTGCCAAGGCCGTCTCGGCAAAGAGCACTAGAAACCGCAGATGCTGCACTTATTAGTTGAATTCAGGGCTTATCATTTCAGGGTGAATCTCGATGATTCCACTTCATGATTACTTGGCATTTCTCTCCATCGTTACGCTCATCGTAGTCTCCCCAGGAGCCAACCTGTTCCTGCTGCTTCAGGCGACGCCGGCGCAAGGCCGTGTTACGGGGGTGTTGATGACCCTGGGCTTCTGTGCAGCGATCATATCTCATGCCACGTTGGCGCTCATTGGTGTTGGGGCACTCGTCGCAGCCTCTGTCACGTTATTCACTATTATAAAATGTGTGGGCGCTGCATATCTTATTTGGCTTGGCGTTAAGGCATTTCGAGCAGCACTAACGAAAACGCCCATCGCGTCGCAGGCGAAAGATTGTCAAACATTGCCGAGGATAAGCCAAAAACAGGCCTTTGTGCGGGGCTATCTCACCAATATTCTCAACCCCAAGCCCGCTATCTTCTACGTTGCGGCCTTTCCCCAGTTCCTGAGTGCCGGTGGAACGGACTACTGGCTGGGAGGGCTCGGGTTGGGAGCCAGCCATGCCCTGATCGCTCTGTTCTTCTACGGTATGGTTGTCGTCACATTGCATAGAGTCGCTGAGTGGTTAAGGAAACCATGGGTATGGAAGTCGATCCAAGGCATCTCTGGTTTAGTCTTTCTTCTGATCGGCGGTCGCCTCTTGATTTCGCGCTCCCCGGCCTGATTCTTCTAGGCTTGGTGAGTTTAAAATGCGTCCTTTAGATGAGCTCTTTGTGATTAATAAAGATGCACCGCCTCGAAGACCGCCAATGATTCACTGTTATCGCTCGACAGTACAAGCATTGCGCCATCCACGCTCCATGCTGTTACCTGCTTGAGTGTGGCTAGAAAATCTTGCTCAGTTTTCATTTGGGACGGTGGGCAGGCCATTTTAGTGCTGGCGATTTGCCCAAACTCTATGCGCTCGTTTTCCACACGGTAGCTGCCCATCAGGGTGTTACAGCCGGTAGCGCCGGCTAAGCGAGAAGCCTCTTGATGAAGAACCAAATGTGCTTCACGGAAATTCTCATGGGTGACGACCGGTGCGCCATCAAGCGTTACCAGCTTCCAGTAGGTGTTGATCAACGGTTCATTAGGGCGATGCGCTGTCTCGTGGGTATCCATTGTTGCTGAAGAACACCCAGCGGTTATTAATAGCGCGCTGATAAATCCATAAATCGGTAGCTGCCTTTTCAAAGTATGATTCCCCATTCAGTTAGATAAAAAGATGAGCAACATTAACCGCAAACATTGTGGCTTGGAGTGAGCTTTTTAGGTGACTTATTGCCTAAAAAGCCACTGTTCAATTTTTTTCACGTAACCTACGTTATCAAACCAGAAATCATGCCTTGCGAGGAAATTTTAGTGGTATAGGCTACTCCCAGCACGATGTTAGAATCGTGCTGTTTTATTTATATGTACGCTAATCTTTATACGTGCAATATGTTCGATCTGAAACCTAATCATACAAGGAGTGGATTAGATGACAGTCAAAAGCACACCACTAAATGCTGTAACCGCCCATAAGCAATATAGCGAAATGGCCGATACACCTAACGTTCACACTACTCAGGTTCAGTGCCAACAGGTACAGGATGCCTACCCGTCGCGCTTAACCACCACCCCTGAGAAAACCTGGCTGCCGCGCCAAGAGGCGGTTGTCAAAGGCCGTCAACTTTCCGGCCCGTTAAGCCAGGCGCAGCTTGATGAGTTTGAACGTAAAGGGTTTCTGTTTATTCCCAACCTCATTGAAGGCGCAGAGCTTGAGGAGCTGCGTCAGGAAATGAAGGCGTTGATGAGCAACGATAAGTACCTCAATCAAGACTTCAGCGTCACTGAGCCAGAGAGCCAGGAAATCCGCTCGCTATTTGCGGTTCACTTCCTCTCTGAGCGGTTGGGAAAGCTGGCCAGCGATGAGCGTGTCGCGGGCGCTGCTCGTCAAATCATAGGCGACGACCCTTATGTGCATCAGTCGCGTATTAACTATAAGCCTGGATTTGCCGGTAAGGGCTTTAACTGGCACTCCGACTTTGAGACGTGGCACGCGGAAGATGGCATGCCTGCGATGCACGCGGTTAGCGCATCGCTGATCTTAACTGACAACCATGAGTTCAATGGTCCGTTGATGCTGGTCCCCGGTTCGCACAAAAAGTTTGTACCCTGCGTGGGGGAAACACCGGAGGATAACCACAAAAGCTCGCTGAAAGCGCAGGAAGTGGGCGTGCCAAGCCCAGAAGCACTTACCGAGCTAGTGGCTGAACACGGTATTGAAGCGCCAAAAGGCAAGGCGGGTGGTTTGCTGCTGTTCGATTGCAATACGCTGCATGCTTCTAACGCCAACCTGTCGCCTGACCCGCGTAGCAACGTGTTCTTCGTGTTTAACCGCCAGGATAACCGTTGCCGGGCGCCTTATGCGGCGGCCAAACGACGGCCTGATTTCCTGGCTCATAGCCCTGGTCAACAGGCTCAGCAATATCGCTAACGTGTAGTGGGGAAACAAATTCATGGCCGAAGGGTGTGGAACCTTCGTATAGGTGGGGTAAACTGTTGCGCCTGTCGTTGCGAAAGCGGCACGCATAATGAGAAGGAGAATACCCGCCATGCGTTTTGTTCCACAGTTTACCGATGGCCAGGAGTTTCCCCACCCGCTGGGCAAGGTTGTCTGCATCGGCCGTAATTATGCCGACCATGCGAAAGAGCTGGATAATCCAGTTCCCACTGAGCCGCTGCTGTTCATAAAGCCATCGACCAGCGTTGTGGATCTAACCAAACCGTTGGATCCGCCGTTTTCACGCGGTGATGTGCATTATGAAGCCGAGCTTGCGCTGTTAGTGGGTGAAACGTTAACCCACGCCACCCTGGATGAAGCCGAGCGTGCGATTGTCGGTATCGGGTTGGCGATGGATTTAACGCTGCGTGATGTACAGACGAAGCTAAAAGAGAAAGGGCATCCCTGGGAAATCGCCAAAGCTTTTGATGGCGCTTGCCCGCTTTCGTCGTTTCTGCCGCTAAGCCGTGTTCCCAACTGGAACGCGCTGGCTTTCACGCTTGAGATTGATGGTGAAGAGCGCCAGCACGGTGAAGGCTCCGATATGATCTTCGCCATACCAACCTTGGTAGCCGAAATGAGCCGTCACTTCACTCTAGAGCCGGGCGATGTGATTTTGACCGGCACGCCATCAGGCGTTGGAGAGCTGGTTCGCGGATCATCACTGCGTTTAACCTTGACCGGTGGTTTGGTAGTTGAAACCAGCGTAGTCGAGTAGCGAAAAAAGCAGAGAATTGCTGGGCAGTGTTGGATCGTGAAGAAGCGCCACCCCAAAATCAGGGTGGCGCTTCTGTTTGGCGTAACCCAATACGTGCCATTCAGTACGGGCTATTCAAGACGAGCTATTCAAGGCTCGTTTGCAAGATCGGTTATTCAAGATAGGTATAGCCTTCCAGACCTTCGCTTAAGCTCGCCGCAAAGCGCGCTTGCTCGTCGGCAGTAAAGCCGCTGGCGGCTAGCTGGTCGGTGAGCTTCTGCTTGAGCACATTGGCATTGAAGTTGACGTAGGCAAGTACCTGGGCCACTGAGTCCCCGGCCAGCGGGTTAGATAGTGTCCACTCGCCGTCGGCATTGAGCGCAGCATCAACGGAGTCGGTGTCGCCAAACAGGTTGTGTAGATCGCCAAGAATTTCCTGATAGGCGCCCACTAGAAAGAACCCTAGCCAGCGTTCATCGTCTGAAGCCCACTCGGGAAGCGGTAGGGTGCTCTCGACCCCCTGGCCGTCGACGTAGCTGTCGATGCGGCCGTCGGAGTCGCAGGTGATATCCTGAATCACTGCCCGCCGGGTGGGCGCTTGATCCAGTCCGCTAAGGGGCAGTACCGGGAATATCTGCTCGATGCCCCAAACATCAGGCACTGACTGGAATAGCGAGAAGTTGACGAACAGTTTATCGGCGAGTTTCTCCGCCAGTTCATCCATGATTTCGCGATGGGCACGGTTACGGGTATCCAACTGAGTGCGCAGCCGTGTGCAGGCAGCCATATACACCCGCTCACCTTCAGCGCGGGCGGTAATGTCACTCAAACCCATCACAAAACGTTCCTGCAGTTCGCTAACCGCTTGAAGCAGATCGTGCCACGCTTCCACCAGCATGCGCGGCTCTTGGGCGGTCGCTAACTGCTCGAACACCCGCCACAGCAGCTCTACCTGGGCATCTTCTTGGCTCTCGCCTGCCGAATGCCGTTCAGGCGGCGTGTCGTCGATGCGCTCTTCGCCAATCACGTTAGTGATCAGCACCGCGTGGTGGGCAGTTAGCGCACGGCCTGATTCGCTAATGAGATGAGGCTGCGGCAGGTTCGCCTCTTGGCAGAGCTGGGCAAAGGCGCTGACGACATTGCGGGCGTATTCACGCATCGAATAGTTAGCTGAGCAGAAGCTGCGCGAGCGAGTGCCTTCGTAATCGATACCCAGGCCGCCACCTACATCGACGGTGTCAATTGGCGCACCCAACTGCATCAGGTTCTGGTAGAAGCGCGCGCACTCACGCAGACCGCGTTGAATATCGCGAATATTGGCGATCTGGGAACCCAGGTGGAAGTGCACGAGCTGCAGACTTTTCAGTGCCTCCTCGCGACGTAGAGTGTCTACCACCTCGAGAATTTGGCTGGCGGTGAGGCCGAACTTAGACTTTTCACCGCCGGTATTCTGCCATTTGCCCTTACCCACCGAGGCAAGGCGGGCGCGCAGGCCAATACGCGGGGTAACATCCAGTTCTCTCGCCTCTTCCAAAATCAACTGCAGCTCGGAGAGCTTTTCGACCACCAAATAGACCTTGTGGCCGAGTTTTTCACCCAGCAGCGCCAAGCGCACATACTCGCGGTCTTTGTAACCGTTGCAGACGATCAGCGAGGAGCCGCCGTCAGACAAAGCCAGCACTGCCAGCAACTCGGGCTTGCTGCCCGCTTCCAGCCCCACACGGCCGTTGCCGCGCTCGGCGGTGGCCAGAATCTCTTCGACTACTCTGCGCTGCTGGTTCACTTTAATCGGGTAAACGGCGGTGTAGCCGCCCTGGTAGTCGCAGTCGCTCATGGCGGCATCAAAAGCGCCACACAGCTGCTCCACCCGGTCGTGAAGAATATCGCTAAAGCGTACCAGCACAGGCAGCCGCAGCCCAGCGCTCTGCAACTGGCGAACCAAGCCGCTCAGCGGTAGCGCCGGGCCTTCCGCATCGCTACCCAGCGGCCGCACCAGGGCCTGACCTTGATCATCCACGTCGAAGTAACCGCTACCCCATTGATCGATATTCCAGGTGCGCCGTGCGCGAAGGGCAGGGCTAGTCGTCGCCATCACACTCATGCAGAAACCTCAGGTAGCGGCAATGCACCGTGGGCAATGCGCGCAGTTAATATGGTTCGAAAACGTTCGGGGTCGTGAGGCGTCAAATCGTGGGCCGGGGGATCAACATAGACCACCAGCAGGCGTGACAGCCAGTAGCGCAGCGCCGTCATGCGCAGCATGGTGGGCCACAGTTCCCGTTCATCCGCCGTTAACGGCCGGCGCGCCAGGTAGGCGCTCAACAGCGTATTGTAGCGCTCAGCGTTGAGAGTGCCATCGTCGTTAGAGGCCCAGTCGTTGATCACAATCGCCAGATCAAACAGGAGATCCCCAGTGCAGCCATTATAAAAGTCGATAATACCGCCAAGCTGGTCACCCTCAAACAGGGTGTTGTCACGAAACAGATCACCGTGCAGGGCGCCTTGGGGCAGCTCACCGTGTCGCATAAAGGCGCTCTCGAAATCGTCGACTTCATCCTTCATCAACGTTTGATCCGCGGGGCTTAGGTAACTCAATACTTTATGGTGCATCACCTGCAGCCAGTGGAGATCCCGCGGGTTGGGGCGGTGGCCGGGGAAACGCTTTGACACCACGTGCAGGTGACCCAAAGTATCGCCTAAGGCATGGCACTGGGCTACATTGGGCGCCTCGGGATGGCGGCCAGGCAGGCGCGGGAATAGCAACGCCGGCTTGCCCTCCAGGCTATGCAGCGCGATACCTTCGCGGTCATGAATGGTGCCGGGCACCGGTAAGCGGTGCTCGTCCAAATAGTCCAGCAGTTCGACAAAGAACGGCAGTTCTGCGTGTTCGCCCTGTTCGAACAGGGTTAATACCAGTTCGCGGCGGTCGGTAGTCACAAAAAAAGTCGAATTTTCGGTGCCGTTCGCGACTCCCTTAAGGGAAACAAAACTGCCCACATCAAATTTTTCTAAAAACGCGGCGACCTGTGCGTCGCTAAGCGGGGTAAATACAGCCATGAGAGTCTCGCCCAGGTTGCTAAGCCCATTATTGTAGCGGCTTGGTCGCTCAGTTGGCAGCGTTGTTGTGATAAGAGAGTCGAGTTTGGCTCTGCAGTCTGCCTGTGCAACGCGTATCATATGAGCCACTCTTATTGGCAATTCTTTTTAAGCAATCTTATTTAACAATGGAACTTGGTTATGGCTCGCGCTCCGATCGTCCTCGTCGATGGCTCTTCCTATCTGTACCGTGCCTTTCATGCGCTGCCGCCGCTAACGACCTCCAATGGTCAGCCAACGGGCGCGGTGAAGGGCGTGTTAAACATGCTCAAACGGCTAATTAAGGATTACCCCGAAAGCCCCATGGCGGTGGTGTTTGACGCGCCGGGCAAAACCTTCCGTGATGAGCTGTACAGCGACTATAAAGCGCACCGCCCGCCGATGCCCGATGACCTGCGCAGCCAGATCGCTCCGCTGCACGCCTGTGTGAAGGCGCTGGGCCTGCCGCTGTTATGCGTTGACGGCGTAGAAGCGGACGATGTGATTGGCACCCTGGCCCATCACGCCACCCAGGCGGGCCGCGATGCAGTGATCTCCACCGGAGATAAGGATATGGCGCAGCTGGTCAATGCCCATATCACCCTGGTGAACACCATGAAGGATGAAACCCTGGATGAGGCGGGCGTAGAAGAAAAATTCGGCCTGCCGCCCGCGCTGATTATCGATTTTCTCGCCCTGATGGGTGACAAGGTCGATAACATTCCCGGCGTGCCCGGCGTGGGTGAGAAGACCGCTATTGGCCTGCTACAAGGCATGGACGGTGGGCTGGAGACCATTTATGGCGATTTAGAGCGAGTAAAAACGCTCAGCTTCCGGGGCGCCAAAACCCTTCCCAAGAAGCTTGAAGAGCATCGCGAGCAGGCGTTTCTCTCCTATCAGTTGGCCACCATCAAAGTCGACTGCGAGTTGCCGGTGGGCTTGGACGATTTGGATATTGCCCATCCGGATCGTGAAGCGTTGGTCACCCTGTATAAAGAGATGGAGTTTCGCCAGTGGTTGGGCGAGTTGCTGGAAGGCAAAGACGAGGGCGTGGATGACGTCAAAGGCGGCGAGCCTGCGCCCGCAAGTGCCGAGGAAGTTAGTAACGAATCCGAGGGGGCGAACACTTCTGTGCAAGCGTCTGTTCGTGAAGATCAGGTCATCCTCGAACAGGCAGACTTCGATCGCTGGCTGGGTCGGCTGCAAAACGCCGAGTGCTTCTGCTTCGATCTGGAAACCACCAGCCTTAATTACATGGACGCAGAAATCGTCGGCGTTGGCTTTTCGCTGGAAGCGGGGGAGGCGGCCTATATTCCGCTTGCCCACGACTACCTGGATGCCCCCCAACAGCTTGACCGCAAAACAGTGCTGGCGGCGCTAAAGCCGCTGCTGGAAGACGCGACCAAGACCAAGATTGGCCAAAACCTCAAGTACGATATTTCCGTGCTGGCCAACTATGCGATTTCCGTGGCGGGCCCGTTTGCCGACACCATGTTGGCCTCGTATGTGCTCAACTCCACCGCCACCCGCCACGATATGGATTCGCTGGCGCTCAAGTATCTGGGCGAAAAGACCATCTCCTTTGAAGAGATTGCCGGTAAGGGCGCCAAGCAGTTGACCTTTAACCAGATTGCCCTGGAACAAGCGGCGCCTTATGCCTGCGAAGATGTTGATATTACCCTGCGGCTGCAGCAAACGCTGCGTCCCCAGGTCGAAAGCGAAGGGCGTCTGGCGGAGGTACTGGATAATATTGAGCTGCCGCTGATCAAAGTGCTCTCGCGCATCGAACGCAACGGGGTAGCGGTAGATGCCGAGCTACTGCACAAACAGAGCCAGCAGCTAGAGCAGCGCATTGGCGAATTAGAACGCGAGGCGTTTGAACTGGCCGGGCGCGAATTTAATCTCGGCTCGCCCAAGCAGTTGGGGCAAATTCTGTTTGAAGAGCAGAAAATTCCGGTGCTCAAAAAAACCCCTAAAGGCGCACCCTCTACCGCGGAAGGTGTGCTTGAAGAGCTGGCGCTGGATTACCCGCTGCCCAAGGTGATTATGCAGCATCGGGGGCTGGCCAAACTGAAGTCCACCTACACCGATAAGCTACCGCGTCTGCTCAATAAAGCCACTGGCCGGGTACACACCAGCTATCATCAGGCGGTCACTGCGACCGGGCGGCTGTCGTCGTCGGATCCCAACTTACAGAACATTCCCATCCGTACCGAAGAGGGGCGCAAAATTCGTCAGGCATTTATTGCCCGCCCAGGCTACCGTATTGTCGCCGCCGATTACTCGCAAATTGAGCTGCGTATTATGGCGCATTTATCTGAAGATAAAGGGCTGCTGGAAGCGTTTGCCGAAGGGCGTGATATTCACACCGCCACGGCGGCAGAAGTCTTCGGCACCTCTCTTGAGAAGGTCTCTGGCGATCAGCGCCGTAGCGCCAAAGCGATTAACTTCGGCTTGATCTACGGCATGAGTGCCTGGGGGCTGTCGCGTCAGCTGCATATCGAGCGCAACCAGGCGCAAACCTACATTGATCGTTACTTTGACCGCTATCCCGGCGTGGCCCGCTATATGGAGCGCATTCGCTCGCAAGCAGCAGAGGATGGTTTTGTCGAAACTGTATTAGGGCGGCGGCTTTACCTGCCGGAAATTCAGTCGCAAAACCGCAACCGCCGCCAAGGCGCTGAGCGCACCGCGATTAACGCGCCGATGCAGGGCACTGCCGCCGATATTATCAAGCAGGCGATGATCAATGTGGATGCGTGGCTAGCGGAAGGCGAATTCGATGCGCTGATGGTGATGCAGGTGCACGATGAACTGGTATTTGAAGTCGCCGAGAAGCAGGTCGAGGCCTTTATCGAGCAGGTGCAAAAACGCATGCAGGGCGCGGCTGAGCTGAAAGTACCGCTGATTGTAGAAGCGGAGAGCGGTGCCAATTGGGATGAAGCGCATTAATGCCTACTACCAACACCACAAGCCTCGCTCATCTACGCCTGCGACTCTGAATGAGGAAAGGGGTGGATGGCATATTGTCGCAACAGTGCAATGCTTAAGTAAGGAATTGATCAAGATCAAATTGTTGGCTCGGGTGAAGGAATAGCCTATACACATCGCTTTGCCTGGGTTAGCACCTGTCTGTGGTTTCCCGGTGGGGCGAAAGGTGTGTTTAAGCTATCCATCGGGAGTCACTCATGGACATTGTTGAATTATCCAGGTTGCAGTTCGCCTTTACGGCGATGGTGCATTTCCTGTTTGTACCCTTAACGCTAGGGCTGTCGATACTGCTGGCGATCATGGAGTCGGTCTATGTCATGACCGGTAAAACCATTTATCGTCAGATGACCAAATTCTGGGGCAAGCTGTTTGGTATTAACTTTGCGTTAGGGGTAACGACCGGTATCGCCATGGAGTTCCAGTTCGGCACTAACTGGTCGTACTACTCTCACTATGTCGGCGATATTTTCGGAGCGCCCCTGGCGATAGAAGCCTTGATGGCGTTCTTCCTTGAGTCGACGCTGGTCGGGCTGTTCTTCTTCGGCTGGGATCGCCTGTCAAAAGAGAAGCATCTGGCGGTTACCTGGTTCATGGCCTTGGCGACCAATATGTCAGCCCTGTGGATTCTGGTAGCCAATGGCTGGATGCAGCACCCCGTAGGGTCGGAGCTCAACCTAGCCACCATGCGTATGGAGTTGGTCAGCTTTGCAGAGGTGCTGCTCAACCCCGTCGCCCAAGTCAAATTTGTGCATACCGTGTCAGCGGGGTACGTCACCGGGGCGATTTTCGTGTTGGCGATTTCAAGCTGGTACCTGCTCAAGGGGCGTGAGATTGCCTTTGCGCGGCGCAGCTTTGCGATTGCTTCTGCCTTCGGGTTGGCCAGCGCGCTATCGGTCATTGTACTGGGCGATGAGTCTGGCTATGAGCTGGGGGACGTGCAGAAGGTCAAGCTGGCCGCCATCGAAGCAGAGTGGCAAACCCATCCCGCACCTGCGGCTTTCACGCTATTTGGGCTCCCCAACGAGGCGGAACAGCATACCGACTTTGCCATCCGCATACCTGGCGTGATGGGCTTGATTGCCACGCGCTCGCTGAATACCGAAGTGATGGGTATTCGGGAGCTTAAGGAAGAGCACCGCGAGCGCATCGTCAATGGCCAGGAAGCCTACGCACTCATGCAGCGCCTGCGCAGTGATGAAGAGCGCGAAGGGGATATGGCTCGGTTCGAGGAAGTGCGCAGCGATCTTGGTTATGGGCTACTGCTCAGTGCCTATAGCGACGATGTAGCCAATGCGACCACAGCCGAAATTGATCAAGCCGTTGAAGCGTCGATTCCCAAGGTTTGGCCGCTTTTCTGGTCTTTTCGGGCCATGGTCGCCGCGGGCTTTAGCATGCTGTTGCTGTTTGCGCTGGCCTTCTGGCATAGCGTACGTCGTCAGCCAGAGAAGTCCCGGTGGCTACTTCGCTTCGCGCTGTTCAGCCTACCGCTGCCTTGGATTGCCTGTGAAGCGGGCTGGTTCGTGGCCGAATATGGGCGTCAGCCGTGGGCAATCGGCGAGATATTGCCGGTGCACTTGGCCATTTCCAGCCTGACTGCTGAGCAGGTGCTGTTTACCCTGATTTCTATTGGCGTCCTCTACACCACCTTCGTCATCATCGAAATGTGGCTGATGCAACACTTTGCCCGCAAAGGGCCCTCCGGTAGCGGTTACCTGGATGATGACGCTGAGTCTGACTATCCAATCTCAACCCCAGCACGGGAGGCATGATGATGGACTACGAAACCCTTAGGTTTGTCTGGTGGGTGCTGATCGGCGTGCTATTGGTGGGCTTCGCGGTCACCGATGGTTTTGATATGGGCGTTGCCGCCTTGCTCAACGTGGTCGGGCGCGGCGATGAGGAGCGCCGGGTGATGATCAACTCCATGGCGCCTCATTGGGACGGTAATCAAGTCTGGCTGGTCACTGCGGGGGGCGCACTGTTTGCTGCTTGGCCTCCAGTTTACGCAACAGCCTTCAATGGCTTCTATCTCGCCTTGATGCTGACGCTATTTGCGCTTTTTCTTCGCCCCCTGGCGTTCGATTATCGCTCCAAGTTGGAAAATCCCACATGGCGCCGTCGTTGGGATTGGGGGTTGACGATCGGCTCCGCCGTTCCCGCGCTGATCTTTGGTGTCGCCTTTGGCAATCTCTTGCAAGGCGTTCCCTTCCAGTTCGATGACTATCTGCGCCTGGAGTATCAGGGCGGCTTGCTGGGCCTATTAAACCCCTTTGCGCTATTGGCCGGGTTGTTGAGCCTGCTGATGTTCGTCACCCATGGAGCGGCTTGGCTGCAGCTTAAAACCGAGGGCGAACTGCGCAGCCGTAGTGCGGCCATCGGCAGCCTGGCAGCACTGGTATGCGCGGCACTGTTCGTGCTGGGTGGGGTGTGGCTGCTCCTGGGCGTTGATGGCTACCAAGTGACTAGCGTAATCGACACCCAAGGGTACAACGATACCACCGGTAAAATCGTGGCGGTCAGTGCTGGCGGCTGGATGACCAACTACAGCCGCTTCCCGCTGTTGTGGCTACTGCCAATACTAGGCGTTTTAAGCTTTGTACTCTGCGCGCTGACCATGAAGCTGGGACGACATGCGCTGGCATTTACCAGTTCGGCTGTCGCCATGGCCATGGTGGTGGTCACAACGGGCGTTACGATGTTTCCCTTCGTGATGCCGTCGTCGCTGAACCCCAACCATAGTCTGACCATGTGGGATGCCACGGCGAGCGAGTTGACGCTCAAGATCATGTTTGTGGTGGTGTGTATTTTCGTGCCGTTGGTGCTGCTGTATACCGTCTGGAGTTACTGGGTCATGCGTGGACGCCTGAACGAGCAGTTTATTCGTGATAACGACAAAGCGCTTTACTGAGGGGGGTGTCGTATGTGGTATTTCGCCTGGATTTTGGGTGTCACGCTGGCGGCCACCGTCAGCATTCTTAACGCCATGTGGCTTGAAGTGAATGGCTATGAAGGCGAATCCGAGCATGAGCGGAGCGACTGAAGCCCATGACCCGCGGCAGCGGCTGAACCGCTGCCTCGCCCCACAACGCTGGTGGTTGCGGGGCGCCACGCTGCTAGCGATGATCGGCGTGGTATTGCTGATTGCCCAGAGTTGGCTGTTGGCCACTATTTTTCACCATTGGTTACTGCTTTGGCAGGGTAGGGAGTCGCCGGGCCATCCGATGGTGTGGCTAGCAGGGCTGGCCATTTGCATGGTGCTACGCCCTTTTCTCCACGCTGGCCGGGAGTGGCTGTCTCGTCAGGCCAGCCTGCGTGCTCGTGACGCCTTACGCAGCCAGTTATTAACGCAGCTTGGCCACCTTGGGCCGGTTAGGCGCCAATTTGGCAGTGATGGCGCCTTGGCCACTCAGGTGCTGGAGCAGGTGGACGCCTTGGACGGCTACGTTAGCCGCTATCGGGTACAGAGCTTGCTGGCGGTGCTAGTGCCCTGCCTGATAGCGGCGGTGGTAGCGCTGTACAGCCCCTTGGCCGCGGGATTGATGCTAATGACCGCGCCGTTGGTGCCACTGTTTATGATCCTGGTGGGACGTGCTGCTGCGGGTGCCAGTCAGCAGCAGTTCGTCGCCTTGGCGCGTATGGGGGGCCGCTTCCTCGACCTGGTTCGTGGGATGGCGACGCTACAGCGCATGGGGGCAACTGACCAAGCAGAGACCAAGGTCGCCCGGGCGAGTGACGCCTACCGTGGGCGTACTATGCGGGTGCTTAGACTTGCCTTTCTATCCAGCGCGGTGCTGGAGTTTTTTGCCGCGCTGGCGATTGCCTTGGTGGCGCTTTATCTCGGCTTAGGGCTGCTTGGCCTTTTGCCCTGGGCGAAAGCGGAGGTGCCGGTACCCTATCAGGGGGCGCTGTTTATTTTACTGCTGGCGCCCGAGTTCTATGCGCCGCTTCGCCAATTGGGCACTGACTATCATGCCCGGGCGGAAGCAATCGGTGCCATGCAGGCGCTGATGCCTCTGCTGGAAGCTGACACTTGGCAGCCTCGTGAGGCACCGCTACCCCCGGTAGCGAGAAACGTCGAGTCTTTCACCGTGGAGTGTAACGAGCTGAGTGTTCGGGGTGAAGGCGGTCGGCTTCGTCTGGCGCCGCTTAACCTCACGCTGGCTGCGGGCGAAAGGGTATTGGTGCAGGGCGAAAGCGGAGTGGGCAAGTCGAGCCTTTTGCATGCGTTGTTGGGATTTAGCGCTTACCAGGGCAGCCTGAAGGCGAAGGGTTGCGAACTTGCCCAGTGGCCCCGCGCCACTTGGCAACGCCAGCTTGGCTACCTCAGTCAGCAGCCGCCGATCCAGTCCGGCAGCATTGCAGATAACCTGCGCTTGGCGGCCCTGGATAAAACAGATGAAGAGCTTATTGAGGTTCTGACCCTGGTTGGCCTGTGGCCGATTCTGCTTCGCGGTAATGGGCTTGCCACGCAGCTGGGCGAGCGCGGACAGGGACTCTCCGGTGGCCAGCTGCAACGTTTGGGATTGGCGCAGTTGCTGCTTCGTGATGCAGTGCTATGGCTATTCGATGAGCCCACGGCCCACCTTGATCCGGATGCTGCCTGGCAACTCAATGCATTGATCGGAAAGCTTAGCCGCGGGCGTAGCGTGCTTATCGTCAGTCACGAGTCGGCGGGCCTGGAGTGGGTCGATCGGCAAATTGAGCTGTCATCGAAAGAGGCCATCGCATGCTGCGGCTAAACAAGACCCCCTCTGTAGAACAACCTCCCACTATCCGGCTGCGTGATTTGCTGTTGCTTCGGCGTGGCGGCTGGTCGCTGGCGTTCTTGCTAGGCGCCGCCACGCTGCTGGCTGTGATTGGCTTGCTGGCTATCTCGGGTTGGTTTATTACCGCGGCGGCGGTTGCCGGTACGATGACGGCGACCGCCTTCGGTTTCGACTATTTTCGCCCCGCAGCGCTGATTCGTCTGTGTGCCATTGTACGCACGGCCGGGCGCTACGGTGAACGCCTAGCGTCCCATGATGCCGCGCTAGGGTTGCTGAAGGATCTGCGTTGTCGGTTGTTCATGGCATTGGGGAAAAAGCCATTATTGCAGGCGGCTTCCAGTCCTTCTCACCACGGCACGGCTAACGCTATGCATCGCCTTGTGACCGATATAGACCAGCTTGATCAGGTGGTATTGCGGGCGCTCCTGCCCTGGGGCTGGGCCGGGTTAATGGTGGTGGTTGTCATGGCAGGGCTTTACTGGCTGAGTGGCACCCTGATGTGGGCTGCTTTGCCAGGAGTGCTGTTAGCCTGGCTGGGGTTGCCGTTACTGGCGTTATGGCGCGGTATTGATCAGGCACGCCAGAGTGCCGAACTTGCTGAGCGTCGTCGGGTGGCACTGATTGAACCCTTGGCAGCCATTACCTCATTAGTGTTGTGGGGGCGATGGCCAGAGATGGCCCAACGAGTGAAAAAATGGGACGCCGACTACTTGGCGCATCAGGAGCGCCAGCAACTGCTTGCTAGCCTGACCACCGCGTTGCAGCAGGTGGCGCTGGGAGCTGCCATCGTTAGTGTGCTATGGCAGGCAGAAGCGCTGTTAGCGGCCAGCCATTTGACGGTGCCAATGCTGTTAGCTGCCGTCTTGGCGATCCTGGCATTAGGGGAAATATTGGCACCACTGACCCATAGTTTTCTTGCCTTGGGCGCGAGCTTTGCCGCACGGAATCGTCTCAATACCCTGGCGGAAGGGGCGCCGAGGGCGCAAATCGCTATTGAGGAGGCTGAAACCGCACCGCTCAGCTGGCAGCTAAATGTCAGCCAATTAACAGCACGCCTGCCTGGCGCACTGGTGGGGCCGCAACGTATCAGCCTGGCGTTGAAGAGCGGTGAAATACTCTGTTTACATGGCCCCTCGGGGTGTGGCAAATCGACCTTGTTGCAGGTATTTGCCGGCGAGTTGCTGCCGCTGTCCGGGGAGTGTTGTCTTAATGGTTATCCCATTGAGCAGTGGTCAATGCACAACGCCGTCGGCTATCTGCCCCAACAGTGGGATTTGTTTGACATGAGTCTGGCGGAAAATCTACGCCTTGGTGCCCGTCATGCCGGTGATAGTGAGCTGTGGAGCGTTCTTGATGATTTGGCGCTAGGCACCTGGGCGCGAGGGTTGCCCCTGGGGCTTGAGACACCTTTGGGCGAGTATGGAGCAGCTGTCTCTGGAGGTCAGGCGAGACGTATCGCCCTGGGGCGGGTGCTGCTGGCGCGACGGCCCATTCTGCTGCTCGACGAGCCGTTAGCCGGGCTTGACGCGGTAACTCGGCGTCATGTCGTCACCAGCCTTGTGCGCCGCGCACAGCATGGGATTCTGGTTATTTCTAGCCACGTGCCATTAGAGCTGCCTGAAAGTCAGGTGCGTACCCTCTATATGCAGGAAGATGGTCGTCCCCGGCGCTTTCCGCCAGTGCCAGCATGTTTAGAAGCGCTATAACGCAAAACACCCGCAGTTGCGGGTGTTTCTAGCCTCTACTTAGGTGCTTTTTGCCTAGCGAGGTTCTTCCTTCAATGCGGGCAGAGGGGGGCTTAACGCCAGCCGACGCGATCAAAAATGCGGATCGCTTCAGGGTTGTTCTCACCCAGCACGCTGATGTTCACGTCATCCGTTTTGAAGTTGCCCCAGGATTCCAGCACCGGGTCTTTCTTGATGCCGTCAACTACCGGGAACTCATTGTTGCCGGAGGCGAAAATTTCCTGAGCAGTGTCGGAAGACAGGTATTCGAGGAAGCGAATGGCGTTTTCGCGGTTAGGCGCACCTTCCACCACACCGGCTCCGCCAACGTTCACGTGAGTGCCGCGGTCATCCTGGTTGGGGAAAATAATCCCCACTTTACGAGCCGCTTCACGCTCGGCGTCGTCGTCGGATTTTAGCAGGCGAACATAGTAGTAGTGGTTAGCCACGGCGATGTCACACTCGCCGCTGGCCACGCCCAGAATCTGGTCGGTATCGCCACCTTCCGGATCCCGCGCCATGTTATTGACCACGCCCTGGGCCCACTCTTCAGCACCCTCTTCACCGTGGTGCTCGATCATTGCGGCCAGCAGCGACTGGTTGTAAATGTTGTTGGAAGAGCGAATGCACACCTTGCCTTCAAACTGCGGGTCGGCAAGGTCTTCGTAGCTAGTGATCTGGCTCGGATCGAAGTTTTCACGGTTATAGAAAATAGCCCGTGCGCGCTGACTAAAGCCGAACCACAGGCCGTCAGGGTGGCGCATGGCTTCGGGCAGGCGCTCGTTGAGAACGTCCGACTCGACGCTTTGGAAGATGCCTTCATCTTCAGCGCGCCAGAGGCGGCCAGCATCGACAGTGAGCATGATATCTGCAGGGCTGGCCACGCCTTCGCGCTGAATGCGCTCGATCAACTGGTCGGAATCGCCTTCAAGGATGTTGACTTCGATGCCTGTCTCTTCGGTGAACGCATCGTAGAGGCGCTCGTCAGAGTCGTAGTGGCGTGCGGAGTAAAGGTTGAGCTCGTCTGCCGCGACCTGACCGGCAAACGTAGCGCCCACCATCATCGCTGCCATCGGAGCAACAAAGCGTACGGTTTTCATCAAGCACATCCTTATTTATTGAATGATAATAAGTTACATTATTAACATTGTTATTGAAGCGTTTCGTATGCCTTCAGTCAAGAGTAAATGCCTACCCAAAAGGTGGTACGTGCATATCGGGGCAATTAAAAATAGAATGCAAACAACTTTCAAATGTACTGAATCCGCGTTTAGTCTTTTAGAGGTGCGGTTTGCTCACCTGGAAAGTGCTATTCAGACAGTGCTAATTAATAGCGGTGATTTATGACGGCAACTCTAAAGGTAACTGAAAGAAGGGCTGCTGAGGAAGCGCCTGGCTCTTCGGCGTTAACCCTGCGTAATGTACGCCACGCTTATGATGGCCATACGGTTGTAAAAGGGGTGGATTTAAGCGTTGCTCCAGGAGAGGTGGTCTGCCTATTAGGCCCCTCTGGTTGTGGCAAAACAACGCTGCTGCGTATCGCTGCGGGCCTTGAAGTGCTGCAAGAGGGCAGCGTTTCCTTGGAGGATATTTATATTGCAGGCCCGGGCCAGCGTCACGTGCCGCCGGAGAAACGCAATGTCGGGCTGGCGTTTCAAGACTCGGCACTTTTCCCCCACTTAACCGTTTTGGAGAATGTCACCTTTGGGCTTAAACATTTAGCTTCTCGCGAGCGTCGGGAGCAGGCGGCCAAACTGCTTGAGCAGTTGGGGATGGCCGCGTATATCGATGTGTACCCACACATGCTATCCGGCGGGCAACAGCAGCGGGTGGCTTTGGCACGGGCGCTGGCGCCATCTCCGCGCTTAATGCTGTTGGATGAACCGTTTTCAAGCCTTGATGCGCGGCTGCGAGACCGAATCCGCGACGATACGCTGCACGTGCTTAAAAAAGTCGGCGCGGCGACGTTGCTGGTGACCCATGACCCCGAAGAGGCCATGTTTATGGCCGATCGCATCGCGCTAATGCGGGATGGCCGGATCGTGCAAACGGGAACGCCGCGAGAGCTTTACTGCTCACCTCAAGACCCTTTTGTCGTGACCTTTTTTGGCGACGTCAATGAGCTACAGGGCAAGGTGCATAATGGCGCGGTTAACACGCCCGTGGGGCGGGTGCCGGCCGGTGGGCTAGCGGAAGGCAGTGACGCCCAGGTCATGATTCGCCCTGAGGCGCTGCGTATTGTTGAGCGTGAACTGCCTGCGGATGAGCACCGCCATAGCCATGTGGTAATGGCGAAGCTGCTGGGGCGGACCAGCCTTCTACACCTGTGTGCCCATGGTGGAAACGGCCTTGAGGCCCACCTGCACGCCCGCGTACCTGGGGTGTTTTTACCCGCGGAGGGGCAGCCGGTGGATATTCATCTCGACCTTTCACAGGTATTTGTTTTTCCCCTTGTGGTCTAGCAATTAGTGCTTGGCATTTAGCTTTTACGACTGAGCGCCGGGACGTGAGCGACGCATGGCCATGCTAAGCAGAATGACCGGCAGGATGCCCACTACCACAATTGCCAATGATGAGGTCGATGCTTCGGCCAATCGCTCGTCAGAGGCGAGATTATGCGCCCGCACGGCCAGGGTGTCGAAGTTGAAGGGGCGCAGAATAATCGTCGCGGGCAGTTCCTTCATGACGTCAACGAAGACTAAAATTCCCGCCGCCAACAGGCTGCTGCGCATCATTGGTGTATGAATGTGGCGCAGCGTGCCCCCTGCCGTTTGACCCAGGGTGCGCGAGGCGGCGTCCATGCTGGGGGTTACTTTGCCTAAGCTCGCCTCAACAGCGTTGAACGAGACAGCTAGAAAACGCACGACATAGGCGTATAACAAAATAAACGCCGACCCACTGAAGACCAGGCCAACGATGTAGCCATAGTGATTATTCAGCCAGGTGTTGAGGGCGTTATCCAACCAGGCAAACGGAATCAGAATACCCACCGCGACTACCGAACCGGGAATCGCGTAGCCCATAGAGGCTACGCGAGAAGCCACCCGCGCAAACGTCGTATCGTGCATGCGTACGCCGTAGCTCAGCACAACGGCCAAGCCCACGGCGATTAGCGCAGCCACTGTTGCCAACCCCAGACTGTTCCAGGCGTAGCCAATAAATCGCGAGCCCCACAGTGAATCACCCCCTTGCAGGGCTAGATTGAGCAGAATGCCACTGGGCAGTAAAAAGCCCACCAGCACCGGCACCAGGCAGGCTAGTGTCGCCGCAGCAGCGCGCCAGCCGTGCAGCGCGTACTCGGGCAACTGCTGATAGCGATTGGTGGTGTGGAAGTAGCGGCGTTTACCCCGTGACCAGCGCTCCAGCAGCACTAGCACAATCACGAAGGTGAGCAGGCATGCCGCCAGCTGTGCCGCCGCTACCTGTTCACCCATGCCAAACCAGGTGCGGTAGATGCCGGTGGTAAAGGTATCCACGCCGAAGAACTGAACCGCCCCAAACTCGTTAAGTGTTTCCATCAGAACCAGCGATACCCCACCCACCAGCGCCGGGCGTGCCAACGGTACGGCGATACTGGCAAACAGTTTCCAGGGGCCGCGGCCAAGAGTGCGGCCCACATCCAGTACGCAGACCGACTGCTCTAAAAACGAGGCGCGGGCCAGCAGGTAGACATAGGGGTAAAGCACCAGGGTAATCACCGTCGCGGCGCCACCAAGGGAGCGAATATTGGGAAAGTAGTAGTCGCCATACTCCCAGCCAAATGTCTCGCGTAGTAGGCTTTGTAACGGCCCGGCAAATTGGAGAAAGTCGGTGTAAGCGTAGGCGATAACGTAGGTGGGTACTGCTAACGGCAGTAGTAGCGCCCACTCGAATAGCCGCTTGCCTGGAAAGCGGCACATGACCACCAGCCAGGCCGTCCCGGTACCAATGATAAGCGTGCCGAGTCCTACGGTCGTAACGAGCCAGAAGGTGTTGTTCAAATAGCGGCCAAGTACGGTGCTGGCCAAGTGTTGCCAAACGCCATCGGTGGGCATCGCAATATGGGCAAACACTACCAGCACAGGCAGCGCCACGACGAACGCTACTGCTATCAGGGCAATCGACCAGGGGCTAGCGCGATGGCTAAGTGAAGAGGAGAAGGCGAATAGCCCGCGATAGCCGGATCTGAACAAACGAACACTCCTTGCAGCAGCGTAAAGTGGTGCAGCGCACTTGATGCGAAATAGTGACGGGCGTGAATAGTAGCACTGGCGCTGCGCTGCTGCAGCTTTGCAGGCGGGTAGGTGGTGCAAAAAAGCCCGCCGAAGCGGGCCATAATGGTTGGACGTTAAGCTTAAGTTCAAAGGACCTAGTAACCGCCCAACAGCATTCTAGGCAGGCCGGTAATCAACCACGGGAAGAACGCCATTAGCGTACAGGCCAGCAGAATCAAGGCGACGAAGGGCACGACCGCTTTGTACAGATCGACGATTTCGACCCCGGGTGGTGCCACGCCTTTTAAGTAGAACAGCGCATAGCCAAAGGGTGGGGTCAGGAACGATGTCTGCAGCACTACCGCCACCATCACCACGAACCAGAGCATATCCACACCCATGGTTTCGACGATGGGCAGCATGATCGGGAAGCTCAGCAGTACGATGCCGGTCCAATCCAGGAACATGCCCAGGATAAATACCAGGAACAGCATCAGAATCAGTGCCCCAATGGTGCCGCCAGGCATTGCCAGCACAAGGTCGCTAATCACGGTCATGCCGCCACCGCGCGAGAACACACCGGTAAAGGCAGTAGCACCGACGAGTACCAGCATGACCATGGTGGTGGTCTTGCCCGCCTCTATCATCGTCCAGAAGCAGGTGCTGATTTTGCGGTCGCCGAAGATCATAAACAGGATAAAGGCGATAAAGACGCCGATAGCGGATGCTTCAGTGGCGGTGGCGACGCCGGTAAATAACGCGCCCAGCACGCCCAGGATCAACGACATGGGGGGAAGCACATACTTCGCCAACATGATCAGCAGTTGTTTAGTGCTGACTTCGGCGCGTTCTTCGGCTGGTACCTTAGGGCCATAGTGCGGTTTGATGTAGCAGATGATCAGTACGTAGAGTGCATACATGACCCCAAGTAGCAGGCCGGGAATCAGCGCGCCAGCAAACAGTGCGCCCACGGAAACCGGTGAGTAGCTGGCCATCAGAATGAGCATGATGCTGGGCGGAATCAAGATGCCTAAACAGCCGCTGGCCATAATAACGCCTGCGCTCAGCTCTTTGTTGTAGCCATACTTGAGCATCGGCACCAGGGCAATCATGCCCATTACTGCAATTGAAGCGCCAACAATACCGGTGGTAGCCGCTAGCAGCACCGATACAATGACCACGGTAAGCGCCAAGCCACCGCGCAGGTTCGCCAGCAATAGGCGCATGGCGTCAAACATCTTCTCAGTAACACCAGAGTCGTTTAAGAACCTCGCCATCAATATGAATAGCGGTATCGCGACCAGGACATAGTTATCCATGGCGTTACCGAAAATATTGTTGATCAGGGTGCCGAGAATGCGCTCGCCGGGGCCAAGAAAGGCACCGATAACGGCTACACCGCCTAGCACAAACGCCAACGGGTGGCCCATAAACAGCCCCACCATCAGGCCGCCAAACATCACCAGCGTGAGTACTTCAGGACTTAGGTTCATGCTGATGCCTCCTCACGAAGCTGCATGATGGCACGCAGCACAATGGCAATTGCCTGCAGCAGAATCAGGATAGCGGCGACCACAATCACCCCTTTGATCGGGTAGACCGGGATTGAGACCATGCCATAGGTGGTTTCACCGCGGCTCCAAGCGCGTTCAAAGAAGCTCCAGCCCAGGGTGATCAGCATCCAGATAAAGGGGACAAAGAAAATCAGGTAACCAAGCAATTCCAGCACCGCTTGCTTTTTGCGCGGCAGCAGACGTTTTAATATATCGACTTCCACGTGGGCATGATGTTTGAGCCCATAGGCCGCCATTAGCATAAAGTGGGCGCCAAACAGCATTTTGGTCACGTCAAATGCCCAGTCGCTAGGGCGCCCAAACAGAAAGCGTGACGCAATATCGTAAAGAACAATCAGGGTAATGATGGCAATCAATGGAGCGATGACACGCCCAAAAGCTTCATTGATGGCATCGATCGCCTTGGCAATCGCATTCATGGAAGATCTCCGCGGTCAGCACAAAAAAACCGCCCTGGCAAACACCAAGGCGGCACAGAAGCGCCTTACAGGCAGGCTTCGATCTCTTCCAGTGAGGGCAGGTTATCCATCACGCGACTCATGTTGAAAGGAGCGGAAACATCGCGCCAGGTTGCGTAGTGCTCAAGGTAGGCAATCATCGACTGGTAGACCTTGGCGTGGTCAGCAGATTCGCAAGCACCGCGCAGAATCACTTCGTTGGTGACTTCCTGAATGCGCGCCAAATCTTCTTCAGAGAACTGATTGATCGTGACGCCTGCGTCGATGAACTTCTGTGTGGCTTCGGTCGACTGGCGCTCAGACCAGGCCAGTGACCATGCCATGGTGGCATCCGCCGCAATACGCAGAGTCTCTTGGGTCTCTTCTGAGAGGGCGTCCCAGGCGTCTTTATTGATCATTACGCCAAATACGCTGGCAGACTGGTGCCAACCGGGGGTTGCCCAGTAGTCCGCCACTTCGGCAAAACCGGCATTGAAATCAACGCCAGGGGTGGAGAATTCACCCGCATCGATAACGCCGCGTTCAATGGCTTGGTAGACTTCACCACCCGCCAGAGTGACTTGCGAGCCGCCCAGCTCTTCGAGTACGCGGCCCTGGTCGCGGCCCGAAAGGCGCAGACGCTTGCCTTCCAGGTCGGCAATGCTTTCAATCGGGGTGCGGCCCATAAAGCCCGACTCATTGTTGGTAATGCCGTAAGGCAGATAAACCATGTTGAACTGGCCGTAGATCTCTTCGTACAGCTCGCGGCCGCCCCACTGCTGAATCCAGTTAAGGTAATCAACGCCATTAAACAGGCTGGTGGTCGTGGCCAGTGGTGAAAAAGCGGGGTTCAAGCCGGCCCAATAGCCCGGCCAGTCGCCTGCGGCTTCAATGCTGCCCGTTTCGGTGGCGTCAAATACTTCTGTGCCGGGCATCAGCGTACCGCCGGCACGGAAATTGATCTGTAGCTCTTCTCCCGCCAATTGATTGACCAGTTCCACCCAGTGCTGGTCAATCTTGATCAGGTCAAGGTTTTCCGGCCAGGTGCTGGTCATTGTCCACTCTTCTTGTGCTTGGGCGGTGGTCGTTAAGGCAGCGAAGGCAATACCAGCGGCAAGGCCGGTGAGGGCAAATTTGTTCATTGTTTTCATGATGTATTTCCTGGTTTGGCGCGTGGCGTTATTAGTGTTGGGTACCTGGATGCAGGAAAGTGCAGCGCTGCTGGGTTACGTTTACGTAAACATGGGTTTTAGCGCTGCAGAGCTAAATTAGCACAACAACCCCGCTGCAGTGCAATATCAGTAATGTAAGAGATTTCAGCCGTTGGTTTTTATGGGAAAACCCTATTGGTTTAATTAAAACAAATAGTTATGTTGTTTTTTAAGCGTCGAGATGAGTAGTTGCGTCTCTCAAGAACGTTGAAAGGAGTTAAATTGTTCAACCAAAGTTGTAGCATAAGCGCTCCATAAGAGGCTCAGCGGCACACTTACACACTTAATAGGGTAACGTGATGGGAAGCAGTCGCGCTGGAGCAGGAAATCATTTGTTAAATATCCATGTGCTAGAGAATAAACCGCAAGCGCGGATGGTGGCGGCGTTGGTTCATCATGCGCAGCGTTTGGCCCGCCGCCGCTGGCGCCAGCTTGTGTGGCTAAGCGGCGATGCCGAGCAGTGCCAATCCCTTGCGCAGGCTTTATGGCAAGCCCTCCCCTGGAGTGCGCCGTTATGGGTGGGGGGCGAACACCTGTCGCCACGCAAGGCGCGCACGCGCCTGGGCGCAGAACACCAGTTGGTAGTGCTCGACACCCACCGCACCGGGTTTGATCCCGAAGCCTTGGGGGCGCTGGCGGGAACGCTCACCGCCGGTGGTTTGCTGGTATTGCTCACCCCGCAGCCGTGGGGAGAGTCACCGGATCCAGATTACGCACGTTTTGCTGATCATCCCTGGCGCTGGTCAGAGCTGAGCTGCCACTACCTGGCGCGCTTAGCGCGCCAGTTGCAGGCCTCGTCTCAGGTAGTGCGCTGGCGCGCTGACCAGACGCTGTATCTACCTCGACTGCCTGTGCGCAAAGCAGATGAAGCCGCAAGTGGCGATAGCGACTGCCTGACTTCAGACCAAGCCTACGCAGTGACACAGCTGGTTGGCTTAAAGCGCCGCCGCCCGTTGGTAATAACCGCTGATCGTGGGCGCGGCAAAAGCGCCGCGCTGGGCATTGCCTGTGCTCGGCTGCTGACCCACAAAGCCCAACGAGTAGTGCTCACCGCGCCGCGGCTGAGTGCGGTGGAGAGCGTGTTCGAGCGGGTAGCGGAACTCTGCCCGGATGGCCGTCGTGTCGCTACCGGCCACTTTGTATTGGCCGAGGGCAGCGAGCTGATGTTTTTACCCCCGGATGTGCTCACCGAGCAGGTTAAAGCTCAGCAGCAGGGCGGTGATGGCAGTTATCTAATGGTCGATGAGGCGGCGGCGATTCCCGCTGCACTGTTGGGCCAGTGGCTCGCGGTCTTTCCGCGTATTGCTTTTGCCACCACGGTGCACGGCTATGAGGGGTCGGGAAGAGGCTTCGCCTTGCGCTTTCGCGCGACCCTTGATCGCCTGACGCCCCAGTGGAAAGCGCTAACGCTTAACGCACCGATCCGCTGGCGCAGCGGCGACCCGTTGGAAGCTCTGGTCAATCAACTGCTGTTGTTAAAAGCACCGCTGCCCAGCGCTCAGACGGATGGCAGCGCAGTGGCAACCAAGGTGATTGATCGAGCTCGCCTCGCCCATCAAGACGCTATGTTGGAGAAGCTGTTTGGGCTGCTGGTACAGTCGCACTACCGCACCTCTCCCAATGACCTGCGCCAACTGCTTGACAGCCCGGGTGCTCAGCTACGCATGATTGAGCAGGCAGGTGAACCTCAAGCGGTGTTGGTCACCCGTGAAGAGGGCGGCTTTGAGGCCACTCTTGCCGACCGGGTCGCCCGCGGTGAACGACGTCCCCAGGGGCATTTGTTGGCGCAATCGTTGGCAACCCATGCCGGTAGCCGTGAGGCATTGACTGCCCGCTGGCGTCGAGTGGTACGTATCGCTACCCACCCCGAGCGGCGACGCCAAGGCTTGGGGCAAGCGTTACTAGGCGAGGATATGGACGCTGCCAAGCAGCAAGGTGCTGCACTTTATGGCGCGACCTTCGGCGCTGAAGCGTCACTGCTGCGCTTTTGGCTGGCGCTGGGTTTTACGCCGGTACGCTTAGGGATTACTCGGGAGACATCCACCGGGGAGTTCGCTGTTATGGTGGCCAAAGCGTTGAATTCAGAGGGCGAGGCGGTGCTTGCTGATCTTAGTGAGCGCTTCCAGACGGCGCTCCCAGCTCTGCTGGCTTTTGAACTCAAGGCGCTACCCGCAGCAGTGCTCGTAGTGCTGCTCGCTCAAATGCCAAGCATGCCACTGAGTGACCGCGAGTGGCAGGATATCGAGGACGTAGCGACCGCCCATCGCGACCCCGCTCTTGCCCGCTCGGCTCTGCAAGCCTTGGCCCGCGTAGCCAGCCACCGCGCTTTAACTGAGACACAACAGCAGGCACATCAACAATTATCTGCCTGGGCGTTCCAAAATATCGCTCTGGCGGATGCTCATAACGACGCAGTGAAATCCCTGCGCCTCGCTGTCAACAGCCTCATTGAGGTAAAGTAGATCGGTTACCGATAACGAAGAGTCTTTATGAACGCACATCTTGACGCGCTTGAGCCCTCCTTGGTTTGGCGCCACTTTCGAACGCTTTGTAATACGCCGCGCCCCTCTGGGCATGAGGCGGCACTCGTCGCTACCCTCGAAAGCTGGGCCGATGCCCAAGGCCTCGCCCACGACCGGGATACCTTCGGTAATTTACGCCTGCTTAAGCCAGCCTCTCCCGGCTGCGAACAGGCGCCCGGCGTGGTACTCCAGGGCCACCTGGACATGGTGGCCCAGGCCAACAGCGATCATGCTCACGACTTTACCCGCGACCCGATCAGTACCTATGTGGCCGACGGCTGGCTGCACGCCGATGGCACCACTTTGGGCGCAGACAACGGATTGGGCGTGGCGGCGATTCTCGCCGTGCTGGAAGACCCTGATTTACGCCACGGGCCGTTGGAAGCGCTATTCACCTTGGAAGAAGAGACCTCCATGGGCGGCGCTCTGAACCTGGCTGAAAATTGGCTCGAAGGTTCGCTGCTACTCAACCTGGATAGCGAAGATCGGGGGCAGGTCTATATTGGCTGTGCGGGCGGGGCCGACGTTGAAGTCGATGCCCAACTGCCCAGTGCCGCCGCTGGCGACCACGAACGGGTGATCGAAATCGTCTTGACCGGCCTGAAGGGTGGCCACTCCGGCGCGGATATCCATAAGCCGCTGGGTAACGCCAACCGGTTGTTGGTTAGAGTGCTGCGCTCCCTTGAGGCGTTTGATGCGCGCTTGATTAGCTACCAAGGCGGCACCTTGCGCAATGCGATTCCCCGGGAAGCCTTTGCCCAGGTGGCACTGCCCGCCGATGAAGTGGATGCAGCCATGGTGTCTATCGCCGGGCTGGAAACGATTCTGTTAAGAGAGTTAGGCAGTGGCGACAGCGGCCTTAAAATTAGCGCCCAACGTCTGACTGAGATACCCGACGCGGAGCCGCTAACCTTGGACGCCAGCGTTATGCTGCTGGCCGCGCTTCACGCTGCCCCCTGTGGCGTCGAGCGGATGAGCGCGGATGTGCCAGGCGTAGTGGAAACCTCCAATAACCTGGGCGTGCTAAGCCTGGAAAATGGCCGGTTACATCTCTGCGCACTGGTACGCTCACTCCACGACAGTGCGGTGGTGGCCATGGGGGATCGCTTTCAAGCGCTGTTTGGATTGATCGGCGCACGGGTAAAAGTTGAGAACAGCTACCCAGGTTGGGCGCCGAATCCGAATGGCGAGCTTCTAGCGACCTTTAAAGCCCGCCATGCGGCGCTGCTGGGCCGTGAGCCGGAGGTGAAGGTGATTCATGCCGGGCTCGAGTGCGGCATTCTTGGCGGCAAATACCCGCATTTGGAGATGATCTCTTTTGGCCCGCTGATTCGCGGCGCCCATTCGCCGGATGAGCGGGTAGAGATCGCCTCTGTGGAGGAGTTTTGGTCAATGCTGCGGGCGCTGATTGAAGATCTTGCCGATCAGCGCTAGTTCTCCTACGCGAATACAAAAACGGCACCTAGACTGAACTGCACCCCAAAAGTTGGACGCTCATCCAACGATTGGGGTGTTTTTCATGACGAAACATAATGAAGCGTTCAAGTTACTAGTAGTGCAACGCTA
>NZ_JWHY01000016.1:0-101997 GCF_000830495.1 Halomonas sp. KHS3 | reverse complement strand
CGTACTGGCCAGCGCCTCCACCACCGGCAAAAACGTGCTGCCGCGTTTAGCCGCGCTAAAAGACGTCAGCCAGCTGTCGGACGTTATCGCCGTGGACAGCGCCGATACCTTTAAGCGTCCGATCTACGCCGGTAACGCCATTGCGACGGTGAAAAGTGACGATGCCCTCAAGGTCATCACCGTGCGCTCCACCGGTTTTGATGCGGTTGGCACCAGCGGCAGCGCGACGGTGGAAGCCGTCGACGTAGTGGTGGACAACAGCCAGTCCAGCTTTGTCAAAGAGGAGCTGGCGCAGTCAGATCGCCCCGAATTGGGCGGAGCCAAGGTGGTGATCTCCGGCGGCCGCGGCATGGGCAACGGCGAAAACTTCAAGCTGCTCGACGGCATTGCCGACAAGCTGGGTGCCGCCATTGGTGCTTCCCGGGCCGCGGTAGACGCAGGCTTTGTGCCCAACGATATGCAGGTTGGCCAGACCGGCAAGATCGTTGCCCCAGATCTGTATATCGCCGTGATCAATAAAGACGACGAAGCACCGATTTTCCAGGTGGCGGATTACGGCCTGGTGGGGGATCTGTTTGAGATCCTGCCCGAGCTTGAGAGCAAGCTGTAAATGCTTCTGGCATCCACGTATTGGTCGGAACAACCCGTAGCGGGGGTCTTTCGCCATGGCCGGAAAAAGTTCCCGACGTTTCTGGCATTTCCGCCATCCATGGCGGTCAGATGGCGAAAGTAGCGCCCATGGATGGGTTCACAGCGCCCCCGCGTAGGGTTGTTCCGACCATGCCATTGTAGTGTGACATCTTCTTGAAAGGCTCAGTGGAGCCTTTTGCAGTATTGCCTCACAATAACAACCAGCGAGTTTCCCATGCTAACGCGTCTAACCGCTTCATTAAACCTGCCGGTGATCGGTTCACCCATGTTTATCGTCTCCGGGCCAGAACTGGTGATTGCCCAGTGCCAAGCGGGCATTCTGGGTGCTTTCCCCGCGCTCAACGCCCGACCTGCTGACGTATTACGTGAGTGGTTACAGCAGATCACTCAAACCCTGGCCGACTATGACGCGCAGCACCCCGAACAACCCTCAGCGCCCTTTGCGGTGAACCAAATTGTGCACCCCACCAATGATCGTCTAGAGCACGATGTCGCGTTATGCGCCGAGTTCAAGGTGCCGCTGGTCATCACTAGTCTGCACGCGCCTAATCAAGTGGTGGAAAAGGTGCATGCCTATGGCGGGCTGGTGTTTCACGATGTGACCACGTTGAGGCACGCCAAGAAAGCGATCGATGCGGGAGTTGATGGGCTGATACTGGTCTGCCACGGCGCGGGCGGCCATGCCGGGCGGTTAAACCCCTTTGCGTTTGTGGCGGAGGTGCGCCGCTTTTACGATGGCCCGTTAGTGCTGGCGGGGGCGATTAGCAAAGGTGAACAGATCGTTGCCGCCCAGGCGCTAGGCGTGGACTTGGTGTATATGGGCACGCGCTTTATCGCCACCCAAGAGGCAAACGCTCAAGCGGCCTATAAACGGATGGTGCTGGACGCAGCGGCAGGCGACATTGTCTATACCAACCTGTTTACCGGCGTGCACGGTAACTATCTGCGGCAAAGTATCGAGCAGGCGGGATTGGATCCTGATGCGCTGCCTGAAGGTGATAAAACCGCTATGCGTTATGGCTCAGGGGGGAGCAGTAAGGCAAAAGCGTGGCGGGATATCTGGGGCGCGGGGCAGGGCGTAGGCGCTATTGCCTCTATGCACAGCGTGGCCGAAGAAGTGGCCACGCTGCGCCAGGATTACCAGAAAGCGTTAGATCATTTACGGCGGCTTTGACGAAACGCCGCCACCCGGGTGTGAAAATCTTCCGACGCCTTGCACTGATCTTGAAGCTCGCCCTCTAATTGCATCGTGTTATTTAGCTGGCGCTGGGCAGCTTCCCGTAAGGCGCGTTTGGTAGCGCTTAACGCCTGGGACGATTGACTCACCAGTGCTTGCGCCAACGACCAAGCTTCGTCTAGCACTTGGTTATCTTCGACGACGCGGTTAGCCAATCCGAGTTCGACGCAGCGCTCACCCGAAATGGGGGTTGCCAAGGCGGCCATTTCAAACGCCTGAGCATGGCCAAGCTGGCGCACCAGATGCCAGCAGGCACCGCCGTCAGGGATGAGCCCAATATTGATAAAGGCAAGCTTCAGGTAGGCGGAGTGGCCCATCACCACCATATCGCTGGCGAGCACATAGGAAACACCGATGCCCGCAGCCGCACCGCTAACCGCTGCAATCACCGGCTTATTCATTGCCATTAGGCTACGCAGGGCAGGCAGAAAGAGCGTTTCCAGCCGTTCGCTCGCAGGCTGAGACGTTGCCTTCTCAAACTCTGCCAGGTCAGCGCCGGCGCAAAATGCACTACCTTCACCGCGTAGAATCACACAGCGAACTTGCTCATTGTCCGCCACCGCCGCCAGCGCTTCATTGAGTGCCAGAGCGGTGGCTTCATTCAGAGCGTTGCGTACTTCTGGACGTGCAATGGCGACTTCGACGATACCGTTTTCAATAGCGCTGACAGTCACTAACTTGCCGACGTAATCTGACATGTATCGCTCCCTAATTAACTTTTCTGGCAACGTTCTCAGGCAACCTTTAACAGCTCGCTGACCGTTTCGAGATGGTAGTCGCTGTCGCCCAGGTAGTGATCGAACATCACCAGATGCTTGGCGTAGCTAGCGACATAGCACTCTTCGGTCATACCCATCGCCCCATGCAGCTGGATCGCCTGTTCGGCAATAAAGCGAGCTGATTCACCACAGTAGGCTTTGGCCGCGGCAATTTTGTAATCCCGTTCGCTTGCAGGGAGCGCGAGGCTAGTGGCGGCTAAAATCGCCATGGAGCGGGACTGCTCCAGGTGCAAGTGCATATCCACCATGCGGTGCTGCAGGGCCTGAAAGGTCGAAAGCGGTACGCCAAACTGCTTGCGCTCTTTTAAATAAGCGAGCGTTTGGTCGCAGGCCTCCTCCATTGCGCCGATGGCTTGGGCGCAGAGCGCTGCGCGACCAACAGCCAGTACCTCCGCTAGCACATCGCTAACATCTTCACTCAGGCAGTTGGTTAACGGCAGCGTGACGCTGTCCAGGGTCAGATCGCCGGCGGGCTGGTCGTCGATAGTGCGATATAGGTGCGTAGATGTGCCCGGTGCATCCGCTGGCACAATAAATAACCCTAGCTTGCCGCTGGCTAATTGAGCGCTGACCAGCGTAGCCGCAGCGGCTTCAAGGTTAAGTACCACGTGTTTTTTACCATTTAACTGCCATTGGTCGCCTTGCTGGGTAGCTTGGGTAGCTACCGTAAAGGCGTCGTAGCGGGCGCCAATCTCCTGCCAAGCAAGCGCCAACTGATGCTCACCTTCAAGCAGTGGGGCTAGCCACCGGGTTTGCTGTTCGCTGTTGGCGGTAAGCGCCAGTAATTGTCCGGGCAGCACTAGGCCAGCCAGATAGGGTTCGGGCACTAAGCCTCGTCCCAGTGCCTGCATAATAATCATCAGGTCGGTGCCATCGCCCCCTAGCCCGCCAACGTCTTCGCTGAAGGGCATATGCAGCAGTCCCAGCTCGGCAAAGGTGCGCCATAGTGCAGAAGAGCCGTTTGGGGCAGCGGCCAGCATAGTGCGGCGCTGCTCGGGAGAAATCTGGTCGGCCACCAAGCGGGTGAGCGTCTCTTCAAGCATGCGCTGCTCGTCGGTTAAAGCAAAATCCATGGTGACCTCACATGTTTAAAATGGTTTTGGCGACGATACTTTTTTGTATTTCATTGGCGCCGCCATAAATCGACAGCTTGCGACGATTGAAGTACTGGGCGCTGGCGGCCGCGCTTTGGGCGCGCTCGTCATCCAGGCTGCCTTCGCCATGCAGGAAGTCGGGGAAGAATGGCAGCGCAGCAGGGCCCAGGGCGCGCCGGGTAAGCTCACTTAGCTCCTGGCGAAGCTCGGAGCCGCGCACTTTTAGCAGCGAGCTCTCTGCGCCGGGCACACCGCCATCTTGGGCAGCGGCAATCACGCGCAGGTTGGTCACTTCCAGCGCCATTAGTTCGAGTTCCGCTTTCACCACCCGCTGACGGAAGCTGGGTAGCTCCAGCAGCGGTTTGTCGCGATGCTGAATCCGGCTCGCCAGCGACTTCAAGTGGCGCAGCGCCTGCTTGGCGTGACCAAGCCCCGCAATCCCCGTACGTTCGTGGGTGAGCAGGAACTTAGCGCAGGTCCAGCCCTGGCCCTCTTCACCGACGCGGTTGTCGACGGGTACGCGCACGTTATCTAAAAAGATTTCGTTAACTTCGTGGGCACCATCAAGGGTAATAATTGGCCGCACGGTGATACCCGGTGTCTGCATATCAATCAACAGAAAGCTGATGCCCGCCTGCTTCTTGGCGTCTGGGTCGGTGCGTACCAGGCAGAACAGCATGTTGGCGTGCTGGCCCAGGGTGGTCCAGGTCTTCTGACCATTGACGATATAGTGGTCGCCATCACGCACGGCGCGGGTATTTAGGCCCGCTAAATCAGAGCCAGCGCCGGGCTCTGAGTAGCCTTGGCACCACCAATCCTGATTGCTCAAAATGCGCGGCAGGTAGTGCTGTTGCTGCTCGACAGTGCCGAATTTCATGATGACGGGAGCCACCATGTTAACGCCGAAGGGTACGACTGTAGGTGCATGGGCAGCAGCACACTCTTCGTCGAAAATATGCCGCTGTACCGGCCCCCAGCCTGGGCCGCCGAACTCTTTTGGCCAGTTAGACGCCAACCAACCCTGTTCGCTAAGAATATTCTGCCAGCGCAGGTAGTCATCAGCGCGCAGATGGCGGCCCAAGCGCACGCGCTGGCTGATATCGCTGGGCAGTGCATCGGCTAGAAAACGGCGAACCTGTTCGCGAAATGCCTGCTCTTCGGGGCTAAAGGTGAGGTTCATAGGGGGGTGTCCTTAAGGGTTGATTGACGGTGAGGCCCACCTAAGTGACGCGGGTATCCCAGTACTTCCACCGCCAACAAATCGATATCGCTCTCGCGGTAGCAGAAGCCGTTCTTTGCGATGCCGACGCTCGCCTGTTCAAGGGCAGTTTGTTTGTCGCTCGCTGTAGCCTGCTGGCTAGCAAGTTGCAGCGTATTCAGAAGGCTTTGCTGTCGGCTGACCACAACGTTTAACCGCAATGCTTTAAGAGTGAGTGCCGCTCGCTGTTGGGTAAGTGGCTCTGCGCTTAAGTTGACCAGCTCTACCATGCTGCCGTTTTCAGCAACGATAAGGCTTAGCGCGCTATCGCTGCCGCGGCTGATGCCAATGTTTTCTAGTGCGATGGTAGGGAGCGCTGTGCCTGATTCCCTCGCTGCATTTGGCGCCAACAGGTAAAGCTCAGTAGCGTTGTCTGGTGCACTGGTTAGGGTAATACCCGCCTTTTGTGCGGCTTTTTGCAGGCGCTCAAACAGTGGATCTTCGCCGATTAGCGCAACGTGTTTAAACGCGTCGGCTTTCTCAACCTCAGGCACCACATGGGGGCTACGCGCAGCGAAAAAGAGATGAATAAGTCCGGCGCGTTGAGGGGAGTCCATACAGGCCAAAAACAGCTCCCGCTCACGGCGCAGGCCGTCTTGGAGTGATTCAGCCGTCACAGAGGCCTCCACAGCTTCCACAATGCGAAACGGTGAGAAGAGTTCGGCAGCGTCTTGATTCAGCCGTTCCAACATAGCGGAGATTGCCTGGGGATTAGCCGCTGGCGCTGGCAGTTGGCCCGTAACACGTGCCATTGGGTTGTCTGCAAGCACTGCTTGGGCCACAGCTAAACCCGCTTCAAGCGGTGTTTCAGCACTGCTAATGGCGTCGATAATGCCTGCCTCAAGTGCTTCTTCTGCTTCCACAAAACGCCCGCTGGTGATCATCTCTAAGGCGCGCTCAACGCCTACTAAACGCGGCAAACGCTGGGTGCCACCAGCGCCAGGCAGTAGACCCAGCTTAACCTCCGGAAGACCCACCCGGGTTCCCGCCAGTGCCACTCGATAGTGGCAGCCCAAAGCCACTTCCAATCCACCGCCCAGGGCTGTGCCGTGCAGGGCGGCAATCAGCGGTTTTGGGCAGGCTTCCAGTTGGTTAATCACATCGGGCAGCAGAGGGGCTTGAGGCGGCTTACCAAACTCACGAATATCTGCCCCGGCAATAAAGGTGCGGCCATCGGCGAGCACGACCAGCGCTTTAGCATCTGCGTCAGCAACACCCTCTTTAAGCGCATCGACTAAGCCACTGCGTACCGCGTGACTTAAGGCATTGACCGGCGGGTTGGCTATTTGAATAACGCCTATATCGCCGTGACGCTGATAATGAACGGACATAGTTAGGCTCTCGTATTTCGCATGATAGTGAATTGAAAAGAGTACGCTTGGCGCCCCATCTGTTACGCAGCAGAGGCGCTTTGCGAACGCCGATTGTGGCGCTGGCTTAAGCGTGCCATCAAAACACCGGGTACCAGCGCGGCTGCGGCCAGACCGATCAATTCCCACTGGCTAAGCGGCACCATCCCACCACCCGGTAGCGCCAGGAGCAGGCCAGCGATCAGTATCAGGGCACGAATCACGATCTCTTGCAGCGCGCCATAGCCCAGTCGACCAACCCCCATCAGGTAGCCTTGCATGGCGGAGGCAAACAGAATGATGCCGAGCACGGCCTGGATAAACACGGCCACGATCACCAGCGGTGCGCCCTGCATAATCAACGCCGGATTAAGCACAAAGAGGAAGGGGATAAAATAGATCACGCTACCCAGGCGCATGGCCTGCAGGCCCGTTTCCATGGGCCGGGCACCGGCCACGGTGGCGGCGGCAAAGGCACCGAGTGCGACCGGCGGAGTAATAAAACTCAGCATGCCCCAGTAAAGGATGAACATATGTACGGCCATGGGATCCAGCCCTCCGCCTTGAATCAGCGCGGGGGCTAGCGCAACGGCAAGGAAAATATAGGCGGCAGTCACGGTCATGCCAATGCCGAGTACGAAACTGGTCACGGCGCCCATAATCAGTAGCAGCGGCACGCTGCCACCGGCAATATTGATAAAGTCGTTAGCGATGGTGCCGGAAAGGCCGGTCATCGAAAGTGCACCCACCAGCATGCCCACGCCAGCCAAAATAGCGATTAACTCGGCAAACAGCTTGGCCGCAGACGACAGCGTATCGGCTACATCCTTCCAGCCCCAGCGGTTATGTTTGGAAAGCTGGTTCAGCACTAACAGCAGCGCGGTGGCGTAAAAAGGCGCTACGGCTTCGCGCTGCATAATCAGCAGCATCCAGACTAATAACGCAAAGACAAAAATAAAGTACCACCCCTCTTTGAGAGTTTGCCAAAGCGAAGGCAGCTCAACGGCGGGTAAGCCTTTAATGTCGTGGCGGGCAGCGTAGGCATCAATCTGAATAAACAGACCCAGGAAATACAGAATTGATGGAATCACGGCGGCCAGCGCCACAGCGGAGTAGGGGATGTCCAGAAACATCGCCATGACAAAGGCGGTGGCGCCCATAACAGGGGGCATCAATACGCCGCCGGTTGAGGCGCAGGCTTCTACACCGCCCGCAAAGGAGCGGCTCATACCGATACGACGCATGGCGGGAATCGACAGCACGCCGGTGGTGAGTACGTTACTGATCACGCTGCCGCTCATGGAGCCCATCAGGCCACTGGAGAAAATCGACACCTTAGCAGGGCCGCCGCGTACATGACCCAGCAGCGCAAAGGCCAGATTAATAAAAAACTTACCGCCGCCGCTTTTCTGCAGCACGACACCAAACACCAAAAAGCCAATCACCAGGCCCGCGAATGCCTGCAGCGGCACCCCCATGATGCTTTCGGTACTCATGGTGTGGTACATGGCGGTTTGTTCAAGGGTGGAAGGAAACGCCTGGATAGGGCCGGGGACGATATCGGCCACCAGCGGATAGAGCGAGAATACCCCGGCAATAATCGCAATGGGTAAACCACCCGCCCGGCGTGCTGCTTCGATAATCAGCAGCCAGTAGGCGTAGCTGGCATAAATGGCGATTTCGGGTGCAGAAAAGGCCCAGCCGCGCTCCAAAATGGGCACTGCGTTGTAAACAAAATAGCCGCCAACGATAAGCGTGATGGCGCTCAGCGTGTAGTCATACCAGGGAATGGGCTGCTCTTGTTGGCGACTGCGCATGGGCCAAAGCAAAAACACCAGCGGTAGCAGCAGCGCCACAACGGCGTAGTAGAACTGCGTCTCCAGACCCGTAACGAAAGTCAGTAAGCCAACGTTAAACAGATAATCCAGGGTCATCGCCATCAAAATGACGGTGACCGTGGCGGGAATCCAGCGTAGCGCAGGAGGAAGCTGACGAATTTGGCTGATCTTTTCTTTAACCTGCTGATTATTGGCAGGCGAGGTATCTGTGGTCATGGGGGACATCCGTCAATCAGCAGGGGGCGGCAAGTGCCGCCCCGTGGTGTATCACTCGAAGATCGGTTCGAAACCGGCATCGCTCAGCGCGGTGGCACGGGCTTCCATCCAGCCGGTAGTAAATGCCTCGTCCTCACTGGGTGCGTCCTGCATAAAGCTTTCCCAGGCGGTTAAAAGCACGTTCTGACGCTCAACGAGCTTGTCCTGATGAGCCTGCATTTCATCAGTCCATACATCGATTTCTTTGTAGTACTCCACGACCGCATCGTGGAACGGCACTACCCATTGAAGATCTTGTTGCTCTAGTGCATAGCCAAGTGCGCCTGGAGCGTTGTCTTTATAGTCATCAAAGTTTTCCTGCATGGCCTTGATCAGGCCATAAGCCACGTTGTCGTCCAGGTCTTGGTTGGCGACAACAATAGGGTAAGGGTAGCTAGCGCTAGGCACCGGGTTTTCGGCGCTGATGCCGCCTGCCCCGGAAGTGACTTCGTGAGGGCGGAAGTAGGGCGCCACCGCAGCCATACGCTCCCAGCCTTCGTCGTCGTTGGGGTCTAGCACCGGCCAGCTAATGCCGCGAGGGCTACTGGCCAACTGCTGGGCGGGCGGGGTGACCGTTGTGGTAAAGGAGGCATCCACATCGCCAGCGATAATGCCGTCGAACGAGCGGCCGTAGCCGGGGTAATCAACCCGCTCTACGTCATCCCAGGTTAAACCGCCAAAGGCGAGGTACGCCTCTGTGCCTTTATTGAGCGCATCGTCGCCACGGATATAGGCGATGCGTTTGCCCGCCAGGTCAGCGGGCGTTTCAACGTCCAGGTCGCCCGCGACCGCAAGAGAGAGGCCAAAAGAGGCGGTGGAAGTGGTAATCACGCGTAGCGGCTGAGGGCCCCAGTCACGGTCGGCAAACATCATTACACCTTCCGCGCCGTAGTAGCTGGCGATCCCGCAGGCACAAAGGTCAACGCGGCCCTGCTTGAGCGGCGTCATGCGTGATACATCGTTATCACCCGGCAGAATACGTACAGACGAATCGTATTTGTTCTGCAGCATATTGCCGATGGCGACGGCCTGAGCATAGCCACTTGAGTTGGTGCCATAGGCTGTCCAGGCCATGGTGCCGGGCAGTTCAATTTCACTAGCGTGGCTGACTGCTGCGCCGAGTAACGATAGAGGTAAGGCGGCAACAAGTAGGCGGTGAGCGAAGGGGCGCATTGGGATGCTCCTTTATTGTGGTTGTAGTGACGTTGATGGTTATGGCTGGTTGCTATTTAACTTAGAGTGTTTTGCTATGCGGTATTGTATTTTGCTAAATGGTCGAGTGATAGTAGAGAAGCCGCTGGGTGGCTGTCAATGCCGTTGTTAGCAGCGGCGTCCGTTAGTAAACAACCGGCATAAAAAAACCAGGCAATTGCCTGGTTTTCAGAGTAATGGTGAGTGCTATCCAGCTACGAGAATTCTCGCCAAGCGGCGTAGGTGCTTAGAAATACCCGTCCGGTAAGCGCCTCTAGGAAGTCACTTTTCTTCAACTGATCCATCACCGGGCCTTTTACCTCGGATAAATGCAGTTTTACATCGGAGTCTTTTAAGCGCGCATTGATAGCATCCAGGCTCTCTAGGGCCGAGGCATCGATCAGGTTGACCGCCGAACAGATCAGCACAACGTGCTCAAGCTCGGGTTGGCTCGCCACCAGGTTATAAACGGTGTCCTCCAAATAGCGTGCGTTGGCAAAGTAGAGGCTCTCATCGATGCGCAAGAGGGCAACGGTATTGACCGTTTCGACATCGTGGCGGGTAGTGTTTCTAAAATGTTCGGTACCGGGCACACGACCTACCAAGGCGCTATGGGGGCGGCTGGTGCGGTACAAAAATAGCGCAATAGAAAGTGTCACACCGCTAATGATGCCGGCTTCAACGCCTTCGCACAGCGTGAGTAGAATCGTCACCGCCATGGCGGCAAAGTCGCTGCGGGAGTAGCGCCAGGTTTGGCGCAGCATGGGGATGTCTACCAGTGTCAAAATCGAGACGGTGATTGTTGCGGCCAGGGTCGCGATGGGCAGATAGTAGAGCCAACCGGTAAACGACATGGTGACCAGCGCAATACCTAGCGCCGCAAAGGCACCGGCGGCAGGTGTTTGCGCACCCGCATCGTAGTTAATAACGGTGCGGGACAGACCACCGGTTACCGGCATACCACTGGAAAACCCGGCGGCTAAATTGCTGGCGCCCAGGCCCACTAGTTCCTGATTGGGAGAGATGCGCTGGCGCCGTTTAGCGGCCAACATCTGGCCCATGGAGACCGACTCCACAAAGCCGACCAGGCTAATCAGCAGCGCTGGGATTAGCAGTGCCCGCCATAGCGAGTAGTCCGCCCAAGGAAAGCTTAACGAGGGTAAACCACCGGGAATTTGCCCTACTACGGAGACGCCTTTATCGGCCAACTGCCAATGCCAGGTCACCAGGGTGGTAATCACGACCGCAAAGACTGGCCCCGCTTTGGCGATCAAGTCCGCCAGAGTGCGTGGCAGGCCCAGCGTGAGCAGGGCGGCTTTACCGTGGCGCCGCATGGCAATCAAAAACAGCAGGGTTCCACTGCCAATCAGTAGGGTGGGTAAGTTAAAGGTGGTTAAGTTTGGTACCAGGGTGATAAGACGTTCCACCAGGGTAAAGCCACTGCTCTCAACCCCCAGTAGGCTGCCAAGCTGGCTGGCCGCAATCAAAATACCCGACGCCGTTAAGAAGCCGGAGATAACCGGGTGGCTTAAAAAGTTGCTGAAAAAGCCCATTTTCAGCAGCCCCATCACGACCAGCATGCCACCGGAAAGCAGTGACAGGATCAGCGCTGCCTGTAAGTAGGTCTCCGTACCCGCGGCTGCTACTGAGGAGAGCGCGGCACCGGTCATCAGCGCGATGATTGCCACCGGCCCGACCGCGAGGGTCTTACTGGTGCCAAACAGGGTATAGATCAGTTGAGGCAGGATGCTGGCGTAGAGCCCCACTACCGCGGGTAGCCCGGCTAGCAGCGCATAGGCCAGCGATTGGGGAATGACCATCACGGTGACGATCAAGCCCGCCAAAAGGTCTGCCCCCAATAGGCGTTTATGGTAGTGGGGGAGCCATGTCAGGATCGGCAAGTAGCGCTTTAGCATGGGGTCCTGGTGTTGTAGAAGTGGCAGAACCAAGAGAGTAAGGGATATTCCATTTCATTGCAGTGCTTATATTCATTTTTACTGCGGTAACCCAATGATGACCAAGCGCTTATAGGATTTGTGTCTTCTCCAAAAGTGCTACTTCCTTCCCCCAAAGTGCTACTTCTTTCATAAGCGTTACACGCTAAGCTTAGTCGCAAAGGGGGTTGAACCCCTCAGAAGTAGTATTTTCGATACTCAATAACATCAATAAAAGAGTACAGCTCATGCGCTTACTGCGATTGTGTGTTCCGGTGCTGTTTGTAGTGCTGTCGATAGGGCTTGCCATACAAGGAGGGCTCTGGCGTTATCTGGCACTTCTATTCGCCGCGCTAGGCGGTGGCGCTATGCTACTCAGCGTACTGGAAGGCGTCTACCGAGCCGACCAACGTCGCCTGGAACAGCATCGGCTTGGCTTTAAGCCGCTGCGTGATTACCGTTCGCTTCGCGCCATGGCCTACAGGTTAATGAACCGCGCTAGCAGCACAGCGATTGCCTCGGCAGAAGTGTCGCACTATGCCGATCTGATGGATCAGCGCCTCTCAAAGCAAGAAACCATGGCTCGTGAAGCTTCATCGAGCATGACGGCCATTAATGCAGCCATTATGCAGGTGAGTGCCAGCGCCAGCCAAGTGGCAGCGCTGGCAGAGAGCGCCCGGGAGGCCAGTCATCACAACCATGCTGAACTGGACGATATTATTCAGGACATGAGCGATGTTGCCGACCGCTCAAACCAAGCGCTGGAAATGCTGACCGCGCTGAACGATAAAATTGAGCGTGTACGTAACGTTACTTCCATGATTGAGGATATCGCCGAACAAACCCATCTGCTGTCGCTCAATGCGTCAATTGAAGCGGCCCGAGCGGGTGAACACGGGCGAGGGTTTGCAGTCGTCGCCGGCGAAGTGCGCAACCTGGCACTCAAGACCTCTACCGCAACGCAAAGTGTCGATGAGCTGGTTAAGGATATGCATCAGAGCGGCCAGTCGGTCGTCGCCACTATGGGCCAGTTAATGACCCGTATCAGCAAGCGCTCCAAGGGGCTACAAGTGGTCGGCAACAGTCTGGGTACGATGACTCAAGAATTCGACCAAGTGCAGAGGGAAATTACCCGTGTTGCCGATGCCATGGAAAACACTCGCCAACATAGTCAAACCGTGGCGGACAGCCTGAGCCAGTTGGAAGATGATGTCGATGAAGGCAATCGTAATATGCATGATTTGGCCGAGCAGGCCCGGGCATTGATGGAGGCTGCCGAAGGGGTCGATGGTGAACTGGCTCAACAGCATTTGGAGGGTCGCCACCAGCAGGTATTCCACGCTGCACGATTAACCGCCGATAAGTTGGGTAAGCTGCTGGAAAAAGCGATTGCCCGCGGGGAGCTTTCAGACACCCACCTATTCCAGCCCCATTATGAACAGATTCCGGGTACGCAGCCGCCGCAATATAAAACCGGCTTTGATAGTTTCACTGATAGGTACCTGCCCGATTTGCAAGAGCCTTTGCTCACGCAGCTAAGCTTAAGCTATGCCATTGCCTGTGACCGTAAAGGCTATGTGCCGACCCATAACAAAGCGGTCAGTCTTGCACCAACCGGTGACTACGCGCACGATTTAAAGTTCTGCCGCAACAAACGCATTTTCGATGACCCGACGGGCAGCCGATGTGGGGCTCATGAAAAGCCGCTGCTACTGCAAACTTACAAGCGCGATACCGGCGAAATCATGCACGACCTCTCTGTGCCGGTGTATGTGCAGGGTAAGCACTGGGGCGGATTCCGGGTTGGCTACCAGCCTGAGCGTGATATAGCGACTCCCCCTGCGTTGCAGTCAGAGGCCGCCCCAGTACCACCGCTTGCACTAACCAGCCGTAGCGTAGCGCGGGCGTGATTGCCATGCCGACCAGGAGTAGAGCGCGAGCCCGATCCAAATAAGCACAAACGTTGCCAACTGAATAAGGCCCAGGGGCTCGCCGAACACGGTTAAGGCAATCAGAAACTGAATGCTGGGGTTGATGTACATCAAAAAGCCCAGGGTTGCCAAACGCAACCGGCGTGCCGCGCCGGCAAAGGCCATTAACGGCAGCGCGGTCAAAGCCCCACTGGCGATCAGCAGGCCAGTCGATGACGTATCTTGAAGAAAATGCGAGCTGCCGTTCCAGCTTAACCAGGTCAAGGCGATCAGGGCGAGGGGGAATAGCAACAGGGTTTCCACAAACAGTCCCGATAATCCGTCCAGTGGCACCTGCTTACGAAACAGGCCGTAACTGCCGAAGCTTAACGCCAGTAGTAGACTAAGCCAGGGCAGTTCACCCAGCATCACAAATTGCGTGGCAATGGCCACGCTGGCCAAGCCCAAGGCGACCAGCTGCAGCTTGGCCATCACTTCCCGAAGTACCAGCATGCCTAGCGCGACGTTCACTAATGGCGTTAAGAAGTAGCCCAGGCTCGCCTGCAATACCTGCTTCGACTCCACTGCATAAATATAGATACCCCAGTTAAACGCAATCAATAGCGCACAGGCCAACACCCGACCAAGCCGCTTGGGTTCCCCCAATGCGGTGACAACGGGCGGCCAGCGGCGCAGAAGGGTAATCAAGCCGACCAGAAATAGACACGCCCAAATGATACGGTGAATCAATATTTCAAAGGCGGGAATGCCGTCAAACAGGGCAAAAAATAGCGGAAAGCAGCCCCACATGGTGTAGGCGGTTAGCCCATACATAACGCCTTTGACGGCATCTGGGTCGCGTGTTGGAGTAGGAAGCATAGCAGCCTCATTATTTAAAGATGCTAATCTAGCATAAACGTTGTCTTGAGACTGACGAATTGGAGGTGTTAAGTGAGTCAACTTAGGAACACGCTAGTGCAGTGTGATCTGCGCTGGGAAGATCCCCAGGCCAACCACGCTCATCTTGAGAAGTTGCTGGGCGAGCTGGATAGCCGCGACACGGATCTTATTGTATTGCCTGAGATGTTTGCCACTGGCTTTACCATGAATTCCCGCGAAATGGCCCAGCCGATGGCGGAAAGTCAAAGCGTTGCCTGGCTACAGGCCCAGGCGAAGGCGCGCAACTGCGTGATGACCGGCAGCGTGGCGATCGAAGAGGACGGTGAGTTTTATAACCGCTTGATTTGGGCAACGCCGGAGGGGGTGTTAACCCACTACGATAAGCGTCACCTATTCCGTATGGCCGGTGAGCATGAGCGCTACGGTATGGGCAGTGAGCGTAAAGTGGTAGAGCTCAATGGCTTTAAGCTGCTGCTGAGCGTTTGCTACGACCTGCGTTTTCCGGTGTGGATGCGTCAGCAGCCAGCAGAAGGGAAGCATTTCGAGTATGATGCGCTGCTGTGTATCGCCAACTGGCCAGCACCGCGTCGTCATCCATGGCGTACGCTGCTACAAGCCCGTGCGGTAGAGAACTTAAGCTATGTGATTGGCGTTAATCGCGTTGGAGAAGATGCCAAAGGGCTTGCCTACAGCGGCGACTCCCTGTTGGTCGACTTCAAAGGTGAAGCGTTAATTGATAAACCTGCCCATACCCCGTTTATAGAGACGGGCACGCTGGATAAAACTGCCCTTGATGCTTTTCGTGAAAAATTTCCTGCCTGGCAAGATGCCGACCACTTTCAACTGCTGCCAGGAGTGGGTTAATGATGCGCCTTGATCGCTTTTTGAGTGAAACCACGCCATTAACCCGTAGCCTGGCTAAGCGGGCACTCAAAAATGGTGAGGTAACCCTCAACGGCGAGCCGATCAAGCAGTCGGCGACCCAGATCGATACCGATAACGATGTGGTGGTGCTCAACGGCGAGCGGTTGGCGCTGGTAGGGTTGCGCTACATTATGCTGCACAAGCCCGTTGACGTTGAGTGTAACGCCCGTCGCGGGCTCTATCAAAGAGCAATCGACCTGATTGATCTACCCAAAGCTGATCGATTACAGCCGGTAGGGCGGTTGGATGTGGATACCACGGGACTGCTGCTATTAACCGATGATGGCCAGTGGTCGCACCGTGTCACGTCACCGCGCCATCGCTGCGCCAAGGTGTATATCGCCGAGCTAGCGGAACCGATGGAAGGCGCGACGGCGGAGTGGGCGATTGGTCAAGTCACCGATGGCCTGATGCTGGATGGAGAGGAGACCCCGACGCAGCCCGCAACACTTAGGCTGCTTTCGCCCACCCAGGCAGAACTCACCATTACCGAAGGGCGCTATCACCAGGTGAAGCGTATGTTTGCCGCCTTGGGCAATCACGTGAATTCACTGCACCGCAGCTCTATCGGTGATTTGGCTTTGGATGCCAACCTGGCGCCCGGCGAGTGGCGAGAATTAACCGCCGACGAAATCGCGCTTTTCTGAGTCCTTGCTTAAGGTCTCTATTAGCCGCTTCCCAAAAGGGTAAGCGGCTTTATTTTATCTGGATATTTATACCGTTATCTTAGTTCTGCCACCAACAATAGCAAGTATCGTGACTCGATAAAGTTAGTAAGTCAGAACTAGTGAGTCAGATGCGCAGCGGCAATCAACGCTTGAGTATAAGCGTGCTGTGGCGCTGAAAGCACCTCTAGGCAGGGGCCTTGTTCGACCACTTCGCCATCCTTGAGCACCATAATACGGTGTGCCATGGCACGCACAACGGCTAAGTCATGGCTTATGAATAAATAACTTAGCTGACGGCGTGCCTGCAAATCGCGCAACAGGGCGACTAGCTGCTTCTGCACGGTACGGTCTAACGCCGAGGTTGGCTCATCCAGCACCAATAGTTCCGGTTCTAAGATAATCGCTCTTGCCACGGCAATGCGCTGGCGCTGACCGCCGGAGAACTCGTGGGGGTAGCGCGCGGCACAGCTCTCGGGCAAACCTACCTCGTGCAGCGTTTGATTAACCCGCTGGGTGACTTCTTCAGTGGTGAGATGGGGGTAGTGAAAGCGCAGCCCCTCGCTGACGATATCAAACACTGGCATACGCGGTGAAAGCGCGCCATAGGGGTCTTGAAACACCATTTGCAGGCGATGGCGGTGGCGGCGTAACGCATCGCCGGTTAGGGCGCTTAGTTTATCCTTGCCAAGGGTAACATCGCCTTGGCTAGTGACCAGCCGCATGACCGCTGACGCCAGCGTGGTTTTACCTGAGCCGGATTCACCGACAATGCCCAGGGTTTCCCCTGGCGCGATTTGGAAATCTATTGGATGCACCGCCACAAAAGCAGGGGGCTGGCGCTTAAATAAGCCGGTCTTAGGGCGCTTAAAGCTCACGCTTAATTGACGAGCGGTCAGTAGCGGCGCTGTATGCTCTATAGCTTGGGGCCTACCTTCCGGCTCAGCGGCCAGTAGCGCTTTAGTGTAATCGCTTTGAGGGTGCTGAAAGACCTGCTCCACCGGGCCGATTTCTTGAATACGTCCCTGGTACATCACGCAAATGCGATCGGCATGGCGGCGCACCAGGTTTAAGTCGTGGCTGATAAACAGCATGCCCATGCCATGATGATCGCGTAGTTCACGCAGCAGGGCGAGAATCTCCTGCTGTACCGTGACGTCCAGCGCGGTGGTGGGCTCATCGGCAATCAGCAGTGAGGGATTGTTGGCAATCGCCATGGCAATCATCACCCGCTGGCGCTGCCCACCCGAGAGCTGGTGGGGCCAGGCATCCAACAATTCGTCCGGGCGCGGTAGTTTCACTTGTTCCAACAGTTCTTTGCAGCGTTCCCGGGCCGCCTGGCCCCGCAGTCCTTGATGCAGTCGCAAGGCCTCACCAATCTGCTTGCCCACCCGATGCAGGGGGTTGAGCGAGGTCATCGGCTCCTGGAAGATAAAACCGACGCGATTGCCACGCACCGTGTTCCACTCAGTTTCCGTTAAAGTGGCCAGATTGGTATCACCTAGCCAGCGTTCGCCTTGAACGCTGGCATTACTGGGCAGCAAATTCACCATGCCCAGCGCCGATACCGATTTACCCGAGCCGGACTCACCGACAATGGCCAGGGTTTCACCCGCATGGAGGGTTAGCGAGAGTGCATGCACTACTGGGGTGTTATCAAAAGTGACATCAAGGTGTTCAATGCGCAGCAGGGGATTAGGCATGCTGGGACTCCTGGGCTGGGCCTGCTTGGCGCTGTTGTACGTGGCGGGGATCAAAGGCGTCGCGCAAGCCCTCGCCGATAAATACCAGCAGTGACAGCATGATGGCCAGTGTCATAAACGCCGTGATGCCCAGCCAAGGGGCGTGTAGATTATTTTTTCCTTGGGCAGCAAGCTCACCCAGCGAGGGAGCACCCGGCGGCAGGCCGAAGCCGAGAAAATCCAGAGCGGTCAAGGTGCCAATGGCGCCGGTAAACAGAAACGGAATAAACGTCAGCGTGGCGACCATGGCATTGGGTAGCACGTGACGCCACATGATCAAACGTGACGGCAAGCCCATGGCTTTGGCCGCGCGCACATACTCCAAATTGCGTGCACGCAGGAACTCGGCACGCACGATATCGACCAGGCCCAGCCACGAAAAGAGCAGCATAATCCCCAGCAGCCACCAAAATCCCGGCTGAACAAAGCTGGCTAAAATAATCAGCAGGAAGAGCACCGGTAAGCCGGACCAAATTTCAGTGACTCGCTGACCGATCAAATCAATTTTGCCGCCAAAGTAGCCCTGTACTCCGCCGACTACGACACCGACGACTAGCGATCCTGCGGTGAGTACCAGCGCAAAGGCTACCGAGAGTCGAAAGCCATAAATCACCCGTGCGGTCACATCCCGGCCCTGGTCATCGGTGCCTAGCCAGTGGCGGCTATCCGGCGGGGCCGGAGAAGGGCGGGTCATATTCATGTCCAGGGTCTGATATGAAAACGGAATAATGGGCCATAGCGCCCAGCCATGATCATCAATTTGTTGCTGAACAAAGGGATCCAGATAGTCCGTTCGGGTCGGTAGAAAGCCGTCAAACTCGGTTTCTGGGTAGTCCACCAGCATGGGAAAGTACCACTGGCCGTCGTACTGCATGATGATCGGTTTGTCGTTGGCAATTAGCTCGGCAAACAGGCTAAGAATAAACAGCGTGGCAAATAACCAAAGTGACACCCGGGCACGGCGATTGGCTTTAAAAGCGGACAGTCGACGGCGAGTGATAGGCGATAAACGTGATGATAAAGAGGCCATTATCACGACTCCCGAGTCGAAAAATCGATACGCGGGTCTACCCACACGTAGGTCAAATCGGAAATCAGCTTGAGGATTAAGCCGATCACGGTATACAGGAATAGGGTGCCGAAAATCACCGGGTAATCCCGCTGCATGACCGCTTCGAAACCGAGCAGGCCCAGCCCATCCAGGGAGAAGATCACTTCGATAAGCAGCGCCCCGGTGAAGAAAATACCGATCATGGCGGCGGGTAGACCCGCGATAATAATCAGCATGGCATTGCGAAACACATGGCCGTAAAGCACGCGCCGCTCGTCGGCCCCCTTGGCGCGGGCGGTAATGACATACTGCTTGTGAATCTCATCGAGAAAGCTGTTTTTGGTTAGCATCGTCAGCGTGGCAAAGCTGCCAATCGAGGCGGCGATAACCGGCAGTGTGATATGCCAGAAGTAGTCTTTGACCTTGCCCCAGGCTGAAAGCTGGTCGAAGTCGGGTGAGGTCAAACCGCGTAAAGGGAATAAGTCCCAGTAGGTGCCCCCGGCAAACAGGACAATGAGCAGGATGGCAAACAGGAAGCCCGGAATGGCATAGCCGACAATCACTAACCCCGACGACCAGACGTCAAACCGGGAGCCGTGGCGTAGCGCCTTTTTAATGCCTAACGGGATAGAGATTAAATAGACCAGCAGTGTCGTCCAGAGCCCCAGTGATATGGAAACCGGCAGCCGCTCAATCATCAGCTCTGTGACCGGGCGGTCACGGAAGAAACTGGTGCCAAAATCGAGGGTGAGGTAATCCGCCATCATGCCGATAAAGCGTTCGTGGGCGGGTTTGTCAAAACCAAACTGCTGCTCCAGCTGCTCGATAAAGCGCGGATCAATGCCCCGGGCACCTCGGGAGTCATCGCTGACCTGGACATCGGCGCCCCCCATATCCAAGCGAGTGCTGGCCATGGCGTCGGCGCCTTCAAAACGCGCCAGCATCTGATCAATTGGCCCACCCGGCGCCGCCTGAACAATAATAAAATTGAGTAGCATGATCCCGAAAAGGGTCGGAATCATTAGCAGCAGTCGGCGTAGGGTATAACGGGCCACAGAGCACTCCGAGGTTTATGACGATGAAACCGTTGAGGACAAGCCGTTGCACTTAAGAAGTTGTAATCGGGCCAAAGTTAACGGCCGCGCTGGCGGCGCTGCAGTTCTGCTTCACGGTCAGTGTCTACCCACCACGCATCCAGATCCATGGCGTATTTGGGGAAGGGTTCGGGGTAACCAAACTTATCCCAAATGGCGATGCGGGTCTCCCCAGAGTGGTAGTGGGGAATCACATAGAACCCCCAGCGCAGCACCCGATCCAACGCGCGCGTGGCGGTATCCAACTCTTCACGGCCCTCAGCACTAATGATCTCCTCCACCAGTGCATCGACCGCCGGATGTGCCAGCGCCATCCGGTTACGGCTTTGCGGTGCTTCGGCGGCGGCGCTGGTCCAGAAGTCGCGCTGTTCATTGCCCGGGTTGTTCGACTGAGGGAAATGACTGATCACTATGTCATAGTCATAATTACGCTGTCGGTTTAAATACTGATTAATATCAACGATACGCAGCGACGTCTGTACCCCTAAACGGGCCATGTTGCGGAGCATTGGCTGCACCACCCGTTCAAGCCCTGAGTCGTAGAGCAGCACTTCCAGGCTTAAAGGCCGCCCGGTTTGTTGGTTAACCAGTATGCCGTCTTCAACGCTATAACCTGCCTCGCGGAGGAGATCGAGCGCTTTACGAAGCCGCTCACGCAGCTCGATGGGCTGATCGATAGGCAGGGGCTGAGTGAACAAACGGTCAGAACCATGAGAGGCAATCAACTCCTCCCGAAAGGGCTCCAACAGCGCCAGTTCCTCCTCAGAGGGTAAGCCGGTGGCTTCCATCTCTGAATTTTGGAAAAAGCTCTCGGTGCGCTGATAGGTACCGTAAAAAATATTGGTGTTGAGCCACGGGAAGTCGAAGGTCAGGCTCAACGCTTCCCGCACCCTGGGGTCTTGGAACTTCTCTTTACGCAGGTTGAAAACAAACGCCTGCATCATCGAAGGGTTAACGTCCGGTACCGTTAGCCGCTTAACCAAGCCCTCTTCATAGGCTGGAAAATTATAGCCAATCGCCCAGGTGGCGGCGCGTGCATCGGTACGGAAGTCCGTCAGTCCCGCTTTAAAAGCTTCCCAGGCAATATCCCGATCACGGTAGTAGTCGTAAATGATGCGATCAATATTGTATCGGCCAACGTTGACCGGCAAATCTTTACCCCAATAATCTTCATCGCGCTGATAAACAATTCGCCTACCTGGGTCTACTTCGCTAATGCGATAGGGCCCGGAGCCTGGGTGTGCCGCAAGGGTGGGGGAGGTGAATTCGCGGGGCTCCCAGTAGTGGCGGGGGAGTATGGGTAACTGGGCGACTATTAACGGCAGCTCTCGGGATTGAGTGTCGTTGAAGGTGAACCGTACCTGATGCTCATTGAGGGCGATGGCTTCTTCCACTCCCGCGTAGTAACTGGCGTAAAACGGATTTCCCTCTTCGCGGAGCAGGTTAAGCGAGAACACCACATCGTAGGCCGTGACAGGTTCCCCATCTTGAAAACGCGCTTCAGGGCGCAGGTCGAACTCAATCCACTCCCTGTCAGGGTCAAGGCGCACGCCTTCGGCCAGCAAGCCGTAGAGGCTAAAGGGCTCATTGGGGTTGCTGACCATAAGGGTGTCATAAATTTGTGAAATGCCGGTAACTGGCGTGCCGCGAATAATAAACGGATTGGTCGAGTCAAAGCTGCTCCCCACGGCGGTATGGGTAATGGTGCCGCCTTTGGGGGCCTGTGGGTTTACGTGAGGGAAGTAGGGGAAGTCGGCTGGCAGCTCGGGGCTATCGTAAAGCGATAACCCATGAACTGTTTCAATAGGAACCACGTTGTTTGCGTCGGTGTTCAAATCACCCACCACATTAGTGTTGGTGGCGGTGATAGACGTCGACTCTGACGCTATTGTTTCGGCGTCTGAAGCCAGTATTGAAACGTTGGACAGCAGGCCACTGATGAGTAGAAGCGTTTTCGCAAAAAACAAACCACGCGGCATTTGAGACATCCCATGTGAACAAAGCCAACTAGTTAACCCGGTTTAACGCCCTGAAAGTGTCAGCAGTTGGCCTGGTTGCAGAGTGCTGGGGCGGTCAATCGCATTCCAGCGTATAAGGTCTTGCTGGTCAATATTATACCGGGCCGCAATCGCAGAGAGACTGTCGCCTCTTTCAACGCGGTGGGTATTGCCACGGCTGTTTTGCGCAAGCGCTTGGTTGCTGTCTTGTGTTTGACTGCCGCCTTGAGAAAGCTGCGCTAGCATCTGGGTATCCACTTCTTCAGGTACCAGCAGTGTCTGAGCACTACGGGGGTCAATGCTGCCATTGAGCAAGCCAGGGTTTAATTCGGCTAACGCGGTTTGGCTGACACCCAGCAGTTGAGAGGCTTCTGAAAGCGTCACTGCTTGGGCCAACTTAACTTTAGCGAAGGCCGGATCAACATGTATTTCCGGCAAGCTGACACCGTACTGCTCAGGGTCGTTAATGATGGTCACGATGGCTTTCAGTTTGGGCACATACTGCATGGTTTCATAGGGCAGCGAGAGATCCCAGTAATCACCGTTTAGGCCTTGGCTTTGGGCCTGGCGTCGAGCGCGGTTAACGGTGCCTGCGCCGGCGTTATAAGCCGCTAATGAAAGCATCAGATCGCCTTCATACCACTGATCGGCCTGCATTTCCAAGTAGTCCAGCGCCGCTTCGGTGGAGGTTAAAACGTCTAACCGGCCATCGTAGTTTCCGTTGCGTACCAAACCCAATGCATCACCAGTGCCGGGCATAAACTGCCATAGCCCAGCAGCGCCGCGATGACTTCGCGCGCCTGGGTCAAAGGAGCTCTCGACGAAGGGGATTAACGCGACTTCACCAGGCAGGCCACGCTCGCTAACTTGCTGGGTAATCCAGGCAAGCCAGGGAGAGGCGCGTTCGGTGATAGTAGCAATGTTTTCGGGGCTGGAACGGTAGTGCTCAATCCATTCGTCTACCCGTGCTTGGGCCTCGTCTGGCAGTGACTTCTCTTGCCACTGAAAGCTTTTACGCAGCGTTGTCCAAGCGTCCTGAGGTTCCAGCTCCAGCGCCTCCCAAAAATGGATTCGGAACGGCGTGGGGCGTGGTTTTGTAGCGTCTACTGATTTACTGGTTGATGCCGTAGATCCTTCATAGGCTGTCGCAGAGGCTTGTGAGCTTGCCGCAGCGGCTAACATTAGGCCCATTATTACGGTACTGCCAGCGCTCAGCATCAAGCGCTGGCGAATCGTTCGATAGGTCATAGTTGCATTCGTTTGGTTTCGATAGCGTTCTTAAAAACGGTTCTTCCACTCGCGTAGAGTGGTGAACGTAGCGAGATCATCATTATTAACACCCTGGGTGCCTGCCGCTTGGCGCACGCTATCAGTGCCCACACGGAGGTAGGGATTAATTTTCAGCTCGCGTCCTATCGTGCTGGGTAAGGTGGGGCGATCCAATGCCCGCGCCTTTTCACACTCCTGCAAGGCGTGTTTGACGTCTTCGTTTTCAGGATCCGCAGCACGGGCAAACGTTAGGTTTGCCTGAGTGTACTCATGGGCTGCAAAGACCAGTGTATCTTCAGGGAGTTCCGCAAATTTTTTCAGCGCGGTGTACATTTGCTCCGGGGTACCCTCGAATAAACGACCGCAACCCGCGCAAAAAAGGGTATCACCGCAGAACAGTAGTGCAGGGATACCCGCTGTGAAGTAGCTGATATGATCCAGCGTATGGCCGGGGGTCGCCATGACGTCAAACAAGCGACCCATAATGCGGACTTCGTCGCCATCACCCACGGTTTCATCGATGCCTTCAATCTTGGGATTGTCGGGGCCGATAACGTGCGGAGAGTAGCGTTTAATTAATTCTGCTAAACCACCGGTATGATCATGATGATGGTGAGTAATCAGAATGCAGCTTAGGGTGAGCGACTCACGCTCAAGAAACTCGATCACCGGGGCAGCTTCACCGGGATCCACCACACAAACGCTTTGACTGGTATCTTGTCTTAATAGCCAAATATAGTTGTCGCTAAGGGCGGGGATCGGTGTCACGCTCATCATCGGCGAGATCCTTTAAGTTACGAAAAAACACATCAAACATTGCGCTTATTAGCGCTAAATCGGTGCGTAAAAGGCGTTAAAAAGCCGTTACTGTGGAGGGAAGCGCTGTTCATGTCAAATTCGACGATGGCCACGACACTGGCTAAGCGCTTACAAAGTAGCCAGCCTTATTGGCAAACAGAGGCGGGGCGTTCGCTGTGGGAAACACAGCGTGCCTGCTTAGGGCCCGTGGTGGAATCGCGTGTGGGCGGCCACAGCTTGGAAATGAGCATGGGGCCGGCACTGATGACCATGTCGGCCATTGCGCACCCCATACGCTGGTTGCCTACGCGTCAGTTAGCCGAAAACGATAGCACCTTGGTATGCCCACCGGATCAGCTTGCGCTGCCGGATCGCTGTTTAGATGTGATGGTCATCCACCACTGGCTTGAGCACTTAACCGATGCCCACTTTACGCTTCAGGAGGCTGCGCGTGTCACTGCTGACAACGGCATTATGGTGCTGTTTGGTTTTAACCCTGTCGGTGTGAGTGGTCTTACCCGGCAGTTGCGAAAGCGCCAACAGACGTTTCCCTTGAGCGGTACCTGGCGCTCGGCTAGCCGCCTGCGGGACTGGTTGGCGTTTGTCGACTTTGAGGTGGAGCGGGTAGACTATTGCTGTTTCAGGGGGCGGATGAACGCCAAGTGCGGTGAGTATTGGGAGTCGTTAGGGCGGCGGCATAACCTGCCGCTGGGCGAAAGTTATATGATTCAAGCACGCCGACAGCAGCGCCAAGCGCCAGTGCAGCGTTTGAAATTTGGTTTGAAGGCGCCAGTGTCCCCGGCGTCGTTGGGTGTTACCCGCTCAGGCTCATCCGCCCACTATCAAACGCCTCCCGCTAGAACATCGCAAGCCAAAACACGGCAAACGGATAGGCACACAGCTGATTCAAATAAAGTTGATCCACAGAAGCCTGTTTTACATAAATCTGTTCTACATAGACCGGGGGATCAGGAGATTGACTAAAGAGGCGGCGGGAGATCTACCTCGGGTAACGGTGTATACCGATGGGGCTTGTAGGGGTAACCCAGGGCCCGGCGGATGGGGTGTTGTACTGGCGAGTGGCGAGCATGAGAAAACCTTGAAAGGCTATGAAGCAGATACCACTAATAATCGCATGGAGTTAATGGCTGCGATTATGGCGCTACGCACCCTCAATACCCCTTGTGAAGTGGCGCTTTGGACTGACTCCCAATATGTACGCCAGGGGATTACCCAGTGGATTCATAACTGGATCAAGCGCGGCTGGAAAACCGCTGCCAAGCAGCCGGTCAAAAATGCCGAACTGTGGAAGACCCTGCACGAAGAGACCCAGCGCCACCAAGTCGAGTGGCACTGGGTAAAAGGGCATAGCGGCCACCCTGGCAACGAGCGCGCCGATGCGCTGGCCAATGAAGCGATTGATGAGCACCAAAAGAGGAGAGCATGATGCGTCAGGTGATCTTGGATACTGAAACCACGGGTATTGACCCCAAAGATGGCCATCGCCTAGTCGAAATTGGTGCTATTGAGATGGTCAATCGACGCTTCACTGGTCGCACTTATCACCAATACATCAATCCTGAGCGGCATATCGATGCTGAAGTAGTCGCCGTTCACGGGATTGATGATGCCAGAGTCGCTAACGAGCCGGTATTCGCGGCAATTGCCGATGAGTTTTGGGCATTTATCGAAGGCGCGGAGCTGGTGATTCATAACGCCCCCTTCGATGTGGGCTTTATTGACCACGAGCTGGGCATGTTGAATCGGCAGCGTAAATCCCCTGTGTTGGGGCCGGTAAGCGATCATTGCGGCGTATTAGATACGCTGACCATGGCGCGGAAGATGCACCCCGGTCAGCGCAACAGTCTTGATGCATTGTGCAAACGCTACGATATCGACAATGGCCACCGGGTACTGCACGGCGCACTGTTAGACTCTGAAATCCTCGCCGAAGTCTACCTGGCGATGACCGGTGGGCAGACCGCGCTGACCTTAGACGCGGCCTCCGCAGCGGAACAGGAACAGGCGGATACCTCCAATGAGGGGATGTCGATTCAGCGGCTTTCTTTAACGCCGGGCCAGTTGCGCGTGGTGCGGCCAACCGATGAAGAGCGAGCGGCCCATCAGGCCAAGTGCGAGGCGCATCAATTGAACTGGTTTGAGGGTGCGGCCAGCGATGCTTAGGCGAGAAATCCCCCATCACGAACAAGCTGGTCGGGTTATTCGGCTGTCGCGTAGCCTATTGGCGCCCGCACCGTTAAACGGTAGTGAAGAGTTGACCCCGCTGCAGCCCTATCAACCCTGGACAGAGCAGATGCAGCCGCTGTGTTACTGGGATGATGAGCCGGTGGCGCTGCTTGTGGAATCCCAAGCTGGAAACGATTGGATTGATGGTCGTCAATGGATGAGCGAGCTTTCAACCGTTTGGTTTAGCCTGCTTTCCACGGCGCTGCAGGTAGGTGCTTGGTTAGAGAATCACCGTTTCTGCGGTCGCTGTGGTGCACCGGCCACCAAGCTAACTGCGGAATTTGCTATGCACTGCCACGCCTGTGGGCACCGCAACTATCCGCGTATCTCACCGTGTATTATCACGCTGGTGACCAGCGGGGAGGCGATGCTGCTTGCCCGCAGTCCGCGCTTTCCACCCGGGCGCTACTCCACCTTGGCGGGTTTTATCGAGCCTGGGGAGTCAGCGGAAGAGGCGGTGCATCGTGAAGTGTTTGAGGAAGTGGGCGTGCATATCGATCAACTGCGTTATCACCAAAGTCAGGCGTGGCCATTCCCGCACTCGTTGATGTTTGGTTACTTCGCCGAAGCCACCACCCGGCGCATTCGCATCGATGGGGTGGAAATTAGCGATGCGGCGTGGTTTTCACCTCGTCAGTTGCCCTCTCTGCCGCCGCCTTACTCGATATCCCGCGAACTAATCGAAACCCATTTGGCACGCTGGCGCGAAGAGTAAGCGGCGCCGCGTGCCGATATGACGATTACTCGCTAGGGAATAAGCTAGTCAGCTTAGTGGCCAGCATGACATTACCAGTCGCTTTTAGCTTACCGGTCATAAAGGCCGTCATACCATTGATCTCACCGCTCATAATGCCTTTTAGCGTGTCAGTGGTTAGGCTTAAGCTGACAGAAGGATCGTCGTGCTCACCTTCTTGTACGTCCAGCGTGCCATCCTGGATATTTAAGTAGTAGCTGCCCGCATCGGTAAAGTGAAACTGGAAAACTTCATCCATGCCCTTTGCCGCTTCCGGATTAAAACGCGCTTTTAACTTCTCAAGGGTGTTGTTTGACATAACATATCTCTCGGTTAAGTAGATCAGGCTAAGGCTAGCGACCAGAGCCAAAAGAAACAATCGTAAAGGCAAGCGAGGTTATTTCATACGGGCGTTCCAATCAAGCGCGCTAGTCACTATCAGCATACGCATATACAACGTACGAGCTATAAAGGAATTAATCCTCTAATGGAGAACGTCAATGAGTGAATGGGTAGCAGAGATAGGCACCTTTGTTGTGCAAACCACCATCGTGATGGCGCTGATAGGCTTTGGCCTGCTGCTGATTGCACGAACCAAGCAGGACAAAGAGAGCGAGCTGAAACTCACGATCGAGCCACTTAACGATCAACGACGCCGCCGTGTCCGGCGTTTGCGGCTGGCTGCCACGCTCCCTGGTGCGCGCAAAAAACTGCTGAAACTATTTCGCAGTGAAGATAAAAAGCGTCACAAGGAGCACAAAACGGAGCAAGACGGCGCCTCAGCGCCAAGGGTTTGGGTGCTCGACTTCCATGGCGATCTGAAAGCCTCGCAAACCGAGCATTTTGCTCAAGAGGTATCGGCCATCATCGGTGTCGCCGCTAAGGAAGACGAGGTAGTGGTGCGTCTTGAGTCCGCGGGTGGCCTGGTGCATGCCTATGGGTTGGCAGCGGCGCAGTTAGACCGGCTGCGTACGGCGGGGTTAAACACAACCGTCTGTATCGACAAGGTGGCGGCAAGCGGTGGTTACCTGATGGCCTGTACTGCACAGCACATCAAGGCCGCGCCTTTCGCAGTGATTGGTTCCATCGGCGTGGTGGCACAAGTTCCCAATATTCATCGCCTGCTTAAGCGCCATGATGTTGACGTCGAACTGCTTACCGCCGGTAAATACAAACGTACCTTAACCGTGCTGGGTGAAAATACCGAAGAGGGTAAAGCGAAGTTCTTGGAGGATTTAGAGAATACGCACCGCTTGTTTAAAGGCTACGTGGCAGAACGGCGTCCCAGCATGGATATTGACACCCTCGCCACAGGCGAGATTTGGTACGGTAGCGAGGCGCTATCTTTACAGCTTGTCGACAGCGTAGGGACTAGCGAAGCCTATCTGGTAGAACGTATGACCGAGGCGCAAGTATTCACAGTGAAGCTAGAAGCCCCTAAAACCGTCAGTCGTAAACTGGGGTTGGCCATTTCAGAAGGTGTTGAAAAAGCAGCGCTGAAAGCGCTTGGTCTAATCGACGCCGCTGGGTGGCAGCGGCGCTGAGATTAAACCCTGAAGCGTTATGCAGCGTAATGGTGTGCCAAGGTGTCAATCACGGCCTTGGCGCTTTCGCTGCTTAACGAATAATAGATGGTTTGTGACTCCCGTCGGGTATCGACGAGCTCATCACGCCGCAAAATAGCCAGATGTTGCGAAAGTGCCGACTGACTTAACGCAAGCTGTTGATTAATTTGCGTCACTGACAGCTCTTTCTCGGCAAGAAGGCAGAGGATTTGCAGCCGTTTTTCATTGGCCAACGCTTTTAGCAGGTTGGTTCCCGCCTCAATAGCGCGACAGTTATGTTCAAGCAGGCGTGTAGCGGCGCTTGTAGAAGCAGACATAATGATCTCCTTGCCTACACTGTTACATCAGCGTTTTATAAGCATTGTTTTAAAGGCGTCGTTTTAAAGGCATTGCTGTACGTTGTCGAGGCATCGTCGCGTCGCGAGGACCATGTTCTTTAATGATCAGTAATTTAGCGAGTTTTGTCCAAACTTCTGTTTAACGGTTAATCAATGGTAGTCATTCGACACCTTGTCGACAATGCTGGTGCCTGTCTACCGCTTTGGTCGCTATTTAGCCCATAGTATGAGGGCGAAATATCGGTTTCCTTTATAAAGTGTCAACAATCCTTTTTGATCGCTACTACAAAAAAGATAGGGACACCATGAGCCGCTACCAACACACCTTCCAACGCTCCATCGAACACCCTGAATCGTTCTGGGCCGAGCAGGCCAAACGTATTCCCTGGTATACGCCGCCTAAAACCATTCTCAGCTACGATAAGCAGAGCCCTGGGAAAGAGCATGCTCGTTGGTTCAGCGACGGTGAAATGAATCTTAGCTACGCTGCACTGGATTATCATGTCGAAAATGGGCGCGGTGATCAGGCGGCGATTTTCTGGGATTCACCTGCCGCACAAGCCAAACTCACCCTTAGCTACCGAGAAATGCGCGATAAAGTGGCGTATTTTGCGGGGGCGCTAACGCAACTAGGCGTCACTAAGGGGGATCGTGTGGTGATTTATATGCCAATGATCCCCGAAGCGCTGGTGGCCATGTACGCCTGCGCGCGGCTTGGCGCTATTCACTCGGTGGTATTTGGTGGCTTCGCCCCCCATGAGCTGGCGGCGCGGATTGAAGACGCCGAGCCTAAAGTGGTGGTTGCCGCTTCCTGCGGTATCGAGCTGGGCAAGGTGTTGCCCTATAAGCCAATGGTAGACCAAGCCGTTGAATTAAGCGCCCATAAGCCGGATGCCTGCGTCGTTTATCAGCGTGAAGCGCACCGGGCTGAACTGGAGGAGGGCGATTACGACTGGGAAGAGTTGGTTGCGAAGGCGCCGTTTGCTGAATGCGTGCCGGTGAAGGGAACCGACCCGCTGTATATCCTGTATACCTCAGGCACCACCGGAAAACCCAAAGGTGTTATGCGCGATACGGGTGGCTACGCGGTAGCGCTGGCCTATTCGATGCAGGCGATCTACGCCATGGAGCCCGGTGAAGTGTTCTTTACCGCCTCGGATGTGGGCTGGGTCGTTGGGCATTCCTACATTGTTTACGCCCCCTTGCTACTTGGTTGCACCACGGTGGTATACGAAGGGAAGCCGGTAAAAACCCCCGATGCGGGCAGCTTCTGGCGCTTGATCGAGGAGTACCGGGTGAAGAGTTTCTTCACTGCGCCCACGGCCTTCCGTGCGATTAAGAAAGAGGATCCTGATGCTAAACTGTTACTGAACTACGATATCAGCAGCCTAAAGCACCTCTATGTGGCCGGAGAACGCCTCGATCCACCCACGTTTCACTGGCTGGATGACCTTTTGGACGTGCCGGTGATTGATCACTGGTGGCAAACTGAAACCGGCTGGCCCATCGCCGCCAACTTGCCCGGCATAGAGGCCGTGCCCACCAAAGCGGGATCCGCAACGTTCCCCGTTCCTGGCTTCAATGTGCAGGTGCTCAACCGTGATGGTGAACAGGCCAAACCCATGGAGCAGGGCAGTGTAGTGATCAAACAGCCCATGCCGCCAGGTTGTTTGACCGGCGTTTGGCGCGACGAGAAGCGTTTTCATAGCGCTTATATGGCGGCGTTCCCCGGTTATTATTTGACCGGCGATGGCGGTTATTTTGATGAGCAGGGTTATCTGTTCATTATGGGCCGTACCGATGACGTTATTAACGTGGCAGGGCACAGACTCTCGACCGGTGAAATGGAAGAGGTGGTTGGCGCCCATCCCGCGGTGGCCGAGTGCGCGGTGATTGGGATTCATGACGATCTTAAAGGGCAATTGCCGATTGGCTTGGTGATTCCTAAAGATGGTTTTAATGGCGATGAAGCGACACTGGAGGCCGAGCTCATTGCGCGGGTTCGCGAGCATATTGGCCCAATTGCCTGCTTCAAGCAGGTGTTAGTGGTCGACCGCTTACCCAAAACCCGTTCGGGTAAAATTCTGCGCAAGCTACTGCGCACGATTGCCGATGGCAAAGAGTTTGGTATTCCCTCCACCATTGATGACCCCACCAGCCTGACCGATGTTCACGCCGCCATGCGTGAACGCTCGGTAGGTGCCGCTGATAAAGCCACACCGCTGGATTGATGCGGCTACTTTTTATTAGCCAAGTGCGAGGGCATGCAGATTGCCAAGGGGTGGCGGCTTCCATCCCTTGGCTTTTAATATCATGTATAAGCCGTATAATGCGCTCCCCAGAACAGCGCCAGTTTTATCAACGTTGATTTGGCGATGCGCATACTACCCCGAGGGTTCCCTAACCCCTCTTATCTATTAAAAAAAGGTCTACCCGCATGTTTGCATTGAGTGAGACTCAACACCGCCGTTGCCTAATGGTGATGGTGGCTTTCCATATCGGCATTATTGCCGCCAGTAACTATCTCGTTCAGTTGCCGTTTACGCTGTTTGGCTTTCATACCACCTGGGGCGCGTTTAGCTTCCCGTTTATTTTTCTAGCCACCGACCTAACGGTACGTCTGTTTGGCAAAGGGCCGGCGCGATCGATTATTCTGCGCGTTATGCTTCCCGCACTGCTGGTCTCCTATGTGGTATCCGTGGTATTTCCCCGCGGCAGCTTTGCCGGGATTGAGGCACTTTCGGAGTGGAACCTGTTTGTCGCCCGTATCGCCCTCGCCAGCTTCCTGGCCTATGTGATTGGCCAGTTGCTGGATGTACAAGTGTTTGACCGCTTGCGCCAGTGGGCATGGTGGGTAGCACCCGTTTGCTCAACGGTGTTGGGTAACCTGGCTGACACCTTTGCATTCTTCTCGGCGGCGTTCTATAACAGCCCAGACCCCTTTATGGCCGCCAATTGGATAGAAATCGCCGCCGTTGACTATGCCATTAAGCTCGCTATCAGCCTGCTGTTTTTCCTTCCGCTGTATGGCTTGCTGCTTGCCTGGCTAACGCGCCGCTTGGTGGTTTGGACAGGCCAGGTGGATGCCGAGCCCCGTACGGCGTAATCGCGTAAACACACAGAGTCCGCAAGGCTGAGGAGCTAGCATGACTGACGTTGCCACCGTTGATCTCCACTTTATCGATATGCCCGCCGACGAAGCCGCCGCAGATACACCTCCGCTGGTGGTGATTCATGGTTTGCTGGGGAGTGCCGATAATTGGCGTTCGCACTTAAAAGTGTGGCAGGGCAGCCGCCGGGTGATTGCGCTGGATCTGCGTAACCATGGCCGCTCACCCCATGCAGAGGGAATGCGTTACGCCACCATGGCGGATGACGTGATAGCGCTATTGGACAAGCTCTCGATCGAGCGCGCTCATGTGCTGGGCCACTCCATGGGTGGCAAAGTGGCGATCAGTTTGGCGCGCTTGGCGCCTGAGCGGGTGGCGTCGTTGATTGTGGCGGATATTGCCCCGGTGGCTTATGAGCATGGCCACGATGATGTGTTTGCCGCGCTCGATAATGTGCGGGAAGGTCAACCCAAAAGTCGTCGTGAAGCCGATGATCTGCTGGGCGAGCATGTTGAGTCGCGACCCACACGGCTGTTCTTGGCCACTAATCTGGTGCGCAATGACGATAACGTGATGGCGATACGGGTGGGCTTAGATCAGATCAAGCGCGGTTATAGCGACATTATCGGCGTGCCCGATGGCGAGCAGCCTTTTGAAGGCCCGGCGTTGGTGCTACGCGGCGGCGATTCTCACTATGTGGCTGACGATATGATCCCCGCGCTGCGTGAAGTGTTACCCCGCGCTCGTGTGGTAACGCTCAAAAATGCCGGCCACTGGCTACACGCCGACCAGCCGGAAGCCTTCCAGCAGGCAGTGACGGCGTTTCTAGACGCGCAGTAGATGCGTGTTCAAATACTTAAGAAGCGCTGTTTTATCAGAGTGGCGTGACCGTTAAGCCGTGCTGCTCTGGGTAATGCAGGGAACGATTCAAAATTCGGTAGCTATCCACATCAAAGCTTGCGGGCGCTGCTGTAGCGCCCGCTGACTGCCCCTCAATAGCAATGCTGCCCGGCCACGGCCAAACATTGACCTGAAGCTGGGTGAGCGCTTCCTGCGCCCCCTGGGTATGCGCTGCTATCGACTCCTGACCATTGCACGCGCCACGGCACTTGCCCACCTGATTGGCAAAACAACGCCCCTTACCTTTTGCAAAAATTAAAGCTGTTTCGCTCATGGGCCGCCATGGTAGTGGATGGAGAGCTATTAATACTTGGTTATAAAGTGTGTGGATCTACTGCTAAACGCGATACGGGCAGCGTCTCGTCAGTAAGGCCCATTTTGTGTAGAAAGGTTTCAAAGTCAGCGTAACGGCGGCTATCTAACGCCGCGGGGCTCAGCGCCATGCGGCGCAGGATGTCCTCCCAGGCGTTGGCGTTAATGTCATTATCGAGCACAGGGTGCGCGCTAATCAGCAGCTCCCAGGCGGCGTCAGGGTTGTCGATAATCCAGTGGCTCGCTTGCTCAACGGCAAGCACAAACCGAGACCAGGTATCAGCGCGGCGCGCAAGCGTATCGCTATTGGCCAATACCACCAGGCCGTCATTACGGGGGATATCTAACTCATCGAAGCGAATGACGTGGGTGTTAATGCCTTCAGTCGCCAACTGCTGAGGAAGGTAGTGGTAAAAGCCATCGGCGACCGCGTCAATCTGACCCTCCCGCATTGCTCGAATGGGGTCGAAGTGCAGGTTGATGGGCGAGGTGAAATCATCGGTTTGCTGTACCGAGCGGGGGAGTAAACGCGGGATGCTCAGGTCGCGACCTTCTCCGGTGGTATAACCATAGTGTAACCCTGCCAAGGTATTTTCGGTTTCCGCCTGCTCCTCGCCCGCCACAATGACCGCCGTCAGCGAGGTTTCGATCAGTGTCGCGATGCGGACGATTGGCGCGCCGTTATGAGCCTGCATATGAAGCAGCGGCTGGCGGGTCAGCGCCAAATCGACTTCACCTGCGGTTAGCAGCTTGATAGCGATGGAGGGGTCGGCCGGTGACTGAATCTCCACTTCAAGTCCTTGGGCAGCGTACAGCCCTCGCTCTTTAGCAATCACCAAGGCTGCGTGCTGCGGGCTCAAGTACCAATCCAGCATTAGCGTGATGTGTTTAACCGGCGGTGGTTCGAGCGGCGGTGCCGGGGTTTGCGCCGTGGTGGGCACTTCCTCGACGCTTTCGCTGTCAATGTTTCGCCAAAATGCTTCCGGCACCTCAACATCTGTATCTAGCGTCAGCGGGGCCGTTTCTGAAGGGCTTTCTTCGCGCTCTTCATTTGCGTAAATAACTGAATTAGAAAACAATAAGGTGACGATAAGACTCAACAGGATAGGGTGCCAACAGCGTAAGAGGCAACGCAACATAGTCAGTAACTCCAGGGGTTGTAACGGCGAAGTGTAGCCGCCTGGGAAAGCTTCTGACCAGCCCCTTGAGCATAAGGGGGCGCTGAGAAGAGACAGTAAATTCAACGGTTACATGCAATAATAGCGCTGTATTGATGTAGAGACGGAGAGTCATGGACACAATTTATACGTTCTTTTTGGTAGGCGGTTCTCTTATGGCCCTCAGCATTTTGGCCAGCCGCTTATCGTCGATGATGGGTGTGCCGCTGCTGCTGATCTTCCTTGGGCTAGGCATGCTAGCAGGTGAAGAGGGCGTACTGGGCGTAGTGTTTGACGATTACTCCATGGCCTTTGCCATCGGCCACCTCGCGCTGGCCATGATTTTGTTAGACGGTGGCTTACGTACTCGCCTCAAAACCTTCCGAGTGGGTTTTAAACCCGCGCTTTCCCTCGCGACCTTTGGCGTCTTTATCACCAGCGCCATTGTTGGCGTTATCGCGATGTGGATTTTTGACCTAACGATAGTACAGGGCCTGCTGGTTGGCGCCATCGTAGGTTCAACCGATGCCGCTGCGGTTTTCTCCATGCTTAGCGGTCGCGGCGTTAATCTCAACGAACGGGTAGGGGCGACGCTGGAGATCGAGTCGGGTACCAACGACCCGATGGCAATTTTCCTGACCCTGATGCTGGTTGAGCTGCTTGTTGGTGATATTGGCGGCCCCGTTGAAACCCTGCTGTTTTTCCTTTCCCAGTTTGGTATTGGTTTGATTGTCGGCCTAGGGGGCGGTTGGCTGAGTGCCAAGCTGCTTCGCTGGCTCGATTTAGCCCCAGGCCTTTATGCCATGCTGGCGCTGGCGCTGGGGTTCAGCGTATTCGGTTTAACCAGTGTGCTGGGCGGTAGCGGATTTTTGGCCATCTACCTTGCTGGTTTGATGATTGGTAACCAGCCTGGGCGCCACCTTAACTTTATTCTGCCGGTGCACGACGGCTTGGCGTGGCTAAGCCAAATCGGCCTGTTCCTGGTACTTGGCCTGCTGGTTACACCCAGTGAGTTATGGGACGTGGCACTGCCCGCGGGTTTGGTGGCACTGGCGCTCATCTTTATTGCCCGCCCGTTGGCGGTGCTGATCACCATCAAACCGTTCTTTAAATTCCGCTGGCGGGAAACCTTCTTCATTGCCTGGGTGGGCTTGAGAGGGGCGGTGCCTATCGTGCTGGCTATTTTCCCGGTTATCGGTGGGGTAGAAAACGCCTCGCTCTACTTTAATGTGGCCTTCGCCGTGGTATTGATGTCGCTACTGATTCAGGGCGGCTCACTGACGCTGATGGCCAAGTGGTTGAAGGTGGAAGTGCCGGTAGGCACCGTGCCTAACCGGCGCGGCCCGCTGGGCATCCTGCCGGAAAACGACTTTGAGCTGTTTGTGTACGGAGTCGAGAACCAGGATTTAGAGGACGTGCCTATTCGGCTGCTGCGTTTTCCATCAGGTGCTTTGATTTCTGCACTGTTCCGCGACCACGCCATGTTGCACCCCAAGGGCAGCACACGCTTGAAGCTGGGTGATGTGATTTGTGTGATCGGCCGCTCAGAGGACTTGTACGCGCTTAACCGACTATTCAATGGCGATGCCAAGCTCAAGCAGGAGCGCGCCTTCTTCGGTACCTTTACCCTGGATGGCAGCGCGCAAATGCATGATATCGCCCAAGCCTATGGCCTAACGCTCAGCCCCGGTGAGCAGGACATGACACTGGCGGAATTTATCGCCCTGCGCGTGGGTGGCCACCCGGTTATCGGGGACGACGTCGATTGGCACGGCATTCATTGGGTGGTCAGCGATATGGAAGGCGGAAAGATTACCCGCGTCGGGTTACGTTTGTACTAAAAGGCGTTGACTTCCAAGGAAAAGCTGTTAGTATACGCACCCATAAGCCGGAGGGATGGCAGAGCGGTTGAATGCACCGGTCTTGAAAACCGGCATAGGTTAATAGCCTATCCAGGGTTCGAATCCCTGTCCCTCCGCCACTATTAAAAAAGCCCCGTAAATCAATAGATTGCGGGGTTTTTTGTTTGCCAATTTCACTACTCAATTTCACCACTTTTTTCACTACTCTTCATGTCTATGGGCTAAGCACAGATAGGTGCTTTGACCCAGTGGAATATCTGGCGGGTGAGCATCGGTGCTAAGCCCACCACCATATACCACCCCACCTAGCAGCCTAGTTGCCTAAAATATCGAGCATAGCCCTAGAAGCTCCTGTGAGCGTGTAGGGGCTACGATAAGGGTGTTAGGTAGGCTACCCTACTGGGTAGGGGCTAGAGCGGCTTGTACGGCCTTTCAGCAGGGKGTATAAGCTTCATTACAGCGTGGGGGCACTGTTGCGCCCTTGTTTGGAAAATAGAAGCAGGAAATCCTGCTATTAAAATGGACAAATCTGTCCATTTAAAAGGGACTAATCAGTCCCTTTAACTCTGCGAACCTGTAGAGCTAATAGCGCGGTCTTCGCAGTTTACAGTCTATTATTGCTTATATCTGGGTAATAGCGGGATTTCCCGCCTTTCCCCCATTACTGGAATACCAGTATCGGAGGGTTGGTAGGGGCTGGTGTCAAACCGGTAATAGCCGGTTAGGCTGCTTTGCTCCAAAGGCGCTTCACAGTGGATAGACTGACACCAAGGCTCTGAGCCACCTGACTCTGACTCTGGCCTTCAGCTTTGAGGGCTTGTACCTCTTTAGCTGAGGTGGCAACAGGACGCCCTAGGGCCTTGCCTTGACTCTGTGCACGCTGCAAGCCTGCCTGAGTGCGCTCTATCAGTAAGTCACGCTCAAACTCTGCCACTGAGGATAGAACAGACATAACCATCTTTCCGGCTGGAGAGGTAAGGTCAGCTCCACCAAGAGCTAGGCAGTGAACTCTAATCCCCTTGGTTTCAAGCATCTTTACTGTTGATTGAACATCAATACTATTACGACCCAGCCTATCCAGCTTAGTGACAACCAGAACATCCCCTTGCTCCATGCGCTCTAATAGCTTCTGGAACCCCTTGCGCTCTGAGGCACATGTAGAGCCGCTAACTGTCTCTTCCATCACCCGATACTCTGGAATGTCAAAACCAGCAGCTTGAACTTCTTGAATCTGGTTTGTGGTGGTTTGGTCGTTGGTGCTGACCCTGCTGTATAAAAAAGTGCGTGCCATGTCGTGCCCCTTTCTGGTTGTTACCAAGATGGTTTCAAAAACGTGGTGTCATAATAGCAGTATAGGTTCATAAGTCAAACCCTATTTTATGACACCATTTTGAGACTGGTTTTCAGAGGGGTCACAAACGGTGATTTTTGCATGGCAGACTCCTTCAACGCGTGCTGATATATTTCTTTTGGGAATATACTTATTCAATTATGTGCTTTTTGCGTAAGAAAGCCATAAACATTTTGTCTTACTTAACAGAAATGCCCTTTATAAACAGTCAGAAGTAGATTTTGAAAATGTATCAATGAGCTTCATCACTCATTCGGTAGGAAGCTCTGCAGCAATTCCCACCGAATGATCCATCAGCTCTGAAAAACGATTATCAGCTAAACTCGACTAACCCTTACCGGCAAACCCTGGCGCACGCTGGCCCCGCTGATGGGCTCAAGCCAAGTGCCATCCACATTCCTCGTGGGGTCTTTAAAGCCTAGATCGTTGATATTGATACCCGCGCGCATCCAAGGCATATCCGGTTGAGATTCACCGTCGATAATATGTGGCGTTGCGCCTAAATCCCGGTGGCCATAGCCGTGCTCAATGCCCAAGGCACCAGGTATTACGCTTTCACTGACTAGCGCCAACCCGACCACGCTTCCGCCAGGGCTTTCTATGCGAATGGTATCGCCGTGCTGGATACCAAAGCGCTCTGCGTCTTGGCGGTGCATCTGTATCGGGTTGTAAGGCTTGATCATACGCAGCCGCTCACTGCCGATAGCGTAAGAGTTCATCAGGTTGGATTTGAACGAGAACGCCAACAGCGGCCACTCTTGCTCCGAAAACACCTCGCGCATGGGTTGCATGTTCGCCATCTGAGGTAGCTTATGGCAGGGGACGCCGCTATTGGGCAGGCCATTAGTGGTATCAATGCTGGTGCCGACTGATTCGTTGTAAACACATAGCGTTTGCTTCCACTGGTATTTCAATTTTTCACCTATGAAGTGCTCGCTGGCATCTTCAAAGCGTCCACCCCGGGCATACAGATAGGCTACTCGAGCGCGTTCATCAGTTTTTAGCGTTCGTGCGATTTTAGGCACCAGTGGGGCAATGCCTCCATGGGCAACATCAGCATCGTCGGCTTCTGGCAAGGGTTCTTCTTGAAAAGCGATATTGGCCGCGGCCCGCAGATAATAATCCTCTGCGCGATTGAGCGGGTGCAGATTGCCCTGGGCATCGGGAATTGCGTTGTCGCCAAAGCCGGGCAGGCCAAGCCGTTTGGCCACAGCGATAAAAAAGCTGTCCATAGACACCGGTTCGCCCTCAGCGGTTTTTTGCTGGCGCGGCTCCACCACGGGCCAGCAGGCGGTGGTCAGCTTGCCCAGGGTGCCTTTCCACGCGCCCGTAAAGCCCCACACCTCATACATCACAGAATCAGGGACGATGTAGTCGGCGTAGCGGTTGGTTTCATTGATAAAGCCATCCACGGCAACAAAGAGTCCCAGCCGTTTGGGGTCTTTCAGCTTATCGACAATGACGCCTTTTAGGCCAGCCTGACCATAAATCGGGTTAGCCATACAGCCAATCACCGCTTTGATGGGGTAAGGATAGCCATCTAGTGCCGAGGGTAGGTGCTCTGTGAGCGTCGGCGGCGCCAACGAGCGCCACGGCGCTCTAGCCGGGTAAGGGTTTTCGCCTGCGGCGACTTTGCGCTGATACTCGGAAGACTTTTCGTAGGGGAAGCGCGAGCGGGATAGAAATACCCCCTGCGGCGCGCGCTTACCAGGAAAGTTGGCTAAATCGTAGCGTGGGCCCTCGCCGGTACCGCTGTAAGTGCCGCCGCCCACGGCGCTGCCACCCTTCATGTTGTAGTTGCCCGCCAGTAGGTTCAGCATTTGCACGCTAAACGCGGCGTAGAAACCGTTACCCGACATCATGCCGCCGTGACAGTTAACAGCGGCTTTTCTGCCATGGCTGGCATAGCGGCTGGCCAATTCAATAATCGGTAGAAACCGTTACCCGACATCATGCCGCCGTGACAGTTAACAGCGGCTTTTCTGCCATGGCTGGCATAGCGGCTGGCCAATTCAATAATCGTCGCCTTTGGAATGCCACAATGTTCTGCGTAGGTATCTAGGTCGTACTCGTGGGCAGATTCGCTTAGCAACGTCAGACTGCTTTTGACGGTCACGGTGGTGCCATCGGCAAGCTCAACCGGACGTTCGGCTAAGAGCTCGGCGGTCATCACCTCTTCGCTTAGCGCGAGTTCGCCATTGGCCACTACCACCGGCGAGTCAGCATCGCTACCCGCTTCCGCTAGGCCCAGGTCGCTGGCGCGAAGAAAATAACCTCTGCGCGGGTGTTCATAAGTGTCAATTACCAAATGAGTGGCGTTGGAGTGGGTGGTTTCGCCCGCTGCATCGGCGGCGGCTTTGCCGGGCAGGGCTAGGAAGTCGCTAGCATAGCCCTGGTTGTCAAGTAGCCACTGAATGATTGCCATGGCAAAAGCGCTGTCTGTCCCAGGACGAATAGGCACCCAGCGGTTGTTGTCAGCTGCGTGGGAGGTGGCAGCATTGAGCGCTGGGTCGACCACCACGTAATCCAATGTACCGGCTGCACGGGCTTGGGCAATCAAGCGGCCTTGGCGCTTAAACGGGTTGCCCGCTTGGCTGGGCGCACAGCCGATATACATGATGAAACGTGCGTTTTGGATATCTGGCTTAACGTGGGCGTTGGTGACGATATTGTTCATCACCGCGCCAGATCCCATGCGGAAAGCCAACCCGCAGTAAGCGCCATGGTGACCATAATTGCGGGTAGCAAAGGCATTGAGGGTAAAGCGCTTGAGTAGATCTGAGCGCCCGTAGTCAGTGGCTTCCATCACCATTAATTGGTTGGCCTTGGGGCCATATTCAGGATTGTCAGGGTCGATCAGTGTGTCGTGATCGCGAATATCGCGCAGTCCATCAACGTGGCCTTCGCTAAACAGGTCGCCGCCTTCGCAGATTTCTTCAATGAGTTTCTCAAAGGAGATTTTCTGCCATTGACGGCTGCCACGTTTGCCTACTCGTTTTAAACAGTGGTCGACACGGAAAGGGTTGGTAATTTGGCTCATCATGGCATTGCCACGGGCGCAGGCGGTGGAGCGGTTTATCTGGCCCTGTTCGCCATAGGCGCTAACACTGCGCAGTGCATCCGCCACCGGTGTACGCATGGGTAAATGGTCGTCGGCGGACAGCGGGTGGTAGGGATTGCCTGATACCCGCAGTACTTCGCCAAGGGTGTCATCGATCCTTACTCTCACGCCGCATCGGGTCGTACAACCGTAGCAAATAGTGAAGGCGACCCGCTGGTCGGGGGTCAAAGTGAGTTCGCCAGTGTCTAAATCGACTCGGTATTCTGGGGTCAGCGAGTTGCCATGAATATTGTGCCTGGGTTTTTCACCCGCGCTACCAGTAATGCCCTTAGCCATTTTTGCCAATGGGTCGGCATAGCCCACGGCAAAGGTGGCTGCACCACCAGCGGCGGCAGCGCCTTTTAGAAAACGGCGGCGTGACGGATCTTGAGTAGACTTAGACATGACTAGACGCTCCTTTTTTCGCGGTGAGAGAATGAGTAGAAGCATCTTGGGTAGCGTGAGTGGGCGTTGCTATAAGGCCGCCCTGTTGGGCCTGCCGCCAGGGAATAAACAGTTCAATCAGTAGAATAGCGGCGAGCCAGAGGCCGAAGGTGCCAACAATGCCTAAAATACCGGAAGAGCCCGCGGGAATGCCGTAGTGATGAAAGCCTGCGCTGTTGCGGGCCACATGCTGAACATCCATCAGCACCACCCAGCGGAACATCCAGCCCATGTGTATGGCTACGAGGCCTAGCAACCATGCCCAGGCAAACAGTGCTGGCTGGCTAGAGGTTAGGACAACGCGCGCGTGCTTCTGGCGCAGGGTAGGGCGAGTCAGTAAAAACAACACGGCGGCAAATAGCGCTAAGCCAGTAATCCCTCCCCATAGGGCGGTATTGCGCCACGAGTCGCTATGGCTCACGGATTCCAATGCGGCGGCAACTGAGCCTACGTGTGCATTCACGCCATCCAAAAACCAGCTAATCGCAATCAAGCCTGCTAGCGCACAGGTCACTAGCAGCACATACAGCATCTGTCGTATAGCGGTTTGCGAGCAAAGCCTACTAACCCGGTTCAGCACTTTTCATATGGGTATTCGTGGGTTTAGCGTTAAATTGCATCAAACGAGCGCGCCACTATCAATAAGTTTCACAACTAGGTCTTATTGTTGTTAGCTAATGGTAAGGTGCCATACTCTTTCACGGGCTGGATAGCAAAGTTACTGCGAATATCACTCACCCCAGGTAGGCGAAGCAGTGTCCCCGTTAGAAACGCCTCATAAGCCGCCAAACTAGGTACCACCACCTGCAGTAAAAAATCAGACTCCCCAGAGACTAAGTGCGCAGTGACGACTTCTGGCAGATTGACTACTGCCTCACGGAAGGCATTAGCCTGCTCTTCATGGTGACGTTCAACCTTGATACCCACAAACACCGTTAGCTCAAGCCCGACCCCTCGCCGATCAAGCTCAGCATGGTAACCACGGATAATACCGCTAGCTTCTAAGCGTCGCACTCGGCGTAAACAGGGAGATGGCGACAAGTTTACTTTCTCCGCGAGCTCCACATTCGTTAAACGGGCATCACCTTGGAGCAATGCAAGAATGCGGCGGTCGATAGCGTCTAACTGACCAATTGGCATGAGTGATTATTTTCCTGTTAAAAATTGACACAAAATACCAATAAATATCATTTTTAAAGTCAAAATGGCAAGAAAACGCTCATCTCTTTAAAGGTACCATAGCGCTTGCGAAGACACTATTTGTGACCTTAAGGAAGCAGCGATGGAAATTGGTCTTTTTATTAGTGCATTAGCCATTGTTTACCTAATTCCTGGTCCCGATATGTTGCTTGTGTTGCATACCAGTAGCTCTCAGGGGCGTGGTCATGGACTAGCCACAGCGCTAGGGCTAGGCATAGCCCGAGGGCTGCATGTGGCATTAGCAGGGTTGGGTCTAGCGGCGCTATTTACCGCCGCCCCGTGGCTATTTGATGTGGTTCGTTACTTGGGCGCAGCTTACCTGGTTTGGGTAGGTGTGCAACTTATCCGTAGTCGGCATAGCTCTGATAGTAATCATCACCAAGCATCACTCAAAGGCAGCTATTATCTAGCTTGGCGTCGAGGGCTTCTAACTAATTTGCTGAACCCGAAATCGCTGCTTTTTTGTTCGGTGTTACTGCCCCAATTTATACATACCCAGCAAGGTGCCGTCGCACTTCAGTTCACTTTACTGGGGGCGGTGCTAGTGGGGGTGGGGCTACTCTATGATGTGCTATATGCTTGCCTGGGAGCGCAGATGCAACGCTGGTTTGCCAGCCAGCAGAAACGGCAAATATTTCAGCGATGGGTGTTTGGAACGCTGCTTATTGGCTTTGCGCTGCGGTTAGCCGCTTAAAATTGCTATCCTAGTGTAATAAAGCCCCGCAAGCAGATGCAGGACTTGGCCGCCAAGATGAATGAGGCTGATTAGGGAGGGAGGTTAGTTATTTTAGTCATTTCCTTAATCGCCTGGGCCACACTCCATACAGTGCTCAGTAATGGCAGGCCCTTGTTGGAGATTTGCCTGTAAATCGCGCAACCCTGACCTTAAACCCTCTTCAAGTACCGGATGGTAAAAGGGCATAGCGAGCATCTGGCTGACGGTTAGCTTTTGCTCCAGTGCCCAGGCAAGCAAATGGGCTATGTGCTCAACCTGGGGCCCGAATAGCTCCGCGCCTAAAAACTGTCCGCTGCCGTGCTCCGCATATAGCTCGAAATAACCTTTATGTTCCCCCATGACCAGTGCACGGCCTTGATCAGCAAAGGAAACTCCGCCTTCAGCTATGCAGCCGCAGCCGCCATAACGAGTGTCTAACGTAGCGCGACTCTCACCCACAATTGCCATCTGGGGTTCGGTAAATACAATCGCCAGGGGGACGTTACGCTGACCCACTTGCACATCATCCAAATGAGCGGCATTTCGTCCTGCGATTTTGCCTTCTGTGATGGCTTCGTGCAGTAGCGGTACCGACTGATTTGCATCACCTGCGATAAAAATATGGCTTGGTGTGTTTTGTGTACTTAGGCATTGCAAAGTAAAGCGATTAAATTCAGGTACGCCGTGTTTATTCAGCTTGAGTCCGGCCTGCTCGATGGCTAGCTGATCCACGTTGGGCCGACGCCCTGTTGCGGCCAGGACATACTCGAATGTTTCGGTGAGTTTTTGCCCCCGGTCACGTTCGAAAAACGTAATGGCAACGGCGTTATCGGTATGTTTAATCTTGTCGAGATTGGCATCAGGATCCAGATACAGCTCGCGATTGAATGTCTCGTCCGCCAGTTGCCGGAGTTTTTCAGATTGAAAAGGCCCAATCGCACCCCCCACGCCAAACGTACGAGTTCTCACACCTAATCGGCTAAGCGCTTGACCAAGCTCCATGCCAATAACGCCAGGACCGATCACAGCGACTGATGCAGGCAACGTTTCCCAGTTGAACACGTCATCATTAATGATTAACCGATCGCCAGCGCCTTCCAGCAGCTTTGGCCATGTGGGCCGCGAACCCGTGGCAATGATGATGGCCTCGGCGGTAAGCCGGGTATGCTCATCTATGACCAATGTATGTGGATCAATAAAACGCGCGTGGCCACTCAGCAGGTTGGATTCAGGAATCGTTTTCATCGATTTCAGTACATTACTGACGAAGCGATCGCGCTCATGTTTGACTCTTGCCATAACAGCTTCGCCATCGATCACTACCTGATTGGCAGTGACACCAAACATCTCCGCTTTGCGCGCATTGTGTGCTGCATTGGCAGCGGCGATGAGTAGCTTAGAGGGCATGCAACCCACTCGGGCGCAGGTCGTGCCATAGGTTCCTGCTTCTATTAGTACTACCTCGTCGGTATGCTTGCGTGCAGCGTGCCACGCGCTAAGGCCAGCGCTACCTGCACCAATAATGGCTATCTTGGCGTGTCGCTGTTGCATGACGTTGTCTCCTCTCGTTGTGTTGGCAAGAGTGGTGAGTTGGCTTCGGCGGGATGGGCCAGTGCCTGCCAAGCATCAAAAGTCGTAAAAAACACCTGCCCGGTTAGCTCGCGACAGAAGTCAGTGTGTTGTAACCGATCCATCACTGGCCCTTTTACTTCCGCTAGGTGCAGCTTGGCACCTGAATCGTTTAGTCGCGCGTTGATCGCCTCTAGGCTTTCGAGCGCAGACGCATCAATCACGTTAACTGCTTGGCAAGTCAGCACAATATGCTTAAGCGAGGGTGAGCGGGCGGCCAAGGCCATGACGGTGTCTTCCAAATAACGGGCATTGGCGAAGTATAGGCTTTCATCGATGCGCAGCATCGCAACGTTCTCATCGGTTTCGACCTGATGGCGCTTGACGTTACGAAAGTGCTCGGTGCCCGGCACGCGGCCAATCACCGCGCTGTGGGGCTGGCTGGTACGGTATAGATGCAGCCCAAGCGAGAGCACTACGCCGCTTATAATGCCTAGCTCCACGCTGTGCAGCAGAGTGAGCAGTAGGGTGGCCACCATGGCCAAGCCATCGCTACGGGAGTATTGCCAAGTACGTTTCACCGCCGGTAGGTCAATCAGCGTGCCGACCGCCACAATAATGGTAGCTGCCAGGGTCGCTGTGGGTAAGAATGCCAGTAGGTCGGTTAGCAGTAGTGTGGAAAGCATAATGCCCAGCGCCGTGAATGCTCCGGCCAGCGGTGTTGCCGCGCCTGCTTCAAAGTTGACTACCGAGCGGGAAAAACCGCCAGACACCGGCGAGCCGCCGCTGATACCAGCGCCCAGATTAGCCATGCCTAGTGCCATTAACTCTTGATTAGGATCTATACGCTGGCGGCGCTTGGCAGCCAGTGTTTGCGCCACCGATACCGATTCCACAAAGCCCACCAGGCTAATCAGCAGTGCTGCGGGTAATAGGCTAAGCCACAGCGATTGATCCAGGTTGGGCAGTGCAAGGGCAGGTAGACCGCTGGGTACCGCACCAACTAGTGCTACTCCACGCTGCTCTAGGTTTAGCCCCCAGGCCAGAAATGTGGTGACAATCACCGCCGAGATCGGAGCGGCTTTCACGATGAGCCCGGCAATGCTGGCAGAAACGCCGATAGCCGTCAGCCACGTATTTAACCGCTTGCGGCACATTAGCAGAAAGCTCCACACTCCTAGTCCGATCAGCAGTGTCGTTATATTGACCTGCTGCCACTGGCTCAGTAGCGCCCCTATAAGGTCAATGACGTTATGGCCAGATGCTTCTACGCCGAGTATATGTCTAAGCTGGCTAATCGCAATCAGTATGCCCGAAGCCGTTATAAATCCCGAAATTACCGGATGGCTCAAGAAATTAACTAAAAAACCCAGCCGCAGCACACCCATGGCGATCAATATCAGACCTGAAAGCGCCGCCAACACCAACGCTGCCCCAATGTATTCCGGGCTGCCAGGGGAAGCAAAATTACTCAGCGCCGAAGCGGTCATTAGTGCCGCTACGGCGACAGGCCCCACCGCTAAGCTAGCGCTGGTACCAAAAATGGCATACAGAACCAGTGGCAGCATGCTGGCATAGAGGCCCATTTCCGGCGGTAGCCCCGCCAAAAGAGCGTAGGCCAGCGCCTGCGGCACCAGCATTAGCGTAACAATTATCGCAGCCAGAGCATCCCGAGAGAGTAGCTTCCGGTTATAGCTGCGTAGCCAGCCGAACAGTGGCACCCAACGCTCAATGCTCATGTGACGTACTCGCCTGCTGATATGGCGTAATCACGACTAATGTCGTCGCACTGTTAGGTTTGTTGATCTTCGAGCCCTTGTCGGTGCTCTTCCAAATCGAAGCCTGCTGCTTTTGCAGCGTCAAATAGTTCAGCCAGGTCGCACTGCTCCGTTTGACGCTTAGCGTAGGCCCATAGATGGGTAGCCCGCTTACCGGTGCGGCAGAAAGCCAAAATAGGCCGGGGAAGTTGCTGTAACGCCTCAGCAAAGGCGGAAATATCCGCTTGGCTATAGTCACCGGGTGTGACAGGAATGTGCACCCACTGAAGGCCAATGTCTGCTGCTTTTCGACGGTAGGCGTCTTCACCCGTAAACTCAGCGCTTTCTCCAGGCTTGCAGTTACAAATAACCGTCTTGAAGCCTTTTGCTTTTACTTGCTCAAGCTCTTCTACCGTGAGCGCCGAGGTAATCTCGACATCGGTCTCTAAAGGCTGCGTTTGCATGGTCATGCTCCTTCTATCGTAGAGGTTCTGAAAATTAGTGGCTTATTAATCCCAAGCGGCGCCTTCAAGGGCATCCAGAGGAATTTTTAGGTAGCGCTTACCATTAGCTTCAGGCTCCGGCAGTCTTCCACCACGCGTGTTGACCTGTAGGGCGTGCAAAATCAGTTTGGGCATGGGCAATTCACTATCGCGCTTGTGGCGTAGAGAGAGGTAACCCGTTTCACTCATGTTGACTAAGTGTGGGTTATGTTTACGCTGCTCAGCGACCGTGCTTTCCCACTGGGGCTCGCGGTCATCGGGCATATAGTCGTGCCCGGTAAACAGCCGGGTGTTAGCGGGCAGCGATAGAATCTGTTGAATGGAGTGCCACAGTTCTTTGGCATCTCCACCGGGGAAATCCGCCCGAGCGGTACCAAAGTCTGGCTGGAATAGAGTGTCGTGCACGAAGGCCGTATCGCCAATCACATAGGTAATCGAGGCCAGCGTATGGCCGGGCGAGTAAAGTACGCGAGCATTAAGTTCACCGATGTTAAAGGTGGCGCCTTCACTAAACAGTGTGTCCCACTGGCTGCCATCGGTAGGCATTTCTGGCCAGTGATAGATCTCCTTCCAAAGTGTCTGCACTTTGGTGACATGCTGCCCAATAGCCGTCGGAGCACCTGTTTTTTCTTTCAAATAGTGTGCTGCAGAGAAGTGGTCGGCGTGTGGGTGGGTATCGAGAATCCACACCACCGACAGCCCCTCTTTTTCGATATAGGTCAGCAGTTCATCGGCGCAGTGGGTCGCGGTTGCGCCGGACTTTTCGTCAAAATCCAATACGGGGTCGATAATCGCACACTGCTTGGTAGCGGGGTCGCTCACCACGTACTGGATGCTAAAGGTACGTGGGTCAAAAAAACCGGCGACATCGGGCTTGCCTGTTCCAGTGTGCTTTGAAAGCTTAAAGGTATTCATGCGTAGTCCTCCTAAGAATTGAGGGATATCAGGGTGAGGAGCTTTCAGCATTCAAGTGTCTTTTTACAGAAGTACCAGTCGGTGTATTCATAGCCTTCTGATTGACGGGCTTCCGCATCTTGCGAGGTGTGGGGCGGTGGAACGATGACTGGCTGGCCGGGCAACCAAGCTTCTGGTGTCGCCACCCCATGCTCATCGCTTGTTTGTAAGGACTTAACCAGGCGAAGCACTTCTTCCACCGAGCGGCCGTTGGTCATCGGGTAGTACAACATGGCACGCAGTACACCCTCTGGGTCAATCACAAAAGTAGCGCGAACCGCAGCGGTGTCGCTGGCACCTGGCTGAATCATTCCGTAGGCATTTGCCACTTTCATGTTGAGATCAGCAATAATCGGGAAGGTAATTTCAACCCCGAAGTTATCTTTAATGCTGCGTGTCCAGGCGATGTGTGAGTGGATGCTATCGATGGAAAGGCCCAGCAACTCCGTGTTGACCTCTTTGAACTGTTCTTCGTAATTCGCAAATGCCGAATATTCCGTGGTGCATACAGGGGTAAAGTCCGACGGGTGGGCGAATAAAACCAGCCATTTACCTAAATAGTCAGTGAGCGACTTTTCACCATGAGTGGTTTTCGCGGTAAAAGCCGGTGCTGGACGGTTAATTTGTGGCATTACTGGTTGGGAAGTTTCGTTGTACATGTCGAGCTCCTGAGAAGTGAGTTTTTATTTCAGGAATAAGAATAGATTATTTTGTTATTAATAGGTAATAGTACAGCATTATGGCGGTGATAGGGTGAGTGGTACTCATATTTACGTTAATCGCCGCTGAGAAAGTGAGTCGCGCCGATTGTCGAAGTCAGTTTGGGGGTACTTGCACGGCTGAACCGCATTTACCGCTGAACCATTCCTGGGCCGTGGTGGGTCGTTGACTTAATGATCCGCCTGATAAGGGCGCTACTAGCTTGATAAACGCTTTGGTATGGATTTTACGATTATCTTCCTACCCCTAGGTGGCGAAATTTAGTATTGCGCGGAGTCTCTCGCGAGGGATATCTAAAGGCAGCCTGAGGCAAAACGCTGACTCAACGAGGACCTAGCCGAACAGGAAGCGGATAGGCGTCGGCATAGCGGGGATAAATCATCAGACGTTAACAGAGGCCATATCTGCCAGTGACTTAGCAACAAGTAGGGCGAGCCTCATTGGGCGTTAGGGTGATTTTTTGGTTTTTTTAACAGCAGCTAAATTTCAACTGTTTATATAGATGAACCAGGCTTAGGTGTAAGGCTTTCCTGCTTCATTAAGGGAGGTCAGTCAGCGCTTCAGGATGTTTTTCAGCTACTTGTAGCAGTGTACGTACATTTCCAGTAGGCACACAGTGGTTCTCAGCCGCGAAGCCTACTGGGGCTTACGTCCAGCGCTTAGCAAATTCTCCTTGAGAGAGCCCCATGCGATGGCGAATTTCTGCGGCCTTGAGTACTTCTACTTGTGTCTCTCGAGCTGGTTTGCCTTGCTTCATTTGGCCGTATGGATGCCAGCAGCGTATTGCCAAGCTCTTCACCGGTCATAAAGTCATCACTCTGCACCTTCAATCTCCTCCTCATTAATCTGTTTTAGGTCGGCAGGGGTGAGAATAGATATTTTGGGAGGCGATTGAGCGCTCCTGAACAGTTGAGCGCGTCACCTCTGCTGACGTGAGTAACAGCACGTTATGTGCCTTTTATGCCATTGAGTCACGTTGCACCAAACGAATAAACATTAAATTATCAGTTGGTTAGATTAAGTAGCAGCATAGCCTCGGTGTGTTGAAAACCGGCATAGGTTAATAGCCTATCCAGGGTTCGGATCCCTGCCGGTAGGTTACATCCATAAATCATCCCCATTTTCGTGAGCAGACCTTGCGTAGTATCCTTACGACGCTGGTGCTACTTCGTTGGGTACAGCGAGGGGTCATATCAAAACGATAAAATTCACAACAGAGTAAAGTATGGTAAGTCGCCACAAGGTTACTATCACCGACATCGCCGAACATGTGGGCATGACCAATATGACGGTGTCGCGTGCCTTGAACAATCCTGACAAGGTGAAAGTAGCGACTCGGGAGAAGATCCTCGCCGCTGCGAAGGAACTGGGGTATGTCCCTAATGCTTTTGCGAGCCATCTTCGGAGTCGTAAGAACCGGCTGATTGGCCTAGTCACAGCAAGCGTGGATAATCCCTTTTATAGCGAGGTGATCAAGGCAGTTTCTCGTGCGGCCGAGGAGCGTGACTACACCATCATTCTGATTGATACAGATGGCTCGCCACAGCGCGAGGAAGTGGCGATCGAAACCCTGCTCAGCTATCAGGTAGCCGGCATCATCCTTTCGCCCGTCTCCGACGCTGCCGCCTATCGCCCCGCTTACCTTGATCGCTTGCGTGCTACCCGCTTACCAGTGGTTATGCTGGATCGTACCTTGAACGTATCCGACTTCAGCCGTGTGGTACTGGACAACCGTCTTGCCGGGAGTCTGCTTGGTGAACTGCTTGTGAAGAAGGACATCCGCCGGGTGCTTGCGTTGACGGGGCCGCGTGACTCGCGGATCACCCAAGACCGGCTGATCGGCCTGAAGACAGCCTTTGACGTGGCGGGCGTCTCCTTAGTGTTGGAGCAGCGCCCCGGGGACTACACCTTGCAACCGGCCTATCGCGATATGGCCGATTACCTACGCCAGGGCAAACTCCCCGAAGCCGTGTTTGGGTTCAATCAGCTGATTACTTTGGGCGCCATGCGTGCCCTGCATGATGCACGTGTGTCTCGGGACGATGTGATGGTATTGGGGGTCGACCGTTTGCCTTATGCTGATATCTTCGAGGTGTCAGTGCCTTGTGCTGCGCATGACACCTACCGGTTAGGGCACGAGGCATTTCGCATACTCTTTGAACAGATTGAGGATCCCATGGCCGCCGGCCGTGAGGTCGTGATCTCCGCCACACTTATATCCTCCGGCGGTAACTGATAGTCATCAGCTTTCGTCGTGCATCATACCCTCGGAGAGCACGAAGCGGTGGCGGTTGGCCCATAGCGGGTTGGCCGGACTTGGCGTAAGGATTCCCAATCGGCGGCTAGTTGCAGTTCAGGTTACGAGCTCAGAGAGTCGCCAAACGGTCGGCGATCAGTTCCTCCAGGCGTTCCTGATCATCGGCGAAGCGCCGTATCCCCTCGGCCAGTTTGTCATTGGCCATGGCATCCTTGTTGTGATCCCAACGGAAGGCGGACTCTGAGAGTGGGGTAGGACGAGGGCCACCGTTGCGTGTCATTAACACCTTGGGTTCCACCGCGCCCGTTGCGGTAGCGAGTTCCTCAAGCAGCGTAGGTGAGATGGTTAGTCGGGGACAGCCGGCGAGCGCCAGCACCTGGTCGACAGTGCGAAAGCTCGCGCCCATCACCACGGTGTCGAAGCCGCCCTGGCTGACCCGTTCGCAGACGCCGCGTACGAATTGCACTCCAGGGTCGTTCTCGGGGGGGAAATCCTGGCCAGTCTCCTTTTTGTACCAGTCAGTGACACGGCCGACGAACGGTGAGACGAGGAAAACGCCAGCATCGAAACAAGCTTTGGCCTGGGCGTCGCTGAACAGCAGCGTCAGGTTGCAGTTGATGCCCTCTTTCTCCAGCACCTCGGCGGCGCAGATGCCTTCCCAGGTTGATGCCAGCTTGATCAGCACTCGATCTTTGGACACGCCGCGTTGCTCGTAGAGCTCAATCAGCTCGTGGGCCTTGCGTATGCTGGCCTGGGTGTCGAAGGACAACTTGGCGGCTACCTCGGTGGAAACACGGCCGGGCACCAGCTTGGCGATCTCGCTGCCCATGGCCACAGCAAGGCGATCTACGGCATGCGCTTCTCGCCGGCCGTTGTCCGTGGACTTGACCGCCGCGAGTTCCTGATCGATCAGTGCCTGGTAGCCCGGCAGATCGAAAGCCTTGAGGATTAGCGAAGGATTGGTGGTGGCATCATGGGGTTGATAGCGTTTGATGGCGTCAAGGTCGCCGGTGTCTGCGACCACCATGGAGTGCTGACGAAGGGCGTCGAGTCGTTGGGTCATGAAGTATCTTCCTCGAATAAGTGGTCGGTTATGTAAGGCATAGGGATTGGTGTTCAGCCGTAATGACTGGCCAAGGCCTGACAGTAACGGGCATAGGTCTGGTCATAGGCAGCGATGCGGTCGGGTTCGGAGTTGGTTCGGGATCTCTCGTCAAGAGGCTCTGAGCACCACAGTCCACACCGATATACATGTCAGGTTCCTTTTAACACAAGGGGCTAGTGAGACGTGAAGCCACCATCGACCGGCAGGCAGGCTCCGCTGATCATCGACGCGGCTGGGCTGAGAAGGAAGGCAACCGGAAGGGCGACTTCCCTGGGAGTGGCAAAGCGCCCTAGGGGAATGGCGGCCAGCATCGGGTTGCGCTTGGCGGGATCGGCCCAGGCACGTTCGGCCATGGGGGTCAGGGTCACCGTCGGGTTGACACTGTTGACGCGGATACCTTTGGAACCCAGCTCGAGGCACAGCACGCGAGTCATGGCATCCATGGCTGCTTTAGACGCGCAATAGCCTAAGTGGCCGGGCAGAGCGGCCATGGATGCTTGGCTTGAGACGTTGACGATGCTGCCCTGACGGCCGTGCGCGATCATGTGGCGAGCCGCTTCCCGTGCCACCACGGCACTGGCAGTGACGTTCGTGTTCATAATGTTCTCGATATCTTTCGCCTTGAAATCCAAGACATCGTCGAGGATCGAGATACCGGCACAATTGACCAGGCCATCGAGGACGGGCATCTCGGCGAAGGCCACGACAACCGCGGCCTCATCGGTGATGTCTACGGCCAGGGTGCGTGCCCCCAGCTCTTTCTCGAGTTTGGCTAGCTGATCCCGGTTGCGACCAAACAGCACCAGTTCGGCACCGAGTTCAGCCAGAGACCGCGCGATATCGAGGCCGATGCCGCTGGTCGCTCCCGTAACGAGGATGCGTTGGTTGTGGAGTTCGAAGTTCATGATGTAGCGTCACTCGCTCGATTTGTGGTTGGCATTTAGCCGATGCATGATCAGCATGAGCAGGGTCTCAGGGAGTCCGCTTGCGGCTAATGTAGATCGCCAACAAGATAATCAGGCCCTTGATAACGTTTTGGAGGTAGGGCGATACCCCCATCAGGTTAAGGCCGTTGTTGAGCACGCCAAGCAGCATGGCGCCTACCAGTGTGCCTAGAATCATTCCTCGCCCACCGGTGATAGCGGCACCGCCCAGTACTACGGCGGCGATGGCGTCGAGCTCGAAGCCGATCCCGGCGTTGGGTTGGCCGCTCATCAACCGAGAGGTCAAGATCAACCCGGCAATGGCCGCAGTCGTGCCACTCAGGGTGTAGACCAGCAACTTGTAGCGGGACACTCGGATACCGGATAGCCGAGTCGCTTCCTCATTGCCGCCAATGGCATACAGGTAGCGTCCGGTCGCAGTATGGTGGAGCAGCAAAAAGCCGAGTGCGTAGACGCTGATCATGATCAGTATCGGGGTTTCGATGCCGGCCAAGCTGCCGCGGCCAAAGAAGGCAAATTCCGGGGGGAGGCCAGAAATTGGGTAGCCTCCGGTGTATATCAAGCCAAGCCCGCGGGCAATCCCCATAGTGGCCAAAGTGACGATGATGGGTGGCATGCCCGCAAAAGCAACAAAAAAGCCATTGAAAGCTCCGAAACCTGCACCTACCAATACGCCTAGCAGGATGGCTAGCGACGGAGGAACCCCCGCCACCATCAGCCCAGCCATTACCGTTCCCGACAAGGCCATTACCGGGCCCACAGAAAGGTCGATGCCGCCGGTGAGAATAGCTAGGCTCATCCCCACAGCTATGATGGCGATGATCGAGGTCTGACGCACCAGATTGGCTTGGTTGCTTATGGTTAGAAAGTTGTCGTTGATGGTCGACATGGCAATGAAAACGACGATGAAACCGATCAGCGGGTAGAAGATTGGAGTACGGCGCCAACTGGCCAGCCGCATCTTGAGGGACTGGTGGGTGTTGCTGGGTATTGAGTCGAGCTGGCTCATGAGCTGAGTCCCCCCGTGGCGTGATGCATGATGGATTGTGAATTGAGATCGTTGCCTTGCAGTTCGGCGGCGATCTGTCCCTGGTAGAAGACCGCTGCGCGATCGCATAGACCAAGAATTTCCGGGAGTTCGGACGAAATCATGATGATCGACACGCCTCGGGCAGTGAGCTCTTTCATTAAGGCGTAGATCTCTGACTTGGCGCCGACGTCAATGCCGCGGGTGGGCTCATCGAAGATCAGCACCTTACACTGGTGGCCCAGCCAGCGGGCGATAACAACCTTCTGCTGGTTGCCGCCGCTGAGATTGCCCACTGGGGTTTCGGGGCTGGGAGCCTTGACGCGGACTGCCTTCATCAGATCGGCGGCAGTACTGGACTCTTGGCGGCGCTTGATCAGTGGCAAAGCACTCTGGAATTGTGTCAGATTGTTCAGGGTGATGTTTTCGCGACACGAGAACGGCAGGATTAATCCCTGGATCTTTCGGCTTTCCGGTAGGAGGCCGATCCCCTGCTTCAGGGCGGTGGCGGGGTGTAGGAGTTTAGTTGGCTTGCCCTCTATAAGGATTTTGGCATGCACGGGGCGCGTCGCACCGATCAGCCCCATAGCCAGTTCTGTGCGGCCCGACCCCACTAAGCCAGCAAAGCCCAGGATCTCGCCGCGGTAGAGCTTCAATGAGTGTTCGGGGCCATTGACATCAAGGCGCAGGGATTCAATGTCTAATACCACATCGTTATAATCGGCATCGCTACGCTGTTCGGGATAAAGATTCTCAACACGGCGGCCGACCATTTTCTCGATTAGGTCGTCGGGGGTAGTCGAGACGACGTCGCAGTCGTCGACCTTCTCACCGTCACGCATCACGGTGACACGATCACAGATGGTGAATATCTCTTCCATGTGGTGTGATATGAATACCATGCCGACCTGTTGCTCGCGCAGTTTTCGCATGATGGTGAACAGGTGATCTGCTTCGCTAGGCGTGAGGGTTGCTGTCGGCTCGTCGAGGATCAGGATGCGCGCTTTCAGTGACAGGGCCTTGGCGATCTCGATGAACTGCTGGTCGGCGACACTCAAGTCGGCGATGGGGCGGTCTAAGGGGATCGAGACCTTTAGGCGGTCTAGCAGGTGCTGCGCCTCGGCGATCATGCTGCGCCGGTCTCGCAGCCCGAATCTGTTACGCAATTCACGCCCAAGGAAGATATTATCCACGGCGTCCAGGTCGGGGATCAGGCTGAATTCCTGGAAGATGATACCGATGCCTGCGTTGAGGGCGTCTTGGTAGCCATGGAAATTGCATACCTCGCCATTGATGTTGATCTCACCTTCATCTTGTCGGTAGATGCCGCAGAGAATTTTCATCAGAGTCGACTTGCCGGCCCCGTTTTCGCCAAGCAGAGCATGCACCTCGCCAGCATGGACATCGAGCGATACATCCGTGAGGGCCCTCACCCCGGGAAATGACTTCGAGATGTGTCTCAGGGAAAGTAATGGAGTCATAGGGATACCCTCGTGCGCCGCCCGTAGGGGGCAGCACACGTCATCATCGTCGGTGGGAGGGGTTACCAGCTAAAGTCAGCGGCCTTGTCGCGGTCGATCAGTTGTACGTCGATGGGAATTTCCGCGGGCGCAGTTTCTGCACCCCAGTGCTTAGCCAGCGCCAGGCCGAGCCCTACACGCACCATGTCTGCGGGATATTGCGCTGAGGTGGCGATGAACGGGGAATCAGCCTTCTGGATCTCTGCGACTGCCTCGGGATGACCGTCGACGCTGACCAGTTTGATGTCCTGACCACTGGCCTCAATGGCTATCAGAGCGCCCAGCGCGCCGATATCGTTGACGCTGAAGAGACCATTTAGATCCGGGTTTGCCTGGATGATGTTCTCGGTGACTGTCATCGCATGGGTACGCTCCTGACGGCCATTCTGTTTGGTTACGATCTCGATGCCATCGTACTCATTAAGCGCGTCGGTACAGCCTTCAATACGTTGCAGGATCGGCACAACCGGAATGCCATCCAGTAGGGCTACCTGACCTTCACCATCGAGTTGTTGGGCGAGGTATTCGCAGGCTAAGTAGCCGGCGTCATAGTTCTTGGAACCCACGAAGCCATCCACTGGGCCCTCTGCCTGGGCATCGATCGCGACCGTGGTGACGACTGCTTCTCGGGCAGACAACACCGCCGTTTCAACCCCGACGGAGTCGGCAGGGTTGAGCAGCAGGATATCGATGCCACGTTGGATCATGTCCTCTACGTCGCTGACCTGCTTGGAGACATCGTGGCGTGCATCGGTGACAATCACCTCAGCTCCCAGGCTCTCTGCGGCGGTCTCGAGTGCCTCCTGCATGGTCACAAAATACTCGTTGTTGAGCTCCTGAAAGGACATGCCGATTGTCAGAGTATGCTCATCGGCTGCTGCGGTTCCTGCAACAAAGGCGGCTGCGCAGGCGGCGACAAGAGCCGTTTTGCGAAAATTTGCAGTGATCTTATTAATTTTCATTGTTAACTCCGTGATTGTTATTGTTTCTCTTAAAGGTTTTTCAATGTCGACAAAGTCATTAATGTTAACGTCAACAATTTGAAGACTATGTGCCCTTTAGAGGTTGGTCAACGGTCATACGACCAATGTCTATTCCTCTAAGATTTTACAAATGATCAAAGCGTTCATGCGAAGTGTTTATTCAAAACTGTAAGAGGTTGAAGGCTGGTTGATCTGATTAAGTTAAAGAAACACCTTAATAGTTGTTGGATTGAATACTTCCTACATATCAAAGTTGCTAGGCAAAACAACCATGTCTCGGATGGTTACATTTCGGGGGCGAGTAAGCATGAACATAATCGCATCAGATACATCCGTTGGTTCGATAATGCTGCCGGATTCTTTTGCCTTGCGCAGATTTTCTTCTGGCCAATCGGCGAGCAATGCACTATTTACAGGCCCGGGAGACACCGAAGCCATGCGAATACCGTGCTTGTTGATCTGACGACGAGTAGTCTGAACGAAGCTGTTGATGGCCCACTTGGAGGAAGCATAGACTGGCTCCCAGGGAACCGGGAAGTGCCCCGCAACGGAGCTTGTCACCATAATATCGCCCGTGCGACGTTCGATCATGTGGGGTAAGACGTTATGGACATTTTTAATCACCACATTAACATTGAGGTTCAGCATTCTGTCGATGGCGGCAGGGGAGGTGTCGATCAAATCGCCGCCGATATAACTACCGGCATTAGCATGAAAGATATCTAACTGTCCTGCCTTCTTTAAGATTTGTGAGAGGAGAGTGTCGCAGTCCTGTGGGTCAAGTAGGTCAATAACTAGGGGAAATGCAGCTTCGCCAAGTTCTTCACAGATGGTTTTCAGCGCAGCCTCATCTCTATCAATCATGACCACTTTGGCACCAGCGTCAATCATGGCCTTGGTAGTGGCAAGCCCGATACCTGATGCTGCGCCAGTAACGGCAGCAACTTTTCCAGTGAGTTCATTGGTCATCTTATAATCTCCTATATTCAGGTTCCTCGATTGACGAGGCCGTTTGGTTTCTGGAGTGGCTTGTGAATGATCCCGAGGCGTCTCTGGTGAGCAGGATCAACTTTTGTGCTTACTCGTCCCTGGTTCATCTCCAAGGCGCATGGAGAGTGGATTGAAATTCTATATGTTGACGTCAACATTTTTAAAGCTATTCTCTATTTGAAAACGAATCAATGGGATTAAGACCAATGTCTAGGCTTTGGTATTTTGAAGAGGTGGAGCTAATCAATGACCCGAGAGTTGCCGTTGATCAGCATATGTCGATGTTTTTCTATGGGTAGGTGGTGCTGCAATTACCACTGTAACGGGCACTGGCGGGGCTTTCTATTCCCGAGCAAGCGTCCGAGGGAATGATGCAGATCAACTGTCATTCATGCGGTTGAATGAGTGCTTGGTAATCCGCCTTGGGCAGTGCCTGCAGGTTCATATACGACACGTGAACGGCCATTTCTGTCAGTGTGAATGTCGCCAGCTCATCAATGAGAGAAAGGGCAAGGTCGTAGCTGGAGAGGCTGGTGGCAATGCCCGGTGTCCAGTGGTGAGATTTGATGGCGCGGGCTATCAGTACGTCTCGATCAGAGTCGAGGGGAAACGCGGCGCCTTGGTAGGCGTCACGCCAGTGGTCGCAATAACAAGCAACGACAAACTCTCGGAAAGTGTTAACCAGCATTTTGTGCAGTGCTTCGAGGTTTTCGACGCCCGACTCTGGCAGGTTGCTGTATTCCCGCTGCATCTGCTCGAGCTGATCCCAACGCTTGTGGTAGGCGGCCTTGTCCAACGCTTTCCCCTTATCCCTAGTTTAGAAGCCACCAATATAGCGATATTGGATGGCTTTGCTCAATTCTTCTTTGGCCTGAGGCTGGGCTTTCTATTTCTGGGAATTGCTATGATAAAGGCTCCGCCTATTCACCAATATCACATGGGAAGTAATGCAATGCTCCCCAAGCGATGGAGGGTAATGTTCGTTTTAAATCAAGCTCTAAGTGATCAGCTTCAATAAGCGTTCCCACTTGTTGAGAACAACCACTCCTTTTGTGCGCCCGAGCTGCACACAGGTATCGTTAAAAGCAGGCCTACGAAGGCCTTCTATATCGGGGAAGTCGATCAAAGCGATCCTGCACGTTTCACATTCGTATTCTTCAAAGCTGTAAGCAGCTTTCTTCATGTAGAGCCTCTGAAAGCGTCTCCTTGCCTTGCGACATTGAGCTGCGTGCTTTTTGGGATCTATTACAAAATCCAGCATGGTACTTACTGCAACAATGACACCACTGGTAGCGGTCAAAACCGTGTGCTCAGTGATCACTCCTGCAAAAGCAGCACTACCGCCAAAAAGACTGGTGAACGTGAACACGTTGGCCATCCTGCTAAAAAGTCTTTGCTGCAGTTGCATGTACCTAACCATGTAACAGGTGCCATCAATAGCCTCCTCGAACGACATTGGGTCGTGCCTTTCAGGAATACTGGGAAGGCTTACATCTTTCATGTCATTAAATCCCTACTAGGAGCGTATGCAGACTTCGTCTTCAGGAAAGTCTGGATCATCAGGAAAACGAGGTTCTGGTCTGGGAATCCTGATCGGTGGAACACATGGGATTTGGCCCGGTGGATCCCATTCTCCTGCTTGGCACCTTTTTTGAAATTTCATCGTGTCTCTCCGTTACAGAATGTTAAGGAGGGAGTGATCATTTCTAGTTTAGGACTGGTTTTAAAAAACCGCCTAATGTTTGTGGCCGGAGGTACTCCATGACCGAGAAAGGTGGGCAGCAGGCGCGTCGTGCCGCGTTATTGTGCCAAAACGTGCGATTTGGTTTGTACCCCGATTGCCGCCGCCGTCAGGCAAAAGCGCTTGAATATCGGCAATTGCCCGATGGTACCCACAGCCTGGAGGATTGCGCTGATTTCATCCGTCATTCGTGTGGCATCCAAAGCCGCGCCGAGCTGGATCATAACGATCGGGCGAGGGCCATGCTGGAGCGGATTGTGGCTGATTACCAACGCTGGGAGCGCCAGCAACGAATGCTCGATCAGATCGCTGGGGGGATGGCGTGAAGAGTTCAAAGTCGGAAGGGCTTGGGAGGTGATTTATCATCGTTATATGGATTGGAAACTCAATCAGGAGCTAAGGCTATGAGCTTGATTCAAAAGCACGGCCAGAACATGAATGGAAGAGATTTTATCGTTGGTGATATTCATGGGCAGTACGACCTGCTGCTTGAGTCCATGGCGCGCGTTGACTTCGATAAGTCAAAGGATCGGTTGTTTTGTGTAGGTGACTTGATCGACCGGGGGATGGATTCTTTCGAGTGCTTATCGCTAGCCTTTGAGTCTTGGTTTTTTGGCGTGCGTGGCAATCACGAGATGTTGGCCATTGATGCGCTTGAGCATGGTGGAGACGCCGAAGACCTTTGGATGATCAACGGCGGCACTTGGGCGATCACTGAGAATATGATCGAAGTCCGGCAAATTCTTCGTGAGGCGCTGAAGTATCTGCCTTACGCCCGCCAGATAGATGTTTTGGGGCAGCAGGTTGGCATCGTTCATGCCGAGCCGCCTGCGGACTGGTCGCAGGTTGAGATGGCGGATGATGCAGGCAAAGTGGAAATGATATGGGGCCGGACTCGTATAAAGCGTAGGGACACGACGCCAGTGGTCGGCATCGATGCTGTAGTGGTCGGGCACACCATTGTTGAGCAGCCTACTTGGCTGGGCAATGTGTTCTATATCGACACCGGTGCTTTTCATACGGGCCGGTTGACGTTGATCAATGCCCGGGAGGTGTTGGCATGAGCTGGCGCCAGCAAACCACGGCCAAAAAGCTACGCCGCCCTCGAGCACTGACCAAAAGCGGCGCGCCCGGGCAAAGCCTGTTGATTGGGAAGGGCAGGAGCAAACCGTTCTGATCCGTTGGCTGTATGGCGAGAAGATGCGCGGTCATCCGGTAGGTGAGTTGTTTGATTCCACCTTCCATATGCCCAACGGCGGCCACCGCAATAAGAAAACCGCGAGCGACCTCAAGCGCCAGGGCGTAAAGGCAGGCGTTAGCGATCTTCCTGTTCGTCAGGCCCGCGGCGGTTGGTTTGGCTTGTACCTGGAGTTCAAGGCCACCCCGCCCAAGGATGCGCCGCTAGCCGATAGCCAATTCAAGTGGCTGGAAGATAGCGAATATAAGGGCTATTGAGCCGTGCTGGCGCTAGGGCTTGAGGAGGCAAAAGCAGTCTTAGGGAATACGCTAGTTGGCCCCGTACGCAAATAACCGGCGAACGGCTGGCGCTGGAGAGTGGTGCCGAGTGGAGGAATGGGTGATGACACAGCAGAAGGGGAGCAACATGCAGTTTGATGATTGGAAACGAGTCGCAAACCCCTGGCGTGTCGTTGAGGCGGCGAAGAGTGATGAACGAGCGCGTGATGCTGCCGTGTCCCGCATCATTGACACCATGCTGGAGCTGCAGCTTGATTACCGTCATGAGAACCCTGGATACCAGCCGTTCAGTGTGACGGCTTTGGCGGGTGAAGTACCTGGCCGCGCTGCGCTACCACCCTCAAAGCGAGTGGCATAAAGCCTGCGGCGTACTGCTCGATCAACTGCCCAAACGCCAGGCTGCGGCGATGCTGATGCAGGCCGCCAGAATCCGACCCGATAAGATGGGTCATAGCATTTGGATGGTGACTGCCAGACAGATGGTGGAGCGGCAGGAGGTGTTGCTTAGGGCGCTTGGGCTAAATGAGGGATTGAGACATTTTGAGAGTGTCAATGCTTTGCAGCATGCTGCGCGTCGCGCTCGATTTTAGCTATTCAATTGGATTTTATCTTCGGAATAATTTGTGTGAATTGAAAGTATGCCAGTAATTATTTAGTTTAATAATTATATATAGATTTACGCAGACCAAAAATACATAAATATTCATTTATTGTTTCGATATTTGAAGCCTGCGTTAATTTTTGTCTTTTAGATTTTATTAAATCCCCCAGAATAATACCAATCAGAATCGGCCAGTGCGTCATAGGTGGCTCTTTGCCAAGAGTTCTGGTGCACATCAGCACAACTATCCGCTTTCTCTCGTAGGTGATTGCTTATTAATTTCTTGGCACTTTTGCTTTTGGACATATTTCTTAATGAAAATCTTAGGTTAAGCATCTCTTCCGCTGCTTGAGATTTATATATTCCATTAAGTCTAAAAAAGTCAAAATGCTTTCGGATACGATCAGATTTTATTGCATCCCAAGCAGCTGGTGGGGTGACAAAAAAACGTAATGATGGAGGTGTCGTTTCATTTACTTCTGCATAAAGCCATCTCTCTTCAACCTCATCGAAGTACGGGTGGATTAGTTGCTCTTTCTCGGAGCTTGGAATATATGTAAGCTTTTTTTTGTTGCAATCACCACATGCTGGAACAAGATTTAGCGCTGTTAGCCCAAGTTCGGAAAATTCGCTAATAGGAAGGTAGTGATCTAACTGTCCGACTGTTCCTTGAGCGCACATTAGAAACCATTGATGACGATATAGGCGCCAGCACCGGGGCCCTCGAACCATTGGGAGAACAAGATGCGAAAGCAGGTGACTGGCTTGATAGCGATCTGCCTGATGGGATTGTTGACTGGGTGCGCGAGCTTCAGCGATCAGGCAATGCCACTGGAGTGCAACAGCCCCCAGGTGCCGGCACATCTAACCAATGAGCTGCCAGCGCCTACGTGGATCTTACAGAGCAATAAGGGGCTACTGCTGTTGCTCGCTAAATATGAGGCGCTACGCCGCCGATTCAATGCTGATCGGGCGGCAGTGGTGGAAATTTTAATGAGCCAAGATTGAATTTATTCTTACATTATTGACTTAATTCAATAAGGCTCTGCTCTCTTATTAAAGTTGATTGTATTTTGGCAATGATGATAACTGTGATAACAAAAAAGCATGACAGATAGTTGAAGAGGTTTTGAATGTTCTGATATTCTTCTTTTAAGAATATTGCAGTTATCATTAAGCACCATATCATTAAGGCAGCTATTACTGCTGTTGTCATTCCTAAATAAGAATAGAAATCTATGCATCTTTTTGTGGGTGACATAAGGATGGATAAAGGCTTGCTTCTTTTGCTTTCGAATTTATTGTTTTCGAATTTAATATTAAGTCTTGATTTGTGGAGGTTTTCTAAATTTATAGCACTCTTCTCTCTTTCAATTATAAGTGCAACAGCTTTAATTGGCATTGGCCAACCAAATTTAGCAAAAATTGAATTTTCAAAAAGTGCTCTGTCAGATGCACAGTTTTGATTGTTTTTATATATGCGATATTTATTGATAATGTTTTCAAATTCTTCGCGTTTTATTCTTGAGTAAAATCCAGGAGTAAGCATGTTTTTAACCCAAAACGTAGCTGCCGCAATAGCTATTGTTCCAATGCCGCCTAAAATAAAATTTATTATAACTGTCATTTGTTTCTCCTGCTGTTGGGTTGATCTAATGCTATCGGCTTAAAATTAGATTTCTTTAATTTAAAATATAATTTTAGCGAAAAAATATGCAGAGCACTAATGAGCAATTTAAATGCTGAGACATAGAATGTTTACTGCGAAAGAAGAGGGCTTTTCTCAGACCAGGAAGTCGTCTAGTCCAAAATATCTTCATGGCATTCTGGGGGGATACTATACCTATGGATTGAGTAAAAAGTGATCAAAGTGAGTTGCGAGCCATCATGGTCTCAATACTGACCTGGATATCAAGAAGGGTGTCTAGCCACTTCGTCGGTGCAGCGTTTGCAGAGGCTTTAAAATAGAAAAGAGCATTTTGAAGAGCGGGCTGATAGAAGTCACGTTCGCTATCGGTTAGCTCCCGTTTATCGCCTGTGACTGTTCCAATTTCCGCGCCTAAAGCGATCCGGTCTTTTAGATTTTTGAAGCGAGCACGCAGTTCAGGTGTTACTGGGGTTGCCGGATCCTCCGAGGCTCTAATTAAAATCTGAATTTCCTTACTTAATTGTTGAAGCGCTCGCTCTACCTCTTGAGCGTTATCCATGCTGATTCCTTTGAAAATGACTTCGAGCTTTCAGCTTAACGCGGTAGAGCCGTTGCCGCACATTTAACGGATGAGACGAACCCCCTCAAACGGTTAAAGTCCACGGTTCCTCCCGAGCGGGTGCCTCTGTTGTACGGGGGCGCAGAGCCTCGATTTCGCGCTATTTATGAGAATTTTCTAAGGCGAGGTTGTTGTTTAGATGTCGAGCAATAGACAGCAATCACCAGAGCCTTACTGGCTGAACAAAAGACAGATGGCGGCAAACCTGGGTGTCAGCGTGCAAGACTTTGATAAATGGGGTTAAACCGGTTGCGAAGATCGGTAGAAGCGTCTATTTCGACTGCCGTTCTGTGCTGGATTTGAAGCTGGCTGAGCTAGAGGCGAAACAACAATCATCGCAACCTGGCGATGACGATATGGGCTTTGACCCACTGCTCAAGCATAAGCGCGAACATGAAGAGTACCTGCTGACCAAAGAGCGCCGTATTGGCCAGCAGCAGAAGAACGAACTGGCCGCTCGTAAAGTGGTGCCCAGCGAATTTGCGATCTTCACCTTATTCAAAATCGCGGCAGAGATCGCCGCCATTCTCGACACGCTGCCGCTAACGATGAAGCGTAAGCACCCTGATTTAGATACGCGTCACCTAGATACTCTGATGCGGGAGCTAGCGCGCGCCCGTAATCAAGCCAGTGGGCTCGATAGTCTTTTGCCGGAGCTGCTGGATGACTACTTCGACAGTATCGATTCAGCAGCTTAGGGAGTGGCGGCGCTCTGTCCATCAAGGTTTGTTGACGCTGTTTCGGCCAGCGCCGCTGCCTGACTCCCATGCACAACCTTCGTCAATAAATCTGTGGGATTACTTTCATAGCGTTGTTAATTCTGACGCCCTTTTTTTAGTATTTTCCAGGCCTGGGTGAATAACACCATCAACAGTAGTGCGATGATTCCCTGCGAAATAGGGCGAGTAAATAGAGATCCCCAGTTATCCTGAGAAATCAGCATAGCCAAACGTAAGTTTTGTTCCGCCATTGGCCCTAGCAGTACTCCCAGCACTACTGGTGCAAGCGGGAAGGCTAGTCGATGGAGTAAATAACCGAGCAACCCAAAGGCTAGCATTACATAGAGGTCTGTCATGTTCCCTTTGACGGTATAAACACCCACGGCCATGAGTACCAACGTCGTTGGTACCAGGAGTGCGGTGGGCATGCGCAAGACCTGAGCGAATAGGCGGGTGGCCACCATGCCGCCTAGTAACAGAAGTAGCATCGCAGTAAACAGCATTTGCCACATGAAACCGAAGACCACATCAGGCGACTTCGTAAACAGTTGTGGGCCGGGCTGAAGTCCATGAATCATCAGCGCGCCGAGCACTAAGGCAGCAACCAAATTGCCTGGAATCCCTAACGTTAGGGATGGAATCATTGCAGAAGCATTGTCTGCACTGTTACCTGATTCAGCTGCTGCAACCCCCACAGGATTGCCCGTGCCGAAAGATTCGGGGTTCGTGGACTTGCGCTTCGCTTCGTTATAACTCAGTAATGCTGCCAGATTGCCACCGGCACCTGGCAAGATACCTACACTAACGCCTATCAGCGACGAGCGAGTCCAAGTGCGCCAGTGCTGACGTATCAGTCCGAGTGCGTTGCCGCTAGCATCAACCTTGAAGCTTCCTGCATCATAGTAAGTCGCGTTGCTTTTCTCCGCCATCTCCAGCACTGGCGGTATCGCGTAGAGGCCGATGAGTACAATGATCAGGTCGAACCCCCCGCTTAAATAAAGCGAATCGAACGTATAGCGTTCCGCTCCACTGATTGTGTCAACACCTACAAGACCGATGATGACGCCCAACAGGGCGCTGAGCATGCCTTTGCTGATATCACTGCCCACCAATACGGCGATGCTTACTAGTCCGAAAACGGCTACCCAGAAATACTCGGTGGGCCCAAAAGCGAGCGTTACCTGTGCCAAAAGGGGGGCTAGCGTCATCAATGCTATGGCGCTAATAATTCCACCGATGGCGGACGACCAGCACGCAGTCTTGAGAGCCAGCCCGCCCTGGCCGTTACGTGTCATAGGGTAACCGTCGAATGTTGTCGCGATTGCAGCCGGCGTTCCTGGGATTTTTAGTAAGATGGCGGGAATAGCTCCACCGTACATTGAGCCGTTGTAGATACCTGCTACCAACCCTAGAGCAATTACAGGATCGAACCCATACGTCAGTGGGAGCATGAGAGCGATTGCCATGACCGGATTGAGCCCAGGTAGGGCTCCGATCAAGATACCCACCAAGGTGCCGACGAAGAGGCTGACTACGGAGCCAAATTGCAAGGCCACAGGTAGTGCGTTGAACAGGGAATCAAACATATCGTGTAACCCTATTTAGGAAACCAGGAAAAATTCGACGGGCAAGGGTCGTTTTAGCACCATCGCAAAAAGCCCGTATAAGAGGATGATGAAGCCCACCGTAATACCTAAAACCACGATGGGGCGCCTTTCACCCAGTACCAGAGCCAGCAGGATGATGAAAAGGGTGCTAGTGGAGTAGAACCCCACGGTTGGCATGGCTAGGTAATAGATCAGGCAACAGGCAACTGTCGCCATAAACCTTCCCGGATGATCGATTAAGGCGGCGGCGCTGCTCAAACCGCCATTTTGCTGCGTTTGCACCACGCCCTTAACGATCAGAGGAAGTGAGAAAAGACACATCAGAATGCCAACTCCCATGGGCACGTAAGCGGCGCCGGCATCAAAGCCACTCCCCACCCAGACCACCGTGCAGCCAAAGATGAGGAAGGCGATGCCAGAGATAATATCTCTGAAGTTCATGAGCAAGTTACCGTCCATTCAGTCATGAATTAGTTTTTCTTAAGTCCAAGCTTTTCGAGTGTCTCTCCAATCGCTACGGTTTCCTGATGCAGACGCTCACGGAGCTCTTCACCACGTACGAGATTCAGCGTCTCTCCTTGAGATGTCAGGAACGCTTGGAACTCAGGATGCTCGACGGCGCTAGCTACGGCATCGGCGATGACGTTAACGCGCTGCTCATCCATACCCTCTGGTGCCAGCATCATGCGCCATAGCACTGTTTCCAGTTCAGGATGGCCGAGTGCTGCTAGGCCTGATGCCTGGGGTAGTGCTTCGTTATCGTCGGCTGAGGTCACGAGTAGGCACTTCGCCTTTCCATCCTCTACATAGGGAAGTGCGGGTGTGATGGAGCCACCGTAGATATCCACGTGTCCACCCAGGAAGTTTTGGAGGGTCTCACCAGCGCCGCCAAAAGGAATAGGGCGGGCCTCAATGTCATAGGCTTCAAAGATACGCTCTGCTGCCAAACGCATGGTTCCACCGACCCCGTCATTGCCGTAGGTGTACTGACCAGGGTTATTCTGTAGCTCGGCAAGGAATTCCTCACCTGTTTCAGCTGGAAAGTCGGGGGCTACACACATAGTGTAGGCACTCTGCGAAGTGCTGGTGATCGGGGTCAATGTCTCGTAAGAGTACTGAACACGCTGCATGTGCGGGACGGTAGTGATAGGACTATTCCAGGTAGAAAGCAGCGTGTAGCCATCGGGCTTGGCACGGGCAATCTGGTTGACCCCAATAGCACCACCCCCACCAGCGACATTAAGCACGGCCAGTGACTCTCCTAACTCTTCCTGAAGGTATTGATTGAGCATGCGGGCAACGTTGTCAGTGCCGCCGCCGGCTGGTGCCGGTACGATTATTTCGATAGGACGATTCGGATAGTCGTCAGCCATGACAGGCATAGCGGTAAACGCTGATAGCGCAACTAAAGACGTAAGCTGTAAAGTTTTCATTGTTAGTTACCTTTTTTTGAAATGCAGGGTGATGAGGTGTGCATTTAATGCGATCTCAAGCAGGTTGATCACCGAGCGTGACACGGTAGCGGAACCGCTCAGGCCTTCCGTGTACTCGTCGAAACTCGATGACTCTGCCTGCGGGATTGCGGGCAATGCGCTGGATGGCGGCGACCGGTGCCCCAGTGGCTAGTTCTAGATGCTTTGCACTGGCCTTGGTGGCGGTGCCGAACGACAGCTCGTCGGTTGCCGACGAGATCAAAATCCCGAATTCCTCCAGAAATACGGGATACAACAAAGGGCCCATCGCTTTTGGATTCAGCGACATGAGCCCGTTGAAATCGGGCAGACGTAGATAAATTTCTTCAAACAGCAGTGGGTCGCCTGACCAAAGGCGTACACGTTCCAGCTTTATACAGTGGCTGACTGATTCTTCGCCGAAGGCCTGCTTTACGTCGGCGGGAAGGGCGACTTCCTGATGACTGAGAATTCGACTTTCCGGAATAACGGGTACATCGGGATCTTCCACATCATGTACATGGAAAAAACGAAACAGATCGGCTCGGAAGGCGGGTTGCTTAACGAAAGTGCCGGTACCTCGCCGCCGATCCAGCAGCCCCTCATCGACCAGCTGCTTCAGGGCCATCCGCATAGTTGCTAAAGCAACGCCATACTCTTCGGCTAAACGGTTCTCCGAGGGAATCATGTCGCCTGGTTTCCACTCACCATTGGCGATCCTTGAGCCTAATTGATCACGGAGTTTGGCGTACAGGGGTAATCTTCCGTCCGTATTAGCAGAGAACTTGGCTTGCATAGGGTCACCCAGTGGTTATCTTGATTTCTTGAGGTCATTGAAGACCCGTGTATACTTCCAGTCAACCAGTTCTCTAGAGAACTAGACTTATGTATAACAACTCAGGGATACGAAATCCCCAGTCAGAACGTAATGAGGTGCCAAAAGTGAAATTAGGTTTTGATTGTCATGCTCATGTCTACGGGACTGTTAAGGAAGCCAACGGGTCTAACTACAGTCCATCTCGTCCTGCACCACTTTTGGATTGGCAAGAAAACCTAGAAAGCTGCAAATTAAGAGGCGGGGTACTGGTGCAACCGAGCTTTTTGGGAAACGACAACCGGCAACTGCTCGAAATTCTCTCCAGGCTTAATCATGCGTATCGCGGGGTCGTTCAGCTAGCCAAGGAGACGACGCTAGAGGAGATAGCCGCCCTTGATGCTGCAGGTATTGTAGGGGTGCGATGGAATCTCATTGAGGGGCGCAGCGCATTGCCAAACCTCAAGGATCCTCAATGGATAGACTTTCTAGATAATCTTAAAGCTATGGACTGGCATCTTGAGCTGCATCTGGAAGGGAACCGGTTACCTGAAATTTTTCCAGCATTACATGAGCATGGCGTGAAGTTAGTCATTGATCATATTGGGCTGCCAGTCGACGACGTTCCTATGCAAGACCCAGGCTGTCGTCTTCTGCTTGAGTCAGGACAGGCAGAACGAACCTGGGTGAAGCTCTCAGCCCCCTATCGTTCCCCTGTGTTTGACCTCAGACCGCATGTCCAGGCATTGTTGCATCATCTTGGACGTGATCGGTTAGTGTGGGGCAGTGACTGGCCATGGACGCGCCATGAGAATAAACACACTTACCGCGATACTTACGGATGGCTCAATGACTGGGTTAGAGATGCTGATGATCGTCAGTACATTCTTGATGCGAGTCCTAGAGCCCTGTTTCGCCTGGGTGATTCATAGCGAGGGTATACCAACTGCTAAGAGGGCTGACATATGACTCGGATTAGAAGCAGGGGGATATCCGCTTCGAACTGGAGCCCGTTACTGAAGGGGAGATATCACAATGAGACAGCGTGACGAATTCGTTGAAGAAATGAAAGCCAGGCTCGACGAGTGGAATGCTGATATCGATAAGCTCACCGCCAAGGCGCGTCAGGCGAGCGACGAGGCGAGGGTGAAGTACCAAGAGGACATCGAGCGACTCAAGAAGCGCCAGGCGGAGACTCAACAAAGGCTTGATGAGCTTCAGCATGCCAGCGAAGCGGCCTGGGAGACTGTCCGCCAAGGTATGGAAGACTCGTGGGAGCTGATGCGTAAAGCCTTCCGGGACGCCTCTTCCCGTTTCAAGTAGCTTATTTAACTAACTATGTTCAATTAACCATGCGTTTCACTTAAAAAAGACTGAACAGTTAGCTGGCGTCGCGGCCATCTTGTGGTTGCGACTCGCTGCCTTCTTGGAGACGCTCAATGGACGCATTTCCTTGTTTTGCCAGGGTCGCCAGGCGATCTATTTGCTCATCCAGCCGGGGCAGGGCCTCTTGACGATAGCTTGAGAGATCGTCGATGGCGCCCATCACCTCGCTGAAAGCCTCCTCAAGTATCTGCATGTCGAGCATTGCGGAGGAGGCTCGTTTCTGAATGTCCACGCCTTGCTGTCGCAGAGCCTTGGCGGTTCCGCCAATCATCTGCGAGGTGGTCGTATTGAGGGCTTCAATGCGATCCAGCACCAGGCGCTGATTAGCCATCGCCATGGCCACCGTGACCGCGACGGTGAGCGCCGAGACGGTGACGTTAATAGCTCTGTCCACGCCGCGCATTAATTCTCGGTTGTTGCGAATAATCACTTCTAGCGCCAGTACGCCTTGCTGACTTACCGCCAGTTGTTGCTGGAGGTCGACAATGCGCTGACGCAGTGGAAAGAGTAGTTCTTCCTCAAGAAATTGGCGCCGCGGATCATCGCCATCGCGAGCGGCGATCTCCTCCTGCAGGCGCCGATCGATCATGCGCCCCAGCGCAATTTGGCGGTTCAACTCGCCAAGAATTTTAGTTAACGCCTGCTGGTCATCGTTTAGGGTAAGATTGTCACGATGCAGCATATCCCGTCCGCTTTCCAGATCCTCGATGATCGCATCCAAGGCCTGCTGGGTATTCTCGAACTTGCGAAAGTAGCGCTGCAGGCGGCTATCCAGGCCAGGAATGAGCGCTAGAACGCGATCCAAAGTAGTTGGTGCCAGGCGATGGCGTGCAGGGTCGAGCCCCTCCATACGCCCGCGCAGATCGGTCAGTGCCTTGGCGACCGGCCCGCCTTCGTCGCCCTGGTGGGCCAACTTACGCAGCGGCGTTTGCAGCATGGCGCTGCGATGGGCGGCCTGCTGCTGCAGTTCAAGGCCCATCTTATCCACGGCACGGCGCTGGCGAACCACGGATTCTTCGTCCCCTTCGGCAAGAATGTCCTCGACAAAGCGGTCGGCCATCGCCTCAAGCTCAGGGTCGATATCACGCTCATCGGGGGTTACCGACTCAGCCTGACTTGCCCCCAATCGACTAGCTCCCAACTGGTCAGCGATCTCGTCCACCGGGGGCAGGGAGAGCTGACGTTTGTCATCGGATTGCTGAGCCATAGAGATCTCCTGAACTATTAAAAAAGCCCGATTAAATAAAACCGGTTATAAAAAACCGATTGTAAAAAACAGAGAGAAAACTGCACGGTACCACTGAATGTAATCTTAATCTTTGCGGGCATAACGATCTGCACCTTCGACGAAGCGGCGCAGATCTTCCAGCGCTTTTTCGGTGGTGACCGACGCCTGAGGGCGAGCCGTCTCGATGCGCGCCATGGAAACGGCGGTATCGTCGAGCACGGTCAAGGCGGATTCGATACGGGCAGAGAGCTTGTTCAGTCGATGTTCGGTTTCCACTAGCAGATCGAGGCGACGCACCAGGGCCGCGCGCTCTTCATCGCTTAATCGTTTGCCCTCCCGTTCCAATCGACCTCGAACGTAATTACCGTCCACGCTAACCACACCCCTTGCCTGGGAGGCCATAGTCGTCAACGTATCCACCGCACCAAAACAAACTTGAGTGACCAAGCCTTGTGAGCGCTCGAAGGCCAGTTCGCCAGTGTGGAATCGGTCGCCCAGCACGTCCATCACATGGTGGTAGCGGCTATAGAGGCGGTCTGTGAGGATAGCCAGATCGGGACGGTGCACGTCGAGCAGGTTCTGCTTGGCCCGACACATGGCTAGTACGAGGTCGTTGGCTCCCACGGGGGGGCTTGCGGGATCGAGCACCGAGACACCTGCTTCATAGGCGTTGCGCTCCTCTTCAGCCCGCCGCCGCTGTGCTTCGGCCTCTCTTTGAACCTCATGGCGACGCATGCGGCGGCGGGCCAGCCAGCCGCGTAGCGTTCGCTCGATAGGAAGTGCCACAGGAATGGCGACGAGGCCCGTTAGCCAGCCAAACAGGCTGGGGCTGAAACCACCCCATAGGGAGGTCAGCCACAGCAGCATGCTAATGGTAGGGACTACCAGGCAATAGCGGGCGATCACCTGGAGTCGATTGGGAGTCGCCAGCGGAACCGCCAGGCCAGGATTGAACAGGCCGACCAGTAGCCAGGGCAGGCAGGTCATAAACAGGCCATAGGAAAATCCCTGCAGGAATCCCAACATAGATATGGCTATCCTTCAGTCATGGAACGCAAACACTACGTGTAGAATAACTGAGATAGGTCGCTAAGCACCAACCAAGATGTGCTCGACTCAGTTCAGTTGTACAAAAAAGGCCGCCCCTTTGAGTAGGTGGCGGCCATTCTGTTCTTGCATTGTCTGCTATGCGTTAGGCTGTAGCATGAACCATTTGACTGTCGCGTTTAGAGCTCCACACCAACGTGGCAACAAACAGTGCCAAGCCCAGGAAGTCCAGCAGCAAGGTTCCATGGGGCCATAGCATCAAGGCACCGATGGGGAACATGGCGAGACGAAGCCACCAGGGCAACGCGCTTTCTAAGTGGCCTTCCAGGCCTGCAATTATGGCGTAGATACCGAACAGCGCGAAGGCGAACACCACCAGCATCTCCATCGGCGTACCGGTGATCATTGGCGACCACACGAACAGTAGCGGAATGATGTAGAGGCCTTTGGCAATTTTCCAGGCGGTAAAGCCCGTGCGCATAGGCGGAGTTTTGGCGATAGCCGCCGCGGCGAAGGCGGTAAGGCATACCGGCGGCGTCACGTTAGAGTCCTGAGAGAGCCAGAAGATCACCATATGCGCCGCGACCAGCAGCATCGACAACGTATGCGATGAAAGCGCTTGCTCGTAAAGCTGCGAACGGAAGTTGTCCGGGACGACCGCCAAGAGTTCCTGGGCGCTGGCGGCATCCATCGGTGCGTTCAACGCCTCTAGTGCTTCCGGAGCGGCAAGCATAAAGATAGCCCGTGCCTGCTCAGGCAGGTCTCCGGCCATGATCAGCTCCAGCAGATGGCTTTCCGCCATCAAACCATAGAGCGCGGGTGCTGATAGCGTGCCCAATACGATATAAGCGGCCGTCACTGGCAGACCCATGCCTAGTACCAGGGAGGCCAATGCAATCAACACGATGGTGATTAACAGGCTACCGCCCGCCCAGTCGGCGATCATCAACGAAAAAATATTACCGATACCGGTCGTTGAGACCACGTTAACGATTAATCCGACCGTCAGCAGCAGAATCGCGGTGGAAATCATGTTCCGGGTACCCAGCACCAAGGCATCGATTATCGCCTGAAGTTTCATGGGGGTGCGTGACAGCCAGGAAGCACCCACCACGGATAAGATGGCGATACCTGCAGCGTAAGTGGGGGTGAAACCATTAACAAGCGCCGCGACCAGAATCACCAACGGTAGCAGGTAGTGCCAGCCACCCTTTAGCACGTCAATTAGTTTAGGTGCCTGTTCGGTTTCTACCTGCTGGGTACCGCTTCGTTTGGCTTCGATACGCACGAACATGGCCACCGAGAGAAAGTACAGCAGCGCGGGAAGAGCGGCGACGCCGATGATGGTGAGATAGGACACCTGTGTATAGGAGGCCATAATAAAGGCACCCGCACCCATCACTGGGGGCATGAGCTGACCACCGGTAGAAGCCGCCGCCTCAACACCGGCAGCGAAGCGTGGTGGAAAACCAGCCTTGCGCATCAGCGGAATGGTAATCACACCGGTAGAGACCGTATTTGCCACACTGGAACCCGAGACTGACCCCATCAGCCCGGATGCAAACACCGCGACGAAGCCTGGGCCGCCAACAAAACGACCAGCGGCACAGCGCGCCAACTCGATGATGAACTCTCCAGCACCGGAACGTACCAGAAAGGCGCCAAAGAGAATAAACATGAAGACATAGGACCAGGAAATATTGGCTATCGAGCCTAGAATGCCGTCGCCGCCGAGAAAGCTGCGAAAGAGTACGGTTTCCCAATTCAGTCCGGGGAAATTGAATACCCCACCTATATAACGCCCCCACCAGGCAACGTAGGTCAACGCAATGATACAGAGCAGCGGGATGAACCAACCTGTAGTACGGCGGGCAAATTCAAGTACCAGCGCTAAAGCGGTGATCGAAACAATCCAGTCAGCCAAGGAAAAGCGCACCCCGCGGGCGTAGAGCGCATCTTCAAAACCAATCAAATAAAACGCACAGCCCAGGGCGGCCAGGCCGAGACACACATCGACCGCAAGTAATAGCCGTTGGCCGTTAGCAGAGTGTGCTTTAAACATAGGCACGGAAAGGGCGCACAACAGACCGAACATGCCGAAGTGAAGGGCGCTGACCCAGACCTCTGAGATTGTGCCCAGGGTATTGAAATAGATATGCGACAGGGCAACGACGATGGCGAGTAGGCTCAGAATCCGGCCAAGCCAAGGGTGTTCGAGGCGCTCCGCCGCATCGCTTGCGGATTCGTCGCGCACCGTATCAGGTATCGAATGGCTCATGGTGTACCTCATGAAACACGGTAAGGCATAGAAAGGACATCCACCCGGGCTGTGCCGGGCGGATACTCGCGGGGGAGGCATTAGCCTTCGAGAAGATGCTCGGGTATTTCCATGCCCTGCTCCTGGAAATAGCGTGCAGCACCGGGATGTAGGGGCATCGGCAGGCCATCCAGGGCTTTTTCGAGTGTCATATCGCGCGTCGCTGGGTGAATGTTATTCAGGAACGGCAGGTTCTCAAACATTGCCTTGGTGATCTGATACACGTGCTCTTCCGGAACATCGGCGTTGACCACCAGAATGTTGGGCTGAGAAATAGTGTTGATCGGCGCTTCCTGGCCGGGATAGGTGTCGGCGGGAATGTCGAAAGCGCTCCACACCGGATATTGGCCGTTGATTCGCTCAAGCTGCTCTGCGGTCACATTCAGCGTGGTAATGTCACCACCCATGTTGGCGTAAGCACTGGTCACCGCGGAAGCCGGCACGCCCGCCGGTATGTTCATGCCGTCTATATTGCCGTTCTGCATAGAATCAGCGCTGGCGCTGTAACCCAGGTAGGCGATATTCATCTGCTCCGGATCAATTTCCAGACCGGCAAGAATTTGCCGACCGGAGCCTTCGGTGCCGGAATTGCGTGCGCCGATGGAGAAGCCGCGCCCATATAGCTGGGCCAGATCGTCAATAGTACCGGTTTCGACAAGCTCGTCGCGCATCACGAAGTGTTCGACGTTCTGCCATAGCATGGAGATTGAGCGTACGTTGTCGTAGGCCTTAGGTACCGGGCCTTCACCTGACCAAGCCCAGGCGCCGTAAAGCGCTTGTAGAATGCCGAATTGGGCTTGGCTGTCGTCCATCAGGCGCAGGTTTTCGGCCGAACCAGCCGAGCTGATGGCGGAAACAGAGATGCCATGGGTGGGCTCTAGCTTGACGCGTACCAGGGTGGAGAGCGCTACGCCTACCGGGTAGAAAGTCCCGCCGGTGGTCGCGGTGCCCATGATGTACTGGCCGCCTTGATCACTCTCCTGAGCGATAGCAGCGGAGGTGCTGACCCCGATTGCTGCGGCGGTAGCAAGGCACAATGTGGTTTTGAGAATAGGTGTGGTTTTGAGAAATTGACGTTTCAGCATGGAGTTGCTCCTGGCTTATTGGAATTATGGGAGTAATCGCTACTCCGTTTCCCCATAGAGCGAGAAGCTAGCCAACTTTAAATAACCAGATATTAATCAAATGTTTGCATGTTTTCGTATTCGACGAAAGGCGAAGCTGGCGGCGCGGCTATCGGCCATTTGTTGCCGATGGTTTTCGCCATCATCGGCAACAAATGGCCGATGAATAAAGCCTTCCTAAATGATGTCTAGGGAACGAGAAAATCTTCACGGCGCAACTGATGGCGCTGCATCTTCTGGTTGAGCGTGCGGCGGGGCAGGTCAAGCTCTTCCAGTACCGCTTGAATATTACCGGCATGGCGCTTTAGCGACTCTTTCAGAACCGTGGCTTCGAATGCTTCCATGCGCGCCGAAAGGGCACTGGCTTGGTATAGCGGCACACTCGACGTTTGCCAGGGCAGATCCAGTCCCAAAATAAAGCGTGTCGCAATATTGCGCAGTTCGCGCAGGTTTCCCGGCCAACGGTGATTACCCAGGGCGGCAAGTAGCTCCGTTGTAGGCTCGAGGAGAGGCCTTTCATGAACCTCGGCGGCTTGGTGACAGAAGTGGCGAAACAGTAAGGGAATATCTTCGCGCCGCTCACGCAAGGGGGGAATCGCCAGCTCGGCAATCGCCAAGCGATAATAGAGATCCTCTCGAAAACTGCCCTCAGCGACCATCTCTAATAAGTTTTCTTTACTTGCCGCCACGACGCGAAGCTGCAGGTGAATCACCTGATTGCTACCCAGACGAGTGATTTCGCCTTCCTGTAGCGCACGCAACAGCTTGACCTGTGCAGATAGCGGCAGTGACTCAATTTCATCCAGGAACAGGGTGCCGTGGCTAGCGGCTTCCAGACGCCCGATGCGCTGCTCTCCGGCCCCGGTAAAGGCGCCTTTCTCATGCCCGAAAAGCTCCGACTCGATCAACTCGCTGTTCATTGCACCGCAGTTCAAAGCCACGAAAGCGCCTTGATTGCCGGTACCGAAATCGTGGAGAGCTCGGGCCACGACCTCTTTGCCGCTACCAGTTTCGCCATTGATAACTATGTTGGCGCGGCTGGCGGCCAGGTTTTCCACTTGGCGTCGTAGCTCCTGCATCAGCGCAGAGTCGCCGAGCAGCCGAGTGTTCAAATAGTTATGCCGCAGAGCCTGCTGCAACTGCAAATTTTCCAGCGCCAGGGCGCGATGCTCCAGCGCTCGACGCGCGCACTCTTCCAAGCGCTCAGGATCGAAGGGCTTTTGTACAAAATCCCAAGCCCCCTGCTGAATTGCGGCCACCGCCATGGGCACGTCACCGTGGCCCGTAATCAGAATCACAGGCGGCGGCGTGTCGAGTTCTTGCACAGCGGCAAACAGGGCCAGGCCATCCATCTCCGGCATCTTGATGTCACTGATCAATACGCCGCACTGCTGATCATCTTGAAGTGCCTTAAGCGCTTCGCGGGCACGGGAAAACGCTCGCACCGCTAGTCCTGATACTTCCAGCCATTGACTAAGCGAATCGCGTACATCTGCTTCGTCTTCCACCAACCAAACCGATAGCGTGGCGGCTGGTATGCGAGAGAAGGCGTTAGAAGATGGTTGTGTCATGACGGAGTCTCCTCTCCATGCGGTAACGCCAATCGAAACCAAGCCCCTCCAGTAGGTTGATTGCCAGCGCTAAGCTTGCCGCCAAGATCCTGAACAATACCGTAGCTGATAAACAGTCCCAGCCCTAAACCTTCCCCAACTGGCTTGGTGGTGAAGAAAGGGTCAAACATGTGCTCGATAACCTCTGGGGGCAAACCCGGGCCGTTATCATGAATGGTCAAAATTACTTGCGTCGGGATTATTTCGGCGTGAAGGTAAATCACGCCGTCAGGCGTTTCGTTTAAGGCATCTAAAGCATTCCCAAGCAGATTGGTAAGTAGCTGCTCAAGGCGGACTTCATCTCCGCGTACCAGCAGTGGCTGCTGCCAGGCGCCGTTACGCTCAAGGCGTACTTTTTGTTGCTGAAAGCGTTCCTCGAGTAGCTCAAGCACGAAGTTTAGGCTGGCTTGAAGATCGACACTCTCCAGGCTGCCTCCTTTGCGGGCGAAGAGTTTGAGTTGTTCGATCAGCCGAGCCAGGCGCTTGCTCAATACCTGAATGCGTTGAAAGTTATCACTAGCCATTTCCTGACGACCCATCGCCAGCAGCCGTTCGCCGTTGGCAGCATAGGTACGTATGCCGGACAGTGGCTGGTTCAGCTCATGGGCGATACCTGCCGCCATGGTGCCCAAGGCGGCCAATTTACCTGCCTGAACCAGCTCGGTCTGGGCATCTTCCAATGCCCGGGTACGCTCCTGGACGCGCTCTTCCAGGCGTATATTGGTTTGCTGGATAATCTGCGCCTGAGCATCGCGCATGCGGTGGCGTTTTTGTCGTTCTCGTAGCCACAGGCCGAGTAACAGTAAAGCGGAAAGTGTTATCAGACCGGCCAAAAGCATGTTGCGGGCACTGGTATAAAGCGGCTGCACTGGGCTCAGGTAATGCATCGACCAGCCAAGCGTGGAAAGCGATGAGGAGGTGATCAGAAAACGCTCGTCTTCTCCTTGGGCCTCCATTACCAGGGTGTCGTCAGGAAGGCGGCGTCCCAATAGGGGGAGCGGTTCATCAAGAAATTGGCGTTGGGCATTAATCTGCTCTAAGGCGGCGTCAGAAAGTTGATCGATGTGCCCAAAACGCCACTGCTCGCGGCTGGAAAGGATAACTACGCCGTTGGCATCTGACAATATGACGTTTTCATTTGCTCGGCGCCAATCTTCCTGGAGCGCCTCCAGAGAGACCTTGACCGCAAGCACTCCTGCGGTGGCAGTGTTTGAAAAAGTGACGGCGTAAGAGTTGAAGTAACCTGGCTGTCCAGTAGTGCTGCCAACCGCAAAAAATTCACCGCTACCATCCTCCATAGCATCGAAAAAATAGGGTCGGAAGTGATAATCGTGGCCGATGAAGCTTTGCTCGAGTTCGTAGTTGCTGCTGGCCAGCGTGACCCCTTGGTCATTCATGAGAAAGATCGTTTCGGCGCCGGAGCGTTCGGCCACCAAGGCCAGATGCTGGTTAGCCTGCGTCAGAAATATATCATTGGGTTCGCGAAGCGCTGCATGAATTAAAGGGTGTTGGGCGAGTAGCCCGGGCAGGTAGGTAAAACGCTCTAGCGCCCCTTGCAGGCTGCTCGTGTAGAGCGCCAAGCGATTTTCAGCGTGACGATGTGAATCGGCTTGGACTTGGCTGTATTGCCAATACCATAACCACCACAGACCCAAAAACACCAGCGCTGTCAGCGTTGGCAGAACCAGGGCACGTAGCAAGGTTTTCCTCGTCACTATGCTTACCTCAAAGGTCGAATCTATGCAGGCTGGTGAGCTTATCACCTGGGCGTGATCAGTCCCATTTTCGGTATGCGTTTTTCCGGGCTATATCGATGTGATGATCGCTTTGCCACTATGGCGGGATACGGTTTGCAGAGGGCATGCAGCTATCCAGAGAGGGGTATGCTTAAATCGTCACAATATCCGCGGCAATCTAGGCCGGTATAACCGGGATTCTCCTGGTTACCGTTGTCGCGTTTGAGAGGTTTCATGTTGTTAAAACTCCTTCTCTGGGTTATCCGGTTGTTGGTGCTCTTAATGGTAGTGGTGGCCTTGCTGCCATTAATATCCAGCGGTCAGTGGTGGATCAGGCTGTGGGATTTTCCACGACTGCAGCTAACGGGCGCGTTGGTCTTACCACTACTGCTGCTAGGCGTGCACGCTTGGCTAAAGCGCCCAACAAAAGAGCACGCCGTGTGGGGAGTGGTCATCCTTGCAGTGGGAGGGTGGCACTTAACGCACATCCTGCCATTTACATCCGTTTGGTCGACCGAGGTGCCCACCGCTGAGGTTCAACCCGGCGAAAACCAGACGACGTTAAAAGTGCTAACGGCAAATGTTGACTACAAAAATGATCAGTACGCTGAGGTAGTGGCAATGGTTCAGCGCGAGGATCCCGATTTACTACTGCTAATCGAAGTTAATAGCGCTTGGGCTGATGGGCTAGCGCCACTTGATGAGGAGTACGCCCATAGAGTAGGGGAGGTGCGCGATGAGGGCCTTGGGATCGTGCTATGGTCACGGATTCCGCTGCTGGAGCAGGAGGTTGAATATTTGGTCTCTGAGCGTCGGCCTTCCATTTTCGCAACGATTGATGTGCCAGACATCGGGCCAGTGCGCTTCGTTGGCGCCCATCCGGTTCCGCCAGGTCTGCAGGAACGAACCGTCAGCAACGAGGACGAACGACGGGACAGCCGAGAACGCGATGCAGAGCTCATGCTTATTGCTCGTCATGTGGAAAAAGACCCAGACAACCGCTGGATCGTCACCGGTGACTTTAATGACGTTGCGTGGTCTGACACCACCAAGCTTTTCGCTGACTTGAGTGATCTCAAAGATCCCCGCCGTGGCCGGCGATTGCTCAGCACCTACCATGCGGAATACCCATGGTGGCGATACCCAATTGACCATCTTTTCGTTTCTGACGGTTTTCATCTTATTGATATCGACATAGTGAAGGTGCAAGGCTCTGACCACTTTGGCCTCTCTACCACGCTTACCGTTGGTCGCAAAGATCAAGGAAGGCCTGAAGCTTCCGCAGAAGAGGAGCAGGAGGCCGAAGAGATGGTCGAGGAGGGAGCTGAAGACGCTGCAGAACATGATGGTGGTTAATCGATGACGCGGTAATAAAGGCTCGACCTTCTGAATTTTTCAATGCATAGGGTTGCTGTTGATCAACTGCGTTTTAAAAATTATCCCCATCTATCGGTGAGATAACTTCTACAGTTATTCAACAGAAGCTCTACAGTTTAATTGCCATTTGTAACCGTATCGACTAGCTTAGTTACGACGGGTGCGCTAAAAAAACCCTAATGCTGGCTTACTCAATCGTTTCTGAACACCACTGACTGCGGCTTGGCTCACTTGGTGCGCTCCAGTTTCAGCCCAGTCAATTTGGGTTAACCAGCAAGGAGGACATCAAATGTCGATAACATCAGAAAAGCAATTACCCGAAGCAGTAGCGGCCTGGCGTGACCCGGAAATGGACTCGGTGAAAGGTACCGAGACACCCAAAGATCCGAACAAAGGTTACATTGCCTTACTTGGATGGAGTATTAACGCGATTAAGGCGGCGCAAAAGTTTGACCGTCGCTATATCGTCGTTGCTCCCGAATGGGCTGAGGATTTCTGTGCTGCGAACAATATACCGTTCATTTCCTGGGATTTTATTCGCTTGAATGATCGTTCCATGGAGATTGCCGAAAAGTTGAAAGCTGAAGGCGTAGACGTCGCCATCCCACTGTTTGAAGAAACCGTTGAGTGGTCAGGTGCCATCAACTCCGTACTTCTCGACAGCCCACGCATGTTTGGTCAGTCTATTCTATTCCGTGATAAGGCCTTGATGAAGCGCCGTGCCCAGCTTGGCGGTATCCGCGTTGGGATATTTGAAGAGGCGCACGAAAAAGAAGACATCGTCCGCTTTATGAAGCGTGTCAATCAAACGCTGCTCAAGCTTGATGGTGATCCGGATGACCCGATACACGTCAAAGCATTCGATAAAGCCGGTTGTCTTGGCCACCGGATGATCCGAACGTTAGAAGAAATTGATAACATTCCGGATGAGGAGTATCCGCTGCTGATGGAGAGTCACTTGAGCGGCTGGGAGTTTGCCGTTGAAGCCTGGATACACGATGGCAAAATTCAGTTCCTGAATATTTCGGAATACGTGACGTTAGGCTACTCGGTGTTCGTGCCTGCTACCCAGGAGCTTGAGAGCTGGCGCAATGCGATCACCAAACAGATCGAGCTGTTGATCAAAACCTTCGACATCCAGTTCGGCTTGATTCACCCCGAGTACTTCGTGACAGCTGACGGTGAGATGTACTTTGGCGAAGTTGCCTACCGCCCACCCGGCTTCAAAGCTTTCGAACTGATCGAAAAAGCCTACGGTTTTAACGCCTATCAAGCGTCAATGTTGGTGTTCGACCCGAAAAGTACAAAAGAAGAAGTAGCGGCGTTCTTCCCCCGCGAAGTAGTCGATGCGAAGGGTTACGCAGGTTGTTTTGGTGTATACCCACGACGTCGTGTTGTCAGCAAGCTGGAAATGCCTGAAGAGACGATTAATCACCCGTACTTCGAGTCACACGAACTGGTCGCACCGGCAGAAGAGACAGTGCCTGACCGGTCTGCTTTCGGGACTCATTGGGGGCTCATCTTCTTCTTTGGCGACGATCCCATCAAGATGCGCGATCTGCTAAAAGCCCAAGAGGATCTGGACTTTTACGTCTAACGTTCGATAGCGCAATACGCTGAGCTATGGGCGCGTATATCAGTGTCAGGAGTACTCCATAATCCCGATATTGATATAGGCGCCCTTTATTTTGCCAACGCTGCGGGAGTGGCCCCACCAAAAGGCAAGGTAATTCGATTTAATAGGCAGCAGACAGCAAAATGATGACGCCTACACCAGCGAGTAGGAACCCACTGATTTGGCTAATCCGTTCTGCTTGGGGGAGTAGCTTCTCTGCTAGAAAATAAAGGGCTAGCCCCGCCATCCAAACTAGGCTCATGACGCCGCCAACGAACATCAGCAGCATCAAAGCCCAGCAGCAGCCGGTGCAGTAGGCGCCATGGCGGAGCCCCATGATCAGCGCTCCGCCGTTGCCTTCACGCCATTCGGTCATCAGAAAGCTTAAGGGCGAACGACACTTGTTCAGGCAGGCCTGTTTAAGATCACTGAACTGGAAAGCACCTGCGGTTACCAGCAGGGTGCCTCCTAACAGTGGGGTCACGTGGCCCAAGGATGAGCTTAACAGCGCACTCTGCTGCAACGCCCATTGCATGACGGCGGCTGCCCCCGCAAACGCCAGCCACACGGCAAGGTAACCTGCTATGAAAACCCAGGTGGCTGCGCGGGCACCTGCCTCGCGTTCGCGCTGCTGGTGGATGCGCAGGAAAGTAAGCAGCATGGGGCTAGCGCTGGGTAGCATCATGGCCACCATCATCACGCTCCACATCACAGTGGCCGTGACCAGCACGCTCATGCCGTCGTCGCCTGTGCTGGCCATCTCCCCATTCATCGGCATTTGCGCGTGCATGCCGTGCATAAGCAGGTAACCCCACGCCAATATTGCCACGGTTATCAGTGCTAACCAGGTCAGTAAGCGTTCCCGGGCATGGAGAGTGCTCATCGTCAGTTCCATCGCCAATGCCCCCTCAAGACCCGCTGTAAGCGAAGGGTGAATAAAACGCACTGCGTTCGCTAAGATCAATGTTGATGCCGTAAGCACGGTGCAGCAACGATTGCGACTTGGCCACTACCAGAGACTCGCCCGGCGCTACCGCCAACGGGTGATGATGAATGGTCACCTCAGCGCCGTTCTGGCCCTCCAGGGCGGTAATTTCCGTGTTGGCGGATTGGCCAAGTTTCAGATGTCGATGCCCCTTTTCCACTTCAAACTGGATGGGAAGGTGTTCTACCGCGAGCACCTCGCCGATAAAGGTGGCCAACAGCTCCGGGTGGCCACCGGCCTGGCCGCCGAATATGCGGCTTAGCGCTTCCTGTTGGGCCTCGTCTGCCCGCTGGTCGATATACAGCACGACTTTCCAGTTTCCCTCGGCCATGGGGCCGGGGGAGTGCAGGGCGATAGCCACATTCCTATCGTCGAGATCCACTGCCTCGAACTGGCCTTGGGTAATGTGCCAGCCCACCAGGGCGGTACATTCACCCTCGGTAGGGCTGCCGAGGTAGATACACGGGCAGGCACCTTTGCAATTGCAGCTTTCGAGGTAGTCGCCTTTCAGGCTCCATTGGGGATTCATGTCGTCTCCTCCTAACGTCGTTGGATGGCTTTTGTGATATTTCTTTTTGGGTATCTCTTGTTATAGCGCTGAATCGCTCGCGGGATGTGAGGAACTGATGAGAATTACGTGAGAATTGCATCTGAGTGTCATCGTTCGGCGCGCAACTACTGTGTCGGGTGGTTATTTGTAGCTATGCTGAACTCAGGTATCAGCTAAGCCTGACACGTAGAGAAACCAGCCATGTGGCAATGGACGTCGGATTTGACGACCAACCGGGCCTATCAGGGTTTCGTTGGCCGCACTAGTGAGCTTGATACTCTTCGCGGTGTGCTTGCGACGGCAGGGCCTCGGGTGGCGCATGTCTACGGTATTACCGGCATTGGTAAGACGGCGCTGCTGGACATATTGGCGGCCGAGGCGGAGGACGCAGGTGCTAGCGTCATCCGACTGGACTGTCGCCACATAGAGCCCACCGAACCTGGATTTTTACATGCGCTAGGTGTCGCCATTGGGGATGGTGGACCGGGGGTGGATACGCTGGTGGAGCGATTGGGCCTGCTGGGCCCCACGGTTCTGCTCGCGCTGGACACCTACGAAGTGTTCAGGCTGCTCGATACCTGGCTGCGTCAGATATTTGTCCCGTTGTTGCCGGATAACGTACGCATCGTCTTTTTCAGTCGCCAACGCCCTCTGGATGTCTGGTTTGCGGCGCCGGACTGGGGGCGCCTGGTTCAGAGTGTGCCGGTACAGCCGTTGAGCCCGACGGAGGCTCAAGTGCTCCTTAATTTGCATGGCATACAGGAGGAAGATGCGGCATCCCTGATCCGGGCCGCCCATGGTCATCCGCTGGCGCTGAAACTGGCGGCCACCGCCAGCCGGGAAAACCACGCCCGTTCGTGGCCGCAAGAGACGGTGCTACAGCACGCGGTTGATGAGCTGAGTCGGATGTTTCTTGCCGATGTGGAAGATTCGGCGAGCCGACATGTGCTGGAGGGCGCCGTGGTGCTACGCCGGGTGACGGTCTCTCTGTTACAGGCATTGTTTCCGGAACTCGATCCCCAGGATGCCTACGAGCGGCTGCGCAGGTTGCCCTTTGTGGATGGCATGCATGACGGGCTGATTATTCATGAGGCCGTGCGTGATCCGCTTGCCCGTTCCCTGCATGCCAGCGACCCTAGCCGCTACCTGGACTATCGTCGGTCGGCCTGGCGACAGCTGGTCAGCGAGTCGCAATTCGCGGCCAGCGACGATCTCTGGCGCTATACGGCGGACATGCTCTACCTGATTGAAAACCCCGTGGTGCGTGAGGCATTTTTCCCCACCGTGACGACGCTTCACAGCGTGGAAGCGGCACAGCCTCAAGACGATGAAGCCCTTACCGGGATTGTCCGCGCCCGTGATGGCCGTCAGGCCAGCGAGCTTCTGCTGCAATGGTGGCGGCGTATGCCCCAGGCGTTTTCCATCGTGCGGGGCGTGACCGGGGAAGTAGAAGGACTGTATTGCAAACTGCGCTCCGACCAGGTTGAACCCAGTTGGTTGCTCAATGACCCGGTGACCGCCCAGTGGTATTCCCATCTTGAACAGTCGCCTATGCGGTCGGGCGAGGTGGCGTTATTTTGTCGCCGCTGGCTAAGTCTCAAGGAAGGCGATTCACCCAGTGAAATACAGGCGGCTATCTGGCTGGATCTTAAGCGCAGCTATATGGAGCTGCGCCCTGGGCTGCGGCGGGTCTATCTTACGGCGACCGATCTTGGCGCTTACCGGCAAGTGGCGCAGCGGCTGGGGTTTGAAGTCCTTGGCGGATGGGAGGTGGAGCTGGATGGCGTTTGCTATCCGAGTGCGGTGCTCGATTTCGGGCCGGCATCTGTGGATGGCTGGCTGGCGGAGCTTGCCGCGGCCGAGCTGGGCATAAAGCGTGATCCTGCCTTGTTAGATGTCGAAGCCCGGCAACTGATGTTGGCGGAAGGCTTCGTTGCGCTGACGCCCCTTGAGTTCGGTGTCATGCGCTATTTGGTCGAACACCAGGGTAAGGCAGTGTCCCGTCGTGAGCTGTTGCAGCATGTCTGGGGTACCCGATATCAAGGAGGCAGCAATGTGGTTGATGCCATTGTACGCACCTTGCGCCGCAAACTTGGCAGCCAGTCTGCGCGGATAGAGACGTTGACTGGAGTGGGTTATCGGCTGAGATAATCGATTATCGTCTATCAGGTAAGTGGTTATTCATACGTAGTTTCTCCTGGGAAAATATCACGGTTTGCTGGCCCCTTGGCGTTATCGGTCAATGACTCCTATGTTGGTGGAAAGACACGGGAGGAATAATAATGGATGCACTAGCGAGAAAACTGGGCCTCAAGACGGATCCCATCATTTTTTTCACGTCCGCAGGGATCATGATCCTTTTTCTTGTGGTGCTACTGATTGCGCCGGGCCCCATCGGGGCAGCCTTTGGTGCCGGGCGGGAATGGATTGTTACCAATCTTGGCTGGTTTTTTATTTTAGGGGTGACGAGTTGGGTAGCGTTTCTGCTGTGGGTGGCGCTTAGCCGGTTCGGGGCGATCCGCTTGGGGGGCAATGATGCAAAACCTGCCTACAATAATATCTCCTGGTTCACCATGCTGTTCGCAGGCGGCATCGGAACGGTGCTGATGTTCTGGGGCGTGGCCGAACCCATTTCCCACTTTTCTAATCCACCCAGGCCGGATGTTGTGCCTTTCTCTGTGGAAGCCGCCGACGATGCCATGAGTTTTTCGATCTACCATCTGGGGCTACATACCTGGGCGATTTTCGCTATGCCCGGACTGGCTTTTGCTTACTTTATTTATCGCTATAATCTGCCGATGCGTTTTAGTTCAGTATTCTATCCGCTGTTAGGCGAGCGCATTTATGGCCCTCTCGGCAAATCTCTGGATGTCTTCGCCATACTTGGCACCCTGTTTGGCGTAGCGGTCTCTATTGGCCTGGGCACCCAACAGATCAATGCGGGGCTAACGGAGTTGTTTGGTATTCCAGATGCCGTTATCACCAAGGTGTTCATCATTGCCATGCTGACGGCTGTCGCTGTGGGATCGATTGTGGCGGGGCTGGATTCAGGCGTGAAACGGCTTTCTAATATCAATATCGCCATGGCCGTCGGCCTGTTGTTGTTTGTACTCTTTACCGGGTCGACCGTTTTCCTTTTGCGCGCTGTGGTCGAAACCTTTGGTCTCTACATAACGAACCTGCTGCCCATGGCTTTCTGGAATGACACGCTGGCAAGCTATTCCAGGGATGGCGGCGCCTGGGGGTGGCAGGGTAGCTGGACGGTATTCTATTGGGCCTGGACAGTGACGTGGTCGCCTTTCATCGGGATCTTTGTGGCGCGAATTTCACGCGGGCGCACAATCCGCGAATTCGTCCTTGGTGTGCTTTTTGCCCCCTCTATCTTCACACTGGTTTGGTTTGCAATTTTTGGTTGGTCGGCAATGGAGATCGACGGGATTGGGCCCGATGCTCGAGAAGCACTGGGAGAGCAGGCAGGTATCTTGTCTGCCGCCGTAGGTGAAAGCATCCCCCTCGCTATGTTCGCATTCTTCGAGAGCTTCCCGGCCGCTACGTTAATCCAGGGCTTGGCTGTTGTGATCGTTGCGATCTTCTTTGCCACGTCATCAGACTCTGCGTCCCTGGTTGTCGATATGCTGTGTACCGGCAGTGCGGATCCCGGACCATGGCATCAGCGTGTTTTCTGGGGTGTTTCGGAGGGTATGCTGGCAGCGATGCTGATTGTGCTTGCTGGCGAGGCCGGGCTTACTGCTTTGCAGGAGGTGATTACCGTTGTTGGCCTACCGATGTTCATTTTGGTGTTTGCAATGATGTTTGCGTTATACCGCGGCCTGTCCCAAGAAGATCTTAGCGAAGTGCAGGTGGGGCGCCCGCCCAGACGTGAGGAGTTAGCGCCGGATGAGTAGATGAACGCTTTCTAGTCTGCATACCTGAAAATCCTCACTGCTATGTTCGTTAGCGCACGGTAAATGTGCGCTTTAAGGCTCATCATTAAAGCAAGCGAGGCAAAGGATATGCCTAAACAAGGATGTTGCGCGATGCGCTGCAAGGGAGGCAGCGTCCCTCCCTGAAATAAATTGTTCGGTTATAACTCATTCTTCGCCCCGCTCTTTGTCCTTTGGCAGCAGGGGTAGCTCTAATGCTGTCTTTTTGCGAGTGGATTGCTACCCCCAGCTTAGAGCTAACCTGTACAAGGAGGTTATATGCCGACATCTTCAAATAGCCATGATCGTCTGACCAACTTGCAACAATTTGGGGCTGACCCCGGGTCGCTGCATGCGGACACCTATATACCGAAGAACTTCCCCAAGAATGGGCCGCTCGTCGTCGTGCTTCACGGCAGCACCCAGTCGGCGGAGGGTTATGACCGCGGGTCAGGTTGGTCGACTCTTGCCGATGAGAGCGGCATAGCACTGCTGTATCCAAAGCAAAGAAAAACCAATAACCCTATTAGCAGCTTCAACTGGTTCAAGTCTGGCGATAGCCGTCGAGGCGGCGGTGAACCACTCTCTATTCGTCATATGATCAAGCAGGTTGTTGATGATCACGCCATCGATTCCACGCGGGTGTTTGTCACCGGCATGTCTTCAGGTGGTGCCATGACATCGGTGATGCTGGCGACTTATCCAGAGGTGTTTGCAGGAGGTGCGATCATCGCTGGTCTTCCCTATCGTAGCGCGGACAACCTGATAGAGGCGATGGTTCGCATGAAGGGGTATGGCGGCCCATCGGACCACCGGCTTGACGCGCTTGTGCGTGGCGCTTCAACTTTCGACGGCCCTTGGCCAACAATTTCAGTCTGGCATGGGGGCAGCGACTCGACCGTTGATAACGCCAACGCCGATTCTATTGTTCGGCAGTGGCAGCAGATCCACAAAGTTGAAGGGCCACCGACACGGGTAGAGCAAGTGGCCGGTTTTCCCCGCCAGGTCTGGTGCAATGCGGATAGGCAGGAAGTGATCGAGGAGTACATCATCGAGGGGATGGGCCACGGAACGCCAATCATGGCCGGAGGCGACGAAGGCCTCGGAGAAGCAGATAAGTATATGCTGGAAGTCGGCATTTCGTCGACTCGGCATATAGCGCATTTTTGGGGGCTTACGGAGTAGGAGAGCGTTAGCCGGGTGTGCCTCGCCGCTACCGCTTTTTACCGCCGCCTCTAAACCCAAGCGCTATATCAGAACTATCACAAGAACAAACCCACCTCGTTAACTTTCCACGCTGAGAAGCTCGCTCAGTTGCTGCTGAGAAAGGCGTCTATCAGCCATGTAGTAGAGTATGTCACCATCTTTGAGTGGGCGGTTGTTGGCGGGATTGAGCATATTACCTTCGCCGTCGCCACTGCTATTGGCGAGCCCCAGTACGGTGGCGTTATAAACCTTTTTTGCTTGCATAAATAGATCGCCAAAGGTGGCGCCGGCAGGCGGTTGGCTTAACTTGGTTTGGTACTGGGTAGCGCCACGATCAACCGCGAGTAGTTCGTTAACGACTCGCGAAATTCCCGCATCAGAGGCTGAGCGTACCAGCATTTCCAACGCTAAGGCCTGGGTGCATTCGATGCCGGGCAAAGTGCGCCGTAACATCGCTGCGGTGTCGGGATTGGCGCAGTGGGCGACGATATGGGCGTTTTTTGCTTTAAGACTGTAGGCACTCAGCGCGACAGTGGCCACTCGATCATCGCTGGTGTCGTAAATGATGATGCGGCTGGCGCTTTCGACACCCGCTCGCTTGAGAAGCTCGGCATTGGAGAAACTTTCCCCTTTAATAAACTTCAAATCCGCAGGGCGTGGGTTGCTCATCTCCTTGGTAACGCAGAGCACGACTTCATCCGGCAGGCCCTTATCAGCTTTAAGAATGTCCAAAATGCGCTCGGTAGTTTCGCCGTGCCAGCCAATGACAAGGGTGTGACCGGACAAGTGGCTGAAATCGCCTTTACCTTGCATCTGCAATCTCCAAAAATTTGAAAGTGTGACGGTGGCTTTACCGATCAAGGCAGCGAACAGCGAAATGCCACCTGGAATGAGATAGATCGTAGCGATCCACTTCCCGGCCACGGTTGTCGGGCTGAAATCACCGAAACCTACGGTGCTAGAAACAACGACATAAAAATAAACCCAGTTGGTAGCGGAGTCGGCCAGCGATTCGCCGACCAGTGAGAAAAGCATCCAGGTGGTGCCCATATGGGCGAGCACAATAAGAAGCAGGAATGTCCACGAAATTTGTAGCGTAGAGGCTTTAAGAACGCGGAGCAGTCGCTGAATAACAGGCATGGTGGTCTCTTACGGTGATGGTGTGTCAGCCCAGTTTTCGGCATGGGAATTGAGTGATGATAAAAGAGTGACCCGGTTCCTTCGCTGTCGCTGGCCCTATCATCACCTTTAAAATAAAAATGAGCTGTTGAAGCGAAACAATACGCGCCTGCTAGCGTACTCGTAATAAACAAAAGGGCCGCTATTCGCGACCCTTTCATATTTGCTAACTGGATTTATTAAGCAAAGTGTTTGGCAATCCAGGAAAATGCGCTATCGGTTAGCGATTTTTTACCGTGGTGTTCTCGGTGCTGGCTCCATACCATGCCACCTGACACGACCACTAGGCTCATCAACATGCCAGCAAGGATAAGTTCATTCATGGCTTATCATCCTCATCTGAGGTTTTATCACGCTCAACGTAACCATAGCCGAAAGACCCTACAAAGATCAAGATTATACCTAGCCCCACACCGAGCCAAACGTTATCGGTATTCAGGCTGGGGTTAGTGACTACCCAGCCAGCAGTGAAGCAAGTAGCGACCACAATGACCCCAACGTTGCGAGTCGCCTCTAAAAACTGTTGACGAGTCGCTCGGGCGCCGATTCTACGGCGATGGGCCGAGGCCCTGCGTTCTTGTAAGCTTTTCGTTAGCCTGGCACGCAGGGCCTCTTGTGGGTCTTTACCGCCATGAGATTCTTTCAAGCCATCACCTGCCATTAATCCAGCAAAATCAACGTGAAAATAATGTGGTATTAAGATCCTGCCTTATTCACTTGGGTGCCGCGTATGCAGTCACCGTAGACCATGGTGTCGCCAGCCTTCTCTGCCAGTTGGCGACAGTCTGCGGTTCTTGATGAAGTGGGGCCTGAACTGCAGCCTGCAAGTATAAAGGTAACCTGGCAAAGGGCGATGAGTGCTTTCATTGATGACTCCTTGTCAGCAAATAATCCATTCGACATTTAACCTTATAGGCGTTGCATGTGTCGATGTAATGCGAGGGAACATCGTGCTTAACCTGAATGTCATAGCTGAAGTTTTATTTTTTAGGATAAGCATATGGATCGTGTATTTGCATGGGATCACCACCACAGTCAGATCGTTTACCGCATTCCCGGTCATCAGTATGAAGATGGCCGGGAAGATAGCGCTCTCTCTCCCGTATGGCTGCCCGCGGAGGAATCAGATTTACCCGAGGGGGTAATGGTTGAGGATCTGCGCAAAGTATCCGTTAAGGAGTAGCCGCGGCGTGTTCTGAACAGCTGCTTTGCGCGCTATTCAACGCTTTCAAACAGGGTGTTTTCAGGCGCACAAAATAGATTGTGTTTGGCTAGCGATCGGCTAATATGCGGATGTTAGTCCCACCATCCCTGGATATGCCGCCATGTTAAAAGGTTTGATCGTCTGTTTTGCGGTATTGTTTGCGCAATTGGCGGTACTGCATGTGATTGATGCTCGTATCTATAACTCTCCTCAAGATGCGCGTCAAACGGCTGTGACCTCCGTTACGCCACATAAAGATGAAAAAGAAGACGAAGAAGAGGTGCAAAGCTAAGCTGTGGTTACCCTCGATCCGGTTTTTGAAGCCGGTGAAGCTATAACCTAGCCTTGCTAGCAACCCTTTGGCGGCGCTGGGCGTCGCCAAAGGGGCGGTTTGAACGATCAGTAAGTAGAATTTTTTCATCATTTTGGTGTCTAAACGAAGTGCTTAACCAGCATAGACAACGCTTACAAAGCGGTTTCAACGTTGAATCACCATTGGTGAAGGGGTGTTCTCGAGACAGACAAAGGCTTGCGTCTGGAACTCGGTAACGGCATGCTTGTCAGTTGTTGGAAATACCATTAGGGAGCATGAACACATGGCTTACAACGATTTACGTACGGCACGTCCTCAGTCGAGTGGCGTTGCCAATAGTGTTAGCACTAACAAGGTATTGCGTAACACCTACGCGCTACTGGCAATGACGCTGCTGTTCTCAGCAGTCACCGCGGGTGCTGCTGTAGCCCTCGGCATCCAACAAATGAACATCTTCGTGTTCTTGGTTGGTGCCTACGGCTTAATGTTCCTGGTACATAAAACCGCAAATTCTGCGGCCGGCTTATTAGCAACGTTCGCCTTTACCGGCTTTATGGGGTTCACGCTTGGGCCGATTCTTTCTGCCTACCTGACCCTGCCTAATGGCGGTGCGTTGATTATGAACGCGTTGGCCATGACCGGTCTGACGTTTGTTGGTCTTTCCGCGGTAGCGCTTACCACCAAGAAAGACTTTAGCTTTTTGAGCAACTTCTTGATGGCGGGCGCCATCGTGTTGATTCTGGCCATGGTGGCTGGGTTCTTCTTTAACATCCCGGCGCTTTCATTGATGGTGTCAGCTGGCTTTGTGCTGTTTGCTTCAGCAGCCATTCTGTATCAAACCAGCGAGATCATTCATCGCGCAGGTGAAACGAACTACATTCTCGCTACGGTGACGCTCTACGTATCCATCTACAACCTTTTTGTTAGCCTGTTGTCGATTTTGGGTATTATGAGCAGCGATTGATCTAAGCAAGCGATAGACGATATGACAGGCCCTATTGCTAGGGCCTGTCTTTTTTTAGGGTAACCGTTACCAGGTATTATCATGATGCAGTACGGCTTATTGGTGATGGGGGCGCCGTATAGCAGCCCAGCACCGCACTCTGCATTGCGTTTTGCCCATGCCGTTCTAGCGCGAGGGCATCAGATTGCCGGTGTTTTTTTCTATCACGACGGCGTTCATAATGCATCATCGCTGATGGCTCCTCCCCAGGATGAACTCAACCTCAGAGAAGCCTGGATTGAACTGCATCAGCAGCATGCGATTCAGTTAGATGTCTGTATTGCCGCTGCGTTGCGACGAGGTTTGATGAGCGAATCGGAAGCACAGCGACATGGCAAGCAGGTCTTTAATGTAGCACCTCCTTTCGAGTTGACAGGGCTAGGGCAACTGCTTGAGCTACAGCAACGCGCTGATCGCCTGATTACCTTTGCTTAGAGGAGAGCCAATGGCGACACCTGATGCACTATTAGTGATAATTCGCCACGCGCCCCACAGCTCAAACTGGTTACGTGAAGGGTTAGATGCCGCACTGGTGGCGGCGGCCTTTGGACAACCCGTGCATTTGCTGTTTATGGGGCAGGGTATAATGGCACTGCTGAAAGAACAGGGCAGTGGTGCGCCGGGGCAAAAAGCCACGCTGCCCACCATTGATATGTTGGAAATGTATGATATTGACAAGCTTTGGGTGACCGAAGAAGCGCTGCAAGGGATGCATCTATCCGCCGATTCACTGGTAGAGGGCATCACCCTGATAGCGGATCAGGAAATACCAGGGCTGTTACAGCAGCACACCCAGATACTTAACTTTTAGGCCTAGTGAGAGAATTATGATCTTACACATCCTCACCAAAGCGCCTGATAGCATTGTCGCTACTCAAATGCAGCAAGCGATAGGGGGGCAGGATGCCGTGCTGCTGATCGAAGAAGCGGTAACAGCTGCCCTTGATCCCTCCTGGCAGGCATGGCAGCAGTGTCAGTCGCGCATATTCCTTCTATCGGAAGACCTTATAAGCCGCGGGCTTGCCAGCATTGCCACGGATAATGAGCTGCCCACACTAGAGATGGATGGCTTTGTGGCGCTCACCGAGCAGTATGAAAAGACAGTCACCTGGTACTAAGTATGTCAGAGACAAAAGTATACCGTTATCTTGATTCGCAAAAAAGATATCCGCTAGACCCAGAAGGGTATCTAGTTAACCAGTCAGAGTGGGACGAATCCGTTGCTCATTTAATGGCTGAAGAAGAGGGTTTAACGCTTACCGCTGAACACTGGGAAGTCATCGAAGTAGTGCGGGCATTTTATCAGCGTTACGAAATGGCTCCGGCGATGCGACCGCTTGTGAAAGCAACCAAAAACGCACTGGGTGAAGAGAAAGGGCGTTCCATTTACCTGATGCAGCTTTTCCCCGGCAGCCCGGCAAAGCGAATTGCCCGCTTGGCCGGTTTGCCGAAGCCTACCAACTGCCTATAACCCGTGTAAATGGCTCGCTGGTTCTCGAATAGCTTAGGCCACATCACCGCGCGTACAGACCGACAAGACAACGGCATCGTCTGGACTAGTGGATACCAGTGCATGGCCCATATCACTATCAAAATAGATGCTGTCGCCCTCAGCTAGCACTAATGGGGCGTAAAATTCGGTGTAGAGCATAATATCGCCATGCAGCACCATCAAAAACTCTTCGCCATCATGGCGTACCCACTGGTGATACTCGTCAAAGCTGCGTGCACGTACGATGGTTTTGAAGGGAATCATACGTTTTTGGGCGAGTTGATGGCCCAATAATTCGTGCTCGTACGTGGGCGTGGGGTGCAGTTGCCCTTTGCCTTTACGAGTTAGATCGCGCCGCCCCATGGTATAACGTTCCCGCTTGGGGGGCGTGAGCAATTGAGGCAAGTCGATGTTGAGCCCGGTAGTGAGTTTTTGCACCACGCTAAAGGTGGGGGAGACTTGATCGTTCTCAATTTTAGACAGCGTTGAGCGGGCCAGCCCAGTGCGCTGGCTAACCTCTTCCAACGTCCACTGATTAGCGAGACGAATTTGTTTGAGCCGCTCGCCTAAACGCAACGGCTCAACAAAGGGTTTGCTTCCCGATGCAATACGCAGCGCGGCATGCTCTTCAGTCGTAGCGGTCATAGGTCGTCACATTGGCTGCGTTGTCTAACGGTGCGTGTCTATAGGCGCGCGTAAACGAACATCATATCACAGCAAAGAAGCGGCTAAGAACGGCTGGCAGAAGCAAGAGCGCTGACGCTTGCTTAGGGCACTTCAGCAAACGGCAGCCCCAACAGCGCTTTTAGATGTGCCTCAACGCCACTTGCCAGCGACTTCGGGTTATAGCCGCCTTCAAGCACCGATACAATGCGATTATCGGCATACAGGGTGGCGATCTCCATGGCTAGATGGGTAATCCAGTAGAAGTCTTCATCCTCTAAACAGATATCCCCCATGGGGTCATCACGGTGAGCGTCGAAACCCGCGGAGAGCATCACCAAGTCAGGTTTAAAGGCGTGCAGGGCAGGTAGCCAGTGGTTTTCGATGATGCGCCGGAACTCTGGGCCATCGGTGCCCACTTCAAGCGGGGTATTCACAACGTTTTGCCACTCGCTGCGCAAATAACGCCAGGGGTAAAACGGATACTGGAAGCTGGTGCAGATCAGTATCTCAGGATCATTTTTAAAGATATCGATGGTGCCATTGCACTGGTGAACATCAAAATCCAGTATAGCGATACGCTTGGCACCATATTTGGCTCGCGCATGGGCCGCCCCCACGGCGATATTATTGTAAAAACAGAATCCCATCGCATCGCTGGCTTCCGCATGGTGGCCTGGTGGTCTAACCGCACAAAAAACGTTATCCGCCTGACGCTTAAATACCTGATCTACCCCACGAATAACCGCTCCCGCTGCAACCCGTGCGGCTTGTAAGCTGTCAGGATTCATCATGGTATCGCTATCTAGCGTAACGATGCCTTCGGTGGGCAAGCACTTCTCTAGGGAGCGCAAATGGCGCAAGGGGTGTACTCTGGCAAGAGACTCCTCGCAGGCTGCCTTGGCATCGGCCTGCATGGTTTGCTGTAATAACCCAACAAGCGATAGGCGAGCGCGAATAGCCTCCAGACGCTGAGGGCTTTCAGGATGCTCCGGCCCCATGTGGTGCAATGAGCAGTCTGGGTGGGTAAGGTAGGCGGTAATCATTCCAACGCTCCATTATCATTGATGCCACCTTAATCGCCTTCAGGGTCTGGGCGACAGTGTCAATAAGTCGTACAGCCGCGATTCATGTCAGGGGAGACGCATTTTGAGTACGCGCTTTTTACACCATTTTTTCGAACCTCGCACACTAGCGGTGTTTGGCGCCTCTGAAAAACCCGCGTCGTTGGGCGGTCTAGTGCTGAGAAATATTCAGGAGGGTGGCTTCAAAGGGCCGCTCTGGGCAGTCAATCTAAAAGGCTACTCTCAAGTCTTCGGTGTGCCGTGCGTCAGCCGCGTAAGCGAGCTACCCGAAGTGCCCGACTTAGCCGTGGTCTGCTCGCCGATTGAAGGTGTGCCTAGCCTGATTAAAAAGCTTGGGCAATACGGTGTCAAAGCGGCCCTGGTGCTCTCTGGCGGGGCTTACCTGGATCGAGATAAAGGCAATCAGGGTTCCATTCGCGAACGAATGTTGAGTGCGGCACGCGTCTCGGGTATTCGTGTACTCGGCCCCGAGTGCATGGGGCTAATTGTACCGGGCAAAAAGCTTAACGCCTCTTACGCCAGTCAGCCGGTGAAAGCGGGCCGCGTCGCTTACCTGGGCCAGTCCGGCATGCTGGCCAATGCGATGATTGATTGGGCCGCCGGGCGTGATGTGGGCTTTTCGCACTTGATAACCGTTGGCGACAGTGTCGATGTGCTATTGCCAGACCTGATCGATTACGTTAATCAATTCTCGCCCGCTCAGGCCATTATGCTGCACCTTGAGCGAATCAGCGACGCCCAGCACTTTATGACCGCCGTGCGTGATGCATCACGTAATCGTCTGGTACTGGCAATAAAAAGCGGCCGCACCCCAGAATCGGATATATCCGGCATGTCACCCACGCCTGGGATTGCTAACCGTGACGTGGTGTTTGATGCCGCTTTTGCTCGGGCAGGGGTGGTGCGGGTAAATGATTCCGATGAGCTGCTTGATGCGCTGGAAACCCTGTCGCGCATGAAACCCCTGAAGGGCGATCGTCTGGCCATTGTCTCTAACGGTTTAGGGCCCGCCATGCTGGCGATCGATAAGCTGATTAGCGCGGGCGGTAAATTGGCTGAATTTAGCGACGAAACCCAGGCAGCGCTGCACCGTAGCGAGGTCGATATGAGCAAGCCGGGCGAGAACCCGGTGGATCTGGGCGGCAACGCCTCGCCCGAGCGGTTTGTCCAAGCGCTGGAGATTGTCGCTGCTGACGCCAACGTGGATGCTGTACTGGTGGTGCACGCACCCACCCGGATGGCGCCATCGCTGGTGACTGCCCAGGCGCTGATCGATAACCGCAAGAAATTTCGCCGCAACCTGCTCACCAGCTGGATGGGCTTAAAAGAGGCGCTTAATGCGCGCCATATCTGTAATTTAGCCGGGATTCCAACCTATATTTCACCCGAAAAGGCCGTTAAGGCGTTTATGCATATGGTGATTTATCAGCGCGTTCAAGCGCTGCTGCAAGAGATCCCCCCCAGCCTGCCATTTTCCACCAGTCCAGAAATACGCGCCCAGTGCCGTACACTGATTAAGCAGGCAAAAGAGCAGGGCAGGCAAACCTTGACCCACTCTGAAACCGCCCAAGTGCTCGAGGCCTATGGTATCCCCACGGCACCCAGCGTGTATTTGGCCAACCCCGATGAGGCGCTTGCTCGCGCTGCAGAGATACCTGGCACCAAAGCGCTGAAAGTGGTTCATGAAGGCAACTGTCGCCCTTATCGCTACCGCAAGCACCCGCATAAAATTTCAGCAGGCTTGCTACAGGATTTGGATACGCCCGAACAGGTAGCGGAAGGCGTTCGCCAGCTAGGTGAAAAAGTCGCTGAAAAATTTCCCGAGTATGCGATCCGCGAGTACTGTTTACAGCCCATGCAGCGTGGCAAGCACTCGATGCAGATTTGCGCGGGCATTACCCGTGATCCGGTGTTCGGCCCACTTATCGTCTTTGGCATCGGTGGTTATAAGGTCAACGTGCTGGCTGACCGCCAGGTCGCGCTGCCGCCGCTCAATATGAGCCTGGCTGCCGATGTGGTAGGGAGAACCCACGCCGCCTCATTAATTCGTGAACACTCCGCCGACCCAGAGCGTGACATTCAGCATTTATGCCAAATGCTGGTCAAACTATCGCAAATGGCCTCCGATCTAAGCGATCTACGGGGTCTGGAAGTAAATCCTCTGCTGCTGAATCGTGACGGTATGGTCGCCGTCGATTTCGCCTTGGATCTTGGTTCGCCATCGCGCTTTGCGATCATGCCGTACCCTGAAGAGCTGCGTGAATGGGTGACGCTGAAAAACGGCTGGCAGGTCGAGGTAAGGCCTATTCGTGCCGAAGATGCCCATTTGATTACCACCTTCCATCGCCAGCTCTCAGAAGAGAGCATCCGTTTCCGCTATTTCCATAATAAGTCCAATTTAACCCAGCGCGACCTGTCGATCCTGTCGCATATCAATTACGACCGTCAGATGGCGTTTATCGCGGAATATTTAGGCGATGAGGGCAGCAAAGAGATGCTTGGGGTGGTGCGGGTATGGAATGACCCGGACAATATTCGTACCGAGTTCTCGGTCATTATTCGTGATGACCTTCAAGGGCTGGGCATTGGCAGCCTGCTAATGAAGAAGATGATCGATTACTGCACGAACATCGGCACTCTGGAAATGGTCGGCAAAATTATGGTCGATAACCATCCAATGCGGGCGCTGATGAAGCACTTAGGCTTTAAATGCCGCTATAACATGGAAGAGCAGGTGATTGATGCGGTGTTACGCCTCAACGAACCCGAAAGTGAATGGCAGCGGCACCGCCTTGAGAGCCTACCAGATTAGGCATTTGAAAAGCTTTAAAAACGATAAGACCTGCGTATAAAACGCAGGCCTAAATTGTGAACTTGTTGCTGACGTTATGGCGCCATGCGGAAACGGCCCCATTCACCGCCGTCACGACGCTCAAAGCGTAGGCGGTCATGGAGGCGGCTAGGCTGACCCTGCCAAAACTCGATCATTTCCGGCGTAACACGATACCCACCCCAGTGGATCGGGCGGGGAATATCCTGGCCATCATAGGCTTGCTCAAAGCGCTTTTGGCGCTCTTCGATCCAGTTACGGTCGGGAATCACCACACTTTGAGTCGCAATCCATGCGCCCAATTGGCTACCCCGTGGTCGGCTGGCAAAGTACTCATCAGACTCATCGGCTGAAACCTGCTCAACGGGGCCTTCTATACGTACCTGCCGTGAAAGCGAAGGCCACCAGAAGGTCATGGCCGCGAAGGGCACATTGCTCAGTTCGCTCCCCTTATGACTATGGTAATTGGTGTAAAAAACCATGCCGCGCTCATCAAATCCCTTTAACAGCACCACCCGCGCGTGAGGGCGGCCTTGGCTATCTACGGTGGCTAGTGTCATGGCGTTGCCATCTTTGCCCTCTTTTTCCAGGGCAAGGCTAAACCACTCATCGAATAGCACGAATGGATCGTCGGGTGTCTGGGACTCATCAAGCCTGCCGCCTTCATAATCACGCCTGATATCGGCTATGTTACGTGTCATCGAATACTTCTCCCTGGAGTTTCATCCATGTTCGCCGGTCTGTCTTTAAAGCTCAAGTGACCGACATCAATGGATGTTTAATGCGTTGACTCACTGCTTATATTTTCGGCGGTGTTGCGACTAATCGTTACGACTGACGATTGCGGCTAACTGTCTCGCATTCTATGAGAAAGGCTCAATTAATGCGAAGCTATCTCACCACTGGGGGCTCATCACTGCTGAGAGAGGACATGTTATGCGCGACAAGGTAGCGATTGAGGTATGGGATGGCTGGCTTCGCCTGTTTCACTGGGGGTTAGTGGCGGCGGTGTTGATTTCATTTTATACCACCAAGACTAGCGGAGCGCCTTTCCTATTTCCAATTGAAGTGCATGCCCAGGCGGGCTACCTGATAATCGGTCTACTCGTTTTCCGATGGCTGTGGGGTGCCTTGGGCAGCGTGTATGCGAGATTTAAAACGTTTTTATATCCACCCGCGAAAACAGTCGCCTACGCCAAGTCATTTTTTAAGCGCCAACCCAGCGCTTATGCCAGCCATAACCCACTAGGCGGCTGGATGGTGCTGTTAATGCTTCTTTCGCTTAGTTTTCAAGCCGTGAGCGGGCTGTTTTTAAGTGACGATATCTTTTTTCAGGCGCCGCTCTATGGCGTATTTGGCGAAGCAGTAGGCAACCAGTTGAGAACACTGCATCAGCTCAACAGTGATTTGCTCATCATTCTAATTGGGCTGCACCTGGCTGGCTTGATCGCACATCGGCTGCTAGGTGAACCGCTAGTAGCAGCAATGCTGGTAGGTACCAAGCGCTTTCGCCAGCAGCCTGTCGATGCGCGTAAGGAGCGACTGCAGGCTGCCACGCTGCGCTTACGTGCGCTGAGTGCGCTATTGATTGCAGCGGGCACCGTACTATGGCTCTGGTTTTAAAGCGGTGTTTATTGATTCAGCTGTCGACTGCGAAAGCGCGCATAGCCCATACAGCCGGTAAATAGCACCAGTGCGACAACCGCCTCGACCACTCCACGCAAGCCCTGCCCAGGCAAAGTGACCAACATCACACCTTGCGTGAAGTAGAGCAGGCTAACAAAGGCGAGCCAGGCGTGGCCTCGAGCACGTTTACCAATGATGGAGGGTAAAAACAGTACCAGGGGCAGCACAAACGCAACCACCGGCCGCCAGTTAAAATCGTCGTCTTGGAGTAAAAAGCCACGGTAAATAACCAGTACCAGCAGAAGAGCAAAGCTGGCTAATACCACCTGTCGGCTTCGAAGGGTCAGTTTATCAAGCCCATGGCGTGCTTCTACATCCTCCAGCCACTGCCTCATAATGCCTCCTGACGCATGGCGTGCAGCGCTAGAGCGAGTCGTGCCAGTCGTTTGCCCTGGGCAACACACAGCGCGCGTTCGTGCTCATCAACAGAGCGGTTACTGCGCGTTCCTGCTAAGTGGCTTGCACCATAGGGCGTGCCACCAGTACGCGTTTCCAGCAAGGTGGTTTCACTATAAGGAACCCCTGCGTAGACCATGCCATGATGCAGTAGCGGCACCAGCATAGTGAGCAGGGTGCTCTCTTGCCCACCGTGGAGGCTGGAGGTCGAAGTGAAGGCACTGGCGGGTTTGTCGATCAAGGCACCGTTCATCCACAGGCTGCTGGTGGAGTCGATAAAATACTTAAGCGGAGCGGCCATGTTGCCAAACCGGGTGGGGCTACCCAGTGCTAACCCGCTGCAGTTGCGCAGGTCGTCTAGCTCAACATAAACAGCGCCCTCTGCAGGAATTTCTGGCTCAATGGCTTCACAGGTCGTTGAAACCGGCGCCACTGTGCGTAAACGCGCTTGAATACCCGGCACGCTTTCTACACCAGCCGCAACCTGCTGCGCCATGGTGGCGGTCGCGCCAGAGCGCGAGTAGTACAGAACCAAAACGTACGGTGTCATTTCACTCATCACTATTCCTGAATGGGTTCATAAAAGCTGTCCTGGCAATAGGGCTTTGCATGAGGGTTTTGCAAAATAGGGCACAGCATGGTGTCTATGGTATCAGAGCGAACGGGAAGTCCGCGTGCTGTACAAACGTATTTTGTTGCTCAGGTAAACGCAGGTAGACCCAGGCCCGGGTACCATCGTCGAGGGTTATTGTCCTGCGCTCGTAACGAATCCCCAGTCGTTCGTAGCGATCAAGACGAGACAGCTCGTCGGCATCCACTCGTAACAGTAGGCCCTTAACGTTGCTCCCCGGCTGGGGTGAAAGGTCGAGACCGTTGCGTTGGTACCCCGCTAGCACCGCATCTTTAGGGGCACCGAAACTTCCCATGACCACTAAGCGAACGGGGGCATAGCGTAGCGTGCCATACACAAAGACCTGATGGGTTCGCTGTTCGATAGTAGGAAGATCGTCAGGTCGGTCATAAAACCACGGGCTCAGCATGGTTAACCAGAGCCACCCGGCTAAGCTAAGGAGCCCCACACCGCTTAAAATCAAAAGGCGTTTTAGCCAAACCATTTTAATCACACCAGGGCGCCTCGCAATGTAGGATGAGAATATGAATGGGGCGATAAAAAAAACGGACGTTTAGCTTGTCGCTACAGGCAGAGGATGACAAGTTCTATGTTATCGACTGTATGAATCTGCTTAAGCAAACTACCCAGGTTTGCTAGGCTATGTTGGTAAAGCCTGCATGTAAAATAGGTGCTCATTAGAACCTGCCGTAGGAGCCTGCAATGAATCAGCCGCTTCGTGATGATCTGGATTTTCGTGCTCTCGTAGGTGATGTGAAACCTTTGCCACCGAGAAATCGTGCTGACCCAGGCGCTAATCGCAAAAGCCCCTCAGAATCCCAGTTGGCTCGGCGGGAGTGGGCAGAGGAAGAGATGGGGGCACGCAACTTTCTGTCCGACGACTTTGTCGATCTGCTGCCCCCCTTTGATCCCATGGAGTATCGCCGCGAGGGCATTCAGCAGGGTGTAGTCGATAAATTAAAGCACGGGGGCTATAGCGTTCAGTCGCAGCTCCACTTGCTTCGGCGCCCATTAACAGAGTGTCGCCGTATGCTGTTTCCCTTTATTCAAGAAGCCTACGCCCACGATTTACGCTCCGTTATGATCGTGCATGGCCGCGGGCGAGAGATTGATAGCCCCGCCAACGTACTGCGTTCATACTTGGCCAAGTGGCTATGCCAGTTTGAGGAAGTGCAGGCGTACGTCTCCGCACAGCCTTCGGAAGGTGGGTTGGGCGCGACCTGGGTAATGCTACGTAAAAGCGATCGCGCCAAAGCCAATAACCGTGAGCGCCAGCAGAAGCGGCGGGGGTGACGGTTTAATAATAGAGCCAGTCACAAATAAAAAGGGCAGCCGAATGAACTGACCCCATAAACTTGGACAGTGAAAAACTAAGCAGCCAAGGCCTGATTTCGGTACTGCACCGGACTCAGGCCTTTTAATTTGGTCTTAATCCG